>JALHRQ010000004.1 GCA_022841375.1 Burkholderiales bacterium
CAAGCCAAGCTAAATGCAGTGGCGAGGAAATTAAATGACCGCCCAAGGAAAACACTACACTACGAAACACCCGCCGAACGATATCGACAATCTGTTGCGTCGATCGGTTGAATCCGCAGTCGAAAGCGGACGCCCGCCACTGTCCCTATTTTGTGGCTCCGCCAGACTTCTGTGACTTTGTGTGGCTTGTTCTCAACGACAGATATATATGTTACTGACCGAGGCCGTGCAACTTCAGTAGCGTCTTCATCCGCGCCACCGCCAACTCCGTTTTCAGCAGCAATCCTGCCGCATCCGCCAGTTTGAACAGTTCAACAAAATGCATCAGCGACCGCGCGCTCTGCTGTCCGCCGACCATCACGAAATGATCCTGATGGCCGTTGAGCCAGGCCATGAACACCACACCGGTTTTGTAATGCCAGGTCGGCGCGCCGAACATGTGGCGTGACAGCGGCACCGTCGGTTCAAGCATGCGGTGGAAGCCTGCGGCGTCACCCTGTGCGAGTCTGGCGAGGGCGGCGCTGGCGGCGGGTGCGATGGTGTCGAAAATACCCAGCAGCGCGTCGCTGTGGCCGTGGTTGGGCCGTGTGCCTGCATCATCGCCGGCAATCAGCTCTGCGTAATTGAAGTCGTCGCCGGTGTACATGCGCACGCCCGCGGGCAGGAGGCGACGCAGGGTGATTTCAATGTCCTTGTCGAGCAGCGACATCTTGATGCCGTCGACCTTGTGTGCATTTGCGTTGATCACACCCAGCGCAGTGTTGATTGCGCCCGGCAGTTCCAGGCTGCCCCAGTAACCCTCCAGCGCCGGATCAAAGGCGCCCCCCAGCCAGTGCAGGATCACCGGCTCGCGGGCCTGCCTGAGCAGGCGGTCGTAGACCTTTTCGTAATCGGCGGGGCTGCGGGCGACGCGCACCAGCGCGCGGCTGGCCATCAGGATCAGGCGTCCGCCGGCGCGTTCGATCGCGGCCATCTGTTGTTCATAGGCGCGGATCACGTCGTCCAGTGTTTTTGCGTCTTCCACTGCGAGTTGGTCGGTACCACAACCTGAAGCGAGCAAGGCGCCGGGCACATCGCGTGCGGCGGCAGCTGAACGTTGGATCAGTTCCAGTGAATCCTTCCAGTCCATGCCCATACCGCGCTGCGCGGTGTCCATCGCTTCGGCGACGCCAAAGCCGAGGCTCCACAGGTAATGCCGGTAAGCGAGGGTGGCGTCCCAATCGACGGCGGTCTGTTGCCAGGGATTGATTGCCGCGCGCGGATCAGCGACGACGTGAGCGGCGGCGTAAGCGACCCGGTTGAATGGCGCTTTAGGCGCATCAAAGGCGCCGGGGCCGCGTAGTGTGTAGGACGTCATCGCGCCATGGGCGTCGGGCAGCAGGATATTCATAGGATGATGTTTTTATTCAGGAATTTTTTGCGACATCTTCGCACGCGTGGCCCCAGTTGCCCAGCGTGTGCATGCGTTCGGTGTCGAGGATGCGTGCGGTGGCTTGCGGCAGGCTGCTGCCCTTGAGCGCTTCAGGTGCGATCGCGGCAATACCGGCGCGGGTTTCGGGGTCGGTGATCGCCGCGGCAAGTGCCGAGGGGTCATGCCACATCGGTTTGCCCTGTTCCATGCGCAGCCAGATGCGCTGGCTGCTGCGATCGGCGAAATTGACGACGGGCAGGCGGCGCACGCATTGCGCGAGAAACTGAGTGTTGTTTTCCGGGGTCATTTCGGCGGCGCCGGGATACACCTCGCGCGGATTGCGTGCTTCGACATGGATTTTGCGGTAACGCTCAATGTCGAGCATGCCGCCGACATCGAGCACATGCATTTCGCCGTTCCAGCCGAAGGCTACGGTGCGCGGAGTCTGGCCGAGCGGGATGCTGTTGTCGAGGAATTCGTAATGCACTTTTTTGTCGGTGGCCAGCGCCCAGGTAAAAAACACTTCGGGCACGCCGGAGAAGGCTTCGATGTTGTGCGCGAGCAGGTCGTCCACTGCCTTGTAGCGGCCGACCTCGAGGCCGCGGTACCAGGCGCGTTCGACGGTGGCGTCCGGCGGCGTGATCATGAAAAACAGATAAACCAGGCTGCCAAAACGTGTCAGCAGATTGCTGCCGGCGACATCGGATGCGGGCGCGAAAGTATCAAAACGGAAACGGTCAATCAGCAGGTGCGACATCAATCCGCGTTCAGCCTTGCGCGCCATGGTGCGGTCGAGTTTGTGGTCGACGATCTGCAGTTCGTGGCCGCTGAACGAGCCGGCGTATTTGTACGCCGGGCCCAGTGTCGAGTAGTCGAGCAGGAACTTGCGGAAAATATCCGGGCTGATCAGCGCAAAATCCTGCCAGCTGACGCCGATGCGCGCGGCCAGCGCGCGCTGCAGCGGACGCAGCGTGCTTTTGCCGGCGGCGGAGGCGCCCTTGGTGTTCATCACCACGGGCTGTTGTTGCACGGGCAGGCGGCGGAAACCTTCAATGTCGGCGCCGCGCCGTATATACGGTTCGATCAGGCGGCCGATGCATTCGCTGCCGTATTCATTGCAGGCGAGGTCGGTGGCGACGCTGGCGATCAGTGCATGGTCGCGCCACAGCCGGCCATGACGCGTGAGCATCGCAGTGGCGACGCGGGCAAGCGCTGAGGCCGCAGCGCGGACCAAGGGATCGGTTGCGGCATTCGCCTGCGCTTCCCAGCGGCGGATCGCGCGCACGTCAGTGGTTTCGCCTTCATCGACGGGGGTTGCGGTTTTGCGCTTGCCGAGCAGACGATCCCAGAAACTGTGCTGCGGTGTGGCGGCGGCATCCTCGCGCAAACCGCGTTCGAGTTCGGCGCTGACAGCCGCGTGCAGTTGCAAACGCAGCGCGTCATGGGCCGCGGTGATTTTTGTCATCTGCGGCGCGATGTGGCGCGTCAGCAGCGCGTCGGTCATGCGCCGGAAGTTGATGCCGAGGTCTTCGGTTTTCCGGCCGTCTTCAACGGCGAAATTGGCGGTGACCAGGGCCAGCAGTTCATGCACCACCAGCCGCTCGGGGCGGAACGCCACCAGGTCTTCCATCGGCAGGCCGGTGAGGTCGGCGAGTTCGCGCGCTTCGCGCAGCGTCGTGCGTACGTATTCGGGACGGTAGATCGTCGCCAGCGGCAGCAGATCGGCAGGAATCTGCGACTGCAGTCCCGGATTCCACGGGCCTTCAGGGGTGGTCGTGCTTTGTGGCTGCTCAGTCATGGCGGTGGGTGGGTTGGCTCATCCGGCAAATGACCGCTCACCCTTCGACAGGCTCAGGGCGAACGGTCATTTGTGGAGCCGTTCGTGGTGAGCTTGTCGAACCATGAACGGCGGATCGACACGATTCGTCTGGCGTTCCCTAGTCTACGCCGCGCAGCAGGCCGTTGCGGCGACCGGTTGCGGTGAGAAGTTCGCACTGCAACGCAGTGAGTTGCGTGTTCTGCGGCGTGGTGTTTTCCGCCATCAGGTTGCCCGGCGTGTTGTCGTGTGTGCCGCTGTCCATCAGTACATGTGTGAGTTCGTGCGCGACAACAATGCCGAGGTCGCGGGCACCTTGAGCGATCCACACGGTATCCATCAGTTCCGGGCGGCTGCGGCTGTTGCCGCGACCGATGGCTTCGGCGTCGAAGGCCGGTACCTGACGCGTGCCCGCTGTAAAAAATACCGCGGGCTTCGGCAGAGCAAGCTCGCGTGCCAGTTCGCGTGATCGCGGCGTGTCGAAATAACGGTGCGTTTCCGGTGCGGTGACGTTCAATACATCGACGCGGGTGATGCGGATGCCGCAGTGGCCGAGGATTTGCGCGGTTGTGCGCAGTGCAGCATGGATTTCGGATTCCGGCCAGCGATCCAGATTGACAGCGCGCAGTTCCAGACTGTGCGCGGGGTTGGACGGCACCGGCAGGTCGCGGATCGCCGTGCGGTGCTCGATGCGCAGCGGCAAATGTTCGTGCGCGCTTACTGGCGCCATCAAGGCAATAGTGAGGCCCGCAAACGCAGCGCAAAGGCTGGGCCTTCGGCTCATGGTTCTGATCATGGGGTGATTGATGAAATTTTAGGCAACCTAAGTTGTGCGCCGGTGTGGCGCAGTCCCAGCCCCGCATTTTTAGGGTTGTTCACAGAGATATCCACAGAAATTGTGCATGCTTTTTCGGGTCATGCACCGGAACGGGGAGCGCAGGGCCTGTGCGCTTCCAGACACATCGCAACGGCATGTACGCAAAATAATTTTGATGCCCGATTACGCACGGGGAGAGTGCATAATAACTGTTTAAAATCAATAACTTGCTAGCGTCAAAAAAGTGTCGTAAAAGCGTAATGGCGTCAATCACTTAGCGCGTGTTTGCCTCTTGGGTGATTTGCCGGGGATGATAGATATTGACAGTGCCCGAGGACTTTTGTAACAGCCGCGATCGGTTGCGTAAGCCTGAGATATCAACACACCGTGATTTGAGCCTGTCAAGCCAATTCGCGACGTATTTTCAGGGGGCTTTTACAGCCCGCGGACAAAGCTTTCGATGCCCTTGAGCAGCATTTCGACGGCAATGGCGGTCAGCACCAATCCCATCATCCGGTCCAGCGCGGCCAGGCCGCGGCGGCCGATATGGCGCGCGATACGGTCGGCGGCCAGCAGCAACAGCAGGGTGATGGTGCTGGCGATGGCCAGCGCGAGGATCCAGTCGGTAAGGCGTTCCGGGGAGCGCGACACCACCAGCACGATGGTGGCGATGGCCGAGGGGCCGGCGATCGATGGAATTGCCAGCGGCACGATGAAGGGTTCGGATTCAATGCTGTCGGTGCCGAAAACACCTTCAGGGTGCTGGAAAATCAGCCGCAGCGCGATCAGGAACAGGATCACGCCGCCGGCGATGTTCAGCGACGAATCCGACAGGCCGAACAGGTCGAGGATGGTGCGGCCGAAAAACACGAAAAACAGCAGCAGACCGAAGGCAATTGCGCATTCGCGCACGATCACCAGCCGGCGGCGCGCGGGTTCGAGTTTGCGCAGCAGGGCTGCAAACACCGGAATGTTGCCGATCGGATCCATGACCAGCAGCAACACGATCAGCGTCGAGGTGAAGGAAACTTCCATGCGGTCAGTCTACCGCTTGTCGTGCGTCAGAAGCCGAACAGGTTGCGGCGTGCATGCTGCAGGTGGGTGAGGATGGCGGCACGGGCGCGGTCGGCGTCGCGGGCTTTCAGCGCGTCCACGATGGTGCGGTGTTCTTCCTGGTATTTGAGGCGGCGCTCGGCGGTGACCACGCGGTCCTTCAACTTGCCCCATTCGGTCTGGTGGCGCACTGCGGTGGCCATGTCGAAGACGCGGATCATGAAACGGTTGTGGGTGGCGGCGGCAAGGGCCTGATGCAGCGCTGCGTCCCACACTTCGAAGTCATCGAGCGAAGTGCCGCGTTCGGCGCGGTCGAGGCAGGTCTCCATGCGTTCGAAGTCGGCGGGTGTGGCGTTGATGACAATCAGTTCTGCCATCGTCGGTTCCAGCCGCAGCCGTGCTTCCATCAGTTCCGCAGGGCTGGTGTGGGTGATGGTGTCGGCAGGAAAGCCGCCCATGTCGGCGAGGAAAGTGCCGCGGCCGACGTGGCGGGTGATCGCGCCTTCTGCTTCGAGTTGCGCCAGCGTCTTGCGCACCGTGTTTCGCGGCAGGGTGAAACGTGTCGCCAGTTCGCGTTCGGTCGGCAGCTTGCCGCCGGGGCCGAGCGCGCCCTGCGCGACCGTTTCCAGCAGGAAGGCGCGGATTTCCTGTACGCCGTCGCGCTTGCTGCTGCTGCGGCGGTGTTTGTCGGATTCGGAGCGGCGGATCGTGGTCATGGCAAAGTCCTGAATGCGGCGGATTGTGCAGCCCTGTACCAATTTGGTCAATTGGTTCATAAAAAACGAGAATTCGACAACCATGATCAGGCTGGAATTTGGGCGATTTCTGTTTTTTCAATCTTGTGCGGCGCATCAACGCGGATAAGATCAATGGCCGTCAATTCCAACCAATATGGCCAAATGATTGACTATTGGTTGAACCAAGACTAGAGTTTCGGGCGCTGTCGACTCGATTTACGCTGTCAGGACCGTGGTCTGGACGCACTGTGCGCCAACAGCCGTTGATCAACGACAATACGCATCCATTCCAAAAAAATCCGCGAGGAGACATGACTGCAGCCGCTGCAACGCCGGTAAAACTGGCGATTATTTCCGAAGGGGTTAATGCCTGGCCGTTGTATGTGGCCCAGGGCCGCAAATTGTTTGAGCAGGAAGGTGTTGCAGTTGATGTCACGCTGACCGGTTCATCCAACCACCAGCTGGAGCAGATGCGCAGCGGCGGTTACGACATCGGTTTCCAACAGTCCGATCACGTGGTGCGCGCCGTCGAAACCGGCAGCGACCTGTGCATCGTGATGGCGCAGGGGCATGCACCCGAGTTGTCGCTGGTGGTGGCGCCCGGCATCAAGACCATTGCCGATCTGAAAGGCCGCGACATCGCCGTCGACGGCGCCAATACCGGTTATGCGCTGCTGTTGCGCAAGCTGCTCGCCGAAAACGGTCTCGCCAAAAGCGATTATCGTTTTGTCGAAATCGGCGGTTCGCAGGAGCGCTTTGATGCATTGAAGTCGGGCCCCTGCGTGGCGAGCTGGCTCAATCCGCCGTTCGACCGCAATCTGTTTGCCGCGGGGTTTGGTTCGCTCGGCACGACGATGCAGTTTTTCCCCGAGTATCCGGGGTCGATTGCCGCCGCGCGCCGTTCGTGGGCGGCGCTGAACGGCGACCGCCTGGTGGCGTTCATCCGCGCCTTCCGCGGTGCCTGTGTCTGGCTGAAGGATCCGGCGCACAAGGCCGAAGCGATCGCGCTGCTGCCGTCACGCCTGAACATCGCGCCGGAACTGGCGAACAAAGCCTTCGATGCGTTTGTCGCGCGCGCGCTGCCTTCGATTGATGCTTCGGGGCTGCGCCAGGTGATTGACGTTTACTGGCAGGCCGAAGGACTGACGGTGCCGAAAGGCGAGCCGGGCAAGTATATGGATCTGTCGTTCCAGCAGCGCGCAGGCTTCTGAATTCATCGGCTTCCATTTCATCCGCAGCTACGTTCATTCATAACAAGTTCATCTAATAATCGAACCCACGGAGGGGCAACATGAAATATATCGGATACGCGTTAAGCGGCATGGTGATGGGCGCAGCGCTGATCGCCGGACCGGTAGTCGCGGCGGAATCGGCAGACAAATTTCCGTCGAAACCGATACGCATCATGGGCCAGGGGGCGGGCAGCACGGCGGATTACCTGTCGCGTTACATCGGCCAGAAGCTGACCGAACGCTGGGGTCAGGCCGTGGTGGTCGACAATCGCGCGGGAGCCGGCGGCACGCTGGCGGCAGAAGTGGTGGCGAAGGCCACCCCCGATGGTTATTCACTGATCATGGGCCATGCCGGCCCGATGGTCAGCGCGGTGTCGCTGTACAAAAACCTGCCGTATGACCCGCTGAAGGATTTTTCGCCGATCACCCGCACGGCGACCGGCGTCACGGTGCTGGTCGTCCATCCTTCGGTGCCGGCGAAAAACATTCCGGAACTGGTGGCGCTGTCCAAGCAGCGCAATCTCAGTTATGCATCGGCCGGCAACGGCACGGTCAGCCATCTCACCGGTGAACTGTTCAAGCAGGTCGCGAAGGTTGATGTGCAGCACATTCCGTACAAGAGCGCCGGTTTTGCGCTGACTTCCATTCTTTCCGGCGAAACGCAGATCTCCTTCCTGTCGCCGGTCACCGCGTATGCGCAGTTGAAGTCGGGCAAGGTGCGTGCGCTGGCGGTGTCGGGCAAGGAGCGTTTCCCTGGTGCGCCGGATATTCCGAGCACAATCGAAGCCGGCATCGCCGGCATGGAAGCCGAACTGTGGTTCGGGCTGTTCACCACGGCCAAGGTGCCGAAGCCCATCGTCGCCAAACTGCACAAGGAAATCACCGGCATTCTGAGTTCGGAGGAGGTCAAGGCTTCATTGTTGCAACGTGGCGCGATTGCCTCGCCGACGACGCCGGAAGAACTGCAGGCCTACGTCAAAAGCGAATTGGCCAAATGGACGCCGATCATCAAGGCCGCCGGCATCAAGGCGGACTGAGGTGGTTTGCAGTATTTTTTCATAAGTATTTGATTATAATGGAGAAATTTTGATGGCGCGGAAGAAAAAACCGGTCGAGCCAAAACTCATCAAGACCGCCAGCATCAACCCGAAGAAGGGCGTGTCATCGGCACCCGACGTGCTGTTTGATCCGGCCGATCCGGGACATCGCTGGGAGCGTCCGCTGCAGGCGCCGGGCCGCATGCAGGTCGACTTCGAAGAGCGCGTCAATTTCCAGCGCCTGCATGAATACCGTCTTGCACGCACGCGCAATGCGCTGAAAAAATCCAAGCTCGGCGCGCTGCTGGTGTTCGACCAGATCAACATGCGTTACATCTCGAGCACGGTGATCGGCGAATGGGCGCGCGACAAACTGACGCGCTGGTGTCTGCTGACCGGCAATGGTGAGCCCTGGGTGTGGGACTTCGGTTCCGCGGTGCGCCACCACAAGCTGTATGCGCCGTGGCTGCCGAAGAACCACAACATTCCGGGGCTGGCCGGACTGCGCGGCGCGGTATCGCCGAAAGTCGGTCTGTTCGAGGCTGCAGCGAAAGAGATTTACGACATCCTCAAGCAAGAGGGTGTTGCCGACATGCCGATCGGCATTGACGTGGTCGAACCGCCGTTCCTGTTTGCACTGCAGAAGCTGGGTCTGAAGGTGATGGACGGCCAGCAGGTGATGCTCGATGCGCGCGAGATCAAGAGTTACGACGAAATCACGTTGCTCAATACCGCGGCGGCGATGGGCGATGGCGTATATCAGGACATTTTTGAAGCGCTGAAACCGGGTATTCGTGAAAACGAAGTCGTCGCCATGGCGGCCAAACGTTTTTACGAAATGGGTTCGGATTGCGTTGAAGCCGTCAATGCGATTGCCGGCGAACGTTGCAGTCCGCATCCGCACAACTTCACCGACCGGCTGATCCGTCCCGGCGACCAGGCGTACTTTGACCTGATCCATTCCTATATGGGTTACAAGACCTGTTACTACCGCACCTTCACCGTGGGCAGCGCCACACCGGCACAGCACGACGCGTACAAGCGGGCGCGGCGCTGGATGGATGATGCGATCGGCATGCTGAAGCCGGGTGTCTCGACCGATACGGTCGCGCGCGCGTTCCCGAAATGCACCGAAATCGGTTTCGAAACCGAGATGGCAGCCTTCGGTCTGAACTTCTGCCACGGTCTGGGCCTCGGCCTGCACGAGCGGCCGCTGATTTCGCGGCTGAATTCGTTCAAGGATCCGTATGAACTGAAAGCCGGCATGGTGTTTGCGGTGGAGACTTTCTGTCCAGCCAAGGACGGCGTGTCGGCGGCGCGTATCGAGGAGGAAGTGGTGCTGACGCCTGACGGCGCGAAAGTCATCACGCTGTTCCCGGCGCAGGAATTGCCGATCGCTAATAAATACTAGTCAGGCGTAAGGGGGGAGGAGTAAGGACTAGCGCTTGCGCCCCCTCCAAAGACCGCACACCTGACGCCTGACACCTAACCCGAAAGCAAATATGGCTACATCCACCAAACGACCAAAACCCGACGATCCTCAAGACGATATCGGTCGCGACATCCGGCTCGAGCTGTTCCGCATGCAGCTCGAACTGCGGCTGTGCGAAAAACGCGCCTTCGACCTGTTCCTGCAGAACCTGATCAAGGGCACCAGCCATCTGTCGCTGGGGCAGGAAGCGATTGCCGCCGCCTTTGGCGTGGCGATGCGTCCCGACGACTACACGTTCTGCACCTACCGCGGCCATGCTCATACGCTGGCGCGCGGGGCGTCGATGAGCGGCGTGCTGGGTGAACTGATGGGCCGAGAATGCGGCCTGCTCGGCGGCAAGGGTGGCTCGATGCATCTGACGGATGTGTCCAAGGGCGCGATGGGTTCGTACGCGATCATCGGCGCGCATTTGCCGGTGGCGGCGGGTGCGGCATGGAGCGCGCAGTACCGCGGCACCGAACAGGTGGCCGTGTGTTTCTTCGGTGACGGCACGACCAACATCGGTGCCTTCCATGAAGCGCTCAATTTCGCAGTGATCTGGAAGCTGCCGGTGATTTTTGTCTGCGAAAACAATCTCTACATGGAATACACGCCGATCCATACCGTGACCGCGGTGGAGCATCCGGCGGCGGATCGTGCGTCGGCCTACGGCCTGGAAAAGATTGTTGTCGACGGCAACGATGCCGATGCGGTCTATCGCACGGCGACCAAATACATCGACCGCGCACGCAAGGGCGGCGGTCCGGCGCTGATCGAATGCATGACCTACCGCCATTCCGGTCACTCGCGTGCCGATCCCGGGAAATACCGCCCGGAAGGTGAATTGGAAAAATGGCTCGAGCGCGACCCGATCAAGATTTACCGTGAACGCCTGCTGGGCCTCGGCATTGTCGACGCCACGCTGAAAGACATTGAGGACGACGTGATGCAGCAAGTCAATGAAGCAACCGAAATCGCCAAGGCTTCGGCACCGCCATCGCTGGATGGCATCTATCAGCATGTCTGGGCCGATGGAGGTGCATCATGGCGGAACTGACCTACCGCGACGCGGTGGCTGCAGGCATCGCGCAGGAAATGGCGCGCGATGAGCGCGTGGTGTTCCTCGGTGAGGACATTGCAGCCGCCGGTGGCGTGTTCAAGGCCACCGTTGGTCTGCTCGACAAGTTCGGCCCCAAGCGCGTGCGTGATACGCCGATTTCAGAGCAGGCAATTCTCGGCGCAGCGATGGGTGCGGCAATGACCGGTCTGCGGCCGATTGCCGAAATCATGTTTTCCGACTTCCTCGCAGTGTGCTGGGATATTGTCGCCAACGAGATCGCCAAGTCACGCTACATGACCAACGGTCAGGTGCAGGTGCCGCTGGTGATCCGTACCGCCAACGGCGCGGGCTCGCGTTTCGGCGCGCAGCACTCACAGTCGGTGGAAAACTGGGCAATGATGATTCCGGGCATCAAGGTCGTTGCGCCGGCGTTTCCCGCCGACGTCAAAGGTCTGATCGCTGCCGCGGTGCGCGATGATGATCCGGTGCTCGTGTTTGAGCAGAAGTCGCTGTATCCGATGAAGGGCGAAGTGCCCGACGGCGAATATGTTGATGAGCTCGGCAAGGCGCGAGTATTGCGCCGGGGCAAGGACTGCACCATCGTCGCGCTCGCCTTGATGGTGCACCGCGCACTGGCCGCTGCAGAAATCCTCGAAAAAGAACACGGCATTTCGTGCACGGTGGTGGACGTGCGTTCGCTGGTGCCGCTGGATATGACCACCATCCTCGCCGAAGTCGCACTGACCGGACGTCTGGTCACAGTCGAAGAAAACCCGCGGCTGTGCGGCTGGGGCGCTGAAATTGCCTCGATCATTGCCGACGAATGCTTCTGGGAACTCGACGGGCCGATTATCCGTATCACCACGCCGCATATCCCGCTGCCTTCGGCCGACCAGCTGGAAGACAACACCATCCCGTCGGTGGAGCGCATCGTGCGCGAAATTGTGGAAAAGATTGATTAAGGTCAAAGGCTTAGCCACAGAGGGCACAGAGAACTGCAAAAACCTCGCAAAACAGCATTTCAGGTTTGGTTTTTCTCTGTGCGCTCTGTGACCTCTGTGGCTAAAAAGGTTTTAAGGTTTTAGGGACAAAAGATGAACATCATCATGCCGCAACTCGGTGAGACCGTCACCGAAGGCGTTGTAACCAAGTGGTACAAAAAAGTCGGCGATGCGATCAAGGCCGACGAGACGCTGTTCGACGTGGAGACCGACAAGGTCAGCACCGAGATTCCGTCGCCGGTGGCCGGCATTGTTGCTGAGATCGTGGTGGGCGAAGGCGTCACTGCCAAGGTCGGCGCGACGCTGGCGGTCATCCGCGAAAGCGGTGAGGGGAAACCGGCCGCCAATCCTGCGGCGGTCAGTGCCGCACCGCTAGCGGCTTCTGTTGCAGCGCCAGTGGTTTCCAATGCGCCTTCGGGTCGGCCCCGTGTTAATGCCGCTGACCGGCTGTCCCCAGTGGTGCGTCGGCTGGTTGCCGAGCACAGCCTGAATCCATCGGACATCACCGGCACCGGCCGCGATGGCCGCATCACTCGTGAAGACGTCAAGGACTACATCGCGAGTCGCGGTTCCCGTCCGGCAACATCGCCTGCAGTTTCGGCCCCGGCACCGGTCCAGCCTGGCCAGACGATAGCGTTCAACGGCATCCGCAAACGCGTCGCCGAAAACACCGCGAAATCCTGGCAGACCGCGCCGCATGTGTTGCAAGTGGCCGAAGCCGATTTCCTGCGTGTCGATCAGGCGCGCAAGCGCCATGGCGCCGCGTGGAAGGCGCGCGAAGGCTTTTCGCTGACTTATCTGCCGTTCATTGTGCGTGCGGTGTCAATCGCGCTGGGCAAGTTTCCCAAGCTCAATGCCAGCCTGCAGGGTGATGGTCTGGTGCTGCATCGCCGGATCAATATCGGCATTGCAGTAGACCTGAACTTTGACGGCTTGGTGGTGCCGGTGCTGAAGGATGTGCCGGCCAAATCGCTGCCACAGATCGCGCGAGAAATCAACGATCTGGCGCAACGCGCGCGCGCCGGCAAGCTGCGTCCGGATGAAATGACCGAAGGTACTTACACCATTACCAACAACGGCGCGTTCGGCACGGTGATTACCGCGCCGATCATCAACCAGCCGCAGGTGGCGATCCTGTCAGCCGACGGTATCCGCAAGAAGCCGGTAGTGATCGAGAGCGACGGCGGTGATTCGATCGCGATCCGTCCGGTTGGCGTGCTGGCACAGAGTTTTGATCATCGCGCAGTGGATGGTTCCTATTCGGCGGCCTTCCTCGCGGAAGTGCGGAATGCCATCGAAACCCGCAACTGGGATCAGGCGATGGAAGCCTGAAAACAAAAAACCTTGAGCCACAGAGGTCACAGAGAGCACAGAGAAAAACAAGGGTAGTTAGTGCAGCAACTTTTACTTTTCAGCGATGGCGGTTTTCGGGGTTCCTCTGAGAACTCTGTGACCTCTGTGGCTAATGATTTGATCTTTAAGGAATCCAAATGGCAAACATGAAACAACACAAACTGGGCTGGATCGGCATCGGCCGCATGGGTTACGCAATGGCGGAGCGTCTGGCGAAAGCCGGTTGCGACATCACCGTATGGAATCGCACCAAATCCAAGGCGGAGCCGCTGGCCAAGTCTGGAGCCAAAGTCGCCGACAACCTGGCTGATCTCGCCGGCTGCGACATTGTGTTCACGATGGTGTCCACCGGCAAGGACGTCAAGGAAGTGCTGTTCGGACCAAACGGCGTGATGTCCAAGGGTGGAAAGCCGAAGATCATCGTCGACAGCACGTCGATTTCGCTCGAGGAATCCGCCGAAATCCGCGCCAAGCTGGGTGAGAAGGGCATCAAGATGCTGGCCTCGCCGGTGTCCGGCAACGCCAAGGTCATCAAGGCCGGCAAGCTGACGGTGGTGGCTTCGGGCCCGCAGGATGCCTTTGATGCGGTAAGCCCGTATCTGGAGGCCATCGGCCGCGGCGTGTCTTATGTCGGTGAAGGCGAACTGTCGCGTATCGCCAAGATCTGCCACAACGTGATGCTCGGCGTGGTGATCCAGAACCTGTGCGAAATCACCGTGCTTGCCGAAAAGGCCGGCATGCAGCGCCACGCTTTCCTCGACTTCCTCAACAAGAGCGTGATGGGCTCGATGTTCACCGCCTACAAGACCCCGGCGCTGTCCAACCTCGATTTCCATGTCACTTTCACGCCGGAACTGCTGCGCAAGGACATCGATCTGGGTCTTGCTGCCGGCCGGAATTACGGCGTGCCGATGCCGACCACCAGCGTCACGCGCGATCTGGTGCAAACCCTGATCGGTAACGGCTATGATCAGGACTTTTCGCAGTTGCTGTTGCTGCAGGCCAAGGCTTCCGGCGTCGAACTCAAGTCCGAGAATGTGGATATCGGCGACGGGCTCTGATCGTTGATTGAACCAGGAAGAGGGAAAACATGAAAAAAATTGCAAAACTGATGCTGGTGGCGCTGGCGTTCTCCGGCGCTTCGGCTGTTGCCGCGGATTACCCGACAAAGCCGGTGCGTTTCATCGTCGCCTTCCCGCCGGGCAGTGCAACCGACATCGTGGGTCGCCTCTACACGCAGAAGTGGACCGAGATGTGGGGGCAGCAGGTGATTGCCGACAACCGGCCCGGTGCCGGTGGTTCGATCGCCGGCGCGATCGCGGCGAAAGCCACGCCCGACGGCTACACGCTGCTGATGCATTCTTCCGGGCACACGGTCAATCCGTCGTTGTATGCCAAGCTGCCGTTTGACACGCTGAAAGACTATGTCGATATCGGTCCGCTCGCGCAGCAGCCCAATGTCATGGTGACCCATCCGAGCACCTCGTACAACATGGTACAGGATGTGCTGAAGACGGCAATGGCGAAACCTGGTTCGTTGAATTTTGCTTCCGCCGGCGTCGGCAGCGGCACGCATCTCAATCTCGAGAAGCTGAAGCTGATGGCCAAGATCAACATGAATCATGTGCCGTACAAGGGTTCCGCCGAGGCGCTTGCCGATATTCTCGGCAACCGCGTTGATTTTTATTTCGCGCCGGTATCGACCACGCTGGCACATCTGCAGGCGGGCAGGGTACGCGGCATCGCGGTGAGTACAATCAAGCGCAGCAGCATTCTGCCGAACGTGCCGACGATTGCGGAATCTGGCGTGCCCGGCTTCGATTTCTCATTGTGGTTCGGCATCTGGGCGCCCACCGGCGTGCCGCAGCCGATCATCAACAAGATTTCGCAATCGATCAAGGTTGCGGGTAACGACGCCGCAGTCAAATCCAGGCTGGCAGCGCTGGGCAATGAGCCGATGGAAATGGATCCCGCGAATTTCGCCAAGTTCGTGCGCAGCGAAATCGAGGTTGGCGCGAAGGTGCTGCAGGCGGCGGGTATCAAGCCGCAGTAAAGTCATTACAGGTAGAACCAGGCGGCGCATTTTTGCGCCGCCTTTTTTTCAGCTGTCGACGCTAATCAATCATCCCGGGAGTTTTCCTTGAGCAATACCGCAAGCAGCAACCCATTGAATCTCGAGCCTCGTCTGCAGTCGATCATGCAGCAGCAATACCCGCGTTTTTCCGATACCGAATATGCGCGACGTCATGCGGCGCTGGCGGCAGCGATGGGGAAACACGGTTGCGACCACCTGCTGGTGGTGACCGACCACCGCGCCGGTAATGCCGTGCAGTGGGCCACCGGCTGGCCGGGCACGGTGGAGGCCTATGCAGTATTCAAACCCGGCGAACGCATGGTCATGCACATGGAATGGTTCAACCATTTTCCGCTGGGCCGCAAGATCGCCCGCGACGTCGATGTGCGCTGGGGCCAGCATCAGGGCATCGCGCTGACCATTGCCGAACTCAAGCGGCGCGGTGCGAAACGCGTCGGCCTGATCGGTCCGCTGGTGGTGTCCAAGTTCCGCCAGCTGGAGGCGGCTTTTGAGATGGTGTTGCTGGACGGTGACTACACCCAGCTGCGCATGCGCAAGTCGGCAGAGGAAATCGACTGGCTGCGTATCGGCGCAGCGCTGTCCGATGCCGGCCTGCGTGCGCTGGTGGCGGGAACGCGTGTAGGGATGGATGAGCGCGAGCTCGGCGCGCTGGTGGAGAGCGCCTACGTCAAACTCGGCGGCACGACGATGATTCATTACATCGGCGTGACGTCAATGGCGCAGCCGCATATTTACGTGCCGCCGCAGCATCCGTCGCCGCGCAAGGTGCAGGCGGGCGATGTCATTTTCTGCGAGCTTTCCGCATTCTGGTGGGACTATCCCGGGCAGATCCTGCGCACATTCACCGTGGATGCCGATCCGACGCCGCGTTATGCGGATTTACACGCAACCGCCGAGGCCACCTTCGATGCGGTAACCAAGGTGCTGCGCCACGGCGCAACGATGCAGGAGATTATCGACGCCACCGGACTGATCGAGCAGAAGGGTTACACGGTCTGCGATGATCTGGTGCATGGATTCGGCGGCGGTTATTTCCAGCCCATCATCGGCACTAAAAGCCGCATGGCCGGACGCGCATTGCCGCAGATGACACTCGAGGAAAACATGACCGTGGTGGTGCAGCCCAACCCGGTAACCATGGAAGCCGATGAATCAAAACGCGCCGGTGTGCAGGTCGGCGAGATGATGCGCATCACCCGCGACGGTTGCGAGCCGCTGCATCATGCGCCGCGCGGGTTGTTCCGGGCGGGCCAAATTATTTAACAATAAAAACAATGGCTTGCAGTCTACTTTAAGGTGCGGCCCCAACGCTGTCAGGCTGCGGGGTTTGGACTAGAATCGTTGCAGTCGCAGCGCGGCGCCAGACCGCGCGCAACGAGGGCGCAACGCCAATCTCAAGGGAGGAGTTCATGAGCAACGTTACGGTAACGCTGACTATCAATGGGCAGCGCCAGACGATCACCGCCGCGCCGGATACCCCGTTACTGTGGGTGCTGCGCGAGCAATTGAAACTGACGGGCACCAAGTTTGGCTGCGGCGTCGGTCAGTGCGGAGCCTGCACAGTGCACCTGAACGGCGAACCAACGCAATCCTGTCTGCATGCCATCAAGGATGTAGACGGCAAGCAGGTGACGACGATCGAAGGGCTGTCGCCGGACGGCAACCATCCGCTGCAGAAAGCCTGGCGAGCGGAGCAGGTGCCGCAGTGCGGTTACTGCCAGTCCGGACAGATCATGCGCGCCGCCGGTCTGCTCAAGCAGAATTCAAGGCCATCCCGCGAGGACATCGTTGAATACATGAGCCCCAATATCTGCCGTTGCGGCACGTATGTGCGTATTGCACGCGCGATTGAACGCGCCGCCAAAGGGGAGGTGTGAGATGGCTGTCAAACGTACTGTGATCAGCAATCCTTCGCGCCGCCGCTTCATGACCGGCGCCGCCGGACTGACTTTCGGTGTGGCCGTGGCGACACCGTCGCTGCAAAACCTCGCCATCGGTGCTGCGGAAGCGGCGACCGGAAGCGCCAAAATCAACAATTGGGTGACGGTGTTTACCGACGGCACTGTGGTCATCATGTCGCCGGCGGCGGAGATGGGCCAGGGCTCGCTGACCTCGCTGCCGCTGATTGTCGCTGAGGAAATGGATGCCGACTGGGCCAGGGTGCGCATTGTCGCGCCACCGCCGAATAACCAGATCTATGGCAATCCGGCTTTCCGTTATCTGCAGTACACCGCGGGCAGTGCGACGGTCACCGGCTATTTCACCAACCTGCGCCAGTTCGGCGCCCAGGTGCGCTACGTGCTGCTCGACAACGCGGCGCAGCGCTGGGGCGTGCCCTTGAGCGAAGTCGTCAGCGGGCCGGGGTATGCCGAGCATCCCGGATCAGGGCGGCGCCTGTCCTATGGCGAGATCGCGGCTTTTGCCAAAGTGCCGGCGCAGGCGCCGGAAGTGCAGCTTGATCCGCTGGGCAAGGCGCAGTTCCGGCTGATCGGCAAGGATGTCGCGCGGATTGATGTCGCCAGCAAGGTCAACGGATCGGCGCAATACAGCATCGACGTGCAGGTTCCGGGCATGGTCTATGGCGCGATCCTGCGTGAACCGGTTGATCGCGCAGAGCCGGTGCAGATCGATGATCGTGATGCGCGTGCCGTTGCGGGCGTATTGCAGATCGTGCCGTTGAAATACGGCGTTGGCGTGATTGCCGAAACGCCGTGGGCTGCGTTCAAAGCCAAGCAGGCCTTGAAAGTCACATGGTCGAAGGAGGCGCGCGGCTGGAAACATTCCAGCAAAGGTGGGTTTGAAGCATTTGCGCGCATCGCCCGCGATGAAAGCCGCAAAGGCGTCGCGTGGGAAACTGTCGGACAGGCGGTTGCAGAGCTGGGCAAGGCGCAGACCGTCATCGAAGGCGAATATCGCGCTGACTATGCCTATCACGCGCAGATGGAGCCGCTGAACTCGGTCGCATCCGTGAGCAAGGACGGTTGCGAGATCTGGTGTGGTACGCAAAGCCAGACTATTGCTGTTGACGCGGTGGCGGCTGCATTGGGCATTCCCGCGGATAAGATCAAGTTCAACGGCATGCTGCTCGGTGGCGGATTCGGCCGGCGCGGCAACCGTGACCTGGAGTTCATGGTTGATTCGGCGCTGCTGTCCAAAGCGACCGGCAAACCGGTCAAGGTGCTGTGGACGCGCGAAGACGACGTCAAAAACGGCCGCTTTCGTCCGCAATACGTGAACCGCATTCGCGCGGCGCTCGACGGCAATGGCAAGATCGTGGCGTGGCACCATCGCGTGGTCAGTGATGAAGCGCTGGCGTACATGGATCCGGTGCGCTTCAAGGCTTCGCAGGGCCGTGACAATATCGCGATGCGCGGCACCGAGCTGCCGACTTACGACATTCCGCACCGCCTGGCCGAAGGGTTGCAGCAACCCACCGGCATCCGCACCGCGCCGTTGCGCGCCATCGGCGTTGGCCAGAACAGTTTTGCCAACGAGGTGTTCATCGACGAAGTCGCGACCAAGGCGGGTGTTGATCCGGTCCAGTTCCGCATCCGCCAGCTGGCAGGGACGCCATTGGCGCAGCGCGGTCGCCGGGTGATTGAGGAAGTCGCGCGGATGGCCGACTGGGGGCGCAATCGCCCGGGACGCGGCCTTGGCGTGGCCTATCTCGATTACAGCGGCACGCAGCTCGCCGGCATTGCCGAGGTGTCATTGAACAAGGATGGCCGCATTCGTGTGCATGATTTCTGGTGCGTGATCGATGCCGGTGTTGCCATTCAGCCGGACAACATCATCGCGCAGACTGAAAGCTCAATTGTCTACGGCATCGGGCTGGCGCTGACCGAGCACATCGATGTCTCCGGTGGCCTGGTGCAGCAGTCGAATTTTTTCGACTACCATGTGCCGCGGATGCGCGATATTCCGAACATCCACATCAAGCTGGTGCAGTCGCCCAACCATCCGACCGGCGCCGGCCAGATGGCGACACCGCTGGTTCCGTCGGCGATCGCCAATGCCTTTCACCAGCTGACAGGAGTGCGGCTGAGGCAGCAGCCGCTGTTACCGGGCCGCGTGCAGCAGGCGATGAGCGAAGCGGGTGTGCGTCTCGCTTGAGCCGGTTGCTGCCAATAAAAAACGGGGCCAGCAGGCCCCGTTTTTTATTGGCAGTCCAAACTGATGCGGATGCGCAAGATAGCAGCGGCCGCAGACAGACGCAATGCGTGGTTGCCGGGAGTACAATCAGCGCATGGCAAAACAGCGAATGCACGCAGCGGCGACCCGGCTCCCACGATGTGATGTCGCGCTGCTGGTTGACGCCGAGGCGGGGCAACGACGCGCCCATGGCCTTTTCGTGCCCGATCGCAGCAGCGTCGAGGCCTATCTGCTCGCCGAGTTGCGCAGTCAGGGACTGCAGGTCACGGCGCTTCCGTTTGTCGCCGCTGTTGACGACACCATTGCCGAACTGCGCGCGCTCAAACCGCGGCTGGTGTTCAACCTGACCGAATGTGTCGACGGCGACCGCAGCCAGGATGCGGCGATTGCCGGACTGCTCGATCTGCTGAAGATCCCCTACACCGGTTCCGGTCCCGGTGGATTGCGTCTGGCGCGCGACAAGGCACTGTCCAAACACATTGCCGCAGACCTCGGCGTCGCCGTGCCGCGTTATTTCGTGATTCCGGCCAAAGGCCCGATCCGCAATCCGCGGGTGCCGTATCCGCTGATCGTCAAACCGCAGTTCGGCGACGGTTCGGACGAGGTGCGCGTCAATTCGCTGGTGAAGAATGAACGCGAACTGGTGCAGCGCGTGCGCGTGCTGCGGCGGCGTATCGATGCGCCGCTGATCTGCGAGGAATTCATCGAGGGGCGCGATCTCTATGTCGCGCTGCTCGGCAACAAGCCCGAGGTGATGCCGGCGGTGGAACTGGTGATCGGCCGTCGCGGTCCTGGTGCGCCGACGTTCGCTTCATTCAAACTGAAAAACGACGGCGCTTATCGCAGCCGCTGGCGCATCCGCTGGCGCGTGGCGAAGCTGTCGGGCAATTTGCGGCGTGATGTCGAAACTGCGAGCCGCGCGATTTTTCATGCACTGGAGCAGCGTGATTACGGACGTATCGATTACCGGCTGACGCCGGACGGACGGCTGGTGTTCATCGAAGCCAATGCCAACCCGGATCTGCATCCGCATGCGATGGGCAACAACCAGTGTTTTGCCGGTGTGGCGTGGGGCGATGCGCTGCGCCGTATTGTCGATGAGGCGCTCAGTCGGGCGCGCTCAAAAAAATAGTAATAAAAACAAATAGTTAATATTTTTCCGGCGAGCGCAGCAGTGGCGCCGTCAGCGCCGACAGGCTGACGTGTTGGCGACCCCCAGCATCGAAATTTTCCGGCGCCAGCCATTGTTCCTGCGCGGCGCAGATTGCCGGCCATTCGCGGTCGGTGATCGAAAACCAGGCGGTGTCACGGTTGCGGCCCTTGTAGACAATCGCCTGCTGAAACAGGCCCTCGTACGAAAACCCCAGGCGCTGCGCGGCCGCGCGTGACGGCGCATTGAGCGAGTCGCACTTCCATTCATAACGCCGGTAACCGAGTACGAACGCGTTTTTCATCATCAGGTGCATGGCTTCGGTGGCGGCGCGGGTCTGTTGCAGCAGCGGCGAAAAATTGAGGTGGCCGACTTCGATCACGCCGTTGGGCGGATCAATGCGCATGTAGGCGGCGACGCCGGCAGCCTTGCCGGTGGTGCTGTCAACGATGGCATGAAACAGCGGATCGGCGCCGAGGCAGGATGCCGCGATCCATTGTCGGTAGGACTGCAGACTGTCGAAGGGGCCGGCGTATAAATAGGTAAATGCCCGACCGCTGGGATCGAGCCTGTTCGCGGTGTGGAGGTCTGCCGCATGGCGGGTGATGTCCAGCGGCGCGACGCGGCAATATTGTCCGGCTAGTGACTGACGCGGCGGTCGCGGCGGCGGCGTCCAATCCGGCAGCGGAAAACCGACCGGCTGGCCGAGCGGATTGAAATGCTGCGTCACGATCCGGCAGCGCGTTTGGCCTGCCACTGCTGCAGCCAGCCCGCATTGCCGCCGAGTTCGACGATTTCCATCAGTGTATCGGGAATCGGCGGGTATTCACGGCGGATGTCGCGCGTGTGGTTGATGAAAAAGCCGTCACGGAAATTGACTTCCAGTTCATCCCCGGTCTCGCACATTTCGGTGGCATTGACGCAGTCGGTCATCACCCGCACGCCGCAGCCGATCGCGGCGCGATAGGCGAGAAAGGGCATCGATTCGCAGAGCAGACCAAGGCCAAGCGCCTGCATGGCGATATAACCGTTCATTTTCGGACCCATGCCGAAGTTCTTGCCGGTGACGATGATGTCGCCGGGCTGGCAGCGGGTATGAAAGCCGGGATCGGTTTCCTCGAACAGATGCGGAATGATGTCCTTCGGATCGAAGTGCCGTCCGGTGATCACCCAGTTCGGTACCACGCCGCCGGCGTGCCACACGTCATGGCCCAGCTTGTAGCAGCGGCCTTTCAATACCCATTGGAATTCGTTCATGATTTTCTTATGCGCTCAGTTTTTAGATCGTCATTCCGGCGCAAGCCGGAATCCAGGGAAATCCCGCAAGACTGATCAAATCAGATTCTTGTATAGGTCGATCCATTGCGGATTTTCCTTTTCGATCAGTTCCAGCTTCCACTTTCTTTTCCATGTCTTTATGGCTTTTTCGCGAGTTATGGCTGACGCCATCGTTTCATGCATCTCAAACCAGACCAGGGTATGTACGCCATAACGCTGGGTAAACCCTTTGACGACATCATTTTTGTGTTCCCAGATGCGTTTGACAATGTCTGAAGTTACACCCGTGTATAAAGTGCCGTTTCGTTTGCTTGCCAGTATGTATACACAAGGTTGCTTCACGGTCTGGATTCCGGCTTTCGCCGGAATGACGTTGGTTTATAGGCGCCTGCTCACAGTTTTCTTGCATCGGTGATTTTTCCGGCGACGGCGGATGCGGCAACGGTTGCGGGACTGCCGAGATAGAGTCTGGCGTCGCGCGCACCGAAACGCCCGGCGTTGTTGTTGGTGGCCGTCGACAGCGAGACTTCGCCCGAATGCACCGGACCGATCACGGCGTCGTTGCAAGGGCCGCAGCCCGGCGGCAGCATCACCGCACCGGCATCGATGAACACGCCGAGCAGACCTTCGCTGGCCAGACGGCGGTTGGTGGCTTCGGAGCCCGGGGCGACGAACAGCCGGACATTCGGCGCCAATCGCCGGCCCTTGAGAATGGAAGCTGCCGTTACCAGGTCTTCCCACATGCCGGAGCCGCAGGAGCCGATGAAGGCGTGATCGATGACGGTGCCTTCAACTACAGAAACATCAACCGCATTTTCAACACTGCCTGGCAGCGACACCTGCGGTTCAAGTTTGGCGATGTTGAGCGTGAGATCGGCGTCGTAACGCGCATCGGCATCGGAATACACCGGTGTGAACGGCCGTTGTCCGCGCGCCTTTGCATGATCGAGAATCGCTTGTGACGGCGGCACGAATACGCCGTAGGCGCGGATTTCGGTTGGCGTGGAGCACAAGGCGGCGCGCGAGGCGAGATCGAACTGGTCGAGGTCGCCGGCGTATTCGAGCACGCGGTAATCGAGATCAGCGGAAAGCGCACCCTGTTTGAGCAGGGCGGCGAAATGGAAGCCGACATCGCGCGCATGCACACCGGGCTGCAATTGACCCTTGAGGGTCAGGCGCACTGTTTTCGGCACCATTACCCAGTTGGTGCCGGTGGCGAGCACGCGGGAAATTTCAGAGCCCATGCGGAAACCGAAGGCGCCGATGGCGCCGGCGTTGGTGGCATGGCGGTCGTTGTCGAAATAGAACATGCCGGGCAGCAGCAGGCCCATCTCCATCGGGAAGATATGGCCGTGGCCGCCGCGGCCGACATCGAAAAAATTCTTCACGCCCCATTGCGCCGCCGCCTTGCGGTTGAAGGCGCCGCGTTCGGCGGCGCGCGCGCTGCCGTAAATCACGTCATGGTCGGTGACCATCATCACCTTGTCCGGCGTTGCCAGCCGGGTGATGCCCAGTGCATCGAGTTCACGCTTGGCGCCCATCACCACGCCATCGTGGATCATGATGAAGTCGGGGTCGGGGGATACCACATCCCCCGGCTTGATGTTGCTGCGTCCGCTTTTTGCAGCCAGCACTTTTTCAACTGCGGTCATGCCCATTCAGTTAACCATTTGCAAAAAGTGTAGAGCGTAATTTCGTGGAGT
The DNA here is from genome assembly GCA_022841375.1 of Burkholderiales bacterium. Classification (GTDB taxonomy): domain Bacteria; phylum Pseudomonadota; class Gammaproteobacteria; order Burkholderiales; family SG8-41. Next base: position 23,367 of record JALHRQ010000004.1, read on the forward strand.
GTCATGGTCAATCATCGACGGTCACAGGAATTCCCGGGGGTCGGTGATGCTTCCGGTGACCGCGGATGCCGCGACGGTGGCCGGGCTGCCGAGGTAGAGCTGTGCGTCTTTGGCACCAAAACGGCCGGCACCATTGGCAACTGCTGTGGAGATTGAAACTTCTCCCGAATCAATCAGTCCGGTGCGACCGCTGGCGCAGGGGCCGCAACCGGCCGGAATCACCATCGCACCGGCATCATGGAAAATATCGAGCAGGCCTTCGCGGGTCATGCGCCGCGTGGAATCTTCTGTTCCCGGCACCACGATCATGCGCACGCCCGGTGCAAGCTTGCGGCCCTTGAGAATGGATGCGGCGATTTCGAGGTCTTCATACATGCCGGAAGCACAGGAGCCGATGTAAGTGTGGCTCACCGGCGTGCCGGCGACGCTGGCAAGGTCGGCGGCCTTGTGCGGGCCGCCGGGCAACGCGACCTGGGGCGGCAGGGCGCTGACGTCGAGTTCAACCTTCGCATCGTAGTGTGCGTCGGCATCGGCATAGACCGGCGTGAAGGGTCGTTGCGCACGTTCTTTGGCGTAGGCCAGTATCGCTTCCGACGGAGGAAAAAAAACACCGATGGCGCGCATCTCGGTCGGCGTGCTGCACAGGGACATACGTGCGGCGAGGCTGAACTGGTCAAGGTCACCGGCAAATTCCAGTACCCGGTAATCGATGTCGACACCGAATGCGCCGTCTTCGCCCAACTGTTTACCGATGATAAACCCCAGATCGCGCGCAAACACGCCGGGCTGCAGTTTGCCCTTGATGGTCAGCTGGACCGACTTCGGTACCAGCGTCCAGTTGGTGCCGGTGGCAAGAACGCGGTTGATTTCAGTGCCCATGCGGATCGCCAGTGCGCCGATGCCGCCGGCATTGGTGCAGTGACGGTCATTGTCAAAATACAATGTGCCGGGCAGCACCCAGCCGCGTTCGGTCGGGAAGATGTGGCCGTGGCCGCCACGCCCGGCATCAAAAAAGTTTTTGACGCCCCAGGCTTGAGCGGCCTTGCGATTGAAGGCGCCGCGGGCCGCTGCACGGTCGTTGACATACACCACGTCATGGTCGGTGACCATCAGCACGCGTTCGGGATCAAACAGCCGGGTGATGCCCAAGGCGTCGAGTTCTTCCTTGGCGCCGCGTACCACGCCGTCATGGATCATCACAAAATCAGGCTGCGGGTAAACGATGTCGCCGGCCTTGACGGTAGCTCGTCCGCTGGTGCGGGCCAGTATTTTCTCTGCGGCGGTCATGCCCATCGTGGAATTCCGTTTGTGCAAGTCAGGGTGTAGCCGCGATACGCAGCCGGCGAAGAGTATAACGTGACGTTTCCCGCAAACGGCGTGCTATATTTTGTCGACACTTCAGCGAAGGAGTTCACATGACGCAAGTCCGGTATGCGGCAATATTTGTTCTGGCAGTTTTCGCGGGCGCCGTTGCCGAGGCGGAGGCGCAATGGAAACCGGACAAGCCGATCGAGATTGTTGCACCGTCCGGTCCCGGTGGCACCACCGATCGCACCGCACGTGTGGTCGCGAAAATCCTGATCCAGCACAAACTGGTCGACGTGCCGGTCAACGTGGTCAACAAACCCGGCGGCAGCGGTACCATCGGGCTTAATTACCTGAACCAGCATCCGGGCGACGGCCATTACATGATCGTGGCCACCACCGGCTCGATCAGCAACCACATCCTCGGCCTGATCCCGTACAACCACACTGCGTTTACGCCGCTGTCGATGCTGTTCGAGGAATACCTCGGCGTCAACGTGCGCAGCGAGTCGCCGATCAAGACCGGCAGGGATCTGGTGGAAATGCTCAAAAAGAATCCGGAGTCCGCCAGTTTCGGCATTTCCACCAGCCTCGGCGGCGCCAACCACACCACGCTGATCACCTGTCTGCGTGCCGGGGGGGTCGACATCAGGAAGCTGAAGGCCGCGGTGTTTCCCGGCGGTTCTGCCACCACCACCGCCGTGCTCGGCGGTCACGTCGATGTTGTCAACACGGGTTTGGGCAATATGGTCGCGCATCTGCGCACCGGCAAGCTGCGTACGCTGGCGATTTCCTCGCCGAAACGGATGTGGGGTGACTTTGCGTCGATACCGACCTGGCGCGAGCAGGGCGTGCCTGCGGACTCTTCAAGCTGGCGCGGGCTGATGGGGCCCCGGGGCATGACGTCGCAGCAGATCGCCTATTGGGACAAGGTGATGGCGGCGATGGCTGCGACCGACGACTGGAAAAAAGAGTTGGAGGAAAACTTCTGGGTCAACGGCTATGTCAACGCCCAGGCGGCCAAAAAACGCCTCGATGAGGAATACATCGAGTATCAGACGGTGCTGACCGAAGTGGGGCTGGCCAAGGCCAAATAAATCACGCGGGCTGGGTGATGGACAGAGGCAGGGTGCCGGCGCACACTGTTTCGATGACCGCTTTCGCAGTGAACATCCGGATTTTTCGCGGCGCCGCTTTCGGGCTGGCACTCGCTGCGAGTGTGCCGGCTGCAGCCGAGGATGCGCCGCTGCGATTCGAACATCTGGTGCGCAGTCCGATGGTGCACTGTGCCTTTTACCGCGATTACGACATCGATCCGCAAACCGGAAACCGGCTTCTGGTCGAGGGCCGCTCCAATTCATTGACCCATTACCAGCGCCAACGCGGCGAGAGCGTGCGTTCGATTGATACCCGGCGTGCCGGCGCTGTCGATGTGCAGGTGGTGCAGGGGCGTTACCTGCATTACATCGAGCGCACCGCCGGCATGTATATCGTGACCACGGTATATGCCTGCCTGGAGCGCGATGCGCAGAGCGACCTCTGCATCAACTATGGCGCGGTCAATGCCCGGCATTTTGATTCACGCGTGCTGCGTGAACCGGACCGGGTGTATGAAGAACTGCAGGGGCTGGCCGAACCCGGTTTCTGCGACCACAGCTTTATTCATTTGCATGAAGCGACGAACGCGCCCCAGCGCCGCTGACCCGGCTTTTATTTAACTTACGCCGCCTGCAGACGCCCGGCCCGGCAATCTTCTATTTTTTTACGCAGGTAATCCGCAGCCCAGTCTATTTCCTCGACGGTGTTGAAGCGGCCGACGGTGATGCGGATCGAGTTGCCGGCGATGCCGTCGTCCGAGCCCAGTGCCTGCAATACGTGCGACACGCCGCCGGTGGAGCAGGCCGAAGTCGAAGATACCGCAATGTCGCTCAGTGTGGTGACCAGGGAATCGCAGTTGGGAATATCGAGGCTGATGTTGAGGTTGTTGGCGATACGCTGTTCCAGGTCGCCGTTGAGCATCACGCCCGGCAGATCCTTGAGGCGATTCCAGAAACGGTCGCGCAGCATGCGCAGTTGCGGCACTTCGGTGGCCATCAGTTCTCCGGCGATGCGCAGCGCCGTGCCCATGCCGACGATCTGGTGCGTTGCCAGCGTGCCCGAGCGCAGGCCGCGTTCATGACCGCCGCCGTGCATCTGGCATTCGATGCGCACCTGCGGCGCGCGGCGCACGTACAGGGCGCCGATGCCTTTGGGGCCGTAGGTCTTGTGCGCGGTCAGCGACATGAGGTCCACCGGCAGCCTGGCGAGATCAATGGCGACCTTGCCGGTAGCCTGCGCGGCATCGACATGGAACAGCACGCCGCGTTCGCGGCAGATCGCACCGATCGCAGCGATGTCCTGAATGACGCCGATTTCATTGTTGACCAGCATCACCGAGGCGAGCACGGTGTCCGGCCGCAGTGCAGCACGGAACGATTCGAGATCGAGCAGGCCGTTTTTCTGCGGCGCGAGACAGGTCACGCTGAAACCCTGCTTTTCCAGCCATTTCATGGTGTCGAGCACGGCCTTGTGCTCGGTCTGCACGGTGACCAGGTGTTTGCCGCGCGCCTGCGCCGCCATCGCCGCACCCTTGATCGCCAGGTTGTTCGATTCAGTGGCGCCGGAAGTCCAGGCGATGTCGCGCGCTTCGGCGCCGACCAGTCGCGCCACGTCGGCGCGGGCGGCTTCAACGGCGCGGCTTGCCGCATGCCCGAAAGCGTGGGTGCTGCTCGCCGGGTTGCCGAACTGCTCGCGCAGCCAGGGCAGCATGGCGTCGACGACCGCGGGGTCAAGCGGGGTGGTCGCGGAGTTGTCGAGATAGATCGGGGTCTGCATGTTGGGCCTCAGTGTTTCTGGGTCAGCGCGGTGATGACGCGCTGGCGTTTTTCTTCGACTTCCTTGGCGAAGCCGGGGTGGCGCTGCTCGACAAAACCGGTGGCCATGCCCAGCTTCAGCAAGGCGACGGCAAATACCGCCGACAGGTCGTCGAGATCGGGGCTGACTTTCGCCAGTTGCATGGCCTCGATGGTCTCGTCATACAGTTGCTGCATTGCGTCGTGCAGCTCGCCTTCGAACAGTGTCGGTTTGCTCATTGCCTTGCCATGATTATCTCTGCTGTTAACAGGGTCAATTTTAACGCGAATTCCCCGCGTTGCAGATTACAATTTCCCTGTGAATACTCTTACTCGCATCGGCGTTGCCCTGTGCTGGATGGGCGTTGCTGCCGTCGCTGCAGCCCAGAGTTATCCGAATCGCACCGTACGTATCGTGGTGCCGATTGCAGCGGGAGGCTCCACCGATGTATTTGCGCGCACGCTGGCCGCTCATTTTTTCGAGATCTGGGGGCAGGGGGTGATCGTCGACAACCGTCCCGGGGCCGGTGGCATGATCGGCTCCGAACTGGTCGCAAAAGCGCCGCCCGACGGCTACAACCTGCTGATGGCCTACACCTCGCATGTCACCAACCCGTCGCTGTGGGCCCGCCTGCCTTACGACACACTGCGCGATTTCGCCCCGGTCACCATGGTGGCGCAGGTGCCCAGCGTGCTGATCGTGCATCCGTCGCTGCCGGTGAAATCGGTGGGGGAACTGATCACCTTTGCCAAACGCCGTCCTCACGAACTGGATTACGGCAGTTCCGGTGTCGGCACCGCCTCACATCTGGCTGCCGTACTGTTTGCACAGCGCGCGGGGTTGTTCATGACCCACGTGCCATACAAGGGCGGTGTTCCCGCGATGTATGAATTGCTCGGTGGACAGATTTCAGTGATGTTCGGCGGTCTGTCCACGGCTTTTGCCAACATCCGAAACGGTCGTACGCGGGCGCTGGCGGTTTCCAGCTCGCGACGCGCGACCGTGCTGCCGGAGGTGCCGACGATGGCCGAAGCGGCATTGCCCGGTTACGAGGCGATCGGATGGTTCGCACTGTTTGCGCCGGCGCAGACTCCGGGCTCGGTGATCCACAAGATCAATGCCGAGACCGTGGCGATGTTCACACAGCGCGAAATCCGCGAGCGTTTCCTGGCGCAGGGCGCGGATTTTTCCACATCAACGCCGTCCGAGCTTGATGACCGCGTGCGCAAGGAAATCGCTCAATGGCGCGGGGTAATCCGTGCGGCCGACATCAAGCCGATGAAGAACTGAAGCGGTCCCGCACGCGTGCTAGCATCTTCGTCCAGGATTGCAGTCAAACAGGGTCGCCCACGGCCCGCAGGGAGGGGATCATGGATGAGCTGAAAATCGGCCGCCGCAACTGGCTCAAGACGGCGACGGCGCTGGCGGCAACGGGCTTCGTTTCGGGAATGGGCTGCGCACAGACGGGCGGCGGCAGCGGCACTGCCGGTGGTTTGCCCGGTCGCGGCGAATATCTGATCCGCGGCGCCACGGTCCTGAGCATGGACGCCAAGGTCGGTGATTTTGTCCGTGGCGACGTGCATGTGCGCAACGGCGCCATTGTCGCGGTGGCGCAGGACATTGCCGCACCCGGAGCAACCGTGATCGATGCCGCGGGCATGATCTGCATGCCGGGTTTTGTCGACACGCACTGGCATTTGTGGACCAGTGTGCTGCGTCCGGTGATCCGTATTGATGATCCCAAACGCGGTTACCAGCCGGTGACCAACCGGCTCGGCCAGTTTTATACGCCTGAGGACAGTTACCGCAGCGTCAGGCTTGGCCTGGCTGAGGGCCTGAGCGCCGGCGCGACCACGGTGCACAACTGGGCGCACAACATCCGTTCGCCGGCGCACGCCGACGCCGAACTGCGCGCGATGCGCGACGTCGGGCTGCGCGGCCGTCTCGCCTACGGAACGCCGATGGGTTATCCCGATGACCAGGCCATGGATCTGGAAGGGCTGGCGAAAATCAAGCGCGAATGGATGCCCAACGACGGCATGCTCTCGCTGGGCATTTCATCGCGCAACGTCGGCGACACCACAAATCCGCTGCGCGGCAACATCTCTGTGGATACGGCGCGCAAGGACTGGGGCGGTGCGCGTGCGCTGGGCTTGCCCATCACCATGCATACCTCGGGGCCGAGCCCGATCACGCTGCTGGAGTCGACCGGCCTGCTCGGGCCGGACCTGCAACTGGTGCATCCGCTGCTGACCACGGCAGCGGAACGCCAGATGCTCAGCAAACACGGCGTCAGTTACAGCACGTCGCCGACCGGTGAATCGCGGCGCGCGGCCAGTGCCGGCGTCATTCAACTGGCGGAACTGCTGCAGGGCGGCGTCAAGGTCAGCATTTCGATCGACCATACCGGCAGTTATGCCTGCGACTATTTTCAGTGCATGCGCATCCTTTACGCGCTGCATCTGCATCGCATCGGACCGAAGGTGCCGCTCACCACGAAACGGCTGGTGCAACTGGCCACGCTCGACGGCGCAGTCGACCTCGGCATCGCCGACCGCACCGGTTCGCTGACGCCGGGCAAACGCGCGGACATCATCCTGGTGCGCACCGGCGACATCAACATGTCGCCGATCAGCGATCCCTACGAAGCGCTGGTGACGTTCGCGCAGCCGCGCAATGTCGATACGGTGATGGTGGACGGCCGCGTGCTGCGGCGCGCAGGGCAGTTCACCGCGCTGGACCACACGCAAGTGCTGCGTGAAGCTGCGGATTCCGCAGCGGGATTGCGCACCCGGGCCGGCTGGACCTGACGAGGCCCTGAAAAAAGCCGGCCTCGTGCCAGCTGCTTACGCCGGGTTCAGCGCCGGTTGACGGCGTATTTGCCCGGACCGATCAGCGCCACGACCACTGCGGTGAGCAGGAAAAAACCCTGCAGTTCGAGTTCCCAGCCGCCGCTTTTGCCGATGTTGAACAGTTGTGCACTGTGGGCAAGGGCGATGGCCACCACCATGTTGAATGCGATGATCAGGCCGCCGGCGCGCGCATAAAACCCTGCGATCACCAGCAGCGGGGCAATGACTTCGCCGACGAACACGCCGTAGGCGAAAAACGCGGGCAGGCCATGGCTGGTGACCATGCCTTCGATGCCGGACACGCCGTAACGCAGCTTGGCGATGCCGTGCAGCAGCATCAGGATGCCCAGCGTGAGACGCAGTACCAGTTTGCCGATGTCGTCGTACATGTCGAAACCTCCGGAAAGTGGGGCCGCTCAGGCGACCGGGTTGCTGACGCTTTCAATGGCGCGTTTGACTGCCATCGGATCCTTGACGGCGCGCAGCACCACATCGCTGATACCGCGGCCGCTGATATGGATGTTGCCGTAGCCGAATATACGGCCGAGGATACCCTGGTCAATCTCGACGGTTTCGATCGAGGCCAGTTTCATTTCTTCGGATTTGCGGCTGATGATGCCGGTCTTGCAGATCACGCGCTTGTTGGTGACGCCGAGTTCGGTGTAACGCACCCGCAGGTATTCATAAATCGCCAGCGGAAGAGTGATGACGAGGAGCAGCCACAGCACCATCGGGATGCGAACGACCCAGTGCTGTTCGAACAGGCCGGCTATTTCTTCGCCTGCGGAAAGGGATTCGTCGATGTAGGCCATGGGGGTCAGGAAGCGGCGCGGGATGGATTCCGCGCCGCAGCCTTTATCAGTGATCCCAGCCGGTGGTCTTCGCGCCTTCGGTGGCGAGCAGTACATAAGCCATTATGCAGGGTTCCTTGCCGCGATTTTCCCAGTTATGCATGGTCTGGCGTTGAATGATCACGGTGCCCGGGGTCAGGTGCACTTCTTCGCCGCCATCCAGCTGCATCCACAGTTCGCCGGCCAGGCAGATCGCGTAGTCGACGGAATCGGTCACGTGCCAGCGTTTGGCCACGCCCGGATCGTACTTGGCCAGGCGGAATACCGAGCCGCCGGCAAGACTGGTGCCCAGTTCCCAGGTGTTCGGATCTTCTTCGGTCATCTCGGCGGGCAGCTTCTTGGTGGCCCACATCGGAATGTTGCCGAAGCCCGGACGCAACGGGATCGGCTCAATGACGCTGTCCGATTTCACGTAAGCCTTGCCTTCTTTGTTGGTGCCGGTGACGACTCTGCGGAATTTCATGATTGCTGCGTTCTCCAGTGTGATGCCGGTTGAAAAAACGCCGGCGCCACTGCGGCGCCGGTTTTACATAAGCTTTTGTTTTTAAACGGTTTTCAGGTTATCGCCTGACGTCAGCGAAATCCCTGATGCCGTTACGCCACATCAGCTCGAGACCTTGATATTAGCCGCCTTGACCACTTTCTTCCATTTCTCGACGTCGCGGGCGATGGCATTGAGAAACTGTTCCGGCGGTCCGCCGGCCGGTTCGACGCCGTCGGCAGCGAGGCGTTTTTTCATCTCTTCGGTCTGCAACGCTTTGGCGACTTCCTGATTCCACTGCGAGATGATCGGCTTCGGCAATCCTTTCGGGCCCCACAGTCCATACCACAGCGCGGCTTCATAGTCTTTGACGATTTCGCCGATGGCCGGCGTATCCGGCAGCGCGGGTGAGCGTTTGGCGGTGGTCACGCCGATGCCGCGCAGCTTGCCGGCCTTGACCTGCGGAATCGTCGCCGGCATGGCGCCAAAGATCAGTTGCACCTGGCCGCCGAGCAGATCGGCGATCGCGGGTCCTGTGCCCTTGTAGGGGATGTGCGTCATCTTGGTCGACGTCAGCAGGTTGAACAGTTCGGTGGCGAGATGGGTGATGCCGCCGGTGCCCGTGGAGGCGTAGTTCAGTTTGCTCGGGTTGGCCTTGGCGTGGGCGATCAATTCCTGCACCGATTTAACCGGTACTGAAGGATGCATCGACAGCACGAAGCCGGTGTCGCCGATCATCACGATGGCCTGAATGTCTTTCACAGGATCGTAAGGCAGGGGGTAAAGCGCTGCATTGGTGCCGTAGCTGCCGGAGACCATGATTACCGTGTAGCCGTCCGGAGCTGCGCGCACCGCCATCTCGGCGCCGATGGTGCCGCCGCCACCGGCGCGGTTGTCGACGATCACCTGTTGGCCGAATGCTGTGGTGACATTCGCGGCGATCAGTCGGGCGGTGATGTCGGTGCCGCCACCCGGCGCAAATGGCACCAGCATGCGCACTGGCCGGTTGGGATATTTGTCGGCCTGCGCCGCAGCGTTGACGGGTATTGCGCAGACTGCGGCGAGTGCCAGCGCAGCGGGCAGTTTTTTAATGATGTTCATGTTTCCCCCACCGGTTGTAATACAAAACCCTCAATCCGCCTTGATGCCTGCTTCACGGATGACCTTGGCCCACTTGGTCATTTCCGACTGCAGGTACTTGTTCGATTCTTCAACGCTGCCGCCGATCAGATCGACACCCGCACCGGCGAAACGTTTGATGGTTTCAGTGTCGCGCATAGCGGTGTTGATGTCAGCATTGATCTTGTTCAATGTGAAGCGCGGCGTTTTGCTGGTGGCGAACACGCCGTACCAGACGTCAAAGGCATAACCCGGCAGGCCGTTTTCGGCGACCGTCGGCAGATCCGGTGCGGCCGGGCTGCGTTTTGCGCCGGTGACGGCCAATGCCCGTACTTTGCCGCTTTTTGCATGCGGCAGGATCGTGCTGATTCCGGCAATGGCCATCTGCACTTCGCCGGTGAGCAGCGCGGTGGTGCCGGGACCGGTGCCTTTGTATGGCACATGCACCATATCGACGCCCGCGGTGACGCGGAACAGTTCAGAACCCAGATGCGAAGCGCCGCTGACGCCGCCGGACGCAAAACGCAACTGGCCGGGTCTGGATTTCGCCAGATTGACCAGTTCAGCCACCGATTTAGCCGCTACCGACGGATGCAAGGCCAGCACAAAAGGCTGGGTGCCGACGATGGTGACCGCGATGATGTCGCGCTTCACGTCAAAGGGCAGGTTTTTATACAGGGCCGGTGCGTAGGAAATGCCCACGCTTTGCAGCAGCAGCGTGTAGCCGTCGGGGACTGCTTTCGCGGTGATGTCGGTGGCAATCACGCCGCCGCCGCCCGGACGGTTATCAACAATGAGCTGCTGACCCCAGACCTCGGTCATTTTTTGCGCCAGCAGCCGCGCAATGATGTCGGTGCCGCCCCCCGCGGCGGATGCCGCCAGCAGGCGCACCGGACGTTCGGGGAAGGTGGCCGCGGTTGAGACCGTGCTGGCGCAGGCGATGCCGGCGGCAACGGCGCAGCGGATGATCATTTTATGTTTCATTTATTAACTCCTCCTGACCGGCATTATGGCGCGTCAGGCGCCGCCGCCAACCCTGGCCTGCAGCAGCGCGTAGTTCGCGGCGTCCATTTTGATCTCGCCCCGGTTGATGCGGCGGTCGATTTCAGTGACGGCATCGTTGGCGGGTGTTGCGATGCCGAGTTCCCGGCCTCTGGTGGAGACGAGACCGCTGATATACGCGATTTCGCTGGCACGTCCCTTCAGATGGTCGTGAATCGGCGCGGTGCGGCCGCCGCCGACATGGGACAGCAGTGTTTTCATCGTGGTGATCAGGTTCTCGTCGCTGGAGCCGGCGAATTCATCGGCGCGAAGTCCGAAAATCGGCTCCATGCGGTAACCCAGTGCCTTGCCGACAGTCATTGATTCGCGGCCGAGTTTGACCGAGATGTCGAACATGCCGGGCAGTGCTGCCGCTTCGAAATTACGCAGGCCCAGCAGGCTGAATGGCCCCATGGTCATGGTGTTGGCGATCAGCTTGGTCCACTTCGCACCGTAAATATTGTTGGTGACATCGCAGCGGCCGACCTTGCCGAGGATGGCGCAGATGTCCTTGACCCGCGGCGTAAGCCGGCCGTCGAGTTCGCCGACGCCGAACCATGAGCCCTTGCGCGTGGTGTTGCGCTGGATCGTGCCCTGGGTGAACAATTCCGCCTGCAATTCCACGACACAGCCGATAACACGCTCGCGGCCGATGATGGAGGCGATCGCATCATCGTTCATGCCGTTCTGCGCACCGACAATGACGCCGTCGGATTTCAGGTACGGTTTGATGAATTCTGCCATCCAGCGGGTGTCGTTGGATTTACACGCCAGGAATACGACGTCGAATTCGAGGTTGGCCGAAGACATGTTGCACAGGTTCAGCGCATTGACCGGCACCTGAAAATGCGAATCCTTGAACTGGATCTGCAGTCCGTTGTTTTTCATGGCGCGCACATGCGATGGCCACTGGTCGATCAGCGTGACGTCAAGGCCGGCATGCGTCAGGTCCGCTCCGATGCTGCTGCCAATGGCGCCGCTGCCAAGAATTGCGATTTTTTTGGTTTTCATGGGTATGAGCCGAGTTACTGGTATCTGCTTGTGTTCGTGCGGCCACGCAAATTTTTCCCGTTCGCCCTGAGCCTGTCGAAGGGTGAACGGGCTTCGACGAGCTCAGCCCGAACGGTGGTGGTGGAGAGTGACGTCGTGCTGAATCATTCCCTGCGTTGTGCCGCCAGCGCCAGCAGCTCGCGCACCGAATGGTTTTCGATGTCCAGCGCGACTTTGGCGATGGCATCCACCGGCAGTTGCGGATTGATGCCGCGGAATTTTTCAGTGACGCCCCGGGCATCGACCGGATTGTCGATCGATCCGGTCGGATTGAGGATGTCCTGGCGTACCCACTGGCCGTCTTTTTCCGCAGCCACCCAGCCGGCAAAGTGTTTGGGATACAGCGCATCGAGTTTGGGGTCGTGTTCGCAGTCGAGTTGTGCGGCGAGTTTGATCAGCGCAGGGTCACCCATCCGCGCTTCGGTGAACTGCGGCGGCAGCACCTTGCCGTCGACCAGCGCCGCGGCAATCACGTAACGCAGGCTCATCTGCGCGTTGAGTGCGCTGCCCGGCGCATACACAAAGCCGCACTGCACATCGACCACGTTGGACAGGCCGACCTTGACCTTGCGGTTGAGATCCCACGGTGCACCGATCTTGTTGCGCACGGCAAGAGCCGCATCAATATAGGCATGTGTACTGCCGCAGCAGGAGTAGGGCTTGATGGAGTTGGTTTCGGTATGCCAGACGCGCCCCAGATCGCGGGTCAACAGCGTGGCGTCGGAATCGTCGGAATGCGCTTTCAGCACGCCGCCATCACCGTATTCGTATATTTGCGTTGGCCCGGTGAAACCCAGCGCAGCAAGTTCCGCGGCGAGCACGCCGGAATGCGCAGCTTTGCCGGCATGCAGCCGTTTGCTCATCGTGCCGTCGGCGTTGAAAGCCCAGGTGCCGGCCCCCTGCGTGCCGGCGAGGCCCAGCGCCCAGGTGGTCTGTTCCGGATTGAGTTTTAACAACGAGGCGCAGGCTGCGGCTGCGGCGAACGGGCCGTAGATACCGGTGATGTGCCAGCCGCGCAACCGGGTTGCCGACGGATTGGAGGCGAGGCTGGAACGGATCATCGTTTCGTAACCGGCGGCGATGGCCGTGACCAGTGCTTTGCCGTCGGCATTGAGTTTTTCGGCCATCGCGATGGCCGCGGGTATGGCGACTGCGCCGGCGTGCAGTTTGGCGTTGTGATAATCGTCGAGTTCAAAAGCATGTGCGGCGACACCGTTGACCAGCGCCGCATCGGCAACGCGCAGCGACGGGGATTTTTCACCCCACACCGTGGCTTCGCCTTTGCCCCCGCCCCCGGTGCGCGCCCACTTGAGCATCATGTCGGCCCACGGCGTGCACCAGCCGTAGACACCGCAGCCCAGCGTATCGAGAATCGCAATGCGCACGACTTCGCGGGTGCGTGGCGGAATGTCTTCGTATTTAAGGCTGCTGATCCAGGCCGCGAGTTCACGGGTCGGGGCGCCGACGGCGCGACGGTCGTTGTTCATGGCGGGTTCCTCCTTTGTTGAAACCAGTTTACCCCACCACGACGTTTTGCAAATACTCGCCTTTAAATGAAGTCCATATAATGTTCAAAAACCCCTGTTCGCTTCCTTGACACATTTTTACGGGCCGTCGCATACTTCATTCACAGGTGAATTCCGCAGCTTAGGTAACGCATTCACGAGGTTTTTCCGGTCCGGTTTACCCCTTAGATGTAATCAGGAGTCCATAAAATGGAATATGATGTAATTGTTGTTGGTGGCGGCAATGCCGCTTGTGCTGCGGCCGTTTCGGCGCGCGAAAACGGCGCCAAAAAAGTTTTACTGCTGGAAAAAGCGCCCAAAGGGCAGCGCGGCGGCAACACTCACTTCAGCGGGGCTATATTCCGCTTTGTATTCAACCACCCCGACGAAATTGATCGTTTCGTGCCGGATGTTGAAGAGGAATATCCGGGTTTCCATTCCGGCGTGCCGACTTACCCGCATGAGGCATTCACTGATGACCTGATGCGCGTCACCGACGGCAAATCCGATCCCGAACTGTCGAAGCTGCTGATCGATGAATCGTACGACACCACCTGCTGGATGCAGGATGTCGGCAAACACCACTTCGAACTGGCCAAGTCGGTGATGGGTATCCGGGTCGGCGACAAGATCAAATGGCCGAAAGGTGCGATCGTGCGCACTGTGCACGAGGGCGTCGGCCTGTCACAGCAGTGGTTCAAGACCTGCGAAGACATGGGCGTCGAGATTCGCTATGAAGCCCACGTGCTCGATCTGGCGATGGACGGGCAGGGGGCGGTGCGCGGCATCCAGGTGCGCGGCCACAAGGGACTGGAAACGATCAAGGCGCGCGCGGTGATTCTCGCCAGCGGCGGTTTCGAAACCAACCCGGCGTGGCGCACGCATTTTCTCGGCCAGGAATGGGGCCACGCCAAAGTGCGCGGCTCGAACTTCAACTACGGCGACGGCCTGCGCATGGCGATCGACGCCGGCGCGATGCCCTGGGGCCACTGGGGCGGCTGCCATGCCACACCCATCGTCGCCAGTGCACCCGACTACGGCCGCAAGGACCTCACCGACAAGACCAACCGCCTGTCTTATCCGTATGGCGTGATGATCAACGTCGAAGGCAAACGCTGGATTGATGAAGGCGTTGATTTCCAGGCCTTCACTTATGCCAAATACGGCGGCTTGATCCTCAAGCAGCCGAAGAGCCTGGTCTATCAGATCTTTGATGCCAAATCGATGCATCTCCTCGAGCCGCGTTACTCCACCAGCGAGCCGTTCAAATCCGACACGTTGGAAGGTCTGGTCAAGCAGCTCAACGTCAACCACGCCGAAGCGATGAAATCGCTGAAGGCCTACAACGACGCCTGCGGTCGCGGCGGTCCGTTCAATGCCGCGGTGCTTGACGGCCTGCACACCGAAGGCATCGACCCGCCGAAAACCAACTGGGCGCAGAAACTCGACACCCCGCCTTATGTATCTTGGCCGGTGACCAGCGGCATTACCTTCACCTTCGGCGGGCTGAAAATCGACAAACACGCGCGGGTCATTTCAACCGGCTGGAAACCCATCCCCGGTCTCTACACCTGCGGCGAAATGGTCGGCGGCCTGTTCCATTACAACTACCCGCTGGGCACCGGGCTGATGTCGGGGGCCGTGTTCGGCCGCATCGCCGGTCGTGAGGCGGCGAAGGAAGCGTTGGGCGGCAAGGGCCAAGGAAAATCAGCGGCTAAAGGCGCGGTGAAAAAAGCGGTGCAGAAAAAGACTGCGGCTAAAAAAGTTGTAGCGAAAAAAGCACCGGCGAAAAAAACAGCCAAGCCGGTGAAGAAGGCGGTCAAGAAGAAGTAACCGTTTTCAATGCAATAAACTCAAACAAAAGCCGGGCAATTTCCCGGCTTTTGTTTGAAGCAAAGGAATGGTTTTTGTGAATAACCGGATTTGCTACATTGGTGGCTATGACTTCGAGTGGCCCCATGGTTGAACAGAATCGCATCCGCAAGTTGGTATATATATCCGGCGCTGTCGCCGGATTCCTGATCGCTACCGCGTGGGTGCTCTACGCGGTGTTTACCTCCACCGGTTCCACCGCGCCTCTCGGCCTGCTCCTGATCCCGTTCTACGGCGCCCTTGCGGCCCTCGGGGGTTATGCCGTGGTGTTCGTGGTTTACACCTTGGCTGACGTTCTCGCCGGGCGCCTGCCGTTGCGAAGCGTTCCCGGGTTTTGGGCAACTGCCCTGGTTGTCGTTACTTTGCTGTTCGGTGTTGCGGTGCTGCTGTATCGAGACGCAATGACGGTGGCATCGGATCCGCAGTCATCCCCGGATGAATTGATGGCGGTCAGCCAGCGCTGGTTGCCGTTATGGCGCGTTGATGTGTTTATCGCGCTGGCAAAGAACCCGGCGACGCCGGGCGTGTTGCTGGCGGCGATGGCGGAGCAGAAGGAAAGTCATGCGCTGGTATCGCTGGTCGGCGCCAATCCCGGAACGCCGGTGGTGACACTGGAAAAAATTGCCGCCGGTTCGCGCAGCTATGATCGGGTTGCCGGCGTTGCCGAAAATCCGCAGATCACACCGGCGATTGCGGAACGCCTGGCGAATGTTGCGCAGAAAGATTTTCGCGATGATCTGGAATACCGGCTGTACCAGACCTTCGTGCTGGCAGCACTGGCGCGCAATCCAGCGACGCCGCAGCCCGTTTTCGACCGGCTGGCGGCACGGGAAAAACCCGAATATTTCCTCGCGGTGGCGATCATTTACGCCGACCGTGCAAGCTGCACGCAGATTGCACGTGCGGGTGAAACCGGTGGCGAGAATGAGGTGGTGCGTGCGACTGCACAATCGCAGATGAAGAGACGGGGCTGCTGACAAGGCAGGGCTGTCGGGAGTTTATGAGGCAAGGTGCGTCCTGTACCTTCCTGCGCTTAACCGGTGGTTATGTACGATTTCGTACGGAGCATTCATTCCCTGCGGCATAAGGTAGGCGAAGTAACTGCAGCATGCGCGTGATCTGCCCTTATAACCGGGGCCGTGCAGCAAGCTGTTGCCTGAATAAGCTTATTTCCAGCAAGGACCCTTGATATGAAAAAACCATCCGAGTCCCCGGGCGTTCCCGACGGTCGCAAAGGTAATGCGCCGGGACCGTTCGTTGAGCAAGACACTGGTACCGCTGATGACAGCGGGACGCCAAACCGGCAGGACGTACTGCAGGAGACGCCTCGGGGCGATGTGCCCGCTCAGTCCGAGCGCCCCGCGGAACGCGGCAACCAATTACGTCGCCGCCGGCCGGGCTGATGAATTCCGTAAATGGGGTTGTTTCTGTCTCGCCGCCATCCCCGCGGCAAAACCAGATTCTTGCTGCGTTGCCGCCGGCGGAATATGCGCGGCTGTTGCCTTATCTGGAACTAGCGAAGCTGAAACTCGGTTTGGTGCTTTATGAAACCGGCGAGGAGATGACGCATGCCTATTTCCCGATCTCCGGCATTATTTCGCTGCTGTATGTCATGGATAGCGGCGAATCGGCGGAGATTGCGATCACCGGCAATGAAGGTATGGTCGGGGTTTCGCTGTTCATGGGCGGTGAAAGCACCACCAGTCGTGCCGTATCACAGAATCAGGGCGTCAGTTACCGGCTGGATGCCGATATATTGCGTCGCGAATTTGCACGGGGCGGGCCGCTGCAGTTCCTCGCGCTGCGATACACGCTGGCGCTGATGACGCAGATGACCCAGACCGCTGCGTGCAACCGGCACCATACGCTGGACCAGCAACTGTGCCGCTGGGTGTTGTTGAGCCTGGATTGCCTCACTGGATCGAAACTGGCGATGACCAAGCAGCTGATTGCCAACATGCTCGGCGTCAGCCCGGAGTGCGTGGTCGAGGCACTGGACAAGTTGCAGAGCGATGGTCTGTTGCATCACAGAAACGGTGTCATTACGGTCACCGACCGGCCCGCCATGGAACGTCGCGTCTGCGAGTGTTATAGGGTGGTGAAAAACGAATTCAGCAGGCTGCTGCCCTACAAACTGGCGGCCTGAGCCGCGGCAGTTTTGATCTCACGGGGCGGATCAGGCTGCTTTCGCGGATTTTTTTACCGTTTTAGTCCGCAGGGCTATCGGCGGCTTGTCTGGATGGTCTGTGCCGAAACGTTCATATTCCGCGATCACCTGCGCGCCGAGCAGCAGCAGTGTGGCTGCGATCTCTAGGCTGAGAAGCACGATGATGGCCGTGGTCAGCGAGCCGTAGACCACGTTCACCTGTGAGAATGTGGCCAGATACCACGCCAGACCCTGGCGGATGATTTCCCATAACAAACCCGCTGTGGCGCCGCCGATCAGGGCGTGGCTCGGCCTGATTTCGACGACCGGCATGAAATAATAGATTGCGGAAATGATCAGAATTTCGCCGGTCAGGGCGGCGAAGTAGAGCGCGAAGTGCGATACGCCGCTGAGCGACCACGAATACCCCAAAATGTAGAGTTGTTCTTCCCCGATCGCAATCATTTGCGCAAGAAACAGCGTGCCGACGAACAACCCGATGGCGATAAACGCGATGTAGACAAAGGGCAGCAGTGCCGACACCAGCAGGTGCCGCGGGCGCGTCGCCACGCGATGCAGAAAAATCACTGAGATCGCGTTCTCCAGTACCTTGAAGGCGAGTGAGCTGAAGAAAACCATGCTCACCAGCAGCAGCCAGCCCAGCACCTCGCGTTGTTCCATGAACGCCGCAAGCTCGTTCATCAGCGCACGGCCTTGCCCCGGCACCATGTGCTCCAGCGCGCGGCGCAGCGTCGTCAGCAGTTCGCCCTGGTCGATGAACTGTGACAGCACGATCACCATCAGGATCATTAGCGGCACGATGGACAACAGGGTGTAATAGGCCACTGCGCCAGCCAGCAGCAAGCCCTGGTTGGCGCGAAATGCCCTGATCACCTGGAGCGTGAATGCTCCGGGATGCTTGAGTATCCGGGCAGTTTGTGGGCTGATCAGGGGCAAAGTGGGTCGCGGGCAGGAAAGTGGCGAGTGGTCTGTCCTCTGCTGCACGGGATTGTGGCGGAGGCTGCGATCAATCAGCCCGTGCGTCTCGCGGGGAGTGTCGCCTGCTGCCGGCGGTATTCCCGGCGTTTCATCTCGAGGTAGGCGCTGCGTTCGATTTCATGCAACTGGCGCGGATAAAGCTCGGTGGCCGTAAACCAGTCGTGGAGGCGCTTTTCTAATTGCGCAGGAAGCGGCTGGGACAGGGCGCCGAGGAAGGCTTCGATGGCGAGGTAATAACGCATCGTGTTGCGTTCCACTGCGCCGCGCATGCCGCCGATGTGACGAGGCTGACCGTCGGCCTGGATGCCGGATTGGGTGAATCCCACCCGATCACGCCCGGCGGTGCCGAGATAGGCCTGCATTGCCAGTTGCCCCAGAAGTCCGTAGGCATAAGCATAGGAGAGGTGAATGAAAGTCTGTCCGTTATCCAGCGGTACGGCTTCGAATGCCAGGCGGTAATTACTGGTGCCTAGTGGCCCTGCGTCAGCGTTCAACAGGACCTGCAAGTAGTCTGCCGTTTTCGCGCCGACACGATAGACCATGTCCATCCGGTAGGTGTCATCCAGAGCCTGGTCGCGTTTCTCCCCGACGTTGACGTTGAGAATGCTTCCCGCGCCGGTGGTCAAGGCACGGCAATACTTGGTATTGAGATGCAAAATCAGGATGTCGCACCAGCGTGCGGGATTGTTCAAATGGGCGGACACCGTGACAAACGGGTGATCAATCAGGGCATAAATGCTGCCCCTCACGCTGCCCGCCGCTTCGCTGGAATCCAGTGCCAGCGGACGTTGAAATGCGTTGTTGGTGAGTCGGTCCTGCAGGGCGCCGTGCCGTGCACGCAGTGCGGCGCTGGATGTGGATGGGGTGGTTTCGGCGGCGTTGACTGCACCAATGCCGGTTCCGGTGCACAGCATGAAGAGGGCAAATATACATGGCGTCGCGCCCGTCCAGATGGCTGCAGCCCGTCGAAGGAGTGGGCTTGTCATGAAGCGTATTCCTAGAGCCAGTATTTCCAGATGCCGGCCGCTGTTTCTTTCATGCGGTCGCTCAGCGAACGTTGCTGCCACTGTTCGGGGGTGATGATGTGGGAGGCGGCACGGTCCTTTTCGAACATGGCACGCATTTGCGTGCCAAAGGCCTGTCCGAGGATGACTGCATTGACCTCATCATTATGCAGAAAGCTGCGCCAGTCGAGATTGGTCGAACCTACGGTGGACCATACGCCGTCGATCAGCGCCGTCTTGGAGTGCAGCAGTGCATCGCGGCGCTCGTGGATCTTGACGCCTGCATCCAGAAGTTCGGTGTAGTGGGCGCGTCCGGCGTGGAATACCAGCCAGGAGTCGGTGTGGCCCGGTACGATGATCTGCACATCGACGCCGCGTTTCACGGCATCCTTGAGCGCTGTGAGCAGTTGCGGATCGGGCACGAAGTAGGCATTGGTCAGGAACACGCTGGTTTCGGCGTTGTTGATGGCAGAAATCAGCGTGGCATAGATCAGGCTGAACGGTTCATCCGGCGAACTGCCGATGGCGCGTACCACCTCGGTGCCTTTGCCGGCGTGCTGCGGAAAGTGATTGGCGGGCGCAAGCGCTTCACCCTTCTGTTTTTCCCAGGTTGCGAGAAACATTTTTTGGAATTCACTAACCACGGGGCCTGTGACCTGCAGGTGGGTGTCGCGCCATGGCTGGATGCCGGTTGTGCCGGGGCGTTGTCTGGATCGTGTGCTGAACGATCCGCCGGAATACACGCTGCTGATATTGATGCCGCCCAGAAATGCAGTGCCGCCGTCAACGATCAGCAGTTTGCGGTGGTCGCGCTGGTTGACTTCCCAGCCCTTTTTCGCGGTCAGCGGGTTGACGGGATTGAATTCCAGCAGTTTGATGCCGTTGTCGCTGAGGCGTTTGAAAAATGTGGATGGCACTTGAAAGGTACCCACGCTGTCGTAAATCAGGCTCACCGCCACGCCCTGAGCCTGTTTTTCGATCAGTGCATCCGCGAATCGGTTGCCGACTTCATCATCCTCGATGATGTAGGTTTCCATGTTGATGTGATCCCGGGCGTTGCGGATTGCTGCAAACATGCTCTGGTATGTGGCGGGGCCGTCCTGCAGCAGAACCACGGTATTGCCGGTCATCAACGGGCTGCCGACAATGCTTTCTTCGAGTGCCAAATGGCGCTCGAAGATGTTGGTTTCCTGGCTGCGGCTTTTCAGCCGGTCAATGACGGCTTTGCTTTGTTGCGGTGTCAGGATGCCGTGTGCACCCGCCATCTGTGCGGACCGGGCGGGGCTTGGTGCCATGTCGGGCACGATGGTCGGCAGCGAGGTGCACCCGACCGCGGTTGCAATCAGCCCTATCGCCAGATGCGCAACGATCCTGAATCGACCGGATAACTGCTTCCGCCTGTTTGGCACCGCAACCGCCTCGTTTAACGCCGGGAATGGCTCAACCTAACTATGGGCGTTATGGCCGGAACGTTGCGTGCGGTGGCTAACTTACAGGTGCGTCAGAGCGGTGGAGTTCCTTTGCGCAGTTCCTTCGGTTAACGCTTTTTGCCTGCATTTTCCCTTTTGTGCATTTTCTCGACCGTTTCTTCCTCGATCTTGTAGTAATCCTCCAGGCCGATCAGGTCCTCGATTTGCTTGCGCGCGGTGACGTAATCCTTGTTTTTGATGCCGGTGTAGTCGCCGGTTTTGCGCAACTCCAACAGCGCCTTGCGCATGAAGTGGAACTGCACGCCGACCGAGAGAATGGCATCGATGCTGCCGGCGTAGCCCATGTCCTCAAGCTGCCTGAATGAATACAACGGCCGGCCGTCGCGGTTGCCGCGGCTTTGCACATAGACCATCGGCAGCTTGCATTCCTTCGGTGCCCGTTTGGTTTCTTCGGGGCTGCGCGGGAAGATCAGACCCATGTCGGCGCCCTGATCGCGTGACATCAGCATGCGCTTGACGGCTTCCTTGTAGCCCTGTTCGCGGCAGGCGTCGGAGCGGGCGATGATGACAAAATCCTTGTCGGTTTTGTCGCGCTGCTCGCAGGCCATGCGGATCTTGTCGCGGAATTCGTCGAACGGAATGTTGTGCGCGACATAGGTGTGGTAGTGGGCGCGCTTGGGAAAAAGCTGGTCTTCGATATGCACGCCGGCGATGCCGGCGCGTATGCATTCGCGGACGGTGCGCATGGTATGCAGCGGTTCGCCCCAGCCGGCGCCGGCGTCCATCACCACCGGAATGTTCACGGCGTTGGCGATGTTGCTGCCGACTGTCAGTTGTTCATTCATCGATAGCAGCGGTTCGCTGATCGTGGTGCTGCCGCCGGTAACAAAACCGCCGTTGTAGACAGTTTTGAAGCCGATGCTTTCGGCGAGGCGTGCAGTCAACGGGTCGTGTACTGCGGGCAGTTCAAGGAATTCGCGGGCTTTGACGAGGGCGCGGAGCCGGGTGGTGGCGCGTTGCATGAATATCCTTTCGGAGGAAGTGGCAATCAGCGATGACTCACGCATCATAGCCAGCCCGCAAGCGCGCGCGGCATCGCGGTCCGCATGTTGCGTGTCACGGCTCACGATGCGTGCGTCACGCCGGGCGTTATCGATAACTTATTGTTTTTATTGATTTATTTTTTCAGCTGCGGCGAGAGCCTGTGGCGCGTGTGCGTCAGCAGGCAAACCGCGCAATACAGTAGCGCCATACCGCGTACCGCGGGTGCGGTGCCTGCCATTGCATGGCGGCAAATCGCGAGGCCTGTCTTTGGCGCCGCCGCAACTGTATTAATATCGGGTGAGGGCGCGTGGTTTGCCATAAACGCAACCGGCGGCATCGTCAGCCGCCCCGCGCTGAACTCTTGAATCTGACTCTGGAGCGTTGATGAAGACAGCAACAAACCGTGTGCGCGGTGTTGAACACGACATCGTGCAGACCCCGCAGGTTGGCGACGTGTCGCCTTATTACGAGCCGCAGGGTAATGAAGTGGCGATTTTCGAGGCTGCGTACAAACGCCGGCTGCCGATCATGCTCAAGGGGCCGACCGGCTGCGGCAAGACGCGATTCCTGGAATACATGGCTTATCAGTTGAAGCGCGCGCTGGTGACGGTGTCCTGCCACGAAGATCTGACCAGTTCCGATCTGGTCGGCCGTTTCCTGCTCGAGGGCTCCGACACCGTGTGGCATGACGGCCCGCTGACGCGCGCGGTGAAAGCCGGCGCGATCTGCTACCTCGACGAGATCGTCGAGGCGCGCACCGACTCCACCGTGGTGATCCATTCGCTGACCGATCACCGGCGCAAGCTGACCATCGAGAAAAAGGGGCAGGAAATCGACGCGCATGAGGATTTCATGCTGGTCATTTCCTACAACCCGGGTTACCAGACCGTGCTGAAGGATTTGAAGCCTTCGACCAAGCAGCGTTTTATCGCGATCAATTTCGATTTTCCGTCAGAGGAAGTCGAGCGCAAGATCCTGGTCAAGGAAGTGCCGGGCACCAAGCCGGAAATGGCGCAGCAACTGGTGGCGATCGGACGCAAGTCGCGGCTGCTGAAGGATCACGGTCTTGAGGAATCAACGTCGACCCGCGCGCTGGTTTACGCAGCGAACATGATCGGCGCCGGTCTCGATCCGGTGGTGGCCTGTCAGGTGGCGATGGTCAATCCGATCACCGACGACGTCGAGTTGTCGGATGCGCTGATGGAAATCGTCAACGCGCATTTCGCGTGACATCCCGATCCTTCATTCCGGTGAAAACCGGAATGAAGGGTTTGAAGTTTTACCCGCCACCCGCCACGCTTCTAAGCCACGAATCATCAGCCACCGCTTCATGAAATACACCCCCACCGTCGAGCAAACCTTTGCCGGGTTCAAGGAACTCAGCATTGCTGCATACAAGGAAGTCGAGGCCGTGCTGCCGTTCATCGCGCCGCATGGCGAGGCGGACACGCTTTATTGGCTGGAAGCCTGCAAGGCGCTCTACAGCTTCGAGCGCGACGCGGGGCGGGCGTTCATCCGCGGCAGCCTGGAAGCAGAGCAGGTGTCGGAGGAAGTGCGGCAGTGGACCGGCCAGGCACTGGCGTTCATGCAGTGGCGGGCGTCGTGGCGCGCGCTGGAAGGTTTCATGGCCAACGTTGCCCGCGCCTATGGCTCGCTGGGCCACGCTGGCGAAAAACGCTGGGCTGAAATCGGCTTTTCCTGGTGCGCGCGGCAGATCGAAAGCGGTGCCGCATATTTTTCGATGCCGGTGCTGGAACTTTCGGGCCGCCTCGGCGGCATCACTGCGATCGAACAGATCGCCGGCCCGGCCGATGAGCTGTATGAATCGCGCAAGCTGATGCTCGGGACCTATCTGACCGGCGCGGTGCGGGTGCGCAACCTGCTCGGTGCACAGGCGATCCTGCCGTGGGCGTCGCGAGGCGCCGACATCCTGCAGACCGGGCGTGCCCGCGGTGAAGCTTATTTCCGGCTGGAATCGGAGGAAAGCCTGGCGATGCTGTTGGAGCATCTGCCTGGCTACCGGCTCACTGACCGCAACCGGCTGCTCGCGATGCTGCTCGATGTCTGGTTCGGCGGCGAGTTCGAACTGAAGGAAAGCACCTGGTCGCCGGAAAAAGGGCGACCGTTCATCGAGACCGACGGCAAGAGTATTTATTTCCCCGCGGTGATGGCTGATCGTGAGGAGGCAATACTCGCGCTGCTGCATACCGCGGGGCACATGCGCTACCGCACCTTCGAGCGCAAGGCCTTGGAGCAGATGTTCGCCGAAGCCAATCTCGAGTTCCCGAAAGCCGGCGCAGTGTCGTGGGCGCCGTTGTTCATCAAATACGGTGATGACGCGCTGCGTTTTCAGTTGCTGTTTGATATCTGCGAAGATCTGCGCATCGATGCCGGCGTGCAGCGCAATGTCCCCAACTACCTGAAGCGCATGCGCAATGCGGCTCGTACCCTGAACACACGCCATAGCGGATCGGCGGCCTATTACGATCTCGCGCTGGAGAGTATCGAGGCGGCGCTGGTGCAGCTTGCCGGCGGTGCGGCCGATGAGCGTTTTGCGGAATTGCTGGTTCCCGGTGCAACAGTGGCCGATGCCTATCGTGCGGCGGCAAAACTCTACAACGGGACGACGCTGCCGCCGGTCACCGATCTGGAAGCCTTCCAGGCGGCGTATCTGCCGGGCCGCAGTCCGAATGCGACGCGCCTTGCGCATCCGCAGGAAAGCGATGAGCAGTCAGACCAGCAGCAGGCCGGCGCCGAGCAGCAGAGCGAGGAGCAGGAAGAAGGCGGCGAGGAAACCGAAGCTTCAAAGAATGCCGAGTCCGGTGAGCAGCAGGAAGACGGCGAGAAACAGGAAGTGCCGAGCTACGGCGATTCGTCAGGCCAGTCGGCGCGGGCTTCGGGGCAGAGCGACAAGGAAGGGCCCAACACCGGCAGCAGCGACAAGGGCATTCCGTATCCCGAGTGGGATTACCGCGAATCGCGCTACAAACGAAACTGGAGCTGGGTGCAGGAAAAACGCCTCGCCGAGTCGAACATGGGCGAGACCAACCGCTTGATGAAGCAGTACGAAATGGCGCTGAAGCGGCTCAAAAAAGCCATCCAGTCGCAGAAGCCGACGCGCAGTGCGCCGTTGACGCAGCAGCTCGACGGTGATGACATGGATCTCAATGCGGTGGTGTCCTACGTTGCCGAAAAACGCGCGGGACAATCACCGCGGCCGGCGATCTATAAGCGGCGCGAAATCCGCCAGCGCGAAGTGGCGGTGACGCTGCTCGCCGACATGTCGACCTCGATCATGCAGCATCTGCCGGAGGGCGGCGGGCGGCTGGTGGATCGCATCCGTGCCGGCGTGCTGCTGTTTGCCGAGAGCATGGAGGAGGTCGGTGATGCCTATTCGATCGCAGGTTTCTGTTCGAAATACCGCGACAACGTCAGTTATTACACGCTGAAGGGGTTCAACGAAAAAATGTCCGATGAAATCCGCGCGCAGATCGGCGGCATGTCGGGGCGTCTCGCGACGCGCATGGGTGCGGCGATCCGTCACGCCACGGCATCCTTCGAAGGCGTCGAAAGCCGGCGGCGCCTTCTATTACTACTGTCGGATGGCAGACCCGAAGATTACGACGACGGAGGCGATCGGCGTTATCTGCACGAAGACACGCGCATGGCGGTGAAGGAGGCGGTGGCCAAGGGCGTGCATCCCTTCTGTGTGACGGTGGATACCATGGCCAACCAGTACCTGCCGCAGATCTTCGGGCCAGGACACTATCTCGTGCTCGACCATATCAACAGCCTGCCCAACAAGCTGCCGGAGATCTATCTGCGGTTGCGGCGCTGATGCGTTGAGGCGCAGAATGGCCGTAACATGCTGAACAGCGACCTCGTTGATATCCTGATCCGTCTCGGTGCGGCGCTCGCCGCCGGCGGTCTGATCGGCCTTGAACGCAGCTACCACGGCCGGCCCGCGGGTTTCCGCACCCATACGCTGGTGTGTCTGGCTTCGGCGCTGTTGATGCTGGTAACGGTTTATGAAAGCCAGTGGTTCCTGCCGCAGGGCAACTCACGGGTGGTGATTGATCCCACTCGCATGGCGCAAGGCATCATGACCGGTATTGGTTTTCTGGGCGCAGGTGTGATCATGAAGGAAGGCCTTGCGGTGCGGGGCCTGACCACCGCAGCGTCGATCTGGGTGACTTCGGCGATCGGTATCCTGTTCGGCATCGGTTTCTGGATACCGGCGATGCTCGCGGTGGCAGCGACGCTGGGCACGCTGTCTTCGTTCCGCTGGATCGAGAGCCGGATGCCGACCGAGTTCTACGCGCAGTTTCGGGTGCAGTTCCGCCGTGCGGATGCGATGCCGGAGGACATCCTGCGTGAACTGATCCGGCAATACGGCTTCACGGTGGCGAATCTGAATTACGTGCTGACGAAGGATGGGGAGCGCTTTGAATACCGCATGGTCTTGCGCACGCTGGACCCAACCAACACGCCAAAGCTGGCCGATCATCTTGGAAAAGAACCATCGGTCGTCGAGTTCCGCATTGCGCCCATCGGCGCCTGAGGGCAGGTCCGCATCGCATCATTTTATTGCCGCGAATTTGATGCGGGGAATTAACGACCCTTTCCATGTCCGACCCGATTGCGGCACAATGATATGTGCAGTTCGCCATAAATGAGAGGAGATTTGCAGATGGGGCACACACTGGAACAGTTCGCATCGCAATGCCATGACTACATCAAGTCCGAGCCGGGGCCGGCCGGGCGCAACAAAGTCGCTGCGCTGCTGCAGGAAGTGTTGAAAGACAAGGCTTTTGTCGATAAACACATCGACGCCAGTACCGGGGAACGCAAGATCCTTTACGAAGACCCCGAGTTCGGCTTCTGCATCCTTGCACACGATTACACCGGGCCGAAGACCAGCGCGCCGCACGATCACGCGCATTCCTGGGCGATTTACGGTCAGGCTCGCGGTGAGACCCACATGCGCGACTATCAACTGCTCGAAGCCGCCAGTGCCGACAAGCCGGGCAAGGTCAAGGAAACGCGTGCCTACAAGCTGACCCCCGGCATTGCCCATGTTTATAACGAAGGCGACCTGCATTCGCCGAAGCGTGAAGGGGCGACCAGTCTGATCCGCATCGAAGGCACCAATATGGAAAAGGTCAAACGGTTCAAGTACGAACCGGTGTGATCCGGTTTATCGTGAATAAAAAAAGGCTGCCTGCGGGCAGCCTTTTTTGGGCGATGACGCCGTTGCTCAGTGCTTGGCGCCCGCCGGTATCACCGGCAACGGGCCGGTCGCCAGATTGTGCAGGTGGCGTTTGCGCACCAGCATCATCGACAGCGACACGAACAGGCCGAACATGGTGATGACCCAGTAGATCGACAGGTCGATTTTGATCAGCAGCGCATAAAGTCCGAGCATGGCCAGAATCGACAGGTTCTCGTTGAAGTTCTGCACTGCGATGGAGTGGCCTGCCCCCATCAGAATATGGCCGCGGTGCTGCAGCAATGCATTCATCGGTACCACGAAGAATCCGGCGAGGCCGCCGATGAGGATCAGCAAGGGAATCGCGACGGCAATCGAACTGACAAAGTTCATCGCGATGACAATCAGGCCCATGGCGATGCCAACAGGCACGACATTGACGGCGCGGTTCAGCGGCACCATTTTGGCCGCAATTACCGATCCTGCGGCGATGCCGACGGCGCAGATGCCCTGCAACATGGTGGCCTTCGACAGCGAGTAGCCCAGTGCGACCTCGGCCCATTTGAGTACGATGAATTGCAATGTTGCGCCGGCACCCCAGAACAGCGTGGTAGTGGCCAGCGAGATCTGGCCCAGCTTGTCCGTCCACAGCAATTTCACGCAGTGCGAGAATTCGCGGATCAGGTAAATCGGATTCTTGTTCGGCGCCCGGTGATCGACGCCGGTGTTCGGAATGTAGAGATTGAAAATCGCTGCCACACCGTAAAACAACATGATGATGGCGATGGCAGCTTCGGCCGGGGTGTCGACCCCGGTATTGATGTTGGGCAGATCGATCGCCAGCAGTTTGGCCGAAACGGCTGCGCTGATCAGCACGCCGCCCAGCAGTGTGCCGAGGATGATCGAACTGACGGTGAGGCCCTCGATCCAGCCGTTGGCCACCACCAATTTGTGGTGGGGCAGATATTCAGTGAGGATGCCGTATTTAGCCGGTGAATATGCCGCGGCGCCAACGCCGACAACGGTATAGGCCAGCAGGATGGGCAGGTAGTCAGGCGCGCCGGGGATTTCCCAGAGTTCGTGGAAGAACATCAACAGGCAACCTAAGACCTTGATGGTATTGGTGATGAACATCACCCGGCCTTTGGGCATCGAATCTGCGAAGGCGCCGACAAAAGCGGCGAACGCGACGTACGACACCGTGAAAAAGAATTTCAGCAGCGGCGTCATCCACGCCGGCGATTCCATCTGCATCAGCAGCGCAATGGCGGCTACCAGCAGGGCGTTGTCGGCCAGCGACGAAAAGAACTGCGCCGCCATGATGATGTAGAAGCCTAAGGGCATGAATCCGGGGAGCGTAATTCCGCTGAGGTCAGGTCGAGGGCTTGCGCTGAGTGCAGCATTAGGATGGTCTTGAGAGATGCCCGGGTCGCTGAGTCAGGCCGGTCAATTATGAGCGGCTCAGAATACAGAGACCGCGGCTTTATACCATAGTTCTGCTGCGGCTATTATGCCCGCTACCGGTGTGCTGCAACGCAGCGTGAGCTTGATCGTGGAAACATCAAGGGGTGCGATCAGGGCGATGTCCGGTTCGTGGTGACGCGCCCGGGGCGAACGCAGTGTGACGCGGCTTTTTCGGTCATGCCCTATCGGGGTAGTATCGACCTTTCAACCTTTTTCGCACTGCAACTGCGCAACCCCGCTCATGGCCGATCGTCGCCTGCAGGTTTTTCATGCCGTTGCCCGGCAATTATCATTTACCAAGGCTGCCGAACAGTTGTTCATGACTCAGCCTGCGGTCACCTTCCAGATCAAGCAACTGGAAGAACATCTCAATGCGCGCCTGTTTGAGCGCAATCACGGTCGTATTGCGTTGACCCCGGCGGGCGAACTGGTCTTTGGTTACGCCGAAAAGATCCTGACGCTGTCGGAGGAGCTCGAAACCCGGGTGGGCGAATTGACCGGCGCCATCAGCGGGCCATTGTTGCTGGGAGCGAGCACCACGGTGGCCGAGTTCTATCTGCCGCAGATTCTCGGCGAGTTCAAAGCGTTGTACCCTCATGTGCAGGCGCATATGACGGTCGCCAATTCGGAAATCATCGCCAATCGTGTGGCCGAACATGCACTGGACCTGGGATTGATCGAATCGCCCGCGCAACTGCACGGCGTCCATACCGAAGTGATCTGCGAGGATGTGCTGGTGCTGATCTGCAGTCCGAAGCACAAGCTGGCGAAGGCGCGCAGCGTCTCTGCGGCGGAGGTGGCGGCCGAGCCTTTTGTCAATCGCGAGTCGGGTTCCGGCACACGCGAATTCGCCGACCAGTATTTCCGCCAGAACAAAATCGCTCCCGAGGCGATCAATATGGTAATGGAACTCGGCAGTCCGGAGTCGATCAAGGGGGTGGTTGAAACCGGGCTCGGCGTTTCGATTCTGTCACGCGCCACGGTGTCCAAGGAATTGAAACTGGGCGTGCTGGTGGCGGTGCCGCTGGAGCCGCCGCTGATCCGCGGCCTGTCGGTGGTGACGCCCAACGGCAAATTCAAGTCGCGCCTGCTGACGACGTTTGTTGAATTCGCAATGGTGCGTATGAAAGAAATGGCAGCTGCGCGATGAAGCGGCTTGCTGCAACTTGTTGGTTTTTCCATGGCTGACGAGACTGAAACACGCCTGCTGGCTATTTTCCGCGCACTGTCCGGAGCCGACCGCCATGCACTGCAGGCCTACGCCGAGTTTCTCGCGGTTCGCGGCGAGACCGGGGCAGGGTATGCGGGGACCCGAGAATTGCAGCCCGAGCCGCGTCCGGACGGTGAGTCGGTGGTGATGGCGATCAAACGGCTGACGCGCAGTTATCCGATGCTCGACCGGCGCAAGCTGATGGGGCACACCTCGCAGTTGATGGCTGAACATGCCTTGCAGGGACGTGCCGCCGGCGAAGTCATTGATGCGCTGGAGGTGGTGTTTGAGCGTCATTACCGCGAAACTGTGCAACGTGAAACCTGAGCGCGGATAAACCGCAGGCATGCCAAGACCCATAACCGCAACCATCAACCTTGCAGCGCTGACACATAACCTCGGCGTCGCGCGTGCGCATGCGCCGCACGCCAAGGTGTTTGCGGTGATCAAGGCCAATGCTTATGGCCATGGTTTGCTGCGCGCGGCGGGGGCGTTGCGCGCGGCGGACGGGTTTGCCGTGCTGGAATTTGACGCGGCGCTGCAGTTGCGCTCCGCAGGTTACGCGCAACGTATTGTTTTATTGGAAGGTTTTTTTGACCGTCGCGAGGCGGTCGAAGGCGCGGCACGACGTCTGGCCACAGTCGTGCACAGCGAAGAGCAGCTGCGCCTGCTCGATGGTCTGGCGGCTGGCGCACGGCTCGACGTGCTGCTTAAAATCAACAGCGGCATGAACCGGCTGGGTTTTGCGCCCGATGCGGTCGGCGCGGCTTATAGCCGCCTGCAGGAGCATCCGGGGGTCGGCAAGGTCACGCTGATGAGCCATTTTGCCGATGCCGACGGTGCGCGCGGCGTCGACTGGCAACTGACGGCCTTTGAGCGTGCCGCCACGGGCATTGCGGCGCCGCGCACGCTGGCGAATTCGGCGGCGACATTGCGTTATCCGGCGACGCACTTCGACTGGATCCGCCCGGGCATCATGCTCTACGGTTCTTCACCCTTCGCCGGGCAAAGCGCTGCGGCGCTGGGTTTGCAGCCTGCGATGACACTGGCCTCGGAAATCATCAGCGTGTGTACGCTGAAGCCCGGCGACACCGTGGGATATGGCGGGCTGTTCCGCGCTGAAAAACCGACGCGCGTCGGTATTGTCGCCTGTGGTTATGCCGACGGCTATCCGCGTCATGCGCCCAACGCTACTCCGGTCAGGGTGGGTGATAGACTCACCGGCACTGTGGGCCGGGTGTCGATGGACATGTTGTGCGTTGATATCACCGATATGCCGGAGGCGGGGGTGGGCACGCGTGCCGTGCTGTGGGGGGAAGGCAACCCGATTGATGATGTGGCGCAGGCTGCAGGCACGGTCAGCTATGAGCTGATGTGCGCGCTGACGGCGCGGGTGCCGGTCATCGAACAGGATTAAAAAGTTGAAACAACCATTGATGCAACAGCGGGAGGAATAACATGCCATGGCGTGACTGGCAGGACGATATCGAACGGCAGTTCAATCCGCGGGCGTGGGCGACCGACGTCGAGGCCCAGCATGCCCTGCGCGGCAAACTGTCTGCCGAAGCGCGGCAGCGCCTGAAGGGCGAATTCAATATCCCGTACGGCGACACGCCGCGGCAAGCGCTGGACATTTACCACGCTGGCAAGGGTAATGCGCCCATCGTGGTGTATCTGCATGGCGGCTACTGGCGCGTCGGTGAAAAGGAAAAGCAGGCCATCCTCGCCGAGCCGCTGGTGCAGTCCGGTTTTCCGGTGGTGATGCTCGGCACCGACCTCTGCCCCGCGGTTTCGCTCGACACCATTGTCGAGCAGGTGATCCGCGGTATCGTCTGGACCGCAAAAAACGCGAAACGCATCGGCGGCGACGGGCAGCGCATTTATCTGTACGGCCATTCCGCCGGCGCGCATCTCGCGGCCATGGCGCTGGCCGAAGACTGGACGCGTCATGGATTGCCTGCCGACCTGATTCGCGGCGCAACGATGGTGTCCGGCATTTACGACGTCGAGCCGGTGCTGCACATCAGCGTCAACGACCTGATCAAGCTGACTGCGGATCGCGTCAACGCGCTGAGCCCGCAATTCCATCCGCCGCGTATGCCGGTGCCGCTGGTGCTCGCGGCCGGCGGCGAAGAAGCGCCCGGCTGGATCGCACAGACCGAGGAATACGCGGAGGTGTGCAAGCTCGCGGGCTGCACGGTGGAGTTCATCGTCGTGCCGCACGAAGGCCACTTCAGCACGATCCCGATGCAGGCCGATCCGGCGCACCCGATCAATCAGGCGATGCTGCTGCAATTGCACGCGCTGGGTTAGAAGGCAGGACAAAAAACGATGGCGAAAGCGCGGACCGTTTATTCCTGCACCGAATGCGGCGGTCAGTCGGTGAAATGGCAGGGCCAGTGTCCGCATTGTCAGGGCTGGAACACGCTTGTTGAATCCGTTGCGGAAACCGCGCCGCAGTCGGCGAACCGGTTTTCACTGATCGCCGAAACCGGCAAGCTGCAGCGCCTGTCCGAAGTCGAGGCGCGCGAAGAGGCACGCATACCCAGCGGCATTGATGAATTCGACCGCGTGCTCGGCGGTGGACTGGTGCGCGGCGCGGTGGTGCTGATCGGCGGCGATCCCGGCATCGGCAAATCGACATTGCTGCTGCAGTCGCTGGCCACCATCGGCGCGACGCGCAAAGTGGTTTATGTCAGCGGCGAGGAATCACCGCAGCAGATTGCGCTACGCGCGAAGCGGCTCAATGTTGATGGGCAAAATGTGCAAGTGTTGCCCGAGACCAGCCTCGGCAAAATCCAGGCGGTAATCCAGGACGAAAAACCGGAAATCGCGGTTATTGATTCGATCCAGACTTTGTATTCCGATGCGCTGACCTCGGCACCAGGTTCGGTGGCGCAGGTGCGCGAATGCGCGGCGCAGCTGACTCGGCTGGCCAAGGCCGGCGGCACCACCATCATTTTTGTCGGCCACGTCACCAAAGAGGGCACGCTGGCTGGTCCGCGCGTGCTCGAACACATGGTCGACACCGTGCTGTATTTCGAGGGCGACACGCATTCGAGTTTCCGGCTGATCCGCGCGTTCAAGAACCGTTATGGCGCCGTCAACGAACTAGGCGTGTTTGCAATGACCGACAAAGGGCTGAAGGGTGTGGCCAATCCGTCAGCATTGTTCCTGTCCCAGCACGATACCGAGGTCGCCGGTTCCTGTGTGCTGGTGACGCAGGAGGGCACGCGACCGCTGCTGGTCGAAGTGCAGGCACTGGTCGATGAAGCGCATGCGCCGAATCCGCGGCGATTGAGTGTGGGCCTCGAGCAGAATCGGCTCGCACTGTTGCTGGCGGTATTGCACCGGCATTCCGGCATCGCCTGTTTTGATCAGGATGTATTCGTCAACGCCGTCGGTGGCGTGCGCATCACCGAACCGGCGGCTGATCTTGCAGTGCTGATGGCGGTGGTGAGTTCGCTGAAAAACAAACCGTTGCCGAAAAAGCTGGTGGTGTTCGGCGAAGTCGGGCTGGCCGGCGAAGTGCGCCCGGTGCAGCGGGGTCAGGAGCGTTTGAAGGAAGCGGCCAAACTCGGCTTCACCCATGCGCTGATTCCGCACGCCAACCAGCCGCGCCAGCCGGTCTCAGGTATCAAGGTCATCGCGGTGCGGCGGATTGAGGATGCTGTCGTGCGGTTCCGCGACGGTTTCTGAATCCGCTCTCAAGTCTTCAGATCATGGACCCTTTGTTGACACTGCAAAGGGGTTAACCTAACTTCGACCGTGCGACCCCTTGAGTATCCGGCTGATTCATTCCCGGCCGCCATCACTCGATTGCATCCGGTCACGACGGCATTCCCGACAAACCAGTAACAGGAATTGCATTCATTGCCGTATACGGGTGGACCGGGGTTGGCCGTTTCACTAATTCGGAGGTCTGAATGGATTTCAACTGGACGGAACAGCAGACGCTGTTTCGCGATGCCGTGGCTGCGTTTGCGCGCCGCGAGCTGACTGACGGTGCGCTGGAGCGTGCGCACTCGGCGCAGTTTCCCCACGATGTTGCCAAAAAAATGGCCGATGCCGGTCTGCTCGGCATCACCATCCCGGAAGCCGACGGTGGCGGTGGTGGCACGTTGATGGATGCGGTGATCGCGATTGAAACCATTGCCACCGTGTGTCCACGCAGCGCCGATGTGATTCAGGAGGGCAATTTCGGTGCCATTCGCGTGCTCGCGCATTTTGCCAGCGCCGATCAGAAAAAGCGTTACCTGACGCCGCTGCTGAAGGGTGAGGAAATCATCGCTGTGGCGATGACCGAGCCGGAAGCGGGGTCGGCGACCACGGATCTGGTGACCACGGCCACGCCGGACGGTGACGGTTATCGCATCAACGGCCGCAAGGTGTTCCCCAATCCGCATGCCGATCAGTACCTGGTTTATGTGCGTTACGGTCCCGGCGTCGGCGGCATCGGTTCGGTGATGCTGCGCCGGACCGCCGAGGGGTTCAGCACCGGCAAGCCGTCAAAGTTCATGTCCGGCAATGACTGGGCGACGCTGTATTTCGATAATGTCTATGTGCCGCCCGAAGACGTGCTGCTCGGCCCTGGCGGATTCAAGAAGCAGATTGCGGGATTCAATGCCGAGCGCATCGGCAATGCCGCGCGTTCGCTGGCCTACGGCCGGTACTGTTATTCGGTGGCGCGCGAATACGCGATGAACCGCCGCCAGTTCGGCCGGCCGCTGTGCGAATTCCAGGGGCTGCAGTGGAAATTCGCCGATATGAAAATCAAGCTCGATGCGGCGCAACTGCTGCTCTATCGCGCGGCGGTGAACGCCGACCGGGGATTTCCGGCGCCCGACGAAACCACGGTGGCGAAACTGATGTGCAACCAGACCGGTTTTGATGTGGCCAATGAAGCGATGCAGGTGATGGGCGGACTCGGTTATACGCAGGAGACGCTGGTCGAATACTGCCTGCGCCGTTCCCGCGGCTGGATGTTGGCTGGCGGATCCATCGAGATGATGAAAAACCGGCTGGCTGAAATCATTTTTGAGCGCCGCTTCTCGCAGCGCCCGCCGCGAACAACAGATTCGGCCAAGGGCGTCGCTTGATCCGGACTTCCGGTTGCGCGTGTCGGGCCTGACGATGCATGAATCATGAATTGCAGGAGGAGAACATAAAATGAAGCGTGTGATTCGAAGCGTTTATCTGATGTGCGGAGCAATGCTGGGTGGTGTGCTGGTGCTACCGGTGCAGGCGCAAACCGCAAACTATCCGACCCGTGCGCTGCGCATGGTGATGCCCTTCCCGCCAGGCGGCCCGACCGACATTCTCGGTCGCCTGCTCGCGCAACGCCTGACCGAGTCGCTTGGGCAGAACGTGCTGGTCGATAACCGGCCGGGCGGGGGAGGCGCCATTGGTGGCAGCGTGGCCGCCAAATCACCGCCCGACGGCTATACCCTGTTTCTCGGCGGCATCACCACGCTGGCCACCGGGCCTTTCATCCACAAAAACCTGCCGTTTGATCCGCTCAAGGATTTTCAGACGGTGACCCAGGCGACCCTGCAGCCGCTGCTGCTGATGGTTCATCCGTCGCTGCCGGTGAAGTCCGTCAAGGAATACATCGCCCTGGCCAAAAAGAACAAAGGGCAAATCAATTACGCGACTTCCGGTCCTGCCGGGTCCGGTCACCTCGGTGGTGAACTGTTCAACTACATCACCCAGGCCGGTGTCGTGCATATCCCTTATAAAGGCGCGCCGCCGGCTTTACAGGATCTGGTGGCGGGGCAGGTGCAGTCGATGTTCGGCACCATGCTCGCCGCGGTTCCGGTGGTGCGCAACGGCAAGATTCGCGCGGTGGCCATCACCGGACCCAAACGCTCGATTGCATTACCTGAGGTGATGACCTTCGCGGAGGGCGGGTTGCCGCAATATGACGCCAGTTCCTGGAACGGCATCCTGGTGCCGGCGGGCACGCCGCGGCCCATTGTCGACAAGCTGAACGTTGAGCTGGTGAAAATATTAAAAGATCCGAAAATTCTCGAACGCCTGGTCAATGACGGACCGATCGCGATCGGCGGCACGCCGGAGGAATTCACCGCGTTCATCAAAAGCGAGCAGGCCAAGTGGAGCAAGGTCATCAAGGCCGCCGATATCCGTATTGAATGAGCACGCATTGAATGGACAATCTGTCAGGGAATGACTGAAACATGAGCAATGAGCAAGACCGTCTGGAACTGGGCAGGGCGCTGTTTTCGCCACGCACCGTGGCACTGGTGGGCGCCTCTGCTGATGCAGCCAAGCTGGCGTCGCGGCCGCAGCGCGTGTTGCGCAAGCATGGTTTTACCGGGACCATCGTGCCGATCAATCCGGGGCGCAGCGAAATCAACGGCGACCGCGCCTATCCCGACATCAAATCGGTTCCGGGCAAAATTGATCACGCATTCATCATGGTGCCTGCGAAGGCGGTGCCGGGCGTAATTGCCGATTGCGCGGCGGCTGGCGTCAAGGCGGCGACGATTTTTTCCGCGGGGTTTGCTGAAACCGGCGAAGAGGGGTTGTTGATCCAGCAGCGCATGGTTGAAACCGCGCGTGCCGGCGGTGTGCGGTTGATCGGCCCCAACTGTCTCGGCATTGCCAATGTCACCGGACACACGGTGCTCTCGGCCAATGCGGTGCTGGAAAGTCAGGCCCTGGTCGCGGGTTCGCTGAGCCTGGTGTCGCAAAGCGGCTCGATGCTCGGCGGCATCGTGTCGCGCGCGCAGGAGCGTGGCCTCGGTTTTTCGAAAATGGTCTCGGTCGGCAATGAATGTGATGTCGGCGTCGGCGAGATCGTCGACTGCATGGTCGATGATCCGGATACGAAATGCATCCTGCTGTTTCTTGAAGCGTTCCGCGATGCACCGCGCCTCGGCGCCGCAGCGCGCCGGGCCTATGAACTGGGCAAGCCGGTGATCGCATTCAAGCTCGGCCGTTCCGCGGTCGGCCGCGAAATCGCCACCACGCATACCGGCGCGATTGCCGGTGCCGATGATGTGGCGGCGGCATTTTTCCGCGACCACGGCATTTTGCGCGTTGAAACCTTTGAAGCGCTGTTCGAGGCGCCGCAGATGATCATGGGTTTTCGTCCGCCCAAGGGCAAACGCGTGGCGGTGTTTACCGGAACCGGCGGTGCTGCCGCGATGGTTATTGACCGTCTGGGACTTGCCGGCATCGACGTGGTGCCGCCCCCTCAAAAAATCATCGAGCAAATGGCGGCCAAGGGCATTCACATTACCGATGCCCCGCTTACTGATTTGCCGATGGGGCGCGGAGACGGTCCGGTGTATCCGACTCTGATCAAGGCTTTTTACGAATCCGATCATTGCGATGTCGTGGTGGCGGTGCAGGGGTCAACAGCGTCGCAGCGGCCGGATTCGGTGCGTGAGCGTGTACTCGATGCGGGGCGCGGCCCCAAGCCACTGGCGAGTTTTCTCGGGCCGGCGGCCGGCGAAGCATTGTTGATTATGCAGCGTGGCGGGGTCGCGGGCTTTCGCACGCCGGAAGCCTGCGCCGACGCGGTGCGCGCCTATTGCGAATGGCGGGCGCCGGTGGTCCACCCTGCAGTTGACCCGACGGTGGCGTCTAAACTGCAGGTGGCCTTGAACAAGGCGACCGCACCGGTGCTCAACGAACGCGCTTCTGCCGGGGTGCTGGGTGCGCTGGGGATTCCGTTTCCGGCATCGCAGGTGGTGCAGGACGGCAACGAGGCAGTGGCGACCGGATTCCCTGCAGTCGTGAAGATTCTGTCTGCGGATATTCCGCACAAGACCGAGGTCGGCGGCGTGGTGCTGGGCGTTGCGGACGCGTCGGCGTTGAAGACCGCAGTGGACGGCATGCTGACGCGCATGCGCAGGGCAATGCCACAGGCGAAACTCGACGGCGTGCTGGTACAGCGAATGGAACAGGGCGTTGCCGAGGTCATCGTCGGCTTCCGTCGCGATCGTGATGCAGGGCCGCTGGTGATGGTGGGCGTCGGCGGCATTCTGGCCGAACTCGGTGGCGGTCATGCCGTGCGTCTGGCGCCGGTCAGCCTGGATACTGCACGTGAAATGATTGATGAAGTCGCGGCGTTTGCGGTGTTGCGCGGGTATCGCAATAAACCACGCGGCGATCTGGATGCGCTGGCCCGCACGGTGCAGGCGATGTCAATGCTGGCTTTTGCGGAGGCCGTAGAGGAGGCGGAGATCAATCCCCTGTTGGTCAAGACCGACGGCGTGGTTGCAGTGGATGCGTTGGTATCATTGAAAAAACAATAGCCGCGGATCATCTGCGGCGAGGAGAAATGATGCGCGGTATTCGTTATCTTGCAGCGGCCCTGCTGGTTTGTTGCCCGGGGCTTGTCAGCGCCGCATCGAATAATTATCCGAGCAAGCCGGTGCGCTTCATCTCGCCGTTTTCACCGGGCGGAGGAACCGACACTGTTGCCCGCGCGCTGGCGCTACGGCTGGGCGATGCCTTGGGCAAGACCTTCATTGTCGACAACCGTGCAGGCGCAGAAGGCATCATCGGCACCGAACTTGGCGCCAAATCACCACCCGATGGTTACACGCTGCTGGTGGGGAATCTGGGCACGCTGGCCATCAATCCCAATCTGCGCAAGGTGCCTTACGATCCGTTGCGCGATTTTGCGCCGGTGGTGCAGACGACCGCGTCTTCAACGGTTCTGGTCGTGCATCCATCGGTGCCGGCAAAGACCGTGCGCGATCTGGTCGCGCTGGCGAAAACCCGGCCGCTGAATTACGGCGCGAGTTCCTCGGGTACTTTTCTGCCGATGGAATTGTTCAAGCAGATGGCGAAAATCGACATGACCCACATCCCGTACAAGGGCACCGGCCCGACGCTGGCGGGAATTCTCAGCGGAGAAGTGCAGGTGATGTTCGGCGGCGCGATCAACACCACGCCGCTGGTCAAAAGCGGCAAGCTGAGGGCTTTGGCGGTGGCCGGTGATCGTCGCGCCAAGGCCTTGCCCGATGTACCGACGGTGGCAGAGTCCGGTTTTCCCGGTTATGAAGCGAATACCTGGAATGGCATGCTTGCACCCGCGGGCACGCCGCGCGCGATCGTGCTGCGTCTGAATCAGGAAATGCTCAAAATTCTCGGCACCAGGGAAGTGATTGATTACATGACCGCCGATGGCGCCGAACCTGCGGGAAATACTCCGGAACATTTTGCTGCGTATATCCGCAGCGAACATGCCAAATGGGCGCAGGTCATTCGTGACGCCAAAATCAGCCATTAAATTATTTAATTAAATCAAATACTTATGAATTCACCCGCGATTGTCCCTGCTATTCCCGAAATCGCCCATGACGCCAGCCGCAAGCTGGCGTGTTATGTGGCTGAGCTCGAAACCCGCAAATTGCCGGAGGCTGCGGTACATGCGTTCCGTCGTGCGCTGCTCGACTACCTGACCTGTGCAGTGGCTGGGTCGGGGACCGATGCCGCGCGCATGGTTCTCGATTATCTGCAGTCATGGGATCAGTCAGCGCAGGCTTGTGTGATCGGAACGCCGCACCGCCTTGCCGCGCAGAATGCGGCCTTCGTCAACGGCGCGGCAACACACGGTCTGGATTTTGACGACGGCATGACCCGCGGTTCGGTACATCCCGGCGGTTCGGTGTTTCCAGCACTGCTGGCAATGGCGGAAAAACTCGGTTCATCGGCAGAGGATCTGATTGCGGCCGGCGTGGCGGCGTACGATGTCACGCTGCGCATTGCTTCCGCTGTTCATCCACATACTTCTCGTCGCGGCTTTCACAACACGCCGACAGCGGGCGTGTTCGGCGCGACCGCGGCGGCGGCACGGCTGATGCGGCTGGATGCGCAAACCACGCTGCATGCGCTGGGACTGGCGGGGAGTTTTTCCGGCGGCCTGCGTGCCTATCTGCAGGACGGCGCCGAAGTCAAACGTATCCATCCGGGCAAGGCGGCACGCGACGGCATTGTTTGTGCGGAATTAGCTAAACGCGGCCTGACCGGCCCGGGCGCGGTCATCGAAGGGCCTTACGGGTTCATCCAGGCCATGGCCGGCGGCAACGCGGAATGGGAGCGGCTGACCGGCGCGCTGGGCGAGCGTTTCGAAATCAGCAACGCCTATTTCAAACCCTATCCGGCGTGCCGCCATTTTCATGCTTCGCTCGACGCGGTGCGCACCATCGGCCGTCGTACGCCGTTCAACATCGATGAGGTGACCCGTGTGCGCATCGGCATGTATGAGGCCGGCGCTGCAGGACATGACCAGAAAACCGCGGAGAATCTGCTGGATGCGCAGATGAGCGCGCCGGTGACAACGGCGCTGGCGATGGCCTTCGGCAATGTCACGGTGCCGAGTTTTGATCGCGCGAATCTGGATCGTCCCGAAATCCGCCGGCTGATTGATATCACCGACGTGTATGTCGATGAAGAATGCGAGCGCATCTATCCGGGCCGCCGTTCCGGCGTGGCGCGTATTGAACTGCGCGACGGTCGCGTACTCGAGGAGCGGGTCCTTGATCCCAAGGGTGAGGGTGAAAATCCGATGACTGACGATGATCTTGCCACCAAGTTTTCGTCCAACTGCGCGCCACTCATCGGTGATGCGCGCAGCCGCAAGCTGCTGGATCTGGTGATGCGTCTCAAACCCGGCAGCGCGCTGGACGAACTGTATCGCTGGTCCTGATCCGCATCAGTTCATGATCTGGGCGCTTGGGCGGTGCTGCAGACCGGCTATTGCGTCCATCACAGGGGATCAGATGTCACGTCCAGACCATTATGTGGCCGTCTGCGGTTTCGCCGGTTAGCCCGATGCGTTAAAATCCCTGTTGTGCACAGGCGTATTGCCGTGCCGAAATCCCTGAATTCCTTTCCGGAGCATTCATGAAGGTTCTAG
The DNA here is from genome assembly GCA_022841375.1 of Burkholderiales bacterium. Classification (GTDB taxonomy): domain Bacteria; phylum Pseudomonadota; class Gammaproteobacteria; order Burkholderiales; family SG8-41. The sequence continues at coordinate 63,738 of JALHRQ010000004.1, forward strand.
TGACAGTCAAACGAGTCATCGACCCGTACGTGAAAGTGCGCGTCAAGTCGGATGGCACCGGCGTGGAGACCGCCAACGTCAAGATGGCGATGAATCCGTTCTGCGAAATTGCCGTCGAACAGGCGGTGCGCATGAAAGAAGCCGGCATCGTGTCCGAGATCGTCGCGGTGTCGATCGGCACGCTGCAGTCGCAGGAGACGCTGCGCACCGCAATGGCGATGGGCGCCGACCGCGGCATTCTCGTTGAAGTTGCCGGTGAAGTGCAGCCGCTGGCGGTGGCCAAGCTGGTCAAGGCCATCGTCGACAAGGAGCAGCCCAAACTGGTGATCATGGGCAAGCAGGCGATTGATGATGATTCCAACCAGGCGGGCCAGATGACCGCAGCGCTGCTCGGCTGGCCGCAGGCGGCATTCACCTCGGCGATCACCGTCAATGGGGATACTGCTGACGTTACCCGCGAAATCGACGGCGGTCTCGAGAAGCTGACCATCAAGCTGCCGGCGGTGGTCACCACCGATCTGCGTTTGAACGAGCCGCGTTATGTGACGCTGCCCAATATCATGAAGGCGAAGAAAAAACCGCTGGAAGTGCTGAAGCCCGAGGCGCTGGGCGTTGATGTCGTGCCGCGTCTTAAGACGATCAAGGTTGAAGAGCCGGCCAAGCGCAGCGCCGGCGTCAAGGTGGCGGATGTGCAGGAACTCGTCGCCAAACTCAAGAACGAAGCCAGGGTGATCTGATGTCCATACTCGTAATCGCCGAACACGACGGCAAACTGCTTAAACCCGGCACCACCAATACCGTCACCGCGGCTGTCAAAATCGGCGGCGATATCACGGTGCTGGTCGCCGGCCACCAGTGCGCCGATGCGGCGCAGGTTGCGGCAAAGATTGCCGGTGTCGGCAAAGTGCTGCTCGCCGATTCGCCGCTGTATGCCGGTGGTGCTGCCGAGAACCTCACCGCATTGCTCCAGACCATTGCCGGTCAGTACACGCATATTCTTGCGTCGGCTACCGGCTACGGCAAAAACTTCATGCCGCGCCTTTCGGCACTGCTCGACGTGCAGCAGATCTCGGATATCAGCGCGGTGGTGTCAGCCGATACCTTTGTGCGGCCGATTTATGCCGGTAACGCCATGGCCACGGTGCAATCTGCCGACAAGATCAAGGTGATCACGGTGCGTGCCACCGGTTTTGATGCCGCTGCCGAAGGCGGCAGCGCCACAGTGGAGAACCTTGCGGCGGGTCCGGATACGGGGCTGGCGACATTCAACGGCCAGGAGCTGTCGAAATCCGACCGTCCTGAACTGACCGCAGCACGCATCATCGTGTCCGGCGGCCGCGGCATGGGCAGTGGCGAGAACTTCAAGCTTCTTGAGGCGCTGGCTGACAAGCTGGGCGCTGCGGTGGGGGCTTCGCGCGCCGCAGTCGATTCCGGTTATGTGCCCAACGATTATCAGGTCGGGCAGACCGGCAAGATCGTTGCGCCCGAGCTGTACATCGCCGTAGGCATTTCCGGCGCGATCCAGCATCTGGCCGGCATGAAGGACAGCAAGGTCATCATCGCCATCAACAAGGATCCGGAGGCGCCGATTTTTGCGGTGGCCGATTACTGGCTGGTGGAAGATCTGTTCAAGGCTGTGCCGGAGCTGACGCAGCAGATTTAAGCGCTCAGACATGGGGTAACATCAAAGGGCGTCTGCACGGCGCCCTTTGATTTTTGTGCGAACCTTTTGTTGGAATCATGACATGTCAACCTATACCGCGCCGCTGAAGGACATGCAATTCGCAATAGCCGAGTTCGCCGGCTTGGACAGCATTGCCTCCTTGCCCGGCTGCGGAGACGTCAATGCCGAACTGGTCGAGGCCGTGCTTACCGAAGCCGGCAAGTTTGCGCAGGGCGTGCTCGATCCGCTGAACCGCAGCGGCGACAAACAGGGTGCGCAATGGCACGACGGCGTGGTCACTGCACCCGACGGCTTCAAGGAGGCCTACGCGCAGTTCATCACCGCCGGCTGGAATGGCCTCGGCGGGGCGACGCAATACGGCGGTCAGGGTCTGCCGCGTATCGTCGCCATGCCGCTGCAGGAGATGTGGAACAGCGCGAACATGGCGTTCTGTCTGTGTCCGATGCTGACCACCGGTGTGCAGGAGGCGCTGCTGCATCACGGCTCAACCGCGCTGCTGGAAACCTATATGCACAAACTGGTGTCGGGGGAATGGACCGGCACCATGAACCTGACCGAGCCGCAGGCCGGTTCCGACCTGTCGGCGGTGCGCGCGCGTGCGGTGCCCGAGGGTGACCATTACCGCATTCACGGCACCAAGATTTTTATCACCTGGGGCGAGCACGACATGGCGGCGAACATCGTGCACCTGGTGCTCGCGCGACTGCCCGATGCGCCGGAAGGGGTGAAGGGCATATCCCTGTTTGTGGTGCCCAAGTTCATGGTTAACGCAGACGGCGGCATCGGCGCGCGTAACGACATCCGCTGCGTGTCGATTGAACACAAGCTGGGCATTCACGGCAGTCCGACCTGCGTGCTGGCCTACGGCGACGGTCCCGGCGCGGTCGGTTATCTGGTCGGCCAGCCGCACCGCGGTCTTGAATACATGTTCACGATGATGAACCATGCGCGGCTGGGCGTCGGCATGGAAGGCATCGCGATTTCCGAACGCGCCTACCAGCACGCCCTCGAATATGCGCGGACGCGCGTGCAGGGGCGCGCCATCGGTCAGCGCAGTGGTGACCGCGTCACCATCATTCATCACCCGGATGTGCGGCGCATGCTGATGACCATGAAGGCGCAGATCGAAGCGATGCGCGCGCTGGGTTATTACGCAGCGGGAGAACTCGACCGCGCTCAATACCAGCCGGACATTCAGACACGCGCGCGGCACCAGGCGCGGCTCGATTTGCTGACGCCGGTGGTCAAGGGCTGGTGCACTGAACTCGCAGTGGAAATTGCCTCGATCGGCGTGCAGATCCATGGTGGCATGGGATTCATTGAAGAGACCGGCGCCGCGCAATACCTGCGGGATGCGCGCATTTCGACCATTTATGAAGGCACCACCGGCATCCAGGCCAACGACCTGATCGGCCGCAAGGTCGGCGCCGAAAAGGGCGTAACCGCGCTGGCGTTGATTGATGAGATGCGCGAACTCGACGCCGGTCTTGCGGCGGCGGGTGAGTCGTTTGCGGGCATGCATCGCGGTTATGTGCAGGCGGTGCATGCACTGGACACGGGGACGCGCTGGCTGGTGGATCACTACCATCAGCAGCCAGAAGCTGCGGCAGCCGTGGCGGTACCCTATCTGAAACTGTTCGGCACCGTGGCCGGCGGCTGGCTGATGGCGCGTGCTGCGTTGATTGCGCGCGGGCAGCTGGCGGCGCCGGGTGCCGACCGCGAATTTCTCGAGGCCAAGCTGGCCACCGCGCGATTTTATCTGGAGCATCTGCTGCCGCAGGCGGTGGCACTGTCACAGACCGTAACCGCCGGTGCAGCCAGTACGCTCGCGCTGGATCCGGCGGCGTTTTGAGGGTGACGCCCGTGTTGACGCGTGTGTTGTTGTTTGCCGCCGGTATCGCCGTGGTTTTTCCGGCGCATGCCGAGTTGACCTGTGAGCAGATCGTTGCCAGTGCGCAGACGGCAGTATCCCTCCGCGACCAAGGCATGACCCTCAGCCGCGTGCTGGCTGAGACTGAAACTGCTGCAATGCGCGAGCGTTTCCGTCCCGATGAACTGGGCATGCTGCGCCGGGCCATCCGTCTCACTTATACCGGCGAAGTATCGGTTTACGAGCTTTCGGACAGCTGCGCCGAGAGCCGGGGCGGCAAAAAGCGCTGAATGCGTTATATTGACGCGCGCTTTACAGGGCGTATTCAAAGGGAGAGGGCGGCGATGAACAGCAGTTGGCGATATGCGGCAGTGATTATGGGTGCGATGTTGTCGTTTGCTGCGGTGGCGCAGAAGCCGCCGGCACAAAAGCAGCCGTTGAAGCAACTTAATGTGCCGCCGGAATACGAGCGTAGCGGTGGCCCTTATGTGCCGACGCCCAATGTTGTCGTTGATCAGATGCTGGGCATGGCCAATGTCGGTGCCCGCGATTTTGTGATGGATCTCGGTTCCGGTGACGGCATCATCGTGCTGACTGCAGGGCACAAGCTGAAGGCCAGCGGCTACGGCGTCGATATCGACGAGGAACTGATCCGTCTGAGCAATGAGCGCGCCAAAAGTCTGGGTATTGCCGACCGGGTGCGTTTTGAGGCAAAGGACATATTCAAAACCGACGTCAGCAAGGCCACGGTGATCACGCTGTACCTGCTGCCCGAAATGATGCGCAAGCTGCGCACCAAGCTGTTTACGGAGCCGCGGCCGGGCACACGCATTGTGTCGCATGATTACCACTTCGACGAATGGATGCACGATTCCGAAGTCAGTTTCGACGTGCCCGAAAAGGAATTTATATCCGGCGTGCCGCGCGCGACGTTATATCTGTGGGTGGTGCCGGCGAGGATTGACGGCGCCTGGCGCATGCAGATCGACGGTCAGGGCGACTACGAAGTGGCGTTGAAGCAAAACTACCAGAAGTTCGAAGGCAAGGCTGAATCGGCGTCACGCAAGATCACTCTGATGGAGCCTCAGCTCAGCGGCACCGAAATCCGTTTTGTAATGCCGCTGACCGCGGGACGCGGACGGTTTCTCGGCAAGGTCGATGGCGAGCGCATGGAAGGCACTGCGAATCTCGACGGCAAGACCCTGCGCTGGCGCGCAACAAAAGTAAAAAGCTGAACGAGGTCCGCCCGCTAGTTCATCAGCAGTGCCGGCGGGGCATTTTCGAGAACGCCCTGACGGAAGCCGGCCTGACTCGCGGCAATGTCCAGCGCCGCGGCATTCCACGCGTCATGAATGATTTTGCCGCCGGCAGTCAGTTCAGCACCGACGGCGCGCGGTTTCGCCAGCATGTCCCACAGCGTGGCCGAGTGCCGCTCCGGCACGTCGGTCATGGTGACGCGTTGTGGTGCCGGTAACGGCGAGGCCGAGGCCACCAGGAAGCTGTTGATACGTCGCGCGCCCGGCCACTCCGGGCGATACAGCGCGGCATGCGGCATTTCACTGGTCAGCGTGGCCAGCAGGTGAGCGTAGGCGCGCGGGTCTTCGACGTCGGCGAAGGTGTTGAACACGGCCACTCCACCCGGCCGCAGACAGCGTTTCAGGTCGCTGAAAAATTCCCGCGTGATCAGGTAATCCGGCGTGCCGTCGCCGTGGAAAAGATCAACCAATACGACGTCATGGCGCGGTGTGCATTGACCGACATAAGTGCGTGCATCGGCCTGGTGTGTGGTGACGCGGCGTGCATCGAAGCCGAAATAACGCGTCGCGACTTCGACCGAGGACGGATCGATTTCGACGACTTCAACAGTGCTGCCGCTGGCGGCAAAACGCGACGGCACGATGCCGGCGCCGAGGCCCAGCATCAGCACCTGCTGCGGTTGCGGCCGGTAGGCGCGGGCCAGTGCCTCTAGCGCATAGGTGTAAAACGACACCGAGCGCTGGTTCGAATCCACGGTGTTCTGGATCAGGCCGTCATGAAAATACAGACGCAGGAATTTGCCTTCACTGTCCTTGTCGCTGCGCAATACCTTGACCGTACCGAACAACGAACTGTGCACGGCCTCGACCTGCCATAACGCACCGCTGAAGGCCAGCGGCCCTTGCCGCCCGGTGTAACGGTCGCCCTGCCAGGCGAGCAGCCCGGCGCTGATGATCGCGGTGATGGCGCAGGCGGTGACCAGGCCGCGCCGGGTCATCGGCAGTTTTGAGTTTGCAGCAACCAATGACAGCCCGCCGAGCAGCAGCGCGACCATCAGGGTCGCGGTGTAATTGCTGATGTAGGGAATCAGGCCGAAGGCGGTGATCAGCACGCCGGCGACGGAGCCCAGGGTGCTGACAAAAAACACCAGTCCGGAACCGGCATCGCCCTGGCTGCCGCCTTTCTGGCGCTGCAGCAGCAGCGCGACCAGCAGCGGGTTCATCGCCGAGGTGGCGATCAGCGGCAGCAGCAGCAGGATCAGGCAGGCGGCGAATGCGCCGCCGACCAGGCTCCAGCGCGCCAGCGGATGAAAGGCGTAGGGGTAAATCAGACAGGCGGCGACGATGGCGATGCCGGCCAGTGCCGGCATGACCGAAAACAGCAGCGCCAGGCGTTGCGGCGCAGGTGCTTTGGCGCCGCCGGCGAGGCGGCCGCCCCACCAGTAGCCGAAGGCCAGCGAAATCAGCGTGATCGACAGGATGCCGGTCCAGATGTACAGGCTGACGCCAAAGTACGGCGTCATGATGCGCGACGCGAGCAATTCCAGCGCGAGAATCGCGCCGCCGGATATGAAAATGAGGGCGAAAGGCATGGGGGAAGTGAGAAGCTGTCGGTTATAATTCGCCGCCAATCTACCACACGCGCCGTCGCATCCCGGTGCCGACAACAAGGCCTGTGGTGGCCTCCGGTTTACGGGAAGACCAAGACCGACATTTCGGCGGTGGAGACAATCATGCAGCGTCTGAGGATGGTGGTGAAAGCAGTTCTGTTGCCGCTGGCGATGGTTACGGCAATTGCCGCAGGCCATGCCGCCGATGTCCGCCCCAGCGTGCCTTATGTGCCGACGCCGCAGGCGGTTGTCGATCGCATGCTGGCCATGGGGCGGGTCACTGCCCAGGACTACCTGATCGATCTCGGCTCCGGTGATGGCCGCATTGTGGTGACTGCCGCGAAAAAATTCGGCACCCGCGGTTTCGGTGTGGACCTCAATCCGGTACGCATCACTGAAGCCAATGACAATGCGCGCCGCAACGACGTCACCGACAAGGTGGGGTTTTACCAGCGCGACCTGTTCGAGACCGATCTGTCGCAGGCGACGGTGATCACCATGTATCTGCTGCCGCGGGTGAATCTCGCGTTGCGGCCGAAGCTGCTTGAACTTAAACCCGGCACCCGCCTGGTCTCGCATGATTTCGACATGGGCGACTGGAAGGCCGATGAATCCCTGCGTATGGATGCCGCGGACAAATTCTCCGGCGCCGGCGGTGACAGTGATGTTTATTTGTGGATCGTGCCGGCACGCATCGCCGGCGCGTGGCGCGTGCAATTGCCGGTGTCCGGCAAGTCGCAGACTTACGAAATCAGTTTTGAGCAGCAATACCAGCAGGTCTCGGGTGCGGCGAGGGTCAACAGCCGAATGGCCAAAATTGAAGGCGCCAAACTGCGCGGGGATGAACTGACGTTCATGTTTTCCGCCGAGGTCAATGGCACGATGGTCAAGCACGAATTCAGCGGCCGTGTTTCCGGCAACGAGATGACGGGGCAGGTGGCCCTTTCCGGCAGCCGCATGGCGGCGCGGGTGGAGTGGACGGCCGAACGCGCGGCGCGTACGGCCGCAATACCGCCATTGGCGGGAGAGAGGAATGTGGTTTATTGATGCAAGGTTTATTGACCAGGAAAATGGCGGCCGGAGTGGCCGCGGTGGTGTGGATGGCAACAGCGGCAGCCCAGGATTTTGGCGATACGCCTTACGTGCAGACGCCACAGGTGGTGGTTGATGCGATGCTGGAGACCGCCAAAGTCACCAAAACCGATTACGTGATCGACCTGGGTTCCGGTGACGGGCGCATGGTGATCACCGCGGCAAAAAAAATCGGCGCGCGCGGTTTCGGCGTGGATCTCGACAAGCGGCTGGTGGCCCTGGCGAACAACAATGCACGCAAGGCCGGCGTTGCTGACCGCGCCAGATTCTACGCGCGCGACCTGTTCGAGACCGATCTGTCACCGGCCAGCGTGATCACCATTTATCTGCTGCCTGAAGTGAATCTGATGGCGCGGGCCAAGTTGCTGGCGCTGGCACCGGGCACGCGCATTGTGTCGCACGACTACGGCATCGGCGACTGGATACCCGATCAGGAATTCGAGATGGATGCGCCGGGCAAGCCGGTCGGCCGCTCGCAGAAAAGCAAGGTGCTGTTCTGGGTGGTACCCGACAAGGTGGCTGGACGCTGGGTATGGCCGGTGACCGTGGGCGGACAGAAGCAGCAGGTCGAACTGATGCTGAAGCAGAATTTCCAGAAATTGGAAGCCACAGCCAGACTCGATGGCCGCGCCGTGGTAGTCGATGAAGCGAAGCTGACCGGCCGTAGGGTGGACGTCACGCTGACACTGCCGGAACTCGGCAAGGTTATATTCAGCGGGCTGCGCATTAATCAGGCGCTTGAAGGTGAGATGCGGGTGGAGGGTAAACCGGCGCCATGGAGCGCGGTGCGGGTAGAGATCCTCGACCCCGTTCATGTTACGGCACCGCCGCCGGTGATTCGCGAAATCTATTAAGTGTTGCGTGTGTGATGAATAAATATATGTTTTTAAAGAGAATTATTTGCGGCCTCGCTGTGCTGTCAGTATTTTTGCCGGCTGCGCAAGCGCAGCAACAGCAGCAGTATTTCGATGTGCCGTTTGTGCCGACGCCCTATGTGGTAATCGAGGAAATGCTGCGTCTCGCCAAAGTCACGCCGCAGGATTACGTGATGGATCTGGGTTCGGGCGACGGCCGCGTGTTGATTACCGCAGCGAAGCGTTATGGCGCGCGGGGAATGGGCGTTGATCTTGATGAGGATCTGGTGGCGCAAAGTCTGGCGTCGGCTGCCGAGGCCGGCGTTGCCGAACGCGTGACCTTCCAGCAGCAGGATTTGTTCAAGACCGATTTCAGCCGTGCGACGGTGATCACGATGTATCTGCTGCCGGGGGTGATGATGCGTCTGCAGCCACGGCTGCTCGAGCTGAAACCCGGCACGCGACTGGTGTCGCATGATTTCAGTCTCGGCGACTGGAAGCCGGATGTCACCACGCAGATCCGCAAGAATACTTTTCTGTGGATCGTGCCGGCGAAGGTGGCGGGGCCGTGGCTGATCAAGGCAGCGTTGCCGGGCGAACAACAGGATATTGAAGTGGAATTGCGTCAGCGTTACCAGGAGGTTGACGGTCATGGCAAATTCGGCGGACGACATGCGCAGGTCTGGGAATCCCGGCTGTCCGGCGACCAGTTGAGTTTTGTGATGGTCGATGACCGCGACCGCGACAACGAGGCGGCGTTGTATTTCGAGGGGCGTATCAACGGCGATGTCATCGAGGGGCGTGTCCGTCGTGGCACCGGTAATGCCCGGACCGTGCATGCCTGGCGTGCGGTGCGCCCACCCGTCAAATGATGGAGGTGCCGTTTAGCGGCAAGATGCGCCGCGGCCTGCTGGTTTTGGCATTGTGCGCACCGCTGGCGGTTTCGGCCTCGGACGTGCCGTACGTGCCGACGCCGATGAATGTGGTGGATGCGATTCTGGAAATGGGCGGTGTCGGGCCCGGCGATTTTCTGGTTGATCTCGGGTCCGGCGACGGCCGCATTTCGATCCGTGCAGCGAAGCAGTTCGGCACCCGCGGTTTTGGCGTTGAGATTGAGCACCACCTGGTGCAAATGGCACGTGACGACGCGCGCAGCCAGGGTGTGGCCGACAAGGTGACTTTTGACGCGCGCGATCTGTTCGGCACTGACCTCGGTCGCGCGACGGTGATCACTGCTTATCTGCTGCCGTCGTTGAACCTGCGGCTGCGGCCGCAGTTGTTCGAACAGCTGCGGCCCGGCTCACGAATCCTGACCCATGATTTTGATTTTGGCGACTGGCAGCCCGACCGCAAACTGACGATTGCCGTGCCCGACAAGCCGTACGGCGCGCCGCGCAGCGATATCATGCTGTGGGTGGTGCCGGCGGACTTCAGCGGTGTCTGGCAATGGACAGTGCCCGGTGCCGATGGCGAAGTGCGCTACGAGGCGCGGATTAAACAGCGCTTCCAGATCCCTGAACTGGTGCTGACGACCCAGGGCCTGCGTCTGGCGGTCAATGAGGCGCGGATCCGCGGCAACACGCTGAGTTTTATGATCAACGGAACTGCGGGGCCGCAGCGCTTCAGCGGAGAATTGAGCGGCAACAGGCTCAGCGGGCAGACAGTTCGCGGCAGTGGCCAGGGCGTGTCCTGGCAGGCAACACGCATCAAAACAGGCAAAATGGATATCGGGACGGGTGGCGCAACGCCTGTCGCGGTCGGTAATTGACCAAGGAGCGGTGATGAAACTGGTAAATGTGTTGGGCGGTATCGCAGTAATGGGTTTGGCGCTGGCCTGGCCGGCAACGGCACAGGAAGGCCGCGGCGATGTGGTGTATGTGCCGACGCCGCAGATCGTCGTCGATACCATGCTGGAGATGGCCAAGGTCGGCCCCAATGATTTTGTCATCGACCTGGGGTCGGGCGACGGGCGGATCATCATCACCGCGGCAAGCAAACGCGGCGCCAGGGGTTTTGGTGTCGATCTCGATACCGTGCTGCTGAAAATGGCCAATCAGAACGCGCAAAAAGCCGGCGTCACTGACAAGGTGCATTTTGTCGAGCAGAACCTGTTTCTGACCGACCTTTCCAAGGCGACGGTGCTGACCAGCTATTTGCTGCCGACGATGAATCTGCGGCTGCGCCCCAAGGTCCTGTCGCTGAAGCCGGGCACCCGGGTGGTCGCCCATGACTACCATTTCGGTGACTGGCATCCGGATGAACAGCGCGAGCTGATCGTTCCCGAGAAAAAAGTCGGCACGCCGGGCGTGAGCTACATCTTTTCGTATGTGGTGCCGGCACGGGTTCCGGGCAAGTGGCAGTCATTGATGAATATCGATGGCCGTGAAACGCCTTTTGAATTCACGCTGCAGCAGGAGTTCCAGGAACTGGAAGGCAAGGTCGATATCCGCGACCGCAGCGCCGATTTGCGCGGCCGCCTCGACGGCGAGCGCATCCGCATGATCGCGGGCGGTCGCAACGGCATTCTGCGTCACGAGTTCACCGGTCAGGTTGACGGCGGCATCATTACCGGCACGTTGGCTCTCGGTGAGGGCGCGACACGCAAGCAGCTGCCGTGGACCGCAAAGCAGGTGTTGCGCGGCCAGCTGAAGCGCGCGGCCGACGAACCTGAAGCTGAAAAATAATCCGCACTTGCAGTCATCACAAACAGCTGTGGCGATAACGTTGCGGCGGGGGAGCATGCATGAGCACTGAACAGACTGCGGCCACGCCGCGCCAGACGCTGTCCGTCACCGACGCCTGCGCGATGATCGTCGGGCTGATCGTCGGCGCCGGTATTTTCGGCACACCGTCGGTTGTTGCCGGTGCAGTAGGGGATGAAACGACGCTTTATGCGGTATGGATCGCCGGCGGCGTGTTTTCGATCATCGGCGCGCTGTGTTACGCCGAACTGGCGACGGCATTTCCCTCCGCCGGGGGCGAATATCATTTCCTGCAGCGCGCCTTCGGCCGTTCGCTGGCCTTTTTGTATGGCTGGGCACGGATGACGGTGATCGTCGCCGGTTCGATTGCGGTGTTTGCCTATCTGTTCGGCGATTACCTGTCGCGGGTGATCAACCTCGGGGCGCATTCTTCGGCGATCTGGGCGGCGCTGGTGGTCGTGGTGCTGACAGCGGTCAACTACCGCGGCATCCGTGAAGGCAAGGCGACGCAGAACCTGTTCACGGTGCTCGAGGTCGGCGGACTGCTGCTGATCGTGGTGGCGGGATTGTTCTTTGCGGCGCCGCCGGCTGCCGCCGTGCCTGCAGCCGCGGGCGCCGGGCAGCCCTGGTACATGGGCGCCGGCATCGGTTCGGCGATGATTTTTGTATTGTTCACGTATGGTGGCTGGAATGATGCCGCGTATATCTCGGCTGAAGTGCGCGATCGTGAGCGCAATATGGCGCGCGCGCTGCTGATTGCCATCAGCGTGGTGGCGCTTCTTTATCTGTTGGTCAACTTCGCCTACCTGAAGGGGCTGGGTTACGACCAGATGGCGCGCTCCAATGCAGTGGCGGCCGATCTGATGAAAGCCGTGTGGGGGCCGACCGGGGAAAAAATCATTGCGATCATGATCGCAATCGCCGCGCTGACCTCGGTCAACGGTTCGATGATTGTCGGCGCGCGTTCCAACTATGCGCTGGGTCGCGACTGGCCGATGCTCAGCTACCTCGGGCAGTGGCACGAAGCCAGCGGTTCGCCGCGCAATGCGATGCTGGTGCAGGGCGTCATCGCACTGGCGCTGGTGGGGTTGGGCGCGATCCAGAATTCCGGGTTCAAGGGTCTGGTTGAATATTCACTGCCGGTGTTCTGGGGTTTTTTCCTGCTCACCGGTATTGCGCTGTTCGTGCTGCGGGTAAAAGAACCGGATGCGCCGCGGCCGTTCAAGGTGCCTTTTTACCCGGTGGTGCCGGCGATATTCGTATTGATGTGCGGCTACCTGCTGTATTCCAGCCTGACTTATCACCAGACGCATGCGCTGGTGGGACTTGGAGTGCTTGCCGTAGGCGCTGTTGTTCTGCTGATTGCAAGAATAAAAAAGAAATAAAAACAAATACTTAGATATTATTCCGGGGTGTGGTCCCGCCACCCCCGGTGCGATCGCTTGCGCTTGAAATCGCCTCGCACCGCCCCCAGATTTCTGTCACCGTTTTGTTCACCCTTTCCGGAGTAGCGATGTCCGATACCGCCAATAAAGAGACCCTGGGCTTCCAGGCCGAAGTCAAACAGCTGCTGCAACTGATGATCCATTCCTTGTACAGCAACAAGGAAATATTCCTGCGCGAACTGGTCTCCAATGCGTCGGATGCCTGCGACAAACTCCGCTTCGAGGCACTGACTGACAAGGCGCTGCTGGAGAATGATGCCGAACTGAAGATCCACGTCGCATTTGATGCGCAAGCGCGTACGGTGACGATTTCGGACAACGGGATCGGCATGTCGCGGCAGGAAGTGATTGAAAACGTCGGCACCATCGCGCGTTCGGGCACCCGCGAGTTTTTATCCAAACTCACCGGTGATGCGGCCAAGGATGCCAACCTGATCGGACAGTTCGGTGTCGGCTTCTATTCTTCGTTTGTCGTGGCTGATCGCGTCACGCTGACCACACGTCGCGCCGGCCTGACCGCCGAACACGGCGTGCGCTGGGAATCCGACGGCGGCGGCGAATACTCGCTGGAAATCATCGAGAAGGCGGAGCGCGGCACTACGGTGACGCTGCATTTGCGCATAGGTGAAGAAGAGTTTTCCGATAACTCGCGCCTGCGCACGATTCTGCGCAAATACTCCGACCACATCACACTGCCGATCCTGATGAAGGAGGAGGAGTGGGACAAGGATGCGGGCAAGTACCGCACGACGGACAAGGATGAAACCGTCAACCAGGCCAGCGCGTTGTGGGCGCGGCCCAAGTCAGAAATTACCGACGACCAGTACACCGAGTTTTACAAGCATGTCGCCCATGATTTCGAGGCGCCGCTGGCGTGGTCGCATAACCGGGTTGAGGGGCGCAAGGAATATACGCAACTGCTGTACATTCCGGCGCGGGCACCGTTCGATCTATGGGACCGCGAACACCGCCGCGGCATCAAGCTGTATGTGCGGCGGGTGTTTATCATGGACGATGCCGAACACCTGATGCCGCACTATCTGCGCTTCGTACGCGGCGTCATCGACTCCAGCGACCTGCCGCTGAATGTGTCGCGTGAGATTCTCCAGGAATCCAAAGATATTGAAGCCATACGCGCCGGTTCGGTGAAGCGCGTGCTGTCGATGGTCGAAGACCTGGCGGAGAACCATAAGGACAAGTTCGTCACGTTCTGGCGCGAATTCGGCAAGGTATTCAAGGAAGGTGTTGGCGAAGACCAGCCCAACCGTGAGCGCATCGCCAAGTTGCTGCGTTTTGCATCAACCCAAAAAGATACCGCCGACGAGGAGGTGTCCCTGGCCGATTACATCGCGCGGATGAAACCCGAGCAGGAAAAGATCTATTACGTGACCGCTGATACCTTTACTTCGGCCAAGGCCAGCCCGCACCTCGAAATATTCCGCAAGAAGGGGGTCGAGGTGTTGCTGCTGGCGGACCGCGTCGATGAGTGGATGATGTCGTTTTTCACCGAATTCGAGGGCAAGAAACTGCAGTCAGTGGCCAAGGGCGCGCTGGATTTGGGCAAGCTTGAAGACGATGCCGATAAAAAGGCGCAGGAACAGGCTGCCGGCGAACACAAGGATCTGGTCGAGCGCATCAAGAAGGCACTGGGTGAGCGGGTCAAGGATGTGCGGGTCACGCTGCGCCTGACCGAATCCCCGGCCTGTCTGGTGGCAGATGATCACGACATGACGGCACACCTGCAGCGCATGCTGAAAGCGGCCGGTCAGGCGGTGCCGGGGTCCCAACCCATACTCGAGATCAATCCCGGTCATCCGCTGGTGCAGCGCCTGCAGGCCGTGACCGACGAGTCGCAGTTCAATGATCTTGCGGCTGTGCTGTTTGACCAGTCGCTGCTGGCAGAAGGCGGCCAGTTGGAAGACCCCGCCGGTTTCGTCAAGCGGCTGAACCAGCTGATGCTGGCGCTGGGTGGAAAGTAACCGGGGAAAGCACAAAAAAAAGCCCGGGTATCTGAACTGGACCCCGGGCTTTTGATTTTCTGCCAGCTGGTTAGCTGGTTTTTTTGCGGTTTTTCTCCAGCCAGCCTTCAACCAGCATGACCGTACGGTCGAGTTCGGCCAGTTGCTGGCCTTTTTGCCCGGCAATGGTCTTGACCAGCAGGTCGACGCGTTCGATATTCGGAGCGCCTGCCCCCAGCGCACGCGCTGCGGAAGACGGGCTGCCCAGTGAAAGCGCAGCGTTGGCATATTTCTCGAACGGTACCATGTCTTTTTCGCTTGCACCCAGTGAAACACACAGTTTCACCACCCAGTTGTAGACGGTGCGGGTGGCTTCAAGATCGCTGTGCACCGCATCCTTGATCGGACGCATTGCATCGGCCTGCACGCAACGATAGTTGCCGGCGACCAGCATGGCCCATTTGGCGAGGGGCACAAACACCGAATCATGCACTTTGAGTTTAACCGGCAGTTCGATTTTTTTGCCGTCGCCGGCGTCGAAACGGATGGCCTCGATGTCGGCTTCGAGGTTGCGCAGGATCGCGGTGTGGGCGTCGGAATCAAAACGCGCGGCCTTGAAGTTGGTCGGCAGCCGCACCTGCAGCACGTTGATTTTTTCTTCGGGCGGACGAAAGGCCTGCGGATCGGGGCTGCACAGTGTCAGCGTTTTGGGGTCAAAACTGTCCCATACCGAGGCGTCGGTGAAGCAGTTGCGCAGGCCGTCGACATTGAGGCCGGGAATGCGTTTCAGGTAGGGCAGCGGCGGCATGTTCATGATGGACATGCAGGGCACGCGCGATTTGGCGACCTTGTCGAGCAGTTCGCGCACGCCGGGGGAGCGGTATTGCGGTTCCTGCATCGCCAGCGCAATCAGATCATAGTCTGACGGGTTGACCGACTCCGGGCTGCCGGCAGAGAGCTTTCCGGGCAGATCGCGGGAGCGGATTTCCACCAGACCTTCGCGACCCTTGATCGGCATGCGTACGATGGCGCCCTCGGTGTTGAACAGATCGGCTTCGGCCGGGAGACACACCATTTTTACGGTATGTCCTGCGAGCAGCAGCTTGGTGGCCAGCAGCGAACCGTAAGACGCGCCAAGGATCAGAATCTTGTAAGTGGGCATGCGGAACATCCTTAATTGATTGAGCAGGTATTGCGTGGCATGCCGAGGCTTTGTTGTTGTTATGGCCTCATTGCAAAGCTGCGCTGGCGCAATGTTAGTCAGTAACGACGGCGGGTGCAATGAACGTTGTAAGGAATCAGCGATCAAGACAGTGAAGATTCCGCAATGCGGGTTTTGCAGTGCAGCATCGCAACCGCAGCCTCAATTTTACGGCTGATCAGGCATGAGGCGACCGATCCACTGTAACGCGCCTTGCGCGCCCGGGCGCGTTATGAAGATTTCGCCTTCAGCGGGATATTCGCCAGTCAGCGCGGTGATATTGACCTGATGAGTGACCATCACCAGATTGCCCGGCCCGCTGAATGATTGGATACGTGCACGTATAGCGGCAGTTTGCTGTTGACCTTGAGCACTGCGTTCGCCGAAAAAAGAATCAAGCGCGGGTTCGGGTGTAACCGAACCGAATGTAAGGCGGGCGGTGTCCAGACAACGGCACCATCGGCTCGACAGCACTGCGCTGATGGGGATGCCGCGTTCGGTTACCCGTTTCCCAATGCGCGCAGCCTGTGCTTTTCCGGATGCGGACAGGTTGCGTTGAGTCTGACAGTCCTGCAAGTTGAATTGCGGCGGGTCGCCGATGCCGGGATTGGTGGCGGCATGGCGCATCAGCAGTACGTGTCCGCCGCTGCGCAGCGCCGCCCACAGATTTTCATCGGCATGGGCAGGATGAGGCAATACGGTCAACAACAGCAGGAGCTTGCAGCCCCAGGGTTTAAGGTATTTCACACGTCGAGCCGATTGCAGCTTGCGCAAAAAAGCCGGTTCCGGAATCGCTCAATCGATGACCCCAAGTTTGCCGTTATGTGAGCCCACGTACCAGATGCGACCCAGTGCATCGGCGGCAAGATGCCGTACTCCGGTATTGGGCGAAGGCAGACGTATGGTTTGCATGGCATCGGTGGCGCTGTCCAGGCGGATGACGGTATCGTTTTTAAGTTCGTTGATCCAGACGGCTCCGGAAGTGCCGACGGTAACCGATTGGGCCCCTGCGTTGCCGCCGGGCAAGGGGTAGGTTTTGACGACCTTCATGGTCTGCGGATTGACCTTGACGAGTTGGCCCTTGCCGTACAACGTAACCCATAACATGCCATCAGCTGAGGTCGCGATGCCCCGCGGCCGGCTGCCGCGACCAAGGTCGATTTCACTGACTTTCCCGGTTAACGGTTCGATGCGGCCGAGTTTGTTGTCAGTGCTGCGGCACCACCAGATATTACCGGCACGATCCAGTGTGATGCCGCTGGGACTGCCCGAAGTCTCATACTCGGCAATGCGGCCGGTGGCGGTATCGAGGCTGCCCAGTTTGTCGCCCGTTTGCATCGTGAACCAAAGGGTTTCCCCGTCTTCGCTGATGACCAAAGAGTGCGGTCCGCCGCCCGCTGATGGCACGGTGAACTCTGCAATCATGCCGGTGGCGGGGCGAAGCCGCGCAATACTCCCGTTGCCATAACCGGTTGTCCACACGGTGCCGGTGCGATCAACCAGGATACCTGTCGGCTGGTGAGCGCGGGGCATCTCCCAGTTGCTAAAGGTTTGGGTGCGCGGATCAAAGCGGGCAACTTTATTGTCGTTGGGAACGGCAATATAGATCATGCCGTCGGGCCCCGCAGCCGTAGTGCGCCCGAACATCGGCGATGGCAATTGCCATTCGGAGATTTTCGGCGCTGAGAAGGTGGGTGTCGCCCCGGCGCGGTAAATCGGCAACAGCAGTGTGAGTACAGCCAGTAGTTTCAGCAGCATGGTTGCGTCACCGGAGCTGCCGGCGTGGCGTATCCGCCGGACCGGCTGAGAAGGGTGTTGTCATATTCGACGCTGGGTGCTGCGCGAAGTTCAGACAATCCGGTTCCGCAGCACCATGGCTGGTTTTTCAAAAGCGCATTCAACAACATCGCCCGGCTTCAGATACAGCGCCTCGGCGTCGGCCTTGCCTACGGCAACACCGCCCGGGGCGCCTGTAGCGAACATGTCGCCGGGCTGCAGATCCAGCAGACGTGAAAAATGCGGGATGATGTCCGGCAGTTTCCAGATCTGGTCGCTGGTGTTAACGCGCATGCGTTGTACGCCATTGACGCTGCAGGTGACCCAGATGTCATACGGGTTCGGAAATTCGTCCATGGTGATGATGCACGGACCGAGCGGGCCGAAAGAGGGGGCATTTTTCGAAGTCCAGAAACGCGAGCCGGAGGCAACTTCGGCTTTTTGCGTGTCGCGGCAGGTCAGGTCGTTGAGGATGGTAATGCCGGCGATGTAGCTCAGCGCATCCTCGCGTTTCGCGCCGTAGGCGCGTTTACCGAGCACAAACACCAGTTCCGGTTCGTAATCGAGGCGGGATACCGTGGCGGGCCGCGGCACGTCGGCACCGTGACCGGTGAGGCAGGAGTTGAGCTTGACGAAGCCGGTGGGTTCTCCAGGCATTTCCTTGATCAGGTCGTTGCGCTTCAGTTCCTCGAGGTGGGTGCGGTAGTTCTTGCCGACGCAGAGGAACTTGTCGGCATCGGGTACCGGCGGCAGGTAGTGCACGTCGGCATCAGGCGCAAGCGTTGTATTTTCCAGTTTTGCGGCGTTTTTGCTGGCGTATTCCAATACCGCGCGGGCGCGGGCGAGTCCGGGCTCGCCGAGCGCCAGCAGGCCTTTCATTGAAGCGGGAATCATGCTCTTTCCGTCCCCCATCGCGCGTTCGCCGGCGACCAGGTCGAGCATCTTGCCGTTAAGTTGGGCGCCGATGCGCACGGTTTGCGGGACGGAGAGCAAGGTGTAGGTGGCCAGTCGCATTGCGTAATCCTCAGGTAAAAAAAACGGCGCGAGAGCCGCGCCGTTCTGTTGGAACCAACGGTTGAAAATGGCATTTTACGACCTTGACGGCGATTTTTTCCAGCTTTTTGCTCTGGCTGCCCGGCTCCGCGTACCGTTACCGGGCATAGAGCCGCAGAAAGCCCGTGTCAGGGACGGGAAAGGTGTTCAAAGACCAGCGACTGCGCGTGCTGCAAGGTGAATTCCATGAAGCTGCGCGCAACGATGGGCGGTTGCTTGCCCGCGGGGGTGACGAACTGCCAGCCGTGGTCGACGGGCAGCCCTTCTACATCGAGGACCGCTATTTGTTGATGCGGCATGTCCAGTCCCAGCGCGTAACGGGACATGATGGAGACCCCCAATCCGGCGATGATCGCGTGCTTGATGGCTTCGTTGTTGGAGAGTTCCATGCGTACGCGGGGTTCCAGGCCGTGCGCCGCAAACAGTTTGCGCGCGAGCGTGCGACTGTTGGATCCGGTTTCACGAATCAGGAAGGGTTCTTCGGCGAATCGCGCAAACGGCACGTGTCCTGCCTTGGCCAGCGGATGATCGATGTGCGCAAGAGCGACGACAGGATTGGGAAGGATGTGGCGGGAGACTATATCGATGCCCTCAGGGGCGCCGCCGAACACGTACAGGTCATCAAGGTTCCTTGCCATCCTTTCCACCAACGCGCTGCGATTGAGAATCTGCAGCGATACCTCAATCTTCGGATGCTGCTTGACGAACTCTGCGAGCACCCGGGGTATGAAGTATTCCGCAGTGGTGCTGACCGCAAGTTGCAACCGCCCGGACTCCAGTCCGCGCAAATCAGAGAGATTGTGTTCGACGCGTGCCAAAGCGCGGAACAGGTCGAGACAGCCTTCATGGAGCACGAGACCGGCATCGGTCAACTGCACGCGTTTCCCGACCTGTTCGACCAGCGGCAGGCCTACGGTTTCTGCCAGTTTTTTCATCTGTACGGAAACCGTGGGCTGGGCCATGTACAGTTCTTCACCGGCTTTGGTGAAACTGCCCAGACGGGCCACAGCCTCGAACACACTCAGTTGCGGCAGCGTGCCGTGCTTAAGATAGCGGCGGATTGCGGATTGCGGCATTTCGTCCCTTTCGGTGCATCGATGACAGAACGCTGGTGCCGCAGGGCGGCAACCGGCGCAACTTCACCTCGGACGGACAGGCTGGCAGAGGACCGCAGGGCGGCTTTAAGGCAGACCTTGCCCATTCAGGCAAAGGTCTCGCTCGCAAGGGGTGATGCGGACCGCGTCCCGTTGCCGGTACAGCCGAGGACCAAAAAGCGCCCCGAATTGACGACTGCACTGCTGCGGCCGGAGCCGCTCAAGCTACTCCCCTTTGGAGGGGCCGCGCGTTGCCGCGCAAGCGGGATGCATTACAGCACATGATGTATGTCATGACAAGTTGAAGGGCTAAGCCCTGATTTGGCAGTTTTGTAATCCATCACATTGCGTTTTTTCATTTTACTTGGGGGTGTGGTCTTTTGATAATCCTCAGGCGTAATGAAGATGTCGCGCAACGACCGCCCACATAAGTAATTTGCAGCATTATTACAGCGGTCGTCGTTTAGGCAGTGCCGGGGGAGTAGCTTCGGCGGCATCGCAACGGTGCCGCGAGTGGTGTCGTCGTCAATACGGGTTTTAGCCCCGGCGGCACCGGCAGTGTTCCTGCTGCAAGCGAGACCAGGCGGTAACAGGCGTGAAATACCGGCGCCGTGTGCTGATGGTTTACTTGCACCCATACTTGGAGTTCTGTCCGTGGAACTGATGTCAGCTGAATTTTTGTCGGCCCTGCTGGCCATCATCATCATCGACCTGGTGCTCGCCGGCGACAACGCCATTGTTATTGCGCTTGCGGCGCGCAACCTGCCTGCCGACTTGCGCAAAAAAGCCATTATCTGGGGCACCTTCGGCGCCATTGCGGTCCGCACGGCAATGACTTTGGTGGTGGTCTGGCTGCTCAAAATTCCGGGGCTGATGCTGCTGGGTGGCGCGCTCCTGGTGTGGATCGCATACAAGCTGCTGGCCGACAGCGATGACGACGGTCATGAGGTCAGTGCGGCCAACAGTTTCTGGGGAGCGATGAAAACCATCGTCGTTGCCGATGCAGTGATGGGCCTCGACAATGTACTCGCGGTGGCAGGTGCGGCTCACGGTAATTTCATGCTGGTGGTGATCGGTCTGCTGATCAGCATCCCGA
Organism: Burkholderiales bacterium; assembly: GCA_022841375.1. Taxonomy (GTDB): domain Bacteria; phylum Pseudomonadota; class Gammaproteobacteria; order Burkholderiales; family SG8-41. The sequence goes on from JALHRQ010000004.1 coordinate 84,429, forward strand.
TCGTGATCTGGGGCAGCCAGATCATTCTCAAGTATGTGGAACGTTATCCCGGCATCATCTACATCGGCGGCGCAGTGCTGGCGTGGACGGCCGCAAAGATGATTATGAGCGAACCGCTGGCCAGGGATTTCTTCGATGCGAATCCGGCGGTCACGGGGATTGTCTATATCGCCATCATCGGTGGAGTGCTCGGCGGCGGCTTCTGGGTCAATCAAGCGCCGGCTCGCGCCCGCGTTGTCGGGCATGTGGTCGAGCCGGGCGTAGCCGCCCTGACAACGGCTGACGCAGGCGTGACCCGTATCCTGCTGCCGGTCGATGCCTCGGTCAATTCACTGAAGGCCGTGGAACATGTCATTGCCCGGCACGCTGCCGGTGCGCAGCTCGAAGTTCATTTACTGCACGTGCGCGTGCCGTTATCCCGGTTCGTTTCCCGGTTTGTCAGACGGGGCGACCATGAGGCCTATCATCGCCAGGAAGCTGAGCGCGCGCTGGCTCCGGCCCGCAAAGTGTTCAACCGCGCCGGCGTACGCCATATTGAGCATGTCGAGTTCGGCGACAAGGCTGAAACCATACGCGGGATGGCGAATCGCCTGAAGGTGAACCAAATCGTCATGGGTACCGCACGCAAGAACTCGCTGACACGAATGATCGAGGATTCCGTGACCAATCGCGTGCTCGAAATCGTCGAAGTGCCGGTTGAAATCCTCGTTGGCCGCGCGGTTTCGCGGATCGAAACCATAGGACTGCCCGCGGGCGCTAGTGCCTTAGCCGCCGTTCTGCTTGTTGTATCCCTGCAGTTATAACGCAACTCCCCTATGCAGGGACTTGAATCCCGCCCTCGTGGCGGGATTTTTTTGTATGTAGTGCAAATTACAAAGCGTTATTGCAGGCATCGCAACTAATCATGTTTGCTTTGTGGAGCCTTTGTTGGATGGCTTGATAAAATCAGAAATTGAAGTTGTTGATTCAGCAGACGGCCCAATCGGCAATTTCCCTTCGGCCCGGAAGAGATCGAGGGCGTAGTTGTGTCAATTGGGTGTTCCAACTCATTCCGGCAGCGGCACTGCAGCCGGGGAGTGTAAGGAGATTGATGAAAATAAATAACCGAATCAAGTAAATAACGTTAGTAACGGCTGGATGGCTGATGCCGTCCGCCGAACAGAAGGGGAGTAGCTCAACAACCGCGCACCGTCATTCCGGGGAATATACTTCCTCCGGTGCCCGGGGATCCTTATCGGTCCGAGCGAGACCTTCGCCAGCAGCTGGCGAAGGCGCTTACGGGCTGCCTGCGTCCGGCACAGACAAAGTCGATTTGTTGAAAAAAGAGGCCGGGAATGGAAAGTATAGGGACTTGGTGGATGTGGGCCGCATTTGCGGCTTTTGTCGTTGTTGCGCTTGTGGTTGACCTTGTCGCACTGGAATCCAAAGGATCGGCCAAGGTGTCGTTCAAGGAGGCGCTCAACTGGTCGATCGTCTGGATCGTCCTTTCATTCGTATTCAACGGTTTGTTGTGGTGGTATCTCGATGCCAACCACGGGCGTGAACTCGCCAACGAGAAGTCGATGGAGTTCTTTACCGGCTATCTCATCGAGAAGTCACTTGCCGTAGACAACATTTTTGTGTTCCTGATGCTGTTTACGTTTTTTGGCGTGCCGATCCAATACCAGAAACGGGTGTTGATACTGGGCATCATCGGCGCGATCGTGCTGCGCGCGATTATGATCCTGATCGGCGCCTGGCTGATTTCTCAGTTTCACTGGGTGCTCTATCTCTTCGGACTATTCCTGCTGGTTACAGGCATCAAAATGCTGATGATGGCGGAGGTGGAATCAGACCTTGAAAAGAACCCGCTGTTAAAGTGGATGCGCAGTCATTTCCGCATCACTGAAGGTTTCCATGGCGAGAATTTCATGGTCATGAAAGATGGCGTGCGCTGGTTCACGCCCCTTTTTGTGGTGATGGTGATGATCGGAATAACTGACGTGATCTTTGCGGTGGACAGTATTCCGGCAATTTTCGCGGTGACGCTTGACCCCTTCATTGTGCTCACCTCGAACGTGTTCGCGATTCTCGGCCTGCGCGCGATGTATTTCATGCTGGCCGATCTTGCGGATCGTTTCCATCTGCTGAAATACGGTCTGGCCTTCATCCTGGTGTTTATCGGCATAAAGATGTTGCTGCTCGACATCTACAAGATCCCGATCGGATTTGCGCTGGCTGTAGTCGGTATCGTGCTGGTGGCCTCGATGCTGGCGAGCCTGTGGGTGACGCGCCCCGGACAGAAGCAAGTCAAAAAACCCTGATTGCGCTGCACAGCGCGCAATGACGGCCGGCCACATCTGTGGCCGGCCGTTTTGCTTGCTGGAGTATTATTGCCATCCCTTATCGATAACGATTCTGTGTCATTGCATGAGTATTTCACAACCTTCGGGCGAATTGCCCGCGCGTGACATGTTCGAGCGTGTCAGGAATTTCCTGTCCGGCGAGGCCGTGCCTGGCGTGTTGCTTTTGCTTGCCGCGATCACGGCCATGGCAATTGCCAATTCCCCTCTCGCGCCTTACTACCACAGCCTGTTCGCGGTGCCGATTTCTGTTCGTATCCATGATTTTTTTATCGACAAGCCGCTGCTGCTTTGGGTCAATGACGGGCTGATGGCGCTGTTCTTCTTTCTTGTCGGGCTGGAGCTCAAGCGCGAATTGCTTGAGGGGGAGTTGTCTGATCCGCGTCAGGCGCTGTTGCCGACAGCGGCGGCGATGGGAGGTATCGCGGTGCCGGCAATGATTTATGCCGCGTTCAATGCCGGTGACGAGATGGCACTGCGCGGCTGGGCGATTCCTGCTGCGACCGACATCGCTTTTGCACTGGGGGTTCTTGCCTTGCTCGGAGATCGGGTGCCGCGCGGACTCAAGGTGTTTCTGCTGACCGTGGCAATCGTTGATGACATCGGCGCGATTATAATAATCGCGGTGTTCTATTCGACCACTCCGCCTGCGCTGTCGCTCGCCGTCTCGGGTACTGCATTGCTGACTCTGGCGGTGTTTAACATTGTGGGGGTGCGGCGGGTGTCTGCCTATCTGCTGGTCGGCCTGGTGCTGTGGGCCGCGGTGCTTAAGTCGGGTGTCCATGCCACCATCGCCGGCGTGTTGCTGGCGATGGTCATACCGCTGCGCACCGGCGAAATGCCGTCGCCGGCGCGGCAACTTGAGAGTGACCTGCATGGCCCGGTACAGTTTGCGATCCTGCCGCTGTTTGCCCTGGCCAATGCCGGGGTGACATTTCAGGGCATGTCGTTAGCTGACTTTGGCGAATCGATTACATTGGGCATCGCCGCAGGACTGTTCTTCGGCAAACAGATCGGCATCATGGCGGTTTCTGCGGCGCTGATCTTTGCCGGTTTCGCGCGGTTGCCGCAGGGTGCAACCTGGCTCAGCTTTTACGCGGTGACCGTGATCTGCGGTATCGGTTTCACGATGAGCTTGTTCATCGGAAGCCTGGCTTTTTACGGGCACCTGGAGACCGCAGTGGACGAGCGCGTCGGCATCCTGCTGGGATCGGCCGTGTCCGCCATCGTCGGCTATCTGGTACTGCGTTTCGCAACATCCGGCAAGTCAGCAGAGGCGGAAAAATCATCCGGACCGGCCTGGTGAGGGATTAAAAGCGCGGTTTGCGCGAGGCCTTCTTGTAACGTTTGATGCCTTCGACGATTTCCTTCTTGGCTTCTTCGGTACCGACCCAGCCGATGACCTTGACCCATTTGCCGGGTTCAAGGTCCTTGTAATGCTCGAAAAAATGCGCAATCTGCGCCAGTGAACTCTGCGGCAGATCGCGGGGGGCCTGGATTTTCGAATAGAGCGGAGTCAGTTTGTCGATCGGTGCTGCAAGGATCTTGGTGTCGTCGCCGGCCTCATCTTCCATTTTGAGCATGCCCACCGGGCGGCAGCGCACGACCACGCCGGTGATCAGCGGCACCGGCGACAGAACCAGCACGTCGACGGGATCACCGTCACCGGAAAGGGTATGCGGCACATAGCCGTAATTGCACGGATATCTCATCGAGGTCGACATGAAGCGGTCGACGAACATGGCCCCCGTGCTTTTTTCCATTTCGTACTTGATCGGTTCGGCATGCATCGGGATTTCAATGATCACATTAAAATCGTTGGGCACATCGAAGCCAGAGTTGACTCGGTCCAGATTCACGGCATATTCCCCTCGGGATGGATGTCCGCATTATACGTTGCTGCCTGCCGCCACATGTCCTGCGTGCTAGGATCAGGGTTCGATTAATCAGGGAGTGTCATATGAAACTGTACATCACCAAAACTTCCGGCAATGCCTGGAAAGTGCGCCTGCTGCTGTCCATGCTGAAGGTGCCGTTTGAGACGGTCGTTCTCGATTCTGACAAGAAAGAAAACAAGGCCCCGGATTTCCTGAAACTGAATCCGCGCGGCCAGGTGCCGGTGCTGGTCGACGGCGACCAGGTGTTCTGGGATTCGACAGCCTGCCTGGTGTATCTCGCCCGCAAATTCGGTGGCGAGCAATGGCTGCCCTCTGATGCCGTCGGAATGGCGGAGGTGCAGCAGTGGCTGGCGCTGTCCAACAACGAACTGCATTACGGTCTGCAGTGGGCGCGCGGCAAGAAAATCGGTATCCGCAGCATCGGAGATTACGAGGAGTATGCGACCTACGGCCGCAACGGTCTGGCCGTGCTGGAAAGCCGTCTGAAATCCAATCAGTGGCTGGCGTGCGGCCGGCCGACCATCGCGGATCTGGCCTGTTACTGCTATACCTCGGTAGCACCCGAGGGCGGTTTTGATCTGAATGTGCACCCGTCGGTAGCCGCCTGGCTCAAGCGCGTCGAAGCGCTGCCGGGTTGGATCAAGCGCGTCTGATCCGCAAGTGCTGAAGCGATTCCGCCTCGGTCATGCCGGCGCTGCCGACTGGCGTGCCGCGGCGGACGCCTGCATTGCGCAATTGGGTTCGGATGCAGGCAATCTGGGATTTCTTTACGTCACCGATTTTTTTGCCGACGTGCTGCCTGAGATCCATCGTTATATCGCTGACCGGACCGGTGTTGCGCATTGGACCGGCACTGTCGGCATTGGTGTGTGCGCCACCGGCAAGGAGTATCTTGATCAACCTGGAATAGTGACGCTGACCGGAGATTTTCAAGCAGACAGCTTTTGCGTTTTTGGCTCCGGAACGGCTGTGCCGGATGCCGCTGAATTGTATTGTGGTGGGACCCCGGCCAGCATCGCGGTCGTTCACGGCGATCCTCTGCGTGGCGATATCGCCAAACAGATTCAGCAATTGGCGCTGGTTACCGAAAGCGGTTTTCTGGTTGGCGGCCTGGCCAGTTCAAGACGTGGTTTCCGTTTTGTTGCCGACGGAGCTGCGGAAGGAGCGTTGTCGGGGGTGGCTTTTTCCGATGCCGTGACCGTGGCGACGCGTTTGACTCAGGGTTGCTCGCCACTGCGTGGCGGAGGCCATGAAATCTCCGGTGCCCAGAATAATATTGTCCTGGAACTTGACGGTCGCCCGGCGCTCGATGTGTTGCGTGAAGACGTCGGCATTGACGAGAATGAGGAGTTGTCCCGTCTGGGCGGACAGATTTTTGTCGGACTTTCAGTGACGGGCAGCGACACCGCTGAGTATGTTGTGCGCAATCTTATCGGCATCGATCCCGGTAACCGGCTGATTGCGATCGGGGATATTGCGCAAATAGGCCAGCGCCTGCAGTTTTTCCGGCGCGACCACGATACTGCGCGCGCCGACATGACGCGCATGCTCGACAGTATCCGTGAGGGGCTTTACACCAAACCCCGGGGTGCACTTTATTACTCCTGTCTGGGTCGCGGCGGCGCCTTGCTTGGCGGCGAGTCTGAGGAACTGCGCATGATTGAGGCGGCGCTAGGCGATGTGCCCCTGGCCGGTTTTTTCGGCAATGGTGAAATATCTCACAACCGGCTGTATGGCTATACTGGAGTTCTTACCCTTTTTCTCTGAGGCGGCTCGATTCCATGGACGGTATTTTGAGCTCACGCATCCTGATGGAACTCAGCCTGACCTGGCTCGACATTGCAGGCGTTATTTTCTTTGTTTTCTCGTGGGTCGGTTACGCGCTTTTTGCGCAATGGCACGCGCGCAACGAGCCGTCGTTGCACAACACGATGGACCGTTACCGCCGTGAGTGGATGCTGCGCATGATCGAGCGCGACAATCGCATGGTCGATGTCAACATCATGCGCAACTTGACCCGAAGCTCGCAGTTTTTTGCATCGACCACGATGCTGGTTCTCGGCGCGCTGATCGCGCTGCTCGGTTACGTGCAGCAGGCGATGGATGTGGTGTCCGGTCTTCCGTTCACGGTCAAGGCTTCGACGCGACTGCTTGAGATCAAGGTGGTGATGATGGTGCTGATTTTTGTCTACGCCTTTTTCAAGTTTTCCTGGGCAATCCGCCAGCTCGGTTTTTCTTCTACGTTGATCGGTGCCGCGCCGAAACCGCCCAAGGAAAATCCGGAGCAATATGCAGCGCGCATCAACCGCATCGCCGCGGTCACGTCCTACGCCGGCACCAATTTCAACGACGGCCTGCGGGCTTATTATTTTGCGCTGGCGGGGATGACCTGGTTTTTGCATCCCTACCTGATGTTGATCGCAACAGCCTGGGTGGTCTACGTGCTGTATCACCGAGAGTTTGCATCGAAGACCCTGCGCGCACTGATCAATGAAGATCTTTCATCGCCTCCGGGAAGCTAGCGGCGACAGCTGTTTGGAGGTGAGGGTTTGACGGACCGTCAGGCACAAAAATAAATGTTAATCGTCCGGCAATTCTTTTTTTCGGACCAATAATTTTCCAGCAGGAGGAACCGTGGCACTTGATCGACTGAAATGTTTGATATTGGAAATTTCCCCGATTGTTGTGGGCGTTTTTTTTGCCCTGACCGCGCAGCATTCGTTGGCGCAGGCCTGGAAGCCTGAAAAGGCGGTGGAGGTGGTGGTTTCATCCGCGCCGGGCGGCAGTAATGACCGGGTGGCGCGAATCATCCAGAAAATCGTTCAGGACCAGAAACTGGTTGCGACCCCGGTTGCGGTACTCAACAAGCCCGGCGGCAACCAGACGATTTCGCGCGCTTATATCAACCAGAACCCGGGCGACGCGCACTATCTCGAGATCGGAAACCCGACGCTGATAGCCAACCAGGTTGTGGGCCGGCAGTTGTACACCGATTTCACGCCGATTGCGCTGATGATCAATGAATTTGCCGCATTTACGGTCCGCGCGGATTCGCCGTTCAGGAACGCCCAGGACCTGATCGCGCAGTTGCGCAAGGATCCGGGGTCGGTGGTGATTGGCGTCAGTAACCTCGGAGGCACCAACCACCTGACCCTGTCGCTGCTGGCCAAGGCCGGTGGAGTGGATATCAAGCGCCTCAGGGTGGTGGTATTCAAAACCAATGCCGAGGGGCTGACCGCCCTGTTGGGTGGACATATCCATCTGGTGACGTCGGCGGTGGCGACGGCGATCGGCCAAATGCGCGAAGGCAAGGCGAAAATCATTTCGGTCAGTTCACCGCTACGCATGGCTGGCGATCTTGCCCAGGTGCCTACGCTGCGCGAGCAGGGCTATGACGTCTCGTTGTCCAACTGGCGGGCAATCATCGGCCCCAAGGGCCTGACAGCCGCGCAGATCGGCTACTGGGAAGCCGTGCTGGCCAAAGTGGTGGCCACCGCCGAATGGAAATCAACGCTTGAGCAGCAATTCTGGGACGGCAACTTTCTGCGCAGTAATGAGTTTGCCAAATACATGGACAACGAATACGCCCAGACCAAGCCGGTCATGCTCGAACTCGGTCTTTCCAGGTAAGGCGCATCCACCATGGCTGAAGATGTCCTGGTGCTGGACAATGATGATGTCGCCGGTGTTTTTGACCTTGAAGCCTGCATGGCTGCTCTGGAGGGTGCCTACCGCGCAATGGCCGAAGGCCGGTCCGTTGAACGCGCGCGCAGCCAGACGCGGGTGCCGCTGGACGAGCCCGGCATCAATTATTGCTTCAAGAGCATGGAAGGGGCGCTGTTCGGCGACGGCTACATGACACTGCGCATCACATCGGATGCGGTGTTTGAGGGCAGGATTGACGGCCGCGCCCGGCGTGACAAGCTGGCGCGCGGACCCGGCGGCACCTATTGCGGACTGATCCTGCTGTTCAGTACCCGCGATGTCGCGCCGGTCGCAATCATTCACGACGGATTGATCCAGCTGGCGCGTGTGGCCTGCACCAGTGCATTGAGCGTACGCCTGCTGGCGCGAGAGGACGCCGGTGACCTTGCGCTGCTCGGCGCGGGCGAACAGGCGTGGTGGCATTTGCGGGCAGCCGCGAAGGTGCGCCAGTTGCGACGTGTGCGTGTATATGCGCCGACGAGGTCAAAGCTCGACGCGTTTGTGGCGCGGGCGCGGACTGAACTCAACATCGCGGCCGAAGCTTCGATCACGGCCCGGGCGGCGGTGGAGGGTGCCGATATTGTTATCGCAGCGACCAATGCCAGCGAGCCGGTCCTTGACGGGCGGTGGCTCGCACCCGGTGCCCATGTGGTGTCCATTGTCAGCGGCGACAAGGGCAGCACGCGGCGTGAGCTGGATGATCAATGCCTGCGTCGCGCCGCACTGGTGGTCGCGCATTCCAAGGCGGGTGCGATCGAGCACGGCAACGGCGATCTCGCCGGTCCGGTGGCGGCGGGCATTCTCAGCTGGGAAAAAATCTTCGACCTGCCCGATCTGGTAGCCGGAAATTCACCGCGCCGGCACAACCGTGACGACATCACCCTGTTCAAGAACAACGGCGGCACGGGACTCCAGTTCGCCGCGGTGGTGCCGGTGGTTTACGAGCGCGCCCGCGGCGCCGGTCTGGGCCGGAAACTGCCGACAGCCTGGTTTCTGGAGAACATGAAGTCCTGCGGGGTGGTGTTGAAATAAAAAAACGGCCGGGAGACCCGGCCGTTTTTATTGAGGCTTGGCTGATTACAGCAGCGGTACGATCAGCAGCGCCACGATGTTGATGATCTTGATCAGCGGATTGATCGCCGGGCCGGCAGTGTCCTTGTAGGGATCACCCACAGTGTCGCCGGTGACCGCTGCCTTGTGGGCTTCGGAACCTTTGCCGCCGTGATTGCCGTCCTCGATGTATTTCTTCGCATTGTCCCAGGCGCCGCCACCGGTGCACATGGAGATCGCAACGAACAAGCCGGTGACGATGGTGCCCATCAGCATGCCGCCGAGGGCCTGTACACCGGCATCCTTGCCCATCAGTGTGCCGACAATCAGCGCCACTGCGACCGGCGCCAGCACCGGCAGCAGCGACGGCGCGATCATTTCCTTGATCGCCGCACGGGTCAGCATATCCACCGCGCGCGAATAATCGGGCTTGGCGGTGCCTTCCATGATGCCGGGGATTTCCTTGAACTGGCGGCGTACTTCGACCACTACAGAACCGGCGGCACGGCCGACGGCCTCCATCGCCATGGCGCCGAACAGATAGGGAATCAGGCCGCCGGCAAACAGACCGATGATGACGGCCGGGTTTGACAGGTCAAAGGTGATGACGCGGCCGGTTTCCTCGATCTTGTGGGTGTAGTCGGCGAACAGCACCAGAGCGGCCAAACCGGCGGAGCCGATGGCATAACCCTTGGTCACCGCCTTGGTGGTGTTGCCCACCGCGTCCAGCGGATCGGTTACGGCGCGCACTTCCTTGGGCATATCCGACATCTCGGCGATGCCGCCGGCGTTGTCGGTGATCGGACCGTAGGCGTCGAGCGCGACGATGATGCCGGCCATCGACAGCATCGAAGTGGCGGCGATGGCGATGCCGTAGAGGCCACCCAGTGTGTAAGAGACATAAATTGCCACGCACACCGCAAGAACAGGCCACGCGGTGGAGCGCATCGACACGCCAAGACCAGCGATGATGTTGGTGCCGTGACCGGTGGTCGAAGCGGCGGCGACGTGCTGCACCGGCGCGTATTGCGTGCCGGTGTAGTACTCGGTGATCCACACCAGGAACGCAGTCAGCACCAGGCCGACGACGGCACTGCCGTAGAGCTTCATCACCGACAGCGCCGGGTAATGCTCGCTGATGTTGCCGAGCATCCAGCTGGTGATCGGGTAGAACGCGATCAACGCCAGTACGCCGGCGACGATCAGGCCGCGGTACAACGCGCCCATGATGTTCTTGCCATCGGAGGTCTTGACGAAAAAGGCGCCGACGATGGAGGCGATGATGGCAAAGCCGCCGAGGACCAGCGGATACATCACCGCGCCCTGGACGATTTCGGGTTTCGGCAGCATCAACGCGGCGAGCACCATCGTTGCGATGATGGTGACCGCGTAGGTCTCGAACAGGTCGGCGGCCATGCCGGCGCAGTCGCCGACGTTGTCACCGACGTTGTCGGCGATCACTGCGGGATTGCGCGGATCATCCTCGGGGATACCGGCTTCGACTTTACCCACCAGGTCAGCGCCGACGTCGGCACCCTTGGTGAAAATGCCGCCACCCAGTCGCGCGAAAATCGAAATCAGCGAGGAACCGAAAGCCAGGCCGATCAGCGGCTTGATCACGTCGCTCATCTTGACGCCAGCACCGGCGGTGCTGGTCAGATACCAGAAAAACAGCACGGTGCCGAGAAGGCCCAGACCGACCACCAGCATGCCGGTGATCGCGCCGCCGCGGAAGGCGATGTCCAGCGCGGGATTGATGCCTTTGCGCGCGGCTTCGGCCGTACGCACATTGGCGCGCACCGACACGTTCATGCCGATATAACCGGCGAGGCCCGAGAGGATGGCGCCGACGGCGAAAGCAGCAGCCGTGGTGGCGCCCAGTGCAATCCAGATCAGCACGAACAGCACGGCGCCGACGATGGCGATGGTGGTGTATTGGCGATTCAAGTAGGCCTGCGCCCCGGCTTGAATTGCTGCAGCGATTTCGCGCATGCGGTCATTGCCGTCAGGCTGCGCGACGATCCAGCGGATCGACACGACGCCGTAGACGAGTGCGGCGATGGCGCAAACCAGCGCAAAGATCAAACCATTCGTCATGATTACTCCTAAACTATTGTTTTAATTGAATAAAATTTGCCGGTGCGTAGCCGGGGCCGCGCTAGGGTGCCTTTATTCCGGTATATGCGCAAGACCCATACGGAATTGTGGTCTGAACGCCGCTGAATTTACCCACACCTTGGATTGTAACGACCCCGCATTATAAGACCCTCGGCACCGGGCTTCCACCCTCTGTGGAGGGCAGAAAAAGCGATGGGGCTTCAGCCCGGAGACCGGAATGCGGACTGCAGTCGCCGCGGCACGGTTTTGAATTTCAACCGGGCGTGTACTGGCAGGCCGTCGGCGAACGGCGGCCAGGCTTCGCCCTGGATCAGCGGACCGAAATAAGTGCGGGCGCGGGCGGTGAGTCGCCAGCCATCCGCGGTCAGAAAGCCGCGGGGCAGGCGTTTTTCGCGATTCATGATGGCGGCCAGCGGCGCAGCCTCAATTTGCCAACGGTATGGTTTGCAGCTTATGCGGCGGATCACCGGCATCACATCCGAGCGGCCTGCAACTGCATATTTCACGGCGGCTTTGCCGACGGCATAGGCCTGTTCAACGTCAGTGGCTGAAGCGAGGTGACGCGCCGAGCGCTGTACGTAATCGAGCACGCTCCAGTGCACTTTGACGTTCAGTGCGGTGCGCACCATCGCCGCGATGATCGGCGCGACACCGCCCAGCTGTTCGTGGCCGGGGATGCCATCACCGCCGGCCTGGGTCAGGCGCATGCCATCACGCAGTTGCAGGCCTTCGGCAACTGCAATCGCACACCAGCCATGGCGTTCGATGCGCGACTTCACCGCAGCCAGGAATTTTTTACGATCAAAATGGATTTCCGGCACCAGTAATAGCAGCGGACCGTCTTCTCCACCGGGCAGCGCCAGGCCGCAGGCGGCGGCAATCCACCCGGTGTAACGGCCCATCACTTCCATCACAAATACCTTGGTCGAACTGTGGGCCATCGATGCGAGATCGGCCATGGCTTCGCGCATGCTGGTGGCAACGTATTTTGCGACAGAGCCGAATCCCGGGCTCGAATCCGAGCGTACGATGTCGTTGTCTATGGTTTTCGGCACGGCGACGGACACGACAGGCCAGCCCAGGCGGGGCAGGAGGGTCGCGATCTGGTGCGCGGTTTCCGCCGATCCGTTGCCGCCGTTATAAAAAAAGTAACCGATGTTGTGGGCGCGAAACACGGCCGCCAGCCTTTCGAAATGGGCGCGACCCTGCGGCAAAGACGGCAAGTCGTAACGGCAGGAACCGAAGGCACCACCGGGAGTGTGGCGCAGTGCGCGGATTGCCGCGAGCGACTCCACGGATGTGTCGATCAGGTCTTCGTGCAGCGCACCGAGAATGCCGTTGCGAGCTGCATAGATGCGGCCGATATGTTTCCTGTTGCGGCGCGCCGATTCAATCACGCCGCAGGCTGAGGCGTTGATGGTGGCGGTGACGCCGCCGGACTGCGCGTATAGGGCGTTCTGGATAGCCACGAAACAGGAGGTGCCGGCGGCCGCTTTATTTACGCAACGGGTGTTTGTCGATCGCGGCGAACATCTTGTCGCGGATGTCGTTAACCATTCCCAGGCCCTGGATGTTCACGTAATGCGGCGCGCGCGCGTCGCCGCTTGCCGACCATTGCATGTAGTAGTCAACCAGCGGTTTGGTCTGGTCATGGTAGGTCTTGATGCGCTGCTTCACCGTTTCTTCATTGTCGTCCGAACGCTGCACCAGCGGTTCTCCGGTGACGTCGTCCTTGCCGGGCACGTGCGGCGGGTTGAACTCGACGTGGTAGGAACGGCCGGAGGCGAGGTGCACGCGCCGGCCGATCATGCGGCGCAGTATCTCGTCGTCGCCCACTTCAATCTCGACCACGAAATTGATGTCGACTCCGGCGCGACGCAGCGCTTCAGCCTGAGGCAGGGTGCGCGGGAAGCCGTCCATGATGTAGCCGTTGGCGCAGTCCGGCGCCTTGATCCGTTCCTTGGCCAGTTCGATGACCACCGGGTCCGGTACCAGCGCGCCGCGGTCCATGTACGACCGCGCCTCCTTGCCCAGCGCAGTGCCTGCCTTGATTGCTTCACGCAGCATGTCGCCGGTGGAAATCTGCGGGATCTTGTAGCGCTGGATCAGAAACTGGGCTTGAGTACCTTTGCCGGCACCGGGCAGGCCGAGAAGAAGAATGCGCATGAAATGGGTCCGTTTAAAGGGCAGCGATGATGTTGGAATAATTTTTTGTCAAGTATAGCCCCGCGAACTGCAGGGACAAAATTCTGCGCGGTCAAGGTCTCAGTGTTTCAACATCCGGCGCACCCGCAGCAGGTCGGCCGGCGTATCCACGCCGGGGTGCGGCATGCCGGCGGTGACGGCAACGCTGATGCGATAACCGTGGGCCAGTGCGCGCAGTTGTTCCAGGGCTTCCGCCTGTTCGAGGGCAACGGGTCGCAACTTGCTGTATGCACGGAGAAAACTGCAGCGATACGCGTAGATGCCGAGGTGGCGCAGCGCCGGCAGCCTTGGCGGCAATGCGCGGATGCCGTTGCTGAACGCCTCGCGCGCCCACGGAACCGGCGCTCGGCTGAAATACAGCGCGAGACCGTTGTTGTCGAGAACGACTTTCACTACATTCGGATTTGACATGTCGCGGGCGTCGCGGATGCGGCAGGCCGCAGTGGCAATGGCCGCATCGCGGTGGGCAGCAAGGTTTTCGGCGACCTTGCGGATCAGCGCCGGTGAGATCAACGGCTCGTCACCCTGCACATTGACGACGATCTGCTGCGCGCCGAGACGCAGTTTCGATGCGACCTCGGCGATACGGTCGGTACCGGAGGGATGATCGCTGCGCGTCATCATGGCGCGGTGTCCATGCGCCTCGACCACATCGAAGATCCGCGTGTCGTCGGTGGCCACCACAATCTGTGCCGCGCCGCTGCGGGCTGCGCGTTCAGCGACGCGTACTATCATCGGCTTGCCGTCAATGTCAGCCAGCGGTTTGCCGGGGAAACGGGACGAGGCGTAGCGCGCCGGGATGACGACGGTGAATTTCATGATGGAGTGGAGCAAGGAGTGAGGGTGGGATTGCGGGTTTCTCAATCTCTAATCCTGGATCCTCGTTCCTAAACTTCCTCCTCGGGCGGAAGTTTGCGCGCATCGTCCTCAAGCATCACCGGGATGCCGTCCTGAACCGGGTAACCCAGGCGGCAGGGTTTGCACAGAAGTTCTGCGGCGGCTTTGCGGTAAAGCAGCGGTCCTTTGCAGATCGGGCAAACCAATATGTCGAGCAGTTTTTCATCCATGGCGGCTGTTCTCTGCAAGCCGGGCGAGAATCATTTCGCCCAGGCGGGGATCGGGTTCGGCGTTGACGATGAGCGCCCAATGACGGGCGTTCGCGAATGCGCTGCATTTTACCGCATCCTTTTCAGTCATCACGACTTCGTTGTCGCCGGCGAACGCCAGGTCTTGTGCGGTGTAGGCGTGATGATCGGCGAACGGGCTCGGCATGCAGGACAGGCCGAGCCTCCCGAGTTGCGCGAAAAACCGCTGCGGGTTGCCGATGCCGGCAATGGCATACACCCGCCGGCCTTTGAAATACGCGGCGTCGACGATATTCTGCGGTTGCAGCAGGTTGCGAAATTCACTGCCGTTCAGCTGCATGGCCAGCGCCTGCGGCCATACTCTTGCATCATCATGCCCGTTGATAACCACGGCATCGACTTCGGTCAGTCGCGATGCCGGTTCGCGCAGGGGTCCTGCCGGCAGCGGCCAGCCGTTGCCGAGGCCGCGCGCGCCGTCGATCAAGGCAATCTCAAAATCGCGACCGAGGCGGTAATGCTGCAGGCCGTCGTCGCTGATCAGGACGTCGGTTTCCGGGTGCGCCATCAACAGTGCACGGGCAACCGCGACGCGGTCGGTGCCGACCCACACCGGACAGCCCGCGCGCTGTGCCATCAGGCAGGGTTCGTCGCCATAGTCCTGCGGTTTGCCGTCTGCAGGCACGGCGCGCGCATGGGTGTCGGATGCGCCGTAACCCCGGCTGATGACGCCGGGCTGACGCCCCTGACGGCGCAGGAACTGTGCGAGCCAGAGGGTGAGCGGTGTTTTGCCGGTGCCGCCGGCAGTGATGTTGCCAACGACGATGACCGGCACGCCGGGATGCTGTGCAGTCAGCAGGCCGTTGCGCCACGCGGCGCGGCGTAATGCGACCACAGCCGCATAGGCAGCGGACAACGGCAACAGCAGCAGGGCGATTGCGCCCCGATGCTGCCAGTGGGTGGGGGTGGCCATGGCGCGGTCAGGCTAACGGGTTTGCCGCAACGCGTCGAGATGCTACTTGCGGGCCTGGGTGGTGAAGGTGATTTTTGCGTAGCCGGCGATTTGCGCAGCCTCCATCACCCGCACCACCGATTGGTGAGAGGCGTTGGCGTCGGCATTGATCACGATCACCGGATCCTTCATGTCGCCGGCGGCACGTTTCAGCGCTTCGCTCAAGGCCGCAGGAGTGCCGCTGGGCGCGGCACTGCGGTTGATCGTGGTATTGCCCTTGGCGTCAACTGCTACATCAAGTTGCGCCGGTCGCTCGGGCGGCTGACCGGCTTCCGCTGTCGGCAGATTGATCTGCAATTCCGCAAAACGCGAATAAGTGGTGGTGACCATCAGGAAAATCAGGATCACCAGCAACACGTCGATCAACGGGATGAAATTAATCTCAGGCTCTTCGCGCATGGGGCGCCTGCGGAATGCCATGAGATCAGGCGTCCCGGTCGCCGTGGATGATTTCGATCAGCTTTACCGCCTGCATCTGCATTTCGACCAGCAGCGCATCGACCTTGGTGCGGAAGTAACGGTAGAACACCATGCTCGGAACGGCAACCACCAGACCGAAGGCGGTGTTGTAAAGCGCTATCGAGATGCCGTGGGCAAGCACCAGCGGATTGGTGCCGGAAGGCGTTTGCGCGCCGAAAATTTCAATCATGCCGATGACTGTGCCGAAAAGGCCCAGCAGCGGCGAAATGGCGGCAATTGTTCCCAGTGTGGTCAGAAAACGTTCGAGTTCGATGGCCACCGAGTGACTGGATTCCTCAATGGCTTCTTTCATGATCGCTGCAGAATGTTTTTCGTTGCGCAGGCCGGCGGACAGGATCTGGCCGAGCGGCGCGGTGGCGGCGAGCTGCGACAACAGTTGCGGGGTGACGCCGTTCTGGCGGTAGGCCTGGATGGTGTGCACCAGCATGTTGTTCGGCAGCACCACGTTCTGGCGTAAAGACCAAAGCCGTTCGCCGATGATGGCCAGCGCAATGACGGAACACAGAATCAATGGCCAGATGGGCCAGCCGGCGGCTTCAATGATGGATAACACGCGGGATTTTCCGAAAAAAAGTTATCAAACGAGTTGAACAAGTCGCAAAAAAGTGGCGTAACTGTAGCCGCCATGCGCCGGATCGGCAAGCGCAAAGGGGCAAGACATTGCGCAAAGCCGTTGAGCCGCAAGGCATTTTCCGGCTTGTCCACAATTGCTGTGGATAAGCCTGTGCACACCCTGTAAATGAAACGCCTAAGTAGTGCTCCAGCCTGAATTTTTTGTCTATTGCCTATTTGTTAAACTGATTAAAAATAACAATAAAAACATATAGTTAGCAATAATCCTCGGGGATGACAAAGAAACAGGCGCTACCACGACATCGCGGAGAGTGATGCTGTGGATGGGTGTTGCCGGGAAAAACCGTTACGCGTCCGTGAGTTGCGGATGCTAACGAACAAAGTTTAAATAATCAGCAGCTATACTTGGGTGATGGCCTTACTGACTATAGACTCCGCCGAACTTGCTTTCGGCCTGCATCCGCTGCTTGACCGTGCCAACCTGACCGTCCATGACGGCGAACGCATCGGCTTCATCGGCCGCAACGGCACCGGCAAATCCTCGCTGCTCAGCATCATCGCCGGTCGCGGCGTGCTCGACGACGGCGAAATCCGCCGCCAGGACGGGCTGCGCGTGGTCAGCGTCGAACAGGAGCCGCTGCTGCCGGACGCCGACAGCCTGCATGCCAGCCTGACCGCACGCGGCGGGCTGGAGGACATGCATGATGAACGCGATCGCTGGCGCGCCGATGCGCGGCTGTTTGAATACCTGCACCGCTTCGGCCTTGATGAATCGCGGCCGCCGCAGACCGCTTCCGGCGGTGAACGCAAACGTGCGGCGCTGGCATTGGCTTTGGCCATGCAACCCGACCTGTTGCTGCTTGATGAGCCGACCAATCATCTCGACATCGCGGGCATCACGCTGATTGAAGATCTGCTGATCAAGGGGCAGATCAAATCCGCGATCATCATCACCCATGACCGCACTTTCCTTGACCGTGTCGCTACGCGCATCGTCGAACTCGACCGCGGCCTGCTGCGGTCGTACCCGGGCAATTTTGCCGCGTACGAGGCGCGCAAGGCCGACCAGCTTGCCGAAGAGGAAAAAGCCAGTCGTCGTTTCGATAAATTCTGGGCGCAGGAAGAAGTGTGGATCCGCCAGGGCATCAAGGCACGGCGTACCCGCAATGAAGGCCGCGTGCGGCGTCTGGAATCGCTGCGGGTTGAACGCGCCGAGCGCCGCGAGCGCATCGGCAACGTCAAGCTGGCACTGGATGCCGGGGAGCGTTCAGGCAAGCTGGTCGCCGAACTGACCAATGTCAGCAAGGCCTTTGACGACAAATCGCTGATCAGCAACCTCGATCTGCGCATCCTGCGGGGCGACCGCATCGGTCTGATCGGCGCCAATGGCGCCGGCAAATCGACACTGATCAAAATCATTCTCGGCGAACTCTCACCGGATACTGGTGAGGTGCGTCTGGGAACCAAGCAGGAAATTGCCTATTTCGACCAGTTGCGCGATCAACTGGATCCCGAAAAGTCGCTGGTCGAAACCATCAGTCCCGGTTCCGAATGGGTGGAAACGGCGGACGGCCGCAAGCATGTGATGAGTTACCTGTCGGATTTCCTGTTTCCGCCGCAACGCGCCCAGGCGAAGGTCAGCATGCTGTCCGGCGGCGAACGCAACCGGCTGCTGCTGGCGCGTCTGTTCGCACAGCCTGCCAATGTGCTGGTACTCGACGAGCCGACGAATGATCTGGATATCGAATCGCTTGAGCTGCTCGAGGATACCCTGCAGTCGTATACCGGAACCCTGCTGCTGGTCAGCCACGACCGCGCGTTTCTCGATAACGTGGTGACACAGACGCTGGCGGCGGAAGGTGAGGGGCGATGGAAGGAATATGTCGGCGGTTACACAGACTGGCTGGCGCAGCGGCCTCAGCCGGACGCTCCCGCAGCCGGCAAGACGCCAGTGGAAGAAAAATCTCCGCGAAATGCGATTCCGGTCAAGGCCAGGCTCAGTTTCAAGGAGCAGCGGGAACTCGCCCAGTTGCCCGATGAACTCGACGCGCTGGAGCGCGAGCAGGCGGCGCTGATGGCGCGCATGAGTGGAGTCGATTATCACAAGCAGAGCCCCACGCAGCTGAAAGCCGATCGTGAGCGCCTCGAGGAAATCGAACGTCAACAGGCCATCAAATTCGAGCGTTGGGAACGGCTTGATCAGCGTGCCGCCCAACCGGCGGGTGCGTAACTCTGTTAACCCATTGGTCAGAGGAACAGATGAGCAGCGATGAATTGAAGGGCAAGGTGGCCATTGTCACCGGCGCCACGCGCAAACGCGGCCTCGGCCGCGCGATCGCCCTGTGTCTGGCGAGGGCAGGTGCCGATGTTGTGGTTACCGGTGCAAGCGCCTCGGGCAGCCTGACTGATGACGAGCGCCAGGATGGCTGGTGCGGTTTGTCCAGCGTTGTCGACGAGGTTCGTGCGCTGGGCCGCCGCGCTCATGGCGTTTATATGGATGTCAGCAATGCCGGTGAAGTGCAGCGCATGGTCGCGGAGGCGGTTGCAGAACTCGGTCGCGTCGACATCCTGGTCAATAACGCGGCCTACCCGCGTACCCTTGATCGCGTGCCGGTGCAGGACCTTGATGACGACCTGTGGCGGCGGATTGTCGAAGTCAATCTGAACGGCGCCATGTTCTGCTCGAAGTACGCTGCGCGGCAAATGCTTGCGCAGGGACAGGGTGGCAGCATTGTCAGCATATCGTCCGGTGCTGCGATCAAGGCGCCGGTCAATTTCGCCGCCTATGCAGCGTCGAAAGCGGGAGTGCATGCACTGACCTCTTCGCTGGCGGATGAACTGGGGCCTGCCGGCATTACAGCCAACGTCGTGGCGCCGGGATTTCTCGATACCGCACGCATCGACATGTTGCGCGAAGGCGGGCGCTGGGAAAAACGGCTGTCGACCATTCCGATCAAGCGGCCCGGTACAACCGATGAAGTTGCTGAACTGGTGCGCTACCTGTGCGGGCCGCATGCGCGCTGGATCAGCGGCGAAGTGTTCATGATCAACGGCGGCGAAGTGCGGCGCGCGGCGAACTAGATCAGGTATTCTGCCTGCCGGCGTACCATGGTTAGTCGAAACAATTGGGCGAAACAAACTTACGAAATAGACGGGCGAACAGACGGGCGAAATAATCCGCATCGCCGCAACGCTTCGGGCAAGTCGGAACAGATCATCTTCAAGCGGGGGGGGTGGATGGGCGGGCATACGCAGCGCATTGCAATGGGGCAAAAGGTTCTGGTTGCTATGCTGTTTTCGGGCTCACTGGCGTCGTTCGCTTACGGTGCCGATACATTTCCGCTGCGCCCGATACGCATCATCGTTTCCAGCGCACCCGGTTCCGGCCCCGATGTGATTGCCCGGCTTTTCGGGCCTCAGCTGACCGGTATTCTTGGGCAGTCAATCGTCGTCGACAACCGGACCGGGGCTGGCGGCAATATCGGCGGTGAGCTGGCTGCGCATGCCGCGGCTGACGGTTATACGCTGTTGATGGCGACTGCAAATCACGCCATCGGCATGAGCCTGTATTCGAAACTGAACTACGACCTGCTGCGTGATTTTTCCGCAATCAGCCAACTCGCCGCTACACCCTACCTGCTGGTGGTTTATCCAGCCTTCCCGGCGAAAACCGTTGCGGAGCTTGTTGCCATTGCCAGGCAGCGTCCCGGCACGGTGAATTACGGATCGGGCGGCAGTGGTTCGCCGCCCCATCTGGCGACGGAAGTGTTCAGCAGCCTGTCCGGGATCCGCATGACGCACGTGCCCTATAAAGGTGTATCGCCTGCACTGGCTGACCTTGCCGCGGGGCGGTTGGAGTTGGTGTTTTCTGCGCTACCTGCAGCGTTGCCCCTGGTCAAATCGGGCAGGCTGCGTGCGATCGGAATCAGCAGCGGTCAGCGCAGCGTGTTGGCGCCGGAGGTGCCGTTGATCCGTGACGCCGTGCCGGGATACGAGGTAACGGGATGGTACGGCCTGGTTGTGCCGGCGCGGACTGCGCCAGTCGTATTGAGCCGCCTCCATGCGGCAGCAGTCCAGTCGCTGCAATCCGATGAACTGCGCCAGCGTTTGCTGGCCAGCGGCGCCGAACCCATGGGTACTGCCCCGGCGCAGTTCGCCGGGGTGCTGCGCGCCGAAGTGGCGCGCTGGCGTCAGGCAGTGCAGGAGTC
Organism: Burkholderiales bacterium; assembly: GCA_022841375.1. Lineage (GTDB taxonomy): Bacteria > Pseudomonadota > Gammaproteobacteria > Burkholderiales > SG8-41. The sequence continues at coordinate 105,102 of JALHRQ010000004.1, forward strand.
TGGGGCTCGTGTCGAATGAGCAGGCAATGCGGATAAGGGAGAAACATATGGTCTGCGTTCGTTACAACATGATGCTGGCGGTTTTTGCGCTGTCATTCGCAAGCACATTGGGGCTGACCGATGCGCTTGCGCAACCTGCCTGGAAACCGTCGAAGAACGTCGAAATTCTGGTGACCACGGCGCCGGGCAGCGGGTCCGACCGGACTGCACGCGTCATTCAGCGCATCCTCCAGGATCAACGTCTGATCGACGTCAGTGCGGTGGTGGTGAATCGCTCGGGCGGCGGTGGTGCTGCGGTGTATTCATTACTGCAGCAGAAAAAAGGCGAGGCCCATTCGATAGGCATTTCGGCGCGCAATCTCGTCGCCAATCCGATCATGGGTCGTGGTGTCGGTTACCGCGACCTGACGCCGATCGCCCGACTCACCGGCGAATATATTGCGATCGGGGTGCGCGCTGACTCGCCGCTGAAATCCGGCCGCGACGTTATTGCCGCGCTGAAAGCCAATCCGGGCGCGCTGAGTTTCGGTATTGCCAACAGCCTTGGCAACTCCAATCACCAGGCGGTGGCGCGCGCGCTGAAGGCCGGCGGCATCGAACCGGCGATCGTAAAAAACGTGGTTTTCCAGTCAGGCGGCAATGCCATTGCGGCTTTGCTGGGCGGTCATGTCGACGTGGTGCCGGCATCGTTGGGCGTGTGGACCGGACCTTTGAAAGCCGGGCAGGTCCGGCTGATCGCGATTACTGCGCCGGCGCGGATTGCCGGTGATTTTGCCGGCGTGCCCACCTGGCGTGAGCAGGGGCTGGATGCCGTGGTGTCCAACTGGCGTGCGATGGTCGGTGCACCCGCAATGGGTGCGCAGCCGCTGGCCTTCTGGGTAGCGGCACTGAAGCGGGTGACGGGCACTCCCGAGTGGAAGCGCGAACTGGAGGATCAGTATCTGAGTGATGAATTTCTCGCCGGCCCCGCGCTGACCCGTTATCTGGATCAGGAACATGCCGATCTGAAGACTTTTCTCGCCGACGCCCGGCTCGCACAATAATGCGCAGTTCCGGCAACAGTCCGCCCGCTTACAATGGGAACATGTCCGATCTTCTTGAACAAACCACCCGGCAAACGGTCATTTCGGTCGCCGAGCTGAACCGGATGGCGCGCACCGCTGTCGAGCGCGGTGTGCCGCTGGTGTGGGTGGCCGGCGAGATTTCCAATTTCAAGCGCTACGACAGCGGCCACTGTTATTTCACGCTGAAGGACGAATCCGCGCAGGTCGATGCGGTGATGTTCCGTCACAAGGCGCAATACCTCGACTGGCAGCCGCAGAACGGCATGCAGGTCGAAGTGCGCGCAACGGCGACGGTGTACGAGGCGCGCGGCAAGTTCCAGTTGGCGGTGGATGCGATGCGCCGCGCCGGGCTGGGGGCGTTGTATGCCGCATTCGAGAAACTCAAGGCGAAGCTGGAGCAGGAGGGCCTGTTCGATCCGGCGCTGAAGCGCGAGCTGCCGGCGTTCCCGCGCACGGTTGGCGTAGTGACTTCGCCGCAGGCCGCCGCGCTGCGCGACGTCATTACTGCGCTGCGGCGGCGCATGCCGGGGATCAATGTGATCATTTATCCAACGCCGGTGCAGGGAGAGGGCGCCGGCGCCAAAATTGCCGAGGCGATCACGCTGGCCGGTGAGCGCGCCGAGTGTGATGTGCTGATCGTCTGCCGCGGCGGCGGCAGCATTGAAGATTTGTGGGCTTACAACGAAGAAGTGGTGGCCAGGGCGATCCGCGCCTGCCCGTTGCCGGTGGTCAGCGGCGTCGGGCATGAAACCGATTTCACCATTGCCGACTTTGCCGCTGACGTGCGTGCGCCGACGCCGACCGCGGCGGCCGAACTGGTCAGCCCTGACGGCGCCGCGCTGCGGCGCGATGTGGGGCTGCTCGGCCAGCAACTGCTGCGCGTATTCCAGCGCGGCGTGGATGATCGCATGCAGCGGCTGGATTTCCTGTCGCGGCGGCTGACCCATCCCGGAGAACGCATCCGCAACCAGCAAGTGCACCTGCAGCATCTGGCAACCCGCTTGCGTGGTGCCTGGTTGCACGGTACGGACGAGCGTTCATGGCAGTTGCGCGATACCGCGCAGCGTTTGCACGGTTCGGCGCCGGACGCCATTGCCCTGCTGCTGCAACAGCAGGAACTGACTCGCCGCCTGCAAGGCGCGATGCGCAACATGATGACTGCGGCGGTCGAACGCGTCCACGGCGCGCGGTCCCATCTGCTGCATTTGAGCCCCGAGCGCGTTCTCGATCGTGGCTACAGCATTACGGAAACCGCGGATGGTGCGATCGTCAGGGACAGCGCGCAACTGGCGCCTGAGCAGGCGCTTAAGGTGACGCTGGCCCGCGGTTGGGCCGGGGTTCTCGTCAAAAACACCGGATGATCCTTGCGGTGGCTTGACGCGCCCGGCTTTGCTGCCTATAAGATTTTCAACTGAACGTCGGGGGTGGGTATCCTGCGACGCAAAAATAAGCCGCTGCGGCGGCAAACGAAGGAGGATTTACATGGATGATTTCGATTTCACGCGTCCCGCGCAAAGCGAGGTCTATAACGCCAACGTGGCGCGGCAGTTTTTTCAAGCCAATGGCAAAGTCCGCAGCGTTGCCGCAGGCGGCACGCTGTTTGCCGAGAACACGGCCGGCAAGAGCATGTATTTCCTGAACAGCGGCGAGGTTGCGCTGACCCGCGGCGGCAAGCCGCTGGATGTGATCAAGGCCGGTGAAGTGCTGGGCGAGATGTCGGTGCTGACCGGCGAGCCGCGCAGCGCGACCGCGACAGCGAAGGTGGCCTGTGAGGTGATCGAGCTTGATGCCGGTGGTTTTGCCGAAGCGATCCGCAAGGCACCGGAATTCGCCCTGATGCTGCTGGCGATCCTGATCAAACGCCTGCGGCTGGCGCTGGTGATGCGGATGCTGGGCAAGGGGCAGCCGGCCGGCACCGTCGAGACCATTCCGACTTCGGGCGCGGTGTTCGATGCGGCGCTGCTCAAAGACCTTACGTCCAACTTCCCGGCGCGGCCACCGGCCTATCAGCCGAAAAACGCAGTGATCATGCGCGAAGGTGAGGCCGGCATATTCATGTACGTGGTGATCGATGGCGCCGTGCGCATCACCGCCAACGAAAAAATAATCGAAGTGGTCAAGGCGGGGGGTGTATTCGGCGAAATGGCGCTGGTGGATCAATCCAAAAGGGCGGCAAGCGCCGCCGCCGCGTCAGACTGCAATCTGATGTCGATCAACCGCAACGACTTTCTGACGCTGGTCAAGACCAATCCGGCGTTTGGGGTTTCGCTGCTGAAAACATTGGCCACACGCCTGCGCAATACTGGCCGTAAATAACGCCGCAGTCGCCCTCAGGCGGATTTGTTCACGGACCGCGGGTCGCGCGGTTTCCAGCGGCCGCTGTCCACCAGGGTCAGGAAATCCAGCAGATTGCGATTGAACAGCTCCGGTTCTTCGGTGTTCAGCGTGTGTCCTGATGCAGGACAAATCCACAAGCGGGCGTTGCGGCAGTTGCGCTTGATGAACAACGCCGGACCGATGCTGCCGTCATCCCCATCGCCACACATCACCAGCAGTGGCGGACGGAAACCGCGCAATTCGCGCTCAAGGTCGTAGACCGGCGGCCGTTTCGCCTGTACTCCGCGCAATACCCGCGCCAGGCCGGTGCCCGAATGGCTTTCGTGGATGCGCCGGAACTCGGCGAAGCCGCGTGGATCCTTCAGCATTTGTGGAATGCGCGCAGTTGAAAAACCGCGCTGTTTCAGCGCGGCCGGCGTGCCGATGGTTTCGAACAACTGCGCATGCGCTTCGGTGTTCTTCAGGAACGCCTTGCGTGTCGCCGGATCGGAACCCGCGCCGGCGCCCAGCGCCGTCACCGACAGCGCCATGGCCGGATAACGCAGGCCGAACTGCAGCGCCGAATAGGCGCCCATTGAACAACCGGCGATATGCGCCTTGCGGATGCCGAGATGGCGCAGCACGCCGGCAATGTCGTCCACGGCGATGCGCCACGAGTATTTTGATTGCGCATGAGGCACGTCAGACGGCGGGTAACCGCGGGCGTTAAAGGCAATGCAGCGATAGCGTCGCGAAAAAAACCGCATCTGCGCTTCCCAGCTGCGGGCGTCGCCCGAAAATTCATGCACAAAAATCAGCGGCGTGCCTTTGCCGGCCTCCTCGAAATGAAGTTTGGTCTGATCGCTTGCGATGGCGTAGGGCATGGGGCGTGACGGTTCAGGATTCGCTGTCGATGATCATGGCTTCGAGTTCCTGGCGGATGTATTCCAGCACCAGGTCACTGACGTTTTCGGTCAGGCAATCAAATTCGGTGAGGTTTTCCGTTGAACGAAGCCACGTCAGCTGGCGTTTGGCGAGCTGGCGTGTTGCCGCGATGCCCTGCTCCAGCAGTTCGGCGCGGCTGATGCGTTCGTTGATGAAATCCCAGGCCTGACGGTAGCCGACGCAGCGCATCGAGGGCATGTCCGGTTCCAGCGCGTATTCATCGAGCAGCGCGCGCAGTTCATCAACCAGGCCGGCATCGATCATGGCTTCGAAACGTTGCGCAATGCGGTCATGCAGCACGGCGCGGTCGCCGGGCAACAGCGCAATACGGATCGGCGTGTACGGGAAATAAACGTATTTCGGTTTTTTCAGCAGGTCGGTCATCGACTTGCCGGTGATGTAATAGATTTCCAGTGCGCGCTGCACGCGTTGCGAATCATTGGGTTCAAGCCGTGCCGCAGTTTCCGGGTCGACCTTGCGCAGCTTTTCATGCACGGCGGGCCAGCCTTCCTCCTCGGCCATGGTTTCGATGATCAGGCGCACTGTTGAATCCGCTTCCGGCAGATCATTGAGCCCTTCAACAAGTGCCTTGAAATACAGCATCGTGCCGCCGACCAGCAGCGGGATGTTGCCGCGTTCGGTGATTTCCCGCATCAGCGCCAGCGCATCGTCACGAAAGCGCGCCGCCGAATAACTCTCATGCGGTTCAATGATATTGATCAGGTGATGCGGCGCTCGCGCCAGCGTTTGGGCATCCGGCTTGGCAGTACCGATATTCATGTGCTTGTAGACCAGCGCGGAGTCGACGCTGATGATTTCGCAGGGCAGCGAGCTGGCCAGTTTCACCGCTACGGCGGTTTTGCCGCTGGCGGTGGGGCCCATCAGCAGGATCGCAGGCGGGTGAGCGGACTTGGCCATTTATATAATAAAAACAGATGGTTACTGTTTAATGCGCTATTCACCACGGCGGAACAGGCGGTCGAGCTGGGCAACGCTGAGCGCATGCCATGTCGGCCGGCCGTGGTTGCACTGTCCCGAACGTTCGGTGGCTTCCATGTCGCGCAGCAGTGCGTTCATTTCGGGCACCGTCAGCTTGCGATTGGCGCGCACCGCGGCATGGCAGGCCATGGTGCCCAGCAACTCGTTGCGGCGTTCGGTGGCGATGCGGCTGGCACCGTACTCGCGCACTTCGTGCAGCACGTCGAGCGCGAGCGCTTGCGCGTCGGCATTGGCGAGTAATGCCGGCACACCGCGCACGATCAGCGCGCCGGGGCCGGCAGGGGCAATGTCGAAACCGAGATCCTGCAGCGCTTCCAGTTCGTCTTCCGCGGTGGCTACATCCAGCGCCTCGGCATTGAAATGCACGGGCACCAGCAGCGGCTGCATCGGAAGGGCCTGGCCGTCGAGCGCATTTTTGAGTTTTTCATACATGATGCGTTCGTGCGCGGCATGCATGTCGATGATGATCAGGCCGCGGCTGTTTTCGGCGAGGATGTAAATGCCGGCAAGTTGCGCCAGTGCGAATCCCAGCGGATGTTCTTCGCCGGTGGGCGGTAGCGGGGGCCGGGCTTCGACCGCTGTTGCCGACGCAGAAGTCTGTGACGCGAACATCGTTGCATAGGCGCCGACGGGCTGGGCGATACCCAGGCCCATCGCACCCTGACCGCGGTACTGCGGCATTAACGGCGGCGGCATCGACGGCGGCTGTGCCGACGATGGATAGGATGCGTGGATCATTATCGGTGCAGGGGACAGGCCGATGGCGCCGTCGCCGGCGGGACGCGACAGTGTCTTGTGCAGCGCATGGAATATGAACTGGTGCACCGCCCGCGAATCGCGGAAGCGTACTTCGGCCTTGGCCGGATGCACGTTGACGTCGACCAGTTGCGGATCGATGTCAATAAACAGCACAAACGCCGGATGGCGGTCGTGGTGCAACACGTCGGCATAGGCCTGGCGGATGGCATGGGCGACCACTTTGTCGCGTACGCAGCGGCCGTTGACGAAAAAATACTGTGCATCGCGCGTGCCCTTGGCATGCGCGGGTGAACTGATCGCGCCACGGATGGAAATCTGGCCGCCGGATTCTTCAATTTCAAGTGCGCCGGCTTCGAAATCGTCACCGAGCACCGCGGCAACGCGAGCGGACAGTGGCTGCGGTTTGACCTGCAGCCGCGAGCGGCCGTTGTGAGTCAATGAGAATGCAACGTCAGGGCGGGACAAGGCAATGCGGCGGAACGCTTCTTCGCAATGCGCGAACTCGGTCTGCTCGGATTTCAGGAATTTGCGCCGCGCCGGGGTGTTGAAATACAGCTCGCGCACGTCGATGCGGGTGCCGCGGGGCAGTGTTGCCGGCTCCGGCGGCGACAGCACCGGTCCTTCGGACGCGACGCGCCAGGCATGGCGATCATCAGTGGTGCGGCTGGTCAGTTCCAGACGTGACACCGAGGCAATGCTGGCCAGCGCCTCACCGCGAAAGCCAAGGCTGCCGACGTGTTCGAGGTCGTCGAGCGAGGTGATCTTGCTGGTGGCATGGCGGGCCAATGCGAACTTGAGATCGTCGCGGGTAATGCCGCTGCCGTCATCGGTTACCGAGACCAGTTTGACACCCCCGGCGGCGAGTTCGACGCTAATCGCCCGAGCGCCGGCGTCGAGGCTGTTTTCCAGTAATTCCTTCAATGCCGAAGCCGGGCGTTCAATGACTTCGCCCGCGGCGATCTGGTTGATCAGGAGTTCGGGCAGAACACGAATCGCGGACATGCACGAATTATACGGGGTGCAGACTGCTTAAAAGCGGGGCGCCTAACATCAACAGGCGGCATCGAATTACACTGTGCTGGCGGGGCCGAAAAACGTGTTTTTGTCTTATAATCAAAACCATAACTAAATACAATGCGCAAGTAATTATTGTGGATTCTTGTGATCTGCATCACTTCCGCTTGGTCTGATCTATCTCAATATCCAGCGTTCAATATCCTCCAATATCCAGTTCCGAACCAATTCCAGTGCCAACAGAGAATTAAACAAAGGGGAATCCATGCCTCAGATCATTGGTGTGCCAAAAGAAACAGCGGCAGGTGAAAAACGCGTTGCGACCGTGCCCGAAGTTGTTGAGAAGCTGATCAAGCTGGGCTTCAAGGTGATGGTGCAGTCCGGCGCCGGAGATGCTGCCAACTGCAGTGACGACACCTATCGCGCCGCGGGCGCGGAAATTGCGGCAACTGCAGCCCAGTTGTGGTCAGGGGCTGACATTGTGTTCAAGGTCGGTGTTCCGACGGCGGAGGATGTTGGTTTGCTGCGTCAAGGCGGCACCCTGATCGGCTTTATCTGGCCGGCTCAAAACCCGGAGTTGATGCAGCAGCTGGCGGCGAAAAAAGCCACTGTGCTGGCCATCGATGCGTTGCCGCGCACCCTCTCCCGTGCCCAGAAAATGGATGCACTGACTTCCCAAGCCGGGGTTGCCGGCTACCGCGCCGTTATCGAGGCCGCGAATGCTTTCGGCCGCTTTTTCAACGGCCAGATCACTGCCGCGGGCAAGGTTCCCCCGGCCAAGGTCTTCATCGCCGGTGCCGGCGTCGCAGGTCTCGCGGCAATCGGCACGGCAGCCGGTCTGGGCGCCATTGTGCGCGCCAACGACACCCGCGCTGAAGTTGCCGACCAGGTGGTTTCGCTGGGCGGTGAGTTCGTCAAGGTCGATTTCGAAGAGGAAGGTTCCGGCGGCGGCGGCTACGCCAAAGTGATGAGCGAGGGCTTCCAGCAGGCCCAGCGCGAGATGTATGCGAAGCAGGCGCGGGAAGTGGACATCATCATCACCACCGCGCTGATACCCGGCAAGCCCGCACCCCGGCTGATCACCGCCGAGATGGTGAAGAGCATGAAGCCGGGCAGTGTCATCGTCGACATGGCGGCGGAGCGTGGCGGTAACTGCGAACTGACCGAACCCGGACAAGCCGTGGTGAAACACGGCGTGACCATTGTCGGCTACACCGACCTGACTTCACGACTGGCCAAGCAGTCATCAACCTTGTACGCCAGCAACCTGTTCCGTCTTACTGAAGAGTTGTGCAAGACCAAGGACGGTGTCATCAACGTCAACATGGAAGACGAGGCCATCCGCGGCCTGACGGTAGTCAAGGAGGGCGGCATCACCTGGCCGCCACCGCCGCCCAAGCCGTCCGCTGCACCGCCGGCAGCCAAGCCGGTTGCGGCAGTGCCTGCTGCGAAAAAGGGCCATGGCCATGGCGCCGCCAGCGAACCCATGGCTGGCGGCAAATTGGCCATCATGTTTGCAGTCGCTGCCTTGTTGTTCTGGTTCGTTGGCGCCAACGCCCCGCAGGCCTTCCTCGCTCACTTCACGGTTTTTGTGCTGGCCTGCTTCGTCGGCTATATGGTGGTTTGGAATGTGACGCCGGCCCTGCACACTCCGCTGATGAGTGTGACCAATGCCATTTCCAGCATCATCTGCATCGGCGCTTTGGTGCAGATCGCGCCGCCACTGGTGGGCGGCGTACCACCCGATCCGTGGATACGCTGGCTTGCCGTCGGCGGCATCGCGCTTACCGCAGTCAACATGTTCGGCGGATTCGCCGTGACCCAGCGCATGCTGGACATGTTCAGAAAATAACCCGGGAGACACGACATGTCTGGAAATCTCGCAACCGTCTCCTACATCGGGGCAATCATTCTTTTCATTCTCAGTCTCGGCGGGCTGTCCAACCCCGAGACTTCGCGGCGCGGCAATCTCTACGGCATGATCGGCATGACCATCGCCGTGCTGGCCACCGTGTTCGGCCCGCGCGTCACGGCCGCCGGCATCCCCTGGATCATCGGTTCCATGGTGGTTGGCGGCGCTATCGGCCTGTATGCCGCGAAAGTCGTCAAGATGACGCAGATGCCCGAACTGGTTGCGCTGATGCACAGCCTGGTCGGTCTCGCCGCGTGTCTCGTCGGCTTTGCCAGCTACATCGATACCTCGGCCCCGCTCGCCGGTGCGGAAAAGACCATCCACGAGCTGGAAATCTACATCGGCATCCTGATCGGCGCGGTGACCTTCTCCGGTTCGTTGATCGCCTTCGGCAAGCTGAACGGCAAGATCGGCGGTTCGCCGCTGCTGCTGCCGGCGCGCCACTGGCTCAATCTCATCGGTTTGCTGGTGGTGATCTGGTTCGGCCGCGAGTTCATCAGCGCGAATTCGATCAGCGATGGCATGACGCCGCTGTTCGTGATGACGGTGATTGCGCTGCTGTTCGGCATCCATATGGTGATGGCGATCGGCGGCGCCGACATGCCGGTGGTGGTGTCGATGCTCAACAGCTACTCAGGTTGGGCTGCTGCGGCGACCGGTTTCATGTTGTCGAACGACCTGCTGATCGTGGTCGGGGCGCTGGTGGGTTCCTCCGGTGCGATCCTGTCCTACATCATGTGTCAGGCCATGAACCGCAACTTTATCAGCGTTATTGCCGGCGGCTTCGGCACCGGCGGGGGTACTCCGGCACCCAAGGCCGACGGCACTGCCGAGCCCGCGGGAGAGGTCAACCCCGTTCTTGCGCTGGAGACCGCGGAACTGCTGAAGGACGCCAAGAGCGTGATTATTGTTCCCGGCTATGGCATGGCAGTGGCGCAGGCGCAGCACACGGTATTTGAAATCACCAAGCTGCTGCGCGAGAAGGGTGTCAACGTGCGTTTCGGCATCCATCCGGTGGCGGGGCGCATGCCGGGCCACATGAACGTATTGCTGGCCGAGGCCAAAGTCCCCTACGACATCGTGTTTGAAATGGACGAACTCAATGAGGACTTCCCGGATACCGACGTCGCGATGGTCATCGGCGCCAACGATATCGTCAATCCGGCGGCGCAGGATGATCCGGCCAGCCCGATTGCCGGCATGCCGGTGCTCGAAGTGTGGAAGGCGAAAACCTCGATTGTGATGAAACGCAGCATGGCTTCAGGATATGCCGGCGTCGACAATCCGCTGTTCTACAAGGAAAACAACCGCATGCTTTTCGGTGACGCCAAGAAAATGCTGGATGAGGTGCTGGTGGTTCTCAAGACTTGACCATTCAGTGCAGGGAAAAAGAGGCCGCGATTGCGGCCTCTTTTTTTTGCGAGGACGAAATCAGTCGGCTCAAGTCTTCCTGCAGCGGACGCCATTCCAAGTCCATTTTTTGGACACCATCAATTGACTGAAATATTCGGGGCAGATGATTTTAGTGATGTAGAAGCTTGATGAAGGTTTTGATTTAAATGTGAACGAAGTTAAGCCTGAGTCCACATTGCCGGAGAGAGATTGTTCCTACAGTATTGATCGGAAAAATTATGACCGTTATGATCAGAATGAAAGTAACCGCAACGCTAACAGGCGTCGAACTCAAAAGAGTCCACAAAGAGGCTTCATGTTCAACAATTCAGTGTACGAAGGTTTTCTTGAGGCGGCGCCCGATGCCATGGTCATTGTCAACGGCAATGGCGAAGTCGTGTTGTTCAACTCCCGGGCGGTAAAACTTTTCGGTTGGACTCACGCTGAACTTGCAGGGCAGCAGGTCAAAAACCTTATTCCCGAGGGATTTGCTGAGCGTCTGCTGGCCGATGCCTTGCGTTCGAGCGCTGAGGCGCTGGCCCAACAGATCGGTTCAGGCATCGAACTCATCGGGCAACGGAAGGGCGGCGGCAAGTTTCCCATCGAAATCATGCTAAGTCCTCTGCAAAGCGACGCCGGTTTGCTGGTGAACGTTGCCATCCGTGACATCACCATCCGCAAGGCGTCGGAAGGCACGATCAGGCGGCTGAATCGGGTCCATGCCATGTTGAGCGGCATCCTGAGTGCGCGCGTTCATGATTGCGATGAGTTGTTCAAAGGTGCGTGCAAGGTTGCTGTTGATGTGGGGAAGTTCCAAATGGCCTGGATAGCCATGGTGAACAGCGAAACCGGGAATATTGTGCCCTCGGCTTCCACAGGAGTGAGCGAAGAACTGCTGACCGCCATCAAAGACCGCTTCTTATTGGCAAAGGCCGGTTCGTTGGGGGATTCCCTGGCTGCACGGGCCATTTTGGGAAAAGAGGCGATAGTCATAAACGATGTTTCGGCGGCGCAGGGTCTGATACTGGGCAAACCATATATCGCCGCCGGCATTCGCTCGATCGGCATATTTCCGTTGATCGTCAACGAGGCTGCGGTCGGTGTGCTGGCACTGTATTCCAGGGAGAAAGACTTTTTCCTGGATGACGAAATGCTGTTGTTGGCGGAACTCACCAACGACATTTCATTCACAATCGATCATATCGAAAAGCAGGATAAGCTTAATTACCTTGCCTACTACGATGTGCTGACGGGGCTCGCAAACCACCGGCTGTTTCTTGACCGGGTGGCGCAGTATTTGCGGAGCGCTGCAGTCCGCAAGCACAAACTGGCCCTTTTCCTGATTGATCTGGAGCGATTCAAGAACATCAATGACAGTCTTGGTCAGGCTGCCGGGGACAGCCTGCTGAAAAAGGTGGCAACCTGGCTCATTGAGAATGTCGGGGATGCCAATCTGCTGGCAAGGGTCGGGGCGGATCATTTTGTCGTGGTGCAGCCGGAAGTGACGCATGAAGAGGATATGGCGCGGAAGCTTGAAAAAACGCTGCGCGAGTTTCACGAACATCCGTTTTATCTGAACGGAACCGGATTCAGGATCTCGGCAAAAGTCGGGGTTGCAGTGTTCCCTGTGGATGGCGCGGATGCAGATACGTTGTTCAGTAACGCCGAGTCGGCGCTAAAAAAAGCCAAGCAGTCCGGCGATCCGTATCTGTTCTATACCCCAAGCATGAACGCGCGGGTTGCTGAAAAGCTGATGCTGGAAAACCGCTTGAGTAAAGCGATGGATAACGGGGAGTTTGTGCTGCACTATCAGCCAAAGCTGAACATTGCGAGCGGAAAACTCACCGGCGCAGAAGCACTGATCCGCTGGAACGATCCGCACACCGGGCTGGTGCCGCCGGGGCAGTTTATTCCGAGTCTGGAGGAAACCGGGCTGATTTATGAGGTCGGGCGCTGGGCGCTGAAGCAGGCCATCAATGACTATCTGGGCTGGCGGAATGCGGGACTGGCGGCGGTGCGCATTGCGGTGAATGTGTCGCCACTGCAGTTGCGTCACCGTGATTTCAGCGATGAAATCAGGCGCGTCATCGAGATTGACGCTCACGCTTCAGAAGGGTTGGAACTGGAAATTACCGAAAGCTTGCTGATGGAAAACGTCGAGCGCAGCGTTTCCAGGCTGAAATTAATCCGTGCCATGGGAATCCCCGTTGCCGTTGACGATTTTGGCACTGGTTTCTCATCGCTGAATTACCTGTCCAAGCTTCCGCTGGATACGCTGAAGATCGACCGCTCGTTCGTAATCGAAATGACCGCAGCGGCGGAGGGGTTGGCGCTGGTTTCCACCATAATTACCCTGGCACATTCGCTGAAACTCAAGGTCGTGGCGGAAGGAGTCGAAACCCTGGAGCAGTCACGGTTGTTGCAGGAAATGAAGTGTGACGAGATGCAGGGGTTCCTGTTCAGCAAGGCTGTGCCGGCCGATATTTTTGAAGAAAAATTTCTCCGCAAGCCCCCGGATGCGGTCTGAATCCGGTGTGTGCCGGCAAAAACCGCGGGATCAGTCGTTTACTGCAGTTACTGTGGCAATAGGAGATTTGCGGAACACGATGTCACCGTAGTACGCATGGATGTTATCCCCCGTGTTGTCGGTGTCGGTCATGATGCCGATCGCTGTTATCGGCCCGGGATATTCACCGAAGGCGCGTTTGTAATCCTCGACAATGTTGCGCGTGACTTCCTGCCACCGGCCCAGCCGGTCACGTCCCGATTCGGCGACGATCATCTTGATGCGCGAGGTGTGGCGGTTGTCGATCACGGTTTCACGCGGCGCGCGGTTTTCCCAGATATACATCAAAGTGGCGTAGGGCATTTGCTGGCCGGTCAGCAGCCTCACGTTGTCGAAGAACATGCGGTCGCGAAGGTCCAGCGTATCCAGGTCGCCGCCGAAGCTCACCACCAGCCGCACCGGGGAGTCTTCCAGGTGTTTCTGCGTGTTGTCGGCTTTCTGGATCAGGTGGTCGACTTTCCAGTGCCAGTGCAGTACCGGAAAGGTTTTCGGATCGATCTTCAGCGGGTGGATGAGTCCCGAGGCCGAAGACTCGGCACGGGCGCGAACCACGGTGCGCCCCTGTTCATTGACCAGTTTGTACGCCGTGGATCGCTTGAACCGCGACAGCACCCACGGCTGCCAGCCCGGCGGCAGGGTTTCGCCTTCGGGATGCCCGGAAAAACTGCGTACTTGCGGCAGCGCCACGGTCTCCGGCATTTCAGGCGTAGTGGCGCAACCGGCGCCGAGCGCCAGCACGGCTGCAAGCGCCACGCTTCGAACCCTGTTCATCTTCCCCCTCCGGGTGTGCGCATGGATGCGCATCTGGGTGTGAATATCCTTAAGGCCGTATCTTATTGCAAACCGGGTTCCCGGGTATCAGGGGTTGTTGGCGACCTTTTCCGGCGCCAGTGGCGGATTTTTCGAGAAATAACGTTTGATGCCGGCGAATATCGCGTCAGCCATCTTGTTCTGATAGACAGGATCGCGCAGCTTGCGTTCCTCGTCGGGATTGCTGATGAACGCGGTCTCGATCAGGATCGACGGAATGTCCGGCGCTTTAAGCACGGCGAAGCCCGCCTGTTCGACGTAGTTCTTGTGCAGCCGGTTGATGCCGCCCATTTCCTGTAACACGGCTTTGCCCAGCTTCAGGCTGTCGTTGATCGAGGCGGTTTGCGACAGGTCGAGCAGGGTCTGCTTCAGATAGGGGTCCTTGATGCCGAGGTTGACGCCGCCGATCAGGTCGGCGTCGTTTTCCTGTTTCGCCAGCCAGCGCGCCGCGACCGAGGTGGCGCCGCGTTCCGACAGCGCAAACACCGACGAGCCGTTGGCCGAGGGTTTTACGAAGGCATCCGCGTGTATCGACACAAACAGGTCGGCGCGCACCCGGCGTGCCTTCTCGACGCGCATATGCAAGGGGATGAAAAAGTCGCCGTCCCGGGTCAGCACTGCGCGCATGTTCGGTTCGGTTTCGATGCGCTCCTTCAGTTTTTGCGCGATCGACAGCGTGATGTTTTTTTCCAGTGTGCCGCTGCGGCCGCGGGCGCCCGGATCCTCCCCACCGTGGCCGGGGTCGATGGCGATGGTGATCAGCCGTTCCGAAGCAGGGCGCGTTGCACGGGCTGCGGGTTTCGGTGCGGAGGACTCGTTTTTGGCGACAACCGGGGGCGGACCGACCTCGGGGGCTGCAAGTTCGGGGGGGGACGTCGATCCCGGGGCCGGTGTTGCTGCCGGGGTTTCCGGCTGTCCGGATTCGCGTCGCTTGAGAAAGGCCAAGAGCGGATCGGGCGGCGTCAGCGGATAGATGTCGAGCACCAGCCGGTGGCCGTAACCGGCGATTGGTGCCAGCGCAAACGCTTCGGGTTTGACCTTGGCTTTAAGATCGAACACCAGTCGGATCGTGCCCGGCTTGAAGCGGCCGGCGCGCACGCCCTTGATATACGGGTCTTCAGCGCTGATTTTGCCGGCAATATCGGTCAGGGCGGCGGTGAGCGCGACATCCTCCAGATCCAGCACCAGTCGATCGGGATTCTCGAGATTAAACAGCTTGTGGCGGATCGGCTGCTGCGATTCGATGGTGACGCGGGTGTAGTCGGGGGCCGGCCAGACGCGTGTCGAACTCACCAAGGTGTCGGCGGCGTGGGCTGTGTATCCCGTCAACAACGCGATGGCACAGCCAAGGAGCCATTGCATTAAACAACGGGAAAAACGATGCGCTGACTGCGGGTTTGCCGCAATGGGGGTGACGGGTCTCAGTCTGTCAGTTTGTCGAGACAACGCCTGCCAACCTCCGTGTGCGCCGTGATGGTCATTGCACGCCCTTCGGCAATAACGTGCAGTTCAATGTCCAGATCTGCGGGTGGCAGGTCCGGCACCTTTTCCGGCCACTCAATCAGGCATACGGACTGCGGATTGAAGTATTCCCGGAAGCCCGTATCCACCAGTTCCTTAGGATCAAGGAAACGATAAAAATCAAAGTGATACAAGTATAACCTAGAAAAATTATAGGTTTCAAGCAAGGTGAAGGTCGGGCTTTTGACCCGACCCTCGTAACCCAAGCCGCGCAGGATGCCGCGGACCAGCGTGGTTTTGCCCGCGCCGAGGTCACCGCGCAGGTGCACGGTCATGCCGGATTCAAGCAGTGGCGAGAGGGTGCGGCCGAAGGCCAGCGTGTCGGCTTCCGTTGCAGGAAAGCGGTTAACCTTGGTCATGGTTTAAGGGCAAAAATCGTTAGCCACAGAGGGCACAGAGAACACAGAGGAAATCTAAACCGCAGTGACTTGACGCAAGGCGTTTAGCGCAGTCCGGCAGTGGTTTTTCTCGGTGTTCTCTGTGTACCCCTCAAGGGTTATTGTGAAGAATCCTTTGTGGCAAGGTTTTGAATTTGATCAGGTAATGACTGACTACACCACTTTGCTCGCTGACATCCGTCGCTGGGGCGCCGAACTCGGTTTCCAGCAGGTCGCGGTCGCTGACTGCGATCTGTCGCATGCCGAGCCGCGTCTCGCCGAATGGCTGGCGCGGGGCTGGCATGGTGACATGGATTATATGGCACGGCATGGCGTCAAACGTTCCCGACCCGCTGAACTGGTGCCGGGCACGCTGCGGGTGATTGCCGTGCGCCTGAATTACACGCCGCCTGCGGCACGCGACAGCTGGGCCGTGATCCACGACGGCGCACAGGCCTTCATCTCGCGTTATGCGACAGGGCGGGATTATCACAAAGTGTTGCGCAACCGGCTGCAGCAACTTGCCGAACGCATTCAGGGCGTTGTCGGCGAATACCGCTACCGCGTGTTCACCGACAGCGCGCCAGTGATGGAAGTGGCGCTGGCCGAAAAAGCCGGTCTCGGCTGGCGTGGCAAACACACGCTGCTGCTCAACCGCGAAGGCGGTTCGGCGTTTTTTCTCGGCGAGATTTATACCGACCTGCCATTGCCGGTGGATCAACCCCAGACCGAACACTGCGGTACCTGCATGCGCTGCATCGATGTTTGCCCGACCCGGGCCATCGTCGCGCCGTACCAGCTGGAAGCGCGGCGCTGTATTTCCTATCTCACCATTGAACTGAAGGGTGCCATTCCCGAAGCGCTGCGTCCGCTGATCGGCAACCGGGTTTACGGTTGTGACGACTGCCAACTGGTGTGCCCGTGGAACCGCTATGCCGAAATCAGCGCCGAGCCCGATTTCGCAGTGCGCAACGGCCTTGATGATGTGACGCTGGTCGAATTATTCACCTGGGATGCGGCGACTTTTGCGGCAAGATTGGCCGGCAGCGCGATTCATCGTATCGGCCACGAACGCTGGTTGCGCAACATCGCTGTCGGCCTCGGCAATGCACCGACCTCGCCGGCGGTGATCGCTGCTCTACGCGCTCGCGGGGATGACCCTTCGCCACTGGTGCGCGAACATGTAACTTGGGCGCTGACCCGGCATGGCGCGGGAATGAACGTCAGCAGTTGAAGCGACTGCTTCAGAAAAAACGCCGGCAATACGCCGGCGTTTGCTGATAACTGCCAGCCGCCGCTTACTGCTCCGGCGTGGTGGCCATTGAACCCAGACGGCGTTGCATGCGCACCGCGGTTTCGATGTTCTGGTAATAACCGGCGACCTGTCCGGTGGGCAAAAATCCAAGCGCTTCGTAAAAGCTGCGCGCCGCAAAATTGTTGGAGCGCATTTCGACATCAATCTGCGTGACGCCGGCGGTCAATGCCGATTCCATGATCCATTCGATCATCGCCATGCCGATGCCGCGCCGCTGATAGGCGGGCTGCACGGCGAACAATGAGAGATGGGCACGGGTGTCGCCGAATTCGGTGATGGCAAACCCTGCGAAACGTTCCTCGGCTTCGGCTACCAGCACGCAGGTTTCTCGGCCGCGCAGCGCGCGCGCGATGCGGGTGGGGTGCCAGGTCCAGCCGCGCAAGCCGACTTCGATCAGACAGCGCGACATCACAGCGATCTGCTGGATGTCGCCGCCACGGGCTAAGCGTATTGTGCAGGGCGTTTTGGACAAAGGGTCGGCTCCTGCACGGCAGTGTAGCGCAATCGCCGGCCGTTGCGCGATTACCCGGTAATGATTCGGGGCCGGGCTTGCGCCTGGCTCCGCTTCACGCAGATTTGGGTATGAACTTCAGCGCCACACCGTTGTTGCACCAGCGCTGCCGCGTCGGTTGCGGACCGTCATCGAAGACATGGCCGTGATGCCCGCCGCAACGCATGCAGTGGTATTCGGTGCGCGGCGAAAACAGCACATAGTCTTTTTTGGTGGCGAACACGCCGGGAATGGTGGTGAAAAAACTCGGCCAGCCGGTGCCTGATTCGTATTTCATATCCGAAGTGAACAGCGGCAGGTCGCAGCCGGCGCAGACGAACACGCCCGGGCGCTTTTCGCCGTTGAGCGGGCTGGTGGCTGCGCGCTCGGTGCCTTCTTCGCGCAGCACGTTGAATTGTGCCTTGTCGAGGCGTTTGCGCCATTCATCGTTGGTCAGCTTCAGGGCTTCGGTCGGCGCCGGGGCCTTGAAATTGGCGGCGAGCAGGGCCCGCCAGTTGTTCTGCATGGCCTGAATCTCCTTCATCGTACCCGCCGGGGCTGCGCCAGCGGTGTTATGGAAGGAAGTTCCGAATGCAGCCAATGTGAGTCCCTGCAAAAATCCGCGTCGTTTCATGATTTCTCCTGTTGCTGCCGTCTGACCGCATTTGCCGCGGAAAATTCCTTGGCGTTGACTGCTGTGGTTTGGTCGCGCCAATGTAGCAGTCCTTACATTCACCTGAAAGGCACACTCGGGATGCGGGATAATTCCGTTTTTACTGACAGCCACCATCCCTTTTCGTGAAAACCATCCAGATTCTTGAATACGGCGGTCCCGAAGTCCTGCAACGCATCGATGCGCCGGTGCCGAAGGCTGCACCCGGTACCTTGCTGGTTCGTGTGCACCATGCCGGCATCAATTTCATGGACATCCATACCCGCCAGGGCAAATATGCGCAGTCGCGTACTTATCCAGTGCGCCTGCCCTGCACGCTGGGCATGGAAGGCGCCGGCGAGGTGGTTGCCCTGGGTGAGGGCGTGACCGGTCATCGCGTCGGTGATCGCGTTGCGTGGTGCATCGTCTGGGGCAGTTATGCCGAATATGCGGTGGTGCCGGCCTGGCAGGCGGTCAAGGTGCCGGATGCGGTGGCTCTGGATCTGGCAGCGGCATCGGTGTTTCAGGGCTATACCGCGCATTACCTGGCCCATGATGTAGGACAACTCGGCCCCGGCAAAACCTGTCTGGTGCATGCCGCGTCGGGCGGCATCGGCCAGCTATTGATTCAGCTGGCGAAACGCAGCGGCGCGCGGGTGATCGCCACCACCAGTTCCACGGACAAGGCCGTGGTGGCGCGCGAACGCGGCGCTGATCTCGTCGTGCTCTACGACGGCGGTCGTTTTGTTGAGGCGGTGCGCGAGGCGACCGGCGGCGTGGGCGTGGATGTGGTGTACGACTCGATCGGTAAGACTTCGCTGCGTGACAGCTTCCGCGCTGCGCGCACCCGCGGACTGATCATCAACTACGGCAACGTTTCCGGTTCGGTGAAGGATCTTGATCCGATTGAATTGGGTGAAGCCGGTTCGTTGTTTCTGACGCGACCGCGACTGGCCGATCATTTGCGCGATGCCGGAGAAATCCGGCGTCGCGCCGATGACATTTTCGGCGCGCTGATCGAGGGTTCCCTGAAAATCCGTATTGCCGGGCGTTTCACGCTGGACAACGTTGAAGAGGCGCATGCAGCCTATGAAGAACGTCGCATGGTCGGCAAGCCGGTGCTGGATATTAGCGGCAGTTAATTTCCCGGGAGGATTGTTTGATCCCTGAACTGCGATCAAGCATCATCGCATCGTAGTCGCGCCATCGTCGTCGCGCATTACCTTTCTGTAATGGGCCGATCATCGGTAATGTGGAGCAAAACTTAAATGTATGAGAACTGGCCGGCCAATTTGATGGTGGTAGCAAGCGCAGTCACTGCTGTCGCGCTGTGTGTATTGCTTCATTACGAAGGCCTGTTGCTGACGTCGCGCGGCTTGCAGCGCATCGGCGGGCAGCAGCGCGTCAAGGTGTTGTATTGCATTTTTTCGTTGCTGATACTCCACTTGATCGAAATCTGGGTGTTCGGCGTCACGATCTGGCTGTTGCTGCGCTGGCCCGAATTCGGACATATTGTTTCCAGCGGATCGGTGCAGCCGGGGGCGCTGGGTTTGCTGGATTCGGTCTATGTGTCGACAGTCACCTACACCACGGTCGGTTTCGGCGATGTGGTGCCGGTCGGCCCTATACGCTTCATGGCGGGCATGGAATCCCTGACCGGGTTCGTAATGTTCGGCTGGACCGCATCATTCATCTACCTCGAAATGGAGCGGTTCTGGCGCGGAAGATAGGGGGCGCTCGTCCCCCCCGTGCGTATTGGAGGTTTCTGACGCAAGAGGCATACCGGCTACGGGGTGTGGCTGGCGCAGTTTAGAATGCGATCCTCGTGACGCCCGCCGCGACATCCAGTACCGCAGTCAGCCATCGTCAGGTCTGGGCGATGGCTGCGCCGATCATCCTCGCCAATATTTCCATACCCTTGCTGGGTGCGGTGAATACCGCCGTGGTCGGGCACCTCCCCGAACCCTATTACATTGGCGCCGTTGCCATCGGCGCGATGCTGTTCAACTTCATCTATCACCTGTTCAACTGCTTGCGCATGGGCACCACCGGCCCGACCGCGCAGGCGCGCGGTGCCGGCAATATGGCCGAAGTCAGGGCCATACTCAACCGTGCCTTGCTGCTGGCAGGGGCCATCGGAGCCGCGTTGCTGGCCCTGCAATTGCCGATCCTCGAACTGGCAATGTGGCTGATCAAGGGCAGCCGGGAGGTGGAGCATTACGCCCGGGAATATTTTCTGATCAGGGTCTGGGCGCTGCCGGCCGTGCTTGGTACCTATGCCGTTATCGGTTGGTTATACGGCATGCGCGATGCGCGTACTCCGCTGACCATCCTGTTCGTCACCAACGGTTCCAACATCGTGCTCAGTCTGCTGTTTGTTTTTGGATTGGGCTGGGGAGTGCCGGGTGTCGCTGTTGCGTCACTGATTTCAGAGTACGCAGGGTTGATCGTGGGGCTGTTTTGTGTCCATCGCACATTGAGCCGGCTTCCGGATGACGGGCTGCGCAGCCGCCTGCTCGATCCCGTGCAGTTGTTACGCATGGTATCGATCAACGGCGATATCGTGCTGCGCACATTTTGTGTGGTTTCCGTGCTCGCCATATTCATGGCCAAAAGTGCAGAACTCGGCGACTTGCCGCTGGCCGCCAATCAAGTGCTGCACAATTTTTTGATGTTTACGTCGTTTGGCCTGGACGGTTTTGCGCATGCTGCGGAAGCGATTCTCGGCGAAGCCGTCGGCCGGCGCGACCGCAATGCCTTTCGCCGCGGGATGCGCGTGGTTTTTCTTTGGGCCGGGCTGGTCGGACTGCTCAATGTGTTGATGTACATGGCTGCTGGTCACGGCATCGTCGCGCTGCTGACGGGGATCCCCGAAGTGCGCGCAGCGGCGGCAACCTATTTGTGGTGGCCCACGCTGATGCCGTTGATCGCGGTCTGGGCCTACACCTACGACGGTGTTTATCTCGCCGCGACACGCACCCGCATCATGCGCAACACCGTAATCGCCTCGTTCATCAGTTTTCTGGTCGTACTCCATTGGGCAATGCCGGCATTCGGCAATGCCGGCTTGTGGGCTGCAGTTGCAACCTTTTTGGGGCTGCGCGGGCTGTTGCTGCATCTGTTTTTGCAACGTGTTGTGCGGGCAATTTGATGATCCTGTAATTTCGGAAAAGCCTCCGGACACGACCTAATTTTTTAAATTAATCTTAAACGGGGCCGGCTGGAGAAATCATCAACGGCAATTAGTTGTTTATAATCATAATGTTAATGTATTTTTTCGCATTCATGTCGACATCGGTTCTGAATTAAACTTCTCAAAATGTTAAGTTTGTCCTGACTCTGAGGTATACCTAGAATTTCGCCATTACATCAGTGGGTTAGGCGAATTTGTAGGATAACCGGATGGAATGGAGTGCGTTGCCCAATGTGTTGCGGCGCGTGCAAACAGATAACAAAAACCAGCAACCGGAACGATCGATTCCGGTGCAACAACAGGGAAAACCGACATGCCGATTTTTATTCTGAGCGCCCGCGGTATCAGCAAGGGTGAATTCGTACCTGAACCCGGCCGGCCTCATTATCTGGAAATTCCCGATGGCCAGATGATTTCGGCCGACGAGAAATACCGGCATAAGTCGCTGGACTGGCTGGATCGCGTGCAGTCCGTCGCCGATGGTCGCGCCGGTCGCCGCATTGGTGAAGCCGGTGATGTGCTGATCCTGGTACATGGTTACAACAACACACTGGACGAAATCCGTCAGCGTCACGAAACGTTGCAGGCCGATCTTGCGGCCGAAGGCTGGCGCGGGCTGGTGGTGTCATTTGACTGGCCGGCAGGCAGGAATCCACTGAATAACCTGGGAGACCGTTCCGATGCCGCTGAAACGGCACACTATCTGGTCAGCGGCGGCATTGGCCTGATCATCAAGGGGCAGGCGCGTGGCTGCCAGACCAACATTCACCTGCTGGGGCATTCAACCGGCGCGTTCGTGATCATGGATGCGTTTATTGCCGCCGACAAACGCGGCGAGTTCTACCGCAATGACTGGCGCATCGGGCAAGTGGCGTTTGTCGCAGGCGATGTGTCGGCGAGCAGCCTCAGCGCCGATTCGCAATGGGCCGAACCGATGTTCCGCCGCATCATGCGCCTGACCAATTACCAGAACGGTTTCGATGATGTGCTGGGGGTGTCGAATGCCAAGCGACTGGGTGCTTCACCGCGCGCCGGTCGTGTCGGACTGTCTGAACGCGCGCATCCCAAGGCAGTCAACGTCGATTGCAGCGGGTATTTCAATGCGCTTGATCCAGAATCCCAGTCGAGCAAGGTCGGCTGGTGGAATCACTCATGGCATTTCGGCAACCGCGTGTTTGCCCGCGATCTGGCGATGACGCTCGAAGGCCGCATCGACCGCAACTATCTGCCGACCCGCCAAAAGCATGGCGAGAATCTGGTGCTGCAGGATGCGCCGCGGCCCGTGCACGAGGCCAAGTGGCTGGCGATGAACCGGAACTGAGCGGCGTCAATCGACTCTGATCAGGGAACCGCAGGCAGCGTGGTGTCTGCGCGACCCTTGAGGTAGCTTTCTTTCAGCTTTTTCATCGCTTCAAGATAGTCTTCCATCGTCGACTGGTTGTTTTCATACTTCTCAGCGATTTTCTGATACGCGGCGATGTAGGCTTGCTCGGTCATGCTCATGGTGATTTTCAATTCTTGGTGGTGTTGGTTCACTATACGCCGCCCGGGTTGCATGCGTATGCCTGAATTCATTCGCAGCCCGTCGTTGCTACTCGCCGTCTGTCGAATCCGGGAGTGCATCTGCGTTGCTGATATTGGCTGCGGGCCGTGTTGCCCGTGACGCCGGCGTCTCCAGGCTGATCCGTCCCAGCGCCCCGCTGCGGTAATCATTGAGCAGCGTGATTGCCGCTTTTTCGAGATCAAATTCGCCGCCCTTGATGCGGAAACCGCGTCTGGACGCGACGGCTTCGATGACGCCGGTGCCGTCGATGCCTTGTCCGTCGGCCGGCGTGGCGTAACGCGCTGCCAGTGCTTTCGGATAACGTGCGATCAGCGTCTCGGCAAGGAAGGTTGCCACTTCGGATTCGATATACGCGTTGGTGCCGATGATGTGGCTGGCGGCGAGCATGCGGCCGTCATCGGGATGGTCGATCTTCGGCCACATCAGGCCCGGCGTGTCGGTCATGCTCACGGTGGGCGACAGTTCGTAACGGGCGAGCGATTTGGTGACCGCAGGCTCATCACCGACCTTGGCGGTACGCTGTTTGAGCAGCGCGTTGATCAGCGTCGATTTGCCGACGTTGGGCACACCCATCACCAGCATGCGCAGCGGCTTGAGGTTTTCATTGCGGTGCGGCGCCAATTTTTTGGCGGCGGCGATGATCTTCTGGGCGTCGCCGGGTTTTTTGGCCGACAGCGCAATGGCGTGGGTATTTTTCTGCGCATTGAAATACGCCACCCACTGCGGCGTGGCGTTGGCATCGGCGGCGTCGACCTTGTTCAGTACCTTGAGGCAGGGGCGCTGGCGGTGCAGGCGCAGCGATTCGATCAGCGGATTGGCGCTGGCCATCGGGCAGCGCGCGTCGAGAATTTCGACCACCACGTCATGATCGGCCATCGCTTTTTTGATTTTTTCGACAGCGACGGCCATGTGGCCGGGAAACCAGTTGATGCTCATGTCAGATCCGCGCGAAACGCGGCTGTGTGTGGCCGTCGATGACAACGTCTTCTGCAAACATCGTCGCCGGCCGCACCCACAGACCGCCTTCGCCATAAAGCGGGCGATACACCACCATCGCTTCCAGCGTCTCCGAATGTTGGGCGATGCCGATCACTTCGTATTCGTTGCCCTTGTAATGGCGATAACGGCCGGGCGGGATATGCGGGATAACAACAGTGGTGAGGGTCATGATGTTCCTGTGCGGCGCGTTGCCGGACCGCTAAAGACCACATTATAAACCATTGTTTATATTGAAAAATCGGGCGGCTGCTAATCAGTTATATTGCGTGCTCAATGAATTCTGTTTCCGCGCTCCGCATTGCACTGGCCGGCATGGCTGCGCTGGCGGTGGCTATGGGCATCGGCCGTTTCGCTTTTACGCCCATCCTGCCGATGATGCAGGTTGATTTCGGTCTCTCCATCATTCACGGCAGTTGGCTGGCCTCGGGCAACTATCTCGGTTATCTGCTCGGCGCGCTCGCGGCGACAGCATGGCCCATACGCAGCAAAAGCGTACTGGCTGTTTCGCTGCTCGCGGTTGCCGCGACGACCGTTGCCATGGGCTTCACTGAAAATTTTACGGCCTGGGCGTTACTGCGGTTCGCAGCAGGGGTGGCCAGTGCGCTGATGTTCATCGCGGTATCCACGCGCTGCATGGCTGCACTGGCTGAACGCGGCCGTCCGCGGCTCACCGGCCTGGTATATGCCGGGGTCGGCAGCGGGGTTGCCGCCGCCGGTTTGCTGTGTCTGCTGTTGATGCAGTATGACGTCGGCTCGGCATGGGCCTGGCGTATCGCCGGGCTGGTGGCGCTGTCGGCGGCAGTGATCGTACTGCCGGTGCTTGGTGCGATCGTATTGCCGCCGGCGCCTGCACCGACACGTGGCCCGCGCGGCGGAATCAGCCGTCATGCCGGACTGCTGGTGCTGTGTTACGGCATTTCGGGGTTCGGCTATATCATTCCTGCGACTTTTTTGCCGGTGATGGCGAAGGCGGTGGTACCGGACGCTGCGCTGTTCGGCTGGTCGTGGCCGGTGTTTGGCGCAGCAGCGGTCGCATCCACTTTTATAGCTGCGGCCCGCGCTGCGGCGATCGGTCACCGCAGCGTGTGGATCGCCAGCCATGTGCTGATGGCCGCCGGGGTGCTGCTGCCGGTGCTGCTGCCGGGTCTGGCAGCAGTGATCGGTTCAGCGCTGCTGGTGGGCGGCACGTTTGTGGTGACGACGATGACCAGTCTGCAGGTCGCGCAGGAAGTGTCGCACGGCCATGCGGCGCGGCTGGTGGCGGCAATGACCGCGGCTTTTGCTCTGGGGCAGATCATTGGCCCGGTGGTTGCGGGCCTGCTCTTCGATGCCGGTTACGGATTTTCGGGGGGATTGATACTGGCCGGCCTGCTGCTGATGTTGTCGGCAGTGCTGTTATGGCGCGCTGCGCCGGGAAGGACGATCTGAAATGCCGCCGATGCTGCGCAGTCTTGCGCTGATGACGCTGGGTATCCTGCTGCTGACTGCGAACGATGCGACCAGCAAGTATCTGGTGCAGTCGCACCCGGTCGGCCAGGTGATCGGCCTGCGCCAGGCAGCGACGCTGCTGGTACTGGTCCCGTACATGATGTTTTTCAGCCGCTGGAACCTGCTGCGCGTGGTCGATCTGCGCGGTCAGTTGCTGCGCGGCGTTTTGTTCATCATCGGATCCGTACTGATCGTCTGGAGTCTCGCCGAACTGCCGCTGGCGACCGCGATTACCATGCTGTACATCAGCCCGATTATCATGGTGATCCTGTCGGTGCCGCTGCTCGGCGAGCGCATCAGCCGTCATCGCTGGATTGCGGTGATCGGCGGTTTTGCCGGCGTGCTGATCATCATGCGTCCCGGCGGATCGACTTTTCAGTGGGCGTTGATGCTGCCGCTGCTGGCTGCCATGGTCAACGCATTACGTGATGTGATCACGCGCCGGCTGGCGCGCACCGAAACTTCCATTGCCATCCTGTTCTGGTCGAACATCATCCTGATGGTCGGCGGCTTTGCCACATTGCCGATGGGCTGGGCGCCGGTGAGTACGCACGATGCGTTCTGGTTCATTGCAGCGGGCATTTTCAACGGCACGGCACACTTCTGCATCATTGACGCGCTGCGTACCGGTGAGGCCTCGGCACTGGCGCCTATCCGCTACACCGCGCTGCTGTGGGCGGCTCTGCTCGGCTTCCTGGTCTGGGGGGAAGTGCCGGAACTGTGGCTGCTGGCCGGGGCGGCGGTGATCGTCGGCAGCAGCCTCTACATGATTCGCGGTGAACACCGGCGCTGATCCTGATTTGAGCCGGCTTTGATTGCCGTGTTCCCTGTGCACGGTTATTCTGTATCGGCAGTTCGGCGTTTAACCATTACCAGGAGAACTTGCATGGAAATTCAAGCAGGCACTGCCGCGCCCGATTTCACACTCGGTGCGCACAATTCCGACCAGAAGGTGACGTTGTCCGGTTTCAAGGGGCGAGCGGTCGTGGTGGCGTTCATGCCTTTTGCCTTCACCGGGGGATGAACCAATCAAGTCCGTGGGTTCCGTGAGAACTACGAAGAATTCAAGAAGCTGAATGTCGAGATCCTGCAATTGAGCATCGATCCGGTGCCGAGTCTGAAGGGGTGGGCCGATGTCCTGGGCGGAGTGCCGTTCCCGCTGCTGTCGGATTTCTGGCCGCATGGCGCGGCAGGCAAGGCCTACGGCATTTTCAACGAGGAGCGCGGCATGGACAAGCGCGCAGCCTACGTGGTTGACGCCAAAGGCATCATCCGTTACGCCAAGGTCTATCCGCAGGGCACGATCCCGACCAGCGAAGAACTGCTCGCCGAACTGCGCAAACTGTAAGCAGCGAATAACAACCTGGAGCAAGGCGTTATCGGGCCGGCAGGCCAACCTTGGTGTTTACCTGCCGGCTTTTTCATGCCCGTTGCCACGGGGCTAAGGGCTGGCCCGCATTTTGCTGCATCATTACCTAATTCATATCACCTTGATCACTATCAGGAGCCATCGTCATGTTAAAGGGGAAATCTGCAGTGATTACCGGTTCCACCAGCGGTATCGGACTGGCCGTAGCCGGTGCGCTCGCGGCGCGCGGCGTCAATATCCTGCTCAACGGTTTCGGTGATGCGGCAGATATCAGAATGCTGTGTGCAAGACTGGCCCGGGACCACGGTGTCAGAGTCGAACATCACGGCGCCGACATGAGCAAGCCGGCCGAGATTGCAGAAATGATGGAGCATGCGGTTGCGGTCCTCGGTGCCGTCGATATTCTGGTCAATAACGCCGGTATCCAGTTCGTGTCTCCGATCGAGGAGTTCCCGCCGGAAAAATGGGACGCCATCATCGCCATCAACCTCGTCGCACTGTTCCACACCATCCGTCATGCCGTGCCCGGCATGAAAAAACGCAAATGGGGCCGCATCATCAACATCGCCTCCGCGCATTCAGTGGTGGCGTCGCCATTCAAGTCGGCCTATGTCGCCGCCAAACACGGTGTCGCCGGGTTGACCAGGACCGTCGCGCTGGAGACTGCGACATTCGGCATCACCTGCAACGCGATCTGTCCCGGTTATGTGCTGACGCCGCTGGTTGAGAAGCAGATCCCGGATACCGCGAAAGCGCGCGGCATCACCGAAGCGCAGGTGGTCAGCGATGTGCTGCTCGCAGCGCAACCGACCAAGCAGTTTGTCACGGTGGAACAGGTGGCCGCTCTGGCGTGTTTTCTCGCCGGCGACGACGCGGCGTCGATCACCGGTACGCTGCAGGCGATCGACGGCGGATGGACGGCGCAGTGAACTGAGCAGGTGTTCGCTTGTTGCTCAATCCGCGGCGTGGATGACTTCGCGCAGTTGTTCCAGTTGCCACGCATGCGCAAGCATGGTGCGGGTGCACCGCAGGGGTGCGCGGGGCGGGTCAGCCTATGCGCTGTGCAGGGTCCGTCGAACCGGACCACGGTCTGCGTATCGTCGCTTGCAACAGCCGGAACACGGCCCCCGGTGCGGGCAACCGGATGCGCAATGCGGCGGGATCCAGGGCGTCCAGCGTGTTTTTGACCAGCAGGCCCAGTTCAGTGTCGCCTTCCATTGCCAGCCGCCGTGCGAAGAACAGTGTGTCTGGATCCTCGCGTCGCATGGCAAGTTGGAGGAAATCCTTGCTGGAGGCTGTCAGTGTTACGTCGGCCTCGTTTCCAGCGCAGGGAATGAAGCCGTCGGGGACGCTGCGGAAGAGCAGTGTGAGCCCGAGGTCGCTGACCCGCAGTCGGATTTTCCGACCGGCAAGTTCCGGGAGCGCGTTGGCATTGAGATGCTCCCCCAGCCACAACGTGAGCAATGCGGCGAATGCAGTTGACGCAGGGTAATGCGGCAACCGGGTGATGACTGCATGCAATGCAGCGGTTAACTCGGACTGTGACATGGTGTGACTTTCCGGTTTTGTGTTCTGTGAAGTGCTGGCTGAGGGATCAGGTCCTGCCTTACATGCCGATCTGCTCCAGGCCCGGGCGGCCGTGCCAGTAGCCGTTGCAGGACAGTCCGGGAGTCAGCTGTTCCATTTTCGCGGCAGCTTGTTCGGTACTGATGGCGTGTGTCAGGCATTGACTGAACAGGGCGACGATGTCAGTCGTATGGGTTGACTGTGGACTGATGCGCAGCACGTCAACGCCGGCGTGCGCCAGTGCGTCAATGTCGGCCACCAGGTTCTGGCATTGTGCAGACTGCGTCTGGATGCCGTTGAGCGAGAGGAATGGTTGTCCTTCCCGCGTACTGAGGTTCAGGCCGTCCGGGTAATCAATGCAACGGAATTCGCAGCAATCCTTCTGGAGATTGTGATGGCGAGCGGTGAAGCAGCGGGCAGAGAAGGCCAGCGGCAGCCGCCCGTAGCCGAAATATTCGGTCTCGATGTCTGGGGGACGCAGCTGCTGCATGGTAACGAGTGCTGCGCGCGACATTTCCAGTGGTACCACCCAGCGTTTTGCGCCCAGTCCGGCCATCAGGGAAAGTGTCTGAGGGTTAAATATGTTCAGGTGCGGGCTGGCGACAAAAGGCCTGCCGGTCATCAGCGAGACCGCCCCCATGTCGTTGGCTTCGACGAGGAAACGGCCGTTGCCGGCAATACGGCGCAATGTCTTCAGGTCGGATTCGGACTCGATCAATGCCTGGGTGGACAGCACAACTTCCTTGCCTGCTGCTGCGAGCTGTTCGGCAATCTCAAGCCAGTCCTGCAGCCGCAGTTCATGGCGCCGGGAGCACACCACCTCGCCGAGATACACGATATCCACCGGCGCAGCGGCTATCGATGCGTAGAATTCGAGGACTTTCGTCCGCGGCCAGTAGTAAAGCAGAGGACCCAGGGAGAGTTTCATTGGAAGTGAATTATTTCCATGGCCGGTGATAGGCGCCGAGGGTCTGGCACTGTCCTTCCGAAACGCGGCGCAGTGCCAAATCCCATTCGGAACGTACCTTGTAGCGCGCTGGTGTATTACGGCAGTGGTCAATGGCCTGACGCCATACCCGCGTGACCTGGGCCACGTAGGCCGGACTGCGCTGGCGACCTTCGATTTTGATCGCGGAAACGCCGATATCCAGTAATTGCGGCAGCAGTTCCAGCGTGTTCAGGCTTGCCGGTTCCTCGATCGCATAGTAGATGTCACCGGCAACGTCGAAGCGGCCTTTGCACAGCGTCGGGTAAGCGGCATTTTCCTGTGATCCATAGCGGTCGATCAGGATGCCGTTCAGGCGCGATTCACGGCCCTGCGGGGTTTCTTCCCAGCGCACAGCCTTGGCTGGTGAACACACGCCGGTCGTGTTGGGTGATTCACCGGTAACGTAGGACGATAGTGCGCAGCGTCCCTCGACCATTACGCAAAGGCTGCCGAAGCCGAAGACTTCGATTTCGACGGGGGTGTTGGCCACCAGTGTCTTGACCTGGGGCAGGGAAAGTACGCGCGGCAGGACTGCGCGCTGTACGTTGAATTGACGATGGTAGAAGTTGATCGCTTCATAATTCGTGGCCGAACCCTGCACCGAAAGATGCAGGCGCAAATCGGGGTGATGATCGGCCGCATAACGCATCAGTCCCGGGTCAGCAGCGATTATGGCATCAATGCCGACAGAGGCCGCTGTGTCGACCGCATTCGTCCAGCGCGCCCAGCCATCCGGTTGCGGATAGGTGTTGATGGCAAGAAGCACTTTGGCGCCACGGGCATGTGCGTAACGCACACCCTGCTCGGCCGCCGGGCGGTCGAAATTGAGGCCGGTGAAGTTGCGGGCATTGGTGGCGTCGCGCAGGCCGATATAAACGCAGTTTGCACCATTGTCGACAGCAGCCTTCAGGGCCGTCAGGCTGCCGGCGGGGCAAACCAACTCAATAGGTGCGGGTTGCGACATGTGTGGGAGCGTTGTGCGCTTTTGTACCGGTAGTGCGCGGCGCCCCAAGGAGTTCGTGGTCGCGGACCGCAAGATGCTCGGCAATATGCCGCAGCACAAAGCGGCCGGACTTGACCTACATCAATGTTCGGAGCGGTGTGCCTTGGGGTGGAGCGGTCAGTGCAGGGGAATGACGTTGGAGACACCCGGGGAGGGTGCTCGCGGAGGCAGGATGTTGAGCAGGATTACCCGGCGACCCAGCGTGACCACGCTGCCGCGGATGCGGTTGTCGCCGGTATCACTGAATTCGAAATCGTAGGCCCGTTGCAGCAGCAGGCGGCCATCGGCGTTGCGTGCGGGTTTGATGCTGGCCAGGTCGACCGTGTCATCAAGGAACTGCAGGTCTTCTGCTTCGCAGGCGGCGCGCGCCGCAGCCACCGCCGCTTCGCGCGCCTGCATGCTGTCCCACCACAGCCAGCCGGTCGCGAGCAGCGCGGCCAGGGCAAAGAGTTCAATCATCAGCGGCCGCCGTAATACTCCTGCACGGTTTCCCAGGCGACTTCCTGCAGGAACTTTGCCGTTTCAGGATCAATGCCGAAGGTGTAGCTGAGGCCGGCGGGCGATTTGTTGTACAGCGCCGCGTAAATCGTGCAGGCCGACAGATAGGTACCGAGTCTGCTCGGATGCCGTTTGTCGGCGACGTAGAGTTGGATGCCGGGCTTTTTGGCGATGGCTTTGGCAAAGGCCAGTCCCGCGGGGATCACCAGCGCGTCGTTTTTGTTGCCGGCGATGGTGTACTCCTCGGCAAGCTGCTGCGTCATCTCCGGCTTGTCGGCATAGGCCCAGGTCATGAACAGGATGGGCTTTGCGCCATGCTTGCGCACCGTCCTGCTGTGTTTCTCGGCGTACTCATGGAACATTGCTTTGAGCTGCGGATGCACCGGGCACTGGCTGCAGTCGTTCATCAACACGACGTCAAAGGGTTTGTCGAACTTGTTGAAGCGGATCTCGTTGTCGCCGACGAAGGAATAAGAGGCCACTGCACCTGGACGGAAATACGATTCCATGTCATGCCAGTTGAATCCCGATCCGCTGATGGTGATTGAGGTGCTGCGGTACTGGCCACGGTTCTGCGGGTCGGCGACATTGATCAGCCCCAGCAGTTTGGTGTGCATGCTGTCGTTGTAGTAGTAAAAGCTGTTGCCGACAAAAAGGCTGGTCCGCGTCTGTTCATAACCGGTGTTTTTGATTTTCGGCGCGGTTTGCGCGGCGGCGGCAGTGGCGCAGAACAGCGCGACGACGGTTAGCGCTACGCCGGTGCAGCGAGTGAAATTGAGCATGGTGTTCTCCCGGGGCATGGTGGTGTTCGTTGTTTTTTTAATGTTGCGTCCGCCACGTTACCAGAGTTGGCGGCACCATCGGGAACAGGGTTATTTGCGGCGCATCAATGCGCTGCACCACTGTATTTTCGCGATGTGGACGGTGACGGAATCGCGCGTGAACTGGGGTAGACTGACCGCCATTCCCCCGTCGCGCCCCGAAGGAAGTCCCCTTGGGGGACAGAACGGGTTCCTCGGAGGTTGCATGATTGAACTGAAATCGCGTCGCCATACCGTCGACGATCTGGGCAGCGCCATTGATCTTTGCTACGCCAAGGGCTGGACCGACGGTCTGCCGGTGATCCCGCCGACCGCGGAACGCATCACTGCGATGCTGGAAGCCGCCCATCTGAAACCCGAACAGCAACTGTCATTCATCGAGAACCGCCAGGTCTCGGTGACTGCTGAAAAAGTCGCGATCAACGCGGTGATGGCCGGCTGCAAACCCGAATACATGCCGGTGATCGTCGCCACGGTCGAAGCGCTGGCCGATCCGCTCTACGGTTACCACGGCCCTGCCACCAGCACCGGCGGCTCGGCGGTATTCATGCTGGTCAACGGCCCCATCGCCAAGCAGTTGGGCATGAACAGCGGCGACAACGTGTTTGGCCAGGGCTGGCGCGCCAATGCCACCATCGGCCGTGCAATCCGGCTGATGATGCAAAACGTGATTGGCACCACGCCCGGCGTGCTCGACCGCTCGAGCCTCGGCCACCCCGGCAAATACACCTTCTGCATCGCCGAGAACGAAGAAGACAGTCCGTGGCCGGCTTTCCACACCACGCGCGGTTTCAAACCAGAACAAAATGCAGTAACGATTTTCGCGGCACTCGGTGTGCACCAGTATTCGAACGGCCTCAGCGCAACGCCCGAAGGCGTGCTCACCACCACCTGCGCGCAGATGCGCTTCTCCGCCGGCACCAACCGCCAGCCGCAATACGCGATGGTGTTTGCCGGTGAACACCAGGAAGTGATGAAGAAGGGCGGCTGGTCGCGAGAGGATGTGCAGAAATACGTGTTCGAGAATACGCAGATGAAGCAGGCCGACATGCAGCGCGCCAACATCCGCCCGGGCCCGATCACCGCCGAAACCGAAGCCACGATTCAGCCGCTGGTGCACACCCCGCAGGACCTGCTGGTGATCGCCGCCGGCGGCAAGGCAGGGGTGCAGTCCTGCTATATCCCGGGCTGGGGCAGCAAGAACGGTTCGCAGAGTGTGACGCGGGAAATCAAGGTTGTTTAAAACCGAAAACCTTTTTAGCCACAGAGGGCACAGAGAGCACAGAGAAAACCAACCTCCTGATCTCGTCACTCCGGCGCAAGCCGGAGTCCAGCGGCAGTGCCGACGAGACCACTGGATTCCGGATCGTGCTCCGCACGTCCGGAATGACGAGTTTTTTTAAGTAATTGTTTTTATTGATATTTTAAGGAGATCTCCATGAGCATCCAGATCTACGATCCCACCACCGAAGTCAGCAGCCGCAAGATCAATTTTGTGCCGCGGCCGAAGTCGCTGAAAGGCCTGCGCATCGGCCTGGTCGACAACACCAAGCACAACTCCGACCAGCTGTTGATGCGCATCGCGAGCATTCTTGAAAAGGAACACGGCGCGAAGTCGCACGTGATCCGCAAAAAGAAAAGCGCCGGTTCCGCACCCAGCCCGGAAATGATCGCCGAGTACAAGCAGAACTGCGACATCATCGTCGCAGGCGTCGGCGACTGAGGGTCATGCAGCTCGGGCAGTGTGCTCGACAGCATAGTGTTTGAACAGAACGGGGTTCCGTCGGCGTCCATCGTGACCCACGTGTTCACGGTGACCGGCAAAGCCATGGCGCGCACCTGGGGCGTGCCGGACCTGAAATTCCTGGTGATGCCGCATCCGATCGCCAACCTGACGCCGGAGCAGATGGACCAGCGCGCGGCCGACATTACGCCGCAGGTCGTCGATCTTTTGCTGAAAGGCCAGCAAGACATGTGATCTGGAAATTCTGAAAAGATCAATCTTGCGCGAATCAATTTTAGTTTTCACGAGGGGATCAAATTGAGTGATCTTGGCCTTTTCGTTCGACATATGGCTGTTTTTTGGGCGATATCAATCTTTAGCAATATTGCGGTCGCTGGAGAGGTGCAATCGCCAGAGCGATTTTTGAGCAACAACTATGGTTGGACCATCGCAGGTATTGATGGTGAGCGTGGCGTATCCGACAGCTATCGTAACTTTAATTGCTTTGATGACCGGACGGGGCAACCCAAGACTGAGCAGGAGAGCTTAAAAAGACGCTGGGGTACTCAATGTCAGACCGTGCGTGTGAATCGCGAAGATTTGGGAGCCATGATCTATGTGACCTGGCTTAACCCCCGCTTTCCCAAACCGCAGACCGCAGCTGGTGTTTTCGACTTTGCTGCGAGCGTGATGGCTGGTAGCCAGAAAGATCAGGGCTATGAAGTGAAATGCGGCGAGCCGGAACATTTAGAGCGCGCAGGCAAGAAGATTTCGGTTTACGACTGCGCCATGGTGCTTGGCTTCGGAACCTATTACGCCAGCTTCGTGCAGTTCCAGCACCGCGATTATGATTACTTCATTCAGCTGCGTAACGCTTCTTCAAGACCGATTCCCGATGTGCCCAATAAAACGGCCCGGAAAATTGCGGCGTTGCTGACATTCGAATGATCTTTGTCGTGTAGGTGTGCCGCAGATGAACTGCGGCTGTAACAAGGTTGGTCATTATCTTGGACTGTGGACGGCGATGCCGTCCGCCGCAGTTGATCGCAGGATTTTTCATAGGGGGAAACCATGAAATATGCACGTTCAGCAGCCATCCTCGTCAGCGCGGTATTTGCCGCATCGACCGTAAGCGTCGCTGCACAGACCTGGTCACCGCAAAAAAACGTTGAAATCGTCGTACCCAATCCGCCCGGCGGCAGTAACGACAAGACCGCGCGCAGCCTGGAACGCATTCTTATCACCAACAAGTTGCTGCCGGTGTCGCTGAGCATCCAGAACAAATCGGGCGGCGGCGGTTCCATTGCTTACACCTACGTGCAGCAGCGCAACGCCGATCCGCATTACCTGGTTGTTGCCGGACCGGCGATCCTCACCAATCACATCGTCGGCTCCAGTACATTGCGCCACTCCGACCTCACCGCGGTGGCGTCGCTGTTTGACGATTACACGGTGTTCGCGGTTGCCGCCAATTCGAATCTCAAAACCGGCAAGGATCTGATCGAGCGCCTGCGCAAGGATCCGAAGTCGGTGACTATCGGCTTCTCGCCGCTACTCGGCAGTCACAACCACATCGCCGCCGGCGTATTGATGAAAACCATCGGCGGCAACGCGCGCGACCTGAAGGTGGTGGCGTTCAAGGGCTCATCCGACGCGGTGACCACGCTGCTCGGTGGCCACATTGACCTGGTGACCACGGCGGCGGGCAATGTCGCGCCGCATGTCGCCGCCGGCCGCATGCGCGTGTTGGGCATCACCTCGGCGAAACGGTTCCCCGGCGCGTTTGCCGAGGTGCCGACGTGGAAGGAGCAGGGCGCGGACTTCACCTTCGGCGCATGGCGCTCGATCTTTGCACCCAAGGGGCTGACGCCGCAGCAACTGGCGTATTGGGAAGGTGTGTTGCGCAAATCCACCGAAGCGGCTGAATGGAAAGAGGAACTGGAGAAAAACATCTGGTCGGATGTATTCACCGCCAGCGCGCAATTCACCAAGGATCTCGAGCAGGACTATGCCTCGATGAAGGCGGTGCTGGTCGATCTGGGTCTGGCGAAATAGGCGAAATGGTTTTTACAGCTGTGGCTGCGTGTCCGACGGAGCTTGAGTCATGACCGGGAGTCGTTTGCAGGACGATGCGGGATTGAATGAGACCGCGCCGCTGCCGTTTGCGGCGCCGTTTCGCCAACTCACGACAGATATGCCGTTCAACTGGGTGCGCAAGGGCTGGACGGACTTCACTCGTGCGCCGCGACAGAGTCTCGGTTATGGCGTCGTCATCGTGATTCTGTCGTGGATCGTCACCGGTATCGGTCTCAAGGTGGGCAGTTACTGGTCGGCGCTGATTCTGCTCTCCGGCTTTGTGTTTGTGGCACCGGTGCTGGCGATAGGGCTGTATTCGATCAGTCGCCAGCTCGATCGCGGGCAGCAACCCTCAATCGCGCGCTGCCTGACCGAGACACGCAAGGCATTGGGCAATATGATGGTGTTTGCGCTGGCAATGCTGGTGTTGTTTCTGGTGTGGGCGCGTGCCGGGTCCATGGTGCATGTGTTTTTCCCGGACAGTGGTGCGATGGATCTGTGGAAGCTGGTGCTGTTCCTCGCCATCGGTTCAGTGGTTGGTTCCATTTTTGCGCTGCTGACGTTCGTGTGCAGTGCTTTTTCCCTGCCGATGATCTGCGACCGCCAGGCAGATGCGGTGACCGCCATCGTCACCAGCGTCAATGCCGTGCTGCGCAACAAGCGGGTGATGGCGGTGTGGGCGCTGTTGATTGTGGCGCTGACCGCCATCGGGTTTGTGACCGCGCTGCTCGGTCTTGCGATCACCATTCCGGTGCTCGGCCACGCGACCTGGCATGCTTATCGCGACACCATCGATGCCAGCGCCTGGCCGGTCAACGAACCCAGGTAATATGCCCGAACGTTGCTAACCGAGGCGGCCGGTTGCCGTGCAAAGTTTCATCACTGTTCCGGAGATCACCATGACGTTTTTTTCAAAAGGCGCTTGCGCCCGCCGCTGGCTGGGCCTCGCTGCTGCGGCACTGATGCTGGCCGCCGGTCCCGTTTTCGCCCAGCAATACCCGAGCAAACCGGTGCGCATGATCGTGCCGTATCCCCCGGGCGGCGCCACCGACGTCATTGGCCGCATCATGGCCCAGCGCCTTTCGGCAGCCATGGGCCAGCAGTTCATCATCGACAACCGCGGCGGTGCCGGCGGCAATATCGGTGCCGACGCCGTGGCCAAATCGCCGGCGGACGGATACACGCTGCTGGTGGGTGCGCTGACTTCGCATTCGATCATGGCGACGCTGGAAAAAGACACCATACGCTACAACCTCGAACGCGACCTGGTGCCGATCGCCGTGGTCGGCTCGGTGCCGTTGGTCTGGGTGGTGCATCCGTCGATGCCGATGAAAAACTTCAAGGAATTCATCGCCTATGCCAAGGCCAATCCGGGCAAGCTGAACTATGCTTCTTCGGGCGCCGGTGCGCCGCAGCGCATGTGCGCCGAACTGTTCAAGCGCACGGTCGGCGCCGACATGGTGCATGTGCCGTACAAAGGCAGCGGCCCGGCGATGGCCGATCTTGCCGGCGGCCACGTGCTGACGATGTGCGAAACCGTGCCGGCGGCGCTGCCGCTGATCAAGGCCGGCAAGTTGCGTCCGCTCGCAGTCACCACTGCAAGCCGCATTTCGATGCTGCCCGATGTGCCGACCGCTGCCGAGCAGGGCATGCGCGGCTACGAAGTGAGTTCCATGTTCGGCATCCTCGCGCCGGCCGGCACGCCGCGCCCGGTCATCGACCGCCTTAACGCTGAACTGGCGAAAATCCTCGCCAGTCGCGAAGTGCAGGAGCAGATGCTGCTGCAGGGCGCCTATGCCGTGCAGACCACGCCGGATCAGGCTGCAGCGCGGGTGAAGCAGGAAATCGCGATGTGGGCGAAGGTCATTCGCGAAGCCAATATCAAACCGGATTGATGGCCGTGCAGGATCGGCCACCTTACTTCCCGTGGCTGAGGCGGTAAATTTCCTTGACTACACCGTAGCAGTTGCACGCCGCTGCTTCCAGACGTACGGGATCGAGGATCTGGATGTTGCCGCGGGAGTAAGTAATCAGTTTGAGCTTCTGCAGTTTCATCGCGGCGCCGGTAATGCCGACCCGCCGTACGCCGAGCATGACCGACAAAAAAGCGTGGGTCAGGTGGAAGTTGCGGGATTTGACGCGGTCGCGGGTTGCCAGCAACCATCGGGCCAGGCGTGCGTCAACGGTATGGAACTGGTTGCAGGCGGCAGTTTGAGCAGCCTGGCTCATCAGCGCATTGTTAAACCGGAACATTTCGCGGAACCAGTGGCTGTTGGTTCCCAGTTCCTTGCGCAGGCGCGATGACTCGATGCGCAGTGCCGTGCCCTCTGCCTGAACCAGCGCGCGCAGATGTGAAACATGGATGCCCAGCGTTGTCGATTCGCCGACAACGCCTTCATAACCGACAACGGCGACTTCGGCCGCTTTGTTCGGACCGACAACGGCCAGCAGTGAAATCACGCCGCTTTCCGGGAAATAGACATGCCTTATCGGATCGCCGGGTTCATACAACACTTGCCGGGGCGTCAGCGGCACCGATTCGAGATGGCTTGACAAGCGCTGGTAATCCCCTTTGGGCAGGGCGGCGAGCAGGCGATTTCGGATATCCGGTCGAACTGGACGTTGCATGAGTTTGTGTTCTGTTGCCAAGCCTCGGTTTGCCGAGTTTTTTTGGTAATGATTTAAACTGCAAACATTATAAAGATAATAATTAAAACAAGTACTTATGTCCGCTATCGAACATAAAAACGGCGCGTCTGTACGCTGAGATACATACCGGTCAGAGAGCGCTGGTGTAGCGATTTTTCAAAAGGCGTGATCACTTATCGCGCATCATTGCGCCCGGTGTAATTTAAGTTTGTCGAGACCCGGCGCTGTTGTTGCGGAAGCGCACGCGCACGTGGTTAATCCGCTGTGACATGGCCGCAACGCATCCCTGTTATGCTTCGGCCCGCGGCGCACTCTGCGCCTGTGCCGGCCCGGCGTTTACCGGCGGAAAGCAGTATCCCGATGGAACATCCCCAGATTTTTTTACCCGAAGGCCAGGAACCGGCCTCCGCACGCTGGCATGCCGAAAACGGCGCACCTGCACCCAAACGCGTGGTCATTGCCGACGACACGATGACCGCCGATACCGCTTATCGCCTGGCGTCCGAAGGCGTCGGCCTGTTGTGGCGCAGCGATTTCCAGAATGCGCGTCAGCTGCTGCAGGCGTTGATGCGCCGTGTCGACAAACCGCGCAAGCCCAAACGCAAACAGGCGGCACCGGACACCACGCCCGGTGCCGCATTCCACCGCCATCGCCAGATCCAGGCACAGCGTGCGCATACCTTGTCCATGCTGCTGATTCCTTTTGATGCCGATTACACGATCCCGCTGGGCCGCGCGCCCGATGTGCATGAAGCCTGTAGCGAAGCCTGGGGGCCCGGTACCGAACCCTGCGTGGCTTCATTGCGCGAACTGCTGGGTCTGATCGGCGCGCACGAATGGCGCAAAAAAGGTGTTGAAGTCAAAGCGCTGAATGCCCGTATTCATCCGCATTACGGCGTGTTTGCGCCGATCCGCAGCGAATATGTCGGCCTGGTGGCCGGCGCACCGCTGCCGGCGGAGACGCTGGCGTTCGATATCGGCACCGGCACCGGCGTGCTTGCCGCGATTCTCGCCAAACGTGGTGTAGCCCGCGTGATTGCCACTGAAAATGACCCCCGCGCCATTACCTGCGCCCGCGACAACATCAAACGTCTGGGCATGGAAGAAAAGGTGGAAGTCATCGAGGCTGATCTATTCCCCGAGGGTCGTGCACCGCTGATCGTGTGTAACCCCCCATGGATCCCGTCGACACCCAGCGCGCCGATCGAACGCGCGGTTTACGACCAGGGCAGCCGCATGCTCAAAGGTTTTATCACCGGTCTCGCCGCGCATCTTGAGCCGGGCGGCGAAGGCTGGTTGCTGCTGTCGGACATTGCCGAGCACCTGGGCCTGCGCACACGCGCGGAACTGTTGGGCATGATTGAAGCCGCCGGGCTGCAGGTCATCGATACCAAGAATTCACGCCCGCAGCACCCTAAGGCGCGCGATCCGAATGATCCGCTGCATGCAGCGCGGTCCGAGGAAATGACCACGCTGTGGCGGCTGGGCGTGCGCTGACGCAGCAGTTGTGAATTAATCCAAGGGCTGATCAAGCCTCGCCGCTGGTGAATGCCGCGGCGGGCGGTGCGGTGGCCGCCACCGAGGGATGTTTGGAAAGACGGTCAAACCACGCGCATAATTTCGGGTGGCCTTCCCGCCACTGCAGATCCAGATTGCGGGTTTCCAGTCCGAGACCGCAGGCCAGCGTCAACTGCGCCAGATTCAGTGGCCCGTTCATCAGCGGGTGTTCGATCTCGGCTTCCCATAACGCGGCCATGCGCCGGCTGCGCTGCGCTTCATGGGCGAGGAGTGCGGGTGAACGCTCGTTGCGCGGCCGCACCAGTTCGCGGATCCACACGGCCAGCCCATCGGTCATGCTGCGCGCCAGCGCTTCAAGACGGCGCGCTTCCCATCCCGGTTCGCCCGCCGGCAGGTCAAACACCGGTTTGCCGTCGAGATGATCCAGGTAAGCGCAGATCAGCGCGGACTCCTCCAGTCCGACGCCATCGTCGCGGAGCAGATAAGGCACGCGACCTGAAGGATTGATGCGGTAGTAGGGACTGTCCGCGTGCCGAGTCTGCGCGGCGATGATTTCGACACGGTCTTGAAGTTTCTTTTCAAGAACTACAATGCGCACGATGCGCGCGTAAGGCGAGCCCGGCGTGATGTAAAGCTTCATGTTCTGCGGGCCCTCATGGGTGATTCAATCTAATGGTGCCGTGCACCAAAAGTGCGGCATTGGAAGCGCAATCTGCGTAGAATGCGCCCCTTCGTTTGTTTTGCTGTCTCTGAGCCACTTTATCGCATAACCCCATGATTCGTTTCACCCAAATCACGCTGCGCCGCGGCGCCAAAGTCCTGCTTGAAAACGCCGACGTTTCGCTCAATCCCGGCGACAAAATCGGCCTGATCGGCGCCAACGGCACCGGCAAGTCCAGCGTGTTTGCGATGCTGCGCGGTGAACTGCATGCCGACCAGGGCGAAGTGGATTTCCCGCAGCGCTGGCGGGTTGCGCATGTCGCGCAGGAAACACCGGCGCTGGAGCGTTCGGCGATTGACTACGCGATTGACGGCGACACCACGCTGCGCAAGCTCGAAGCCGAACTCGCGGGGGCGGAAGCAGCTGACGACGGTGAGCGCATCGGTTCGATCTATGCCGACCTCACCGATGCCGACGCCTGGACCGTGCGCTCGCGCGCAGAGCGCCTCTTGCACGGGCTTGGCTTCAGCCACGACCAGATGGAGAATTCGGTCTCCAGTTTTTCCGGCGGCTGGCGCATGCGGCTCAACCTCGCACAGGCGCTGATGTGCCCGTCGGACCTGCTCTTGCTTGACGAACCGACCAACCATCTGGACCTCGACGCCATCCTGTGGGTGGAGGAGTGGCTGAAAAAGTACCAGGGCACACTGGTCATCGTGTCGCATGACCGTGATTTCCTCGATGGTGTGGTCAATGTCATCGTCCACATCGACAACCAGAAACTCAAGCGTTACGCCGGGCATTACTCCGACTTCGAACGCCAGCGTGCCGCCGCCGTGGTGCTGGCCGCGGGCATGATCGAAAAACAGCAACGCGAACGCGCGCACCTTGAATCCTTCATCAACCGCTTCAAGGCGCAGGCGAGCAAGGCGCGTCAGGCGCAGAGCCGCATGAAAATGCTGGCGAAGATGGAAGACCTGGCGCCGCTGCATGTCACCGCTGCATTCCAGTTCGAATTCCGCGAGCCGCTGCGCGCACCCGATCCGCTGCTGGTGATGGAGGATGTGGTCGCCGGTTACAGGATGGAAGACGGCAGCGAAAAGAAAGTGTTGAGTGGCATCAAGTTCTCATTGCAGAGCGGCCAGCGCTACGGACTGCTCGGCATCAACGGCGCCGGCAAATCGACGCTGATCAAGACCATTGCTGGAGAACTGGCACCCTTGTCCGGCACTGCCAACTTCAACAAGGGGCTGGTCATCGGTTATTTCGCCCAGCACCAGGTCGAAATGCTGCGCAATGACGAATCACCGCTGTGGAACCTGGCGAAGATCGCGCCGCGCGTGCGCGAGCAGGAGCTGCGCAGTTTTCTCGGCGGTTTCAATTTTCCCGGCGAAATGGCGCTGAAACCGATCACCCATTTCTCCGGCGGTGAAAAAGCGCGGCTCGCGCTGTCGATGATCGTCTGGCAACGGCCCAATCTGCTTTTGCTCGACGAACCCACCAACCATCTGGATCTCGAAACCCGCGAGGCGCTGACGGTGGCGCTGGCGCAGTTCGAAGGCACGCTGGTGCTGGTGTCGCATGACCGCCATCTGCTGCGCGCGACCACTGACCAGTTCCTGATTGTTGCCGACGGCCAGCTACAGCCCTTCGACGGCGACATGGACGACTACCGCGACTGGCTGTTCAAGACCAAGCTTGCGGCGGAGCGGGAAGCGGCTACGGCCTGATTCAGGGTTCCGGTTTATGCGGTTCCGGCACGGGAACCGTGGCTGCGCTTCAAGCCGTTGCTCGCAGTTCCCTCAATGCCGACGAAATCACCCGGATCGCGGAGCGCATCAACAGGCAGACCAGTCCCAGCGCCACC
This sequence comes from Burkholderiales bacterium, assembly GCA_022841375.1. Taxonomy (GTDB): domain Bacteria; phylum Pseudomonadota; class Gammaproteobacteria; order Burkholderiales; family SG8-41. Next base: position 147,217 of record JALHRQ010000004.1, read on the forward strand.
GCAATGTCGGGCCATCCTGAACCCGTAAGCCAGACGCCGCCGGCGGCGATAAACACCGCAATGTTTGACGCGATATCGTTGCGTGAGCATTCCCATACCGAACTCATGTTCACGTCCTCATGGCGGTGCCGCCACAACAGGAACAGGCACAGCCCATTAGCGACTAGGCCGAGCAGGCTGAACAGGCCCATCACTTCGAAGACAGGCAAGGCTGGCACCGCCATTTTCCACGCAATCTGGCTGGCTACCACCAGTGCCGCGAGCAGGATCAGTCCGCCCTTGAACAGTGCCACGCGGGCTTTGGTGGCAACGCCCTGCGACACGGCGTACAGGCTCAGCGCGTAGGTCAGCGCGTCGCCAAGATTGTCGAGGCTGTCCGCGAGCAGCGCGGTTGATTTTCCGTAATATGCTGCGGCGACGATCACCAGAAACATAAACGCATTGACAACCAGCACCGCGCGCAAGGTGCCTCGTTGCCGCTCGCGCAGGCGATCCAGGGAACAGTCGTTACCGCAACAGCTACTCATGGGAAGTTTGTGAACCGGTATGTTTTAGCGGTTTATCGCTGGTTGCATGAATCTTATCGGCCTTATGCCTGCGGAACCTTGAGCCTGATCAGAGTCACAAAAGTCTGTGTTGCCGCGTGGGGATGGGCCGTGAGCGTATTCGCCCCGATAAAATTCAATAAAAACAATAACTTGTTTGTGTCGGGAAGCAAGAGACTTGCGCGTACAGCTGGCTTTTGTGCTGTTTAATGATCGGTTGGTCCACCAGCTTTGCGGGATGCGATTAACGCGACAATCGAAAGCGTGAGCAGCAGCGGGTAAAACAGCAGCAGGTCGACGCGGATATTGCATTCGCCCGTGCACAGCAAACGCAGCTTCATCGCTAGTTCGTACGGAAAATAGGCGAGCCAGGCGAGGGCGGTGAGCAGGATCACGCCGCGTCGCCGACGGAAAAACAGCACTGCAAAGACAATAGCCGGGATAAGTGCCAGCCAGGGCCAGGCGATAAATATTCCGAGCAGTTTTCCGGGGTCCATAGCCGGTGTCATCCCAACGTTGAGTTTTAAAGGGTACTGAAAAAATACTCAGCTTTTCAGGTGTGGGCACCCGGAACACCCGGCGAGTTAAGCTAGTTGACGCTGATGCTGACCCGGTCGCGACCGGTGTTTTTGGATTGGAGGCGGCATCGGCTGCCTGTATCAGTTTATCAGCATCTTCGGCGTGATCCGGAAACAATGCGACGCCGATTGAGGCGGTGATCCTGCCCAGCGGCACACCCTGAAATATCAAGTTCAAGTTCCTGACCAGTTTACGGATGTGATCGGCTCGCAGGCGAGCGTCGACGAGCGTTGCATCGGGCAGGATCAACAGGAATTCTTCGCCGCCATAACGGCAGACCATATCACTGCCGCGGACGTTCTGTTCGAGCAGTCGGGCCAGCTCGGTCAATACATAATCACCGGCGGCATGGCCAAAGTCATCGTTGATGCGCTTGAAGTGATCGATGTCGAGCATGATGGCGGCCAATGCAGTGGAACCGCGCCGGGCCCGCTCGAACTCCCTGTGCAGAAACTCCATCAGATAACGCCGGTTGTTGAGTCCCGTCAGCGGATCCGTGACGACCTGTTCGTTAAGCAGTTTCAGTACCTGCTGCAGTTTGTTATCGCGATCCTGCAGCGCCTGGGTCATTTTGTCGAAAGATGCGCCGATCAGACCCAGTTCTCCGCTGTCATCAGACATTCCGGTTCGTGCATCGAGGTCGCCTGAGTGAACGCGACGAGCTGCTTTCAACAGTATTTCGACTTTTCGCAGTATATATATTCCGGCGCCGAACCAAGCGCTGATCAACAGCAATATCGTAGCCACTGCAGTGCCGATCAGGTTGCGCACCAAAGCCCGGTTTGCCTCGGCAAAAACCACGTCCATGGGCATGCTGACCAGTACCTTCATGGGGATCACGCCTTCCGGATTGTCAGTAACGGTTTCGTAGGCCCACAGCCTGTACATGCCATCGGTTGCTGGCATTTCGAATACACCGTTTCTGCCGGAGCGCATCCTGTCCAGCACTTGCGGCTGCTGCATTTTTTTACCGAGAACGCTTGCCTCAAGGGGGGCGCGCGAGAACCGTGCCATCGCGGTCGATGACGGTGACAAAAGTTTGATCCGGAAAATGGTTGTCTGCAGCTATTTGATTCAGCTTGTCCAGATCAACGGCGACGAAGGCAACGGCGCTGACAACGCCTGTTTCATCTAAAACGGGATAACCGAAATTGATGCCCTGCTTATGGGTTACGCGGCCGATCTGGTAATCGCCAATCGCGAATTTTCCGGTTTTAAGGGCCATGCTGAAATACAGCCGGTCGGGTGATTAGACCTTGCCCTGCCACGGGATGGCATTGCAGATCAATAAGCCGTCGGCGCCGAAAATACCCATCGAATGACAGAGGTTGGAACTCCTGGTCAGCAGTTCCGCCAGAAATGCGTTACAGCTTTTTTGATCGTACTGCACGCTGGCCGGATTCAGTGAAATGGCCGCAAGTGTCTGTTTAGCGCTTTCGATGATTTGCTGTTGCCGTTGCGCTGCCTGCAAGGCCAGTCGCCGCATATTATCGACTGCCTGCAATTGTGCGCGTGCGCGTTCGTCCCAAGTGCTGTAAATGGTGAGCGCCAATGCCGGCAGGGCGGCAAGGATGACCAGAAGAACGATTCGGCCACGGGTGCTTAACGCTTTCAAGTGGTAATCCGGTACGCTTTAATTATTGCCGCAGGTGCCAGGCGGGTTGATCAATCCATCAATTGAGCGCACAGCCAGGAATTGTGTTTCGAAGATGTCAGCCGGTACCGGTTTGCTGAACAAAAACCCCTGCATTTCGTCACATGCCAGCAAGCGCAGCAGCCGCGACTGCTCCTCGGTTTCGACACCTTCTGCCACTACTTTCAGGTCCATTGAATGTGCCAGGTTGATGATCGTCGACACCAGCGCCAACCGCCTCGGCCCTGCGGTCATGTCGTTCACGAAGGAGCGGTCGATCTTCAGTGAGTCGACGGGTAATCTTGAGAGGTAACTCAATGACGAAAATCCGGTTCCGAAGTCGTCGATGGCGATCGTCACACCCAGGTTGCGGATCGCCTGCAGGCTGGTGATGTTGTGTTCAATGTCTTTCATGATCAGGCTTTCGGTGATTTCCAGTTCAAGCCCCGCTGCCGCATGCTCGTTGATCTTGATGACCTCGCTGATTTCTGCAATGAAGCCATGATTGCTCAATTGCAGTGGTGACACGTTCACTGCAATGCGCACCGCGGGGAAGCCTGCGTTGCGCCAGCGCAGGTAGTCGGCGACGGCTTTCCTGAGCGCCCAGCGACCAACCTCATAGATCAATCCGGTTTCCTCCAGGATCGGGATGAATCTCCCCGGCGGCACCAGTCCGCTAGCCGGATCATTCCAGCGAATCAATGCTTCTGCACTGGTCATTTTTCCGCTGGTAATATTGACCTTGGGCTGGTAATGCAGCACAAATTCTTCGTTTTCGAGTGCGCGACGAAGCTGGTTTTCCAGGGCAAGTTTTCCGGCCACTGCCGCAGTCATTTTTTGCGTATGAAACAGGAATCGTTCGCCACTGGATTTGGCGTTTTTGAGTGCGGCCTCGGCGTTCTTAAGCAGCATTTCGGCATTGCTGCCGTCATCCGGGAACTGCGCAGCGCCGACCTTGGTGGCAATACGGAACTCGGCGTCATTGAGGCGGAAGATGTGCTCGAGAGAGGCGGCCATTTTTTTCTCGACCAGCCTTGCCAGATTGCCAGTCGACTTGACTACCGGCATCACTACGGCGAAATGATCTGCATCAAACCGGGCCAGGATGTCGGCATTTCCGACGTTGCGCATCAGCCATTGCGCGGCCTGCCGCAGAAGCTCATCGCCGGCGGGTCGACCGAGGCTGTCATTGATATTCCTGAACCGGTCCAGATCGATCAGGAACACGGCCATTCGGTGTCCGCCGGCGACTGCGTTGTCGATGTGCTGCGTCACCCGTTCCAGAAACAGGTTGCGATTGGCGAGTCCTGTGAGCGGTTCGTAAAAGGCGAGGTAATTGAGCCGTTCCTGCTTGTCGATGAAATCAAGCGCGAAAGTGACATCCTTCATCAGTTCTTCCAGCAGTTTGACTTCTGCTTCATGAAAAAAACCGGTATCCCCGGAGTACAGCGCAACGACGCCGATAACCTCGTTCATGACGAACAGCGGAAAAACAGCCATCGAGCGAATCCCGGATTCAATGTACTGGCTGCTAAACAGGACACGGGGATCGTTTATGGAATCGTTGGACAGAATGATCTGCTTTTCCCTGATCGAACGAGCAATCATGGTTTTGGGTGCGTCTTCGCTGGATGCCAGGATTTTTTTGATGGAACCGATCAGTGCTGCGGTTTTTCCTGTCGAGGCGACCGGGACTATTTTTGTCGTGTCCCGGTCCACCAGGGCAAGCAGCGCCATGCGGAAACCGCCTTCTTCCACCGCAATCCGGCAGGTCTCCTGGTACAGTTTTTCACGATCACGTACATGAACGATCATCGTATTGATGCTGCTGAGCATCGCGTAAACCCGGTTCAGGCGTTTGATGCTGCCTTGGTTTTCCTGAAGTTTCCGGTGATTTTCGCGAAATTCGGACTCACTCGCCTGTAATGCTTCTTCCGAAAGTTTGCGTGCCGTGATGTTCAGGTGCATGGCCACGGCGCCATGCGGCATGTCATCGACCACCGGTGTCACTGTCATCAGGAACCAGCGCTGCTCCTCAGGTGAGTGACAGGGATATTCGACCGAGTAGCTTCTGGCGCCGCCTTCTAGTACCGACCGGATGCCGGCGCAGACCTGAGGAGCCTCATCTGAATCGGCTCCCCGTGCCGCGTCGCAGATCTGAAGGTAATTGAGGCCGACCCCGTATTCCGGTTCCAACAGTTCGTTTGCAGTGGCGAATTGCCGCCAGGCTTCGTTTACCGAGAGGATGATCCCCTGGCTGTCGAGCAGGGCAATGTGTGCCGGCAGCGCGTTGAGGATGGCCGCCTGCTTCATGGCCTCGGCGTTGCGTAACTGGTCCTGGGCACGGCGCAGGACGAACAACTTTCCGAAACGATTGGTTACCGTATCCACTTCGCCCGCCGTCAGTACTTCCAGGCGTTCCTCGGTATCGTGCAGCAGTTCGATCAAGGCGTCGACTTCGCGGTTTGCGTCCTCCGGAGACGGTGTTTTGTTTCCGCTCATGCGATGGCCGCCTCCAGTCCCAGCACCTGCAATACAGTCTCTGTTTGGCTTAGCGTGCCGACAATTTTCTGCACGGGGAGGGGGGCGAGCTTGACCAGGGTCGGTGTCATGAAAACGCCATCTGCCAGCGCGCGCTTGGGATTCCGAAATACATCAATCACGTCGATTTTGTGGCGGCCCGGCAGATGCGTGCGGCAAAGCGCCGCCAGATTGGCGATGGCTTGCGCAGAGTTGTGCGTATTCCCGGCGACATACAGGCGGAAGCTGAAGGAGGTGTTTCGGGTCATGGCGGTTTACTTCCGTCCCGGCTTCACCGTATCAGCCCCGCGCAGTTCACCGATCCGGGTGTGGCCCCGCGACAACTCTCCCTTGTCGCTTTGTGTGGTGCGGACCAGCAACGCCTTCTCGACCTGCTTGGCCACGAGTTCCACCTGTAGTGATTTCAGGCGCACCTCGAGCTCCGCCTCTTCGGCATCGAGTCGCACCCGATTGAGTGTGGCTACAGTTTCTGCGGTTTCGTGCGCGACCCGCTCGGCACGTTCCTTTTCCCAGCGCAGCGTGCCCATCAACACCTCGCCGCCGGCGGTGTAGGTGTCGGCGAGGGTGACGCCGGTATCGCTGAGGATGAGCTCCCGCACCTGATTCGAATGCGCCGTGCCGCGCGACTTGACGATCGACAGCCCTCGGTTGCGTTCACCGGCCTGCATCAGGTAATTGAGGTGGATCCAGGTGTCGGCGAGCGACGAGATCTGCAGTGGTGAACCGTTCTCCACCTGTCCGGACATCTCGTCGAGCAGGCTGGTGCAGACCAGGGTGGTACCGTCCCCCTTTGACCAGTCGATCAGACGGTCGGCGACGCTTTGTGCGGTCAGATCATTGCCGGACTTGGACCATGCAGACACCGGGTCGATTACCACGCATCGTGCGCGGTGTTCTTCAGCAAGGGCCTTGATGCGCACCAGGTAGGTTTCGGCACTGCCGGTGATGACGCGGGCCGAGATCATGCGCAGGCGTCCGTTTTTCAAGTGCCGGTCGAGCCGGATACCGACCGAGGCCAGGTTGCGGATCACCTCGGTACTGTTCGAATCGAAACAGACGAACAGGGTGCGTTCGCCGCGTCGGCAGGCGGCTTCCGCAAATGCCCCGCTCAAGGTCGTCTTGGCGGTGCCCGAGAAGCCGGTGATCAGCACGCTGGCGCCGCGGTAGTAACCGCCACCCAGCATGGTATCGAGTCGCGCCACGCCGCTGGACACCCGCTCGTCGTTCACCTTGAATTCGACGCGGCTCAGCGTATGCGCGATGGCCACTTCAAATCCGCGATTGCCGATCAGGAATGGCGATTCATTCTCGTCGAAGCTGGTGCCGCGATACTTCTGCACACGCATGCTGCGTTGCGACACCCCCAATGCCACGCTATGGTTGAGGATCACCGCACAGTCCACCATGAATTGCATGAAGCCGAAGGGCTGCGGGTTGACGGAGTGAGTCTCGTCTCCGCCCGATTTCAGGGTGATGATGCCGGTCAGTTCGCGCTTTAACAGCCACTCGTGCAGCCGGTACATTTCGCGCTGTTTTGCCAGCGCGTCCGGCAGCAGTGCCAGCACTACGTCCAGCGCGTCGAACACGATGCGCCGCGCCCCCATCGATTTGATCTGGGCGTCCAGCGCTGCCAGCATCCCGCCGAGATCGAAATCCCCCGACCGCACCAGGTCGGGCAGGGGCTGCGCATCCATGAAATACAGCTTCTTCTTGCGTTGCAAGTCCGTGAGGTTCCAGCCAAAACTTGCGGCGTTGGCCAGAATCCGCTTCGACGTCTCTTCAAACGCGACAAAGATCGCGGATTCCTTGCGAGTCCGTGCACCATGTGCCAGGAATTGCAGCGCGAGTATGGTCTTGCCCGATCCGGGGCCGCCCACCAGCAGCGTCGTTCGACCGCGCGGCAAACCGCCGCCGGTGATTTCGTCCAGGCCGGCGATGCCCGTCGACGCTTTGCGTGCAGCTTTTGTACGCAGTGGACTGCTGGATTTCATTTTCGATCCTTGTGAATTGCGCTCAAACCGGTGGAATTGCTACTGGTGGTATCAGGAAAACCCTTGGAAGACCGTTGATGAGGCCGGTCTTGGCTGGCACCGGGCCGGAATGACTAAGCCAAGTGATCTGAAATATTCCGACTCGCGTCAACTGGTCAGGAGGTGGAATGGGCTGACTTGGTAATTCAATGAATAAACTTGCCTGAAACTGCGGTGAAATCGGTCTGAAATGAGTATAGGCTTCTTCAATCTCGACTGTGTGTATGTACGGTGTCGTACAGTGCGGTGGCGTACCGTAAATCAAGTCACGGCGCAGTAGCATTTCACATGCTCTACGAATTCCTCAACTCAAATCGCGATGAATTGATTCGGCGTTGCCGGGACAAGTTGGAGAAGCGCGACACTCCGCCAGTGATACGAGCAACACTCGACAACGGTGTGCCCTTATTCCTGCGGCAACTTTCCGATATCCTTTTTGACGAAACCCAAACCACCGACCGTCCCGTTGCCGGTGAAGGTGTCAATGTGGGTGCTATCGTGGTCGGCGGTGCCGCTAAACTGAACGGCGAAGACATGCTGCGTGCCGGATACAGTGTCGATCAGGTTGTCCACGGTTACGGCGATGTGTGCCAGTCGATTACCGAAATGGTGATTGAGCAGAAGGTGGGGATTTCTTCTGACGAATTTCGCACACTCAACCGTTGTCTGGATGATGCCATTGCTGATGCCGTCAAGGCTTATGGGGGTGCGCACCAGAGTGAACTCAATGAGCAGGCGGAGATCCTGCACGACAGCCTGGATGATTTCGTGAAACAACAGTGGCGACTGATCGAGACGGCGATCCAGGCATTTGCCTCGATCAAGACCGGAAATATCGGTTTGAACGGTGCAACGGGCACATTGCTGCTTCACTCACTCCAGGAGTTGCGCGTACTTGCTGAGCGCGCCGTTCCCGAGATACGCCTGGCTTCGGCCAAGACCACGCTTTCCTGAGTCAAGGCCTTGAAATCCTTTGCCGCGAAGCGGTGAAGGCTGATTTAAAGAAAACCCCGGACTTGTTTATTGCTTTCATGGCTTTATTTTGCACCGGCTTTTTGTAGTATTTCCACCATCGTTTTGTATCCGCGCCCCTGCGCCAGCCTGAGGGGCGTGTTGCCGTTGCGATCTGCGAGTTGCAGGTTGGCACCGGCACTGACCAGCGCACGCAGCGTTTCAGTGTGACGCGGGCCCCCGTCCCCCAACACGATGGATTCAATCAATGCGGTCCAGTGCAGGTTATTGACGTGGTCCAATGGTGCGCCGGCGGCAATCAGTTGTTTGACGACGCCGGTATGGCCCAGGTGTGCAGCCGCGATCAGCGCAGTGCCGTCGTAACGGCTGGTGGTGAGTTTCGCGCTGGCGCCGGCGGCGAGCAGGGCGCGCAAGGCGTCTTCATTGTTGGCGACCGCGGCGATGGTGACGGCGTCGTAGCGGTCTTTTTCCAGCAGGCCAAGGTTGGCGCCGGCTTTGGCGAGCACGCGGATGGCATCGACTTTGCCGGCATGCGTTGCGACATGGAGTGGCGTGCGTCCGTAGGGATCGCGGGCGTTGAGGTCGGCTTTGGCGCTGATCAGGCGTTCGATTTCGGCAATGTCGCCTTTGTGCGCGGCGACATGCAGGCCGCTATAGCGCGCAACTTCGGAGGCGGTGGGCGGAACTTGGGCGGTGGCCATGGTTGGGGCCAGCAGGGCGAATGAGCAGAGGGTGACGCGCAGGATTTGGGTGAGTGACTTGAATGGATGGTTACGGTTCATGGTTTTGCTCTCGATGCGTTGCGCTTTAAGTGAAACGGCGGTTGCCCTCTCCCTAACCCTCCCCCGCAAGCGGGGGAGGGGATTAAACAACGGAGAATCGAGGTGGTGGATTACTTCAACTGGTCCTTGACCTGTTCCAGCGCGGCGACGGCGCATTGTTCGTCGAGGTGGCCGCCGGGGGCGCCGCCGATGCCGACGGCACCGATGACGTCATTGCCGGCACGCACCGGAACGCCGCCGCCGAGCAGCAGGAAGCCGGGGATGTGCACGAGGTTGGCGGCGGCGGGATTCTTCTGCGCGCCTTCCATCATCGCCAGCGTGTTGTTGCGGGCGGAGGCGGAGGTGAAGGCTTTTTGCTGGCTGGCGGCGAGGGTGTGCGGGCCGGCGTTGTCGGCGCGTTGCACGGCGCGAACAAGGCCGGCGCGGTCAACGACGGTGGCGGTCACGGCGTAACCTTTGGCGCTGCAGGCGGCGACGCTGGCGGCGGCGATCTGGTTGGCCAGTTCCAGCGAAATGTTCTTTTCAGTGCGCACGGCTTGGGCGTTGGCAATGGATGCGGTGACGAGCAGGGCGGCGATGGACAGTTGGGCGATGGTGCGCATGTGAGTTCTCCTGTTAAGTGTTGCGGTTGGCTGTTGCAACCGTGGATGCACTGTAGGAAAACGCTGCGCGCGGGAACATCCGCAGCGCTACGCCCGGGCCTCCGTACTATTACGGAGAAGCGATTACGGAGAGGCGGCGCGGCGGGTTTCGGGGATGATGCTAAAAGTTATTATTAAACAATAACTTATGTAATTACTGCGCTAGGAAATGAATACCGGCTACGTCGGTGTCAGACGGCGTCTTCGACCAGTGCAGCGTAGCGGCGGATCAGTTGCGCCAATGATTCGGCATCAAGTTTCGCGAACAGGTTGGCGCGATGGGTTTCGACAGTGCGCGGCGAGACGTCCAGCGCGCGGCCGATTTCCTTGTTGGTCAGCCCGGCGACGATCAGGCCGAGCACTTCGCGTTCACGTTCGGAAAGCTGAGCGTAACGGTCACGCGCATCGCGGTCTTCGCGATTGTGCTGGCGCGATTTGACATGACTCTGCACGGCACCCTGCAGTGCATCCAGCAAGGCCTGGTCATCGACGGGCTTTTCAAGAAATTCAGCAGCGCCGGATTTGAAGGCGCGGCGGCACATATCGACGGTGCCGTGGCCGGTGAGCATGATTACCGGTTGATCGACGCCTTCGGCAATCAGCTGGTCGAGTACGGTCAGGCCGCTGATGCCGGGCATGCGTACATCGAGCACGATGGCGCCAATGCCGGCGCGGTCGAATTGTGCGATGAACTCCTGCGGGCGGGCCCAGCGGTGCACACGCAGGCCGACGGTGCCGATCAGCAGCGCGAGGCTGTCACGCACCGCGGCATCGTCGTCGATCAAATGGATCACCGGTGACAGCGAATCGCTCATGCGGGCTCCGCGAGAGGCAGGCTCAATCGGAACAAGGCGCCACGCTGCGCGGCATTGGTGGCGGTCAGCGTGCCCCCCATGTCGGTGGCCAGCGATTCGCACAGACTCAGGCCAAGACCGAGCCCTCCGTCGCGTGTGGTGAAAAAGGGTTCGAAGATGCGCGGCAATATATCGGCCGTGATGCCAGGGCCGCTGTCGCAGATCGTCAATACGCCCAGTTTGTGTTCGGGCTGCATGGCGATGGTCAATGCACGTTCACTGGGCGGCACTTGCGCCAATGCCTGCAGCGCATTGGTCAGCAGATTGTGGATGATCTGTTCCAGCGCCACCGGATCGGCCTTTACGCTGAGCGCATCGCCGGACAAGGCGAACTGGATGCCGAGGCGCTTGCATTCCGGCTCGAGCAGATACAGCGCATTGCGTACCGTTCCCTGCAGATCGACAGCCTGCAGGCTGCCGCCGACTTCGGGCCGTTCCACCACGCGGCGCATGCGGCCCACCACGTCGGAGGCGCGGCGCGCCTGTTCGACAGCGCGGGCCATCGCATCACGCGCGGTGCTGAGCTCCGGCGGATCATCATCGAGCAGCCGTTTTGCGGCTTGGGTATTGGCGAGAATTGCGGTTAATGGCTGGTTGAGTTCGTGCGCCATGCCGGCGGCGAGTTCACCCAGCGTATTCAGGCGGGCAACCTGGCCGAGACGCAGCAATTCCTGGGCGCGGCGGCGTTCGGAGCGCTGGCGCACCAGCGCGAGCAGGGCGGACAATGTGACGGCAACAAACGCAGCCCATGCCACCAGCTTCAGCCAGGGCAGATCGCCCCAACCGGCACTCCGTGTGGCGATGACGTCGAAAGGTTGGCTGTCGGCGGCGAGGCGTTTGCGAAATTCAAAATTCCATAAACCTGCGGCGCCGCTGCCCGCTTGCACGATGTAACGCTGGTTGAGGTATTCCAAGGTCACCCGCACCGGACTGGCATCCGGTGTCATCGGCCATTCTTCCCACGGCACCATGCCGCGCATATCGATCTGCACCGCGTAGCTGGCGGGTGATGCAGCCTGCACAAGGCGATAGCGGCCGCTGGTGAAATCGACGCCGCCGATCGCGGCAGCGGTTGCTGCGGCGGGATTCGGTTTCACCGGCCTGCATTGCGGTATCGGGCCATGCTGTATTTTCAGCGCGCTGGCCGACTTCGAGAATCTGCGGATAGACCGCGGCAATACGCGGACCGGGCGCGGCGGCGTTGCCGTCGATGGCGGGTTGCAGCAGTGCCAGCATGGCCATCACCGCATCCTGCTGTGCCGTGCGCTGACTCAGCAGGCGGTGGATGATGCGGGCGTCGGTTTCGAAGGCGTCATGCAGGCGGTTCAATTCCATGCGCACCAGACCGATAGCGCCGGCCGCGGTGAGTACGATGCCAGCCAGGGTGACAGCCAGCGTGGTGCGGCGATCAGTCATGATGATTTCACGTTCAGCGGCCCGGACGGGCGGCTTCGTATAACGGCATCACTGTCGGTAGCAACGCTTCAATCTGCTGGATACGACGCGTTTCCGCCGGGTGGGTGCTGAGAAACTCCGGCGGTCTGCCGCCATTGTTGCCGGAGAGCATTTTTTTCCACAAGGTAACGCCGGCGCGAGGGTCGTAACCGGCGCGCGCCGAGAGCTCAAGACCGATGCGGTCCGCTTCGGATTCGTCGTTGCGGCTGAAGCGGGTGGCGATCAGCGCTTCATAGGCGGAGCCGGCGAGATTGGCTGAGCCGTCACCCACCCCGAGCAGCGCAGCGCCAATGCCGATGGCGGCCTGTGCGGCCATTGCCTGCGACACTTGTTCGCGCGAGTGCTCGCGCAGCGCATGGGCGATTTCATGGCCCATCACCACGGCGATTTCATCGTCGCTGAGTTTCAGGTTCTGGATCAGTCCGGAGTAAAACATGATCTTGCCACCAGGCATGCAGAAGGCGTTGAGTTCCTTGCTGGTGATGGTGTTGACTTCCCATTTCCAGCCGGGGGCATCGGCGCGGAACACACGGGTCTGCGGCGTGATGCGCGTGGCGATGGCGCGCACGCGCCGGGTCAGCGCGGCGTCGGTATTGAGTACACCTTTTTTGACGGATTCGGCCTGCAGCTGGTTGTAGGCTTTGGCCGCCATCTGGTTAAGTTCTTCCGATGACACCAGCAGCAATTGCTGGCGGTCGGCGCCGACTACGCCGCCCGAGGTCGTGGACTGGCAACTGGCGGTGGCGCTGAGTGCGGCAACGGTAACTGCGGCAGCGATGAGTTTGTAGATCGGGAGCATGTTTTTCGTTATTGCGGAAGCGTCAGCGATTCTACCGCGCTCTAGCCGGGGTCATGCAGTGGTCCCGCACGTTGGGTATGCCGCTCTGCCGTGGTTACGAGGTCATAAATGCGTATTTCATGAAGGTTTTGGAGCCCTTATGTCCGGGAATTTGATGAAAATCAATACGGATGGAATCTGACTGTCTGATGATCCGGTTGCGGGTCTTGAGAACGCTCAAAATTCCCCTGCAGACTCCAGTGGTAACGGCAGGCAGCGCTTTCCGGCGTGGGGCTGCAGAGGGGGGATTTGCGGAACGCTGCAATCAGGAGAAGTGTCATGACCGAAAATGCAATCAATCTGGAGTTCTCGAGTTATCTCGATGAGGTTGTTAAAGTCGCTGCCCATGCGAGTGAACCGTGCCGTGTTGTCAATGCGGATGGCTTTGAAATAAAAGGTGTTTTTGTTTCGTATGATCCTTCCGCCTCGTGCATTGAAGTTCGGGCAGAAGGTGAGAAAAACCTCCGAAAAATTCCCATGGACCGCATACGCATGCTGAAGCTGACGCGCCCCGTGAGGCCGGGTGGTGTTGATCAGCATTTGCTGGTGCGTGGTCTCGCGGTCCACGCCGTCGGCAAGCGTTTGCCCTTCAGTATTACCTATCGCGACGGACGCACCTTGTCCGGCGAACTCCTGGGTTACGGCTTCGTGCCCGGTGGATTGGGCATTTATCTTGCGGGAGAGGGAGAGGAAGCAGTCCGCTGTTTTTTTCCTGACTGTGCGATCGAGGATGTTGCGATCGGTCTGCCGATCGGTCGTGTTCTGCTCGAACACGGTCATCTGACAGAGTCGGACCTTGAGAAGGCGCTTGCAGCTCAGCGTTCCCTGCGCTCGCAGCGCGTTGGACAGATTCTTTCCGAGCAGCGCCTGATTTCCCGCGAAGCGCTTGAGGAGGCATTGCGCAAGCAACAGGGTGTACCGCATGTGAAAATTGGAGCAGTGCTGGTCGAAATGGGTGCAATCAACGAAGAGCAGTTGCACAAAGCCCTGGAAGAACAGAAACGACGTCACGGCAAGCAGCTTGGCGGAATTCTTGTCGACATGGGCGTTCTGGATAACAAGGTTGTGAAGGAGGCGCTTGCGCACAAGCTCGGGGTGCCGCATGTTGACCTGACCCGGTTTTCCATTGACCGGAACATCATGGATGCACTTCCCGCGTCGCTCATACTGAAACACACTGTCATACCGTTGTATCGGACAGACAAGGCATTGATTGTCGCCATGACCAATCCTTTTGATGCCCGGGTTATTACTGCTTTGGGATTTGCGTCGCAATTGAAAATCGTCCCTGTCCTCGCAAACGTTCAGGAAATTCAGCATGCCTTGGAAAAAAACCGGCCCGACGGGGTTGTCCTCTGGCAGCACGCGCACGAGGGTGACCACCTCAAACACGCTCGCTGACCATGATTTAACGACTTAAGAGAAATAATGAAATTACCGGCAAATGAACCCTCCAGCCTGCCCTGGTTTCGGGAAGAGCTCAGAAACAAAATGGCTGCACTTGAGCAGGAGATTGCCGGCCATCGCCATACCCTCGATCTTCTGCGCCAGACCGAATGGGCTTACGGGCGCTTCGTCCCGTCGAAGATGCTCGGATTGCTGGATGTGCAAAGCATTCTCGATCTACGACTGGGTGATCAGACTGAAAAACACATGACCGTATTGTTTACAGATATCCGGGGGTTCAGTCAGTTGTCAGAGTCGATGTCGCCCCAGCAAACGTTTGCCTTCATCAATTCTTTTTTTGGGGAAATGGAGCCTGTCATCAGCCAGCACGGCGGCATTGTCGACAAGTACATTGGAGACGCCATTATGGCTATCTTTCCATCAGGCGCAGACGCAGGCTTGCGCTGTGCCATTGCCATGCTGGAGCAGCTCGGCCGTTACAACGCAGGGCGCGTGCGTGCGGGCTACGGGCCGATTGATATCGGTATCGGATTGAATGCCGGGTTGGTCATGCTAGGGGTCATTGGCGGTACTCAGCGCATGGAGGGGACGGTCGTCAGCGATGCAGTGAATCTGACTTCTAGAATAGAGGACACCACGAAAATTTACCGCACCCCGCTTCTGGTCAGCGAGACGTTACTGAGCGATCTCAACGATCCGTCGATCTACCGGATCCGCTTTCTCGACCGCATTCGTGTCAAGGGAAAAACCCGGCCGCAGTCGGTTTATGAGGTGTTTGATGGCGATTCCGAGCAGACGGGCGCAGGCAAGGAACGGACGCGCAGCCGGTTTGAGCAAGCCGTTGCGTATTACCATCTCAAGGACGTACAGAAAGCGATTCCATTGCTGGAGACCTGCGTTCAGGAAGTGCCGGATGATTACCCGGCACGTCTTTACCTTGATCGATGCCGGGAATTTCTGAAGAGCGGCAGGCATGAGGGCACCGGGGAAATTAGTGCCAACCTCGAATGGAGTGATGAACTGGTCCTCGGGGTTCCCGAGATTGATGAAGAGCATCAGCAACTGGTTGCCAACATGAACAGTCTGGGCCATGCAATCAAAAACGGCGAGCTTACGGCTGTTGGCCAGACCCTGGCGTTTCTGGAGGAATATGCCCGGTTTCATTTCGATAATGAAGAAAACGCGATGCAGGCCGCCGGATACCCCATGCTGGACAGTCATATCAAGGAGCATCGCAGTTTTTCAGCCCGGCTGGCTAATTTGAAGCGCGACATTACGAGCGGCCTTCATGATTCGCGCTACCTGGCCTTTCAGGTACAGTTATTCCTCATCGACTGGCTGGCCAATCATATTGTCAGGACTGACAGACATCTCGCCAACTTTTTGCACTACCGCGCCCATGAGGTTGCCACCTAGAGACTGTTGCCGGATGCATGCGGCGCAGAGTTATTAAAACTTAATAAAAACAATGGCTTGCGTTATTTTTTGCTGAGCTGCAATGTGGTGGCCGCCGTTGGGCGTGGGTTATGTTGGCAGCTGGTAATGCTTTTCACGGAACAGGCGCAAGCAGACGCTGGCGATTTGCGGATCGTAGAGACTGCCCGAACCGCGTTCAATTTCAGCCAGGGCCTTGTCGATGCCGAGTGCCACCCGATAAGGCCGATGCGAGCCCATCGATTCGACCACATCGGCGATGGCCACAATACGGGCCTCCAGAATGATCTGGTCGCCTTTCAGGCCATTGGGATAACCACTGCCATCCAGACGCTCATGATGCTGGAGCGCGATTTGCGCGACAGGCCACGGGAACTCGATGTCTTTCAGTACATCGTAGCCCGCCTGGGAATGTGACTTGATCAGTTCAAACTCATTTGGCGAGAGCCGGCTGGGCTTGACGAGGATCTCCGACGGGATGCATACCTTGCCGACATCATGCAGATAACCACCGACCCTCACGCCTTCCAGGCGCGCGGCGTCCAGCCCGAGCTCCCTGCCGATTGCGACGGCAATTTCGGCAACCCGCTTTTCGTGGCCTACGGTATAGGCGTCGCGCATTTCACTTAGTGTGGTGGCCAAAGTCACCATCTGCAAGAAGGCGTGCTCCAGCTGTTTGGCGTAGCGCCTGATCTGGTCTTCGGCGACTTTCCGGTCCGTGATGTCCTGCATCAGTCCGATCAGCGCCGGCTGCTGCTGGTATTTTGCCTTCGCCAGGCTGACGCCTACTTCAATGGGGTTGCCGTCGCGACGCAGTGCAGTGAATGTAAAGTGGGTGCTGCGTGCTTCATTGTCC
Source organism: Burkholderiales bacterium (assembly GCA_022841375.1). GTDB lineage: Bacteria > Pseudomonadota > Gammaproteobacteria > Burkholderiales > SG8-41. The sequence continues at coordinate 163,784 of JALHRQ010000004.1, forward strand.
AGCAGGTCGCGCAATTGCTGCTCCGCCATTCTCTGGTCTTTGGCAGCGACAATCGACAGCGGCGACTGGTCCACCAATCCGTCGCCGACCGGGTAACCGAGGATCTGTTCCATGCGGGGATTGACGTAGACGAAGCGGTCGTCCCTGATGATGAAAGTTCCGGCGATCGACTGTTCGACCATGGTGCGGAAGCGTTGCTCGGAGTCGAGCAGCGTAGTCTCCGCAGCACGGGCTTTATCGGCTGCGGCAAACTTGTCGAGCGCAAAGCTGATTGTGGAGGCCATTTTTTCGAGCAGGTCGCGGAGCTCTTTGTTGTGCCAGCCGCCAGCTTGCCTGGAGTAAAACGACAGTGCGCCCACTGTCTGGCCGCCACGGCTGATCGGCAGCGCCGCCGAGGACAGCCAGCCGTACGGCGATCCGTGATGCTGCCAGGGGGCGGTGATCGTGGATGTCCGGAAATCATCAAGCCACACGCTGCGGTTTTCACGCGTTGCGGTGCCGGTGGGGCCGCGGCCGGAGGGGTCTTCGGCATGCACGGTGATGCGAATGCCGTCCAGGTATTCGAGGCCCTGGCCATCCGAGGCCGCCGGCACGATATTGCCCGCTGCGTCGGTGATGCCGACCCAGGCCATGTCCACCCCGGCGCGTTTTACCACGAGTTGGCAAACCCTGCGCAACAAGTCTTCAAGGGTCTCGCAATGAATTACCGCGTCGTTACATTCGCTCAACCCGGCATAAAGGCTGGTCAGTTGCTGGATATCGAGCAGGCGCTGTTTATCATTGGTCACGTCTTCATAAACGCCCAGCACGCCGAATACCCGCCCGCCTTTTTCGCGCAGGGGCATCTTGGAGACGCGCAGCCAGATCGTGCTTCCGTCGGCGGCGGTTTGCGGCTCCTCGTACCTGAGCTTCGGTGTTCCCGAATCCATGACCTGCTGGTCGTCGGTGCGGTAGAGTTCGGCCCTGTCGCGCCAGGGCAACTGGAAATCGTCCTTGCCGACCATATCCTCCGGACTGGCGATGCCGGCGTCCCGGGAAAAAAGGCTGTTGCAGCCCAGATAACGCAGTTCAGCATCTTTCCAGAAAATGCGGATGGGCACGTTTTCCACAATCGACTGGAGCAGTTCCCGGGATGAGATCAGTGCCTGCTCGGCGCACTTGCGCTCGGTGATGTCGGCATGGGTGCCGATCATGCGCAGGGGCTTGCCGCTGGCGTCACGGTTGACCACGATGCCGCGGTCGCAAATCCATTTGTAGTTGCCGTCCTTGCACAGGATGCGGTGTTCGCAGTCGTAGTTTGGCAGCTTGCCGTCGAGATAAGCCCGTATCATGTCCAAGACGCCCTGGAGGTCATCCGGATGTACGAGCTTCGACCACTCGTCCAGATGGCTGCTGATCTCGTTTTCGGAAAAGCCCAGCATCTCCTTCCAGCGTTTTGAGAAAAACACCGTGTTGTCGGCGAGATTCCAGTCCCAGACGCCGAGGTCAGAGCCTTCAAGGGCGAATTTCCAGCGGTATTCGCTTTCGTTGAGCTGATGATCTTTTTCCCGCAGGTTGGCCGTCAGTCTTTCGGCGATGCGTTTGGCGTTGAGGTTGGTAAGGGCCAGCGAATTCAGCAGCCAGAACAACAGGCCGCTGATGACGAAGCCGCCCGCCAGAGTCAGCCATGCCTGTAGGTAGCCGAGTTCGGACTTAATGGGCGTGTGGTCCAGGGCCATCAGCCATTGATGGCCGTTGAAATCGATGATGCGGTGCTGATGAAAAGGGTGATCCACATGGCGCGAGAGTTTGGAGCTGGTGCTGTACAGCAGGGCCTCGGGTTTGAAATCGGTGCCATCGTAGATCGTCAGTTGCAGATTCGTGCCCAGCTGGTTTTTCCATTCCTGCAGCGCGTTGATCATCAGATCGTTTATGCGGAATGGACTGTAAGTCCAGCCGATCAGCGCCCGCTGCCGCTGCTTGACCGTATCCGTTGCCAGGCCTTGGCGGTAGACCGGCGCATACATCAATGCGCCTGCCTGTGTTGTCCCTTCGGTTTCCTGAACCAGTTTGACCTTGCCCGACAGCGCTGTGTTGCCGGTATCACGTGCCTGGATCATCGCTGCACGGCGCACCGGCTCCGAAAACATGTCGTAGCCGAACGCGAGCAGATTGTGGTCGCTGAAAGGTTCAAGGTAAATGGCGGATGAGTAGACGTCGCGGTCGCCGGCAGGGGTGACCATGTAGGCCGGAAATCCTTCGGCACGGATGCGCGCGATGTGGGTATCGAGTTCCTGTTTCGGAATGAGCTGTGAAAAACCGATGCCCTGGACGCCGGGCACGATGTCATCCGGGCGCAGGGTATCGATGTAGGCTTTCCATTCGGCACGGCTGACGCCGGCCGATGCTGCGAAAAGTCCGGCGCCGCCACGCAGGATCAGTTCATGGGATGCCAGGCGTTCGCGGGTTTTCAGCTGGATCTGATCGGCGGCATGGGCGAGTTTGTCGCCTTCTTCGGACATGAGGACCATGCGGACGAAATTGGCGGCTGCCAGGCTGAGGATCAGTCCGGCGACGAGCAGGATCCAAGCGACAGCTATTTTTCCCAACGTATCTACCCCGATGTTAGAAAAGCAATAATACTAGACACTAGTGGCCGGGATGTGATGCAGATCAAAGCATTGCTAATGTTGAAGCGTGGACTGCGTACCCTCATGCAGAGCGACTGCTGGAGAGGTCAGGGGGTCGTTGCCGACGGGCTGTTGCGGCCGTTCGGTGATTACCGTTCGTCCAGTCCCGCATGTGTTGCGCGCCCACGCTGAACGGGTGGGCGCCAGAATACGACTGGCATCTGTCAAGACTGAGTTGCCAATATTTCGGGATGACGCGGTGGCCCGAGAATTCGGGCGCGATTTATTACAAGTCCGTGCGGTCGCGATTAATGCCGCTTGCGGGCTTTTTTCTGCGTGTCGAGTTGCGCACGGTAGGTGGCAAGTCCTGCGCGTCCGGCCTTGCCCATCTCTTCCAGTTTTTTATCCCAGTTCTTGCGGTGGTCGCGTAGTGCGCCGACGATTGATTCGGCGACGACCAGGTTGCGATACCACTTTGAATTCGCCGGCACGATAGTCCATGGGGCATGTGCTGCTGCTGTTTTGGAGATCGCGTCTTCGTAAGCGGCGGTGTATTGGTCCCAGTAGTCGCGCTCTCTCCAGTCGTTCGGATTGAGTTTCCACGCCGTCTCAGCCTCTTTTTCGCGTTCGAGCAGGCGTTCTTCCTGCTCGTCCTTGCTGATATGCAGAAAATATTTGAGTACGATAGTGCCGTGTTCGGCCAGCAGCTCCTCAAAATCCCGGATATGGCCGTAACGCTGCTGCCAGAGTTCTTTCGGCGCGAGGTTGTGCACGCGCACCACCAGCACATCCTCGTAATGCGAGCGGTTGAAAATGGCAAACTCGCCACGGCGCGGCGCATTTTTGTGGATCCGCCACAGGAAATCATGCTCGCGTTCCTCGGTGGTCGGTACGCCGAAGGAGGTGACGCTGACGCCCCGCGGATTGAGGCAGCCGACGACATGTTTGATGGTGCCGTCTTTGCCTGCGCTGTCACGCCCCTGCAGCACCACCAGCACGCTGTGCACCTTGGCGCCCCATAGCGCATCCTGCAGATCGAACAGTTCCTTGCCCAATATGGCGAAACGTTTCTCCGCCTTGGCTTTGGTCATGCCCTTCGGAGGCTCAGCGGAGATGTCGTTGAGATGGACTTTGCTGTTGGGGGTGTCGATCAGGGTTTTGGCCATGTTTTTCTCGATATTTCACGGGAATGCAATCCTTTGCCCACCTTACGCTTGCTGGCAGCATGAGTCGAACAAAAAAGGGCCATCGGCCCTTTTTGTCGGCATTTCACTATTCTTATTCCAGCTTGATCCCCGCTGACTTGATCACCTTCGCCGACAGCGCCAGGTCATCCTTGATGAACTTGCCGAACTCTTCCGGCGACTGGGTGCGGATGTCGAAGCCGATGGATTCCAGTCGGCCTTTCAGGTCGGGTGAATTTAGCGCGGCGATGATGTCCTTGTTCAGTGTGTTGATAATTGGACGCGGGGTGCCGGCGCGCCCGACAACACTGAACCAGGTGCCGGATTCGTAACCCTTGACGCCAGCCTCGCCGGTGGATGGGATGTCCGGGAAGTTGGGATGGCGTTTTTCCGCGGCGAAGGCGAGGACCTTGAGTTTGCCGGCCTTGGAGAACGGCAGCACGGTGGCGATGCCGGTGATGACGAAGCTGACCTGGCCGCCGACCACTGCTGCGGCTGCGGGGCCTGAGCCCTTGAACGGCACATGCAGCAGTTTGACGCCGGAGAGGTATTCAAGCAGCGCGCCGCCGAGGTGGTTGGTTGAGGCGGTGCCCGGCGTGCTGTAGCTGATGCTGCCTGGTTTGGCCCGGGCCAGCGCGAGCAGTTCCGGGAAGCTGTTGGCCGGCACCGATGGATGCGTGGCGATGACAAAGGGCACGTACACCGTCTGGGTGATCGGCGCAAAGTCGCGCAGCGTGTTGTAAGGCAGCTTGTCGACGACATTGGGATTGATCGACAGCGTGGTCGCGGTGGCGAGCAGCATCGTATAACCGTCGGGTGCGGCCTTGGCCATCAGTTCGGCGCCAATGATGGTGCTGGCGCCGCCGCGGTTGTCGGTGACGACCTGGTGTCCGTATTTCTCGGAGAGTTTGCCGGCAATGCCGCGGGCGACGATGTCGGTGGTGCCGCCGGGCGGGTAGGGCACGATGAACCGCACGGGCCGATTCGGGTAGCTGTCGGCGGCAATGACCGGCGCGGTGGTCAGTGCAAGCAGCGCGGCCACAGCCGCCAACAGGGCGGTAAAGCGCAGGGGGTTCAGCATCATTGCGGGCTCCTCACGGCTTTTGATTTTGGGTGACGTGTTCCAGACCTTTTTCGCGGAACAAAGGCGTGTGCGCCGGGCTGGCGAAAAAGTCGGCCATGGCCTGCGCTGCAGCGGCCTGTGTAGTGCTGCTGAACAGCGCGATCGCTGTCTCGAAAGACTTTTGCACGGCTTCAGGCACCGGGCCGACGCAATCCAGTCCCGGCACGGCCAACAGTTCCGGGATCTGCTGCAGCGCGATGTCGGCTTCGCCGTCGACCACAACCTTGCCGATATAGCCGCCGGGGCGGGTCACGGTTTTGGCTTTCATCTCGGCGGTGATGCCGAGTTTTTCGATCAGTGTCGGGATGTACATGCCGCTGGCGCCGTGCACCGTATGGGCGATGGCGCTTGCGGCGAGCAGGGTCTTGCGGAAGGCGTCGACCGAGCTGATGTCCGGGTGCGGCGTGCCGCTGCGCACGCCGACGCCGACGACGGCCCGGGCAAATCCACGCCGGGTGGCGCCGTTGATAAAGCCGGCTTCGGCGAGTTCTTTGACAGCACCGTTACCGAGCACGAGGACGTCGCCGCTTTCGCCGCCGCGGATGCGCGCGACCATGGCCTTGGCGGAGTCGGCGCTGATGGCGACGGTGTTGCCGCTGCTTTGTTCATAGGCAGGGATCAGCGCGTTGAGCACCGGCAGCGTGCTGTTGGAGGTCAGGATCCTGATTTGCATGGCGGCTTTCAGTTCAATGGTTGGGCAGTGCGGGCGAATTCAGCTTCGACTGCTTTTTCGTGGGCCAGCACTTTCTGCAGGCTGGGGCGTTGCTGCAGGCGCTCGACAAAGGCCATGCAGTGGGGGAAGGGCGACAGGTCGAGTTTGAAGGTGATCGCGCGGCGGAAACACCAGAAAAAATAGGCGTCGGGCGCGGTGAAGTGGTCAAAAAAGAATTCGCGGCCGGCGAGCAGGCCTTCGGCGATTCTGAAATCCTCAAACAGCATCTTGTTGCCGACGCGTTTGACGGCTTCGGCCGTGCCCGGCATGTCGCAGTAGTTTTCCGGACGCGCGTTCGGCGTCAGGTGCGGATGGATGGTTGAAGCAAACCACGCCATCAGCGAGATCGCCTTGATCTCCTGCTTCGGGTCCTGCGGCAGTAACTTTGTCTGCGGAAAAGTGCGGTTGATGAAAATCTGGATGGCAACATTTTCGGTCAGCGGTTCGCTGTCAATGACCAGTACCGGAACCTTGTGTTTGGGGTTGAGTTTGAGATATTCCGGAGTTTTCAGTGCGCCGGAGCGCGAATTCATGTCGTGCACCGTGAAGTCCGCACCGGCTTCGGTCAGCGTGACATAGGGCACCAGCGCGCAGGTCTTGGGTGCGTAATAGAGTTCGAGTTTCACTAAGGACTCTCCAATCCGTTACTTGAAGTTGTGGCCCGGATGAAGGCCGCAAGCCGCAATCCAGGGGATGTGCATTCCCTGAACTGCGCTTTCCCCCGAGAGGACTTCCTTCGGGGCGCGCTTCATCCGGGCTACGGGTTACAACGTGCTCATTACAGCGTGTTCTCAGAACCAAAGATCACAGTACATTGGCTGGACATCACGCCACCATTGCCATGGGCGAGCGAGACATCACAACCCTTGACCTGACGCTCACCGCATTCACCACGCACCTGGCGTATCGCTTCGATCATCACCAGCAGGCCGTACATGCCGGGGTGGCAGTACGACAGGCCGCCGCCGGAAGTATTGACTGCGAGCTTGCCGCCGGGGGCGATGCCGCCGTTGGCGACAAAACGGCCGCCTTCGCCTTTGGGCACAAAACCGAGATCCTCGAGGAACAGGATCGGCGTGATGGTGAAGGCGTCATACAGCGACAGCATCTTGACGTCTTTCGGCGTGACGCCGGCCATCTTGAAGGCCTGCGGGCCGGACACCGATGCGCCGGTGACGGTGAAGTCGGGCATGCTGGAAATGTTGGCGTGCGACAGCGTTTCGCCGACGCCCAGCACATAGACCGGTTTTTTCTTCAGCGTTTTCGCGCGCGCCGCCGAGGTCAGTACGATGGCGCCGCCGCCGTCGACCACGAGGCAGCAGTCGCGCACCGTGAACGGGTAAGACACCATGCGCGCGTTGAGCGCCTGCTCAATGGTCAGCGGTTCCTTTTCCCAGGCCTTGGGATTCATCAGCGCCCATTTGCGCGCAGCCACGGCGACTTCAGCCAGGTGTTCGCGGGTGGTGCCGTACTGATGGAAGTGGCGTGCTGCCGCCATGGCGTAGGCGCTGATCGGCAGAATGGGCCGGTACGGCGTTTCGTAAGGATTGAACTCGCGCGGGCTGGCCGCGGCTCGCGATACGGAGCGCTGGGTGCTGCCGTAGGCGATCACGGCGACTTCGCACAGGCCCAGCTGGATGGCCATTTGCGCGTGGGCGAGGTGGGTCATGAACGATGAGCCGCCGATCTGCGTGCCGTCGAATACCTTGGGCTTGATGCACAGGTATTCGGCGAGCTGCATCGGGCCCATGCGCACCTGGGTGGCTGCGACGAACAAGCCGTCGACGTCTTTCAGCGTGAGGCCGCAGTCGTCGAGGGCGCGCATCGTGGCCTGCGCCATCAGGTCGACGGGGGTGGTGTGCTGGGCCACCTGGCCAAGATCGGATTCGGCTGCGCCGACCACTGCAATGCTGCCGCGTTTGAGCGTGTTGGTCATTTGCCGTCTCCCGCGGGGGTGAACACCGGAAAGGGCAGGGTCTTCTCGTCACCCGGATTGACTTTGACCTTGACCCGCATGCCGATCTTGACGTCCATCGCATCGATGCCTTCGACGCGGCTCATCAGGCGATAGCCTTCGTCCATGTCGATCATCGCCACGTTCAGCGTCGGTTCGCCCTTGTAGTGCACGGCGGTGGTGGTGTAGACGGTACCGAGTCCCTTGGAGACGCGCCACTCGATGTTGGTGCTGCCGGTTTCCGGCGCAATCGCGCGCGGATAAAAAAACGGCTTGTTGCTGTCCTTGCAGACCTGGTAGGCGAGCTCGCCTTTTTTCAGGTGCTCGATATAAGTGCCGAGCGGAGACTGCTTCATCAGATCAGACATGAGATGCTTCCTTTCTTCAATTGAATAACCGGCTGCTAATCAACTTTCATTCCCGAGGCCTTGACGACCTTGGCCCATTTTTCGATTTCAAGATTCAGTTTGCGTCCGAACTCCTCCGGCGGCATGCCCACCGGTTCCGCGCCGCCCGCAGCAAGCAGGCTGCTGATTTTCAGGTCGCGCAGCAGCGTCGATATTTCCTTGTACAGGCGATCGATCGCGGGCTTCGGCGTGCCGGCCGGCGCGAAAAGACCGTGCCAGCCTTCGGATTCATAACCCTTCAGTCCGGCTTCGCTGATGGTGGGAATTTCAGGCAGCAGCACCGAGCGTTTGCTGTTGGTGACCGCAAGCACGCGCAGGCGGCCTTGCTGCACATGCGGCATCGCACCCGGTGCGCTGATGAACGACAACTGCACGTGGCCGCTGATCAGATCGATCACCGCCGGTGCGGCGCCCTTGTATGGCACATGGAGGATTTTGACATTGGCCATGCTCTTGAACAGTTCGCCCGCCAGATGCGTCGGTGCGCCGTTGCCGGTCGAGGCGTAACTCAGCGCGTCAGGCTTGGCCTTGGCCAGTGCGATCAAATCCTTTACTGATTTAACCGGCAGTGATGGATGAACTACAAGGATGCTGGTGATGATCGCGACCATCGACACCGGCGCGAAGTCCTTGCGGATGTCGTAGGGCAGGTTAGGCACCAGGCTGACGTTGATGGCGTTGCCGGTCGTGCACAGCAGCAGCGTATGACCGTCAGCCGGCGATTTGGCGACGATGTCGGAGCCGAGTACGCCGCCGGCGCCGCCGCGGTTGTCGATCAGGATGCGCTGACCCAGGGCGTCGCCGAGACGCGGTGACAATGTACGCGCGGTAATGTCGACCGGACCGCCTGCCGGGAAGGGCACCACCAGGCGTACCGGTTTGGTCGGGTAATCCGCGGCAACGGTGATGCCGCTGCACAACAGGAGAGCCGCGAGTAGCGCGCGTGTAATGATGTTCATGGTTGTTCCTCGATTGCCCGGGTTCAGTCGGCTTTGGCGCCCGACGTTTTCACTACTTTGCCCCATTTGGCGACTTCCTGTTTCAGATAGGCGCCGAACTGCTCCGGCGTGGTGCCGACGGCTTCCACGCCGTCACCGGCAAGGCGCTGCGTGACATCGGGCATTTTCATGATGCGGTTCATTTCGGCATTGAGCCGGCCAATCAGTTCTTTGGAGGTCGCTGCCGGCGCAAATGCGCCATACCAGCCGCTGGCTTCATAGCCGGGTACGCTTTCGGCAATGGTCGGCAGTTCCGGCACGGCAGCCGAGCGTTTGCTGCTGGTGACCGCCACTGCGCGCAACCGGCCAGCCTTGACCTGCGGCATTGCCGACAGCATGTTGTTGAACATCAGCGTGACCTGACCCGAGAGCAGGTCGGTGGTGGCCGGCGCGGCGCCCTTGTACGGGATATGCACCAGCTTTGTGCCGGTCATTGAATTGAACAGTTCACCGGCGAGGTGGGGCATGCCGCCGGTGCTGGCCGAGGCGAAGTTGATCTGGCCGGGACTGCGGCGGTCGAGCGCGATCAGGTCCTTGACGGTTTTGACCGGCAGCGTCGGGTGCACGACGAGGATGAACGGCGCTGCGGCAACCTGCGCGACGGGTGCGAGATCTTTTTCGACGTCGTAAGTCATTTTCTGGAACAGGCTGGGCGTGACGGCATAGGTCACCGGCACCATCAGCAGCGTGTAACCGTCAGGCGCGGCGCGTGCGGTGAATTCGGCACCGATCATGCCGCTGGCGCCGGGACGATTGTCGACGATGACTTGCTGACCCCAGCTCTGGGTCAGCTTCTGCGACACGATGCGGGCGAGCACATCGGTCGGACCGCCCGGCGGATAACCGACGACCATGCGCACGGTTTTGGTCGGAAAGGTCTGCGCGATGGCGGCGCCGCAGAATGCCGCGAGGGCGAGACCGGCGATCAGTTTGCCAAGGGGTTTCATTTTTTGCTCTGTTCAGCGAGAAACTTCAGCGATGCTTCGGCGCAGCGGTCCGGGTAAGCGCCGGCGGCATGCCAGGCATCGCCTTCCATGACGATCAGTTGCGCCGACTTCACGCCGGATACCCACGCTTTGACGCCGTCGACCGAACGCAGGCCGCTGCCGGTGGTGGTAATGATCAGCGTCGGGCAGGTGATGCGTTTGACGTCTTCACGGATGTCGAGCTTGGGCACCCAGCGCAGATAACTCTGCAACGTCGACAGTGGCGTTTTGCCCTGCAGGTGGTGGATCCACCAGTCAACTTCGGCTTTCGAAGCCTTGGTGCCGAGGCGGCCCTGCATGGTGTGCGCGGCCCAGTCGACCACGCCCTTGGTGTTGATGTGTTCGACCCACTGGTCAATGCCGGCAGCGGGCAGAATCGGCGGCGTGACGCCGATCAGCGTCTGCACCAGCAGCGGCCGGTTGGCGGCCAGCGCCAGTGACATCGAGCCTCCACTCTTGGCGCCGATCACGTGCACCTTGCTGCAGCCGATGTGATGGATCAGTGCTTCGATGTCATCGAGCAGTTCGTCCATCGACCATTCATGTTCGGCAGTCATCGGCGTCGAACGGCCGAAGCCGCGCAGGTCGAGGCGCACCACGCGGTAGTAGCGCGCGAAATGCGGCACCCAGGCGCGCCACGCTTCACCCGATTCGGCGAGGCCATGCACGAACAGCACGGTCTCGGCCTTTTTCCAGGGATCGGTGAAGTCGTCGATGGTGTAGAAGATGTTGCAGCCGTCGGGGCGTTTGAGAATATATTCCACTCGAGTGCCTTATAAAAATATCAATAAAAACATTTAGTTATGTAATTCCGTCATTCCGGTCGCGCAAGGCGCGATCCGGAATCCAGTGGTCCTGCCAGCTCTGCTGCTGGATTCCGGCTTTCGCCGGAATGACGAGTCATCTACAGAGGCTTTCCTCTGTGCCCTCTGTGGCTAAGCTTTTTTCGTTTCTTCCAAACCAAAATCGATCAGCGCCTGCGCGCGCAATTTGTTCTTCTGCACTTTTGAACTGCCGGTCATGCCGATTTTTTCGAAGTCTTCAACAATTTTCAGGTAACGCGGCACGCGGAAATTGGCGAGGCGTTCCTTGCTCCAGGCCATCAGTTCTTCCGGTGTAGCGGTTTCGCCTTCGCGCAGAATCACGTACGCCGCCGGCACTTCGACCAGTCGCGGGTCGGGCACGCCGATGACCTGCGCTTGTTTTATTTTCGGATGTTTGTGCAGCACGTCTTCGACTTCCGCCGGCGCGACGTTTTCGCCGCCGACACGGAACACATCCTTGATGCGGGTGATGAAACGCAGGCGGCCCTCGTCGTCCATCATGCCAAGGTCGCCGGTATGCAGCCAGCCGTCGGCAGTGATGGCCTTCGCGGTCTGCTCGGGCATCTTGTAATAGCCCTTCATCACGCTCCAGCCACGGACCTGGATTTCACCGGTCTTGCCAGCCGGTTGCACGGCATTGGTTTCCGGATCTACCAGTCTGACTTCGACATCGTCGAGAATATGCGCCCAGCCGTTGATGCGTTTTTCCAGATCATCGTCGTAACGCGACATGCAGACGTTGGGCGAGGCTTCCGACAGGCCGTAGGCCTGCACCAGTCCCTTCATGCCCATGCGTTCGACGACCTTGCGCGACACTTCGGGTCCGCAGGACACCCAGCCGTGGCGCAACTTCAGCGGATACTTGTCGAAGTCCGGGTGATTGAGCAGCATCAGGAACATGGTGTCGTTGCCCGAGGTGTGCGTGCATTCCTCGCCCCACATCGCCACCAGCGCCTCGCCGGCGTCGAAATGCGGCGACGAGACCAGGCAGGCGCCGGTGGTCAGCGCGGCGAGCAGCGACAGCGTGGTGCCGGCGACGTGGTAGTACGGGCGGGCGCTGTAGTAGCGGTCTTTCGCCTTCAGGTGAAAACGCGCGGCAACACAGGCGGCATTGCGCAACATGTTGTCGTGCGACAGCATCACGCCCTTGGGGTAAGACGTGGTGCCCGAGGTGAACTGCATCAGCAACACGTCGTCGGGGTGTACGTCCGGGAGCTGGCGCTCGTCGAATGCCGCCCCTTTGGCCAGCAGGGCGGCAAAGCCGATCGCTCCGGTGGGCACATCGTTGCCGAGCACCACCACGGTGTGCAGCAGCGGCAGCGCGGGGTCGGGCAGCTTCTTGTCGACGGCGGGGCAGATGCCGCGCAGCATGGTGATGAAGTCGATTTTGAGAAAACGGTCGGCGATGAACAGCAGCTTCACGTCGGCCTGCTTCAGGCAATACAGCGTCTCGTCGGACTTGAAGCGGGTATTGACCGGCACGGTCACCGCACCGATGCTCGCCGCGGCATAAAAGAACACCACCCACTCCAGCGAATTGCCCATGCATACCGCGACATGGTCGCCGCGGTTGATGCCCAGTGCGCGCAGACCCAGCGCCGTTTCGCGTACGTTGTCGCGCAGTTCGGCGTAAGTCAGCCGGCGACCGGCGATGACCAGTGCCTCGTCCTGCGCGTGTGCGGTGGCGACGGTGGCCAGCGCTTCAGGCAGCGTTTGTTTGTTCCAGGTGGTCATTGCGTGGCGCTGCTTATTTGCCCTTGAACTGCGGTTTGCGCTTTTCCTTGAACGCGGTGACGCCTTCGACATGGTCGTGGGTCATGCGCGCGCCGCCGATCGCCAGTACTTCCAGCTCGAGCAGCTGTTCGAGGGTCGGCACGTACATAAACTGGAACATGCGTTTGGCCAGCGTCAGCGCATAGGTGGCGGAGCCGGCAATCTCGCGCGCCAGCGCCAGCGACGCGGCTTCCAGCTGGTCATCAGGAACGACTTTGCTGATCAAGCCCATGTCCTTGGCTTCTGCTGCAGGCAGCTTGCGCGCGCTGTAGACGATTTCCTTGGCACGGGCGAGGCCCAGGTGCTGGGTCAGAAAGAAAATTGCGCCGCCGTCTGGCGGAATCCCGACATTTTTGAATGCCATCAGCAGATAGGCTGTTTCGCTGGCGATAATCAGATCGCTGGCCAGTGCGAGGCTGGCGCCGATGCCGGCGGCCGGCCCGCGCACTGCGGCGATCACCGGTTTTTCGAGGTGATGCAGCGCGAGGATCATGCGGTGATGACCCTTGGAGCGCTTGCGGCCGCTGACCACATCAAAGTTGCTCATCGAGCCGACGTCACCGCCGGCGCAGAACGCGCGCCCGGCGCCGGTCAGCAGTACTACGCGCACGCTGTCGTCGTTGTTCAGCGCGGTGAAAGCATCTGCGAGTTCCTGATACATCTCGCCCGACAGCGCATTCAGCTTGTCGGCGCGGTCGAGCAGGACAGTGGCGATGCCTTCATCGTGGGTAATTTTGATGCTCATCGATATTCCTCTAGAAGGACTTGATGCCGGCGCGGTCGAGGACTTTTTTCCATTTCACGACTTCGTCACGCAGGTGAGCAACGAACTCGGCCGTGGTGCTGCCCACCGGGTCGGAGCCGTCGCGTTTCAGCTGTTCGGCGAACTCCGGCGACTTGATGATGCGGGCAACAGTATCTGCAGTTTTGGCCACGGCTTCCTTGGGCATGCGCGCCGGACCGGTCAGCCCGTTCCACGCCACGGCCTGGAAACCTTTGAGTCCCTGCTCATCCAGCGTCGGTACTTCAGGCAGCGCTGCGGTGCGGGCAATACTGGTGACGCCCAGCACGCGCAGCCGGCCGGATTTGATCAACGGCATCACTGAAGTCAGACCGTTGAAAGCCATGTCGACATGGCCCCCAACCAGATCCGCCAGTGCCGGCGCATTGCCCTTGTACGGCACGTGCATGATTTTCAGGCCGGCCATGGTGTTGAGCAGTTCGCCCGAGAGGTGCGGAACGCCGCCGCTGCCGGACGAGCCGAAATTCATCTGGCTGGGCCGGGCTTTCGCCAGCGCGATCAGTTCCTTGAGGTTTTTTGCCGGCACGCCCGGATGCACCACCAGTCCCATCGGCGTGGTGTTGATCAGTGTGATCGGTTCGAAATCCTTTGCAGGGTCGTACGGCAACCTGGTCATCACACTGGGTACCACGGTGAAGGGCGCCGGGGTCACCAGCAGCGTGTGGCCGTCGGGCGCGGACTTGGCGACGATGTCGGTTCCGATGGTGGTGTTGCCGCCCGGGCGGTTGTCAACGATGACTTGCTGGCCCCAGGCCTCGGTGAGTTTGGGCGCGAGCACGCGGGCAATCACATCGGTGCTGCCGCCAGCGGCAAAGGGCACGATCAGGCGGATCGTCTTGCTGGGATAGTTCTGGGCCTGCGCCAGACCAGTGGCGGTTAAAAATATAAATAAAAACAAATACTTGCTATTCACAACTCCTCCTTGAAACGTCTACGCGGGACGGTAGAGTTTATTAAGCCTGCCCATCGCGATGCGGGCTTCGGCTTCAATGCGATCAACGATCGCGGCCAGCGGTTCGATTTTATCGGCGAACACCACCCCCTGCCCGCAGGACAGCATGGCTTTTTCAACATCGCCGGTTTCGTAGGCTTTGCGGCCGACGCCGCCCATGATGTGGGGCAGGATCGCTTCGGTGTTGACGGGCTGCGCCTGTTCAAGCTGCTGAATCATTGCGACATGCCCTGTTTTCAGCGCGCGCTGGGTGTTGCGCATGGTTTGCAGCAACAGTGTGGTGTCGGTTTCTGCTGCGGCGACCAGGCGTTCCTTATATCGATGGTGCGCCCAGATTTCCTCGGACACCAGGAAGCGCGTGCCCATCGCAATACCGTCGGCGCCCAGCGCCAGCGCGGCCACGAGTTGTTCGCCGGTACCGATGCCGCCGGCAACGATCAGCGGAATCTTGACCGCACGTGCGGCCGCTGCGGCAGCGACAATGGTGCCGACCGGCTCAACGCCGGGGTGGCCGCCGGCTTCGGCGCCGATGACGATGACCGCATCAGCGCCCAGCGATTCGGCTTTTTTCACATAACGCATCACCCCCGGCACCTTGTGCACAACGATGATGCCGGCATCTTTCAGCCGCCGCATATAAGCCCCGGGGTTGTTGCCCGCAGTCTCGACAAACTTGACGCCTTCCTCGATCACCGCATCAATCAACGGCGTCACCCGGTCGGTACCGTCGCGGCTGGTGCGAATCATGATGTTGACGCCGAAGGGTTTGCCTTCGCTCAATTCGCGGCAGCGGCGAATGCCGGCGCGGAGTGCATCAACATTGGGGAAGCTCGCCGCCGTCATGAAACCAATAAGTCCGGCGCGCGCCACGGCAGCGACGTAGACCGGATCGGCCAGCCACATCAGGCCGCTGGCGATGATCGGCAGGCGAATGCCGTAGAGGTCGGTGATGCGGGTTTTGAAAGGTATGTTCATAAATTCAAAGTCAAAAGCTTTTGGCCACAGAGGCCACAGAGGCCACAGAGAAAACAAAAACATGAGCAATAGGTCAATGCGTTCGGATTTATAGGTTTTGCAGTTCTCTGTGCTCTCTGTGGCTGGGTTTAAGGTTTTAGCTCTTCAGCACAATCAACGCATCGGCAGCAACAACGCCTGAGGCATTGACGAACAGCGGATTGATATCGATCTCGGCGATGCGGTCGGCATGGTCTGCCGCCAGCAGTGACAGCCGCGCAATGGCGTCGGCCAGCGCATCGATGTTGCACGGCGGCCTGCCGCGATAACCCTGCAGCAGTTTGACGCCCTTGATCTCGTGGATCATGGTTTTTGCGGTTTCGACATCAAAGGGCGCGAAGCGGTGGGTCACGTCGTGCATGATTTCGGTGAACACGCCGCCGAGGCCGAAGGCGATCACCGGTCCGAAATGCGGGTCGTTGACGACGCCAAGAATGACTTCTTCGCCGCTGGCCATTTGCTGCACCAGGATGCCGGCGATGCGCGCATCGGGTTTGTATTGTTTCGCCGCCGCCAGCACTTCGCGCGCCGCCTGTTTCAGGCCGTCGAGACTGGTGATATTGAGGCGGATCACCCCGGCTTCGGTCTTGTGCGGGATGTCGGCGGACTCTATCTTTACTGCCAGCGGGAACGGCAGCGGCGTGGCGGTAAGTTTTTCGACGGCGTCCGGCGCCAACAGTTGTTCCCCGGTCACCGGGATGCCGTAAATCTGCAAAAACGCTTTCGAGGCGTGTTCGCCCAGCGTGCCGGAACCCGACAGGTCGAGTTTTTGCGGGGCAATGGCGCGTTTGCCGCTACGGGCGCGGGTTTCTTTGAACACGCGGCGCTTGTTTGCGAACTCAGCCAGTGCGGCGAGTGCGTCAACGGTACGGCCCGGCGCCAATATGCAGGGCACGCCGTTTTGCTCCAGGTAATCCATCGCGGCGCGGTTGTCGTCCGGCGAGGTTGGCCAGTTCAGCAGCAGCGGTTTGTCCACGCCCTTGAGCATTTCGACCAGACCTTCGGCCCAGACCTGTGCCACGGTGCCGCGCGGCGAACGCGCAACGATGGAATCGATGTTGGGGTCGGCAAGGACTTCGCGCATGGTTTTGGTGTATGAGGCAAAGTTGTCGTTGTAACCCTGGGCGGTGGTGTCGATCGGATTTTCAATCGATGCGTAGGCGACGACGATGCCGCGCAGCGTCTCGCGCGTCTTGTCGGTCAGCCGCGGCAGCGTCAGGCCGCGCGCGGTGCAGCGGTCGGCCAGCAGCACGCCGGCGCCGCCGGACAGCGTCATCACGCCGACGCCGTTGCCGCGCGGCAGTTTTTTGCCGCGGAATGCCTTGCAGTAATCGACCAGGTCGTCGACGTCCTGCACTTCGATGAAGCCACCTTCGCGGAAAGCAGTGCGGAACAGTTCGTAGCCGGCGGTCAGTCGTGCGGTGTGCGAGGTGGCGGCCTTGCTGCCGACATCGGTGTTGCCGACTTTCCAGATCAGGATGGGTTTGCCGAGTTCCAGCGCGCGTGCGCCGAGCCGGCGCAGGCGCAGGCCTTCGGTGGTGCCTTCAAGGAAGGCGGTGAGAATTTCGACGTCCGGGCGTTCGATCAGGTATTCCATCCAGTCGAGTGCGGTGAGGTCGGCTTCGTTACCAGTGGAAACCACATGGTTGAAGCCGAGTCCGTAATAACAGGCGACGGCGACAACGCCGAAACCGAAGCCGCCGGATTGCGTAACCATTGCGATCGGCCCGGCCTTGAGCGTTTTCAGTTGCAGCGTGCCGCCAAAGCCCAGACGGAAATTCGCGTCGAGATTGAGCACGCCCAGGCAGTTCGGGCCGACCACGCGCACGCCGCTGGACTTGATCGCGGCGAGCAGTTTGCCATTGAGTTCCTTGCCGGCTTCACCGGCTTCGCTGAATCCCGCAGACAGAATTACCGCGAACGGAATGCCGGCCTTGCCGCAATGTTCGATCGCGCCCGGCACCAGCGCGCCGGACACGGCGATCAGCGCAACGTCGCAGGGTTGCGGTACTGATAGCACGTCGGGATAACACTTGAGGCCCTTGATCTCCGGATATTTCGGATTGACCGGATAGACCTGGCCCTTATAACCGTATTCGGTGAGCAGCTTGATTGGCTGGCCACCGATACGCGTGAGATCGGTGGAAGCGCCGATCACCGCAACGCCGCGGGGGTCGAGCAAGCGGGAGAGATCGGGGGCGGAGGGCAGGGATGTCATGGATTATTGGTTTACGTCAAAGTCAGAATTAACAGGATGAACAGGGTTTACAGGAGCAATGCAGGATCAATCGCGCAAGAAAAATTCCTGGTTTTTATCCTGCTCCTCCTGTCCATCCTGTTAATGAATTTTTTAATCCGTGCGCATGTTGGCGGCTTTCACCAGGGTCGCCCATTTGCTGATTTCGCTGCGCACGAAGGCGGTGAATTCCTCCGGGGTGTTGCCCACCGGCTCGGCACCCTGGCCGGACAGGCGTTCGACAACATCCGGTGCGCGCAGCGCCTTGACCGCCTCGGTGTGCAGGCGGGTGATGATCGGTTTTGCAACGGCTGCGGGGGCGAGCAGGCCATACCAGCCACTGGCGCTGTACCCGGGCAGGGTTTCGGCGATGGTCGGCAACTCCGGCAGCAGTGCGGATCGTTTGGCGCCGGTAACCGCGATGCCCTTCACCCGCCCGGATTTGATATGCGGGGTGATGATCAGGCTGTTTTCGTAGGTCAGGTCGACTTCGCCGGAGACCAGCGCAGTCAGTGCCGGTGAACCGCCCTTGTACGGCACATGGGTGATGCTGACCTTGCCCATGTACTTGAGCAGTTCGCCGGCGAGGTGGGTGATCGTGCCGTTGCCGGATGAACCGTAATTGAGACTGCCCGGTTTGGCGCGTGCCAGCGCCAGCAGTTCCTTGACGTTTTTTGCCGGGACCGAAGGATGGGTGACGAGGATGCTGGTGACGGTAACGCTTTGTGTAATGGGGGCCAGATCGCGCAGCGTGTCGTAGCCGCGGTTCGGATTCAGGCTCATCGCCACGGCAATGCCGCCGATGGTGCCCATCAGGATGGTGTAACCGTCGGGTGCGGCCTTGGCAACCTGTTCAGTGGCAATCATGCCGCCGGCACCGCCGCGGTTGTCGACCATCACCTGTTGGCCTAGGCTTTCGGACATTTTCGGCGCCATCTGCCGCGCGACGATGTCGGTCGGTCCGCCGGCGGGAAAGCCGACAACCAGACGGATGGCGCGAGCCGGATATTGTTGTTGCGCCGTCGCCGGCAGCACCAGTGATGCGAGCAGCAGCGGCAGCAAGGCCAGTTTTTTGTTCATGGTGATTTCCTCGCGATGCTTGTTGTTATGGCGGCTTATTGTTCGATGTGCGCAGTATTGACCATTGAGGGTCGTTGCGCGAAGGCATCGAACCAGCGTGCAATGCGGTCATTGCCGCGCCGCCAGCCCAGATTTGCAAAACGGAAATCGGCGTAACTCAGCGCGCAGGCAATGGCGATATGGCCGATGCCGACCGCATCAGTTGCCAGCGCCTCGGCGTCTCGGTCGAGCGCGGCGACGGCGTTGCGCACTTTGATTTCGAAAGCCGCCAGCGTTTCCGGCGACTGCTGAACCTGCGGGCGCAGCATTTCGTTGCGCCACAGCATCAGGTTGTCGAGCAGGTTGTTGCCCAGCGCGTGGCGGCGCAGGGCAGTCCACCGCGCCGGTCCCGATGCCGGAAACAGCCTGCGACCGTCATGCAGGCTGTCGAGGTATTCGCAGATCACCGTCGAGTCATACAGCGCACTGCCGTCATCGACAAGTAGCGTCGGGATCTTGCCGGTGGGATTGATTTTCAGCAGGTCGGCGTTGGGCTGGGTCATCGCTACCAGCGTACGCACGCATTCGATGCGTCCGACCACTCCGCACTCATGCGCGAACGCCATGACTTTGCGTACAAAGGGCGAGCGTGACGACCAGTAC
This sequence comes from Burkholderiales bacterium, assembly GCA_022841375.1. Taxonomy (GTDB): domain Bacteria; phylum Pseudomonadota; class Gammaproteobacteria; order Burkholderiales; family SG8-41. The sequence goes on from JALHRQ010000004.1 coordinate 183,080, forward strand.
AGCTTCATGCACCGAGTTGTTTCATGTAGGCGACGATGGCGTCGGCGACTGCCGCGGGTTGCTCCGGCAGCAACGCGTGCGCAGCATTGTCGATTTTGGCGATGGTCACACGATCCGCACCCCATTGGTCGCGGTAGGTGTAGATGCTGTCCGGCGGCGACAGCGGATCTTTCAGCGACAGCACGTCGAGTACCGGTGCCGTGCCTGCGGTCCACCATTCCGGTTTGGGCGTCGCTTCAGTGGCTTCGCGTTCGGCATGCATCACCTCTTCGTCCCAGCCACCGAGCCAGACGCTTGCGTCATTGCCGGGCGCGAAGAATACATGCTGCAAATGCTTGAGCCTGATTTCTTCCGGCAGATCCATCTGGTGGCATTTGTTGATGGAGTCGCGCAGATCCTGCGCCAGCGGCCAGGTGTGGGTGGCGGCCAGCAGTACAACGGCGCGTACCAGCTTCGGGTGGTCGGCGGCCATGGTGCGCGCGACAAAGTTGCCAAAGGCATGGCCGGCAACAACGGTGGGTCCGCCGCCATCGTGTTCGATCACCATCGCGATGTCATTGGCGAAATCGTGCAGTGTGATGCCGTGCAGCGGTCCCTGGCTGCCGCCGATGCCGCGCGGTTCCGGACACAATACGCGGTAACCGGCTGCGGCAATGCGTTCGGCAATGACCGCGAAGTCAGCGGCGCCGCGGCCGAGGGAGGGCATCATCACCACGCGCGGCCCTGTTCCGTAAGCGTGAGCTACGATACGGACTGTGCCGCGTTCGATGGTAAAAGTGGACGGGGTCATGGGGGGATACGCCGAATTTTTGAATACGGAATTCTACTCCGCAGCGCCCCGGGACTCCCGGGCTCTTCCAGCATATGGAGAGCGGATAACAATGTAATGCCCGAGGCTTCGATCCAGCTGTTCCGTAAATTGGACTTTAGCGTAGATCCGTTTGGACCCGGGCTTCTCTTTATAATGCCACCGGGTTTCTGCAACCAATGACAGGAGGAGCCATGGCGGACAAAAACGACTGCACTGCGGCGGGGATGCGCGGGCTTTGTTATGCGGCGGCAATTTTGGGGATTTTGACCGGCACGGTTTTCGCGCAAGAGTGGAAGCCCGAGCGCAACGTCGAAATTGTCGTGTCTTCGGGCGCCGGCGGCGCGGCCGACCGTTCGGCGCGGGTAATCCAGAAATACCTGCAATCAGTGCCGGGCATACCCAGCGTCAGCGTCAACAACAAGCCGGGCGGCGGCGGCACACTGGCCTGGAGTTCGCTGAACCAGCATCCGGGCGATGCCCATTACCTTTCCACGCTCAATACTGCGCTGGTCACCAACCAGGTCATGGGCCTGAGCACGTTGCGTTATCAGGACATCACGCCGCTGAACATCGTCATGCATGAATATGTCGCGGTGTGGGTGCGCACGGGATCGGCCATCCAGAACGGCAAGGACCTGGCAGCAAAACTGAAGGCCGATCCGGCGGCGATCAGTTTCGGCATCTCGCCGGCGCGCGGCAACCAGAATCACATCGTGCTGGGCATGGTCGCGCGCGCCGCCGGGATTGATCCCAAAGCATTAAAGATCGTTGTTTATTCCTCCGGCGGTGCCGGCACCACTGCGGCGCTCGGCGGCCATGTCGAAGTCTGGGCGGGCACCGTGGGCAATGCGTTGCCGCTGGTGCAGGAGGGGCGTATTCGCGTGCTGGGCATCAGTTCACCGCAGCGCCAGTCGGGCGCTTTTGCTGCAGTGCCGACTTTCAAGGAGCAGGGTATCGATGCGGTTTATTCGGCATGGCGCGGGTTTCTTGCGCCCAAGGGCCTGACCGCCGCGCAGACTGGTTACTGGGATCGCGTGTTTTCGCGCATGGTCGACGATCCTGACTGGAAGGAAGAACTGGAGAAAAATGCCTGGGGCCGCGATTTCAAGGGTGCTGCAGAGACCCGCAAGTTCCTCGAGGCCGAGCATGTGCTGCTCGAAAAAATGATGGCCGACCTCGGTATCGTTAAACGTTAAAAAAACAAATCTCACCGGATGGAGCGCAGCATGACCGCACAAGCCGCAAAGATGTCGCAGCCTCAGGACTGGAAACTGATCGTTGAGAAGGATGTACCCATCAAGCTGCGGGATGGCGCGATCATCTACTGTGATGTGCTGCGCCCGGACTGCAAGGAAAAAGTACCGGTGCTGATGAATATCGGCCCCTACCAGAAAGACAAACTGTGGCGACCGCCGGCGGATCTTGAGGAGCAAGCAAATCCCTACATGAACTGGGAGACCGCTAATCCGCTGTGGTGGTGCCCGCGTGGTTATGCGCTGATCCGCGTCGACTCCCGCGGTTCGGGCAAGTCGCCCGGCCAGTCAGATCCCAATTCCTACCAGGAAGCGGTTGATTTTTATGATGCCATCGAATGGGCGGCCAAACTGCCCTGGTGTTCCGGCAACGTCGGCACGCTGGGCGTGTCCTACCACGCCAACTGCCAGTGGCGCGTCGCCAACCTGCAACCGCCGTCGCTGAAAGCGATCCTGCCGTGGGAAGGCCGCGCCGATCTCTACCGCGACCAGGCCTATCACGGCGGCATTTTTGCAATGGGCTTCATCTCAAGCTGGCACAACACGCAAACCGCGCATCATTTGCTCGGTCGGCCTCGCGAATACAATCCCAATGCCTTCCGCAACGACATGCTGTGGAACTGGATGAGCAACAACCTCGATTCCGACTACTGGCGCATGCGCAGCGCGCAGTGGGAAAAAGTCACTGTGCCGGTGTTCAGTGCCGGCAACTGGGGCGGCTTCTCGCTGCATCTGCGTGGCAACATCGAAGGTTTCGTCAACGCCGCAGCCAAACACAAGAAGTTGCGCGTGCATACCGGTTCTCATTTTCATCCCTTCCACGCCGAGGAAGGGCGTATCGACCAGTTGCGCTGGTTCGATTACTGGCTGAAAGGCATCAACACCGGCATCATGGATGAGCCCCCGGTGAAAATTGAAGTGCGTACCGGCGGCAGCACCAAGCCTTATCCGTTCCGTTTTGAAAACGAATGGCCGCTGAAACGCACACAGTGGACCAAAATGCACTTGAACATTGAGCGCGCGCAAGGCACCGACATCGACAGCGTGGAAGGCGGGCTGTCGACTAAGGCTGCGGCGAAAGAAGCCAAAATCACTTATTCCGCCAGTGGTGTGACCAAGGCCGGCGTGGCGTCATCATCGACCGCGCTGATGCTGGCCGCGCAGAACAAGATGGGCGTGGCCTTCGAAACCCCGCCGTTGACCGAAGACACCGAAGTCACCGGTCCGCTGATGCTCAACCTGTGGGTGTCGAGTTCGAGCGAAGACATGGACATCATGGTGACGTTGCGCAACATCGATGCCGACGGCAAGGATGTCTGTGAAGTCGGCCAGCAGGGGCAGTCAGTGCCGGCAGTGACCAAGGGCTGGTTGCGTGCGTCGCACCGCAAACTCGACCCGGCGCGTTCACTGCCGTACCGGCCGTTTCATGCGCATACCGAGCGGCAGTGGCTGTCACCCGGGGAAGTCGTCGAATGCCAGGTCGAGATCTGGCCGACCTGCATGGTATTCAGGAAGGGCCACAAGATCCGCATCGACATCCAGTCTCGCGACGGCGCCGGCAGCCAGATGTACGGCCACTATCACGCCGACTACAATCTGGGTGCTGAAAACACCATCTACTCGGGCGGCGACAGACCGTCGTATCTGCTGCTGCCGATCATTCCGGCTAAATAATTCACAATCACCCTCTCCCCAGCCCTCTCCCGCCAGCGGGAGAGGGGGCTAACACCATAACGGAGTTTGCAAGGCATGCCTTACACCAGCATCAACGGAATCAAGATCAATTATGAAATCGTCGGCAAGGGCACACCGCTGCTGATGTTCGCGCCGGGCGGGTTCGGCTCGACCATCGCACGCTGGACCGCGGCCGGCGGCAAGCGCGAGTGGAAGGAGATGGACGGCCTCGCCACGCTGGGCAAACATTTCAAGGCGATAGCCTATGACCGCCGCGAGGCGGGTTTTTCCGGCGGACGCATTGAAGCGCTGACCTGGGATCATTACGTGCTGGAAGCGAAAGCGATGCTGGAGTTCGCCGGCGAAAAAAAAGCGCTGATTCTCGGCAGTTGCATGGGGGCGGCGCTGGCCACGGCTTTTGCCGAGCGCCATCCTGAAATGTGTCTGGGCTTGTGTCTGCACTGGCCGGTGGGCGGATACCGCTGGCTTCTGAAAGGGCAGACCTATTTTCAACGCCACATGGATTTCGTGCGTGCGCACGGTTTTGCCGCGGTGGTGACGCGCGCCCCCGAAAAACGCAGTTTCTGGGAAGATGCCGAGATCGGGCCCTGGGGACCGCCGACGGTGCATGATGCGGAATTCGCCGCGGCCTACGTCAAGCAGGATATGGATCGTTATTTCGGAATCTGCGGACAGACCCGCGATGCCTTGTTCAACGACACCCAGTTTTCGGGAGCTGGTCCCGCCGCGCTGATGAAAATGGACATTCCGACGCTCATCCTGTCCGGCAATGATTCATCACACGCGCATTCGGCTTCGTGGGCGACCAAAGAGCTGATGCCCGATGCCGAATTATGGGATGTGCTGCCGCCCCACCAGAATGGCCGGAACACCCTGGAACAGTTACTCAGGTTCAAGACCAGGCTCGGTCTGTAATTCAATAACATTAACGAGGAGAAAACATGAAAAAATGCAAATCCGCGATGGCCATGGCATTGCTGCTGGCCAGTGGAAGCGTCATTGCCGCACAGGCCAAAAGCGGTTCCGATTTTCCGAGTCGCCCGATCCGCATCGTCGTCGGCTTCACGCCCGGCGGCCAGCCCGACATCTTTTCGCGGCTGATCAGCGTCAAGCTGGGCGAAGCGCTGGGCCAGACCATCATTGTCGACAACCGTCCCGGTGCCGGCAGCGCGATCGGCACCAAGATCGTAGCCGATGCGACGCCCGACGGCCATACGCTGCTTTGCGTGTCGGCCTCGCACATCATCTCGCCCGCAGTGCGCAAGCTGAATTACGACCCGATCAGGGATTTCTCCGGCATCACGCAGATGTACAACGCGTCCTATCTGCTGGTGGCTGCGCCGGGGCTCGGTGTGAAAAACGTCAAGGATCTGATCGCGATGGCAAAAGCCAAGCCGGGTGCGCTCAACTTCAGTTCGGCGGGCACCGGCAGCGGTACGCATTTCGCCGGCGAAGTGTTCAAGGATGCGGCGAAGATCGATGTCGTGCATGTGCCGTACAAGGGCATCCCCGAAGCGATGAACGACACCATGACCAATCGCGTGCAGTTTTTCATGGCGCCGCTGGCCAGTTCGGTGAATCTGGTGCGCGAAGGGCGGCTGATCAGTCTTGGCGTGACGTCGCTGAAGCGGGTGACGATTTATCCCGATATCCCGACCATTGCCGAATCTGGGGTGCCGGGTTTCGAGTTCGATTCCTGGGGCGGCCTGCTGGCGCCGTCGAAAACATCGCGCGCCATCATCACCCAGCTCAATCGCGAAGTCGGCAAAGTGCTGAATGCGAGCGATATCCAGCAGCGCATGCGCGCGCTGGGTGCAGAACCAGCACCGACTGCGCCGGAAGCCTTCGACAAGAAAATTGCCCAGGAACTGAAGTTGATCGGCTCCATCGCCAAACGCGCCGGCATTACGCCGCAATAAGTTTTACTACAGGAAGATTCATGTCGAACGCGCTGTTTCTCGATGAGGCCTGCGTCAAGCAACTGGTCACGATGGACGATGCCCTTGCTGCCGTCGAAGAAGTTTTTGGTGCGCAGGGCCGCGGCGGCGTGTTCAATGTGCCGCGCGTGCGTGCGCCCGTCAAAGGCGGCACGTTGCGGATTACGGCTGCAGTGTTGTCTTACCGCGGTTATTACGGCGTCAAGGTGTCGAGCACCGCGGTGTTCCACAGCAACGCCGGACGCATGTTCTGTTTGTATCGCGAGGAGGGCGGCGAGTTATGCGCGGTAGTGCAGGTGTTCGCGATGGGGGCATTGCGCACCGGCGCGGCCAGCGGCATTGCCACCAAATATCTCGCCAATCCGGATGCCGCTGTTCTCGGCGTATTGGGTTCGGGACGGCAGGCGCGCACCCAGGTCGATGCCGTCTGCGCGGTGCGGCCGATCCGCGATATTCGCGTCTGGAGTCCGCGTGCAGCGAGTCGCGAGGCGTTCTGTGCTGACGTTAAAAAAGTTAATAAAATCAATGCGATACCGGTTGATTCCCCGGAGGCGGCGGTGCGCGGTGCCGATGTGCTGATCACTGCGACGACGGCAACCGAGCCGGTGGTGCACGGTGCGTGGCTGAAACCAGGCGTACACATCAATGCCATCGGCGCCAATTTCGAGCATCGCCGCGAACTCGACAGCGCGACGGTCTCTGCAGCTAAGTTCATCGCCACCGACGACACCGAGCAGGTGCGTTATGAGTCGACCGATCTGGTGGTGCCGGTCAGCGAAGGCAAGCTGTCCTGGGATCAGGTGCACAGCCTCGGAGACGTGGTCGCCGGCAAGTTCAAAGGCCGCAACACGCACGATGACATTACACTGTTCAAATCGCTTGGCGTGGCGATCGAGGATGTTGCGCTGGCGGCGCGGGCCTACGAAAAAGCGCTGCAACTCGGCGTCGGCATGTCCTTGCCTGATTTAACGCGATGATCTAATGGAATTTATATCCCCTCTCCCCGCACGCGGGGAGAGGGCCAGGGAGAGGGGGGTAGATCCGCGCGAAGGTGTGGCCCGCTCGACTTCTCCGTAATGATGATGGAGCCCGCCCCATGCCGCGCATCCCGCTGGTTGAGCCTGCAAATGAACCCGCAGAACTGAAGCCGGTATTTGACCAGTTGCGTGCGACGCGTGGTCGTGTTCCCGGCATGTACCGCACGCTGGCCCACCAGCCGGCAGTGCTTGCAGCGCACCGCGCCTATTTTCATGCCGCGCTCGATGCCGGGGTGCTGCCGCGGCCGTTCAAGGAAAAAATCGCCTGGCGCGTGGCGCGGCTGCGCAAGTCCGAATACTCCGGTGCCTCGCACCGCAGCTATGCGCTGAAACACGGTGTCACTGAAGCCGAACTCGCGATCATCGACCGCGGGGATTACGCCAGATTGCAGCCGCGCGAGATGGCTGCGCTGACCTTTGCCGAAGCGATGGTCAAGGGGCAGGGCAAGGTTGACGATGCCGTCTTTGGCGCATTTCAGAGGCATTTCAATGCGGCTGAGATTGTTGAAATCGCCACGTTGGTCGGCATCATGGAACTGGCATCATCGCTGGGTGCGGTGTTTGAACTCACGGCGGATTGATCGCGTTATTTTCCTGTTCAGCGATTTTGCTGTGCAGGGCCTTTGGGGGCACCCGTGATCCGGGCTTTTGAAGGGGTAGCGTAGAATTGCGCGATGAAACCCCCCAAGCGCCTGCAATCCCTGATTGAAGAAGGCCTGATCGACTCCGTAATGCGTCAGTTGATGAGCGGCAAGGAAGCCACGGTTTACGTGGTGCGCAGCGGCGGCGAGACGCTCTGCGCCAAGATCTACAAGGAAGCCACCCAGCGCAGCTTCCGCCAGGCCGTCGACTACACCGAGAACCGCAAGGTCAGGAATTCCCGCCAGGCCCGCGCCATGGCCAAAGGCACCCGTTACGGCAGGCAGCAGCAGGAAGCCGTCTGGCAGCGTGCCGAAGTCGATGCGCTGTATCGGCTCGCCGCCGCCGGCGTGCGGGTGCCTGCGCCGATCAACTTTCTTGACGGCGTGCTGCTGATGGAACTGGTCGCCGATGAGCATGGTGAAGCCGCACCGCGGCTCAACGATGTCCTGCTGACCGCGGAGCAGGCGCATGAGTATCACGCCATGCTGCTGACCCAGGTCGTGCGCATGCTGTGCGCCGGTGTTATTCACGGAGACTTGTCGGAATTCAATATCCTGCTCGCCGCGGATGGCCCGGTGATCATCGATCTGCCGCAGGCGGTGGACGCCGCCGGCAACAACCACGCCTGCCGCATGCTGCTGCGCGACGTCATCAATCTGCGTGATTTTTTCGGCCGTTACGCACCGGACTTGCTGACGACCGATTACGGCCCCGAAATCTGGGATCTATACGAGCGCGGTGTGCTGCAAAACGATGCCGTGCTGACCGGTCGTTACGAGCGCAAGGCCGGTGCGGTGGACTTGAGCAGTGTCATGCGCGAAATTGACGACGCGCGGGCTGAGGAAGCGGACCGCCTGGTACGCATGCAGAGCAGCTAAAAGAAAAATGCAAAATAAAAGGGCGGGTGCTTGCGCACCGCCCTTTTATATTTGCAGGAAAACAGGGTTTGGCAATGCGCCAAAACCTGGTTTTCCACCTTCACCCTTTGTCGATAAGCCGTCTTATTGCTGCCCTGAATAAGTTCAGCAACAACTTGTCGTAGCAGGCTCAGGAGATTGCGGGAGTGATACTTTTCTTGCGGCGTACGCCGATCATGCCGATCATGCCCAGCCCGGCCAGCATCATGCCGTAGGTCTCAGGTTCCGGAATTGCGGAAACACTGGTGGCCGAGATCGCCGAGAAACTTTCAGCGCCGCCGCCCACGCCGGTAATGGTCGATTCCAGAGCGATACGGAAATTTGAAGCGCCGGCCTGATTAAAAACGGTCGAGTTGAGGAAGGTTTGCTGGGCTGCATCAACGTTGATCAGGTAACCCGCGCTGCCATTGCCGGTAACCGTGCTGAGAAGGCTGAAGCTGCCGTCGATCGCTGCAATCACGGTATTGCCGTTGTAAAACTTCAATGTCACATCGGAGACCGTGAGTCCATCACCGCCGGGTTCGGCCGCGTTGAACAGCAGGTTTACGTTAGCGCCGCTGGTCCAGTTGAGTGAACCGAGGGTCGGGATACCGAATTTCTGGTTATCCGACAGCGGGCTCACGGTATCGCCGCCCGCATTCGTCACGCCATTGCCGCTGAACACCGAAGCGTTGGCGATTCCGGGCGTCAGAGCAACGATGTTGCCGCCGACAATGCCGATGGCGCCGGATTCAGTGGTGCTGTTGCCCTGGCCCTGGATCGTCAGCAGCCGCGGGGCGTTACCGAAACCCTGGGCGCCAGTCGAGAATTCACCATTCAATACCAGATTTGCATTTGCGGCGGTAGACATTCCCAGCAGGACGCCGGTCACCGCAACGGCAGTGGATAACTTATTGAATTTCATGTTGTGTCCCTTGTGTTTTAAAGCGAGTTTATGGAATTGGATTCGTGGTTACGTCGAACCGGAGATGTTCATCGGTTGCAAATACTCTGAATTCCACGAATTCGGGGATCTTCCTATCCACTTAAAATCCGCTCTGTACGCTATCACTCGAAAACTTTAATAAATAATCAATAATTCATGGCAGTTCTTCGTTGTGTTGTACGCCGTACAGACCACAATTGATTTGGTTTACCTCAGCACGCATCTGTTGCTGCGCCCGAGCAGGGATACAAGGAATTTAGGGGGAGTGCGTTCTCCAGGTTGTCTGCTGGAGTTCTCAGTCAGAAATTCCGGGCTTTGCGGTGATGGGTGCTTCGAAGGTGCCCCATTACAGCGCGACTGATTTTTTAAATTGCGCGTCATTCGGGTGTGCGCAATTCCCCACCCCTGAGTGCTGTCACTTTCGCGGGCAATATACCCGTTTTTCCAGCCCGCTCGCGCGGATGAGCAGGCCCGGATGACGCGAATGCAGAGGGCGGACTGACAGCAGGCTTGCTGCAGGTCTGACAAGACCTGCCGTCAGGGCTTATTTTTGCGCGTCCTTGGAAGCATCCTGAATTTTTTCACCGGCTTTTTCGATTTTTTCTCCGGCTTTCTCGACCGCATTGTCCATGGCCTTGCCTGCGCGTTCAGCCGGACCTTCCTGTTTCTGGCAGGCTGACAGGCCGGCGATCAGGGCACCTAATACCACGGCAGTCATTACTTGTTTACTGAATTTGTTCATTAGGATCTCCTTGAACCTGCGTGGCGGAATTGCCGTGAGGTGCATATATTGTCGCTGATTCAGCCACTATGCGCCTTGATCAGCCTGCCAACTATTCGGGGTTGCGCTATTCGGCTTTGATATTGGCTTCGCGGATGACCTTGCCCCAGCGCTCGTTTTCGGCGCGCAGGAACTCGCCCGTCTGTTCCGGCGTGCCGGTAGCGATGTCGCCGCCCATTGCGGCAAACCGTTCCCGCATGTCCGGTGTTGACATTGCCTTTACCGATTCCGTATTCAGACGGTCGATAATCGCGCGCGGCGTGCCCGTGGGTGCAAGGATGGCATACCAGTTGATGGCTACCAGTCCCGGCAATCCGGCCTCTTTCGAAGTCTGCACATCGGGAATTGAAACATTGCGCTTGGTATCAAGAATGGCCAGCGCCCGCATTTTTCCGGCATTGACAAAAGGCACCGCGCTCGAAATCACCACAATCACCATGTCCACATCGCCGCTCAGTGCGCCGGCGATGCCGAGGGTGGCGCTTTTATAGGGAACGTGAGTGAATTTTATTTTGGAAAAAGACTGCATCAGTTCCGCGGCGAGGTGATTGGCCGAGCCGAAGCCGCCGGAGCCGTAGGCGATTTTCCCCGGCGCACTGCGGGAAATGGCAATCAGTTCACGCATGTTTTTTGCGGGCACCGAGGGATGCACGATGACCACGTTGGGAATCGTTGCCAGCAATGCCACCGGCGCAAAATCACGGATGCCGTCGAAGCCGACTTTGGGATTGAGATGCGGATTGGTCAGCACAGGGACCGCGCCCATCAGCAGCGTGTAGCCGTCGGCAGGTGATTTGGCGGCGGCAACATAGCCGATGTTGCCGGTGGCGCCGACGCGCGGTTCGGGAACCACCTGCTGGCCGAGCACTGCTGACAGTTTGGTCGCCACCAGCCGGCCGACCGTTTCAGTGCCGCCGGCGAAGGGCAGGATCATGCGTACGGGTTTGGTCGGGTAGTTCTGGGCCTGCGCTGCGGGAGCGGCGGCAAATACGATGCAGACGGCAATAAGGATGTGACGGACGGTGTGCGACATGATGGTTCTCCTACGGTTTGATTCGAATATTTTTTCTGATGCCTGGAGCGGCTATTTGGGCATCTGTTCGCTGTCGCTTTCCACCAGCGCCCACACCCGTTTGAAGGGGCCGCGGCTTTTCAGCAGTTCGCCGCCGGCGTCGGCCGCGAGTTTTTCCTCGATCCAGATCGGTTTACCCATGCTCGCTGCGGTATGCGCGCGACGTGCGTTTTCCTCAAAAAGGAAGGTGCCGCCGACGCATTCTTCGATATTCGCGCCGGTAATCGCGGCGCCATGCGCGCGCAGCAACACGGCGCGGTGAGTGCCCAGCGCTTTTGCCAGCGCAACGCCGCGGTCAGGATTACTGACCAGCCGGGGATCTTCATAAGTCGGAATGCCGTCGTGAAACAGCGTGCCCATCAGGTGAATGGCGCGCAGCTGGTGTTCGCTGGTGCTGAACGCTGTTGAATGCAGGCCGTGGTAATGGAAGATGCTGTTGATGTCCGGGCGAGCGCGGAGGATTTCGAGGTGGATCGGATATTCGCCGGGCATGGCGCCTTTGCCCGAAATGATCCGGCCTTTCATGTCGATAATCAGGAAATCTTCGGGGTTGGCGCGCGGCCCCAGTGAGTGGCGGGGCAGCAGGAACAGTTCGGGGTCGTCGGGCAGGCGGGCACTGATGTGACCGAATCCTTCAATGAAGCCGCGGCTGTAGAGAAAATGCCAGGACTTCAGCAGCTTGGTCATCAGTTCGTCGGGTGCATGCATGATTTATTTTCTTTAAAGGTTTGCAGTTCAGGAAACTTGTTTCAGAAAACGCCGTTCACAGAATTTTTTCACCAAATTTTTTCAGTGCTGCCGGCGACAGTGTCAGACCGAGACCCGGCTGCTCTTTCAGATGCAACATGCCGTTGGCTATTTTCGGCGGGTCTTCAAACAGTTCGGCCTGCAGCGGATCACGTTCCGGATCTGTAAAGGATTCGACGATGCAGCCCGCCGGGCTGCCGGCGACGATATGGGCGTGGATGAAGCAGTCGTGGTGCGGGGCGACCTGCACCTGGTTCAGCTCGCATAGGGCTGCGAGTTTGCGGCCGGTGGTGAAGCCGCCCATCATTGTGCAGTCAAATTGCAGGATCTGGATGGCACCGTCTTCAACGAGGTCGCGGCAGCCGAAGGCGGTGAGTTCGCTTTCACCCGCGGATAGCGGGATGTTGGTCTGCTGTGCGAGTTTGATCAGTTCGCGATGGTCGTCGGCCCAGCGTACCGGTTCTTCCAGCCAGCGCGGATTGAGCGGCAGCATTTCGCGCGCAGCGGTGATCGCGGTGGGCAGGTCCCAGGCGCGATTGACGTCAACCATCATGTCCTTGTCGGGGCCGATGATGTCGCGGATCAGCTCCAGCCGTTTCATGTCTTCCTTCAGCGAGACGCCGCCGACCTTGGCCTTGAAGCCCTGGTGGCCCTGCGCCTTGAGCATCTGCATTTCGTCCTTCAGTTCCGCCATGTCCTTGCCGTCGCGGTAATAGGCGCAAGTCACGTAGCAGGGGATGACGCTCCGAAAGCCGCCGAACAGCCGGTACAGCGGCAGTTCGGCCGCCTTGCCGATGATGTCCCAGGCGGCGATATCGATGGCAGCGGCGATGCGTACGATGGCTTCGCGGGTCCAGCCTTTTTCGGAGGCAATTTTTTGCGCAGTCAGCCAGAAAATCCGGTCGTGCAGCTTTTCCGGCGCCAGCGGATCTTCACCGATGATGAAATCCGCAATGCCGGTCCTGAACGCCTTGATCGCCGCTTCGATCGGCGTGTAGCTGGTGGCGATGCCGATGCCCTCGAGGCCTTCGTCGGTAAACATGCGGACGAGAATTTCATTGGCCTTGGGCACGATGAAATTGCTGACCCAGTAGGGGCGCAGGCCCTCATCCGGCGCGCGCAAAATGTGGATTTCAAGCTTGGTGATTTTCATGGGATTTTTACAAATATCGTTTGGAACGGCGGAGTTTAGCAGGGCAGGGCTTCAGCGTTTGCCATTGGCGAGCTGCCGGCTTTCCGGCATCCGGCGCAGGCGCATTGTCGCCAGCGGACCGAACAGTGCGGCCGCGCCCAGCGAACACCAGGCAAGGCCCCAGGCCAGAACTTCAGCATCGGGACGGGCGGCGCGGGTGGCATCGAGCACCAGCCCGAATACCCAGGGCGACAACGCGCCTGCACTGAAACCGATGACCGAGCGCACGGAATAGGCGGCACCCAGATAACGTGGCGGTACCAGTTCGGTCACCGCCGTCGAGTACACCGACGAATCGCCAATGGCGAGGAAGCTGTGGATGGAAGCGATGATCACCAGCAGCCACAACGGCAGTTGCACCAGCCAGCCCAGCGCAAAACACAATGACAGGCTGCCGATGGACATGATCAGTATGGTGGTGGTTCGACCGTAACGGTCCGACAGCCAGCCGCCGGCGATGCCGCCGGCCATGCTGGTGACATAGGTGATCGCCGTCAATCCGGCGCCGAGACTGGCGGCCTGCAGCAGCGTGCTGCCGGACAACGCGGCCGAGGCGGCGAAAAACGCCGGCAGCCAGGCCTTAAGCCCCAGCAGTTCCCAGGAATGGAAGGAATAGGCCAGGGTGACCAACATCGCCGGTTTGTTTTTCAGCACCACCGGGATCGGATTGGACTTGGGTTGTTCATCGCTCGCCGGATGCATCACGTTGGGCGTGTGGCGCAGCGCGTAAATCGCCAGCAGTGCGCCGAGCACCGGGCCGGCGGCGTTGAGGATCAGCGCGCCGCGCCAGCCGATGAACGGCGCGACGGCGCTGGTCATCAGCAGTGAAATGGCATAACCCGCGGAAGCGGCGGCGAGATAGAAGCCCATCGAGCGGCCGCGACTGGTGGATTGAAACCGTTCCGAGATCAGGGTCAGCCCCGGCGTGTATGAACCGCCGGAGAACAGACCGGTCAATCCGTAAAGAAGGGCTGCGGAATAAAAGTCATGCGCGAACAACGCGAAGATCATGGCGGTAATGCTCGCGGCGATGCTGGAGGACAGGAATACACGCCGCGCGCCGTAGCGGTCGGCGAGGAAACCGACCGTAAACAATGAAAACAGGTAACCGAAATGCCACGATGACTGGATCAGTCCGGCCTGGCTTGCGCTCAAACCCCATTCCGGTGTGATCAGCGGCATCACCGCCGAGTAGGCGGTGAAAATGATCGTGAAACTGGCGCGACTGGCGCACAGCCAGAGCAACCAGGGGAGATCCTTGCCGCGGTGGGTCACGCTCAATGCTGTCGCGGGACGGCGGTTGGCACGGCGTTAGATCGAGTCCCAGGAGAATACGTCGGCGGTGCGTTCGACCGGATTGTAGAAACCGGTTTTCAGCGCCGGATACATATGCTCGGCGCAACGCTCCGGCGTCCAGCCGTCGGCACGGTGCACGCTGCGCAGCGGACGCGACTGGCTCATCAGGAATATTTCATTCTTGCGGGTGGCAAACACCTGGGCGTTTACGCCCTTGGCGGCGTCGCTGATCAAGTACACCGCCAGCGGTGCGTTGTGCTCCGGGGTGACCTGCTTGCGCTGTTCGATGCGCGCGGCGGTTGCGGGATCTTTTGCCGGGATCGACGCGGTCATTCGCGTCCACGCCACCGGTGCGATGCAGTTCGAACGCACGTTGAAACGCGACATGTCGACGGCGATGGCTTTCGACAATGCAACCATGCCCAGTTTCGCCGCGCCGTAGTTGGCCTGGCCCATGCCGCCGATCAGGCCGGAGGTGGAAGTCATGTGCACGAAGGCGCCGGATTCCTGTTTGCGAAAATGGTCGGCGGCGTGGCGCGCGGTGTTGAAGGCGCCTTTGAGCATGACGTTGACCACCGAGTCCCAGTCGCTTTCGCTCATCTTGTGAAAAATCACGTCACGCAGGATGCCGGCGTTGTTGACCACGGCGTCGACACGACCGAAGTTGTCCATTGCGCACTGGATGATTTTGGCGGCGCTGCTGAATTCGGCGACGCTGTCGTAGCTGGCTGCCGCTTCACCACCGTCTTTTTTGATCTCGTCGACGATGTCCTGAGCTGGCGTCTGATCACCGCCGGCACCGTCGAGTCCGACGCCGATGTCATTGATCACCACCTTCGCGCCTTTTCGTGCCGCCAGTTTGGCGATCGCCGCGCCGATGCCGCGCCCCGCGCCGGTGACAACGACCACTTTGCCTTCGAGCATTTTTGTCTCTGCCATTTTAGGTCTCCATGAAAAACTAAAACCTTTTAGCCACAGAGGGCACAGAGAACACAGAGAAAACCTTGCGGCGCCAGGCCTGATGAACTGGTTTTGCGCTTGCAGTTCTCTGAGTCCTCTGTGCCCTCTGTGGCTATGTATTTGTTTTTATTAAATTATTTCTGCGCGGCCATTATTGAGCACGGTTACGCCGCGCGCCGGCACGGTGGCGCGGAAAGCGACCACCTTGCTGTCCATCCACATTTCAGTGCGGATGGTTTCGCCGGGGTAGACCGGCGACGAGAAACGGCCTGACATGCTTTTCAGTTTCAGCGGGTCGTAGCCGCAGACCGACTTAACCAGTGCGTGGCCGATCACGCTGAAAGTCGCGCGGCCGTGGAGGATCGGCATCTTGAAACCGGCCTTTGCGGCGTACGCCGGATCGGCATGCAGCGGGTTGTAGTCGCCGGACAGGCGGTAGATCAGTGCCGCCTGCGGCAACGTCGGCAGGTCGCAGGTGTGCTGTGCGGGCGTTTCGGGTATCGGATGCGGTACCGGCGTCGGTCCCGATGGCCCGCCGAAGCCGCCGTCGGCCCGGCAGAACGTGGTCGAGGTCAGCGTGCAGATCAGGTCGTTGCTGGCTTTGTCGCGCACATCGCACGCCGTCAGCAGCAGCGCGCCCTTGTCCTTGCCTTTGTCGAGCACGGCAGTGACGCGGGTCTTGCCGATGATCGTGCCTTCGACCGGCAGCGGCTTGTGGATGGTGAAGCCCTGTTCGCCGTGTACGACATGGCTACGCGTGACACCGGTGCCCGGCGCGGCATGCCACGGCCCGGGGTAGCCGAGGATGATCGCCATCGTCGGCAGTGCCTTGAGGTTTTCTTCGTAGACGAACTGCAGCTGGTTCTGATCCATCGGGTCGGCGCCGAGGCCAACGCCCAGCGCGTAAATGATGGTGTCGCGCTTGGTCAGTTGTTGTTCAACTTGTGGAATGTCCCAATGGAGCAGCTTCTGGTAATCGATAGGCATGGTCGTTCTCAGGATGGGCGGACGTTGCGCTGCGGTGAGCGATTTTCCGCATGAAGTATTGTGCGTATTGTTTTTTTCACGAATATACTAGCATGACCCTGCCGCACTCCTGAATGACGACCGCATTGTGATATTGGATGCGGGAAAACAATAAAACGGCTGTGCGCACAGCAAACGAATAACACTGTTCAAGGAGGAGAGGATGCCAAAAAAACTGACCACCAAACAACAGCGTGATTATCGCGCCGACGGTTATGTTTATCCGCTCGATGCATTGAGTCCGGCTGACGTTGCGCGTTGCCGCGAGGAATTGCGCAAGACCGAAGAGCATCTCGGCGGTTCATTGATGGCCATCGACAAGAAGTTTCGCGGCAATCTGCATTTTCTGTGCAAATGGGTCGATGAACTGGCGCGCACACCGGCGATTGTCGACGCCGCCGAAGATCTGCTCGGCCCCGACATCCTGCTCTACACCACACGCTTTTTCATCAAGGAGCCGCACAGCGACGGTATCGCCGCTTGGCATCAGGACTCGACCTACTTTGGGCTGCGGCCGTTCGATCATGTCACCGCCTGGGTCGCGCTGTGCGATGTGACTGCAGAAACGGGGCCGGTAGAGTTTGCGGTCGGGAGCCATATCCGCGGCCAGTTGCAGCAGAAAAGCGGTCTGATCAAAAACAGCGTCAACACCGCCGGGCAGATCATCGTCGAGTGGTTCGATCAATCGCAGATCGACCGCGCGATCCTCAAGCCCGGCCAGTTTTCACTGCACCATACCTGCGTGGTGCACCAGTCGCAGCCCAACCGCTCGGCCGAGCGGCGCATCGGCATCGCATTGAGCTATATCCCGACGCGCACGCGTTATATAGGCCAGCGGCGCATGCCGGCAAGCCTGGTGCGCGGCAAGGACGATCACAATCATTTCGACCTGCAGCCGCGGCCGCAGGTGGATTTTGGTGAAATCGAGATGCAGCGCCACGACACCACCTTCAAGGCCTATATCGAGTCGTTCTACGAACAGCTGGGCGAAGCAGAGAGGGATCTGCCCAAGGATGCTGCCGCCGGCCTGGTGTATTAATTTTTCCCGTAACCGCAGCGCGTCCGGTATAGCCGGCCGCTGCTTTCGATTCAAGGATATCCCCATGTTGTTGTTTTCCCGCTTGCTATCGCTGCTGTTGTTGGCCCTTGCTGCAAGTTTCGCCGGTGCACAGGGTTATCCGACCAAAGCCGTGCGCATTATCGTGCCGTTTCCGCCGGGCGCCGGAGTGGACATCGTTACCCGGGCAGTCAGCGGACGTCTGGCGGAAGCGCTGGGTCAGCAGGTGATCATTGACAACCGTGCCGGCGCCGGCGGCATCCTCGGTGCCGAGGTCGCGGCCAAGGCAGCGCCCGACGGTTACACGGTTTTCATGGCGACAGCCGGCATACTGACCGTGATTCCGCACATGAACAGCAAGGCACCGTATGCGGTGGAGCGCGATTTTGTGCCGGTGTCGCTGGTCGCCAGCGTGCCCAGCGTGCTGGTGGTGCATCCGTCGATGCCGGTCAAGTCAGTCAAGGATCTGATTGCGCTGGCGCGGGCCAAACCCGGTGAAATCAATTACGCATCCACTGGTAACGGCACGCTGCCGCATCTCGCGGCTGAATTTTTCAAGCAGCAGGCCAAGGTCAACTTGGTGCATATCGCCTACAAGGGCAGTGCACCGGCGACCACCGATCTGCTCGGCGGCAATGTGCAGGTGTTCTTTGGCAACATGCTGTCGGTGATCGAGCAGGTGCGCAGCGGCCGGTTGCGCGCGCTGGCGGTGACCAGCCTTCAGCGTCAGCCGGTGGCGCAGGATATTCCGACAATGATCGAATCCGGCTTCCCGGGATTTGAAGCAGGCACCTGGTTCGGTCTTCTGGTGCCGACGGGAACGTCGCGCGACATCGTCAGCCGCCTGCATGGCGACGTGGCGAAAGCCGTGCGTCAGCCTGACGTGCAAAAACAGCTGGCCGGGCAGGGCGCGACCACCATCGGCAATACGCCGGAACAGTTCTCGGCCTATATCAAATCCGAATCGGCGAAGTGGGCGAAAGTGCTGGCCGCATCCGGTGTGAAAGCCGACTGATGGTGGCCAATGCCATGGACGTCACCAAAACGCTGTCCCGATACATCGTCCAGTCGCGGCGCGAAGACATCCCCGCAGACGTGCGCCATGAAGCGGCGCGTGCGCTGCTCAACTGGTGCGGCTGCGCGATCGGCGCGTCGCGCCACGAAACCATCAACAACATGCTTGCCGCGGTGCTGCCGTTTGCCGGTCAGCCGCAGGCGCAGATTCTCGGCCGCCGCGAGCGCACCGATTGCCTGCATGCGGCGCTGGTCAACGGTGTCAGCTCGCACGTCTTTGATTTTGATGATACCCATGCCAAGGCCATCCATCCCAGCGCACCGGTGTATCCGGCGTTGCTGGCGCTGGCGGAATGGAAAGGCATCAGTGGCGCCGACCTCGTGCACGCGTTTGTTGTCGGTGTCGAAACCGAATGCCGCGTCGGACTCTCGGTATTTCCCGAGCATTACATGATCGGCTGGCACATCACTGGCACCGCCGGCGTATTCGGCGCCGCTGCGGCTGCGGGCAAGCTGCTGGGGCTCAACGAGCAGCAGATGGCCTGGGCGCTGGGCATTGCCGCGACGCAGTCCTCGGGCCTGCGCGAAATGTTCGGTTCGATGTGCAAAAGCCTGCATCCGGGGCGCGCCGCGCAGAACGGCCTCACCGCGGCGATGCTGGCAGCGCAGAATTTCACCAGTTCCGAGCAGGGCATCGAGGCCAAGCGCGGTTTCGGCCAGGTGATGTCGACCAAGTTCGATCCTTCGATCATCACCGCCGAATGGGGCAAGCGCTACGAGTTGTCCTCCAATATGTACAAACCCTTCGCCTGCGGCCTGGTGGTGCAGGGTACGATCGACGGCTGCATCCAGCTGCGCAATGAATACAAGCTGACGCCGGAGATGATCGAACGTGTTGATCTGAAGGTCAGTCCCATTGTGTTCGAGTTGACCGCCAAGGAAAATCCGCAGACCGGCCTTGAAGGCAAGTTCAGCGTGTTTCATGCCGCGGCAGTGGCGCTGCGTACCGGCATGGCCGGCGAGGCGCAGTTCAGCGACGACAGCGTGCTGGATCCGGTGACGGTGGCGTTGCGCAAGCGCGTCCATATCGAGCGCGACGAAAGTGTCGGTCGCGTGCAGTCGCGTATCGCCATTCAGCTCAAGGATGGTCGCAAGCTGGAGCGTCATGTCGAACACGCGCTGGGCACACTGGAGCGGCCGATGAGTGATGCCGATCTTGAGGCCAAGTTCCGCGGCCTCGCCGACGGCATCCTGACGAAAAAGCAGGCCGACGAAGTGATCCGCCTGTGCTGGACAGTGGAAACGCTGCCGGATGCCGGAGTGATTGCGCGTGCGGCAGCGGTATGACTGCGATGAAAGTCACGTTGCTGGGTACCGGCAGCCCGCTGCCAACGCTGAAACGGGCTTCGTCGAGTTATCTGGTCGAGATTGGCCGTGACCTGGTCCTGATCGACCACGGTCCCGGTGCATTTCAGCGACTCATGCAGGCCGGTAAACGCGCAACCGATGTGACTCATGTTTTCCTGAGTCACCTGCATTTTGATCATTGCGCTGATTTGATTCGCCTTTTTCACCATCGCTGGGATGCCAGCGGCGACAGCACGCCGCCGCTGAGTATCTTCGGCCCGTCCGGAACGCAGGAATTCATCGATCGGGTATTTGGTCCACAGGGGGCCTTCAGCCGCGATCTGGTCTCACGCACACAGCATCCGCTGAGCGTTGGCGCCTATCGCGAGCGTGGCGGCACACCCCCGCGACCGTGGCCAGACACCCGCGTGACTGAGTTGACCGGAGCGGGTGCTGTGGATTTTGAAGGATGGCGAATTTTGCGCTGCGAAGTGCCGCACTTTCAGCCATACCTTGACAGCTTTGCCTATCGCGTTGAAGTCGGCGACAAGTCGTTTGTCTATACCAGCGATGTCAATCTCGCTTTACCCGGCGGCGCACCGGCAGCGCTGCGCGAACTGGCGGCGGGGGCCGATCTGCTAGTGCATTACCTGAATGCATTTGCCTTTGAGGCACGCCATCCCGGCGGTTTGGCGGGGCCACGGTTTGCGGCTGCGCTGGCGCGTGATGCTGCCGTTAAAACAATGGTAACCACACATCATGGTCCGTGGATCGATTCGAATGGCATGCCGGAGCGTTTGCTGGCCGAAATCCGCGAAACTTATTCCGGACAAGTGGTGTGGGGCGAGGACTTGATGTCGTTCACGTTGTAGTTGCATCTTGCTTGCTGCAACTCCGGCGGCGAACCTACAATGCACTTCAGCGGTGCCGCTTCAGAGCGCCGGTTCAAATCGAGGAGAATCCCATGAATACAATATTGATCAGCGCGGCCATAGTGGCAGCGCTTGTTGCTCCTGCTGTACTGGCGCAGGGCGCAGGCACGTATCCCAACAAGGCCTTGCGCATGGTGGTGCCGTTCCCGCCGGGCGGCGGCAATGACATCCTGGCGCGCACGCTGGGGCAGCGCCTGTCCGAAGTGACCGGCCAGCAGGTGGTGATCGACAACCGCGGCGGCGCCGGTGGCGCGCTGGGTGCGACGATTGCCGCGACGGCCAATCCCGATGGCTACACGCTGTTTCTCGGCAGCGTCGGCAATCTGGCACAAACCCCGGCATTAAAAGCTGACCTGCCGTACAACCCGGTGCGCGATTTTGCGCCGGCGGCACTGGTGGCGACGTCGTCGTTCATGCTCGCGGTCAATCCGTCGGTACCGGTGAAGACGGTGCAGGATTTGATCAATCTGGCGAAGGCCAGTCCCGGCAAGCTGACCTATGCTTCCGCAGGCACCGGCTCATCGCTGCACATGGCCGGTGAGCTGTTCAAACACGCCACCGGCACCGATCTGCTGCATGTGCCGTACAAGGGCACCGCTCCGGCGATGACCGATCTGGTCAGCGGCCGCGTGCAACTGGTGTTCAGCACCATGCCGCCGGTGCTGCCACAAGTGAAACAGGGCAAGCTGCGTGCCATCGCGGTGACCACGATCAAACGTGCAGCGGCAGCGCCCGACGTGCCGACCATCGCTGAATCCGGGGTCAAGGGTTTTAATGTGTCGAACTGGCAGGGCGTGCTGGCGCCGGCCAAAACGCCGGCGGCACTGGTGAAAAAACTGAATGCAGACATCCTCGCTTCACTGAAGCTGCCGGGGATGACCGAGGCGCTGGCGGTACAGGGGCTGGAACCTGCGGGCGGCACGCCGGAAGAATTCGGCGCGCTGATCAAGTCCGAAATCGCCAAGTACACCCAGGTGGTGAAAGCGGCGAAGATCACCGTCGACTGATGTGCCCGGGCGGGCGGCCTGCGCTTAATGCGGGTCGGACTCGCCCTGCCACAGCATTTCGTAGCCGAGTTCCTGGCTGTCCGTGCACAGCTGCACCAGCGCCGCGAACTTGGCGTTGAAGATCTTGTCGGCGTGTGATTTTTCGTGTTCCTCAAAGGATCGCCAGTAGGTGACGATCGCCACATGATCGTCGACCGCACCGGGCGTGTTCAGCGAACCCTGATCCGACACAAACCCCGAGAAGCGGAACACCTGGCCGGCGATGAAACCGCCCTTGTCGCCGCCGTACGTGGCCTTGACCACGTTGCACATTTCGCCCAGCGCCATTTCGACATCGTCGAAATTGACCCCCGGCTTGAGCCTGACGGTGTTGATCAGCATCCTGGCGCCGAAGGGAATGGACACGGGTTCGAACATGACGGGCTCCTCTGTGCGGACACTGCAAAGTGTAGCCGCAATACCGTTTTGCGCAGCGTCAGTGTCGCGTCGGCTGGCCATCCCTGCGCGCGCGCCGCCAGTCCCAGGGCGGCGTCGGCGCGGCGTCGGTCCACAGCCCGTCCTGGCGCGCGCGGGCGCCGGCTTCGGCCTGACGATACTGCTCGCGGTCATTGCGGCTCTGTTCGCGTTCGTAGGCAAGGTAGTGCCAGGCCAGGCCGCCGCCGATCAGCGCCAGGCCGACATCAATGCTCGGTGTGCAGGCCATACATCCCGCCGGTGCGACGCGGACGATGCCGATGCGGCGCTGGTAACGGTCGGTTTTGCCGCCGTCGACGATCACCCGCTGGTTTTTGGCGATTGCGACGAGGGCTTCGGTGGCACGCCGTCCGAAGGGCTGGCCGCGCTCCGGTGCATCGATGCCGGCCAGCCGGATCTTGTGGGAATGTTTCTGGTCATCGAGTACGGTCAGCGTGTCGCCATCGGCGACATGAATCACGCGGCCTTCCATCAATGCCGCTTGCAGCGGCTGTGCCAGCAGCGCGAAGTGCAGAAACAGGCACAACAGCAGCGCGCGGACCGTGTTGCGGGACCTGCGCGTCGAAGGCCGGCCCGGCACTAAGCCGGCTTTTGCAGCATCACGATGCGGTTGCTGTTGGTGCCGCGTTCGTTGTTGCCGATGCCCCAGATGTTCGAGGTCTTGGTGAACTTCTGGGTGTTGATGAGGATGGCTTCGCAGCGGAAGCCGGCTTCCTGGCCCAGCGGTACCACGGCTTCGTCGAGATTGACCGAACCGCGCTGCACTTCACCGACCTCAAAAGCCACCCAGCCCTTGGGCCGGGTGATGCGATGCAGCTCGGTCAATACTTCCAGCATCACCGCAGACCATTCGTTGACACTGGTGGCCATGGTAATGCCGTTGCCGATGTTCTCGGCATCGAGGCTGTTGAACCAGCAGCGCAGCCAGTTGTCCTTGGCGTATTGCACGACGTTGAGGAACGGCGGCGAGGTGACGGTCAGCTGCACGCTGTTGTCGGGAATGTCTGCGGTCTGTCCCGCAGGGCCCTCGATGAACAGTGCTTTTGCCGCCGCCTGCTGCAGGCGCCAGCGCGCTGCAGCGTTGATGTCGCTCTGCAACTGCATTGATTTGCGCAGGATCAGCGCACGCACGTCACGGTATTCCGGTTCTTTGCCGGTTTTTTCGTTGATGCGGATCTGGCTTTCCGGCGACACCGCCTGGTTGGGCGGCAGCGTGTATGCCGAGAAAAATCCCGGTGAATGTCCGGTCAGCCGGTTGGTGGCGACCATGCGGATCCAGCGATCGGCTTCGTCTTCCTTGCCGCTGGCTAGACGCTCGGCGAGATAGGCGCGCAGGTTCAGCAGTTCGCGCTCGGTATCCGGGTGGTAAAACATTGACAGGTCAATGTCGCTTTTCTGTTTGGCGCTGACCTTGATGGCGCGCAGCCGCACATCGATGTTGGCGATCAGCGGCGCTTCTAGTCGCGGCAAAGTCAGGATCGCCGACAGCGGGTTGATGTCGTTGGCGATGACATTGCGCCCCATCAGCGCGGCTTCGACCGCCGTGGTGCCGCGTCCGCTGAACGGGTCGTAGATGAAATCGCCGGCTTTGCTCAGCCGGTCGATGAAATAGGCGGGCAGCTGCGGCTTGAAGCAGCCGCGATACGAGACTTCGTGCAACGGATTGGCCTGACGTTGTTTGCTGGTCCAGAACTCCTGTTCGTAGACCGGGATGCCGTTGATGCGGCGGGGCGGCGTGCTGGTTTTGGCGTGGCGTGCTGCCGGTGCGGTGACTGCAAGATCGTAGGCGGTGACGGTCGCGACTGCAGCCATTGTGCCCTCCTCTGCGGGTTAAATTGCAGCGGAGAGTACGCCCCTGTCATAAAAAGTACAAGTACCTTGTTGATGATCACTTCGGGTGCGCACACGCCGCCTTCGGCGAGGGAAGGTACGCCCCTTTCTGGAAAAGTACAAGGCCTGTCGGCGATGATGCATCATGATTTGCTATCACCGTCATTCCGGCGAACGCCGGAATCCAGAGGGGTTTTGCGTATTCAACGAGGCCTTACTGGATCCCGGCGTACGCCGGGATGACGACATCAGGTCGTTGAGTTACCTGTAGACAGCAAATCATCCACCGCTTCGATCCAGTGCCGGACCGGCACGTTGGTCGCGGCTTGCAGATGCGTCTGGCAGCCGATGTTCGCGGTGAGAATCTGTGCCGGCGCATGCGCGGTCAGCGCGCGCACTTTGTTGGCCTGAAGTTGCGCGGAGATTTCCGGTTGCAGGATCGAGTAGGTGCCGGCAGAACCGCAGCACAGGTGAGCGTCGGCGACGGGGACCAGATCAAAACCCAGTTCGGTGAGCAGGCTCTCGACGCGGCCTTTGAGTTTCAGGCCGTGCTGCAGCGAACAGGGCGGATGAAAAGCTATGGATGCGCCCGGGCGGTTTTTTGTAAGTAATTGTTTTAATTCGACTTTTTTTTGCTCGATGATGGTGCTCAGATCGCAGGCGAGTGCTGAGATGCGCTTCGCGCGTTCGGCGTAAGCGGAATCATCAGCGAGTGCGTGGCCGTAATCAGTGATCATCGTGCCGCAGCCGCTGGCAGTGAAGATCACGGCTTCCGCGCCTTGTTCGATGTGCGGCCACCAGGCATCAATGTTCCGCCGCATTGCTGCGAGCGCCTGCTCCTGCTGATCGAGATGGAAAGTCACCGCGCCGCAACAGCCGGCGTTCGGCGCGCGCATCAGTGAAATACCCAGGTGGTCAAGCACGCGCGCAGCAGCGGCGTTGGTGGCCGGCGACAGCACGGGCTGCACACAGCCTTCAAGCACCAGCATGCGCCGTGCGTGGCCGCCGATGGGCCAGGGTCGGGCTGGCACCGGCGAGTCCGGCACGATGTCGTCAAGCACCTTGGGCAGCATGTTGCGCGCGAAGCGGCCGACGGCGAGCAGCGGATTGAACAAGGCAGGACGCGGCAGCACCGCGGCGAGACCCTGGCGCTGCAATGCTGCCAAGCCGCTGCGCGGCACCTGTTTGGCGACCACTTCGCGGCCGATATCCAGCAGACGGCTGTACTGCACGCCGGACGGACAGGTGGTTTCGCAGGAGCGGCAGGTCAGGCAGCGGTCAAGATGGAGCTGGGTTTTTGCGGTCGCCGGTTCGCCTTCGAGTACCTGTTTCATCAGATAGATGCGGCCGCGCGGTCCGTCGAGTTCATCGCCGAGCAGTTGATAGGTCGGGCAGGTTGCGGTGCAGAACCCGCAGTGCACGCATTTGCGCAGGATGGCCTCGGCTTCGCGGCCTTCGGGCGTGTCCTTGATGAAATCGGCGAGATTGGTCTGCATGCAGGCTCAGTACAAAAGTGCGGTTAATAAGAACAAAAAATCAGGTTTCCGATTTCCAGCCACCAGCCACCGTCCACGCCTTCAAAGCCCCTCATACATCCGGCCTGGATTGAGGATGCCCGCCGGATCCATCGCCAGCTTGATGCGTTTGTGCAGCTTGAGCATCGCCGACGGCAACGGATGAAACGCGCCGCTGCGCGTATCACCGTCCCGCGATTCACCGCCGCGGAATCGGATGGCGTGACCGTCGCCGCTGCGTGCCGCCTTGCGGATGCTCATTGCATCACCTTCAGAACGCAGCCAGCGCAGCGCGCCGCCCCATTCAATGAGTTGCGGGCCGGCCAATGCCAATCCGGGCGTGGTGGACAGCAGCGACAATCGCCACAGCGGGGCGTCGCCGGCAAAAAACGCATGGCGCTGGTCGCGGATGTTCTGCCAGAACGCGGCGCCGTCAGCGATGGTTTCGCCGCCGAGTTTTGCCGCAGCCGAATGTACTGCGGGTGTTGCGCCAGCGAGGCGGATGTAAAGACGACCGTCGACATGGCAGGTCGCGGTGACCGGCAGCGGTTTGCCGGCCCATTCGTTCATCAGGGTCAGTGCTTCGGCCTGGGTCTGTTCGCGGCACAGCGTCATTTCCGCCGGGGGTAGCGGCAGTGCTTTCAGCGACACTTCAAGAATCACGCCCAGCGTACCCAGCGACCCGGTGATCAATCGCGACACGTCGTAACCGGCGACATTTTTCATCACCTGACCGCCGAAATGCAGATCGGTGCCACGACCGTCAAGCAGGCGTACACCCAGTACGAAGTCACGCGCCGAGCCGGAATAGGGGCGGCGCGGACCCGACAGGCCCGCTGCGATGCATCCGCCCAGCGTGGAGGCGGCGCCGAAATGCGGCGGTTCGAAACCGAGCATCTGGCCCTTGTCGCGCATCGTCGCTTCGATTTCTACGAGCGGCGTGCCGGCGCGCGCGGTGATTACCAGTTCGGTCGGTTCATATTCAATAATGCCGCGGTAAGCGGTGACGTCGAGCACTTCGCCGGTGACGGGGTTGCCGTAAAACGCCTTGCTGCCGCTGCCGCGGATATTCAGCGACCGTTTGGCATCCGCTGCGGCGCGGATTGCGTCCGCGAGTTGGGTGACTGGATCGGACATGTCAGAACCGAGGCAGTTCGGGGAATTTTTCGGCCCCGGAATGGACATGCATGCGGCCGAACTCCGCGCAGCGACGCAGTGTTGGCACCGCCTTGCCCGGATTGAGCAGACCATGTTCGTCAAAGGCGTGTTTCAGCGCATGGAAAGCTTCAAGTTCGGTAGTGCTGAATTGCAAGCACATCGAATCAATTTTTTCAACGCCGACGCCGTGTTCGCCCGTAATAGTGCCGCCGACGTCGATGCACAGCCTGAGGATGTCGGCGCCGAAAGCCTCGGTGCGCTCCAGCTGGCCGGGTTCGTTGGCGTCATAAAGGATCAGCGGGTGCAGGTTGCCGTCGCCGGCGTGGAACACGTTGGCGCAGCGCAGGTCGTATTTCTTTCCCATCATCGCGATGCTGCGCAGCACTTCAGCCAGGCGCTTGCGCGGTATCGTGCCGTCGATGCAGTAATAGTCGGGCGATAGCCGGCCTACGGCGGGGAAAGCCGCCTTGCGGCCAGCCCAGAATTTCAACCGTTCGGCCTCGTCGCGCGAAGTGCGGACGATGTGCGCGCCACTTTGTTCCATGATGCGTTCGATGCGGCTGATTTCGTCTGCGACTTCCTCGCGGGTGCCGTCCGATTCGCAGAGCAGGATGCCGGCGACATCCGTCGGGTAGCCGGCGTTGACGAAGGGCTCGACCGCGAGGATCGCCGGCTGATCCATCATTTCCATCCCGGCGGGGATGATGCCCGCGGCAATGACATTGGCGACCGCCTGGCCGGCCGTTGCGACATCAT
The DNA here is from genome assembly GCA_022841375.1 of Burkholderiales bacterium. GTDB lineage: Bacteria > Pseudomonadota > Gammaproteobacteria > Burkholderiales > SG8-41. The sequence continues at coordinate 210,460 of JALHRQ010000004.1, forward strand.
CGAACGCAGCCAGCACGACCTGTGCACATTCCGGGCGCGGCAGCAGTTTGACAGTGATTTCGGTGATGACACCGAGCAGGCCTTCCGAGCCGGTCATCAGCGCCAGCAGGTCATATCCCGCGGCATCGAGTCCGCCGCCGCCCAATTCGATGATCTCGCCTTCGATGGTGGCGACCCGGAGGCGGAGGATGTTGTGCACCGTCAGGCCGTATTTCAGGCAATGCACGCCGCCGGAGTTTTCGGCAACGTTGCCGCCGATCGAGCAGGCGATCTGGCTCGACGGATCGGGCGCGTAATAAAGGCCCATTGGCGCTGCTGCCTCGGAGATGAATAGATTGCGCACACCGGGCTGCACGCGCGCAGTGCGCGCGAGCGGATCGATGGCAATGATTTTCATCAGCTTGGCCAGCGACAGCAGCACGCCGTTGCCCAGCGGCAACGCGCCGCCGGAAAGCCCGGTGCCGGCGCCGCGGGCCACCACCGGCACGCGCATTTCGTAGCAGGTTTCGAGGACGGCGCAGACCTGTTCCTCGTTTTCGGGCAGCGCCACCACCATCGGGACCTGTCGATAGGCGGAAAGACCGTCACATTCGTAGGGCGTGACGTCTTCGCGATCGAATAACACGTTGTGTTCGGGCATGAAGGCGCGCAATGCCGCGCACACGGCGCGCTGGCGCTCGAAATCGACGGGGATGACCTGCACCGGTGCGTTCATCATCAGATTCTATATCAGCCTGTGGATAGAGCGGCTAAAGCGGATGATTTTGTGAGAAACTGCAGTCTTCGGCAGGCGCCGTCCCAGGCGCTGCCAGTGCCGGAAAATTCAGCATAAATTCAGCATATATTGCTCATAAATCAGCAAATTCAAATCCGTTCGAGAGAGATCAGATCATGACTGCAACAACTCCGCGCAAGGGCCCGCTGGCCCGCTTCCGTGTAATCGACCTGACGCGTGTGCGTTCCGGTCCGACGGCCGTCCGCCAACTCGCCGACTGGGGCGCCGACGTGATCAAGATCGAAACGCCGCCGGGACTGAACCTGTCCGACGGCTGGGGCGGCAAACGCACCGGTGCTGATTTCCAGAACCTTCACCGCAACAAGCGCGGCTTAACGCTTAACCTGAAAGACCCGGACGGGCTGAAAATATTCAAGCAACTGGTCGAAAAGTCGGATGTGGTTGCTGAAAACTACCGCCCCGACGTGAAGTTCCGGCTTGGCATCGACTACGAGTCGCTGAAAGCGATCAACAAAAAAATCATCCTTGCCAGCATTTCCGGGTTTGGTCAGAGCGGCCCTTACGCCAAACGTCCCGGTTTCGACCAGGTCACGCAGGGTATGGGCGGGTTGATGGCGATTACCGGTGAACCGGGCCGTGGTCCGATGCGCGCCGGCAGCGCAATTTCCGACTCGGCAGCGGGCTTGTATTGCGCGTTGGGCATCATGACTGCACTGCTCGAGCGTGAGCAGTCGGGCGAGGGCCAGTGGGTCGAAGTGTCGCTGCTCAACGCGATGATCGCGATGCTCGACTTCCAGGCGGCGCGCTGGACCGTGGACCATGAAGTACCGGAGCAGGCGGGCAACAACCACCCGACGTCGATTCCGACAGGTGTATTCCAGACCAGCGACGGTTATATGAACATCGCAGCCGGCGACAACGAAATGTTTGCGCGGCTGTGCAAGGCGCTGGGTGCCACGGGCCTCAATGAGAAGCCCGAATACAAGGACCGCGCTGCGCGCTCCAAAAGCCGCGATGCGCTGAACAAGGAACTGCAGGCGTTGATGGTGCAGAAGGACAAGGCCTATTGGACTGCTCGATTCGAGGAATGCGGCGTTGCCGGCGGCCCGATCTACAAGATGGACGAAGTCTTTGCCGACCCGCAGGTGCAGTACAACAAGATGTCGGTGCCGGTGACCATTCCGGGTGTCGGCGACGTCGGCCTGATCAACCAGCCGTTCCGTTTGTCGCGCACGCCGAATGAAATCCGCACGGTGACTCCGGAGTGCGGTCAGCACACCGACGAGATCCTGCGCGAACTTGGCTATCAGGACGGCGACATTGCCGATCTGCACAAGCGCAACGTAGTCTGACTTTTGCCGAGGTCATGGCAGTTCATGGTTCGACAGGTTCACCACGAACGGTTTGGGGAAGGCTCTGCCGTTCGTCCTGAGCTTGTCGAAGGACGAATCCCCGAACGGAGCGCCGGGTGATCCGCGTTGTCAGCGATGACGCGCCGCTTGGCGCGCCGGTCTTCGCGACGGAAATTCCGGTGCGCTGGGGGGACATGGACGCTGACGGCCATGTCAACAACACCGGTTTTTTCCGTTTCATGGAGGAAACCCGCATGCGCTGGATTTCCGGCATGGGCCTGCCCACGGTGCCGCCGCATCCGGTGATCGTGCTGCTCAACGCCGGCTGTCATTACCATCAACCGCTTGGTTACCCCGCCACTTTGCAGTCATCGTTGCATATCGGTCGTGTCGGCCGCACCAGCGTGCAGACGCATTACACGCTGCGCCACGTCGAAGCCGATACGCTGTGCGCCGAAGGTTATGCGACGCTGGTGTGGTTCGACCCGCAACACAAAAAAACCTTGCCGCTGCCCGATTTATTGCGCAAAGCCTGTGGAGGGTCTGTATGAGTGCGGCGCTTACTCCGGAACTGCAAAACCTGTTCCGCCGTTTCGGCAAAGCCTTTAATGCCTGCGACATCGACGGTATTCTGGCCTGCGTCACGCCGGATTTCCGCTGGATCATGGCGCGCGGCCCGGATGCGCCGCATGGCCGCATCGTCACCGGTCGGGACGCATTGCGCGCTGCACTGCTGGAGCGCGAGCAGGAACTGACGGGCATCCGTTTTTCGGAGGCGCAGGTCTTTGCGGCAGGTGACAGCGTCATCGGCACTTTCCGCATGACCGCTACGCGTCGCGCGGACAACATCATGATCGATTTGCGAGGCTGCGACATATACACGGTGCGCGATGGCCTGATCGCTTCCAAGGACAGTTACTGGAAACAGGTCACGCCGGACCTCTGATGCGGTTATCTTTGCTGCACAATGGATTGCTTGCCGCATGTTTGATCGGCGTGTTTGCCGCCGATGCTGCGCAACTGCCGGAAGCCCGCGACATGACGCAGGCCGGTTTCCATGATCTGCAGGGGCGGGGTGCTTATCAGCCCGTCATTCATGAACAGAACGGCCGCTGGGTGGCCTACATCGGTCATCACCAGGGCAGCGCGCTGAATCCGCTGACGGGGGTCCGTGAAGACAACGGTACCTCGCTGATCGACGTCACCGATCCGGCGCAACCGAAATTCCTGCATCACATTCCCGGCGGGCCGGGCGGCGAAGCGCAGATGGTGCGCGTGTGCAGCGGCCTGCCGCACGCGGCGCGCGGCCGCAGTTACCTGCTGCGCACACTGGGTCACAGCGCGCATGAAGTGTGGGATGTTACGTTGCCCGGCCCGCCGCAGCGCGTAGCCGTGGTGGCCGATGGCCTGCGCGGCACGCACAAGAACTGGTGGGAATGCGATACCGGCATCGCTTACCTGGTCTCCGGTGTGCCGGGTTGGCGCACTTCGCGGATGACGCAGATTTTTGATTTATCCGATCCGGCTAAACCGTTGCACGTTCGCGATTACGGTCTGCCGGGGCAGGAGCCCGGCGCATCAGGCAGCGTGCCGACGGGATTGCACGGGCCGATCTCGACCGGACCGGCCGGTAACCGGGTCTATTTCGGCCATGGCACGTCGAGCGGGGGCATTCTACAAATTGTTGACCGCGAAAAACTGTTGAAAGGCGCAAAAACGCCGCCACAAATCACAACGCCGACACGCGCGAGTCTGTTGCAGCCACAGGCCGGCCGGTTTGATCTGGATGCCGACTACGGCGCGCATACCGTGTTTCCGCTGCCGGGCATGGCGGTGACGACGCCCGAGGGCCTCCGCATGAAAAAGGATTTTGTCGCGGTCACCAACGAAGCTTTGTCCGACGGCTGCGGCAGTGCTCAGCAGAAGGTATGGTTCATCGATGTTACCGAAGAGGCGAAACCGAGGGTGGCCTCATCGTGGGCGCTGGATGCGAAGAGCGGCGACTACTGCAACCGTGCCGGCCGCATCGGCGCGCATTCATCAAACGAGAGTTTCACGCCGATCTACTACCGGCGCATCCTGTTCATCGCCCATTTCAACGCCGGCGTACGCGCGCTCGATATCCGCGATCCTTATAAACCGCGTGAGATTGCCTATTTCGTCCCGGACAGCGGTGGCCGCACGGTCACCACCAACAATGTCGAGGTCGATGACCGCGGCTACATCTATATCGTCGACCGCCACGGTCTCGGGCTGCATATCCTGCGACTCACCGGGGCGGCGCGGCAGGTGGCGAACTTCAGCAACTAAAGCCCCGGCATCCCTGAGGTCGGGCTTCTTGCCCTTCCAACCCAGTGTTCAGTTGCGCGGCCGCCAGTCCTGGGCGAGCTGATAAGCCTCGCGTCGTTCCTTTGAGGACAGACGATCCTCAAGTTTGGCGCGGTAGCCTTTTTGATCTTCGGTAACGATTTTGCAGCTCGGATTAGCGGGGCACTGCACCGCGGATTTCTGCGCCACCAGCATCCATTTCAGGCCTTCACGGTTGTCGAGAGAGTTGATTTTCGATTCGGCACTCAACGCCGCAAGGTTGTACATCGAAGGCAGGAAGGCCTGTTCGGCGGCCTGCAGGAAATAAGCAGCAGCCTCTGAATAATCCTGGGTGGCGCCGTTTTTACCGCTTTCATAGGACACCCCGGCGTTGTGGCAGGCTGCCAGACTGCGCGCGGCGCAACCTTTTTTGAACCAGGTGATCGGCGTACCGTAACGCGACGCCGGAATCCGGCCCAGTGCCAGCATATAGCCGATCTGCAAGGCGGCATCGCCATCCCCTTTGTCGGCTTTGAGGCGCAATTCAACGGCTCTTTTTTCATCCTGTTTGGGATCAGCCGGTGGCGTCGCAGCGATGGCGGCCATCGACAGCACCATCCATGCTGCCGCTGTAGCCAATCGGGATCGGGTTTTCATGAGGCAATCTTAACCGGCAGGGCGCAGCGCAGCGAGTAGGCTGCGTTAATATAAGGATATGATTTTATTATAATTATTTATACGGCCGCGGCGTATCGATGTCAGCGATCCGTTGCGGCATCCGCGGCGGGTTCATTTTTATAGGCCCCGCGGATGTTCAGCGCGGCGAGGGCGACCTGCAGCACCACCAGCGCGTACGCCTGATCATGCCAGCCCCACACTACCCACAGCGCATTGCTCAGCAGAAAACACCAGAAGCCGATCAGACGCCTGCGCTTGGTCTGCGATGCGATCAGCCACGCCGCGATGATGGTGACGACCATCGCAGGCCATTGCAACAGGTTCAGATCGTCCATCGGGCGGGTTGAAGTGACTGATCAAGAGGGTTGTGGGAAACCGGATGCAGTCATTATGGCCTTCTGCGCGCTTACGGGGGGGGATTCGTGATCGGCGCTCTGCAGTTGATGGGCAGATATTCCTCAGGGATATCGGTTCTGTTTTCGCCCTTGATGGTCATTTTCCCCGGCCCTTTGGCGTAACCGCACACCCAGGCCACTGGAACAATCGGCGTGTCATCAACCACGGCAGGTCGCAGTGAGAGCTTCTTGCCCTTGAGCAGGCCATTCGCACTGTTGCCGAAGGTGACCTGAATCGCGCCGTCCTGCACTGCCACAGACTTGATGTAATTACTGACCACCAGATCGTCCGCGGGCAGGCCCGCAGCGGTATTGTCCGGCGGGAAGGGTTGCGCCAGCGCCCAGGCGGAGGCCACCGGCTTTTTTGCTATGTCGGCCAGCGGCAGCGCGTCAACAATCTGCCGCCGTACGATCTGGTGCATGTAACTCGGAATCGCCATCATCGCCAGAATGCCCATCACCGCCATCACCACCACCATCTCCAGCAGCGAAAAGCCGCGGAGATGGTGGGAGGAGTGGAATCTTTTTCGGGCCATCAATCCGCTGAGAACAGGCATATTCATGGCGTCAACGTTTTCTGGTTCCACCACACCGGGTTCTGCTGGATGAAATTCTGCAGCGCGTCGAATTTCGGCGCCGCGGCCTGCGGTTGTGACACATAGTCCAGCGCGCCCCAGCGACCCCATTTGGTCGGAGTGCTGACGTCGTTGAAGTGCACGAACAACTCGCCGCCGGCCTGCTTCCACCCGTTGAGATAACTGGTGTACATCTCCTTGATGCGCGGGTCGCGGTTGAAGGCATCGAACAATGCGCTCAGCAAGTTGTCATTCTGGGCGCCGAGCACGCCCACCATGTGCTGTCCGCCTTCGTAGCTGATCAGGTGTACGCCGTAGCTGTTGGCGGCTGTGCGGTATTTTGCGGAGTCGGTGACTGTCGCGGGCATGATCTTGGTGCGTACATGCTCATAAAACTCGGTCAGCGTCATCGCGGTATATTGCGCGGCTTCCTGCGGATCTGGCATCACCGCAAAATAAGGCGCGATGGCGATGGCGTCGATGCCGACTGAAGCGGTGCCGCCCCGGGTTTTCAGATAATCCATGCCCCAGGTGGCTGTCCATGGATTAACCGCCTGTCCGCTCAGCACCGCCACTACGCGCGGCGCAGTCAGGGCATCCTTGAAGATTTTTCCGGTGGCCTGCGAGCGCAAGGCGTAAAACTGCATGTTGTCGATGACAGGGGACTGCAGTTTTCCCTGTTCAAGCGCGTAGTTGTACTGCGGGAACATCGCATTCCACACCTCATTGGAATACTCCACGTAAACCCCCAGCGACGCATTCAGTCGCGCCTTGACGGTCTGCGCAAAATTCTTGATGTAAGTCTCATCCGCCTGATGAGGCATGGTGAACCACGGATGTGCGCCCATGCGATTGGCCAGCGCAATCATCACTTCGATGGGTACGCCGTTCACTGCACCCCAGGTGCTTGCAGCCATTGGCGTGCGCTGCAGCCAGTTGGTCACCTTGCTGCCATTGGTGGTGCTCCAGTCCATGAAACGCAGCACGGAGTAACTGCGCAGGCGTTCCGCGAATACCGGGTAGAACAGGATGCTGCGCGAATAGTCGGCAAACGCCAGGAAACGCCGGGTGCCGCATTCGCTCACCGAGGCGACATGTTTGAACATGTCCCCTTCGCAAACGCCGCCCGGCATGGTGATTTGAATGTCGCGCAGGTAGTTGGCCGGGTTGGTGGTTTCAATGGCGATATAAATGCCGCTGCTGTCAGGAGTGACCTGAAGCACGACCTCGCCCGGTTTTTGCGATACCACGCTCGCGGCAAACTGGAATTTGAGTGTGCCTTCGCCTTTGTAGCGCACCAGATACTGTCCTGCCGGGTAGTTAACTCCGATATCGCGCAACATCAGTTTTTTGGCGATTTGTCCCGGAGCGAGCGAACGCACCCAGCCATTGGCATCGAGGTTCAGCGGCTGTTCGTTGTCCCATTTAGTGGCATCACCGGAGATCCAGACGCCGGATGATTTCATCACGTCAACAAAAGGAATTTCGGGGGTCCACGAAGAAACGCCTTCAAGATTGGTACCCATCGCGGAGCGCAGTTGCGGCGGCAGGCCGCTTGCTGCGGTTACCGCGGCGCGTACGGTTTCCGGCGTGGTGTATGACGCACTGCTGACGACGCGCTCGGTGCCGTCGGCGGCGCGTGCTAACAGCCGGTATTTGTAAGAACCCGCAAGACCTGCATAATCCATCGCATTGTTGTGACCGCCGGCCTCAAGGCTCAACACCGGAACGCCGACTGCAGTGCGTTCGATGCGATAACTGACGGCATTGGGTTGAAACGGCCATTCGAGCAATATTTCACCGTTGCCCTGGTTGCGCGCGGTCAGCGGTGCTGCTGAATAGGCCAGCTTGACGGGGTTAGTAGCGGCTGGCGGAACGTCGCTGTAGCTGACGACTCCGTTTTTATCGACCGTGCGGTAAACGGCGGCTTGAGCAAAAGCGCAGACTGTGATGAGCAGCAACGCTGGAATTTTGTTGAGAAATCGCATTTGAATTTCTCCTTTTAAAGTAATTGTGTCGCTACCTGGCGACAATCGGCGTGCCTTTAATCCACACACAAACTAAATACGCGTCTGTGTGATATCCCACATTGGGACAAAGTTCCCTAAAACAAGTTTTAACTCAGGGTGATCAATTCAGCAGGTGAGGCTGCGGATGCAGCGCGGGGGAGAGTCGCAGCAGGTGATCGCCGGAGCGTTCGCAGGTGGGGGTTATTTGTGCGCCCACATTCATCAGAAGCGTATAAAGAGTATGGCCTCATAAGTTGCGGGAGTCTCTACTATTTTTTTCGATGCCCATCTGTACGATGACGCACGCACTTACCAACATAAAAAATATTTGTAAAATAAAAATAAAAATAACAAAAAGAAAAACGAAAAAGAAAAACTTTACTCATACAAGAAACAAAATAAAACCCTGCCGCGGCAGGGTGGGTGGTTGCCGTAGTGCGGTTCAGTTGGGCTTTTCAGATCTGCGACGTTTGCCCGCGAATCCGAGCAGCCCCAGTCCGGCTGCCAGCATTCCATAGGTGCCCGGTTCCGGAATTGCAGAGACTGAGCCGGTGGCGGAGTTGACGTTGAGCACGTCGAACGCCCATTGATTACTGCGCTGGTCAAACGGTGATACACCCGAGATGTCGCAGAAGGCATCGGCGCCGCAGCCGAAGCCAGCGGTGAAATTGCCTTCCCCTTGTCTGAAAAATCCATCCGCCAGGTCGGGGCCATTGGCGAAATTGTCGAACTGCATCACCGTCACGCTGTAGCTGCCGGGGGTGAGCTCAGTCTCCAGGAAGGCATCCCAGCGCTGTCCGGTTGCAATGTCGGGGGCAACGTTTTCTTCGCCGTCGTCATTGCTGTTGATCAGCGTGCCGCTGTTGTCAAACAGTGCCAGTATGGTGTCGAAGCCGCCGCGGGTGATGATTTGGCCGGCAGAATTGACGCCCCCGGCATAACCCAGGGAACGTAAGGTGACGGTGGAACTGGCGCCAACTTCAAAGCTGAACAACTGGACATCGTCGTCCTGGCTGAACGTGCCCTGGAAAGAAAAATCTGCTGCTGCCGCGGCGCCGCTGAACAGCAAGGCTGTACCGAGGCCGAATAATTTTCCGAAATTCATTATGTTCTCCTTTGTGATTTGTTCAGAATAATGTTCTGCCACAGGAGTGAACTGATTCTGTGCGCTGGCATACATTCCCGCCGTAAAGTCCGGCTGCAGCGTTCCCCGGCTATTTGAACTTGCGGTCTTCGCGCTTGGCCTCGGCCATGGCTTCCGGCTCCAGTTCCTCGGCGTAGCGGTTGAGCCGGATGAAAATGCCCCAGGCCGCCAGCAACACGCCGACCGCAGCAAGCAGGCTTGCGGCGTACGGCAGCTGCGAAGGGTCTTCATGCAGCGCCTTGAACGTCGCCACCAGCCCTTCGATGGCGAGTGCCACGATGACCACCACGAAAAACCGCGACAGGAAGCGCCGCACGCGGGTCGGCGTGCTGATGTCGGCGTCGCGCATGACCTCTTCCTTGAGGATGGTTTCGGCGATCTGCAGCGCCACCACTGCCGCAGCCAGCAGGCCCATGGCTTCGATGATGGTTTGCGCCGCGCTCCAGTCCAGTCCGTTGATGATGGCCAGGCCGCCCATGCGCGCGGCGATCACGATCAGCAGGATTGCCGCGCAGGCGAACAGCGCGCTCATCAGTCCATGTACTACCCAGATCATACCCAGCAGTTTTTTCATCGGCCCAGCCTGCCACAGTACGCGGCGCCCTGCTGTGCGGCAGTCCCCATTGGGCAGGTGCCGGCATTATTTTTTATGTTCGATAACGAACAGCCGCAGCCTTGCGGCATCCGTAGCCTGTCAGGCTTGATCAAGAGGAAATTCAAATGAAATCAATGGCCATGAAACGGACGAAAACCAACCGGGCGATCACACACTGGGCAACGGCTGCGGTCGTTGCTGCGATGACGCTGGCGCTGCCGGCGTTCGGCGCGGACTCCCCGGCGCTGCCGGATGAAATCACCCAGGGCAATGTGCGTTACATCAGTGGCGGCGTCGGCGAGCAGTCTGCTGCGGCATTCAAGCAGGCGGCGGCGAAATACCCGCTGGAACTGCTGTTCGCGCAGAAAGCATCGCCGAACGATGTTTATCTGGCTGGCGTGAAAGTCACGGTGCGCGATCGCGCAGGAAAGGTTGTGCTGGATGCAGTGACGGAAGGGCCCTATCTGCTGGCCACGATGCCTGCCGGTCGCTACCAGATCGAAGCCAGCCATGAGGGTGTCGCCAAAACACAGGCGGTCGAGATTGGTTCGGGCAAACACCAGCGGCTGGTGATGGTCTGGACTGCACGAAGCGAAGCTGAAAAACCGGTTACCGGCGGTGCGAAACCGTAATCCGGGTTTCCGTCAGGAGATCAAGGCGGCTGTGGCCGGCGCGCTGGCGGTTGCCGTTGCCACCTATTGCAGCCCGGTGGTTCATGGCTACACGCTGCCAGTCCCGTCGGCGAAGACCGAACATCAATTCGCCGGCAAAGTGCACCGTGCTGATTTCAAAGGCGTTACCGCCAGCGCAGATGCGCGCCTCGTTGCTGACTGGATGGTGCGCACCAACAAGAATCGCGCCGGCCCCTTCATCATTGCCGACAAAGCCGGTGGTACCTTGTATGCCTTCGATCGCGAGGGACTGCTGATCGCCAAAAGCCCCGCACTTTACGGCAAGGCCCGGGGCGACACACTGACCGATGCACAGGCGGCCAAACCCATTGCTGCAGTCACCGATGCCGACAAGGTGACGCCCGCAGGCCTGTTTTATGCAAAAGGCGTGGATACCCATTACGGCCCGGGCGTAGTGCTCGCCGAATACGCAATGACGCGGATTTCCATACACCAGGTGGTGGGCAGCGGGACCGAAAGGCGCCTCGGACGGATTCAAAGCGTCTCTTTGGCTGACCACCGCGTGACTTTCGGCTGCATCAATGCCACTGCGGATTTCATCAGCCAGGTGGTGGTGCCGTTTTTTGGCGGAGAGAGCGTAATTGCGGTATTGCCGGAACAGCAGGCGGCGCAAAGTTTTTTTGGCATTGCGGATGCCGGAATCGCCAAGCGGATGATTTTAGTGCTGGGGGTCGATCAGCCGGACGGGGCCGTGGGCCGGAGTGGTGGGGAATATCTGGAGCGGCGGCGGATTGTGGTGCAGCAGGGCTAGGGATTTGCTGTTGTACGGCAGGCCGATGATTGTGCTCCAAGGATGATGAAGACTGCCCGGATACTCAGCCCGTAATCAGCGCACTGCCCAAAGCCAGCGAAGACAACACGATCGCAATCACGCCCATTACCATGGTACGCCGGTACCGGGCTTCGGCGATGGCTGCGGCCTGTTCGAGCGCGGCCACCGTGACCTGCAACTGTTCCGCCAGTTCGCGGATGTGTTTTGCATTCTGTGATGCGGCAGCCTGCAGTTCCGCAATCTGTTCCTGATGCAGCGTGGTCAGGTTTTCCGCGGCGTCGACGCGTTTTTTGGTAAACGCAGGCACGGCGACGGAGATGATGGTGCCGACGTGCGGCAATACAGCTTTTAATGCGGGGATCAGCCATGCGGGCATGGGGGCTCCTGGTTTTGGGTTGCGGGTGTTGGATTTATGGCAGCGGGGGAGGGGGATGGTTCAATCGGGGATAGGCTTGCTCCGTTTGCCAATTGTGGAACAGAAACAAAACCTCCGTTCGCCCTGAGCTTGTCGAAGGGCGTTCTCGCTGCTGGTTTAAATTTGTTTGCGGTGCTTCAAGGTCGCCGGGGGTAGCCCGGCGGCTAGTCACTTTCTCTTGCTTCGCCAAGAGAAAGTAACCAAAGAGAAGGCGACCCTCCTCGCCGCCCCTGCGGGGTGCCCTGCGTTGCTCGCGCGGTCGGGCGGCTGTCACCCAGGGTGACTTCCTTCGAGGCGCGCAACTCGCCCTTACCACTGCGCGGCAAGGGCTCAGACAGTCCTCGCCGACGGCCCCCGGCCGCGTTGTGCTACTCGGCGGCTCAGAAGGGGATGAACCCGTGGCCCGTAAGAAGCGTAGCGGATTACGGGGAAAAGTCCCGCATTCCACTTCGGTCCATGCAGGCTACGCTTGCTTTAGCTTCGTCCTTCTTCTAAAAAGGTTAATAAGTCGTTCTTGGAATCGCTGTGAGTTTTAATTGGCTTGAATGGCGCGAACTGTTTGAAACCTTTAAAAGGCTTGAAATTCTTAAAACCTTTGAAGGGTTCAAATTTGGTGAATGTTGGGCAAGTTTTTGATGTAAAGCCAACTCGTTGTCCTTGATGATCCCAAACAATCCCATCTTCAAACCATCCAAGGTGCTTTCCATTGAATCCATATATATTTTTCTTATCGTCAATGTATGCAAGTGGGACCCCACTGAATGAATAAATTGTTTTATTTTCGTTATTTGCAATGTAAACCTTAGGGTCGCCATTGCGACCAAAAAGCGCCGTTTCTTTTTCTTGAGTTGTTGGTTTTTCATGATAAAGATTTTTAACTTCATTTACGTCTAAGAAAAGAACATCACCAGTTCCATCAAATGAACAAAAAACTCGTGCTGACTTGCTGCGGAGGGTGAAAATATCTCCGCGACTAGTTTCTAGTTTTGTGAGCAATGGGGACTCTACAAGTTGTTCGCGTGTCAAAGCAGACGCGATGGCATATAGCTGGCTTGCCTCCTTTTGGGATGGTGCGGGTAGCCGTAGCATCGCAGCGTTAAACTGGGGCGTAATTAATACCCTCATGCTTGACCCTCCCCATAAAGTCGTTTGAACGCTTCGGTTTCCCTTTCTAACTGTTCTATATTTCCCTCCTTAATCAACTTCTTTGATCTCTTCGCGATATCTTCTGCAACGCGATTTCGGATATTGGCCTCATACTGTTTTGGTGTAAAACCACGTGCAAGCTCTTTGTCGTGTCTTTGAATGCATATTTGATAGATGGCACTAAGGCACGTGGAAGCGAGTAATAAATAAAAAGATACTTTCTGGGGGATAAGGTTCCAGTGGATATCGTTTCCTTGCGCAATCTCTACTACTAGTGAGCTCGCTGTTACGCCCACTATTCCCATCAGTGCCAATGGGAGAAGTGCTCGGACCCAAGCATTCCTAAATAGAATTTCTTGAATCATTGGCGGATGGGAATTTGGAAATTATTTTTGTTCGGAAAAATCGAGTTTACTTCGCCACCTCATGATTCGCCATCCGCTCCAGCGCCTTGACCATTGCCGAGTGGTCCGACTTCGCGCCACCATTGGCCGAACAGGAATTAAACAGTTCCTGCGCGGTCGCGGTGTTGGGCAGCGACACACCCATCGCCTTCGCGCCCTGCAGCGCGAGGTTCAGATCCTTTTGATGCAGCTCAATGCGGAATCCCGGATCAAAGGTGCGTTTGATCATGCGTTCGCCGTGCACTTCCAGAATGCGTGAGGCGGCGAAGCCGCCCATCAGGGCTTGCCGGACTTTGGCGGGGTCGGCGCCGGCTTTCGATGCGAACACCAGCGCTTCGCTGACGGCTTCGATGTTCAGGGCGACGATGATCTGGTTGCACACCTTGCAGGTTTGACCGTCGCCGTTGCCGCCGACGAGGGTGATGTTTTTGCCCATCAGTTCGAACAGCGGTTTGACTTTGTCGAAGGCGGTCTGTGGCGCACCAACCATGATCGTCAGCGCCGCGTTTTTTGCCCCCACCTCGCCGCCGGAGACCGGGGCGTCGACGTAGTCGCATCCTGATTTATTGATTTTATTGGCAAATTGTTTGGTTTCTATGGGCGAGATCGAGCTCATGTCGACCACCGTCTTGCCTTTGCTGAGGCCTTCGGCGATGCCGTTGGCGCCGAACAGCACTTTCTCGACGTCGGGCGTGTCGGGAACCATGGTGATGATGATGTCGGCCTGCTGCGCAACTTCCTTCGGGCTGGCGCAGGCTTTGCCGCCCGCATCTGTTAATTCCTTCGGCACGCCGCTGCGCGAATGCAGAAACAAGGTGTGCCCGCCCTTGATCAGGTTGAGGGCCATGGGTTTGCCCATGATGCCGAGTCCGACGAAGCCGACGTTGCTCATAGCGATGTCCTTTGATGCAGTTGAAAGGGGCGGCGGCCGCAATCAGCGGCCGCCGGGTTGAAGCGGTTCAAACGATTATAAGCGTCAGTGCGCCGGTTGCGGCTTCACTTCCCGCTGCGGTTCATGACGGCGCAGCACGAACTGGCTGACCAGTACCACCGCCAGCAGGCCGAAACCGATCAGGTCGGTGATCAGGCCCGGCTTGATCAGCAGGATGGCGGCGATCAGCAGCAGCACGCGTTCCCAGCCCAGCGCCCAGCGATGCAGGTAACCGAACATGCCCCCGGCCAGACAGATCACCCCGATGCTCGCGGTAAAGAAGGAATGCAGGATGTCGCTCCAGGCGCCGATCATCAGCAGCGAAGGTTCGAATACGAACATGAAGGGCACGATGAAGCCTGCGGCGCCGATGCGCACAGCGGCCCAGCCGGCTTCCCACAGGTCGGCTTTGGCCAGGCTTGCGGCAGCGAACACCGCCAGCGCCACCGGCGGCGTGATCGCCGACAGGATGGCGAAATAGAACGCGAACATGTGTGCGGACGGCAGCGGCGCGCCCAGTTTCACCAGCGCCGGTACCAGCAGCGACACCATGACGATGTAGGCGGGCGTGGTCGGCATGCCCATGCCGAGCACGATGCCGGCGATGGCGGTCAGGATCAGCGCCAGCGGCAGCATGTTCTGCGCGAGGCCGACGACGATCTGGGTGAAGACGATGCCGAGGCCGGTGATGGTGACGCAACCGATGACAATGCCGGCGCAGGCGCAGGCCATCGCCACGGCCAGCGTGTTCTTGGCGCCTTCCTCCAGTGCGTCGAGCACATTGCGCCAGCTGATGCCCTGGCGCGTGGCCTTGCGCATCAGTGCGATGGGCAGGCACATCAGCGCGCCCGCCAACGCGCACAGAGGCGCTGAATAACCCATGGTCAGGCCGATGAATATGGTGATGATGGGAATGAACAGGTGGCCGCGCGACATCATCACGTAGCCGAACACCGGCAATTCGTTTTTCGGCACGCCGTGCAGACCGTAACGTTTGGCTTCGAAATGCACCGCGAAAAACACTGACATGTAATACATCACTGCCGGGATCACCGCCCACAGTGCAACCGTGGCATAGGGCACGGCGAGGAACTCTGCCATCACGAACGCCGCTGCGCCCATCACCGGCGGCATGATCTGCCCGCCGGTGGAGGCGGTGGCTTCGACCGCGGCGGCGAACGGCGGCCGAAAACCGGTGCGTTTCATCAGCGGGATGGTCATCGGTCCGTCGACCATGACGTTGGCAACGGCGCTGCCTGATACAGTGCCGAACAGGCTGGAACTGACCACCGCCACCTTGCCGGGGCCGCCGGCGGTGTGGCCGGTGATCGACAGCGCGAAATCCATGAACAATTGTCCGGTGCCGCTTTTTTCCATGAACGCCCCGAACAGCACGAACAGCATCACATACGAGGCTGAGACGCCCAGGGTCGAACCGAAAATGCCTTCAGTTGACAGATACAGCTGCTCCATCAGCACCGGCGCCTTGACGTTGGTAAACACCAGTGCATAGATCAGAAAGGTCAGCGCGGTCAGCGGCAATGCCCAGCCGAGTACACGGCGCGTGGCTTCGAGGATGATCAGCACCGCGACGACGGTGTAGAACTTGTCCATCTGCGTCAGGTCGTCGATGTAGATGATGCGGTTGGTGATCGCCTGATAGTTCAGGAATATGTGCAGGATGAACGCCCACGAACCGAGCAGCAGGATCGCGTCGCCGACGCGCCATTTCCAGCCGCCGCCGGGTTTGAGCGGATAAAGCAGGAATACCAGAGTCAGTGCGAACAGCAGGTGGGTGCCGCGGAAGATCATCGCTTCCGGCGGGCCGAAGCCGGCGACATACATGTGGTACAGCGACATCACAATGGCGATGATCGTGACCACGGCTTTCAGCATCGCGCTTTGCGGTGTGGTGGCTGCTTTTTCGTCGGACTTGACCTGGAGGGTCAGTTCTTTTTCTGCAGTAGTCATCGAGTTCCCCGGCTGGATGTGGAACGGGGCAGCTTGCGCCGCCCCGTCTTGACTGCTTGATGCCTCAAATTACATCGCGCCGGCTTCCTTGTAGAACTTCGCCGCGCCCGGGTGGAAGGGCACGCCGATGTCGGCAGCCATTTCCTTCGGGGTGAGTCCGGTCATTGCCTTGTTCACCGAGGCCATGTCGTTGATGTTGGCGGCGACGGTTTTGGTCATGGTGTACACCGTCTGCTCCGGCAGATCGCAGGAGACAACGAGGTGGGCCGAGTAGCCGATCTGCGGCACGTCCTTGTCCTGTTTCGGATAGGTACCGGCTTTGACGATCAGGCGCTGGTAGCCGGGGTTGGCTTTGCGCAACGCGGCCATGGTCTTGTCATCCACCGGTACCAGGTTGATGTCGCGCGCGCTGGCGAGGTCCATTACCGACGATGCGGGGATGGTGGTCCCGAGCGTGAACACCTGGGCGTGGCCGTCCTTCATCATCGACACCGCGTCGGTGTACGACTGGAAGTTGATTTTCGACAGTGCCTGGTAATTGAGACCGTTGAGCTTCAGAGTCAGGTCGGTCAGCAGTTCGCCGGTGTTGCCCTTGGGCTGGGTAACGACCGATTTGCCCTTGAAGTCGGCAAAGGTGTTGACCTTGGCATCCGCCAGCGCGACCACCTGGAAGTATTGCGGATACAGGTTTGCCATCTGGCAGACCTTGGTGACTTTTTTCGGATACGGCGCAACGCCGGCGATGCCGTCGACGGTGCTGCTCGAATTGCCGAAGCCGATCTGTGCCTTGCCTTCATCGACGCCGCGCACGTTGGCGATGCCGGCGCCCGGCGTGGCGGTGATGTTCAGGCCGGGGATGGCTTTTTCCCACATGCTTTTCAGCTGGCCGCCGAGCGGCACCCAGACGCCGCCCTGCGGGCCGGTCATCAGTGTCATCTGCTGTGCAGAGGCTGTGGTGGAATAAACGGCAGGGAATGCTGCGGCGACAGCGAGGCCGAGCACGGACGCAATACGGGATACTTTCATGACTCCTCCTTCTGGTTGTATTCCAGGGCGGGCCCGTTTGATTTTTGTTGGGCCCATTCGTTACTGACGATCAACGCAATGATTGTGTGGGGTAGCCCCCGGCGCGTCAAGCCGCCGATTTTAAGTCGCCGATATCAAGCCGCTGATAGATACGGGCGGGCCCAGCCGAGGCCGGCCCCGGTGGTGGTCGCGGGTTTGTATTCGCAGCCGATCCAGCCGGAATAGCCGATCTTGTCGATGTGGCTGAGCAGCCAGGGAAAGTTGATCTCGCCGGTGCCGGGCTCATGGCGGCCGGGGTTGTCGGCGAGCTGCATATGTGGAATCAGCGCCAGGTTGTTTTCGATGCCGCGCGCGAGGTCGCCTTCCATGATCTGCATGTGATAGATGTCGTACTGCAGGAACAGGTTGTCGGAGCCGACGGCCTTGATGATGTCGATGGCCTGCTGCGAATAATTGAGAAAAAAACCGGGAATGTCGCGGGTGTTGATCGGCTCGATCAGCAGTTTGATGCCGGCATCCTTGAACAGTGGTGCCGCGTATTGCAGGTTGCGGATGAAGGTTTCGCGCGCATCCAGCGGATCGACATGCGGCGGGCGGATGCCGGCGAGGCAGTTGACCTGCTTGCAGCCCAGCGCGGTGGCGTAGTCGATGGCCAGGGCTGTGCCCTGCTTGAATTCGGCGACGCGCTGCGGGTGGCAGCCGATGCCGCGTTCGCCGGCAGTCCAGTTGCCCGCGGGCATATTGTGCAGCACCTGCACCAGGTTGTGCTGCTGCAGCGCCGCGGCGAGGGTGCCCTTGTCGTATTCATACGGAAACAGGTATTCGACGCCGCGGAAGCCGGCCTTCGCCGCAGCGGCGAAACGCTCCATGAAGGGTACTTCGTTGAACAGCATGGTCAGATTGGCGCAAAGTTTGGGCATGGGTTTGGTGGTGGCTGGTGGACGGTGGCTGGTGGCTGGTAAGTGTGCGGAACAGTGTGGACGCACCGGGGCTTTGTGCCGGGTCTGGCCATTATAATCACGGGTATGGCCGAGCCAGAAAAACTTCCGATGGCGATCCTGCTGGCTGCCGGCGCGGGTTCGCGCTTCGGCGGCGGCAAGCTGCTGCATCCGCTGGATGACGGTGCGGCGATTGCCGTGCATGCCGCGCGCAATCTGATGGCTGCCGGACTGCAGGTGACGGCGGTGTTGCGTCCCGGCGATTTTCCGCTGGCCGAACTGCTGGAGCAGGAAGGCTGCAGCATCACTGTCTGCAGCGATGCGGCGCTGGGCATGGGCGTCAGTCTCGCCCACGGCGTGCGCATGACGCATGACGCGGCCGGGTGGATTGTTGCGCTGGCCGACATGCCGCGTATCCGTCCCGATACCATTGCCCGCGTGGTGCAGGTACTGATGGCGGGTGCTGATATCGTCGCGCCGGCCTACCAGGGCGATCGCGGTCATCCGGTCGCGTTCGGCCGCCGGTTTCTGCACGAGTTGCAGTTGCTCGCTGGCGACAGCGGCGCGCGTGCGATCGTGCAGCGCAATCAGGCGATGGTGAAACTGGTCGACGGCGATGACCCTGGCGTGTTGCTCGACATCGATCGCCGGGGTGATCTGTCCCGCCTGGCATGATCTGAAACGCATCCTTCGACCAGCCTGTCCTGAGCCCTTCGACAAGCTCAGGACAGGCTGGTCGAAGGGCTCAGAACTAACAGTCCATATAAGTATTTGTTTTTAAAGGAAAATTATGTCACGTTTTACCGGTACCGAAAACTACGTCGCCACTGACGACCTGATGATGGCGGTCAACGCCGCGCTGGCGCTGGAGCGCCCGCTGCTGATCAAGGGCGAACCGGGCACCGGCAAAACCATGCTTGCGCTGGAAGTGGCGAAGGCCTTGAAGCGCCCTTTGTATGAATGGCATGTGAAGTCGACGACCAAGGCGCAGAACGGCCTGTATGAATACGATGCGGTGTCGCGGCTGCGCGATTCGCAACTGGGCGACCCCAAGGTCAAGGACATCGGCAATTACATCGTGCAGGGCATGTTGTGGAAGGCGTTTGCCGCCGACGAACCCGCGGTGCTGCTGATCGATGAGGTTGACAAGGCCGACATCGAATTCCCGAATGACCTGTTGCGCGAACTCGACCGCATGGAATTTTATGTCTATGAGACGCAGCAGCTGATCAAGGCCCGGCACCGTCCGCTGGTGATCATCACCAGCAACAACGAGAAAGAATTGCCCGACGCTTTCCTGCGCCGCTGCTTTTTCCATTACATCCGTTTTCCTGACGCCGACACGATGGCGCAGATTGTCGAAGTGCATTTCCCCGGCATCAAGAAACAACTGCTGTCGCAGGCGCTGAATGCCTTTTTCGAAATCCGCGATGTGCCGGGGCTGAAGAAAAAACCGACAACGTCCGAACTGCTCGACTGGCTGAAGCTGCTGATGGCCGAAGATATTCCGCCGGAAGCGCTGCACAGCCAGGACACGCACAAGATCGTGCCGCCGCTGCACGGCGCGCTGATCAAGAACGAGCAGGATGTGCATTTGTTCGAGCGGCTGGTGTTCATGTCGCGGCGGCAGAAGTAGAGGGCGCCCATGCTGTTCCGACTCCTGAAAGACATGTTTGCCGGTCTTCCGGCAGCGCCATCGCCGGAAGATGAGGTGAATCCGCTGGCAGAATGGTTTACCGCGCATCAGGGCCGGCGGGTGTTCAAGTGGATGCATTACCTGGAAATTTATCATCGCCATTTTTCACGTTTCCGCGGGCGCTCCCCGGTGGTGCTGGAGATCGGCATCTTTGATGGCGGATCGCTGGATATGTGGCGTGATTATTTCGGGCCGGGATGCCGTATCTATGGCGTGGATGTGGATGAGCGCTGCCGCGCCTTCACCGGGCCGGATACCAGCATCATCATCGGTGATCAGGGTGATCGCGAATTTCTCGGACAGTTGCGTCGGGAGGTACCCAAGGTCGATATCCTGATCGACGATGGCGGACATCGCATGAACCAGCAGATTTCCACTTTCGAAGAGCTGTACTCGCATGTGTCCGACGATGGTATCTATCTCTGTGAAGACATGCATACCTCGTACTGGCCGGAGTTCGGCGGGGGATACCGCAATCCCGGATCGTTTGTCGAATACAGCAAGCGCCTGATTGACCAGTTGAGCGCGTGGCATTCCAAGGATACAAACACGTTTTCTGTTGATGATTTCACCCGCGGGACTTACGCCATGCACTATTACGACAGCGTGCTGGTCATCGAAAAGCAGGCGAGGAGCGAGCCCCGCATCATTCGTTCCCCGGTCAACGGGTGATTACTCGGTGCTGATCGAATTTTTCCTCAAACTCCGCCAGGGTGGCGTACCGGCGTCGATCAAGGAATTCCTGATGCTGATCGCCGCGCTGGAGAAGCAGGTCGCTTTCGGCAGCGTTGAGGAGTTTTACCACCTCGCGCGCACCTGTCTGGTCAAGGATGAAAAATTCTTCGACCGGTACGACCTGGTGTTTGCGGCCTATTTCAAGGGCGTGGTCGGCATCGACGCCGCGGCCGCGGTGATCCCCGAGGACTGGCTGCGCAAGCTGGTTGAAAAGAATCTGACTGATGAAGAAAAAAAACTGATCGAGTCGCTGGGCGGCTGGGAGCAGCTGATGGAAACGCTGAAAAAACGTCTCGAAGAACAGAAGGGCCGACATCAGGGCGGCAGCAAATGGATCGGCACGGGAGGCACCAGCCCGTTCGGCGCCTATGGTTACAACCCGGAAGGCATCCGCATCGGCCAGCATGAGTCACGCAATCGCCGCGCGGTGAAGGTATGGGATCAGCGCGAGTTCAGGAATCTGGATGACCAGGTCGAACTCGGCACGCGCAATATCAAGGTGGCGCTGCGCAAGCTGAGGAAATTCGCGCGCACCGGCGCGCCTGAAGTGCTGGACATGGATGACACCATCCGCTCCACCGCGAAAAACGCCGGCTGGCTGGATCTGAAAATGGTGCCGGAGCGGCACAACGCGGTGAAGGTGCTGCTGTTTTTTGACATCGGCGGTTCGATGGACGACCACATTCGCGTCTGCGAGCAGTTGTTCTCGGCGACGCGCACCGAGTTCAAGCATCTCGAGTATTTCTACTTTCACAATTTTTTATACGAGCGGGTGTGGAAGGACAATCGCCGCCGCTCCACCGAACGCATCGCGACCTGGGATGTGTTCCACACGTATCCACATGATTATAAAGTGATTTTTATTGGTGACGCAACGATGAGCCCGTATGAAATTACATATCCCGGCGGCAGCGTCGAACACAGCAACGAGGAATCCGGCGCGTTGTGGCTGCAGCGCGCGCTGGATGTGTATGCGAATGCGATATGGCTTAATCCGCAGCCCGAAGCGGTGTGGAATTACCACGAGTCGATCGGTATCACCCGCGAGTTGATGGGCGGGCGCATGTTTCCGCTGACGCTCGACGGGTTGGAGCGCGGCATGCGGCTGCTGAGTCGCGCGAAATAAGTCGCGCGAAATAAGTCGCGCAAAATGAGTTGCACGCTATGAGCGGCGCGCAATAGCGAACCGCCTTGCCGCGGCCGCTGTTCAATACTTCAGTGAATTACTTCATGTAGCGGGATTCGAAACGTGCGCGGACCTTGCCGTCGGCATCGCGCAGTTCGAGCGTTTCTCCGGATACGCGCTGAGAGGTCGTTGCGGTGATCGCCGAGAGAAAGTTTCTTTCAACAGCATCGACTTTCGGCAGGCACGCCATCCTGGTCGAGGCCATCGCCTTGAAACGCAGGCTGTCACCGGCCAGTTCGTAGGCGCCGCGGAAGTTGTTGCAGCCTGAGAATCCGTTGGCAACAAAATTGTCGGTATGCAGGATCAGATGCGGTTCGCGCGCGCCGGCACGCAACGCGACCGGCTTGCCCTCGAGTTCGACGGCTTTCCAGTGGGTTTCGACGAGCCGCGCCTGCGATCCCGGCGTCTGCACACAGCCGAATATCATGAGGGCAGCAAACAGGGCAGCGCTGTTTTTCATGGTCAGTTCGAAAGGCTCAGGGCAGTGGCCCGCGTTTGCCGGCGGTTTTGGCGTCAAAGTTTTTCTTGTTGATGATCACGCGTTCGTGGGTACCCTCGGTGATGCGGTCGACGCCGTCGTGCGCTACGACCGAAAAACAAAGCCTTCGGCCGTCGATCCTGTCCAGCGTGACATCAACCGTGATGGTCAGACCCGGCGGCGTTGCGGCGAGATGCGTGAAATTGACCAGCGTTCCCAGTGACTGTTCGTCGGGCCAGTCGAGATGGGGTTTGATCGCCTCGATGCAGGCCCATTCCATCAGCCCGACCATGAAGCCGGTGGCCAGCACCTGCGGCATCTGCTGGAAGGATTCGGATTCCGGATAAAGATGCGGAACGGTTTTGTTGGCGGGTACGGTGTAGCGGAACTGATGCCTGAGTCCGGGTTGCAGCGAGGGTTTCACGGTGCCGGTGCCTTACGGGTGGTGATATTCACCGCAGTTTACCGCTGACCGCCGGCGGAACGCGCGGCTTCCCAGCCGAGTATCGCCGTCTTGCGCGCGCTGCCCCAGCGGTAGCCGCTAAGTGCGCCCGAGGCGCGGATGACGCGGTGGCAGGGGATCAGATAGGCGATGCTGTTGGCAGCGACAGCAGAACCGACGGCACGCGCCGCGTCGGGCTTGTCCAGCACTGCTGCAATGTCGCTGTAGGTGGCCAAGGCGCCCGCGGGCAAGGCCAGCAACGCCCGCCACACCTGGATCTGGAAATTGCTGCCCTTGACCAGCACGGCCAGCGGTTCATGGGTGCGTTGTGCGATCGGCGTGAATATCCGGCCGGCTGTTTTTGCTGTGGCTACGGGTTCATGGCGCAGCGTTGCGTGAGGCCACGCCTGATGCAGCAGTTCGGCGGCATGTTGTTGGTCATCGACAAAATGCAGCGCGCAGACGCCGCGGTCGGTGATGCCGATCACGACGCGGCCGAACGGCGTGTCATGCAAGCCCCAGCGGATGATGAGACCGGCGCCGCCGGTGCGCGCTTCGCCCGGCGTCAGCGCTTCCAGGGTGATGAACAGGTCATGCAGCCGGCCGGTGCCGGAGAGGCCGATGTCTGCACTGAGATCCAGCGTGTTGCGTGTTTCGGCGAGGCGGCGCTTGGCGTCTTCAATGGTGAGGAATTGCAGGAAACGTTTCGGACTGACGCCGGCCCAGCGGGTGAACAGGCGCTGGAAATGGTGTTCGCCGAGGCCGACGTGGCGGGCAATCGCGGCAAGATCGGGTTGCGCGGCCGCATTCGCGCGCAGGTATTCAATGGCGTCGGTGATGCGGCCGTAATCGTGATGGGTGAAGTTCATGCCGCTAGAATAAGTCCGGCCAAGCGGTATGGCGACCCGTTTCTTGCGGTGTCAGGCTGTCGCGGCAGCTTGCGCCCGTCGTCGTCCGTGCCGCATTCAGTTCCCGCTCCATTGATCGTCAGGTTTCGGTTGCGCCGAAGCCAGCCATTTATGTGCGTTCTCGTACAGATGATCAGGCTTGTCGATGGGATAAGTATCAACTGTTACGGCAGTCCACCTACTGTTATCCCTGATAAAAAATGGCGACCTATTCGTTCATGTTTTCCAACAGAAGCCTGGGGGTCATATTTCACGAACATGAACTTGCGCCTTGTTCCTTGTTGATAAGCGCTTCCTTGGGGGCCGGATTTCCGGATTTTTGCACCGTGCCGTATTTGCCGTGCTTCAGTAGCTGTGCTGTTGAACATTAATTCAAGGAAAAAATCATGGGTCTGGGAACCATACTGCTGGTCGTTCTGATTCTGATGCTGATCGGTGCCTTTCCGAGCTGGCCTCACAGTAAGGGCTGGGGTTATGGGCCGAGCGGGGGGTTGGGGCTGCTGGTGATCATCATTGTCGTGCTGTTGTTGCTGGGGCGGATTTGACGGGTAGTCCCAATGCCGCTGACAGGCAGGGGCGGCCGCTCTCGATAGCTGTTTTAATCGGCACGATTTTATTTGCGTTGACCGGATGCGGCGATTTGGCCCGGCTGCCGGTCTCGGCCGGGACGGGGGCGAACCCCACATTGCCGTCGCCGCAACAGACGCTGATCCCGACCGTAAATATAGCGCCTGCCAAAGGCTGGCCGGCGGGGGCCGCACCGCACCCGGCGCCGGGCACGCAAGTCGCGGCATTCGCTGACAGCCTCGATCACCCGCGCTGGCTCTATGTTCTGCCTAACGGCGATGTGTTGGTGGCTGAGACCAATGCTCCGCCCAAGCCCGACGATGCCAGGGGATTCAAAAGCTGGCTGATGGGACTGATGATGAAAAGGGCGGGTGCCGGTACGCCCAGCGCCAATCGCATCACGCTGTTGCGCGATACCGATGGTGACGGCAAGGCTGATTTTCGTTCGGTGTTGCTGGAGGGTTTGCACTCGCCTTTCGGCATGGCCCTGGTCGGCAGTGATTTTTATGTCGCCAACTCCGATGCGGTGTTGCGATTTCCCTATGCGGCGGGTGATACACGCATCACGGCAACCGGAATCAAGGTGGTGGATTTGCCTGCGGGTGCGATCAACCACCACTGGACCAAGAATCTGATCGCGAGTCCGGATGGAACCAGGCTTTACGTCACCGTGGGTTCGAACAGCAACGTCGCCGAACGCGGGATGGCCGTGGAGAAGGAGCGGGCAGCCATCTGGGAATTGGATGTCAGGAGCGGCACACACCGGATATTCGCATCCGGTCTGCGCAATCCGAACGGCCTGGCCTGGGAGCCGCTTACCAAAGTGTTGTGGACCGTGGTCAATGAACGGGATGAACTGGGCAGCGATCTGGTCCCGGACTATATGACTTCCGTGCACGACGGCGGATTTTATGGCTGGCCATACAGTTATTTCGGCCGGCATGTTGATCAGCGTGTGCAACCGCAGCAGCCCGACCTCGTGGCCAAGGCCATTGTGCCGGACTATGCGCTGGGGCCGCATACCGCGCCGCTGGGTCTGACGGACTCGGCCGGCGCCAAATTGCCTGCAGTGTTTGCCAACGGCATGTTCGTCGGTCAGCACGGTTCATGGAACCGCCGGCCGCACAGCGGCTACAAGGTGATTTTTGTGCCGTTTGAACGCGGCAAACCTTCCGGCGCAGCGCCTGTAGACGTGCTGACCGGTTTTCTCAGCCAGGATGGTGATGCATACGGCCGGCCGGTTGGCGTGGCGATTGACAGGCAGGGCGCTTTGCTCGTGGCTGACGACGTCGGCAACGTGGTGTGGCGCGTTACCGCTCAGCGATGAGCTTGCGGGGGTGTTGGTGCATGCGCGTCAACGCACGGTGCAGCTTGCATGGACAACGATAATTTTCAGGGCTCGCGGACATTCATTGAAATTCAACAGCACCATCAACCAAGGAGTTAGCAATGAACAGCATGCTTAAAGTGATCGAAGTGATAGCCGAGTCCGACAAAAGCTGGGAGGACGCGGCGGCCAATGCGCTGGCTCACGCCAGCAAAACCCTGAAGGGTATAAAGTCGATCTACATCAAGGATATGCAGGCCAAGGTCGACAAAAACAAAATAGTTAAGTATCGCGTCAACGCCAACATCAGTTTTTTGCTCAAATAAACGGATGGCGCGGCGCAGTCGCGGCTGACGATCACGGTTTCCGGCAAATGACGCCGCTTTTTTGCGGCGAAGTGTTTGCGCAGGCGGCGCTGCCTGCCCGATAAACGGCGGCTGCTGCCAGCGTTTAATCCGCTACCGCGGATTCTTGCGGCGGTCGCCGGCCGGCGGCGGCGCCACTTTCAGGATTTCATCGATGGTCGTCACGCCGGCGGCGATTTTCATCGCGCCGCTGATGCGCAAAGGCTTCATGCCGTCCTTGAACGCCGCTTCGCGCATGACTTCAAGGTCTGCGGATGCGACCAGGTGGTCACGCAGTCCCGGGCTCATCACCAGCATTTCATAAATGCCGATGCGGCCCATGTAACCGGTCATCCGGCATTCGAGGCAGCCCTTGTTGATATAAGTCTGGCCTTTCGGGTTGGTCGCTTTCCACGGTGCGACCAGCGTGTCCCACAGTTCATCATCGTAGTCGTGCTTTTCCTTGCAGTGCGGGCACAGTGTGCGCACCAGGCGCTGCGCCATCACGCCGAGCAGCGTCGACTGCAGCAGGTATGGCGGCACGCCGAGGTCGAGCAGACGGGTGACCGCGGACGGCGCGTCGTTGGTATGCAGCGTCGACAGTACCAGGTGGCCGGTGAGCGCGGCCTGAATCGCCATTTCGGCGGTCTCCAGATCGCGGATCTCGCCGACCATCACGATGTCCGGATCCTGGCGCATCAGCGTGCGAATGCCGGCGGCGAAGTCGACGCCGATCGCCGACTGCACCTGCATCTGGTTGAAACTGGGCTCGACCATCTCGATCGGGTCTTCGATGGTGCAGACATTGACGTCGGGCGCGGCGAGCTTTTTCAGCGTCGAATACAGCGTCGTCGTTTTGCCCGAGCCGGTGGGTCCGGTGACGAGAATGATGCCGTGCGGGGCGGCGGAGATCTGCGCCCATTTTTTTTCTTCTTCATCGGAAAAACCGAGTTCGCGATAATCCTTGACCAGGTTTTCCGGACTGAAGATCCGCATCACCAGCTTTTCACCGAATGCGGTGGGCATGGTCGACAGCCGCAGTTCGACCTCGTCGCCGTCGGGCGTGATGGTTTTCAGCCGGCCGTCCTGCGGGCGGCGTTTTTCAACAACGTCCATGCGGCCGAGAATCTTGATGCGCGAGGTCATCGCCGCCATGACTGGGGTCGGAATCTGATAGACCAGGTGCAGGGCGCCGTCGATGCGGAAGCGGACGTTGCCCACTTCGCGACGCGGTTCGATGTGGATGTCGCTGGCGCGCTGTTCGAAGGCGTAATTGAACAGCCAGTCGCAGATGTGGACGATGTGCTGGTCGTTGGCGTCGAGCTGGCCGCTGCGCCCCAGCTGTACCAGCTGCTCGAAATTGGCGATATCCGAGACCGAGCTGCCCTTGTCTTTGTCGGTGGCGCCTTTGACCGAGCGGGCGAGGTTGTAGAACTCGACGATATAACCCTGGATGTCGACCGGATTGGCGATCACCCGCTTGATGTCGAGCCGCAGCACCTGTTTCAGCGAAGCTTCCCAGCTGCGCACGCCGGGATCGGCGGTGGCGATGGTCGCTTCGCGCGTGTTGACGGAAATCGGCAGGATTTTGTAGCGCGCCGCGTAGGCGTTCGACATCACCTTGGTTACCGCGGTGAAGTCGATCTTGAACGGATCAATGTGCAGATAGGGCAACGCGGATTTTTCGGCGAGCCATTGCATCAGTACTTCAATGCCCAGCAGCTTGCGGGGATTGCGCGGGTCTTTCCATTTTTGATCGGCGACGACCATCAGGGGATGCGCCTCGGACTTGCTGAAGCGGCGGTTGGCGACCAGTTTTTCGGCATCTTCCCGCGGCACCATGTTGTCGGCGATCAGATCGGCGACGACCTGGGCCAGTGTCAGCGGTTGATCGCCTTGTGCAGGCGGAGTGGGGGGCAGAGGTTGAACGGTGGCCATGAGTGAAGAATATACCAATATTCAATGATTTACGGATGATTCGCGAGCACGGCTGGGGTTGTGGCCGAGTTTGCGGCTACAGGATGAGTATGCACTGTTAATGTGCGTAAAAATCCATATTGCACTGATAAAGTGCAAACTAGGACGAATGTTTTGCATAATATTTAATAAAAACAATGGATTGGTTTGTAGAACAGTAATTGCTTGATACAAGCGGTCATTTTTTCAGGGGGAGAACAATAATGGAAGCCGTCAAAGTCAGTACCGACACACTGTTCATATTGCTGGGCGCAATCATGGTGCTGGCCATGCATTCGGGATTTGCGTTCCTGGAACTGGGCACGGTGCGGCGCAAGAATCAGGTCAATGCGCTGGTCAAAATCCTCAGCGATTTCGCCGTCTCGACGATTGTTTATTTTTTCATTGGTTACGGCGTCGCCTACGGCGTGTCGTTCATGGTCGGTGCCGAACAACTGGCGCAGAAAAGCGGCTTCGAAGTCACCAAGTTCTTTTTCCTGCTGACTTTCGCGGCAGCGGTGCCGGCGATCATTTCCGGCGGCATTGCTGAACGCGCCAAATTCAACCCGCAGTTGATTGCGACGATGGTGATCGTCGGCTTCATCTACCCCTTCTTCGAGGGTATTGCCTGGAACGACCGTTATGGCATCCAGCCGTGGATCGAAGCGACGACCGGCGCCAAGTTTCATGATTTCGCCGGTTCGGTGGTGGTGCACGCTGTCGGCGGCTGGCTGGCGCTGGGCGCGGTGATTCTGCTCGGACCGCGCATCGGCCGTTATCCGAAAGAGGGCGGCGTGATGGCGCATCCGCCGTCGAGCATCCCGTTCCTTGCATTGGGCGCGTGGATTCTGACCGTGGGCTGGTTCGGCTTCAATGTGATGTCGGCGCAGACCATCGACAAGATTTCAGGTCTGGTTGCGGTCAATTCGCTGATGGCGATGTCCGGCGGTATCGTGGTCGCGCTGGTGGTGGGTCGCAACGATCCGGGCTTTGTGCACAACGGTCCGCTGGCCGGGTTGGTCGCAGTATGTGCCGGGTCCGACGTGATGCATCCGGCGGGCGCGCTGGCCACCGGCGGCATTGCCGGCGGGCTGTTTGTCTACATGTTCACGCTGACCCAGAACAAACTGAAGATCGATGACGTTTTGGGCGTGTGGCCGCTGCACGGCCTGTGCGGCGCCTGGGGCGGCATTGCCTGCGGCATCTTCGGTTCAAAGGCGCTGGGCGGTCTGGGTGGGGTCAGCATGACAGCGCAGTTGATCGGCACCGGGCTGGGCGTACTGATTGCGCTGGTCGGCGGCTTTGTCGTCTACGGGGTGCTGAAGGCAACGATGGGCATACGCCTCGATCGCGAGGAGGAGTTCAATGGATCCGATCTTTCAATCCATAAAATTGGAGCTACACCCGACCGCGAAGCGAACTGGTAAAAATCGCCGGATAACCTAAGCGCAGTCGAATCGCGGCGTCGCGTGCTCGCCGAATACCTCGCCTAACCGCGAAGTTATGTCTCGGCATTCGGCTGCGCGGCTCCTTGCGCTTCGACTTGCTCGCTACGGTTCTTCGGCGATTTTGGCGGTCTGATTAATTTGATCAGAACGTCGCCGTGCCGCGCATTGCATAGCAGCCAGCGGCGTTCGCGGTCCACAGTTCCACCGAGTTGCCATCGGCCGACGGCTGACCGTTGACGCTGAATTTTTCCTGATGAAAGACCGGATGCGTGGCACGGTAATCGAGTGTACGCACCGGCCGCGGATCATGGCGGCGGCATAAATCAAGCAATAACGTCGTCTGCAGCGGTCCGTGCACGATCAGCCCCGGATAACCTTCGACCTCGCGGCAGTAATCGATGTCGTAATGGATGCGGTGGGCGTTGAAAATAAGCGCCGAGTAACGGAACAGTGCCGCTTCGTTGGTTTCAACTTCGCGCCGCCAAGCCGCTTGTTGCGGCGCGGGTTTTCCCGCTGGCGGCGTTGCGCCTTTTGTCGCGGCGTCGCGGTAAACGATGTCATGTTCTTCGACGATGGCGACAGTACCGGCCGACGTCACGGTATGACGCACGGTGACAAACACCAGGTTGCCGCTGCTGCCGGATTTGGCTTCCACCGACAGGATTTCGGATTCGCGGCGAATGGTGTCGCCTACGTGCACCGGAGCGCGGAAATCAATACGTCCGCCGGCCCACATGCGTCGCGGCAGTGATACCGGCGGCAGAAAGCCGCCGCGTTTGGGGTGACCGTCATGGCCGAGTTCGGTGTTGGTCGCGGTTTCAAGGAAATACAGCCAGTGGCCGCTGTGCGGAATGGCGTCGCCCGCTCTCGGGCGTGGATCGCTGCGGTCGAGTGTTGCCGCCAGCGCAGCCACCGGGAATGCAGTGGCAATGTCGTCGTGAGTCTCCTGTTTGCCGATCCAGGTGCGCAGGTGATCAAGGTCGATGATGTTGTTGGACATGGTTTTCCCCCGTTCAGCCCAGCGCCAGCACGCGGGCGAGGTCGCGCGCGTTGTGGCGGTCCATGCCGAGAACGGCGTCACGGATGCGTGTGGCCTGCGGTTTTGAAATCACCAGTGAAGCGTTGTCGTAGAACTTTTCGGTGATGTCTTCCGCCGAAAGTGCGCGTTCGCCGGCGCCGCGGTTGATTTTTTCCATGTGTACCAGCTCACGGCCGTCTTTGGTGGTGACGACAACGCCACCTGAAAAGTATTTCGGGAATGCCGAATCCGGATCCGCCTCGTGGTGCACCTTTTGTGCAAGCGCGAGGATCGCCGGATCGTTTAGAGCATCGGTTTCCAGTTCTGAAAAACCGAACTTGCCGCGCACGAAACACGCAGCGAGCACGAACTGCACGCTGAACTTGGCCATGTAGTCCGACACCGGGCGGCGGCGCATTTCCGGCGGCTCGGCGATGTAATGGAAGGTTTCGGGGTGCAGCAGTGCGCGCACCTTGACGATGTCCTCGGGTTTCACGTTGTGCTTGCGGCGGATCGCCAGCGCGGAGTCGGCGCAGGCATGCAGCAGATGGCAGATCGGGAACGGTTTGATCGCGACTTCCTTGAGCAGCCATTCCTCGCCGAGCCTGCGCGTCATCGCGCCCATGTCGACTTCATTGAACCGGGTGCCGGTGTGCGAACGGAAAATGCCGTCGGCGCCTTCGTAGATTTTGCGGGTGCCGACAAAACCGCCGCTGGCCAGCCCCGCGGCAGTGATGCCGCCGACGCCGGCCCAGGCCGGATGCAGGCGTTTGTTCCAGGCGCCGTCAGCACGGTGTTCGGAGATCGCCGAGGCGGTGCTGCCGGCGAAGCCCTGCGCATATTGCAGGCGTTGCGGACTCAGGTTGAACAGCTTTCCGGCGGCGACGGCGCAACCGAAATGGCCGGCGATTCCGGTGGTGTGGAAACCCTGGGTGTGCATGGTGCCGGCGGCAGCAACACCCAGTCGTGTGGCGATTTCAACGCCGAGGATGTATGCCATCAGCAGATCGGCGCCGGAGGCGTCGCGTTTTTCGGCGACGCCGAGTGAACAGGGGAAAGCACTGGCCGTCGGATGGACGATGGCGCCGGGGTGGGTGTCGTCGTAATCGAGGCCGTGGGCGAGGATGCCGTTCATCAGCACGGCATCACGCATCGGCAATTTGACGTTCATGCCGATGACGCTGTTGTTGCCGCCTTCGGCGATGTTGCTGATGCCCGACAGCGCATGCTGTGCAAAATCGAACCGTGTTGCGGCCAGCGCAGTGCCCGCTACATCCAGCACATGCAGCTTGGCGCAATCGCGTACGTCTGCCGGGATGTTGTCCGGCGTCAGGTTGGCGGCGAATTCAGCAATCTGCTGCGAAATAGAGAGTGTGGTGTCCGGTGCTTGGGCTGCGGCGGGTGCGGGCTGTGTGGGCATGGCGGGGGATTCCGGCGTGGGGGCAGGCGACGACTTTAGCAGCTTCCTGTTTGCGGGGCGGCTGCGGTTTCGCAATCTGGGCGTGATTGAAATAAACCCCCTAGTGAGCGGTATCGCACTTCGCGCCTGTAATGGAAATGCTAGTAATAGCGGGCGGCACCATGGGGCGGCATCCCCGCTGCCTGGCACATCTGTAAATGGTTGTTTTTTCTAAAAAAAGAGGTTGATATGGAGTGGCTTGCTGATCCACAGGCGTGGCTGGCACTGGCGACACTGGCGGCACTGGAGATCGTGCTCGGTGTCGACAACATAATTTTCATCTCCATATTGTGCGGCCGGCTGCCTGAAAATCAGCGCGCAAAAGCGCGCAACGTCGGCCTGATATTCGCGATGCTGACACGCATCGGGCTGCTGTTCACACTATCGTGGTTAATGACGCTCACGGCGCCGCTGTTCAACATGCCGGTCATCAACAAGGAGGTTTCAGGTCGCGATCTGATCCTGATCGGCGGCGGTCTGTTCCTGTTATGGAAAAGTGTGCATGAAATCCACAATTCACTGGAAATCGAGCATGAAGCGGGTGCCAGCACCGTTGCTGCTGCAACGGCCACTTTCGGTGCGGTGATCGCGCAGATCGCGGTGATTGATATCGTGTTTTCGCTGGATTCGGTGATCACCGCAGTAGGCATGGTCGATGAATTGTCGATCATGGTGATCGCGATTGTGCTTTCGGTGGGCGTGATGTTGTTCGCGGCGGGGCCGATCGGCAAATTTGTCGACACCCATCCGACGATCAAGATGTTGGCGCTGTCGTTCCTGACCCTGGTCGGCGTCGCGCTGATCGCCGAGGGCTGGGGCATGCATATTCCGAAGGGCTACATCTACTTCGCGATGGCGTTTTCGGTGGCGGTGGAAATGCTCAACCTGCGCATGCGCGCCAAGCGCAAACCGGTGGAACTGCACAAACACCTGCCTTGAGCATGGCCGTCAATGCACTCAGCCCCGGAAACGGGGCTGAGCGGCAATACGGGTGAAGGGTGCGGATGCGACGGGTCAGAATGCCGGAATCCCGGTGATCGCCCGGCCGAGAATCAGCGCATGGATGTCATGCGTTCCTTCGTAGGTGTTGACCGCTTCAAGATTCATCACGTGACGGATCACGTGAAACTCGTCGGAAATGCCGTTGCCGCCATGCATGTCGCGCGCGATCCGGGCGATGTCCAGCGCTTTGCCGCAGGAATTGCGCTTGAGCAGGGAAATCATTTCCGGAGCGACGCGGTCTTCGTCGATTAACCGGCCCAGGCGCAGCACGGCGTGCAGGCCCAAAGTGATTTCAGTCTGCATGTTGACCAGCTTCAGCTGCACCAGCTGGTTAGCGGCCAGCGGACGGCCGAACTGTTTACGGTCGAGCGTGTATTTACGTGCGGCATCCCAGCAGAATTCCGCCGCGCCCAGCGCGCCCCAGGCAATGCCGTAACGCGCCTTGTTCAGGCACGAGAACGGCCCCTTCAGCCCGGAGACATCAGGCAGCACGTTTTCTTCGGGTACGAACACGTTGTCCATCACCACTTCGCCGGTCACCGATGAACGCAGACTGAATTTGCCTTCGATTTTCGGCGTGGTCAGCCCTTTCATGCCTTTTTCGAGAATGAAGCCGCGGATCACCCCGCCGTCGTCCTTGGCCCAAACCAGCAATACGTCGGAGAGCGGGGCGTTGGTGATCCACATTTTTGCGCCGCTGACGAGATAACCGCCGTCGGTCTTGCGGCCGCGCGTCGCCATGCCCGCCGGATCGGAGCCTGCATTGGGTTCGGTCAGGCCGAAACAGCCAATCCATTCGCCGGTGGCCAGTTTCGGCAGGTATTTCTGTTTCTGCGCTTCGCTGCCAAAAGCGTAGATCGGATACATCACCAGGCTGGACTGCACCGACAGCGCCGAACGGTAACCGCTGTCGACGCGTTCGACTTCGCGTGCGATCAGGCCATAGCAGACATGGTTGACGCCGGCGCAGCCGTAACCTTCGATGGTCGGTCCGAGGAAGCCGAGTTCACCCATCTCGTTCATGATTTCGCGGTGGAATTTCTCGTGGCGGTTGGCCTCAAGCACCCGCGGCATCAGTTTTTCCTGGCAGTAGGCGCGAGCCGCGTCGCGCACCATGCGCTCTTCGTCGGTGAGCAGTTCCTCAAGCAGCAGCGGATCATCCCACTGGAAGGTGGATTTGGTCGATGACTTCGCGGCGCTCATGGGGGTCTCCGGATACAATGCAGTCTGTGAAATTTTTTTCGATTTTAGATCATTTTGGCTGACCAAGACCTTTCCCGCCTGCGCATTGACCGGGATGCGCCTCGTGCGTCCCGGCGTCGCGGCTTCCGTTGGTGGTGGCTGTTGCCCGTTGTGCTGGCCATCGGCGCCGGTTACGTGCTCTACGCGCGCAATGCGCCGCTGGTTGTCGAAACAGCCACGGTATCCCAGGCTTATCCTTCGCAGGCGCACACACTTCTCAATGCAACCGGTTATGTCGTGCCCCAGCGCAAGGCGGCAGTGGCGTCGAAGGCTACCGGCCGGCTGGAGTGGCTCAATGTGCGCGAAGGCAGCCAGGTCAAGGCCGGTGAGATCATCGCCCGGCTCGAGAGCAATGACGTTACCGCGCAAATGCAGCAGGCTGCCGCCAGTGTGCGGGTGGCCCGGGCGAACCTGGAGCAGGGTGATGCCGAATTGAAGGAGGCGGTGCGCGCGATGGGTCGGTCGCGGGATCTGCTGGAGAAAAAATTCGTATCAGCTGCGGCACACGACACCGTGGTCGCCCGCCATGAGAAGGCGCAGGCGGCACTGAGCGGTTACAAGGCATCGATTGCCGTGGCGGAGGCCAATCTGCGCGTCGCCCAGGTGGCCGTCGAGCAAACGCTGATTCGTGCACCTTTTGACGGTGTGGTGCTGACCAAGAATGCCAACGTCGGTGATGTCATCACGCCGTTTTCTTCTGCTTTGGGGTCGCAGGCGGCGGTGGTGACGATGGCCGACATGTCGACGCTGGAAGTCGAGGCTGATGTGTCGGAAGCCAATCTGGCCAAGGTCAAAGTCGGCCAGCCTTGCGAAATCCAGCTGGATGCCTTGCCCGACCAGCGCTTTCGCGGCGTCGTGCAGCGCACGGTGCCGACGGTCGATCGTGCCAAGGCAACGGTGTTGGTTAAAGTGCGGTTTGTCGATCTCGATGCGCGGGTGCTCCCTGAAATGAGCGCGAAGGTGGCGTTCCTGGAGAAGGAGCTGCCGCAGGAAGAGCGCAATGCGCGCACCGTGGTGCAGCCGTCTGCGGTGGTGGAGCGCGACGGCGGCAGCGCAGTGTTCGTGATTCGAGAAGGCAAGGCGGCACAGGTCGGCGTGAAAACCGGGATGAAGATCGGTGACCTTGTTGAGGTCACCGGCAAGGTGGCTGCTGGCGACAAGCTGGTGTTGCGGCCGCCGGCGGGGTTGCGGGATGGGGCTGCCATCAAAATTGCAAGCAAATGATTCGTTGCCCTCGGTCTGAGCAATTTGCCGGGGGCGGCCCGGCGGCCGGTTACTTTCTTTTGTGCGGCCAAAAGAAAGTAACCAAAGAAAATCCGCCCCGGCCCCCAGGCCCTTCGGGCTTCCCTGCGCTGCTCTCCACGCCGGGCGGCTGTGCAACTCGCCCTCGCACAAAACGCGAGGGCTCAGACAGTGCTCGCCGACTACCCCCGGCGTGGCTGCGCTGCTCGGCTGGGCGCAAGGGGAGAACCAGAAAACCATTGGTGTGCGCGGGCAGTCATGCTGGCCTTGCAACCTGACATGCCTCAATTTCCTGCGGTCGTCATCCGCCATCTAACCAAGTCTTACCGCCGCGGCGGGCAGGTGGTGTCGGTGCTGGAGAACATCAGCTTTGATATTGACGCCGGCGATTTTGTTGCGCTGATGGGGCCGTCGGGGTCCGGCAAAAGCACATTGCTCAACCTGATTGCCGGCATCGACCGGCCTGACAGCGGTGAACTGCGGGTCGCTGATGTCGACATCATGCTGTTGGATGAAGCGGGACTCGCCGACTGGCGGGCGCGCAATGTCGGTTTCATTTTCCAGTTCTACAACCTGATGCCGGTGCTGACCGCGCTGGAAAACGTTGAACTGCCACTGCTGCTGACCGGTTTGCCGTCACGCGACCGGCGGGAGCGTGTCGAAGTGGCGCTGGGTATGGTGGGGCTAAGTGATCGCATGACGCACTACCCGTCCGAGTTGTCGGGCGGGCAGCAGCAGCGCGTGGCGATTGCGCGCGCGATCATTACTGATCCGACGATCCTCGTTGCTGATGAACCGACGGGCGATCTCGACCGCGCTTCAGCTGACGACATTCTGGCGTTGATGGCGCGGCTGAATGACGAACTGGGCAAGACCATCATCATGGTGACCCATGATCCGCATGCGGCGGAGCGCGCCCATCACATCCGTCATCTGGAGAAGGGTGTGTTGACGGATTGATTATAAGTATTTGTTTTTATTGATAAATAATTACGACAATCCGACGCCATGTATCTGCTGAAGCTGATCCTGCGCAACGCCCTGCGCCACAAACTGCGCACGCTGCTGACGGTGCTGGGGCTGCTGGTGGCGATTTTGTCCTTCGGATTGCTGCAGACCGTGGTTGATGCCTGGTACACCGGTGCAAACTCTGCGGCGCCGGACCGATTGGTGACGCGCAGCGCGGTGTCATTGGTAGTGCCGCTACCGGTGCATTACCGCGACAAGATTCGCGCCATCGACGGCGTGCGTTCGGTGGCGTCGGCGAACTGGTTTGCCGGCGTGTATCAGGAACCGAAGAATTTTTTTCCGCAATTTGCGATTGACCCCGTGACATACCTGACGATGTATCCGGAGTACCGCATTCATCCGGATCAGTTGCGCGATTTCATGCGCGACCGTAAAGGTGCCGTCATCGGCCGCAAGCTGGCGGACACCTACGGGTTCAAGCTCGGCGACGTGGTGCCGCTCAAAGGCACGATCTTCGCCGGCAACTGGGAGTTTGTGGTGCGGGCCATCTATGAAGGCGCGACGCCGAAAACCGATACTTCGCAGTTTTTTTTCCATTGGGAGTATTTGAACGAAACGGTGCGCACACGGGCGCCGCAGCGCGCCAACCAGGTCGGCGTGTTCGTGGTGCAGGTCAGTGATGTATCGCGGGCAGCCGAAATCAGCGCAACCATCGATGCGCAGTTCCGCAATTCACCGGCCGAAACGCTGACTGAAACCGAAAAGGCGTTCCAGATCGGCTTCATCAAACAGACCGAGGCCATTGTCATCGCGATCCGTATTGTGTCCTTCGTGGTCATTTTTATCATCCTCGCGGTCATGGCCAATACCATGGCGATGACGGCGCGCGAACGCATTGCCGAACACGCGACGCTGAAGGCCCTGGGGTTCGGACCGGGTTTTCTCGGCGGATTGATTTTCGGCGAGTCGCTGGCGATCGCGTTTGCCGGATCGGCGCTGGGCGTGCTGCTGACTTTCCCGGTGGCGGAGTGGTTTGGCGCCAAGATGGGCACGCTGTTTCCGGTGTTTGAGGTCAGTGGCGATACGGTGTGGCTGCAGTTTGCCTGCGCGTTGGTCGTGGGTGTGGCTGCGGCTGTGGTACCGGCCCGCCGCGCCGCGCAGGTGCGCATCGTCGAAGGCTTGAGGGCGGTGGGCTGATGGCGCTGCCGTTTTCCTACACGCTGCGCAATTTGTGGACACGCAAACTGACCACGGCGCTGACCGCCGGCGGCATGGCGCTGGTGGTATTTGTGTTCGCGGCGGTGCAAATGCTCGACACCGGTTTGCGCCAGACGCTGATCGCGACCGGTCAGCCCGACAACGTGCATGTCACGCGTCGCGCGTCCGGTGCTGAAATCTCCAGTGTGGTGGATCGGGCGCAGGCGGCGGTGATCGAAACCCAGCCCGAGATTGCCATCGGCGGCGACGGCTTGCGGTTGGCGTCAAAAGAAGTCGTGGTGCTGATCACGCTGCCCAAGCGCGACTCCGGCGTGGCCACCAATGTCACCACGCGCGGCGTCGGCGCAGCGGCGTTTGAACTGCGACCGCAACTGCGGATTACCGAAGGCCGCAAATTCCGTCCCGGTTCAGCCGAGGTCATTGTCGGTTCGAGCATTGCACAGCGGTTCGAGGGCGCTGCGGTCGGTTCGCTGCTGCGATTCGGCGGCCGCGAATGGCGCGTGGTGGGCGTGTTTGAGGCGAGGGGTTCAGCCTACGATTCGGAGATATGGACGGATGCCGACCAGTTGTTGCAGTCGTTCCGGCGCAATGCCTGGTCGGCGGTGGTGGCCCGTCTGGCGGATCCGGCGACGCTGCCGGCCATGAAAACGCGGATGGAGAATGATCCGCGGCTGACGCTGGACGTCAAAGCCGAGCGGGAGTTTTTCGAAGATCAGTCGAAGGCGCTGTCCAATTTCATCAGCTATCTCGGTCTGACGCTGTCGGTAATCTTCTCGGTGGGGGCGATGATCGGCGCGATGATCACCATGTATGCGGCGGTGGCCAATCGCACAGGGGAAATCGGCACCCTGCGCGCGCTGGGATTCCGTCGCACCAGCATCCTCGCCACCTTTTTGCTGGAGGCGGTGCTGCTCGGCATCGTTGGCGGGATTGCCGGCCTGATACTGGCTTCGTTGATGCAGTTCATCCACATATCCACGCTGAACTGGCAATCGTTTTCAGAACTGGCCTTCAGCTTTACGCTGACGCCTCGCATCATCGCCACGTCGATGCTGTTTGCGGTGCTGATGGGGGTGATCGGCGGTTTCCTGCCGGCGGTACGCGCCGCGCGGCTGAGCATCGTCGACGCGTTGCGTGCAGCCTGAGCCTGATACCGCGAAAGCCGTCAGTTGCGCGCCGGGGCGCGCTCGATGGTGCCGAGGTGAAAGCGGTATTCACCGGCCTTGCGATCGGCATAGTAGTGGGTCAGCGTGTTGCGCACGGTGGCAAAGGCCAGGGTTTCCCACGGTATGTCGGTTTCGTCGAACAAGCGCACTTCCAGTGATTCCGCACCGGCGCTGAAGTCGAGGTCGAGGAGCCGGGCGCGAAACAGGATGTAGACCTGGTTGATATGCGGAATGTTGTACATCGCATAGAGCGGGCCGATTTCGACGCGGGCGTTGGCCTCTTCGAGTGTTTCGCGTGCCGCGCCCTGTGCCGTGGTTTCGCCGTTTTCCATGAAGCCCGCGGGGACGGTCCACAGGCCATGGCGTGGTTCGATGGCGCGGCGACACAGCAGGATGCGGTTTTCCCACTCAGCGATGCAGCCGACGATCATTTTCGGGTTCTGATAATGGATCGTGCCGCAGTCATCACAGACATGCCGGGGCAGGCTGTCGCCGGGCGGGATTTTGAGTGCGACGGCGGCGCCGCAGTTGCTGCAGAACTTCATCGATGCATCCGTGTTCGGAGGTTATAACTATACGGGAAGATGGTTTTGCCGGTCACGTTATATGGCATTTTTACGGTTGCCCACAGTTCACCCCGACTTGAACGGATTGCGCGCGGCCAGTGTGCGACCGTGTTCGTCGAGCAGGGCGGTTTCGCGTTCCAGGTATTTTTCGACAGCGGCTGCGAATTCCGGGTGCGCCAGCCAGTGCGCCGACTGCGTAGCGACCGGCAGCAGGCCGCGCGCCATCTTGTGCTCGCCCTGCGCCCCTCCCTCGAATACCTGCAGCCCGCGCGCAATGGCGTATTCAATGGCCTGGTAATAGCAGGTTTCGAAATGCAGCATGGGATGATGCTCGATGGCGCCCCAGTGCCGGCCATACAGCCGGGTTGCGTTGCGTACCAGCAGCGAGGCCGCAACAGGTCGGTCTTCGCGCAGGGCGCGCACCAGCACGAAACTGTCGGGCATTGCTGCGCCGATGCGCCGGAAAAATTCCAGGTTCAGATAGGGCGAAGAGTGGTGTTCACGATAGGTCTGGCGGTAGCAGCGATGGAAAAACTGCCAATCGTCATCGCGAATGGCAGGGCCTTCGAGCCAGTCGAAGGTGATGCCGGTGTCGCGGACCTTGCGTCGTTCCTGGCGGATTTTTTTACGCTTGTCGTGGCTGAGTTGGGACAGAAACTGTTCAAAGTCGGCGTAGTTGTTGTTATTCCAGTGAAATTGCAGGCCCTGGCGCAGCATCAGACCGTGGCGGGTTAGATCATTAAGATCCATGTCTGAAGGGAACAGGATATGCAGCGACGAGATACCGCTGCGATCAGCGAGTTCCAGTGCGCCGGCGATCAGTTGGTTACGTTCGGCGGATTCGCGGGCGAGGACGCGGCTGCCGACTACGGGTGTGAATGGAATGGCGCCGAGCAGCTTCGGGTAATAAGCGAGTCCATGACGCTGATAGGCGTCGGCCCAGGCCCAGTCGAATACATATTCGCCGTAGGAATGTTGTTTAAGGTACAGCGGCATCGCACCGATCAGTGCATCTCCGTCGTGAAGAAGCAGGTATTGCGGAGTCCAGCCGGTGTCGGTGCAGGCGCAGCCGGTGTCGTGCAGGGCATGCAGAAAAGCGTATTGCAGGAACGGATCGTCACCGGCGAGCCGGTTCCAGGCCTGAGGATCAACGGCATCCAAGGATGTTGCGACTTGCAGATTCACGGCGGTGTCGCGTCAAAAGACATGCGCGTCGATGATATATTAGGGCTATGAAAATAGCGATTGCACAGCTCAATGTCACGGTTGGCGACCTCGAGGGCAATGCCGCAAAAATCAGCGATGCTGCCCGCCGCGCAAAAGCGGCAGGCGCCAGCCTGTTGTTGACGACCGAACTGGCGTTGTCGGGATATCCGCCCGAAGATCTGCTGTTGCGGGATGATTTTTTCCGTGCCTGCGACCGGGTGTTCCAGCGGCTGATTATGGAACTTGCCGGAATCACCGTGGTGCTGGGCCATCCGCACCAGATCGGCGGCAAACGTTACAACGCGGCGTCGGTGATTCGTGACGGCAAGGTTATTGCCACCTACCTCAAGCGCACGCTGCCCAACTACACGGTGTTTGACGAGGAGCGGTATTTCGATTCCGGCGATTCGCCCTGCGTGTTCGAGCACGAGGGTGTGCGTATCGGCATCAACATCTGCGCAGACGTCTGGGAGGAACCGGCGGCGCGTGCAGCCCGCGATGCCGGTGCCCAGCTTTTGCTGGTGCTTAACGCATCGCCGTATCACATCAACAAGCAGCTGACGCGTTATGAGGTGGTGCGTGAGCGCATCGGCAAGACCGGTATGGCGGTTATTTATGCCAACCAGGTTGGCGGTCAGGATGAACTGGTGTTTGACGGCGCCTCCTTTGCGGTTGATGGCCGCGGCGAGCTGACGCACCAGTTTGCGGCGTTCAAGGAGGTGGTTGCACTGGTCGAGATTGCCGGCGGGGTACCGCTGAAGGGGGAAATCACCCCGGTGACGACGCTGGAGGAGGATGTCTACTCCGCGCTGACCCTGGGGGTGCGCGACTACCTCGGCAAGAACGGATTTCCCGGCGCATTGCTCGGGTTGTCCGGCGGTATTGATTCGGCATTGACCCTCGCGGTCGCCGTGGATGCGCTGGGTGCGGACAAGGTCCATGCGGTGATGATGCCGTCGCAGTACACCGCGGGTATGAGCTGCGAGGACGCCAGCGCGCAGGCAGAGACGATGGGTGTGAAGTATTCAGAAATTGCGATACGTCCGATGTTTGATGGCTTCTGCGCTGCGCTGGCGGATGAGTTTCGCGGGTTGAAAGAAGATGTCACCGAGGAAAACCTGCAGGCTCGCATCCGCGGCACGCTGCTGATGGCGATGTCGAACAAGACCGGTGCCATCGTGCTGACCACCGGCAATAAAAGTGAAATGGGCACGGGTTATGCCACGCTGTATGGCGACATGGCGGGCGGTTTTGCGGTGCTCAAGGACATCAAGAAAACACTGGTTTACCGGCTTTGTGAATACCGCAACACGCGCGGTCCGGTGATCCCGCGGCGGGTCATCGAACGCCCCCCGTCGGCGGAACTGCGACCGGATCAGAAGGATCAGGACAGCCTGCCGCCCTATGACGTGCTGGATGCGATCATGGAAGCCTATGTCGAGCAATACCGCAGCCCGCAGGAAATCATCGCGATGGGGTTTGCCCAGGCCGATGTCGACAAAGTGGTTCGCCTGTTGCGGATCAGCGAGTACAAGCGGCGCCAGGCGCCGGTCGGCATACGCATTACGAACCGCGGGTTCGGCAAGGACTGGCGGTATCCGATTACCAACAAATTCCGCCACTGAGGTCTCCGCTGAGGATTCCGACGGCCGGTTGTTGTGCTATTCTTTTCAGGCGATAAACCCGTATTCCTGCCGGAGTGACCATGAAAAAGATCGAAGCCATTTTCAAGCCGTTCAAGCTCGACGAAGTTCGCGAAGCATTGTCCGAGATCGGGGTCAGCGGTCTGACGGTGACCGAGGTCAAGGGATTCGGCCGGCAGAAGGGGCACACTGAGCTGTATCGCGGTGCCGAATATGTCGTCGATTTTCTGCCCAAGGTCAAAGTCGAAGTGGTCGTGGCAGACAAGATGCTGGATTCCGCGATTGATGCGATGGTCAAGGCTGCGCGCACCGGCAAAATCGGCGACGGCAAGATTTTTGTCAGCGATGTATCGCAGGTTATCCGTATCCGTACCGGCGAGACCGACGAGGCAGCCGTCTAGGTTTGAAGCCTTATTCTCTGCTGCTGCCTCTCAGCAGCACCAGTACGGCACCGCCGCCGCCTTCGGTTAGCGGCGCCTGGCAGTAGGCCAGCACTTCGTCGCGCTGTGCCAGCCATCCCGAAAGTTTTTTCTTCAATACCGGTTCGCGGTTCGGCGAACTCAGGCCCTTGCCGTGAACGATGCGCACGCAGCGCAGGCCGTTGTGGATCGCATGTGCGAGGAAGGCCGCGGTCAGCGCGCGGGCTTCCGTTGCAATCAATCCGTGCAAGTCGAGATGGTCCTGGATTTTCCAGTGGCCGCGGCGGAGTTTGCGAATGTGCTGCTGTGACAGCCCGTCACGGCGGAACAGCAGTTCTTCCCCGTTTTCGAGCCCCTGTTGCCAGGCCGGGCTGTCGCTGAGCGTGTCGCCCCCCAAGGGGACTTGTTGTTCATCATTGCGCTGGCGCTGCGCCGCCACCGGGTGCGGCTTGGGCCGTATCAGCGATGCGCGGTTGGCCGGCGCCAGCGGCTGGACGTCGGCCAGCGCGGCGCGCAGCAGTTCCTTTTCCTTTTCTTCAGGCTCGACGGAGGCGCTGCGCGGCCGGTTCCGTTTCACAGCACATCCCGGTCAGTATCGGGCCGGGATCAGACCAGGCCTTTGCTTTCCAGATATTTCTGCGCGTCGAGTGCCGCCATGCAACCGGTGCCGGCGCTGGTGACCGCCTGACGGTAGACATGATCTTGCACGTCGCCGGCGGCAAATACGCCAGGGATACTGGTCGCGGTAGCGTTGCCGGCATTGCCGCTGTGGGTGGCGATGTAGCCGTTTTTCATCTCCAGCTGGCCTTCGAAGATGTCGGTGTTGGGCTTGTGGCCGATAGCAATAAAAACGCCTTGTAGTTGCTTGTCGGTAGTAGCGCCGGTTTTGGCGTGTTTGATGCGCATACCGGTGACGCCGGTGTTGTCGCCCAGCACTTCGTCGAGGACGTGATCCCAGAGCACGGTGGCTTTGCCGGCGGCAACGCGTTCGTTGAGTTTATCGATCAGGATGGCCTCGGCGCGGAATTTGTCGCGGCGGTGAA
This sequence comes from Burkholderiales bacterium, assembly GCA_022841375.1. GTDB lineage: Bacteria > Pseudomonadota > Gammaproteobacteria > Burkholderiales > SG8-41. The sequence continues at coordinate 253,826 of JALHRQ010000004.1, forward strand.
CAATGGTGACGTGTTTGGCGATGTTGGTCAGATACAGCGCCTCCTCAACTGCGGTGTTGCCGCCGCCGATCACGGCGACATCCTGGTTTTTGTAAAAAAACCCGTCGCAGGTCGCGCAGCCGGATACGCCTTTGCCCATGAATTTTTCTTCGGAAGGCAATCCGAGATACATCGCGGAAGCGCCGGTGGCGATGATCAGGGCGTCACAAGTGTAGGTGCCCTGATCGCCGATCAGCGTAATCGGGTTTTGTTTCAGTTTTACGGTGTGGATATGATCAAAGATCATCTCGGTGTTGAACCGTTCTGCATGTTTCTGGAAGCGGGCCATCAGGTCCGGGCCCTGAACGCCGTCGGCGTCAGCAGGCCAGTTATCAACATCGGTGGTGGTCATCAACTGGCCGCCCTGAGCCATGCCGGTAATCAGTACGGGTTTGAGGTTGGCGCGGGCGGCGTAAACGGCGGCGGAATAGCCAGCGGGACCGGAACCAAGGATGAGGACGCGGCAATGTTTCAGGTTGGAGGTCATGGCAATCAGATTAAAATTTGATTAGATCAGGAAAAGCGCAACTGTAGCAGTTTGGCGCGTAGTCGGCGACACGGGTTTCCTCAGGTCAGACACGATAACCCTGCACTATATATAATGAAGAAGTTTTTAAAAAAATCAGCCAAAAACAGTTCTTTAGGCAAACTGGCGTGCAGGGGGTGGGAGTAATGGTTAGTTGTCATCTAAGTGCTCTGGCATTAAGGCGATTTGCTATCAGCTTGCTCGTTTACCCGGTGCTTAATGCCGCCGCTGGGTCAAGTCCCGAATACTTAAATTCAGTAAATTTTGCTCGCAACGAGTTGCTTTCCGCTCCGGTGCTAGTGGCGCAAGTTGGCGGATCACAGCCGAACGACAACACTGGTAGTGAAGTATTGAAGTTCGAGATTCGCGATTATCGGGCCGAGGGCAACACCTTGCTGGATGATGCGGCAATCAAGAGGCTGCTCGCACCTTTTACTGGAAAAAATCGGGATTTTGGTGACGTGCAGCGTGCATTGGAGGCGTTGCAGGATTTTTATCGGGAAAGCGGTTATTCCGGCATCAAAATTACTCTGCCAGAACAAGAATTGGAGCGCGGCGAGGTTACGTTCAAGGTTGTGGAGTCGCGAATCGCCCGCGTGCTGGTCGAGGGTAATCAACATTTCAGCGTGAATAATGTTCGTCGGAGTGTGCCGTCGCTTCAGCCTGGGCTGAATCCTATGGCTCGAGAAATCGCCCGCAGTGTACGTGTTGCCAACGAGAGTCCCGCTAAGCAAAGCGCAGTACTGCTACGGCCTGGTTCCGAAGATAGCGTAGTAGATGCGGTGATTCGTGTTGCTGATGTGCCGCCTGTACGCTACAGCGTCAGTATCGACAACACTGGAAATGAGGAAACTGGACGGTATCGTACGGCCTTTGCTTTGCAGCATGCCAACCTGTTCGATAAAGACCACGTGCTAACCGGGCAATTTATAACGTCACCGCATAATTTGAATGATGTGCAGGTTTTCGGGGTAGGTTATCGCATCCCGTTATATGCCTTGGGTGACTCGATAGATCTGATTGCAGGTTATTCGACAGTTGATTCAGGGACGGTGCAAAACTTGTTCAATGTCTCAGGTCAAGGCGCAATCTATGCTGCCCGTTATAACCAAAACCTGCGTCGAATCGGTGATGTCGAGCACAGATTAACCTATGGTCTCGACTATCGTGCTTATCAGAATCTTGTCACTTCTCAGGGAGGCACATTTAATTTTGTTCCTGATATTACCGTGCATCCGTTGAGTTTGACTTACAGTGCTCAAGCCAAGTTTGGACGACGTGAGTTGGGGTTATATGCAGCCATTGCGCAAAACATCCCCGGTGGTAACGATGGTACCGACGATGTGTTCAAGAAATCGCGTGCTGAGGCCACTGCGGCTTACCGGACTTGGCGGTTGGGTGGAACGTTCAGCGGGATTTTTCATAAAGACTGGCAGTTGCGCATCAAAGTTGATGCGCAACTTACCAACGACGCATTGATTGCGGCAGAACAGTTTGGTCTTGGTGGTGCGGAAAGTGTCCGCGGTTTTAACGAGCGTTATTCGTCGAATGACAAGGGTTATCGGTCGAATTGGGAGATCTATACGCCGGAGCTCGGTACGTCGACGGGTTTCACTACCGCTAAATTAAGAATGCTTGTTTTTTACGATACCGGGCACGTCATGCGTAATTTTCCGCAGCCAGGTGAACCGGAGAGTGTCAGTCTTGATAGCGCCGGGTTTGGCTTGCGGATGAATTACGGTACGAACTTTTCAGTCAAAGCCGATTACGCGCGTGTCCGGCACGATGGCACGCAACAAAGCAACCAGCCCCGATCTGCAGACGCCTATCGCTGGCATGTCACCATAGCCTATGTATTTTAAAAAAATTAATAAAAACAGTAAGTTACGAGTTTTCGAAGTGTGACTCAATTTACATTACATGATTGAGATAAAGGTTAAACTATTGAATTAGTTGAGGTTGCAGTGGAGTGCGGATGACGATCCGAGGGGGGCGATGAACAAAGATCACCGCAAAGGTCGTGCACGTCATTGGCGTCACAGCACGCTTTCCGCGGCTGTGGCGTCATGCTTTGTTGGTAACCTTTCTTTGGCGAATCCGACTGGACCCGCAGTTGCACACGGGCAGGCGAGTTTTTCGACGCAGGGCAATACACTAACGGTGACCAACACGCCAGGCTCCGTCATCAACTGGCAGGGTTTCTCGATCGCGGGCAACGAGATTGCTCGCTTCATACAGCAGTCGCAGTCCAGCAGCGTGTTAAACCGCGTGATCGGGGTCAACCCTTCGGCCATCCTGGGGTCTTTGCAATCCAATGGCCGCGTTTTTCTGGTGAATCCCAACGGGATCACCATCGGCTCTGGCGCGAATATCGACGTTGCCGGTTTCGTGGCGTCCACACTTAATATTTCTGATGGTGACTTTCTTGCGGGCCGCATGCGCTTCGCGCAGAGCGCTGGTGCTGCCAGTGTTGTTAACCAAGGTACTATCAATACGGTCGCGGGCGGTGTTGTTTACCTAGTAGGCAGTGATGTGCAGAACAGCGGCATCATCCGTAGTCCGCAGGGCGAGATCTTGCTGGCTGCTGGCAAGAGTGTCGAACTGGTTGATGCGCAGATACCTGAAGTACGTATCCAGGTAGTTGCGCCCGATAATCAGGTATTGAATCTGGGGCAACTGATTTCTTCCGGTGGCCGTATTGGCATGTATGGCGCTATGGTGCGCAACAGCGGCACTGTGAATGCCAATACAGCTGCTGTCGGAGAAAATGGCAAAATCGTTTTCAAGGCCGTCAAGGATGTCACTCTTGATGCTGGTAGCAATGCTGTAGCCAGCGGACCGCAAGGTGGCAGCATTGTGGCGCAGGCGGAAACTGGCACTTTACTGGTGTCGGGTTCAATCGAGGCTAAAGGCGAAATTGGCAATGGTGGCTCAGTCAAATTACTTGGCCAGAATGTCGGCCTGCTTGGCAATGCTCAGGTGGATGTCTCCGGGCAGAGCGGCGGTGGAACTGTGCTTGTCGGTGGTGATTTCCAGGGCAAGAACCCCGATCTCCAAAATGCGCGGCGTACTTACTTTGGTCCTGACGCGCACATAACGGCAGATGCAAACAACTTTGGTGATGGTGGAAAGGTCGTGATCTGGGCGGACGATGTAACTCGTTCCTACGGCACGATCAATGTACGTGGCGGCCTGCAATTCGGTAACGGCGGTTTTGTCGAGGTTTCTGGCAAGAACCATCTGGATTTCAACTCCATAGTTAATGCGTCAGCGTCTGCAGGAAATTCTGGAACCTTATGGCTTGACCCAGCCAACATTACTGTTGTTACCGCTGGAGCAAATGCGACTGAGGGAGGCCAGGTAAACCAGTTTGCCGATGCTGATTTGTCCGGCGGTTCGAAAATTTCCCCGGCAATGCTTGAGGGTGCAAATGCAACAATTGTGTTACAGGCTACAAACGATATAAATGTTTCTGATCCATTGAATTTGACAACGTCGGGCGCAGGTTTCGTTGCTCAGGCGGGTCGTAATGTAACGATCAATGCTGCGGTCACGACCCGTGGCGGCAATATTCACCTGGAAGCGGATTCTCCGCACTCACCAGTTGGCGGTGGGGATGGCGTAGGAATTGTCAAGGTTGACGATATTGTCAGCACGCTTGGAGGGGGGGCTACGGGTGGTGCGGTCACCCTCATTGCGGGCGGCCTGTCTAATCCCACGGGCGGATTTAGTTTTTCGGCGGATCTTATCGCCGGGACAGGTGGTATCAATCTTTCGCTTACCCAAAGCGGCACGCTTGATCTGGGTATAGGAGCCGGTGGCAGTACACAGTTATCCAGCAAAACAACCGATTTTCTTAAAACCACTGGCGCATTGGTTCTGGGGCAGGCAACGACTGCCGGTAGTGACGGACTCGGGACTAACTCGCAAGTTCTAAAGGTTAATTCGATAACCAACAGCACATCTGTCCCGATCGAGCTCAGTGCAGAATCCGGAAGTACTTTCCAGTTGGTCGCAGGTGATGGCGGCATTTTGCTCGACAAGCCGTTGACAGCCTACCAGGATACTGTCATTTCAACTTCTGGTCCCCTCGCCATTAATCAGACGCTTGCTACCTCCAATAATAATTTATCTATAACTGCAAGTAGCGTGACTCTAGGGGGATCTGGCTCGATCAACATCGGCAGCGGATCGTTTTCCTGTACGGGCACCAATTGCACATCATTGGGTGTTATTTCGAGTCAGATCCAGTGGGACGGTGGTGGCGGTGCCGATCATAGCTGGTTCAATCCACTCAACTGGAGCAACGATCAGCTTCCTGATCTGACGCGTGATGTCACCATAGACAGCTTGGCCGGTTTCGGTACCATCGAGATTGCCGCAGCAGGTCAGACCGCGCAGGCTAAGAGCCTTGTCGTTGGCAGACCGATTGTGTTGTCTGCGGGGGCGCTTGAATTGGCGAATGCCTCGACCATCAGCGACGCATTCACGTTCTCCGGCGGTTCATTGAATGGTTCGGGAATCGTAACCGTTGGTGGTAATGCCGGCGGCATGTTGTGG
>JALHRQ010000005.1 GCA_022841375.1 Burkholderiales bacterium
CCCGGGAAACCGTATCTGGTGTTTTTCCAGGTCGGCGGCACGCGGACACACCTGTCCGGCGCGGATTCCACGGTGCGCCGCGCGCGCTTTCAGATCGACTGCTACGGCAGCACCGGGGACTCGGCGAGAGAGGTCCGGGCGCAGGCCATCGCCGCGCTCGACCGGCTGGGCGGCAGTTACGGCGGCACCACCATTCAGGACATCTACATCGAAGAGCAGCCTGGCGGCGTCGACGACGACACCAAGCTGAAAGTGCAGACGTTTGACGCAGACATCGTTTACGAGGGCAGCTAATGGCACACCAGATCATCAAGGATGCGCGCCTGTGGATCGCGCAATACGACATCGCCGGCCACGCCAACCGCTGCGTGCTGGATTACGCCGCGGAGATGCAGGACGACACGCCGCTGAACGCCGTGGCGCGCAACCGCCTGGGCGGCCTCAAAACCGTCGCCCTGCAGTGCGAAGGCATGTTCGAGGCGGGCGTCGGCATGCCGGATGCGCTGATCCCCGCGAATCTCGGCGTCGCCGACGTGCCGGTCTCGCTGTGCCCGATCGCCGGCGCCGCGGTCGGCAGCCGCGCCTTCACCTTCCGCTCGTCGCTCGCGGAGTATCAGCTCGGCGGGCAGATCGGCGAGATGGCGCGCTTCTCCGCCGGCGCCGAAGCCACCCAGGGCCCGCTGGTCCGCGGCGAAGTGCTGCACAACGGCGCGCAGACGGCTTCCGGCAACGGCAGCGCACGTCAACTGGGTGCGGTGACTTCCCAGCGGCGGCTCTATGCCGCGCTGCACATCATCAGCGCCTCCGGGACATTGCCGACCCTCAACGTGAAGATCCAGTCCGACAACGGCGCGGGCTTCGCCACGCCGGCGGACCAGATCACCTTCACGCAGGCCAGCGCGGTCGGATCGCAGTGGGGGTCGGTTGTCGGAGCCATCACGGACGACTACTGGCGCGTCAATTTCACCATCGGCGGCACCACTCCGAGCTTCACGTTCGTGATTGTTGCCGGTATCGCAGACCTTAGCTAGGAGTAAACACCATGGCACATTTTGTTTGGAAAAACCCTTACGTCCTGATCAACGCCGTCGACCTCTCGGACCACGTCAAGCAGGCCACGCTCGACTACAAAGCCGAGCTGGTTGACGACACCTGCGGCGGCGACAACACGCGCACCCGTCTTGGTGGCATCAAGGACTGGACGCTGACGCTCGAATTCGCGCAGGACTACGCCGCCGGCGAAGTCGATGCCTCGCTGTTCGCGCAGGTCGGCAACAGCATCGCCATCGAAGTGCGTCCGGATACCGGGGCGGTCGCGGCGACCAACCCGAAATACACCGGCAACGCCATCATCGAAAACTACCAGCCCTTCGGCGGTCAGATCGGCGAGCAGGCGATGGCACCGGTGACGCTGCAGGCCAACGGCGACCTCACCCGCGCCACGTCGTAACGGAATCAACATGACCCTGTTGACCCGTGACCAGATCCTCGCGGCAAAGGATCTGCCCCACGAAGATGTTCCGGTGCCGGAGTGGGGCGGCACCGTGCGGCTGCGCGGACTCACCGGTGATGAACGGGATGCCTACGAGCTCTCGATCATCGCCGGCCAGGAGGCCGTCAGCAAAGGCAAGCTGACCGACGCGCACATCCGCTCCTCGCTGGTCGCGCTGTCGATCATCGATGAAAACGGCAAACGCGTGTTCGCGGAGTCCGACATCGCCGCGCTGGGGGCCAAGTCCGTCGCCGCCCTCGACCGCTGCTATGCCGCCGCCCAGCGGCTTTCCCGGTTGTCGAAAAAAGACATCGAGGAACTCAAGGGAAACTCCGGCGCCGCCCCGAGCGGCGGCTCTATTTCCGACTAGCGCGCGAACTCGGGGGGATGACCGTCGGCGAACTGCTGCAACGGATCTCCAGCGCGGAAATTACGGAGTGGATTGCGCTCCTCGATCTTGAACACGATGAGCGGCAGCTCCACGGCCTTGCCGAGGCTGCCAGCGCCGGCTTGCACCAGCGCCGGCAAAAAATGAGGAAACGCTGAACATGGCCACCATCGCATCGCTCCTCATCGAGCTCGGCGCCAACGTCGCCCGCCTGCAGAAAGACATGGACCAGGCCGGCCGTGTCGTGGCGGGCTGGGAGCGCAGCACCAAGCGCGCGGTCGGCACAGTGCAGACGGCGTTTGCCGGGCTCGGGGTTGCGATCGGCGCCGGCGCGTTTGTGGCCGGTATCAAGAGCGCCATCGACCAGGCCGATGAACTGAACAAGCTGTCGCAGAAAGTCGGCATTGCCACCGAAGCGCTGTCGGAGCTGGCGTATGCGGCGGATCTGTCCGACATCTCCCGCGAGGGCCTGACCAAGGGCCTGAAAACGCTGTCGACCAACATGTTCGAGGCGGCGCAGGGCAGCAAGGAAGCGCTGGCGTCGTTCAAGGGTCTGGGCGTCGAGTTCCAGTCCGCACCCGGCAAACTCCGCGCCACCGACGAAGTGCTGATCGACCTTGCCGACCGTTTTTCCAAGATGCCCGACGGCGCGGCAAAGGCTGCACTGGCGGTGAAGATGTTCGGCAAGGAAGGTCTGAACATGATCCCGTTCCTCAATCAGGGGCGGGCAGGTATCCAGCAACTGCGCGAAGAGGCGCAGCGGCTCGGTATTGTCATGTCCTCTGACATGGCGGCCAGCGCGGAGCGCTTCAACGACAACATGCGCGCGGTGAAGGCCAGTGCCGACGGGATGAAGATCTCGATGGCCAACTCGATGATGCCGGGGCTGACCAATATCGCGAAGGCCATGAAGCTGGCGGCCGAGGAAGGCGGCTTCCTGACGGCCGTGCTGGTCGGCATCGGCGGCGTGATGTCGGAGCTGTTCACGAAGTCCGACGAAGCGCAGCTCCGTGGCGTGCAGAAGCGGCTCGAGGATTTGCGCACGGAATGGACCAACATCCGCAACTCCCCGCCCGGGTTCCGCGGCGGCATGGACAAGCGCCTCGACCGCGTGCAGCGCGACATGAATGAAGCACTGAAGGAAGAGGAAGTCATCAAGGCCCGCATCGCCGCCCGCGACAAGGACCTGCGCGACGGCCGCCCCAAGCCGAACGGTGATGTGGTCGACCCGCGCAAATTCGGCGGTGACGACGGCAAAGGAGATAAAAGCAAAAATGATTCCTGGTTGGCATCCCAGTACAAACGGATGGCTGACGAAGAGGCAAAAAACGTGCGCGAGGCCATGGATGCCAACAACCAGGCGTCCGATGTGCTGGAAGAACGTGCGCGCATGGAGCAGAAGTGGGGGCAAGCATTTGAAAACATGACCTTGGAAGAAATCAAGGAGTGGGAAAAAAGAAAATTCGCTGCCCTTGATTACTTGCGGGCTCAAGAAGAAGTCCGCATGCGGCTGCTGGCTGGCTTTGACGAGAACGGCGACAAGATCGTCGATGATGCGAAAAAGGCGAAGGAAGCAGCAAAAGATATCGGTCTGATTTTCCAATCCGCGGCATCGAACGCGATCCGTGACTGGCAGGGCGTCGGCAACCTGATCCGCTCCATTGGTCAGGATATCGCGCAGATGATCATGAAGAAGGCGGTCATCGATCCGATAGGCAACGCTATTGGCGGCATGCTCGGCGGGCTTGATTTTGGCGGCATGCTTTCCTTTGCCGGCGGCGGCTCCACCGGATCCGGGCCCCGCACCGGCGGCCTCGACGGGCAGGGCGGCTTCATGGCGATGGTGCACCCGAATGAGACGGTGGTCGATCACGCGCGCGGGCAGAGCAGCGGAGGCGCAACGATCGTGCAAAACATCCATTTCAGCGCCAACACGCCCGCAGCCGTGCGTGATGCCGTCTTCGCTCTGGCGCCGCAGTTGACCAAGGCCTCGATCGCCGCTGTGCGGGATGAGCGCAACCGCACCGGAGACCGGCGATGACCATCACTTATCCGCTGGCACTGCCCAGCACCGATATCCGCAACGTCAAGATCCGCGCGATGGATGTCATCGGCATGGGCGAGTCGCCCTTCACCTTTTCGCAAGAGGTCCAGCAGCACCAGGGCCAGCGCTGGGAAGCCGACATCGAGCTGCCGCCGATGAAACGCGCCGACGCCGAGGCGTGGATCGCTTTCCTGCTCAAACTCAAGGGCCGCTACGGCACCTTCCTGCTGCGTGACACCGTCAGCGGCACGCCGCGCGGCACCTGGGCGGGCTCGCCGCTGGTCAACGGCGCGCACGCCGCCAATGCGGCGGCGGTGGCGCTGGACGGCCTGACCGCCGGCGCGACGGTGTCCGAGGGTGACTGGCTCAGCTTCGGCAGCGGCACGTCCACGCGTCTGCACAAATCGCTGACCACCGGCACCGCCAACGGCAGCGGCCAGATCACGCTCGACATCTGGCCCAACCTGCGCGAGGCGCTGGCCGACAATGCCGCCGTCGTCAGCAGCAACGCCACCGGCACCTTCCGCCTGGCCAGCAATACCCGCGTGTGGGATCTGGAGCTGGCGCAGGTCTACGGCATCCGCTTTTCTGCGGTGGAGGCGCTGTAATGGCCACCCGCGACCTCGCCACCGATCAGCTCGCGATGATCGTGGCCGCCAGCAAGCGGCCGGTGCTGTTCTATGAGGGTGAATTTTCCGGCGGCACGCTGCGCCTGTGGACGGGTGTCGGCACCATCAGCTGGAACAGTCAGAGCTGGACCGGCGCCGGCTCGCTGTTGGGTATCGGCGAAATTCAAGAGACCACCGAGATCCGCGCCTCGGGCACCACGCTGTCGCTCAACGGGCTCAGCACCAGCTTCATCAGCCTCGCGCTGGCGCAGTGCCGCAAGGGGCTGCCCGGGCGCGTGTGGCTGGGCGGTCTGGATGCCAGCAACGCGGTGATCGCCGACCCTTACATGGCCTTCGAGGGCCGGCTGGATGTCCCGGAAATCACCGACGAAGGCGAGACCTGCAACGTCAGCGTCAGTTATGAGTCGCGGCTGATCCTGCTGGAGCGGCCGAAAGAACGCCGCGTCACCCACGAAGACCAGCAGATCGACTACCCCGGCGACCTGTTCCGCGAATACATCGCCGGCCTGCAGGACAGGGAGATCGTCTGGTGAGCGCCGCTGTGAACCGCCACGAGGGTTGGGAACAGCGCCTGCTGGCGCTCATCGAAGATGCGCGCGCGCGGCCGTATGTGCTCGGTGAGCACGACTGCTTCCGCCTGGCCTGCCGTGTCATTGAGGCGCTGACCGGCGTCGACCGCTGGCCGGAGTTCGCGGGCTACACCACCAAGCGCGGCGCGCTGCTGGCGCTCGCGCAATACGGATCCAGCTTCGAGATGGCCGGCGACTGGTTTTTCGGATCTTCGCGTATCGACGTTAAACACGCCCGCCGCGGTGACATTCTCGCGCTGCAGGATGACGTCGGCGAAAAACACCTCGCCGTCTGCCTGGGCCACCAGATGGCCTGCCTGCGCGAAGACGGGTTGCTGTTCCTGAACACGTCGCGCGCACATTGCGCGTGGAGGGTGGGTTAATGCCGGCCACCGTCACCGCCTACCTGGCCACTATCACCTTCAAGTCGATCGTCGCGTTTACGATCAAGACCGTGGTCGCGGTCACGCTGATGCGGGTGTTTTCCAAGCCGCCGAAAGCACCCAACCTGGCGACCGCAGCGCGCGACCAGCAGATCACCTCGCGCGATCCGGTCGCGCCGTGGCGCGTGCTTTTTGGCACCAGCCGCACCGGTGGCGTGATGGTATTCCAGCACACCACCGATGAGGAAGGCGCGGCAGGGCGCTACCTGCACAACGTCATCGAACTGGTGCAGCACGAAGTCGAGGCCATCAACGACATCTACTTCGGCGACGAAGTGGTGCCGCTCGACGGCAGCGGCGACGCCACCGGTCGGTATGCCGGTTATGTGCACATCGAGAAATTCCTCGGCACCGCAGACCAGGCGGCGTGTGCCACGCTGATGGCGCACGCACCGGACAAGTGGACCGCCAACCACCGCGGCCGCGGCCGGGCTTACATCTACGTGCGCCTGAAGAAAAATCCGGACCTGTTCCCGAACGGCGTGCCGAACATCCGCGCCGATATTGACGGCGCCAAAGTGTATGACCCGCGCACGGGACTCACCGCGTGGTCGGACAATCCGGCGCTGTGTATTCGGCATTACCTGACCGAGTCGAATTTCGGACTGGGCTGCGAAGACGCGCACGCGCCGCATTATTTGAGTTTGCCGGGGACTTCGGGGAGTTATGCGAGCACGCCGGATTCGGCGGCGGTGTCGGTGACGGGGGACATTGACGTTATTGTGAAACTGACGGCAGATGATTGGACACCAGCGTCAGCTAAAACTATTATTTCAAAAGATGCGGCTGGCAGCGATCGCAGTTGGAACTTTTTTTTACTGGCGACTGGCGCCGTTGAATTTGACACCAGCGCCAACGGTTCCAGTTTTAATGTGCATGTGTCTACAGCATCAGTTCCTTTTGCCAATGGTTCGCCCGGTTGGGTGAGGGCGACGCTGGATGTTGATAATGGTTCCGCTCAACATGTGGTTCGGTTCTACACCTCGACGGATGGCGTGACTTGGACTCAGCTTGGGGCGGCAGTCACGACTGCTGGCGTCACTTCAATATTCAATTCAACGGCGCGCGTCGAAATCGGATCGTTTAACTCGGGCTTGACTTTTAACTTGGCTGCGGGTGTTTACTACGCCGAACTCCGCAACGGCATCGACGGCACCGTCGTCGCCCGCTTCGATGCCGAAGACGGCGAAAGCGGCGACACCAGCATCGTGTCGAGCGCCACCGGCGAAACCTGGACGATCAATGGCTCGGCCTCGCTGGTCGCGCCCGCCGAAGGCGAGATCGATGATCAGGCGCTGATTGCTGCGGCGAACATCTGCGAAGAGGCAGTCACACTGGCCGCTGGCGGCACGCAGGACCGCTACACCTGCAACGGCAGCTTTGTCACCAGCGAGACCCCGCGCGATATCCTCGGGCGGCTGCAGACGGCCCTGAGCGGCCACATCGTGCGTGTCAGCGGCCGCTGGCAGATCTACGCCGGCGCCTATATCACGCCGACCGTCACGCTTGATGAAAGCCATCTGCGCGGCCCGATCCAGGTCAAGCCGCGGCTGTCCGCGCGCGATACCTTCAACCGTGTCAAGGGCATCTACGCGGGGCCGTCCAACAACTACCAGCCCGCAGACTTTCCGGCCGTCACCAACGCGACCTACCTGTCCGAAGACCAGGGCGAGGCGAGCTGGCTGGACATGGACCTGCAATTCACCGACACCGCATCAATGGCGCAGCGCATCGCCAAGATCGAGATGGAGCGGGTGCGGCAGCAGATCACGGTGATCATGCCGTGCAAGCTGTCGGCCTATCAGGTGGTGCCGCCGCTGACGGTGATGCTGAACAACAGCAAGTTCGGCTGGTCGGCCAAGGTGTTCGAGGTCGCCGAGACCAAGCTGGTGATGGACAGCGACGCCGAGGGTGCGCCGTTCATCGGGGTCGACCTGGTGCTGCGTGAGACCGCCAGCACGGTGTATGACTGGTCGAGTGGTGAAGAGACCACCGTCGATCCGGCGCCGGACACGGATCTGCCGGACCCGTTCACCGTGGCCGCGCCCGGCACCCCGGCGATCGCCGAGTCGTTGTATGAGACCACCGGCAGCGCCGGCGTCAAGGCGCGGGCGACCGTCAGCTGGGGCGACTCTGCGGATGCGCAGGTTTTTGAATACAGCCTCGAATTCAAACTCAGCACCGACAGCGGCTGGACGCGCCGGCCGACCGTGCGCACGGCCATCGATGTGCTCGATGACCTGGCGCCGGGCATTTACGACTTCCGCGTGCGGGCCTTCAGCAAGATCGGCGTCGCCAGCCCCTACAGCGCGACAACCACCAAGCAGATCAAGGGGCTTTCGGATCCGCCGGCCAACGTCTCCGGCTTCAGCATCATCAAGTCCGCCGGCGTCGGCATTGCACAGTGGACGCTGCACACCGACCTCGATGTCCAGATCAACGGCGCGATCAGCATCCGCCATTCGCCGCTGACCACCGGCGCGGAGTGGAAGGACGGCATCATCGTCGAGGAATTCCCGGGCGGCTTGATCTCCGGGCTGGTGCCGCTGATCACCGGCACCTATATGGCCAAGGCCCGCGACAGCTCGGGCAACTGGTCGGCGGCGGAGGTTTCGTTTGTAGCGACCGAGGGTATGATCACCGGCTTCACCACCGTCGGCACCAGCACCCAGCACACCGCCTTCAGCGGCGCCAAGACCAATGTCGCGTTCGATGCCACGCTCGGCGGCATCAAGCTCGACGGCACGACGCTGATCGACAGCATGGTCACGAGCATCGACAGCTGGCCGTTTGTGGATGGGCTGGGCGGGGTCAGCGCCACCGGCAGTTATGCCTTTGATACCTACCTTGACCTGTCCACCGTGGCCACGCGGCGCTTCGAGGCCGACATCAAGGCGCTCAGCTACGACACCGGCGACACCATCGACAACCGGCTCGAAGACATCGACGACTGGGACTCGATCGACGGTGATGTCATCAACGACTGCGACGTCACCCTGTATGCGCGTGCCACGGATGACAACCCGGCCGGCACGCCGACCTGGGGCGCGTGGACGCCGTTTTTTGTGGCTGATTTCACCTGCCGCGCGGCGCAGTTCAAGCTGGACTTCGTCAGCGGCAACGCGCAGCACAACATTGTCATCACCGAACTCGCGGTGATGGCCAAGATCCCCGCTTAAACACTGGAGGCCGCCATGCGTATCAAAGCCGCCCTGCTCGATGAGCAGGGTATTTTTTTGCGGGTCGATGAGCTGGATGATGAGTCGCAGCTCACCGACCGGCATCTGCCGACCATCACCGAATGCGATCTGCCGCCCGGGCGCTACCGCTGGATTGCCGATCGCACCGATAAAAACAATGTTTACGGTGGCTTTTTCTCGCCGCTGCCGAAACGTGAAGGGAGCCTGCAATGAGTCAGCATGACCTCGATCTTGCCAATGCCGCGGGCGCGGCATTCCGCGCCGATCTCAATAATGCCCTGCAGGCGCTGGGCTCGCTGTCGAGCGGCGCGATGGCGCCTTCGACCACCTATGCTTACATGCTCTGGGCTGATACCACCAGCGGCCAGCTGAAGCAGCGCAACGCCGCAAACAGCGGCTGGGTTGTGCGCGCGACGTTGGCGGAGGCCTTCACGCTCAGCCGCTCCAGCAACACCATCCTCGCCGAGGGCGATCGCAGCAAGACGCTGATCGCCACCGGCAGCTACACCCAGACGCTGACCGCGGCTGCGACGCTGGGCGATGGCTGGGCCATCAACATCATCGTCGATTCCGGTGTGACGCTGACGGTTGACCCGAATGGCACGGAGACCATCGACGGCGCGACCACCAAAGCCATCGTCGGCCCAGCGCAGGGGGTACTGGTGTGCAATGGCACGCTGTTTAGGACCATCGGCTTTGCCACGGCGGCGGCCTCAGACACCGCCGCCGGCGTCATCGAGATCGCCATCCAGTCCGAAATGGAGGCGGGCACCGACACCGCGCGGGCCGTGGTGCCGGGGCGTCAACACTACCATCCGAGCGCAGCGAAAGCGTGGGTGAATTGCGATAACTCTGGAGCCAACACCGCAAGCTACAACGTATCTTCGGTCACAGACGTTGCGACGGGTCGTGCGCAAGCGAACCTTACCAACAGCATGAGCAGCGCTAATTATGCCGCGATCAGTTGCACCAATGGAGGCGGCGGAGGCATTTTCGGTGGTGCTGACGCGCTGGCGGCCGGCAGCTTTGAGTTGCGTTCGTGGAATACCTCCACGCAAACCCTGCAGGACAGCGGCCGTAATTACGGCGTTGTATTCGGAGATATGTGATGAAAACCATCGTATTTAAAAATGCCGAGGGGCTGCTGTGCGTGTTGCGGCCCGTGGAGGGTGCGCGTCTGGTCAAGCGCGTTCGCTTCGCAAATGAGGATTATGTTTATGAGGAACCGCGCCCAGCGGATTCCGTGCAGCGGAAATGGCCTGACCCGGACGTGCAAGTTCTGGAATGGGCTGAAACCGAGGCCGCTTTCGTTGCGCGGATCGCCGCCAAAGATCTGCCGGAGACGGCCACCGATGTGACGGCGCTCGATGACGCGGACCTGCCTGCAGATCGCGTGTTCCGCGATGCCTGGCGCATCACCGGCGGCGCTGTCGCGGTGGACATGCCGGCGGCGCGGGAGATTTACCGCACCCAGCTGCGACAGATCCGCGCGCCGCTGCTGGCAGCGCTCGATGTGGCTTTCATCCGCACGCTGGAGACGGGTGATGTCGTCGAGCAAGCCGCTGTCATCGCCAGAAAACAGGCGCTGCGGGCAGTCACCGAAGACCCGGCGATCGATGCCGCGCAGACCCCGGAGCAACTCAAAGCCGTCATCCCGGCCGCGCTGCGATGATGGTCCTGCTGCAGTGGGCCGCGGCCGGCTACGCGCTGCTGATCGTCACCTGGGTGCTCTACCTGGCGATCATGAACATCGCCGCGCACCGCCACGCGCTGCATCCCTTCGCCAGGTTCAACGCCTACCTGGTGGTGCTGCCGATCGGCTACCTCGCCGACGCCGCGCTCAACCTGATCGCGTGCTCGATCTTCCTGCGCCGGCCGCGCGACTGGTTGCTCACCGGCACGCTGCAGCGCATCCGCAACACCGAGCCGCCCGGGTCCTGGCGGGAAGGCCTGGCGGCGTGGATCTGCACGCATCTGCTGAATCAGTTCGACCCCAAGGGCACGCACTGCTGACCTCGTTGACAACAAAACAAGAAAGGGTAAACCGTGGCTGAACCTTCCTCGACCACCGGCGGCATCGTCATCGCTGTCGGCACTGTCACACTGACCGGCACCTTCCTCGGGCTGCAATACGACGGGCTGCTGTTCGGGCTGTGCGGCGGCATGATCAGCCTGATGTTCCTGCCGCCGGAGTCACCGACCCTGCGCACCACGCGCGCCACGGCGGTGATGCTGGCGGGCGCGGCCTTTCTGGGGGCGCTGTTCTCCCCGGCAGCGGCACCGCTGGCGCAGTCCGCCGGGGACTGGGCGACCAAGATACCGGCGGAATCCTTGCGGCTGGCGGCGGCCGGGGGCATCGGGCTGCTGTTCCAGTTCGCGGTGCCGCTCGCATTGAAGTGGCTGCAGAGGAGGGTCAGCGCATGATTCTGGCCATCGTGAAATGCGGCATCATCGCGGCAGCTTGGGCGATGGCCATGGTGATCGTGTGGCGCTGCATCGGTGTGCTGCGCGGCATGCACCTGAGCGCCGGCGGTTGTTCCTTCTGGCGGTTCCTGGCCTTCGGCTTGTCTTACGTGGCGCTGGCCGGGTCCGCGCTCGGTGCGGCGCTGGTGATCGGGCAGGGTGATTTCACCCTCAGCCATATCGGTTTTCTGGTCAGCTCCGCAGGTTTGATCCTGTGCGATCGCCGGCGCCGGAAACCGAAGGATGAGTCAGCGGTGCCAGCATGCTGAAGCCCAGCGCCTACTGGATGGGCCGCGAGTTGCAATACGCGGCCGAGCTGACGGCCGAGATCGAGGCTAATGCCGCCGTCACCATCGACCGCATCAACCAGGCGGTCGGCCTGTTCGAGATCGACACCGGCATCGCCCTGAACGACTGGGCCAGCGGCTGGCGGCCGGCAGCGGTGAATGCCGGCACGCCGGGTGCCGCCAAGGCCAGCAAACACATGACCGCCGAAGCGGGTGACGTGCGCGACACGCCCAACCGTGACTTCGCGCGCTGGTGCCTGAAAAACCTCGACCAGCTCGAAGCGATCGGGCTGTGGATGGAAGACCCGCGCCACACCTGGCACCAGGCTGCCGGCGGCAAGCCGTGGGTGCATCTGCAGACGGTGCCGCCGCGATCGCGGAGCCGGATCTTCATCGCGTCGAGCGCGCCGGCGACGGCGCCGCTGCTGGTGGAGCAGGGAGGGATGGCATGAAATTAAAGCATATTGGATTTTCCCTCAACGGCAATCGGCTTGAGCCGGATCAGTTTGGATACACCCTGCATCCTGGGAAGGGATTGACGCCGGAAGGTGTCAATGAAATACGATTTCCGTGCCGCCAAGGAAAGTTCGAGGGATGTGTTGTTAAATTGACGCTCGGGCCACCTGATCAAGTGAATGCGCGATGGCACTGGGACGGCAATCTTGATGCCCCGACTATCACGCCGAGTATCGGTTGTGATCAGCACCCTCGCTGCGGCTGGCACGGGCATATTATTGCCGGGGAGATAACCCCGTGAAATCCTCCCGCGGATACGTCTTCCCGACCTGGGCAATCTACCTAGCCGTCGCGGCCGCGATCGGCGCGGCGCTGTGGTACGCCTACACCACCATCGACGGCCGCGGCTACACGCGCGGCAAGTCAGAGACCGAGGCGGCCTTCGTCACGCGCGACAACAAAGCCCTGCGGGACGCGCTGGCCAAGGTCGAGCAGCTGCAGGCCGAAGTGCAGGCGCGTGAACAGGCGCACGAAGACCGCCTCGAACAGATCCGAACCAAACAACGCAAGGAGTCCGCAGATGCGAAACGTCAACACGATGCTGACCTGGCTGCTGTGCGCGCTGGCACTCTCCGGCTGCGCGACCCCGGAAGCGCCGGCAGCGCCCAGTGTGATCACCGGCCCGCGACTGCGCCTGGCGCCGCCACCGGACAGCGTGATGGAGCCCCGGCAGCCGAACTTTCGGCAGAGGCTTCTGGATTTCTTTTGTCCCTCATGCACGAAGCCGACGGCGTCACCCGACAGCTCGGCGACGCCCAGGACGTGATCCGGGCGCAGATCAAGGCCTGCAACGGGCCTTGATGGATCCCGGGCCGGCGGGTGTGTGCCGGCCCGTCGCGGCGCCGCGCTGACCGTCTCCCGAAGGGTGACGGAGCCCGCAGGGCGTTCAACCCGCGCGCGGGGCCGCTTTCTCGGTCAAAATCTTCCTAATAAGCGAATTCCAGTCATTGATTCTTATGGCTTTTTTTATATCGTTTATTAGGAATAAAACCGAAAATAACTATAAAAATCAGAGCATGAATCGCGAATTGTGATTCCGGTTGTCGCGGGTTCGAGTCCCGTCAGCCACCCCAGATTTCTTCCTTTCCTTTCACTTGGTGCGCAGCAGACGTTGTTGCTCACGCTGCCATTCCTTTTCTTTTTCAGTCGCCCGCTTGTCATGCTGTTTTTTGCCTTTGGCGAGGCCGATTTCCAGTTTGACACGCCCCTTCGAGTAATGCAGATCGAGGGGCACCAGGGTATAACCGGCACGCTCCACGCTGCCGATCAGGCGGTTGATCTCTTCGGCATGCAGCAACAGCTTGCGGGTGCGTGTGGGATCCGGCTGCACATGCAAAGACGCGGTCGGCAGCGGCGTGATGTGACAGCCCAGCAGAAGCAGCTCGGAGTTGCTGACGATCACATAGGCTTCCTTGATCTGGGCGCGTCCCGCGCGGATCGCTTTTACCTCCCAGCCTTCAAGCGCAATACCCGCTTCGAAGCGCTGTTCGATAAAATAGTCGTGGAAAGCCTTTTTGTTCTGAACGATACTCATTGCGCAATCAAACCATGACAGACGGTATTCTAACCGCCCCGGCAGATTCCCTGATGGCAACCTGCATATGAACAGCGTTATCCGGTCGGCTCTGGTGGCGTTCAGCGCCCAGCAGATGTTTGATCTGGTCGAAGGCGTGGAGCAATACCCGCAGTTTTTGCCTTGGTGCAGCGGTACTGCCGTTACCCATCGCGATCCGCTGATTACCCATGCAACCATTAACATCAACTACCGCGGCATACGGCAGAGTTTCTCGACGGAAAACCGTAAGCAGCCTCCGGCATTGATGGCCATAAGGCTGGTCGAGGGCCCCTTTCGCGCGCTGGACGGGGAGTGGCGTTTCACCCCGTTGGGGGATGCCGCCTGCAAAATCGATTTCCGGCTGTCCTATGAGTTTTCCGGTGCGTTGCTTGAGAAACTCGTCGGCCCCGTTTTCGGCCACATCGCCGGCACGATGGTCGACGCATTTCTGAAACGTGCCGATATTGTTTACGGCAAACCATGAGGATATCGGTGGTTTATGCCCTGTCGGGCAACCAGCTTGTCCGTGAGTTCGACTTGGAACAAGAAGCAACTGTTGCAGATGCAATTCTTTATTCAGGATTGCTGGCAGAATTTCCTGAAATCGACGCGAACGCAATGCCCGTGGGGATTTACGGCAAGGTGGTTGCACGTAATGCTTTGTTGAAGCCCGGCGACCGGGTGGAAATTTATCGCCCCCTGAATCTGGATCCCAAGGCCGCCCGTACAAGGCGAGCACGCAAACGCTGATTTTTTAGTTGCAACTGCTTTCTACTGATCGCTGCGCACGCTCGATCTCCACTTTACGTTCAGTGTCTTCGAGGAAACCAGACACTTCCCCGGTCTTCGGATCAGTCTTGGCGATGCGATTGCCTTTTTGCAGACTGTTCAGATAACCCTTGGCGCTTTCGCAGTTCTGGGCACGGTCTGCAGAATCACGACTTTTTTCTTCAGTCTTCTTGGCCGCTTCCTGCTGCTCAACCTGTCGTTTTCGGAATTCGGCATCCCGTTCCGCAAGGGACTTTTGCGGATTTGCCGAAGATGCCGCGGCAGGGGCGTTGCGAATGCCGGTGTTCTCGGCTTTGGTGCCGGCCGGACAGGATGATGCAAATTCAACGCGGCCGCCGACGCCCACGCATTTCAGGATCTGGGCTTGTGCCAGGGCCGGCAACATTGCCATGGCCAGCAATACGAACAGTTTTTTCATGGTCTTCGCCTGGTCCGTGGTCGAGGGGCGCGTATTCGCACCCGCAGGTAAAACTGCACTGAAAATAGCCACTTTGCTCCCTGCCGTCAATGGAACAACGTCCTACTTGGTTTACCGTTTACGCCTCAAAGTCTATAATCCGCCCTTTGCGAAGGACGCATCTCATGCGCGTGGTGCAGAAAGCCCTGACTTTCGACGATGTGCTGCTCATTCCGGCACATTCCGCCGTCCTGCCGCGAGAAGTCAGCCTCAAAACCAAGCTGACCCGCGGAATTACCCTGAACATCCCGTTACTGGCTGCAGCGATGGACACTGTGACCGAGTCCCGCCTGGCGATCGCCATTGCCCAGGAAGGCGGAATCGGCATCGTGCACAAGAACATGACGCCAAAGGCACAGGCTATTGAGGTCACCAAGGTCAAGCGTTTCGAGAGCGGTATCGTCAAGGATCCGATCACCATTACGCAGGACATGACCGTGCGGGACGTGCTTGCGCTGACGCAGCAATACCGTATTTCCGGGCTGCCAGTGGTGGAGGCGGATGGCAAAGTTGTCGGCATCGTCACCAACCGTGATTTGCGCTTCGAGAAAAAGCTCAATCAACCCGTCAAGAACATCATGACGCCCCGTACCAAATTGATTACGGTCCGTGAGGGTTCGAGTCGCGAAGAAGCGCGGATGCTGATGCACAAGCACCGGCTGGAGCGGGTGCTCGTGGTCAACAAGAATTTCGAATTGCGCGGACTGATCACCGTCAAGGACATTCTCAAGTCGTCCGAGCATCCCAACGCCTGCAAGGACCGACTCGGACGCCTGCGCGTGGGGGCGGCCGTGGGCGTTGGCGAGGGCACCGAGGAGCGCGCCGAAGCGTTGATTGAGGCCGGAGTGGACGTGATCATTGTCGATACAGCTCACGGACATTCGGAAGGCGTGCTCAAGCGCGTGCGCTGGCTGAAGCGCACTTATCCGAAGTTGCAGGTGATCGGCGGCAATATTGCTACGGCGGCGGCTGCCAAGGCATTGGCTGACCAAGGCGTCGATGGGGTAAAGGTGGGTATCGGTCCCGGATCAATCTGCACGACGCGCATTGTTGCCGGTGTCGGCGTGCCGCAGATTTCTGCTGTGGACAATGTGGCCCGGGCCTTGCAGAAAACCGATGTGCCGCTGATTGCCGATGGCGGTATTCGTTATTCCGGAGACATCGCCAAAGCGATTGCGGCCGGCGCGCATGCGGTCATGGTCGGGAGCCTGTTCGCGGGCACCGAAGAATCACCCGGCGAAATCGAACTTTACCAAGGCCGTTCATACAAATCCTACCGCGGCATGGGTTCTCTGGGGGCGATGCAGCAGGGCTCGGCAGATCGTTATTTCCAGGAGCTTGATGAACTGGATACCGAAAAACTGGTACCGGAAGGCGTTGAAGGCCGCGTGCCGTACAAAGGCGGGGTTGCGCCTTTGATCCATCAACTGATGGGTGGTTTGCGCGCCAGCATGGGCTATCTGGGCTGCGCCAGCGTCGATGCCGTGCGGCGGGATGCCGAGTTTGTTGAAATCACTTCGGCAGGCATTCGCGAATCTCATGTGCACGATGTGCAAATCGTCAAGGAAGCGCCGAATTATCGTGTCGAATAATTCGCGTTGAATGATTTATCCGCCGGCGCAACTTGCGCCGGCGCCTGAAAACCAGACGTAACGGTCCTGCTCGTGCAACACGAAAAAATCCTGATTCTTGACTTCGGCTCGCAATACACTCAGTTGATTGCGCGCCGCGTGCGCGAGCTTCACGTCTACTGCGAACTGCACCCGCACGACGTTACTGACGAATTCATCCGCGCTTATCAACCCAGCGGAGTGATTCTCTCGGGAGGCCCGGCATCGGTCTGGGAGGAAAGCACGCCACGGGCGCCTGAAAGTGTTTACGAGTTGGGCGTGCCCGTGCTGGGCATCTGCTATGGCATGCAGACCATGGCTGACCAACTCGGTGGCAGGGTCGAGATGGGCAAGGTGCGCGAGTTCGGTTATGCCGAAGTGCGCGCGCACGGCCATACCGCTCTGCTCAAGGACATCCAGGACCGGGTAACCCCCGCCGGTCACGGCATGCTGGACGTATGGATGAGTCACGGCGACAAAGTCATCGAAATGCCGCGCGGCTTCAAGCTGATGGCCAGCAACGAAACATGCCCCATCGCCGGCATGGCTGATGAGACGCGAAAGTTCTATGCCGTGCAGTTCCACCCCGAAGTCACCCACACGCCCCAGGGCAGGGCCTTGATCGAACGTTTCGTGCTGGGCATTTGCACCCTCAAGGGCGACTGGAGCATGCCCAACTACGTCGAGGAAGCCGTTGCACGCATCCGTCGTGATGTCGGGGACGAAGAGGTCATCCTCGGCCTGTCGGGAGGTGTCGACTCTTCAGTGGCTGCAGCACTGATCCACCGGGCCATTGGCAAACAACTGACCTGTGTATTCGTCGATAACGGCCTGCTGCGGCTTAACGAAGCAGATCAGGTCATGGCTACTTTCGCGCAGAATCTCGGAGTGCGGGTTATCCATGTCAATGCCCGCGACCAGTTCATGGGGCATCTTGCCGGTGTTACCGATCCCGAGCAAAAACGTAAAATCATCGGTCGTGAATTTGTGGAAGTATTCCAGGCCGAATCTGCAAAACTGCCGAAAGCCAAATGGCTCGCGCAAGGTACCATTTATCCGGACGTGATCGAATCGGCCGGTGCCAAGACCAAAAAAGCCCACACCATAAAGTCACACCACAATGTAGGCGGTCTGCCGGACACACTGCATCTGAAACTGCTGGAACCGTTGCGTGAACTGTTCAAGGACGAGGTCCGTGAACTGGGGCTCGCGCTCGGATTGCCTCGCGACATGGTGTTCCGCCATCCGTTTCCCGGTCCAGGGTTGGGCGTGCGTATCCTCGGTGAGGTCAAGGCGCAATACGCCGATCTGCTGCGCGAAGCCGATGCGATCTTTATCGAAGAACTGCGTGCTTCCGGCTGGTATGACAAAACCGCACAGGCCTTTGCCGTTTTTCTGCCGGTCAAGTCGGTGGGCGTGATGGGTGACGGCCGGACTTACGAATACGTCGTTGCGCTGCGTGCCGTACAGACCACGGATTTCATGACTGCGCACTGGGCAGAACTGCCGTACAGCCTGTTGGCCAAGGTGTCGAACCGCATCATCAATGAGGTGCGCGGAATCAACCGTGTGGTGTATGACATCTCGGGCAAGCCTCCGGCTACTATTGAGTGGGAGTGAGTTAGTGTCACTCCGCACCAATCAACATCGTTCCGAAAATAATTAATTTTCGAGTGCAGTCAAATAGTTAGGCTTCAACATCGTTCAACAACGATTAAGAGAAGCCCGACCCTTTTGTCGGTATAGCTGACGGTGTAATTATCGGTGCCTCGCATCGTCCGAGTGGATACCGTCAGATGGGCTGACGGTATCGCGTGACGGTAGAAGGAGCACCGCATGCTTACCGATCTCAGCCTCAAAAAATGGCGCCCGACCGACACCACAGCGGCGAAGCGCGACATCCTCAAGTAGGGGCGCTAATTTGGCTTGACGCGCGCTCGCGCGTCAACCAAGGCGCTTGCGCCTCCTGCAGCATGGCTCCGTCCGGGACAAAGTGTCAGAGCTTGGAGGGCAGTCCGATGCCCGGGCTTCCTCTCTTCGACAGCACACCCATCCCTAGTGCGCGGGCGCCAGGCAGGCGTCGACCGCCTCGCCACTCACGGTCTCATGTTCCAGCAGGCGCGCCGTCAGGCGATCGAGTGCGGCGCGGTTGGCGAGCAGCAGCTCGGCGCAGCCGCGCTCGATGCCCTTGATGATGTCGCGCGCCTCGAAAATCGCCTCGGGGTAGCTGCCCGCTTGGCGCACGCGCTCCGGCAGGCCGGCGTAGCTGAACGGGCCGATGTCCCTGCTGAAGCCGAACTCGGTGACCATGCGATAGGCGATGTTCGAAACGCGCTCCAGGTCGTTGGCCGCGCCCGTGGACGCGCTCTCCATCACCAGCGCCTCGGCGGCGCGCCCGGCCAGCAGCATGGTCATGCGCGCCTTCAGCTCCGCTTCGCTCTTGAGCAGGGCGTCGTCGTCGCTGGTCACCAGCGTCGCGCCGAGAGCCTTGCCGCGCCTGAGGATGCTGACCTTCTCCACCACGCCCACCTTGAGCAGTTTCGCCACCAGCGCATGCCCCGCCTCGTGCACGGCGATGCGCCGACGGTCGTCGGCGCTCATCGTCGACTGCCCCTCGGCGGCCGGCCCGCCCATGAGGTGCTGCTCGAGCGCGCGCTGGAAGTGCGCCGGCGTCACCGCCACGGCATCCTCCTTGGCAGCCATCATGGCCGCGGCGTTGACGGCGTTAGCGATCGCCGCCGGCGACAGGCCGCTCGAGAGGCGCGCCAGCTGGCGGAAATCGGTCGCCCCGCCGGTGCGCAGCGGCGTGGCGTAGAGCGCGAACAGCGCCGCGCGCTCATCCACGGTGGGCAGGCCGAGCTGGCAGGTGCGGTCGAAGCGGCCCGGCCGGATCAGCGCCGCATCCAGGTGGGCCACGTTGTTGGTGGCGCCGAGCACCACGATCCCCGAGGTGGCGGCGAAGCCGTCCAGTTCCACCAGCAGGGTATTGATGATGCGGTTGTTCTCCGTCTCGCCCGCGCCGCTGCCGCCGGAGCGCCGGCCCAGCCCGTCGATTTCATCGATGAAGATGACGCAGGGCGCCTGGCTTCTCGCCAGCGCGAACAGCTTCTTTACCCGCCGCACGCCAACGCCGAGGAACATGTCGCTGAAATCGCCGCCCGAGATCGAGATGAACGGCACGTCCGCCTCGCCCGCCACTGCGCGCGCAAGCAGCGTCTTGCCCGAGCCGTAGTGGCCTTCGAGGACGACGCCCTTGGGCGGCCTGGCCCCCAGCAGCGAGAATTTCTTCGGGTTCTTCAGGTAGGCGACGATGTCCTGCAGCGCCTCCTTCGCCTCCTCGACGCCGATCACGTCCTTGAAGCGTGTCTGCGGCTTGGCCGCGACCTTGAACAGGCCGGCCGCGCCGCGCAGCGGGTTCATCATCAGGATGAGGAAAAGGATCAACAGCGGCCCGAGCAGCGACAGCGCGACCGAGCCGTACTGGCGCAGGAACCGCGACAGCGGCGGCGACGGCGGTTGCAGGTCCGGCAACGCGAACACCACGGGTGCCGCGGCCGCTCGGCTGTCCGCGGGCTGGTCTTTCAGCAACTCGGTGAGCAGGGCGCGCCCCTCGGCGGTGCGCACGTAGTAGCGCTCGCCATCCCTCAAGCCGACGAGCGCGTATTCGGCCGACAGGCCGATGCTGAGCGCCGCGCCGGTTTTCGCATTCCGCGAGAGCCGGGTGATGTCGTGCTCGGTGGCGAAGTAGAGCGAGGACTGTTCTTCCATCGCCACGGCGAGCGGATCGCGCCCGCGTTCCGGCGTGTTGACGGCCAGCCACGCGAGCACCGCGGCCGCGGCCAAGGCGAGCGCGATGCCCGCGCAACGGCGCGGCCCTTTGCGATTCAGCAGTGTTCTCAGCATGGGGTAGGCATGCTGCGCGTAATCGCCTGTTATCGCAAGCGCGGCGAGACATCTGTGCGCTAGCGCGCTTACAAAGTATTAAAGGACGCACAGCACTGACAGCAGCAGCGCTGGAACGCTGGCGTCATCGGCATCGGTCACGAGCAGCAGGCGCATGGCGCCGCCGGTGGCAGCGAACATGCCGAGGTGGTGCTCGTCGTCGGCGACCACGTAGAGGAATTTTCCGACCCGCACCAGCCCGCTTTCGGCGCTCAGGTGCGCGGGCTGCCCGGGGCCAGGCGCTTCGACCAGATCAAGCGAGCTCAGCACCAGGGGAGCAGCCTTGCGTCTCGCGCTGCGGCGCACCTTAGAGCGAGCTGGCGGAGGCGGTATCGCAGTCCTTGGGACGGCCGGAGTCCAGGCCGCGCTTGAACCATCGCACGCGCTGCTCGGAGCTGCCGTGGGTGAACGACTCGGGCACCACGCGGCCCTGGCCCTGCTGCTGCAGGCGGTCGTCGCCGATCGCAGTCGCCGCGTTGAGCGCCTCGGCGATGTCGCCCGCTTCCAGCTGTTTCATGTTGCCGGCGTGGTGTCCCCACACGCCCGCGTAGCAATCGGCCTGCAGTTCCTGGCGCACGGAGGCCTGGTTGGAACCGGCCTTCAGGGTGCCGGTGAGGTTCTGCACGTGGTGGCCCACCTCGTGCGCGATCACGTAGGCCCGGGCGAAATCGCCGGGCGCCTTGAAACGCGTCTGCAGATCGCGGAAGAACGACAGGTCGATATAGAGTTTCTGGTCGTCCGGGCAATAGAACGGGCCCATGGCCGACTGTCCGGTGCCGCAGGCCGATTTCACCTGTCCGTCGAAAAGCACCAGCGTGGGCGGGCGGTACCGGCTGTTCGACTGCTGGAAAATTTTTCCCCAGACATCCTCGGTGCTGCCGAGGACCTTGGCGACGAACTGGCCCACGGCGTCCGAGGGCGCGCCTTTGGGAACTTCCTGCAACGTTCGCGGGGCAGCGACCTGCTGCGCGACGTTGATCGCCGCGCCCGGGTCGAAGCCAATGAAGTAGGCGATGACGGCGATGACGATGCCGCCCACGCCCAAGCCGCCGCCGACAATGCCGATGCCGCGGCGGTCCTCAACGTTGCCGCTCGCCCGCTGGTCCCCCAGTTGCATGGCGTGAGCTTAGCGCAGGCCGAAATATCCGAGCACGATACCGATGATGACGACGAGACCGACGATGTAGACGATGTTGTTCATGGGTTTGCCTTTGCTTGAGAGGAGGATCGAGGCCCACCCTAGCGCGGCCGGGCCGCGCGCACCGTTCGTCATCACACATATGCTGTGTACGTTGCCTTCATCGGCGCCGCCCGCATACATCACCGCGTCAAGCGATTGGACCAGCCTCCTGTACACAAATAGATCCCGACAGATCCTGAAGGGTTACATGCATCAGGCTGTCGATAGTCTGCGATACGTGCCGATAGATGCTGAATGCAAAATTTGGGGATCAGATCCAAATGACGGTGGATCTGACGGTAGAAATGCTACGCCCTGAAAAAAGTTCCAGACGCGACAACGGTTTAGAAGTGCCGTTGACAATCGAGTGGGATAACGTTTCGTAGGGCGGAGCAGGGGCCCCGCGCAGCGGGGATGCGACCCCGAAGAAACGCTGCCCGCGACACCCAGCATTCATTTGCTTGCCACCGACCGTGCGGAGCGGACGTGAGTGGTGCGAAGCGGGATCGCACCATGTTTTATACATAAGTTATTGATTTTAAACATAATTTATGCGCAGCCGCCTCTCAGCTTATTTGCGACAAATGGCTCCTGCCACGAACATTCAGCGCCTCCACTGACCATAAACCGTGGCAGCTCTTTTATGGCTACGCGCTTCTAGCGTCAGCCACGAGCGCGGCGTGTCGTGCAGGCGTGTCTCCCACCAGCCGGGCACTGCAGCGATCCCGGCGCTGATCCCATCGGCCAGTAAATCAGCCTGAGCAAACCGGCATGCCGCCGGCACATTTGCTTCTTTGCTCGTTTGCACGTTTGTGCGTTACCGAGCATACAAATCCATATTCGCTTCCCATAATCCCAGCTTCTTGGACATCAAAATCCAGGCTCATCCATACGGCCCGCCATGACTGTTTCACGTCGTCCAAGAAAGCATCACGTCAACGCTACGTTGTCTGCATCGCACCGCACGCCTTTGGTTGCCAGTCCGTACGAAATAAAATTGAATCTGCTTCTCGCCGCATTGCCTGACCCGGCACTGAAACGCTGGTTGCCGCAACTTGAGCTGATCGAGATGCCGCTGGGCCGAGTGCTGTTGGAGTCAGGCGGCACCGGGAGCCACGTGTATTTCCCGACCTCGGCCATCGTTTCCCTGCTGTATGTGATGAAAAACGGCGACTCGGCCGAAATCGCCGTGGTCGGCAATGAGGGCATTGTCGGCATCTCGCTGTTCATGGGCGGCAATTCCACGCCCAGCCGTGCCGTGGTGCAAAGCGCCGGCAAAGGCTATCGCTTGAAGACAAAGATCATGAAAGAAGAGTTCGAGCGATCAGGCCCGGTGACACACCTGCTGCTGCGTTACACCCAGGCGCTGATCACCCAGATGTCACAAACCGCAGCGTGCAACCGGCATCATTCGCTGGACCAGCAATTGTGCCGCTGCCTGCTGCTGAGCCTGGACCGTCTGCCGGGTAACGAACTGCTGATGACGCAGGAGTTGATCGCCAACATGCTTGGGGTACGGCGTGAAGGCGTGACCGAAGGTGCGACCAAGCTGCAGAAGGCGGGGCTGATTCGTTATTCGCGCGGCCGGATTACGGTACTCAACCGCAAGGGACTGGAGAAACGCGTCTGTGAGTGTTACGCCGTGGTGCAAGAGGAATATGACCGACTCCTCCCGATGGAGTTGGCGGCATAGCACGGCGATTCACTTCCCTGGCCGGCTGGGTACTATACCGAACAGATATTTCGCGGGTGCGAAGCTACTTTCGATATGTCTGCTGACCGTAATCGGGAGATTACGCCAGCCCTATCGAGGTACAACCGTCTGTATCAATCAATGAGCCGAATTACTCCGCAAATCAAGCACTTTGCCCTTCGACTGATGACGCATGAGACGAAGGGCACTACATCCCACGAGACCATCACCACGGAATCTTTCCGGGTTTTCGAGAAGCTGCAACCGCAACTGGCGGTACTGATGGGGAACGGCGGTTTCAGGGCCTTGCTGACCCGCGCGCTCGCGCTGGCCAAAGCGGACGTTTCATGGCTGAACATGGTGCGGGTGACTACGGACGGCACTTTGGACGCATCAGGTGGATTTGGAACACAGGTCACACCGGAACAACTGATCGAAGGCTACAGCGTTCTGCTCGGCCAGTTACTCGGGTTAATGGTGACTCTGGTCGGCGAGAAAATAACGCTGGGATTACTGCGTGAGGTGTGGCCGAAAATCAAGATCAGCGATTCGGAATTCGAAAATCAAGGCGCCCATGAAAACTCAAAGTAAGTCCGCTTCGCGCGCAGTGCTGAAAAAAAGCGTGAAAAAACCCGTCAAGGTCAGGATTCACAAGCTGCCGACCGGCGTGCCCGGTCTCGACGATATCCTCGGCGGCGGTCTCCCCGAATTCTCCTTCAACATCATCGGCGGTTCACCCGGCTGCGGCAAAACCACGATGGTGCATCAATTCGCCTTCGCCAATGCGACGGAGCAGAAACCGGCGCTTTATTTCACCATCCTGGGCGAACCCGTTCTCAAGATGATGCGCTATCAACAACAGTTTGCATTCTTTGACGAATCCAAGCTGGGCAAGACTGTGCGCTTTATCAATCTGTCGGAACTGGTACTGCAGAGGAATCTGGAAGCGGTGCTGGAGGAAATCATCAAACAAGTCACGTCGGCCAATGCCGGCGTGGTGGTGGTGGATTCTTTTCGCTCTCTGGCGCGCAAAGCGATCAGTGATGAGGGTGAAGTGGAGGTGAATTCGTTCATCCACCGCCTATCCCAATTTCTGACCAGCTGGGAAGCCACGACGTTTCTGGTCGGCGAATATGTTGAGGAAGAGATTCGCGACAATCCGCTGTTTACCATGGTCGATGGTATTTTCTGGCTGTCACAGGTTACCGAGCGGAATTCCGTGGTACGGAAACTGCAAATCATCAAGCTTCGCGGCCAGTTGACGGTGCCGGGATTGCACACCGTCCGCATCAGCGACGTCGGGGTGCAGGCCTTTTCGCGCACGCTGGGATTGATCGGCAGCAAATCCAAACCGGTGCGACATCGCCATCTTTCCCTCGGCATTCCCGAACTGGACAAGATGCTGGGCGGGGGCATACTCGAAGGCGACAGCCTGCTGGTCGCCGGACCTTCGGGGACGGGAAAATCGGCTTTGGCCACGCAATTTATCGCCGAAGGAATCCGTGTCGGGGAACCCGGGATCATGGCCATCTTCGAAGAACGCCCGGAGGGTTATACGCAGCGGGCAGGCACTTTCGGCCTGAATTTAAAAGCCGCGATCCAAAAAGGAAAACTGGTAGCCCTTTACCTGCGGCCACTCGATCTTTCGGTGGAT
Organism: Burkholderiales bacterium; assembly: GCA_022841375.1. Classification (GTDB taxonomy): domain Bacteria; phylum Pseudomonadota; class Gammaproteobacteria; order Burkholderiales; family SG8-41. Next base: position 24,912 of record JALHRQ010000005.1, read on the forward strand.
GAAACCATGCAGGAGATCCTCGATGCCATCAAACGGATCGGCGCAAAGCGGCTGGTGATCGATTCACTGGTCGGATTCGAAATGGCACTGGCGCCCGGGTTTCGTGCCGAATTTCGCGAATCACTCTACCGGATGATCGGCGCATTGACCGGTGCCGGGATCACCATTCTCAGTACGGTCGAAGTGGAAGACAACTTTACTTCACTCCAATTCAGTCATTACGCGATTTCGTTCCTCACCGATGACATCATCCGCATGCGTTATGTCGAGATCGATGGCCAGCTGCGCAAGGTGATCATGGTCATCAAGATGCGCGGTGGCAATCACAGCAAAGACATCCGCGAATATGTCATCACGGACAAGGGGCTGGTGGTCATCCACCCGCGGCGAACGGACTACATCGGTTTGATCACCGGAGTCCCGAAGCAAAGCGGTCCGCGTCTGGCGCAGGAGATCGAAGTAGCACCGGAACCCAAGGCGGTGAAGTAGGAGCCATTCATGGGGACGAGAACAACCCTGGCTGGCGGCGGGAACGAGCCTCCCGGGAAGAGTTTCATGGAGCGAGAGGCCGCAGTCCTTGCCGGTGAACGGCTTTTACGCACTCGCGAAGAGGCGGCACGGCTGCGTGAAGAAGCCGCCGTGGTTCGCGAGGCCGCGTTGCGCACCCGGGAGGAAGCTGCGCGGGCCAGGACAGGTCGCAACGCCTCCGTGGAGTCGCGATTGCGGGAAGCCAATGAGCGCCTTGTCGTTGCCACGGTCAACTCGCAGAATTTGACAGAGGTCGCTGAGCAATCCGCCGCGCGCATGTCCTATATGGCGGAGCACGATTTCCTGACCGGATTGCCGAACCGTTCCCTGCTGACCGACCGTCTGACCCAATCAATCGCACTCGCACAGCGTCACAGCAAAAAAGTCGCCCTGATGTTCATGGATCTTGATCACTTCAAGCACATCAACGATACGCTCGGGCATGCGGTCGGCGACCAGTTGCTGCAGTCGGTCGCCAAGCGCCTGCAGGCCTGCGTTCGCGGCTCTGATACCGTCAGCCGCCAGGGTGGTGACGAATTCGTGGTGCTGCTGACCGAAGTCGAGCAGGCGCAGGATGCCGCTCTGACTGCTGAAAAGTTGATCGAATCCATGGTTGAACCGCACCACATCGATGGTCATCGGCTGCTCACCACGCTGAGCGTCGGCATCTGCCTCTATCCCGACGATGGCAAAGATGCCGAAGCCGTGGTCAAGAACGCCGATACGGCGATGTATCACGCCAAGAAAAACGGGCGTAATAACTACCAGCGGTTTACTTCCGACATGAATGCCCGTGCCGTCAAGCGCCAATCGGTTGAAGACGCCCTGGGCCATGCGCTCGACCGACAGGAGTTTGTATTGCATTACCAGCCGAAGGTGAATATCAAGTCTGGCGCCATTACCGGAGCGGAAGCATTGCTGCGCTGGCAGCGCGCCAATCACCCGCTGGTTTTTCCGACCGAGTTCGTGAGAATAGCGGAAGACTGCGGGCTGATTCTGCCGATCGGCAAGTGGGTGCTGCGGGAATCCTGCCGGCAGATGGCGGCCTGGCTGAAAGACGGCCTGGACATCGGGCAGATATCGGTCAATGTTTCAGCCGTTGAGTTTCATGATCAGAACTTTCTCGGCGATGTCCATGCCATTCTCAACGATACCGGCCTGAATCCGCGACACCTTGAACTGGAGTTGACCGAAAGCGTGCTGATTCGGAACGCGGAACCGGCGACAGCGGCCTTGCACGCACTGCGGAGCCTCGGCGTTCAGATTGCCATTGATGACTTTGGCACCGGCTATTCGAGCCTGAGTTATCTCCGGCGGTTTCCAATCAACACACTTAAGGTCGACCAGTCGTTCGTGCGGGACAGCGACTGCGAAGCTGGCGAAGCCATCATCAGCGCGATCATCGCGATGGGTGAGAGCCTCAAACTCAAAGTCGTAGCCGAGGGCGTGGAAACTTTGCAGCAGCTTACTGTCCTTGAGTCCCGTCGCTGCCCTGAAGGACAGGGTTTTCTCTTTAGCCGGCCCGTTGCTGCCGAGGCGTTCGCCGCGCTGGCCGCAACCGGAGTGCTGACAGCGCATTGAGTTTGAAACGGTGGCGGCGGAACAGCTTCGGGACATGCGGTATTCGCTACTGAAGCATGGCCTGCCGGATTGCCCGGGCGGCGTTCAGTGCCGCTTGGTATCGCCTGAGTTCGACTAAATATATGAATAAAATAAATAATTTAGAAACACTTTCTGCGGAATCCATGCACAAGGTGGATGCCTATTGGCGCGCGACAAATTACCTCTCGGTCGGACAGATTTATCTTTTTGACAATCCGCTGCTAAAGCGGCCGCTGGCGCAGAGCGATGTGAAGCGCATGTTGCTGGGACACTGGGGCACGACACCGGGACAGAATTTCATCTACGTGCATTTGAACCGGGTCATCAAAAAGTACGACCTCGACATGATTTATGTCTCCGGCCCCGGGCATGGCGGACCTGCCGTCGTCAGCAACACCTATCTGGAGGGAAGCTACAGCGAAATTTATCCCGATATCAGCCAGGATGAAGCCGGACTGCGCAAGCTGTTCCTGCAGTTTTCATTTCCGGGAGGGATACCCAGCCACGTATCACCGGAGTGCCCGGGCTCGATCCACGAGGGTGGCGAGCTGGGTTATTCGCTGAGCCATGCATTCGGCGCGGTATTCGACAATCCGGATCTGGTGGTCGCCTGCGTCGTTGGTGATGGCGAAGCGGAAACCGGCCCGCTGGCCACGGCCTGGCATTCCAACAAGTTTCTCAACCCGGTCAGCGACGGCGCGGTGCTGCCCATTCTGCATCTCAACGGTTACAAGATCGCCAACCCAACCCTGCTCGCGCGTATCAGCCGCGAGGAACTGGAGCAGCTGTTCCGTGGCTATGGCTGGACACCGTATTTCGTCGAAGGTCACGAGCCCGCGTTGATGCACGAGGCCATGGCCACGACTCTCGATACTGCCGTCGAGCAGATCAGGACAATCCAGCAGGACGCGCGCGCCCACGGCAACCGGGAGCGCCCGCGCTGGCCGATGATCGTCCTCAGTTCACCCAAGGGCTGGACCGGGCCGAAGGTCGTCAACGGCAGGCCGGTGGAAGATACTTTCCGCTCGCATCAGGTTCCGCTGCAACCGGCGACCCATCCCGAGCATCTCGGGCTGCTGGAGGAATGGCTGCAGAGCTATCGGCCGGATGAACTCTTCGATGCGCAGGGCCGCCTCAGACCGGAGCTGGCCGAACTTGCGCCCATAGGCAATCGCCGTATGGGCGCGAATCCCCATGCCAATGGCGGTCTGCTGTTGCGTGATTTACAGATGCCGGATTACCGCGATTACGCCCAGGACGTACCGGAGCCCGGCGTCATCGGTATCGGTGATACCCGCGTGCTCGGACCGTTTTTACGCGATGTAGCGAAATTGAACCATGAGCAGCGGAATTTCCGGGTGTTTGGCCCGGACGAGACGATTTCCAACGGCCTCGGGGCGCTGTTTGAAACGACCAAGCGCCAGTGGAACGCCGCGACGATGCCGGACGATGAATTTCTCGCAGCTGACGGGCGTGTGATCGATTCCATGCTCAGCGAGCATCAATGCGAGGGCTGGCTGGAAGGCTACCTGCTTACCGGGCGGCATGGTCTCTTCAACTGCTATGAGGCGTTCATCCACATTGTCGATTCGATGTTCAACCAGCACGCCAAGTGGCTGCAAGTCAGCTCACATCTGCCGTGGCGGAAAAAAATCGCCTCGCTGAACTACCTGCTGGCCTCGCATGTCTGGCGCCAGGATCACAACGGTTTTACGCATCAGGATCCCGGTTTTATCGACGTTGTCGTCAACAAAAAAGCGGAGGTGGTGCGGGTCTACCTGCCGCCGGATGCGAATTGCCTGCTCTCGGTGATGGACCATTGCCTGCGCAGCCGCCACTACGTGAATGTCGTGATCGCGGGCAAACACCCGGCGCCGCAATGGCTGACCATGGACGCTGCGGACAGGCACTGCGCCGCGGGCATCGGCATCTGGCCGTGGGCCGGTTACAACCAAAGCGAAAAAAATCAAGAAAACGGACCTGATGTGGTGATGACCTGCTGCGGCGATGTGCCCACACTGGAGACGCTCGCTGCCGTATCCATCCTGCGCGAGCATTTTCCCGAGCTCAAAATCCGGGTAGTCAACGTTGTTGACCTCATGAAACTGCAGCCTCAAACCGAGCATCCCCATGGCTTGAGCGATCCGGATTTCGACGCACTCTTCACCGTGGACAAGCCGGTCATATTCGCCTTTCATGGCTACCCCTGGCTGATACACCGGCTGACCTACCGCCGTGACAACCACGAGAATATCCATGTCCGCGGCTATAAGGAGGAGGGCACCATCACCACGCCCTTCGACATGACAGTGCTGAATGATCTGGACCGCTACCACCTTGTGATGGATGCGATTGATCGCCTGCCGCAGACTGGCAACAGAGGTGCTGCCCTGAAGAACAAGCTCGGAGAAAAACTGCTTGAGCACAAGGAATATATCAACACGTACGGCCAGGACATGCCTGAAATCCGGAACTGGAGATGGGGTGGCACGGCGTGATTGGCGTGGCTGCTGCGCCCCTGCGTATTTATCTGGTCCGGCACGGCGAAACTGAATGGTCACTCTCCGGCCAATATACCGGCAGCACGGATATTCCATTGACGGCGAAAGGTGAGGCGGCGGCACGAAAACTCGGACTTCGCCTTCGGGGCATTCCGTTCACGCGTGTGCTGACCAGCCCGCTGCAACGCGCACAACAGACGTGTGCGCTGGCGGGGTTGTCGCCTGCTGCCGAAATCGAACCGGATCTCCGGGAGTGGGGCTACGGTGATTACGAAGGACGCACACCCGCAGACATTCTCGCGTCAAGTCCGGATTGGAATCTCTTTCGGGATGTGGCGCCGCACGGAGAGACCCCGGATGAGATTGCTGTACGGGCAGACCGTGTTATTGCCCGCCTCCGCCTGTGCGAAGGAAATGTCGCACTTTTTACCCATGGTCACATTGGCCGCGTTCTTGCCGCCCGGTGGATTGGGTTGTCCGTACGGCAGGCGCAGGGTTTTCTGCTCAATACCGCTTCGATCAGCATTCTTTGTTACGAGCACAACCACTTGGCGCATCCAGCCATCGCCCTGTGGAATTCAGCCTCAGCCGAAGGATTTTGATCCGTTCGCGGTTCAATAAATACTCCTTGGGGGCGTCTGTGATATCTGATGGAGGTCCGAATCTGTTCGATTCATCAACCGCCGCGCCGGTGGGCCCTGATTTCGACTGCATGTTCCAGATGGTCGTTGACCAGGGAAACGGAATCGCCCGGCTGTATAACGCCATCCAGCGTTATTCCAATCGTATTTTCCGCATCTTGTGATTGCCGCACATTGATGTGGTACTGCGTTTCGCGGAAACGGTAATGCACTTTGAATGAGTCCCAATCCGCAGGCAGGCATGGCGAAAAACGTAATTTGTCAACTTCCAGCTTCAGACCCAGCAGTGATTCCAGAATAAGCCGGTACATCCAGCCCGCCGAACCGGTGTACCAGGTCCAGCCGCCGCGGCCGACGTGTGGCGCAACCGCATACACATCGGCTGCGACCACGTAAGGCTCAACTTTATAGAGGGCAACCGCCGCGTCCGAACCCGAATGCCTGACGGGATTGATCATGTCGAACAATTCCCATGCGCGCCGGCTGTCACCCAGTGCAGCGAACGCCATTACCACCCATATCGCACCGTGTGTGTATTGCCCGCCATTTTCCCGTACGCCTGGAACATAACCTTTGATGTATCCGGGATTCAAGGCTGTCTTATCGAATGGCGGATCCAGAAGTTGGACCAGTCCGTGGTCGCGCCGTACAAGGCGCTGATCCACCGCTTCCATTGCCATGCGAGAGCGCTGCAAATCACCGGCACCCGACAACACCGACCAGCTTTGAGCAACTGAATCGATCCGGCATTCGGTACTGCCTGCCGATCCCAGTGGCGTACCGTCATCAAAGTAAGCGCGACGGTACCACTCGCCGTCCCAGCCGTTGCGTTCTATGTTCTCACGCAATAGTGCAGCTTCGCTTTGGCAGCAGGCAGCGAAGGACGTGTCACTTTTGATTCGTGCAACTTCGGCAAAACGCATCAGCACTTCGTACAGGAAGAAGCCCAGCCACACGCTCTCGCCCTTGCCGTGTGCGCCAACGAGGTTCATGCCGTCATTCCAGTCACCCGAGCCGATGAGCGGCAAGCCGTGACTGCCGAAGTTGAGTCCTCTCAAAATCGCGCTTACCCCATGTTGATACAAACTACCTGAATGGTCCGAGTGACCGGGCAAGTCGTAATAGGAGTCTTCTTCCGGCTTGACCGCCCGGCCGTCGATGAAGGGTATGGGCTCATCCAGTACTCCGGTGTCGCCTGTGCTCAAGACATATCGGCATATCGCCAGCGGCAGCCACAGGTAATCGTCTGAGCAGTGGGTACGCACACCCCGATCAGAGATCGGATGCCACCAATGCAGGACATCGCCTTCGCGGAACTGATGGGCGGCACAACGCAGCAGGTGCTCGCGCACGAGCGCAGGCTCGGTGTGGACCAAAGCCATTACGTCCTGCAACTGATCGCGGAAACCGAAAGCACCACCGGATTGATAGTAACCGCTGCGCGCCCACAGGCGGCAGGCCAGTGTTTGATACACAAGCCAGCCATTGGCCAGCAGGTTGAGGGATTGATCGGGTGTTTCCACTTGCACTGCGCCGAGAGTCTTCTTCCAGTATTGACGTACTGCTTCGAGCGCATTGCGCGCAGCAGCTGGTCCGCGGAAGCGGCGTACCATTTTGCCGGCGTCATCGGCATCCCGTCTGCCGGCCACGCCGAGTTTGAAATTTATTTCACGCGCCTCACCGTCAGCCAACTCAAACGGAACCTGGATTGCCGCGCAGGGATCAAGGGCGGCGCCTACTTTGTTGGAAAGTTGGGATCGTGCCATGGCGGCCGGATTTCCGAGTGTGCCATTGCGTCCGAGGAACTCAGTGCGATCCCCGCTTAAGGTTCTGCTTGTATCGTCAACGTCGAAGAACGCGATCCGGTCGGCAAACTCGGTGTTATATGCGTTGCGGGCGTAAAATGCGCCGCTCGCAGGATCGATCTCGGTTATTACATGCATCTCCGATTTCGGCCGCAGATCGCCCAATACCCACTCCACGTAACCGGTTGCGGAGAGTCGGCGCGCGCGGCCGGATTTGTTGTGTATCTTCAGTATGGAGAACTTGACCGCTGCGTCCAAGGCAACATAGACCGTAAGTTCCGAATTGATACCGTCTTCCGTGTGTTCAAAGCTGCTGTAGCCGAAGCCGTGGCGGGTGACGTAGGAACCGGTCCCGCGACAGGGCAAAGGCGTGGGCGACCAGAAAAACCCGCTGTCTTCATCACGCAGGTAGAAGGCTTCGCCGCTCGGATCGCTCACGGGATCGTTGTTCCATGGGGTCAGGCGGAACTCGTGGGCGTTGTCGCTCCAGGTGTAGGCTGCGCCGCTCTCGGAGATGACGGTTCCAAAGTGCGCATTCGCCAGCACATTCACCCAAGGGGCCGGTGTCAAATGGTCCTTGGCGGTCGTAATGACGTATTCGCGCCCGTCAGGACTGAAACCACCCAGCCCGTTGTGGAAATGCAGATCATTGCTTGAAGGGGGGGGCGCCGCGGCGGTCCTGGTACGGTGAAGCTGACTCGATTTGAAGCGAGGAAAATTCAGATACGCCGCCCGTCCCTCCGATAGGGCGCGCCGGTTGAGCTGCTCGTCCAGCGTTCCACGGCGGTCGCTGATGATGGCGCGTGCGACTGATTGAACCAGGATGCGATCCTCGTCCGATATCTGCTCGGCCGGTCGCACGAAGATTCCACCGGGCCGGTCTATCACGTGGGTTTCGATGCCGGCGGCGATCATTCCCATGATTTGTTCCTGCAGCGAGTGCCGGTAACCGGCGCGATCTTCATTCCAGATCACCAAGTCCACACTGAGACCCTTCAAGCGCCAGTACGCGTGCGCTTGGACCAGTTGGCGCACCAGGTCGATATTGGCCTGATCGCCTATCTGCAACAGCACAATCGGCAAATCGCCGGAAATGGCATAGCCCCATAAACCCGACTGTCCGCGGCGATTCCTTTTGAGCACGTCAGCGGCTGGACGCAAACTGGAATTGGCGTAGATGACCGAGCCCGCGAGTCGCGCATAAAGCTGTGCATCTGCCTCGCTGCCATTGATTTGCCGCAACACCACCTGGCCGTGAGTCCAGGCCAGATCGAATACCCGGTCGGCAAGCGATCGGTCCTGGTATTTCCCTGCCAGGCTTAAGGCGGCTTCGCGGGTGCTGCCTATGCCGGTAACCATGTCTATCGTAGCCACTTGCTCGGGTTCAAGGATGATTCGATAGCGGATCGCGACGATCGGGTCCAATACCGAGCCCGCGCTGCCCGAAAGTGTTGTGCAATCACCCAGTGCCAGAGGCGCGGCAACAGTGCGGCCTCGGCCGATAAAGCGCATGCGGTCTGTTTCGTAGGAAATCTCCCCGGCGCCGGTGCCACGCACGTTCATCTGGTGAAACATCCACGATGTCTGCTCATCCGGAGAGCGCGGACGACGAGTGCACAGGATCGCCTTGTGCTCGGGGACGATTTCTGTTTGAACAAAAAGATTGCTGAATGCCGGATGCAATGCATCTGCAGCGGGGACCGCGAGAACTACCTCAGCGTAACTCGTGATCTCGATCGTACGCCGGGTTCGCGCGCGATTGCTGATGCGCACCCGGCGCAGCTCGATATCGTCCTCCGGCGATACGACAATCTCGGTATACGTATCATATTCAATGTCGTGGCGGCGGAATTCTACCCGGCCCTCTGTAAAAATCGCTTCGTATGTTTTTGCCTGCTTTAGTGTCGGTTGGTGGGTATTTGACCAGAAGACACCGCTCGCCACGTCGCGGATGTAGCAGAAAGTACCCCAGTTGTCGCATGTTGTGTCCTCGCGCCAACGGGTAACAGCCAGGTCTTTCCAGCGGCTGTAGCCGCCACCGGCATTCGTGACCATCACGTGGTATCTGCCGTTGGACAATAACTGCACCTCCGGTATCTGCGTATCCGGACTGGCGAGCACGCGAATCGACATTGCTTCATCGTTAGCCGCAGTACGTATGGCGGAAAAATCGGCAGCATGCAGTTGAAAACGTCCAGCCTTGGGCGCGCGTTCCTGCAGTAACAAGGTGGTCGCCTGAAACATGGGCTCCGACTCGAATCGTTTTTGCATCGGACGGTCCAGAATCAGGTAGGCGAGGGATAGAAAAATCATCCCTTGGTGATGTGCCATGAACGATTGGATGAGGGCGCTGGTTTGGCCGCGCGGCAGTCGTGTAGTGGTGTAATCGATCGCCTCATAAAAACCGAATGGCCCGGCCAATCCTTCATCGGCAAGACGCTGGAGATTCAGGCACGCGGCCTCGGGTGCGACCATCAGCGCCAGCGCCGACGCATACGGTGTAATCACCAGATCGTCGGAAAGCCCGCGCTTGAGTCCCAAGCTGGGCACGCCGAAGGCGCGATACTGGTAGTTGAGCGCAGCATCTACTGCGTTGTAGCCACATTCCGAGACGCCCCAGGCAACGCCACGCTGCTTGCCATACGCGATCTGTCGCTCCACTGCTGCCTTGCAGGTCTGGTCGAGCAAGGTGTTCTCGTATGTCGGCATGACCAGCATCGGCATCAGGTATTCAAACATCGAACCGCTCCACGAAAGCAGCGTCGTTTTACCCGCTGTATTTGTAAGCAGGCGGCCCAATGCGAACCAGCTCTCCTGCGGCAGTTGACCTTGGGCAATCCCGACGAAACTCGATAATCTGGCCTCCGACGCCAGCAGATCGTAGTAACTCGAGTCACGGCGGCGCTCGTCGACGTTGTAGCCGATAGCAAGCAAATGCCGCGCCTTATCGTAGAGAAAATCGTAATCCATGACAGCTAGTTCACCGGCTTGCTGGGCCAGGTGGTCGATATCCGCCATTCGTTTCAGGGCGTGCGTGCTTGCTGTGACGACTTGCTGCTGCAACTCGTTCAGCCATACGCGTTCCTCCGTCGTGGCTTCAGCATTCGTTTCGTGTTTGATTGCCGACAGCCACGGCAAGTTGAGAGTGGCCAGATCGCGAAGTGTTGGTGTTTCAATTGCAGGCAGGATATTGCGGAGTTTTCCGGGTCCGGCTGGTAGCACCAGCCATGGCGTAAGTAAGGTCAACTCATCAACCGCACCCCGACATTGCCTGGTCAGCGCCTGCGCCCACCATTGCATCTCGCTTTTCTGAGTATTTTCGGATGCCAAATCCAGAGCGGTTGACACTTTCTCTGCAGACGTCGCCAGCAGCAAAAGAAAAGTCCGCGTTGCCGCAAGCCTGGACGGTTGGGAATCGCAAGCGGTCTCCAGATCATTCTGCAGTCGATCGAGCAGGACCTGTATGGCTGACGGACAATCTGCAACAGTGTCCATGAGGACTATCAATGTATCGCGCAAGCCATCAAACAATCGCGCTCCCAGAATCGGGTGCTCGGGCAACGCGAGCAACCCCGGTCGCAATGTGAGCAAATGGCCCGCAAGGTTTCCGCTGTCCACCGCAGAAACGTATTTCGGGGAAAGCGGCTGCAACGATTGGGTATCGTACCAGTTGAAAAAGTGACCATGGTGGCGTGTCAGGCCTGCCATTGTCGCGAGCGTATGGGTAGTACGTTCGATGAATGTGCCCATCGTGATGTAGCTGAAGTCATAAGCCGATAAATTGGCAAGCAGGGCCAGACCGATGTTGGTCGGTGAGGTACGGTGCGCAATTACGGAAACCGGGTTCATCTGAAAATTATCCGGTGGCAACCAGTGATCTTCCGGGCCGACGAAGTTCTCGAAGAATGCCCAAGTCTTGCGCGAAGTTTTCCTCAGAAAAACGACCTGGTCAGCCGTCAGCCGTTTTTCATGGCGGACGATCGGCTGGCTAAGCCACCAGGCGATTGCAGGGGATGCGGCCCACAGAAACAGAATTGGACCCGCCGCCGCCAGTATTTCCGGCGTCGATTTTGCGAGATATGTTGCCGTTGCAATGGCAAGAACGGGGGCCGTCCACATCGACTGATAGCAGGCAATAAGACTGCTGTGATGATCGCGCTCCAAGCTGCCCGAGGAGGTCCATTCCAGCAATTTTTTTCGCGAAAACCAGAATCGCCAATTGGTACGGATGACCGCATCCAGACCGAAATACGCTTCGTGCGGCAGACAGGCGAGGGTAAATGCTGCCTGTTTGAATTGCAAACCGGACGCTTGCAGTACTGCATTGAGGTGCTGAACGGGAAGTATGTCATCCGGCTTGCGTATCAAATCGATAATCAAGGCCATCAAAGCAGGCAGCAGGAAGATGCCGATCACCGCCAGAGTCCAATACCATGCAGGTGACAAGACAGTCCAGCCCAGCAGCAATAGAAGCATCAATGCCGTGGGAGTCAGGCTGCGTCGCAGGTTGTCTAATATTTTCCACTGCGAAAGCAGTGAAAGAGGGTTTTGCCGGGGGTCAGTTGCGGATTCCGGGCTTAGACCGGGTATGCGCGGCAGTACCCAGGATGCAATTTGCCAGTCTCCGCGTATCCAGCGGTGGCGGCGGCTTACATCCGCGCTGTAGCTGGACGGATATTCTTCGTAAAGTTGGACATCGCTCAACAACCCGGCGCGTGCAAAGCACCCCTCCAGCAGATCGTGGCTGAGTATCCGGTTCTCGGGAAATCGTCCATTGAGCGATTGCTCGAAAGCATCAATATCGTAGATGCCTTTGCCGATGAACGAACCCTCGCTGAAAACGTCCTGGTAGACATCCGAGACGGCGCGGGAATAAGGATCGATGCCGGGCTCGCTACCGAAGAGCCGCGCATACCGCGAGCGGTTCGTGGCTGGAAGGCTCACTGCCATGCGTGGCTGCAGGATGCCATAGCCCCCGGTTACGAGTTGCCCGTCGGCAAACTGCGCACGATTCAAAGGGTGCGCCATCGCACCTGCAAGCTGACGCGCCGAATCGCGCGGAAGCTCGGTATCCGTATCCAGAGTAATGACGTATTTTACGAAAGACAACGCAGGCATCGTGCCCACGATCAGCGAGAAATTTTCTTGCCCTCCACCGCGTAGCAGCGCATTCATTTCTGCCAGTTTGCCGCGCTTGCGCTCGTAGCCCATCCACAGGCTTTCAAGGGCGTTCCAGCGCCGCGGGCGGTGGAACAGGAAGAAGGGATCGCAGTAGACACTGCTTTTGGTGCTTCTGTATTTTTGATTCAAATCGTCGATCCGGTTTCTGGCAAGAAACAGCAACGATTCGTCTTCCGGCAGCGTTTCCTCTTGTGCGTCGCGAAAATCAGTCAGCAGTCCGAAGAACAGGTTGTTGTCCCGGTTGGCTAAAAAGCGAACTTCAAGGGCCTCGATCAGATCCTCGATGTTTCGTACGCTGGTGAGCATGCTCGGGACGGCAACCAGCGTACGGCAGTCAGGCGGGATTCCCCTGGAAAAGTCCATGCGCGGCAGCACATCTGGTGTCGCCAGCAAGGTTGCCATCCAGTTGACCAGCGTTATCGCCAGATGACCGGTGCAAAATACCAGCAGTATCGCTATCAAAATGAGTATCGAGCCCTGCAGACTTCCGGCTTTCTCCATTGCCAACAAGCTCGCGGTAAAGAGCAGCGTCAGCACACCGATCGTTCCAAGATAAAGGGGCAAAGGAAAACGGAGTCCTGCCACTCGCACTGCCTCAGCGATCGTCAGGCGCACCCCGGCGGCTTGCTTGAGTTGCGGCAGCCCCTTATCAATCAGGTAATAGCCCACGTGCGAAGCGCGATCGCCTTCAGCGCCACCGGAGGCGCCGCTATTGACCATTTCTGCGCGCTGTTGCGCCAACTGAATTGCTTTGTGCGCGATCTCATGCTCGGAAAGCGGGCTGGCTTTCGCCAGTTTTTCGACTGCATGCCGGTAACGGTCACGGGTGGCGAAGTCCATGCAGCCGTAGTGACCGCCCGGATCCTGACGCAGTTTCTGCTCGACGCCGCTCATCGTTTCGATGAACTCACGCCAGTCCATTTCGCCCAGAAAGCGCAGACTGCTGATACTGTTGCTGATCGAAACCTGACGGGAGGCCTGCATTTGGGTTTCCGACTGCACCAACTGCTCAATTGTCACGCCGGACTCGGAGAGCCGATGCTCAATCCAAGTGAGTGGCAATGCCAGAGCGGCGTTCTGCCCCTGAAGGCGTCGTGCGATTTCCGCGACAAATGATCCGCTCATCGGCGGGTTCGATCGCGCCATGTCCGCGACTACCAGAATCAAGCTCTTGGGATCCCTTTTGACGACCTCAATCATCTGATCCGCAAGGAAGTCCGCATGTTCCCGGTCTGTGGTGCTGGCCACCACCCGAGATCCGACACGGCGAAGATTCTCAATCAGCGCAAGACGCAGCATGATGGGAATAGCCCATAGCTCACCTAAAGTGAGTGCTGCGCTCTTCTGATAAGCCGCTACGAAACAGCTGAAACTTTCCGCGTCAACCCGCCCGTCGCCGTGAGAAATTGTTTCCAGGGCAATGTCGTAAACCCGGGGGTATCCTGCTGAAGGGCCATGGACGAGAATCGGCAGCTCGCTGCTGTAGCGTTTTGGCAGGTGGCGCCGGGCCGTGTGAATTTGTTCTTCGATCAGATAAAAATTGTCGAGCAACCATTCAGCGGCAGGGGTAACCCGGCGATTTACTTTGACCGTATCCCTGAGAAGGGAGTAGACACGCAGCAGAATTTCCTCGTTCTCATCCAGCCGTCCGAGCAACTGGTCGGGCAGGCGTACGGGGCTCAGACGATGTGTGCCCGCTAGGCTTTTGCCGTGCTGCTCCATCTGTCCGGCGCTGAACAGCTCCGCCTGTAATGGCGGATCGTCATCCGGATTCTTATGCCTCCTGATTTTTCCACGGAGAAGAGCCGTGAGGTGGCTCAGGGTGTCGCGAAAGCTGTTGCTGCTCAAGTTCAAATTGCGAATTTTCTTTTGTAAAGAGTACGGTGTGTTCTTGCGCTCAGGCTGAAGTTCTCAGATCAACGACGAGATACACGTTTTCACCGACCCGGCTCGCACCGAGCTTGGTCATCAGATCATGCTCGCGCTCTGAAGATTCCAACCGCATGAGGCAAACAGCCTGACTTTTGCCGGTGCCGACCATGGGTAGTACATCCAGTCGGGCCACTGACCCAAACCCCGAACAAAGCAGGCGGAGTGCCGCTTCCAGACTTCCGATGTCCTCGCAATGTGATAGGTCTTTCAACACTTTGTTCATCGCGCTTTTAACTCCTGTTGCAGCAAAACTTCCGAGCCAAGCCAAAGCACTTCAATGCGCAGTTGGCATTCCAAGTGTCAACCGGTGGTTGAGCGCATTTTTGACTGGTATTGCTGTGCGTGCAGAAAATTCCCTTTTGATTTTCATTCCACCGTCATCACCGGTCTGTGTGATTCCGTACATATGAGGTGCAGACAAATGCAGCGCGAATGGCATGCGCGCGAGTAGGCCTGCGATTTCAAAAGCCGGATGTCAGTTTGGGCTGGAAAACACTCCTCAACCGCGTCAGCACCACTTCCCGAAAACTCCGAGAAGCTGATGCGATATTTACCGAAGAACCACGTGCCGCCAGCTGATATGAAAAAATCGTGCGGGCTTTAGCGGTTTTCCTGCTGGTCAAGTCAGTCGGCGTAATGGGCGGCGGCTGCACATATGATTACGTCGTTGCGCTGCGTGCTGTGCAGACCACTGATTTCATGACGGCGCATTGGGCGGAACTTCCGTAACGGTCCAACGCACTTTGCAGTTCTGCGAAAATTGCGGTCGCACCAAATAACAAGATGGAGATGCCGCCGATGGTCGCGACCAGCGCCTATGCCGGTTCGCGCGCGGCTTTGAGCATTCCTTCCACTGCCACTACGCCTTCCTCTTCCGTTATTCTCCGCTACCGCACGACGATCTCTCCCTGCGCAGCTTCCTGCCCGAAAACCATTCCCGCCACCGCAATCACGATGATAAGCATCGGAGCGAGCGAAAATAGAGTGTAGTAGGAGAGGGCGGCGCCCATGCTCGCGGCGTAGTCATCCACCCAGGCTTTGATAGCCGCCTTGATCATCTGCAACTGTTGGCTTAACCAGTTCACCTTCGGCACGACGGCAGCCGCGCCCTGTGCAGGTCCCCCCCGGCGAAGCGTTTGCGCTCTCTTTCGACTTTTCCATTGTCGGCTCGGTTAACCCCGTAGAACGGCTCTTGTAGACCGAAAAGCGGGGGCACTGCGTCTTAAAGCCGACTACGCCGCAGCGATACCGTCAGTCCCGAATTTATGGCAATCCACAGTACAGTGATCCCAACGGCAGTCTTGCCAGCCTGGAGGTACAGGGTGTCAACACACATTCAGCTGGGCCTTTCCCGTAGGCAGAGTCACTCTTGCCGATTTTCGTTTCATTAGGTTTGGTGGCGCACAGAAAAGAAGGCAACCCCGAGTCATCGTGTGCCATCAAATAAATTGAGCTGAGTCGTTGCCGACAACGAAGCGTCTCCGCAGGTTGCACCGGCAGTATTGAAATTTTCGTTGTTTAACAGTTCGTCTCACCCAGCCCTCTAAAGGAGTAGACCATGGGAATTATCTGGACAATTATCATTGGCTTTATCGCAGGCGTGATCGCAAAATTCATTATGCCGGGCAGTAACGAGCCATCGGGTTTCGTGTTGACGACGATCCTCGGGATAGTGGGTGCGGTCATTGCGAGCTATCTCGGGCAAGCGCTTGGATGGTATGAGCCTGGCCAGGGTGCCGGGCTCATCGGCGCCGTTGTCGGCGCCATTCTCCTTCTTTTTGTCTGGGGGGTCATCGTCAAAAAGCGCTAGCAGGAGCAGCCCTGCATGATGCGCATTTATGTGCGGGCAAGGATCCAAACCCGTCTGAACTTTATGCAATTTGATCAATGCCATCTCGGCTTTGGCGTAATCGGGATAAGCGCGCAGTTGTGTTCCACACCGGTAGGATTTATAGGAGAAATGAAATGGCGCAAGGAATGCCGTCGATGGTTGCACTTCTGGGACTTCTCGCAGTCGCGGGATATAAAAACCGCGACAAAATCGCCGCAGTGTTTGAAGGGCGGAAGCAAGAGCCGGGCAGCCAACCCGCCCACCACGCTCAGCCGGGTCAGGGCGGAGTACTCGACAAGTTGGGCGGGCTCCTCGGCGGTGCGAGTGCCGGGAGCGTATTGAGCGGCGGGCTTCGCGACCTGGTCGATCGTTTCAGGCAGAACGGCCATGGCCAGGCAGCGGATTCCTGGGTCAACACCGGTCCCAATCAACCGCTCAGGACAGATCAATTGGAGCAGGCGATCGGTCCCGAAGCGCTGAACACGCTTTCGAAGCAAACCGGCCTCTCGCGGGAAGAACTGCTCTCGAGGCTGACACTGGAACTACCCACAGCAGTGGACAAATTGACGCCCGGAGGCCGGCTGCCGACAGAAGACGAGGCGGCGCGGCTGATCTAGCGAATGAGCTTACTTCGGTCATCCTCCGGCTGGAGCGGAGCTGATCATGTCGATCCGCCCTTGTGATCTTGTACCGACGCAGAACGGGATGGTACTGTCATGAGGTGGTAAAGTAGCGCGCGTTCTGGGCAAATGCGTCGATTTCTCACAATTAAGACTCCCAAAAAAGGAGCCGAGGGCTTCACCCTGCGGACGCGATGGATCAGATCACGCTACGGGAATTTGATCGTCAGTGTCTGCCGCCCTTGAATTGCTATCTACCTGAAAATTGACGGTAGAGATACTACTCGCCGAATAAGTTAGATACGTGACAATGGTTTATCGGCGCCGCTGGTGGGAGGGGGCGCTTTCTCGGATTGAAGCACGCTGACAGGGTCGATCTGTTTAATTGATCCCTGTTAAACGGTAAGAGCGTTCTCTGATTCAATTCAGACGAAGGCGAAATTTGACACATACCAGCCTTGATCATTACCAGGAATCGCTTTTCAAGCTACTGCATTCAGTTGCTGCTGCGGCTGACGGCGACTCCAATTAAACTATGCCCATGATCTTATCGAACTCAATGCGATCGCGGTCGCCGGAGGCCCGCGCTTCCCGCCGGTCCGGCTTCCCCGCTTCACCAGTGCGTCAGGATAGGCCTTGAATAAGCCCGCCAATACCGCGAAGGGGTTCGTGAACTCGGCCGGAACCGAATTGCCGCCCGCATCCGGATTCCGGCTGCTGCGCTATTTCACCCTCGCCAGCCTCGCCGCATTTGTGGTGATGATGGTGCCTTTGGTGTATGTGAGCGAGATGTACGGCGAATTGTTCGCACAGGTGCTGCGCGAGCAGAACGTCTCCTTCGCGCGCGCACAGGACGGCTTCGCAAAGCAGCAAAAGGAAGCCTCGCTGCGCGACCTGATGACTGTCCATGAGGCAGACAACATCAATCTGACACGGTTGTTCGCGAACATGCTCTGGGAGAAGGACCTCGCGCCGCTGGTCGCCAAGGTACAACGCATTTCCGTCGAGCACTGTCGCGCCATCGCCGACGCCAAGGATGCCAGCGGCAAAGCCGTGCAGCCTGACGAGAAAAAGGCATGCTATGCCGGGATCGGCAAGAACATCAGGGCCTTCCCCGAATTCAGGACGATCGACGCCAAGGTGTTCGAAGCGATGAAGAAGAGCACGGTGTTCAAGATCAAAGTCTACGATCTGAGGGGCATCACCGTCTATTCGTCCGAGCACTCCCAGATTGGCGAAGACAAGGTCGACAACACGGGCTGGCAGGCGGCGAGGGATGGCAAAACCGCAAGCAAACTGAGCCATCGCGACAAGTTCAGCGCGTTCGAGGGCGTCGTTGCGGACCGAGACCTGTTCGAAATCTACATCCCCGCAACTGTGCCAGACAGCGACCGGATCGTCGGCGTGTTCGAAGTCTATTCTGACGTGACGCCGTTCCTCAGCCAGATCCAGAACACCACGGCCGAGGTCCAGAAGAAAAGCGCAGAGACCCAGAAGCAGCTGGAGCAGGACGCGGTCGGGGGCCACGACAAGGCGGACAGCTACGCCATCAAGCTGTTTGCGATTGTCCTCGCGCTGATCGTGTTTCTCTACCTCGCTCTCCTCCAGATCGTGCGCAACGGTCAGCGAATCATCGACAGGGAAATGTCCGAACGCAGGCGCGCGGAACAAGAGCATGCCGAAAGCGAGGCGCGCTTTCGCAGCCTGACCGAGATGTCCTCTGACTTTTACTGGGAGAGCGACACCGAGCACCGGCTCACCCAGCGCAGCGCGAGCTCAAAGGAGGGGAGTGAGTCGGTGTTCCACGGTATATCGCCAGTTGGCAAGCGGCGCTGGGACCTCCCCTATATTTCGCCTGATGAAGCGGGCTGGCAAAAGCACCGGGAGATTCTCGACGCGCACCTGCCGTTCCGCGATTTCGAGCTTTCGCGGCTTGCTGCCGATGGCGGCGAACGCCACATCGCCGTCAGCGGCAATCCCATGTTCGATGCTTCCGGCAGTTTCCTGGGCTACCGCGGAGTCGGCACCGACATCACCCAACGCAAGTTGGCCGAGGCGAACCTGCGCATTGCCGCCACCGCCTTCGAGGCGCAGGAAGGCATATTCATCACCGATGCGGGTAACGTGATTCTGCGCGTCAACCGTGCTTTTACCGAAATCACCGGTTACACGGCCGCTGAGGCCGTCGGGCAGACGCCGCGCCTGCTGCGCTCGGGCCGCCAAGACGCGGATTTTTACCGCGCTATGTGGGACAGCGTCCTCAATTCCGGAACCTGGAGTGGCGAGATCTGGAACCGCCGCAAGAATGGCGAGGTATACCCAGAATTGCTGACAATAACCGCGGTCAGAAACAGCGACGGATCGGTTGTCAACTACGTGGCGACGCTGAACGATATCACCGTGCGCAAGGCGGCGGAGGAAGAAATCAAAAATCTCGCCTTCTACGATCCGCTCACGCAGTTGCCCAACCGCCGGCTGTTGATGGACCGGCTGCACCAGGCGCTGGCAAGCAGCGACCGCAGCCAGCGCCGCGGGGCGCTGCTGTTCATCGATCTGGACCATTTCAAGACGCTCAACGACACCCTCGGTCACGACAAGGGCGACCTGCTGCTGCAGCAGGTGGCGCAGCGCCTCACCGCCTGCGTACGCGCCAGCGACACCGTGGCCCGGCAGGGCGGGGACGAGTTCGTGGTCATGCTCGAAGATCTGAGCGAAATCGCGGTTGAGGCAGAAGAACAGACGCGCAGGATAGCGAAGAAAATCCTTGCCACCTTCAATCAACCCTACGTGCTCGCCGGGCACCCGCATGAAAGCTCCGGGAGCATAGGCATAGCGCTGTTCCTTGGTAACAACCAGAGCGCAATCGTTTTATTGAAGCATGCCGACATTGCCATGTATCAGGCCAAGGCCGCGGGCCGCAATGCGATGCGCTTTTTCGAACCGGGCATGCAGGTCGACGTTGCCGTCACATCCCAAACCGGCGAAGCGCCCGGCGCAAGTTAAATTGTCGCAGCCGGCCGGAATTCAGGCCCGGAGAAAATACTGGTAACGCCGGGCAAACGAGGTCGCAATCCACGCCACACAAACGCGGAGCCATCAAGCCGGCGTGAACAATGTTTGTGTCGGCACGTCCGGGCGAAAACGGAGTCGTTCACGCTGTGCGCGTAGCAGGTCAGCCGTGACGGTGTGAAACCCACGCAGTGTTTGTCACACAGCGAAGTCTGGACAGCAGCGGGTGCCTGACAGGTGACGGTAAAAAATGAAGGTAAAAGTCTGCAGTACTGCAGAAATTTCTTCTAAATCATAAACTTATAATGTTTTTTTAGGCATTAGCGGGAATACTTCGGCATCTGGCCGCTTTCAGATAACTAACCGTTTGCTCTGCTGATGTTCGCTTGCAAACCGTACGGGCCCGCACAGATAGTTCGTGCACGTGCATAACAGTGTCAGGATCGTTCCGTCAGTTTTTCTTAGTCTTGGGCGGTTCGCAAGCACGATGGTCGTCTTCTAACTGACATCCGACTCTTACTATTCGTCACGCGCCTTGCCACGCCTGCGACACCGCCGGCATGGATCAAGTTCGCAGCCGGCCAAGTGTACTTGTCGCTTTTTTCAAGGACTATCTTTGCGATTGACTTAGTAGTCCAAACCATTTCCAGCAAAGCTAACGGCGCTCACGCGAGCAACCAGCCTCTCGAATTTATGAACATCATCCGGCGTACGGTGGGCGTGCATGATGTGCAGATCGACATCACCTGTTGCGGCGTATGTCATTCCGACATCCACCAGGTTCGCTCGGAATGGCCGGGCACGCTTTATCCCTGCGTGTCGGGACATGAAATCGTTGGCTCCGTCTCGGCGGTGGGCGAACATGTGTCGGGTTTCCGGGTGGGAGAACTGGTGGGCATCGGTTGCATTGTCGACAGCTGCAGGCGCTGCGATGACTGTGCCGAAGGTCTGGAGAACTATTGCGACCGGATGGTCGGCACCTATAACTTCCCGACCCTGGACACTCCCGTGCACACACTGGGTGGCTACCCTACGGCTGAGGCACCTATGCTCGATTGCAATTCCTGCTTGCGTTCGAGCATTTGTGTGCCCAATGTTTTGAGATCGATTTTCGCCTTCTTGGCTTGGGGGAACATCTCTTCCTGCTCTTCCTTTACATGGTGCTCAATGTTCTCGCCGAGCACGGATACCTTGGCGTCATATTTATCGTCACCAGGTTCCATCGCCTGCAATTGCGCGATAAGTTCCTTCGCACCTTCATGCTCAACCTCCCCTTCGTCCATCAGGTCTTTATCTTCCGTTGCCTCGCGAACTGCCGGATAGAAAATTTCCTCTTCGATCTGCATATGGACGGTGAGCTCCCCGCAGATCTGCTCAACAAGTGCGCTCTTTTCATCTTCATTGTCTTCAGCCTTCATCAGATTTTCGAAATCCTTGAACATCTTTTGCACTTTTTTGTGATCCTCGGTAAGGATCGAAATAGCATCCGGGGCGCTCGATGCTGGCTTGGTTTTCGCTTTTGCCATTTGGCTCTCCATGATTTATTGAACTTCATGCTGCCGCAAAGTCTTGCAGTGCACTGGTTCGGAAATGTGAAAGTATAAAAACGCCCAATGGGCGAGGGGCCCAACAATTAACATTCAATGCCGCATAGCGGTCGCTGAACGGGCAATGTAATTCTTACTTTCCATCACGGTCGGAATCACCCGGTATCGCGCGCTCTGCGGAATCACTCAGGCGCTGCCAGGAGTCGCGGCTTGCATGCTTGGCTCGTTCCCAAGTCAGGTTCGATGAGCCCTTGTTGCTCTCCCAATCCCGCTTCAAGTCCGGCTCCAGTTGATCAAAGGTGCGGCCATCGGCGCGTTGGTAGGAATCGGAACCGAAACGATAGGCCGGCCCGTAATCGTCGAAACTCTCGCCATCCTTGACATAGGAACGGCTGCCGTAATTCTCCTGCCAATACGCATCATCGGCTGTCGGGTCCATGACTTCTGCGACCCCTTTGCCGGCCAGTCCGCCGACTACTGCGCCAACTACTGCGCCGACTACGGTTCCCACCGGGCCAACCACTGTTCCTGCCATGGCGCCAGCGGCCATACCACCGGCAGCTGCGCCGACTCCAGTACCTACCGGATGCGAGCCCGGCTCACCCGTAATCGGATCGCGGTTGTCGTGTGTGTCATTTTTACGATCGAGATCAAGTTCAGTCATCATTTTCTCCAATGGGGGGTTCTAAATATCGAAGTGGTGCTCGACAAATTAATTTATGTCGCCTGGATAGGTTTTTCGATGATTAACCTGGAAACACAATACGGTTTTCGACAATTTCATCGCATCCGAAAATTGTGGTTCCAGGCGAGTGGCCAGTTTGTGGGGAGGTGTTCGGATCATCTGTGCGCTTCCCCACGTAAACGCAGTAACTCCAATGCGAAACTATGTGTGCTGTCGAGCATACGTCGGCTTCAATCGGCGTATGGATTTCAACATTGCTCATGGAGGTCCTACGAATACGAAAAGCATCCTCATTGCAGTGATCACCGTCGTATTGACGATTGGTGCGGTACTGCTGGGATTGAATCTGAAGGGTGGGGAGAAATCGATTCAGCAGTCGATCTCTAGGCTCTATGACACCCAGGATCGCCAGTTCGATCGCGCGATGGGCGGGCTTCTTGGGCCGTCGATCATCGAGGGCAACCGCTTCGATGTCCTGTTAAATGGGGATGAGATATTTCCCGCAATGCTTGCGGCTATCCGGAGTGCTGAAAAAACGATCACCTTCGAGAGCTATATCTACTGGTCCGGTTCCATCGGGCAGGAGTTTGCTGCAGCACTATCGGAACGAGCCCGGGCGGGTGTGCACGTACACGTGCTTCTGGACTGGTTGGGCAGCACCAAGCTCGATGAGTCACAAATGGAGATGATGAAGCAAGCTAAGGTCGATGTACGCAGATTTCACGAGCCTGCCTGGTATCACCTGCATCGAATGAACAACCGCACCCACCGCAAGGTGCTGGTGATCGACGGCAAAGTGGGCTTTACGGGTGGGGTTGGTATCGCTGATGAGTGGACGGGAAACGCGCAAGATCCCGGTCATTGGCGCGACACCCATTTTCGCGCGGAAGGTCCGGTTGTGGCACAGATGCAGGCGGTATTCATGGACAACTGGCTAAAGGTCACGGGTGTAGTGTTGCACGGCGATAATTATTTTCCCGAGTTGCAGCGACGGGGCGAGAGCGCAGGGCAGATGTTCAGCAGCTCTCCGGCGGGCGGCAGCGAAAGCATGCGATTGATGTACCTGCTCGCAATAACCGCGGCCGCACGATCGATTCATTTGTCCAGTGCCTATTTCGTTCCGGACGATCTGACTTCGAAAGCGCTGATAGCCGCTGCAAAACGCGGGGTACGGGTCCGGATCGTCACTCCGGGAGAGCACATGGATGCCGATACAGTTCAGCAGGCCTCGCGTGCAAGCTGGGGGGAACTGCTCGAAGCCGGGATAGAGATCTACCAGTATCAGCCGACCATGTATCACTGCAAAGTCATGATCGTCGATGAACTCTGGGTATCTGTCGGATCCACCAACTTCGACAGCCGGTCCTTTTCGCTGAACGACGAGGCCAACTTGAATATTTTCAACGCCGCCTTTGCGAACCGTCAGATTGAAATCTTCCAGCAGGACGTTGCGCGCTCCAGGCCGGTCACATTATCCGAGTGGCAGCAGCGACCTTTAAGGGAAAAGGTTCTCGACTTCCTGGCGTCCCTGATCCGTATGCAATTGTGAGGGGCAAACGGAGCCGGGTTGTTCGTTATTTTCTTTCAGCAGGATCCCGGTACGAAAAAAACCGGCGGAAGTTTTCCGCCGGTTTAACTTGCTGCCTAAAACTCAAGGAGCAGGTTGAGTGACTGTAGTCCGATCAAGACTAACTGCGGCTTGAGACAACAGTCTGCTATTCAAGATCGCCTGGTTGCCAACATTAATGGCAACCTGTGCCAGCACAACACCTTCAAAAAGCGCTGGCGCTGCACCAATGTTCACTGAAGCGCCGGCAACTTGCCAGAACACATTTTTCGGCACTGCGCCGCCAGTCAGGAGGACACTGGAAGTGGCTGCGGTGGTGAGTGTTCCCGAAATCTGGAAAATCCACACATCCGTAGCACTACCCGATAGCGTAAGAGTCTGACCAGCTCCCAGGGTTACGTTGCTCCCCCAAGTGTAGACGCCAGGTGCCAGAGTTTGCGTGGTGACAGTTCCCGCGCCGATATTCGGATTGGGGCCCACACCCGCTGGACGTCCGGCGGCTTCCGTATACGCCAGTGCCATATCGTTTGAGGCTGTGGTCACCCTGGTCGGTGTCGGAGTCGCATAGTCAAAGGCATAGATGTTTCCGTTGACCTGAGCAGAGGTTGAAAATGGACTACTCACCGGCAGGATCAGTGCGAAACCGGTGATGGCGGTGGAAGTAACGCCCGATCCCACACCCATATCACCCGTGATACAGGTTCCAATACACGGAGTGGCATTGGCGATACCCGTATTGGCGAATATTACATAGTCACCTGCGGTGCCAAGATTAACCGGCGCCTGACCTGTTAAAGCAATGGCATTGGTTGTAAACGTCCAGGCGACGGGACTGGCCATCGCCGTACCGCCGGCGCTCTTCGCGGCAGTGGTCACGGTGGCGGTATAGTTTGTATTCGGCAACAGAGCAGCGGCCGTCGGCGAAAATGTCGCAATGGTGTTGCCGGCGTTCATAGCAACCGTGCCGGGAACATTGGTTCCGGATACCGTTTCCCTGACAGTGAACGTGAGCAAGGTTCCGGCAGGCGAGGAGTTGAGCGTTGTCGGATCCATCGCCTGAGTGAAAGTAGCGCTCAATCGCGTACCCACACCGGACCAAGCTCGAAGAACGGGCTTGCGAGTGTTACGCCAAAGTCAAAGAGGAATACGAGCGCCTGCTGCCGCAACCGTAAAGTACGCGGGCCACCTGACCTGTGCGGCATTCGGGTTTGGAGTGGTGGCCCGTATGCATTAGAGTATGGGTATGTTCCCGCCCACACCAATAAGGCATGCGGGGGTCCTCCTGCCTTGACCATCATCCTTTATGGCATTCGCAACTGCGATACGGTCAAAAAAGCCCGTTCTTGGCTGGATAGCCGGCAAATCGAATATGTCTTTCACGATTACAAAACTGCCGGCATCGATACCGATCGACTGCAGCGCTGGTGCAAGGAACTGGGATGGGAAACTCTGCTCAACCGTGGCGGCACCACCTTCCGCCAATTGCCGAAAGCTGACCAGCAGGGATTGGATGCAGCCAAAGCGGTGATATTGATGCTGGCCCAGCCGTCGATGATCAAACGGCCGGTGCTGGATCTTGGCAGGCAACGGTTGGTCGGATTCAAGCCGGAGCTTTACGAAGTCGTGTTCGACACCTGTTCGACACCATTTGATTGCCCATGAGCGATTCCGCTTACATGCTGGAAGCGTTGAAACTCGCCGCTCAGGCCGCTGCTGCCGATGAAGTGCCCGTTGGTGCCGTAGTGGTGAAAAACGGCAATATTGTCGGGCGTGGTTACAATCAACCCGTTGCGAAAACTGACCCTGCGGCGCATGCAGAAATCATGGCCCTGCGGGATGCCGGTAAAACGCTGGGCAACTACCGGCTCGTCGATTGCGATCTTTATGTAACCCTGGAACCCTGCGTCATGTGCTCCGGCGCGATCATGCATGCGCGCATCCGGAGAGTTGTATTTGGTGCGAGTGACCCCAAAACCGGAGCTTGTGGCAGCGTACTGAATCTGTTTTCCGAGTCACGGCTCAATCATCATGCCTCAGTCAGCGGAGGCGTTATGGCGGATGATGCGGCGAGATTACTGCAGGAATTTTTTGCCGGGCGGCGTAGTAAACTTGAAAATAAACATTAATATATCTTCTCAAATCCTTGATTTAATTGATAATCAAGGAAAGATTTTGGCGACTTATCCGATTTCTACCGCGCTCAACGGGAGCGGGCAGGAAAAGGGGAGTTATTGCACCCCTCTAGGGGCGCATATTGTCCGCGCGAAAATTGGCGGTGGGCGGCCGGTAAACACTGTATTTGTCGGGCGCCGGCCTACCGGCGAGATTTACAGTCCGGAACTGGCCGAGCGGTCTCCGGGCAGGGACTGGATATTGACCCGCATCCTTTGGCTGTCCGGACGGGAGGTCGGGTTCAACCGCCTGGGTGAAGTGGACACGATGCGCCGTTATATCTATATCCACGGCAGCCCCGATTCGGTGCACATGGGCCAACCGGGATCAATCGGCTGCATTCGTATGCGCAACGCCGACATTGTCCAATTATTTGACCGGGTTTCCCCCGGTATACCAGTCAATATCGCCATTTAAAATCGTTTCGTGCACTTCTTGCGAGTCCTGCTGAACAGAGCGTTTATAACGCCTCTTGTTACTTCAATAATTTCTTTTAAAAACAATTACTTAAACGCCTTGATCTATCGCATTGTGCAATGCGCCAAAATGGGCTAAATTGTGCACCGCAACTGCCGTTGAAAGGCAGTCATTATGAAAAGGGCGAAGCATGCGACTCAAGGACAAGGTAGCCATTATCACCGGCGCCGGACGCGGTATCGGTCAGGCTACGGCACTCAAATTCGCCCGCGAAGGCGCGAAAGTCATGGTTGCCGACATTAAGCAGGAATGGATCGATGAGACGGTTCAGATGTGCAAGGCCGCAGGTGGTGAAGCCATTGGCCAGATTGCCGATGTCCGCGACATGAAGTCGCTGGAATCCATGGTCAAGGCCACAGTCGATAAATGGGGGCGCGTGGATTGCCTCGTCAACAACGCGGGTATTGTCGCCGATGCCCAGTTGAAGAACATGACCGAAGACCAGTTCGACCGCGTCATCGACATCAACCTGAAGGGCGTTTACAACTGCACCAAGGCGGTCGTGCACAAGATGCTGGAACAGCAATCGGGCGTGATCCTGAATGCCTCCTCGATTGTCGGTCTCTATGGCAACTTCGGCCAGACCAACTATGCTGCCGCCAAATTCGGCGTCATCGGTATGGCCAAGACCTGGGCGCGGGAACTGGGCCGCAAGGGCATCCGCTCCAATGCGGTATGCCCGGGTTTTATTTCAACCCCGATTCTCGGCACCATACCCGAAAAAGTCATCCACGCACTGGAAGAACGCGTGCCGATGGGGCGACTGGGCAAGCCGGAAGAAATTGCCAACACCTTTGCCTTTCTTGCATCCGACGAAGCCAGTTATATCAACGGTGCCGTGATCGAAGTCAACGGCGGCTTGACCATTTAAAGCCGCTGCCGGCATTCAGCCGGCAAGCAGTGCCTGCAAACTCGTGCGGTCGGGTGACCGCACGATGCCTTTTTCGGTAATCAACGTACCCACCAGTTCGGCGGGCGTTACATCAAATACCGGATTGGCCATACGGATGCCCTGCGGGGCCCACCGCCGGTCGCGATAACCGGCCACCTCATCGACACCACGCACCTCGATTGGAAATTAATGCGCCATACGCATGAAATGATCACCCGCACAGTATCAGCGCCGTGGCCAGGGATTGCACTACGCAGGTCGGGACTGCTATTGCACAGGGAGGCTGTCTTGCGTTGTTACACAAGCACCCATATTACTTTCGCTGACGAACAGCGGTGAGCGCGGGCACAAGTTGCGCGTAACTGCGGGATGCTTCGGCTGCATCCCCAGGGTTGTACATCACTGGCAAATGTGATCAACAATCCGGACATTATAATCTCGCCCATGTCATCGCTTCCCGAATTTACGGTGCGCGCCGCCTCATGGCGATTTGATATCGCCTTATTGCAGGATTTGCGCCGGACCGTGTTCATCCTGGAGCAGCAAGTCCCGGAATCTCTCGAGTGGGATGAATTCGATGCCGTGTCGTTGCACGCACTGGCACATGATGCGCGGGGGCGTGCGGTCGGCACCGGTCGCTTGCTTCCTGACGGACATGTCGGCCGTATGGCGGTACTGCGGAATTGGCGCAACCATGGCGTGGGCAGTGCAATTCTGGTGTTGCTTATCGATCACGCACGACAACGCGGTGACACCGCGTTGCACCTCAATGCCCAGACCCATGCCGTCGGATTTTACGAACGTCACGGATTTGTGGTGCATGGTGACGAATTTCCGGACGCCGGCATTCTGCACCGGCGAATGACACTGCATCTTTAAGCGGTTGCGCGTTGCAGCCTGAACGCACGTGCAGTTTCACCGGCAGCGACGCCGCCGGACTCAAAGCGCTTTTCGTGAAAGAACACCTCGCTTGCGGCATTGACCAGAACCACGGTCGAGGTCCGCGTGCCGTAATGTTCGCCGCGGATGAACGGCGGTGAGAGTTCCTTTTCGCGCTGTCGGGTAATGCCGGTGTCCGGAAGCAGGGTCTCCGGTGCCGGCTGATCGTCCATCAGCAGCGAGAACATCACGGCACCGATGGCATCCGGATCGTCCAGGTCCATGGTTGAAGTCAGTGCTGCGGTGCCCGCCGCAACCTTGGGCCAGGGCGTATCCAGCAGGTGGTTGCTCAGACCGTGCACACCCGGAGCGATGATTTGCGGTGCAGCGATCCGGTTGGAGAAAAAATGCAGTTTCCCGATATCGCCGGCGATCATGCTGTAGGGGTTGTAATCGGTGCTGCGCCGGCCAGCCTGATGAAAAAAGTCTTCAGCACTGTCGCTGCCGGCGAGAAAGCCGCTGACCAGGTCACCGCGCGAACGCGGCGCCGCCGGCCCCGGCGTTCCTTCGCGATAGTTGGTGATCGCAGCAAAACGCCCGTTGCCATGCAGTCCCATCCAGGTGCCGCCTTTTTCGAGATCCCGACCGGCGTAGATATCCGGTTGATCCTCCCAGAAAGACGCTGGTGCGGCTGGCCGGTTGTAGTGTTCGTCGCGGTTCGCAGCGACGACCAAAGGAAAATAGCGGTGTGCCCTGAAGCTGAACAGGATCAGGCACATACCCTTATTCGCTGAAACATTCAGTGTGTCTGCCACTGCCGGACTGCAGCAGATTGGCGATGCCGCTGCCGGCGACCGCTTCAGCCAGTTCCCATTCAAACTTCGCTTCATCAGCGACGTTTTCGTAGATTTCCATCCACAACAACGGTTCATTGCGTTTTTTCATGACCCGGCCGCGTACGGCGGTTTTGCGCAGCACGACATCGAACAGGTATTCAACCGCGACGGCGCAGGGACCGGTTTTTGCAGCATCGACCCGGTAATAAATGTAGTAGGACCATTTCATCGTTAATTCACCTGGTAAGGAAGTGGTTTGAGCGACAGTGCGGGGCCTTGCGACGATCCGCAGTGATAAATAGTCGTTGCCGCATTCGCGGTCTGCAATACGGCGAGTACATCATGCTGGCCATCAGCGATGCGTGCCGCGGCAACGATCCGGCCGGCCGCCTGATCGCCCAGCTCGGCGCAATACAGTTTGTCTCCGGCCGCAGCAGAGGCCACCGTGGCGCGATACATTCTTTGCTTCAGGCGTCCCAGGTAGTGGGTGCGGGCGACAATTTCCTGACCGGGATAACAGCCTTTGGTATAGCTGAGCGCGCCGATCAGATCGAGATTGACCATCTGCGGCACGAACTCTTCCTGTGTTGCCGGTTGGATAAAAGGAATGCCGTTGGCGATATCGCCGGCGCTCCAGCGGCCGGTATCGGCCGGCAGTTGCAAAGCATCGGGACCCGTCACCAGCAGATAACGATCGCCGGGCAGGCGGATGGTGGCGACGCGCTCTTGCGTGGTAATACCATGGACTCGATCGGGCACACGTCCGCCCGATGCTGCTATTGATGTCGCCGCGTCAGCACCGTCAATGCCGACGCAGGCCTGTGTTGCGCTTATATCCTCAGCTTTGACTTTGGAACGCAGGATATACATCGCCAACCTTTTGCGCACAGGCTCGGCGATGGCTGACGGCAGCAGCATCGTGTATTCACCGTCGTCCCGCCACAGCAGGAACGTTGCGAGCAGGCGGCCTTTGGACGTGCAATAACCGCCGTATGTGCTGGTGGCGGGTTGGAGCGCCTGAACGTCGCAAGTCAATTGCCCATTCAAAAAGGCCTGGGTATCCGATCCGGAAAATCGCAACAGTGAAAAATCAGTGAGTAATGCGGCAGCCATGTCAGGTTTGATCCCACGAACAGCCGGCGATAATAGCGCCGTTGTTGGCGGATGTAAAATATTCCATTAAAAACAAAGGGTTATTGTTTTTACCCAATATTGCGTTTCAGCGTTGAATCCGCTGCAATGCGGGCGATGGACAAACCGAAAGCATTCGAGGTGGAGTTGCGGCCTTCGCGCCGCCTGGCAGGACTGCTGGGCATTGCTCACGGCGGTGTCCTGCTGCTGTTGCCGACGCTGCCGATTGCGACATGGCTTGCGCTGCCGATCGCCGTGTTACTGGTAATCAGCGCCGTGCTGACCATCTCGCACTATGCGTTGCAACGCGGGATAAAGGCCGTGACCGCACTGAAACTGACCGATCGGGAGCGGTTACAGATTCGTTCGGCCGACGGCATCTGGCATGAAGGGCTTTTACTCGGCAGCAGCACGGTGGGTGCCGCAATCGCCGTGCTGAATATTCGCATGAACAGCGGCGGCATCAGGCATGTAGTGATTCTCGGCGATGGCATTGATGCCAACGACTTTCGCCGCCTGCGCGTCTGGCTGCGCTGGGGTCCGCGGCCGTCAGATGCGGAGACCGATCCCGC
The DNA here is from genome assembly GCA_022841375.1 of Burkholderiales bacterium. Taxonomy (GTDB): domain Bacteria; phylum Pseudomonadota; class Gammaproteobacteria; order Burkholderiales; family SG8-41. The sequence goes on from JALHRQ010000005.1 coordinate 55,320, forward strand.
CTGAGGCGTGTCAGTGCTCTTCCGGCGGTTTGACCGAACGGAACATGCGCAGCAGCGTCAGGTCGTAAACAATCTTCAGCGTTCCACAAATGACCAACGGCCAGCCGAACGGACTGGCGACCAGCAATGCCCCCGCAATCGATGGGCTCAGCGCGCTCGCCAGGCTGCGCGGTACCGCGGTCACACTGGCCGCCGCGGGGCGTTCCCCGGGAGAAACCACCGCCATGACATAAGACGTGCGTGCCGGCACATCCATCGACGACAGCGCGCTGCGCAGGAACAGGAACAGCAGTGCCAGTTCGAGGGTCGGCATGAACGGCACCAGTATCAGGAATACATTGGCGGGCAAATGGGTAAACACCATGGTGTTGATCAGACCGAAACGGGCGGCGACGCGGGCGGCCGCCAGATGCGAAAACGCTGTCAGCAATCCGGTCCAGAAAAAGATGGTTCCTGCCGCTGTGACCGACAGATCAAAGCGCTGCAGCAGCCATAACGCGAGCAGTGACTGCACCGCGAAGCCGCCGGCAAAGGCATCGATGCTGAACAAACCGGCCAGTGTGTAGACGATGCGTCGCGATTTTCCCAGTGGCACCGGTTGTTCATGCGCTTCGGCTTCCAGGGCAGGGGACAGCCGGCGATAGAGCAGCAGACTGGCAACCCCGAGCATTCCGTACAGCACAAACATCACGCGAACCGCCTGCAGGCGGGCGGGATCGCCACCGCCGGCAAACAAGTCCGGTACGCCGGCGGCCTGCGCGCCGATCGCAGCGACCAGCGCGCCAATCAGGCTGTAGCGTGCGAACAGCGCGGTGCGCGATTGCGGACTGACGGCGCGGGCGAGCAGCGTCTGCTCCAGCGGCGAAAACGGCGTGACGTCATTGGCCGCTGGGTTGAGCGTGCCGACAACGGCAATGATCAGCAACGGCCAGAAATCGGTAAACACCGATACCGCAAGTCCGGTGGCGGCCATCAGCACGCTGGCGGCCAGCAACAAATGCCGCGTGGAGTGGCGGTGGGCGATAAAACCGATCCCAAGGGTCATCAGGCCCGAACCCAGCAGCGTGGCGGTAACCATCAGACCGATTTCCAGCGCGCTGTAACCGAGCAGTGTCAGGTAGTAAGGCAACAGCAGGCTGACGTAACCGTCACCAAAGGCGCGCAACGCGCGTGCCCCGAGCAGCAGGCGGGCGTCGGGCAGCGTGCCCGGAGGCAGCAGGTAATCACGGATCGGCAGCATGGCGGGTGGCGAACAGGGTAGCAGTACGACCGGTTCCGCCCCTCAATCCGGTCAATACAGCTGCGCTATACTCCTCCGCTTGCTGAACCACGTTTTCGCGGAGGATTGATGATCGAGCTTTACAGTTGGGCGACGCCGAACGGCCACAAAATTCACATCATGCTCGAAGAAACCGGACAGCCTTATCGCGTGCACGGTGTGAACATCCGCACTGGTGATCAGTTCAAACCGGATTTTCTGAAAATCAGTCCCAACAACCGGATTCCGGCAATAGTCGATCCTGAAGGCCCCGGTGGCAAACCGCTGTCACTGTTCGAATCCGGCGCGATCCTGCTTTATCTCGCCTCCAAAACCGGCAAATTCCTGCCTGATGACGTGGCGCAACGCTGGTCATGCATGCAATGGCTGATGTGGCAGATGGGGGGCGTCGGACCGATGTTCGGCCAGGCCAATCATTTCCGGCGCTACGCCAAGGACAAGATTGAATATGCGGTCGAGCGTTACACCAACGAAGCCAACCGGCTGACGCATGTGCTCGACAAACAGCTCGCGCAGTCGAAGTTTGTTGCCTGTGACGAATACACCATCGCAGACATGGCGATTTTTCCGTGGATGCGCGGCGCCGAAAGCCGCGGCATCGACATGAACGAATACCCCAACGTCAAACGCTGGTTCGACGGGATCAACGCACGTCCGGCAGTACAGCGCGCGCTGCAGGTCTTGTCGAACGAATCAAACAGCAATCCGGTGGATGACAAGGCGCGCGAGGTGATGTTCGGCAAGACGCAGTTCCAGAAACGATGAGTCCCGGAGTGCCACCGAATTGATCACCCGGAACCGCAACGTCGCCTTGTTGTGCGCCACTCAGGCGCTGCTGTTCACCAATAACACCATCCTGATCGCGATCAACGGTTTGGCGGGTTACGCGCTGGCCAGCGACAAATCGCTGGCCACTCTGCCGGTGACGGCTTATGTCATCGGCGCTGCGCTGACGACCATACCGGTGTCCCAGTTGATGCGGCGGGTCGGGCGGGTCAATGGATTCTCTATAGGCACGCTGATCGGCATTTTCGGCGCCCTTGTTTGCGGCGGCGCGGTATATGCCCACAATTTCTGGCTGTTGTGTCTGGGCACGATGATCATGGGTATATACAACGCTTCGGGCCAGTATTACCGTTTTGCCGCAGCCGATGTGGCCAGTGCCGACTTCAAGAGCAAGGCAATTTCGCTGGTAATGGCCGGTGGTTTGGTCGGGGGAATCCTCGGGCCGCAGACCAGTAAATTGACCAAGGATCTCCTGCCGGCAGAATTCATGGGCAGCTATCTGGCCCTGATCGGGTTTTGTATAGTGGCGCTGGTGCTGCAGCGGATGATGGATATTCCGCGCCTGACTGAGGCTGAACAGAAGGATCAGGGAAGGCCGCTGGCCGAAATTGCCCGCCAGCCGGCTTTTATTGTGGCCGTACTCAGCGGCATGATCGGGTATGGCGTGATGAATCTGCTGATGACGGCAACGCCTCTGGCAATGAAATCCTGCGCCCACCCGTTCAGCGACGCGGCTTTTGTGATCCAGTGGCATGTCATCGCGATGTTTGCACCGTCTTTTTTCACCGGCGCACTGATCAAACGTTTCGGCGTGCGCACCATCCTGTTCACCGGCGTTCTGCTCAGTCTGTCCTGTGTGGCAATCGCGTTAAGCGGCGTGGAGGTGATGCACTTCTGGATCGCACTGATGTTGATCGGCGTCGGCTGGAACTTCATGTATCTGGGCGGCACAACGCTGCTGACTGAAACCCATGCACCGTCTGAAAAAGCCAAAGTTCAGGGTGCCAACGACATGGCAATTTTCATCACCATGGCGATCAGTTCGGCCTCCTCGGGCTGGTTATTTTCAGCCCGCGGCTGGGAAGTCATGAATTACGGTGCAATTCCTTTCCTGCTCATTACCGCAATGGCAATCCTCTTCCTCAAAAGCGGCAAACGCCCGGTGGCCGCCTGATGCAGGATTGTAGTGATTTGAGGTAAAATTCACGGCTACAGGGGCAGAGCGGAAACCACAATCTTCCGCTTTGCCTTTGTTTTTTTCATAAAAATCAACGTGTTCTGCAAGAGGAGCCTCTGATGAACCAGCCCGCGACCAAGGCGCAGATTGCGCCGACGATGGACGCACCGGCTTATGTCACGCACGCCAAGCTCAAAGCCTGGGTGACGGAAGTCGCACAAATGACCAAACCTGATTGCATCGTCTGGTGCGATGGTTCCCAGGAAGAATACGACCGCCTGTGTAACGAGATGGTTGCTGCCGGCACATTGATCCGCCTGAACCAGGAAAAGCGTCCCGGTTGTTTCCTCGCCCGTTCCGACCCTGATGATGTGGCGCGAATGGAAGACCGCACCTTCGTCTGCAGCCGCAACAAGGACGACGCCGGCCCCAACAACAACTGGATCGCCCCGGAAGAAATGAAGGCGACCATGAGCAAGCTTTACGACGGCTGCATGCGTGGTCGCACCATGTATGTGATCCCGTTCAGCATGGGACCGCTGGGCTCGCACATTGCCCACATCGGGGTGGAGTTGACGGATTCCGCCTACGTTGTTACCAGCATGCGCATCATGACCCGCATCGGTCGCAAGGTACTGGATATCCTCGGCGCTGACGGCGAATTCGTGCCGTGCCTGCATTCAGTGGGCATGCCGCTGCAACCCGGCCAGAAAGACATTCCCTGGCCGAGCAGCAAGGAACACAAGTTCATCACCCATTTCCCGGAAGAAAAGCTGATCTGGTCTTTTGGCAGCGGCTACGGCGGTAATGCGCTGCTGGGCAAGAAATGTTTTGCGCTGCGCATCGCTTCGATCATGGCGAAAGAGCAGGGTTGGCTGGCTGAACATATGCTGATCCTCGGCATACAGCCCCCCGGCGGCAAAAAGCATTACATTGCGGCCGCTTTCCCCAGCGCCTGCGGCAAGACCAATCTGGCCATGTTGGTCCCGCCGAAAGCGCTGGAAGGCTGGAAAGTCACAACTATCGGCGAAGATATTGCCTGGATCAAGCCGGGACCTGACGGACGTCTGTACGCGATCAATCCCGAGTCCGGCGCCTTTGGCGTCGCACCGGGTACTTCCGAAGAAACCAATGCCAACTGTCTGGCTGCGCTGAATAAAAACACCATCTTCACCAATGTCGCAATGACCGACGATGGTGACGTATGGTGGGAAGGCCTGACCAAGGAAGCACCCAAGCACCTGGTCGACTGGACCGGCAAATCCTGGACTCCGGAGAGCGGTCGCCTGGCCGCGCACCCGAATTCGCGTTTCACGGTCCATGCGTCGCAGATTCCCTGCATGGACGAGGACTGGGAAAATCCCGCCGGCGTTCCGATCAGTGCCTTCCTGTTCGGCGGCCGCCGCACCACCACCGTTCCGCTGGTCACCGAAGCCAAGGACTGGAAACACGGCGTTTACCTCGCGGCGACGATGGCTTCCGAAACCACCGCTGCGATCGTCGGCAAGGTCGGCGTGGTGCGCCGCGATCCGTTTGCGATGCTGCCGTTCTGCGGCTACCACTTTGGAGACTATTTCAAACACTGGCTCAACGTCGGCTCCAAGGTGAAAGTACCGCCGAAGATTTTTGCGGTGAACTGGTTCCGTCGCGATTCCAACGGCAAATTCATGTGGCCCGGTTTCGGCGACAACATGCGCGTACTGAAATGGGTGGTTGAGCGTTGCGAAGGCAAGTCGGGCGCAACCGAAACCCCGATCGGCAACATGCCGCGCTACGAAGACATGGAGTGGAGCGGCATGAACAGCTTCAGCCGTGAGGCGTTCAACGAACTGACGCACGTTGATCACGATGCCTGGCGCGCCGAGGTCAAAGACCACGATGAGCTCTTCGACAAGCTCAAATCACGGTTGCCGGCGGAGATGGCCGCACAACAAAAAGCTCTGGAGAAGGCGCTATAAGCCGCCCCTTCAGCCCGGTTGCAGCGACAACGGCGACGGCGCTTTTGCGCCGCCGCCGTTTTATTTTTCTACAGGAGCAACGCACATGAAGCCGAACTACGGTTTTGCCAAGCGGCAGCGCGAGCTGGCCAAGAAACAGAAGAAGGAAGAAAAGAAGCTGCGCAAACAGGCTGAAGATGCGCCGCAGGGCACGGAAGGCGCCGATGCGCCGGACGCGACGCAACCTGCGGAACCGGGTCCGGCGCGGGGCGTTTAAGCGGTCCTGCGGTTTACCGCCTGCTTATTCTTCCTTGAAGCCGATCACCTTGATCAGCCTCGCATAGCGTGCCAACTCGGCCTTGATGTGTTCGGCGAGTTGCTGAGGCGTGCTGCCTTCGGGCTCGTAACCGACGCGCGCCATTTTCTCCCGCATGTCCCTCGACTGCATCGCGGCGATCACAGCGCCGTTCAGCCGGTCAATAATATTCTGCGGCGCCCCTTTCGGCGTCACCAATCCGTACCATGGTGTCATTTCGTAGCCCGGCAAACCGCTTTCAGCGATCGTGGGTATCTTGTTGTCCAGCGGTGAGCGCTTGGCGCTGGTGACTGCGATCACCCGCAATTTTTTGGCATTCACATAAGGCGACAGTGCCGACAGGCTGCCGAAGGTCATCGTCGTCTCGCCGCTGAGCACGGCGTTCAGCGCGGTATTGCCGCCCTTGTACGGCACATGCAGCATGTCCACTTTGGCCAGCACCTTGAACTGTTCGCCGGAAAAATGCGTTCCCGTGCCGGCGCCGGCTGAAGAGAACGTGAGTTGACCCGGTTTGGCCCTGGCCAGCGCAATTACCTGCTTGACCGTGTGCGCCGGCAGCGAGGGATGCACCGCCAGTGCAAACGATTGCGTCGCCAGCAATGAGACCGGCTCAAAGTCCCTAATCGGGTCGTAATTGAGCTTGGGCCGCAGATTCGGCAGCAGGGCATAGGTTGTATGGCTGGTGATCAGCAGCGTGTAGCCGTCGGCGGGGGCGCGGGCAACAATCTCGGCGCCGATCGCGGTACTGCCGCCGGGACGATTGTCGACCAGCATCTGTTGTCCCAGCCGCTTGCCGAGATCGTCGGCAACGATACGGCCGATGATGTCGTTGCCACCGCCCGGCGGATAAGGAATGACAATCCGCACGGATTTTGCCGGATAGGACGATTGTGCGAAGGCGGGATTGATGCAGGCAATAGCGGTGATTACCAGAAAAAACAAAGCGATTGCGCGGGACATGATGTTGGGGGTTCCTGAATTTTGTGGCCGAACGATAAGCCATTATGAATGGGCATCGGCAATGGGTCCATTTTGTGAGCTTAATAGTCATGAATCCCGCGGGTCCCTGCAAAACCGGCTTGCATCAACAAAAGGGCGCCGATAATCTCAGGGCAACAACCGGCCGGTGTCCGGTATGACTTCAAATCGGAAAAAGTAATGCCTACTGACGAAGAGTCCCTGCTGAGTGCATCCGAACAGGGACGCCTGATCCGGGATCGCAAACTGTCGCCCGTCGAACTGGTGCAGTCCTGCCTTGATCGCATTGAACGCTGGGATCCGCTGCTGCGCGCCTATATCACCGTCTGTGCCGACGCCGCGCTGGAAGAAGCCCGTGTGGCGGAGCGTGAAATTGCCGCCGGTCGCTGGCGCGGCCCGCTGCACGGCCTGCCGTTCGGCGTCAAAGATCAACTGAATACCAAAGGCGTACTGACCACGCTGGGCTCCCGCGTGCTGGCTGACAATGTGCCGGATCATGATGCGACCGTGATCGAACGTTTAAAAGGGGCGGGCGCAATCCTGATCGGCAAGGAAAACATGCACGAATTCGGCAAAGGCGGCACGGTCGAGTTTCCGTACGGACAACCCCGCAATCCCTGGAACATAGCCCACAATCCGGCGGGCTCTTCCAGTGGTTCCGGCATTGCTGTCGCTTCGGGATTTTCTTCAGGATCACTGGGCGAGGATACCGGCGGCTCGGTGCGCAGTCCGGCTGCCGCCAACGGCATCGTCGGTATTCGACCGACATTCGGCCGGGTCAGCCGGTGGGGCGGCACCATGTACGGCTGGACCGCCGATACCATCGGGCCGCTGACCCGCACGGTTGAGGACAATGCCCTGTTCCTGCAGGCGATCGCCGGCCATGATCCTCGCGACCCCTTGTCCAGCACACGACCGGTGCCGGATTACGCAGCCGCATTGAACAAAAGTTTGCGCGGCATGACGCTCGGTGTAGTGCGGGAATTGAGCTGGCCTGATGGTGCGAATGTGGAAGTGGTGGCGGCGATGAGAGAAACCATCCGCGTATTTGAAAGCCTCGGCGCGGTAGTTCGGGAGGTGTCGCTGACGCGTGCAAAGTATGCGGTGCCCTTGCAGCTGCTGACGTCAGATTCGGATATCGCGGCGATGATGCTGCGCAAATGGCTGCGCACGCACTGGAATGACCTTGATGTCGGTACCCGCACCCGGCTGGCAGCAGGCTGCCTGATCCCGGCCACTGTCTATCACCGCGCCATGCGCGGGCGGGCACTGGTCAGGCGCGAAGTCCTCGATGTGCTGCAGGGCGTCGATGCGCTGATCTGCCCGACCAACCTGCAGCCGCCGGGATTGATCGAAGCGGTCAAGGAAACCGTGGATTCGGAAGAAGCCATGGAGAAAAAAGTGATCCTGCGACGGATCAGCACTTATCCCTTCAGCATGGCCAACATACCCGCGCTGGCGCTGCCGATGGGATTTACCACCAAGGGCCTGCCGCTGTCCCTGCAGATCGCAGCAAAACCCTTCGCCGAAGCAACCGTGTTCAGCATCGCCCATGCTTATGAACAGGCAACGGCGTGGCATACCCGTCATCCTGATCTGCGACTCATCGACTCCGGAGCCAAGACCTCATGAAACTGACGCGTGAACAGACACGAACGCTGGCCGCAGCCGTGGGCCTGGAAATTCCCGATGCGGACATCGATAACGTTGCTCTGCGTGCATCGGCTCTGCTGGCTTCAATGGCGCGAATGGAAGCGGAACTGGGTCCGGAATTGGATGCAGTTGAACCGCTGCCGCCGGTTTTTCCGCGTGAGGATTTCTCTTGAACGTGGTTCCCGTCCAATATGGCAAGAACCTTGCTCTATAAACCCTGCACCGGCAATCTTCTGGCTGTTACGAAGTTTGACGATATGCATAAAATATTCAAAGGAATCAAATGGTTATGATTAAATACCGTCTCTGGGCGCTGTCGGCAGTGACGCTGGCGGCATGCACCATCAGTCAACTGGCCGCGGCTCAAGCGGTCAAAGGTAGTGCCGATTATCCGAATCGACCCGTACGCCTGGTTGTTTCAGCCGCCCCTGGCGGGAGCAGTGACGGCGCTGCGCGCGTCATTGGCCAGCGACTCGGTGAAAAGTGGGTACAGCAGATTGTCATCGACAATCGGGGCGGTGCTGGCGGCATTCTGGGTGCGGGCACGGTCGCGCAGGCCCAGCCTGACGGATACACCATCGGCATCGTATCTCTGCGTTTCGCGGTCAACCCAAGCCTGCTCAAAGTGCCTTTCGACACGGTCAAGGATTTCACCCAACTGACCATGACCGCAGCCGTCGGCAACGTGCTGGTGGTCAATCCAAAATCGAATCTTCAAACCGTCAAGGAACTGGTCGCGCAGGCCAAGGAAAAACCGGGCCAGCTGACCTTTGCTTCCTCGGGTATTGGCGGCGCGCCCCATCTTGCCGGCGAGTTTTTCGCGATGCAGACCGGAACCAAGCTGCAGCACATTGCCTATAAAGGCGGCGGTCCTGCCATCATTGACCTGCTGGCCGGCAGTGTGACCATGAGCTTTGCGTCACTGACCTCGGCCCTGCCGCATATCAAGAGCAACCGGCTGCGTCCTTTAGCCGTCGCGGCTAAAAAGCGCGCGCGTCAATTGCCCGACGTGCTGACCATGAAAGAAGCCGGTGTGGGCGAGATCGCCGTGCTTGACTGGCAGGGCATACTTGCACCCAAGGGGTTGTCGAAACCGATAGCCGACAAACTGTCCGGCGAGATCCGCGCCATTTTGAAAGAGCCGGCGGTGGAAACCCGCTTCGATGCCATGGGGCTTGATGTGATTGCCAGCACCCCTGACGAATTCAGAAAAATGATTGAAGAAGAAGTCAAACGGTGGGCCTTGGTTGTTAAAGCCGCCAATATCAAGGTTGATTAAGCAATGGTTATAACTATTAGCACTCGCGAGGACCATCGCGAAGGAATCGGTATCAATGGTTAAACCTACAATCTGCGTTGTAGGTACCGGCGGCACCATTGCTTCCCGCTACGACAAGAATATCGGCGGGCATGTGTCGGCGGCGACGGCACAGGATCTCGTTGCTGCCGTTCCGGAACTATCGGACATTGCGGTTATCGAAGTCGTCGAGCATTCGAACATCAACAGCGCGTTGATGGATACGCCGACGGCGTTCGGGTTGCGCGATACGCTGCGCCGGGTTCTTGCGCAAGACCACGTGGCCGGCGCCGTGGTGACGCATGGCACGGCCACGCTGGAAGAGTCAGCCTATTTGATGGATCTGACTCTAGGCAGCGACAAGCCCGTTGTTTTTACCGGTGCGCAGCGCAATTCTGATGAAAAAGATCCGGATGGCCCGAGAAACATCCTCTATGCGGCAACGATCGCGTCTGATCCCGAGGCGCGCGGGCGCGGAGTGATGGTATCGCTGGGCAGCCAGATTCATGCCGCGCGCGATGTGACCAAAATCAATCCGGAAGTGCTGACGTGTTTTGGCGCACGCGATGGCGGTCCCATAGGCGCCGTCTCCAAGTATGGCGCTTCATTTTTTGCAATGCCGCAGCGGCGGGTCCATCTTGAGGTTGATCACGTCCGTGACAACGTACACATCATCAAAATGGGGCAGGGCGGCAATGACCTGTTGTTCCGCGCCTGCATCGCCGGAAAAGTGGATGGCATCGTCATTGAAGGCTCCGGTGGCGGCAACGTCAATGAACCGTTTTACAAAGGCGCCTGCGCGGCACTGGAGGCAGGCATACCGGTGATCGCTGGCCTGCGTCTTTCATCGGGCGCACCGCATCTTGGAAAGGGTTATCCGGGTTCCTTCCAGAGCCTGTTGGCCAAGGGGGCGATTTCCTCGGGATATCTGAGCGGCATCAAGTCGCGGATTCTGCTTATGGTTGCACTGGCCAGCACCAACGAGCGTGAACAGCTGAAAGCCATATTCAAGGCTGCGGGCGGCTGACGGTTAATAGCCCGCGGCATCAACAACAAGCATTCTTATTTTTAGGAGAATCAGGTTATGCGTGCAGCAGCTGTAGTGATTTCGCTTTTTGCGTCGGTGCTGGTGTCGTCAATTGCCCTGGCTCAAGGCTGGCCCACCAGGCCGGTGCGCCTGATCAGCCCCTTTGCGCCGGGCGGTGGTGCTGACATCACCTCCCGTGCGGTTGCGCAGAAACTGTCAATTTCGCTCGGACAGCAGGTCGTGGTGGAAAATCGCGGCGGTGCCGGTGGCATGATCGGCGTGGATATTGCCACCAAAGCCCCTGCCGACGGCTACACGATGGTGATGGGCACCATCGGGCCGATTGCGATCAATCCAAGCTTGTACAAAAAGATGACGTATGACCCGATACGCGACCTGATTCCGGTTTCGCAGGCCGCCAACGCGCTGAACGTGCTGGTGGTGCATCCGTCGCTGCCGGCCAAAAACGTCAAGGAGATGATAGTCATCGCCAAGGCGCGTCCGGGACAGATGAATTACGGGTCCTCAGGACCCGGGGCGACCGACCACCTCGCCGGCGAACTGTTCAACGTGCTCGCCGGGGTGAAGATGGTGCACGTGCCCTACAAGGGCGGCGCGCCGGCGATGCTCGATCTCGTGTCGGGCAATGTGCAAGTGGTGTTTTCAACCGTCAGCACGGCGATCGCCGCAATGGATTCCAAACGGGTCAGGCCGCTGGGGATGACCGGCAGCCAGCGCTTTGAACTGATGCCTGATTTGCCGACGATTGCCCAGGCCGGACTCAAGGGCTTCGAGGTCAATAACTGGTACGGCATATTCCTGCCGGCCGGCACACCAAAAGACATCGTCGCAAGGCTCAATGGCGAAGTCGTCAAGGCGCTGGCCGCGCCGGACGTCAAGAAACGCCTGCTGGAAGCCGGCATCGTCGCTACATCCAGCAGCCCCGAAGGGTTTACGGCTTACGTCAAGGCCGAAACCACCAAGTGGGCAAAAGTGATCAAGGACGCCGGCATCACCGTCGAATGAAACGTATCGGGATCAGCGGAGCCTTTGCGCTCCGCAATCCTCAATCCTCAATCCTCAATCTGAATCAGCGACCGTATAAAGCGCAGGTCCAGCGCGACACTTCAAACAGATAACGATCCGTATCGCGTCGTGTAATCAGTTGCACGCCAATAGGCAACTTGTTCGGTCCGCTGAACAGCGGCAGAGTCATCGACGGGTTGTGGCCAACCGTCCAGATCGAACTGAAAGCGGCCGAACCGGTGGCATTGAGCCCGACCGGCGGCTCTCCCGGCGCTGACGGCGTCAGAATGACATCGTAGTCGCGGAAAATGTCATCAAGTTGCAGACGCAGTTTTTCACCCTGGGCGCGAGCCTCACAATACTGCTCAAAGCTGTAGGCGAGACCATGTTTGAGGCGGTTTTCGCGCAGCGTCTTGCTGATTCTCTCGTAGTGATGATTGATTTCCCAGGCGCGATTGCGCGCAAACTCGAAACTGGAAATCCGCTGATGGATTTCCTCTATCGGTTCAAAGCTTGCGAGCAGCGTGAGATCGGTCACCTTGGCACCGGCCTTGGCCATGGCAGCAGCGCAGGATTCAATGGCGGTTTTGGTGGCGGCGTCGGTATCGTTCCAGAACTGGGTACGGCAGACGCCAACGCGGGGCGGTTTGCAGGGTTCTACCGACAGGGCCTGCGTCGGAACGCCGGCCAGCACGTTGCGATACAGCGCAATGTCATCGACCGAGCGCGCAATCAAACCCAGGGTATCGAGCGAGCCCGCTGCTTCCATCACGCCGGCCAAGCGCAGGTCACCCCAGGTCGGGCGATAACCGAAGCAGCCGTTGTAAGCCGCAGGGCGAATGGTGGAGCCGGTGGTCTGGGTGCCGACAGCTAGCGGTATCATCCGGTCGCCTACTGCGGCGGCTGAACCGCTGGAGGAGCCGCCGGGCGTCCGCGCCGGATCCATCGGATGCATGGTTTTTCCGGGATGACGGTTGGCGAATTCGGTGGTGACCGTCTTGCCCATGATGAGGCCGCCGGCACGGCGGGTCAGTGCAACACAGGCGGCATCCATATGTGGGCGGTGTCCGGCATGGATCGGCGTGCCGTATTCCGTCGGCATGTCAGCGGTATCGATGATGTCTTTGATGCCGACCGGTACGCCCTGCAGCGGGCCGCGGGTCGTTCCGCGATCCAGCGCCCGGGCTTGTTGCAACACCAGTTCGAGATCGAGAAACTGCCAAGCCTGCACTGCAGGTTCCCGTTGGGCGATGTAATCGAGGCAGTCGCGCGCAACAGCTTCAGCCGTAGTCTTTCCTGCGGTGATGCGGCTGACGATTTCCGTGGCGGTCAATTCATGAAGCATTTTTTCAGGCACAGCGCTACTCCGGTGATGAATGTCAATAGCCGTGATTTTAGCTGCTGTCGTCAAATCGCGGCAAAAAGTCATTGATAACGATGATGAAGTCCGAAAAGCGTATCGCGCCGACATGGCTGCCTTATAATCCACGACTTTTTATACCGCCATGTGGTTCAAGAATCTTGTTGTTTACCGGCTGCCTGAAGGCTGGTCCGCCGACGCTGACGATTTCGATCGCAATCTCGCCCATGAAGCATTGCAGCCCTGCGGCGGTTTCCAGATGGAAAGCCGCGGCTGGGTTTGTCCCCACGAGGACGGCCTGTTTCTGCATCGACAGAACCTGCAGTGGCTGCTGGCACTGGGGGAGGAGCAGAAGCTTCTACCGGCCTCTGTAGTGCGTCAGGAAGCACAGGAACGTGCTGATGAGATGGCACGCCAGCAGGCCCATCCGGTCAGTCGCAAGCAGATGAGCGATCTCAAGGCGCAGGTACTGAATGAACTGCTGCCGCGCGCTCTGGTGCGGCGCCGGATGACCCGCGCCTGGATCGATTCCGCCGGTCGCTGGCTGGTCATCGATACCGCCGGTGAGGCCAAGGCCGAGCAGTTCATGGAGATCCTGCGGCGCACCGATGAAGGCTTTCCGGCGCGTCGCCTCGACACCGAACGCTCGCCGGCTTCGGCAATGTCGCAATGGTTGATCCAGGGTGAAGTCCCCGGTGCATTCAGCATCGATCAGGATCTGGAATTGCGCGCAGCCGACGGCAGCAAGGCCACGGTGCGTTATGTCCGCCACAGCCTTGAAGGCAAGGAAATCCGCGACCACATTTCCGGCGGCAAGACCGTGGTGCGGCTTGGCCTGACCTGGAATGACCGGATATCGTTCGTGCTGACCGAACAGTTGCAGATCAAACGCGTCACCTTCCTCGATATCCTCAAGCGCGAGGCCGACGCCGAAGTCGAAGATGATGATCAACAATTCGAAATCGATTTTGCGCTGATGGCTGGCGAGCTGGCACTGTTGCTGGCCGACCTGACGCAGGCATTGGGCGGGGAGAAACCCAGAACATGAGCAACACCGCAATACCGGCAGTACAACAGAAAATCATCAAAGCCATTGCGGGAGAACTCGGCGTCAATGCCAGCCAGGTGGCAGCAACCGTCACACTGCTGGATGAAGGATCCACCGTTCCGTTCATCGCGCGTTATCGCAAGGAAGTGACCGGCAATCTGGACGATACCCAGCTGCGCACGCTGGAAGAACGGTTGATTTACCTGCGCGAACTGGAAGACCGCCGTGCCGCGATCATTGCCTCAATCGAAGAGCAGGGCAAGATGACTGATTCGCTGCGTCAGGCCATTGAGGCGGGTGCAACCAAACAGACGCTGGAAGATCTGTACTTGCCGTACAAACCGAAACGTCGCACCAAGGCACAGATTGCGCGTGAAGCCGGCCTGGAGCCGCTGGCTGGAGCCCTGCTGTCCAACCCGATGCTGGATCCGGAAACCGAAGCCGCGAGTTACATCAACGTCAAACCTGCAGCCGAAGGCATTGAAGCCATCAACGTGCCGGATGCCAAAGCGGCTCTGGATGGTGCCCGCGACATCCTGTCGGAACGGTTCGCTGAGACCGCCGAACTGCTGGCAAAACTGCGCACCCGGCTGCACCACGAAGGGATACTGACTTCAACCGTGGTCAAAGGGCAGGAAGCCGCCGAGGATGAAAAATTCCGTGACTATTACGCTTATTCCGAGCTGATTCGTAATATTCCATCGCATCGTGCGCTGGCGTTGTTTCGCGGCCGCACGCTCGGTGTGCTGATGCTGCAGCTGGGTCTGGGTGAAGAACTGGAGGCGGCGGTGCCGCATCCCTGCGCGGCGATGATCGCCGCGCATTTCGGCATCGAAAACCGCGGCCGACCGGCGGATAAATGGCTGGCCGGTGTCTGCAACTGGACCTGGCGCGTAAAAGCCCATCTGCACCTCAGCGCCGATTTGATGCTGCAACTACGGGAAAATGCCGAACACGAAGCCATCCGCATTTTCGGCCGTAACCTGCGCGAACTTTTACTTGCGGCACCGGCAGGCCCCAAGGCGGTTCTGGGTCTCGATCCCGGGCTACGCACCGGTTGCAAGGTGGCTGTGGTCGATGCCACGGGTAAGCTTCTCGATACCGCAACCATTTATCCCCATGCGCCGCGGAATGACTGGGAGGGTTCGCTGGCGACGCTCGCCCGCTTGTGTGTACAGCATGGCGTGGATCTGATTTCCATCGGTAACGGCACCGCAAGCCGTGAAACCGACAAGCTGGCCGCCGAACTCATTGCGCGGACAGCAGCATTAAAGCCGCCGCGGCGCATGGCCAAGATCGTGGTCAGCGAAGCCGGGGCCTCGGTATATTCCGCTTCGGCGTTTGCTGCTGCCGAATTCCCGGATCTCGATGTCAGCCTGCGCGGCGCAGTCTCGATTGCGCGTCGGGTACAGGATCCATTGGCAGAGCTGGTCAAGATCGACCCCAAGGCCATCGGCGTCGGCCAGTACCAGCATGACGTCAACCAGCGCGCACTGGCACGTAATCTGGATGCCACCGTTGAGGATTGCGTGAATGCTGTGGGTGTTGACGTCAATACGGCATCCGCAGCTTTGCTGACCCGCGTCTCCGGCCTCAACAGCACGCTGGCACGCAATATCGTCGACTACCGGGATGCCAACGGCGCTTTCCGTAACCGCGAATCCATCCGCAAGGTGCCGCGTCTGGGCGACAAGACTTTTGAACAGGCAGCGGGATTCCTGCGCATCAATGACGGTGTTAATCCGCTGGATCGCTCCGCCGTGCATCCCGAAGCCTATCCGCTGGTGCAGCGCATCCTGGCGCGCATCGGCAAGCAAATCACCGAGGTCATGGGGCAGACGCAGTTGCTGAAGGGCCTTTCAGCCAGCGAATTCGCCGATGACCGTTTCGGCATGCCGACGGTGCGCGACGTGATCGCCGAACTGGAGAAACCGGGGCGGGATCCTCGTCCGGAATTCAAGATGGCGACGTTCCGCGAAGGCATCGAAAAACTCACCGACCTGCAGCCTGAGATGATTCTGGAAGGCGTAGTCACCAATGTCGCGGCCTTCGGTGCCTTCGTCGATATCGGCGTACATCAGGATGGACTGGTGCATGTCTCGGCACTGGCCAACCGTTTCGTCAAGGATCCGCACGAGGTCGTGAAGCCCGGGCAGATCGTCAAGGTCAAAGTCATTGAAGTCGACGTAAAGCGGCAGCGTATCGCCTTGACCATGCGTCTGGATGCCCCGACCGAAGCCGCGCCGCGCCGAAGTGGCGGATCTGCAGTCCCTGACCATGATCGTCCTCCCCGGCGTGATAACCGGCATGATCCCAAACCCCCACGCGAATCCCGGGACGCCCAACCGCCCAGCGCAATGGCATTGGCTTTCGCCAAATTTAAAAAATAGCAGTCTATCCGCCTGCCCCAGGCAGATTCTTCAAGGACCTTCAAAGACCTTTGATGTAGGTCATAAAACCCGGTATCCGCTTTCCCCGGCAGAGGGCAGTGGGGGTAGGATATTTGCATGGCCAAGTCTCGCAAAACGGGATTGCCGGCAACTGACGCGATAGAGCGCAGCGCGGCGCATTGGGGTGATCAGATCGAACAGATCCGTCACTCGATGGATCCCTTCGGCATCGGCGCGTCTTTCCGCAAGGTGAGCGAAGGCTGGCTGGCCAATCCGGAACAACTGGCTACCGCGCTTAGCCAACTGACGCGGGATATGCAATCTCTGCAACTGAATGCCTGGCAGACCGCGACCGGGCTGAAACCGGACCCGGTGCAGGTGCCCAAGCCCGATGACGAACGGTTCACCGACCCGGTGTGGAATGAGTCAGCGCCGTTTTCCCTGCTGAAGCAGTATTACCTGCTGTATACCCACTGGCTGGAGGAATCGCTGTTTGATGCGCCCGACACGCCGGCCAAGGAACGTCGCCATGCCGCGTTCTGGGCACGGCAATGGCTCAATGCCATTGCGCCCAACAATTACCTCTATACCAATCCCGTTGCCCTGAAAAAATTCTGGGAGACCGGAGGCGCCTCGCTGACTCACGGGCTGAAGCAGTGGCTGGATGATCTGCGTTCCGGTGACGTGCAGATGGTTGACCGCTCGGCCTTCCAGGTCGGCAAGAACCTGGCGTTGTCGCCGGGCGCAGTGGTCTACCGCAATGAACTGATGGAATTGATCCAGTACACACCGGCAACCGAACAGGTGCACACAGTGCCGATTGTGATAGTCCCGCCATGGATCAACAAGTTTTACATTCTCGACCTCAATGAAAAGAAAAGCCTGATACGTTATCTTGTGGCGCAGGGGTACACGGTGTTTGTCGTCAGCTGGCGCAATCCGACTTCGGCGCAGGCCGACATATCGTTCGCCGACTACCTGATGAAGGGCATCCGTGATGCTGTAGATGCGGCACGTGCAATCTGCGGCACTTCGAAGGTTCATGCGGCCGGCTACTGCATCGGCGGCACCGCACTGACTGCCATGATGGCCTGGTACAACGCAGAGTATCCGGATCCTGCGCAAGTACCGGTTGCGCACTGGACGCTGTTCGCTACGCTGACTGATTTTTCACGGCCCGGCGGTATCGAAGTTTTTCTGAACGAGGAAACCATCGATTCCCTGGAATCGATGATGGCGCAGCAGGGGTTTCTTGATGGCCGGGACATGGCACGTGCGTTTCGCCTGCTGCGATCCAACAGCCTGATCTGGCATTACTTCGTACATAACTATCTGTACGGCGAAACGCCGCCGGCATTCGATGTGCTTTACTGGAATACCGACGTCACCCGCATGCCGCGCGCAATGCACGCTTTTTATCTGCGCGAGTTCTACCTGCACAACAAACTGGTGCAGAAGGACGGCTTGACCCTTGCAGGACACCCCATCGACCTTGAACGCATCCACCAGCCCTTGTATGCGGTGGGCTGCGAGGAGGACCATATCGCGCCGTGGAAGGCGACATTCAAAATTGCGGGCAAACTGCAGGCGCCCGTGCAGTACACCTTGTCGAGTTCAGGCCATATCCTGGGCATCATCAATCCGCCGGTGACGCCACCGAAACGCAGCTATTGGAGCGGCCCCTGCGCGGACCAAAGTCCGGATGAGTGGAAACGCCAGTGTACGGAAGTGCAGGGCACGTGGTGGTCTCACTGGACGCAACATCTTGCACAGCATTGCGGGCCCCTGATTCCGGCACGCCAACCCGGCTCCGCGAAATATCCGGCGCTGCACGCCGCCCCCGGCCTGTACGTACAGGAAATTTAACAATTGGACCCGCAATAAAAAAACGGCGCAGATTCTGCGCCGTTTAATTTTCAGTTACTAAAAACGATAACTTATATCGATTGATCGTCAGTTCCGCGTTTCTACCTGCTGCAACGGTTCATTGGCCACAGGTTCAGCGGGCGGACGCACGCGTTTGACACGTTTCGGTGCGCCCTCATCAGCCGCAGCCAGAGCGGCTTGCGCGCGCTCGGCCTTGGTTTCCACCTGTTGCAGATCCGAAGACCACTCAAGTTTCAGAGGGGGCGGGACAACTGGGGCCGGCGCCGGCTGCGCCTCAGCAACGGGTTGCTGCGGAATTGCGATCGGTTCCGCGGCTGTCGACGGTGCAGCAACAGGCGTTTCCACAACCACTGCGGACGCCGCGGTCACAACTGCCGGTTCCGGAATGGGTGCTTGTACTTGAACAACGGGTTCCTGCGGCACCAACGGTGTGGCGGTCTGCTCCGCTTCATGGACAACTTCCTCAACCGGTGCAGGTTCAACCGCCAGGGCGTTAGGAACCACGCTGTGCGTTTCCGGATTCGGCACAAACGGCGTGCGCGGGTACCAGACACGGTCGCCGCGCTGCTGCTGGCCTTGACGTTCCGGGCGCTCGGAAGCCGGTTCACCACTTCGTTCGGCGCGATCCGCACCACCTCGACGACCACGCCGACGGCGGCTGCCGCTGCGTTCTTCGCCGTTTTGCTCAAGACCCTGCACAAGAGGTGATGCATTGGCCAAATCGGCTTGATCAATTTCAGCGACTTCCGCTGCCACGGGTGCGCGTTGTGGCTCACGGGGTTCCTGCGGACGTTCCTCACGCGGGCCACGACCGCGACGCTGACGGTCTTCACCATTGCGCTCACTGCCTTCGCGTTCGCGACGCGGACCGCGTTCTCCGCGACCCCCGCGTTCGCCGCGACCGCCGCGTTCCTGGCGCTCACCACCGCGTTCACTGCGCTCCCCACCACGACCTGCGCCGCGCTCTCCACGCTGCGGACGACCGTTGCCGGTGGCGCCGCGGGCCGGACGGGCATTACGTGAAGGTTCGGCAGCCGCAGGTGCCGCCGCTTCCGAAGAAGGTTTGCGCCGGAACCAACCCATAATTTTGCCGATGATGCCTTCATCCGATGCGGAGGGCAGCGTGGCCGCAAGCGGCGCTGCCGGAGCAGGGGCTGCGGTCGGCGCCGGCGCCTGTTGCATCATCGTAATGCCTTTGACAGCGGCTTCGGCGCGCGGAACCGCAGGTTCTGCCGCACTTTCGCCCTTGTCTTCCTCGCTCGGCATCTGCACCATTTCGTAACTGGGGGCCAGTGTGTCGCTCTGATTCAGATCGTCGTGGCGCAGCCGCGTAACAGTGTAGTTCGGTGTTTCGATGTGGATGTTCGGGATCAGCAGCACGTTGACGCGATGACGCGCCTCGAGCAACTGCAGATCAACGCGTTTTTCGTTGAGCAGGAAGGTCGCGACATCGACCGGCACCTGCGCATGCACCGCGGCCGTGTTGTCCTTCATCGATTCTTCCTGAATGATGCGCAGGATGTGCAGTGCGGTGGATTCGGTGCCACGGATATGACCGACGCCATGGCAGCGCGGGCAGGGGCTGTGGCTGGATTCGCCGAGCGACGGACGCAGGCGCTGCCGCGACAGCTCCATCAGGCCAAAGCGTGAAATCTTGCCAAGTTGTACGCGGGCGCGGTCGTATTTGAGCGCGTCGCGCAGGCGGTTTTCGACCTCGCGCTGATTACGCTGCGATTCCATGTCGATGAAGTCGATGACGATCAGGCCGCCCAGATCGCGCAGCCTCAGTTGGCGGGCGACTTCGTCGGCTGCTTCCAGATTGGTGCGGAACGCGGTTTCCTCGATGTCGGCACCGCGCGTCGAACGCGCCGAGTTGACGTCGACCGCCACCAGCGCTTCGGTGTGGTCGATCACCACAGCGCCGCCGGACGGCAGATTGACCGAGCGCGAGAACGCGGATTCGATCTGGTGTTCGATCTGGAATCGCGAAAACAGCGGCACATCGTCGCGATAGAGCTTGGCGCGCTCGACATAGTTCGGCATCACATGGCTCATGAACTGCACGGCCTGCTCGTGGATCGAGTCGGTGTCGATCAGGATTTCGCCGATGTCTTCATGGAAATAGTCGCGGATCGCGCGGATGACCAGACTGGATTCCTGGAAAATCAGGAACGCGCCGTCCTGCTGGGTGGCCGCGCCTTCGATCGCCGTCCACAGCTGGAGCAGGTATTTCAGATCCCAGTTCAGTTCTTCGGCGCTGCGGCCGATGCCGGCGGTACGGGCGATGACGCTCATGCCGTTCGGCACATCCAGCTGGCCCACCGTTTCCTTCAGTTCCGCCCGGTCTTCACCTTCGATACGGCGCGAGACGCCGCCGCCGCGCGGGTTGTTGGGCATCAGCACCAGATAGCGGCCGGCCAGACTGATAAAGGTGGTCAGCGCGGCGCCTTTGTTCCCGCGCTCATCCTTGTCGACCTGCACGATGACTTCCTGGCGTTCGCGCAGCGCGTCCTGGATGCGGGCTTTGCTGACGTCCACGCCGGACTTGAAGTAGGCGCGGGCGACTTCCTTGAACGGCAGGAAACCGTGGCGGTCGTGACCGTAATCAACAAAGGCGGCTTCGAGGCTGGGCTCGATGCGGGTAATGACACCCTTGTAGATATTGCTCTTGCGCTGTTCCTTACCGGCGGATTCGATGTCGAGATCGATCAGTTTCTGACCGTCGACGATGGCAACGCGCAGCTCTTCAGCTTGCGTCGCATTGAACAACATGCGTTTCATTTCTTCTTCTCCCGCGCTCAAGGATTTGCACGGGATGGACACAACGGTTACCGCCCGCAGGCGGGGGACTCAGGATGATTCAGCTGGTAATCAGCTATTTGAAACGATCGTGATTGGCGTCCTGGTTATGCATTGTGTCTTGCTGGGATTCGCGCGGTTCGCGCAAATCCGGAAAATCGAACAGTGCCTTGAGCGCGTAATTCGTCTAGTATCGCTACTTGTTTCGGTGAGCGACTTTAACCCTGTATTTATTTCAAACACGGCAAACGCCGTGGACATGCCGCGCAACATCGCCGTCGTCGCAATCGCGTACTGACAGCATCCATTGCAGTGAGCGCACCAGTTGCGGAATTCCTTCGCGTCGGGCTTGGCCCAAGTTCCGCGTCGTCCGCCAGGGGCAGCGCTGGCAAGAAGTATAAGTAAATGAACAAGTTAAGTAAAGATTCCACATTACGGCACACGATTGACGAGGATTCGGTCGGCCAGCGCATCGACAACTACCTGATGCGACGGCTGAAAGGGGTTCCGAAAAGCCATGTCTACCGGATCCTGCGCAGCGGCGAAGTCCGGGTCAACAGTGGCCGGATCGGCCCCGATTACCGCCTTCAGGCCGGCGATCAAGTTCGCATCCCCCCGGTCCGGACCGCCCAGAAATCAGAAACCCGGATGCCCTCAGGGCCGGGGTTCAAGCCGGTCATCCTGTTTGAGGACGAAGCGCTGTTGGCCATCGACAAGCCGTCGGGCATGGCCGTACACGGCGGCAGCGGCGTCAGTTTCGGCGTCATTGAAGCCCTCCGGCACGCCCGTCCGCAGGCCAAGTTCCTCGAACTGGTACACCGGCTGGATCGTGAAACCTCTGGCGTTCTGCTGCTGGCCAAAAAACGCACGGCGCTGGTCGAGCTGCATCGCCAGTTGCAGGCCGGTGAAACCGAAAAACGATATCTGGCGCTGGTCAAAGGTCTGTGGACCGAACGCAAGCGCATCGTCGACCTGTCGTTGGAGAAATATGTAGCCGGATCGGGGGAACGCCGGGTCAATGTCAATGCAGACGGTGATCGTGCGTTGACCATTTTCAGGCTTGAACGCCGCGTCGGCCCCTATAGTTTGCTTGACGCTGAACTTAAAACCGGTCGCACCCATCAAATCCGGGTACATCTTGCCCATCTGGGCTTTCCGATACTCGGCGATGACAAATACGGAGACTTTACGCTGAATAAAACGCTGGCCAAGCAGGGCCTAAAGCGGATGTTCCTGCATGCCCGAATGCTGGCGGTACGCCACCCGTTGAGCCGCGAGAAAATTGTGGTGGAAGCGCCCTTGCCGCCGGAATTGCAGTTGTTCGTCGAGGCCTCCAGGCGTCATGCGTAAGCCATATGAGCTGCTGATCTTCGACTGGGACGGTACGCTGATGGATTCAGCAGCGGCCATCGCCGAAGCGCTGCAGGCCGCCTGCGCCGATCTTGACCTGCCGGTGCCGCCCACCTCAGAAGCGCGTTACGTCATCGGGCTGGGCCTGAAGGATGCGATGAAACACATACTTCCGGATTTGCCGGATAGCGATTACCCGAAAGTCGTTGATCGTTATCGGGTGCATTTTTTGAAGCGCGATGGCGACACGACCCTGTTTGACGGTGCGCGCGAGATGATTGAAGACCTGCGCGAGCGCGGCTATATGCTGGCTGTTGCAACCGGCAAGAGCCGGCGCGGATTGAATCGCGCGCTGCAGGACACGGGTCTGCATGGTTTTTTCGACACCACCCGCTGCGCCGACGAAGGCTTTGCCAAACCGCATCCGGGGATGCTGGTGACGATACTAGATACTCTGGCGACGCCAGCCGAGCATGCATTGATGATCGGCGATACCACGCATGATCTGAGCATGGCTAACGCGGCCCGCGTGGCAGCCGTGGCGATTACCCATGGCGCCCATGAGCGCGATGCACTGGAAGCTTGCAAACCGCTGATCATGGTTGAGGGCATTCGCCAGTTGCGCGACTGGTTATTGCCGGCAGCTTAAATTGATGATTACGTCAGACCGATCCAAATTTTGTTGTAGTATATTGTTTTTAAAGGAATTTAAATGTCAGACCCGCAAATGAACGACCCGCAATGGGAGCGCGGCGTGCTTGAGAAAGTTGCGCTGGCGGCTATCAGCGAACAACGTGCGGCACGGCGTTGGAGCATGTTTTTCAAAATGATGGTGCTGTTGTATCTGTTCGCACTCCTGTTCATCGGCATGGGCTGGTTCGGCAAACGCGACAGTCTGCCCGGCAGCCACACCGCGCTGATCGACATCAACGGCGTGATCAGTTCCGGCAGCCCGGCCAGCGCCGACAAAATCATGAGCGGATTGCAGACGGCGTTCAAAGACAAAAATACCAAAGGCATTGTCATCCGCATCAACAGTCCGGGCGGCAGCCCGGTGCAGGCAGGATACATCTATGACGAGATCAAGCGCCTGCGCGGGTTACATCCCGAGATTCCGCTGTATGCAGTCGTCGAAGACATTTGCGCCTCAGGCGGTTATTACATTGCCGCAGCCGCCGACAAAATCTATGTCGACAAGGCCAGCATCATCGGTTCCATTGGCGTATTGATGGACGGCTTCGGTTTCACCGGCACCATGGAAAAGCTCGGCGTCGAGCGCCGCCTGCTGGCGGCCGGCGAAAACAAGGGTTTTCTGGATCCGTTTTCGCCGATTCAGGAGCAGCAAAAGGCTCACGCTGAAACCATGCTCGGCGACATCCATCAGCAATTCATCACGGTGGTACGCCAAGGGCGCGGCAAACGGCTCAAGGAAACGCCGGACATGTTTTCCGGATTGCTGTGGGTCGGCCAGAAAAGCATCGACCTCGGACTGGCTGACGCACTGGGCAGTCTGGAGTATGTCGCCCGCGACATCATCAAGGCCGAAGACATCGTCGACTACACGCAGCAGGAAAACATTGCCGAACGTTTTGCGAGACGTTTCGGTGCGGCAACGGCTGAAACGCTGATCAAACTCGGCGGCATGGGCAGCCTGACGATCCGCTAATCAGCCAAATTAGCGTTTGCAGTAGAGCAGGAACACCGCCGGCCGCTTGTTCAGGGCCGGCAGCTTTTTACGCCATGCCGCAATCGTTCGCGTGGCGATACTCTCATCGGGTTGCGTCAGATCGGCGGCGACACATAAAAGCGAATTTTCCGCACACTGTTCCAGCACGGCCTGCAATAGCGCATCGTTGCGATAGGGCGTTTCGATGAATATCTGCGTGGTGTCCTCGCGCTTGGATCGTTGTTCGAGTTCGCGGATTTTTGCTGCCCGGGCTTTGGCATCGACCGGCAGGTAGCCGTGAAATGCGAAGCGTTGTCCGTTTAATCCCGAAGCCATCAGTGCGAGCAGGATCGCTGAAGGCCCGACCAGTGGCACCACCGGAATGCCGGTCTCGTGCGCAGCACGCACCAGCAGGGCGCCAGGATCAGCAACTGCCGGACAACCCGCTTCCGAGAGTAGTGCGATGTCGATGCCTTCCAGTAAAGGCTGTAACAGTCCCGGTATGGCCGCAACCGGTGTGTCCTTGTCGAGGGTATTGATGGTGACCGTGTTCAATGCCTTTGGAAACCCGATGCGTTTCAGGAATGCACGGGCAGATTTTGGATTTTCTGCAATGAAGTGGGTCAGACGATGGGCCACGACTACGGAGGATTCGGGGAGCACCGGCGTCGGAAACTCGCCCAGATCGCTGGGCAGCAGAAACAGATGCCCGGGTTTGCTCATGGCACTACGACGCCGACGCGTTGCAGCATCGTCACCAAAGTGATCAGCGGCAGGCCGATCAATGCGGTCGGATCATCACTCTCGACTTTTTCGACCAAGGCAATGCCCAACGCCTCGATCTTGGCACTGCCCGCGCAGTCATAAGGCTGATCCTGCAGCAGATAACGTTCGATGACGTCATCGGACAGTTCACGCATACGCACCGTCGTCGGCACGTTTGCACATTGCATTTCTTCGCTGGCGGCATCGTAAAGACAGATCGCCGTATGAAAAACCGTTGTTTTGCCGCTCATCGCCCGCAACTGGAGGACAGCAGCCTCATGCGTGCCCGGCTTGCCCAGCAGTGTGTTGTCGAGCAACGCCACCTGATCGGATCCAATAATCAGGGCAGCGGTTTTCTGCAGCGCAATCTTGCGTGCTTTGGTAAGGGCCAGGCGAGTTGCAGTTGCCACCGGACCTTCGCCAGGCAGCGCCGTTTCGTCGATATCGGGGGCAATGATCTCGCAGTCAATACCAAGCCGGGCCATCAGGGCTTTACGGTAACTGGAGGATGAGGCGAGAACAATTTCCCGGGTCAGAACCGTCATTGGTGGTTGTAAGTATCTGAAACTGCGGGTGATAAGTAGTACAGCTGAATTGTCCACGGGCGGAAGACTGCGCTAAGTGCTTGGCTAATCAGGGAAAATGTCATCATTATTTTTGACAGTGAGTGCTGAAAATATTATCATGCCGCGCTTATGTCCGGACCGGCCGCACCTCACGTTCTCGATGATCCTCTCGGGTTCGCCCGCGTGGCGGGGCAGCACCACGGGCAATTGGCGGTTTCAGCAATGCCCCGGCTGCACGATCAGTTGGCTGGCGATGCTGGTGAAGTGAAATACAGCGTTCGCGGCGGATTTGATCAGCTTGGCCGCCCCCGGATGGAACTTGAAGTCAGCGGCGAATTGAAATTGCTTTGCGCCCGTTGTGCAAAGCCGCTCGATTACGCGCTGGCTCTGCGAACCCGGGTATTGATGGCACAGCCCGGGGCGGTGCCGCAGGAAGACGACGATCCGGCAACGCCGGAGTGGATCGAAGCCGGGCAGGAATTGAATTTGCAGGTGTTGGTGGAAGACGAAATATTGCTGGGCCTGCCGCTTTCGGTCAGGCATGCCCAGGGACAATGCAGCAGCGAGACACCGGAAGCATTCGGCAAAATTACGGCGAATTCGCCGTTTGCGCGGCTTGCGTCGCTGCTGGAACCCGGACAAACGAATAAACGTTAATTTAGGAGAACCAAATGGCTGTTCAACAAAACAAGAAGTCCCCCTCCAAGCGCGGCATGCACCGCTCACACGACGGTCTCGACAAGCCGGCACTGGCCGTCGAGCCGGGTTCCGGCGAAGCGCATCTGCGCCATCACATAAGCCCGAACGGCTACTACCGCGGCAAGAAGGTCATCAAGGCCAAGGGCGAGTAATTCCCGGGCATTTGCGGGACACCCGGCCGGAAGCAGAACAAACCGGGCCCCGAAGCGGAGGACTCTGATGGATGTGACCGTAGCCATCGACTGCATGGGCGGTGATCATGGCGTGCGCGTCACTGTTCCGGCCGCGATAGAACGCTCGCGCCTGGACCCGCAATGCCGTTTCATTCTGGTAGGACTGCAAGACGCCATCCGCACGGAATTGTCCCGCGCCGGCGTCGCAGAGGGCGATCGCTTTGTCGTCAGGCATGCCTCCGAAGTCGTGACCATGGATGAGCCGCCGGCCAACGCCTTGCGCGGCAAAAAAGACTCCTCGATGCGCGTCGCTATCGACCTCGTCAAAAGTGGCGAGGCGCAAGCGTGCGTGAGCGCCGGCAATACCGGCGCGCTGATGGCGATCTCCCGTTTCGTGCTGAAAACGCTGGCCGGCATCGATCGGCCGGCAATCGCATCAATCCTGCCTACTGCCAAAGGGCATACGCATATTCTTGATCTGGGCGCAAACGTGGACTGCACTGCGGAACACCTGCTGCAATTCGCGGTAATGGGCGCCGAGCTCGTATCTTCTGTCGAACACAAGCCGCGCCCCACGGTTGGCCTGCTCAATATCGGCGAAGAAGATATCAAAGGCAACGAAGTGGTCAAAAGCGCCGCTGTGTTGTTGCGCGAGAGCGGTCTCAACTTTTACGGCAACGTCGAGGGCGACGACATTTATAAGGGCACCACGGACGTGGTGGTGTGCGATGGTTTTGTCGGCAACGTCGCACTCAAAACATCGGAAGGCCTGGTGCAGATGCTACGCACTTACCTGCACGAGGAATTCGGCCGTAACCTGCTGACCAAACTCGCCGGCCTGATTGCGATGCCTGTGCTCAATGCATTCAAGAAACGCGTCGACCACCGGCGTTATAACGGTGCGAGTCTGCTCGGATTGCGCGGCGTGGTTATCAAGAGCCACGGCTCTGCCGATATTTTTGGATACGGATTTGCCATTGAGCACGCCATCAGCGAAGTCCGTACCGACGTGCTTGCACACATCACCGAGCGCATGGCGGCGCAGGAAAAAAAAGTCGCAACAGCATGAGCGGAATTTACTCGCGCATCATCGGCACGGGCAGTTACCTCCCGGCCAAAGTCCTCACTAACGCGGATCTCGCCGGTACCGTTGATACTTCCGACGAGTGGATACAGCAGCGAACAGGCATCCGTCAGCGGCATATCGCCGCAGACAACGAATGTTCCAGCGATCTGGCGCTGCAGGCTTCGCTGCGCGCGCTGGAAATGGCCGGCATTTCTGCCGACCAGCTGGATCTGATCATCGTTGCCACGACAACTCCGGACATGGTATTTCCGAGCACGGCCTGCATTTTGCAGTCAAAACTCGGCGTCAAAAACATGCCGGCGTTTGACGTTCAGGCAGTGTGCAGCGGTTTTGTCTACGCGCTGAACACGGCTGACTTGTATATAAAATCCGGCCAATACGAACATATTCTCGTGGTCGGCGCCGAAGTCTATTCGAGAATTCTCGACTGGTCGGATCGCGGTACCTGTGTGCTGTTCGGCGATGGTGCCGGCGCATTGGTGCTCAAGCGCAGCGATACCCCGGGCATACTCGCTTCGCGGCTACATGCGGATGGCAGTCATGCCGACATTCTTTCAGTGCCGGGTCAGGTATGCGGCGGCGCAGTGAGCGGCCGTCCCTTGCTGCAGATGGATGGCGGTGCAGTGTTCAAGTTCGCGGTGAAAGTGCTGGAGGAAGTGGCTCTTGAAACGCTTGAGGCCGCCGGGCTGCAGAAAACTGACATCGACTGGTTGATTCCGCACCAGGCCAACATCCGTATCATCCATGCGACTGCAAAAAAACTCGGCATGACGATGGAGCGGGTGATCACCACGGTTGATCGTCACGCCAATACTTCCGCGGCATCGGTACCGTTGGCGCTGGATGAGGCGGTACGTGATGGCCGCATCCGTAAAGGTCATCGGGTGATGCTCGAAGGAGTAGGCGGCGGATTTACCTGGGGCGCGGTACTTTTGCAGTGGTGAGGATCTGAATATGAAACTGGCATTGGTATTTCCGGGACAGGGTTCACAGGCCGTAGGCATGATGCAGGGTTTTGCCGACACGCCCGTTGTGCGCGAAACCTTCGACGAAGCCTCATCGATACTCGGTCAGGATCTGTGGAAACTGGTGGCCGAAGGGCCCGCAGAAGGTCTCAATGCTACGGTCAATACCCAGCCGGTGATGCTGACGGCCGCATATGCCATGTATCGCGCCTGGCAGCAGGCCGGTGCGCCAACCCCGGCGCTGGTTGCCGGACACAGCCTGGGTGAATACACCGCGCTGGTAGCCGCAGGTGTGATTAAATTTGCCGATGCCTTGCCGCTGGTACGTTTCCGCGCGCAGGCGATGCAGGAAGCCGTACCAATGGGCACTGGTGCGATGGCCGCCATACTGGGGCTGGATGACGATGCAGTGCGTGCCGCTTGCGCAGAAGCCGCTCAAGGCGAGGTTGTCGAGGCCGTCAACTTCAATGCGCCGAGCCAGGTGGTGATTGCCGGACACAAATCTGCAGTTGAACGTGCGGCGGCTGCCGCCAAAACCCGCGGCGCCAAACGCACGGTCATGCTGCCGGTCAGCGCCCCTTTTCATTCCTCGCTGCTCAAGCCGGCCGCCAAACGTCTGCAGTCACGCATGGAAGAACTGGTGTTCATGGCGCCGCAAATCACCGTGATCAACAACGTTGATGTTGCTGCCGTCAGCGACCCGGCGCAAATCAAGGAAGCGCTGGCACGGCAGGCCTGCAATCCCGTGCGCTGGGTGGAAACGATCCGGGCATTTGCCGCACAAGGTGTGACACATGTCGTTGAATGCGGTCCGGGCAAGGTGCTCGCAGGCATGACCAGGCGTATCGAAGCCGGCTTGCAGGGTTTTGCCGTGACCGATCGCGCTTCACTGGCACAAATCATGGAGACATTGCAATGAGCAGCCTTAAAGGCAGGGTGGCGTTGGTTACCGGTGCGTCACGCGGCATCGGTAAAGGCATTGCACTGGCTTTGGGCGCTGCGGGCGCCACTGTCGCCGGCACGGCAACAACTGCTGCAGGTGCCGAAGGAATTACCCGGGATTTTGCTGCGGCCGGCATCGCCGGACTGGGCTATGCCATGGACGTGAATGATGCCGCTCAGATAGAAACCACGTTGGCAGCAATTCAACAGCAGTGGGGCGAGGTCGCAATACTCGTCAACAACGCCGGCATCACCCGCGACAATCTGCTGATGCGCATGAAAGACGAGGAATGGGACAGCATCATGTCGACCAACCTCAAATCGGTTTACCGGCTTTCCAAAGCGGTTGTTCGCGGCATGATGAAAGCCAGGGTCGGCCGTATCATTAATGTCACTTCAGTGGTCGGTGCAATGGGCAACGCGGGGCAATCCAACTACGCCGCAGCCAAGGCAGGGGTCGAGGGGTTTTCCCGCGCCCTGGCCCGTGAAGTCGGCAGTCGCAACATCACGGTAAACTGCGTGGCGCCAGGCTTCATCGACACCGACATGACCCGGGCACTGGCCGAAGCGCAGCGCACCGCGCTGGTCGGGCAGATCCCGCTGGGGCGTCTTGGCGCGGTTGAAGACGTGGCCGGAGCCGTGGTTTATCTGGCATCTGATGCGGCTTCCTACGTCACCGGCTGCACACTGCATGTAAACGGCGGCATGCACATGGGCTAGAATGCGCCCGGGCTTTGATGAAAGTTCGGTTCGGCAATACACATAACTTTCTGTTTTAGAAAGATTTTTTAATTCTGGTTTGTGGTAAAATTTGGGTCTTTCGGGGGCGGTGCAGCAGCACCATGAATCGCCCCATAATCATCCAGCAACACGAAAGGGGGCAGTAGATGGAAAATATCGAGCAACGCGTAAAAAAGATTGTTGCCGAGCAGCTTGGCGTCAACGAGGCGGACGTCAAGACCGATTCGTCGTTCGTCAATGACCTGGGAGCGGATTCTCTGGACACCGTCGAACTGGTGATGGCTCTGGAAGAGGAATTCGAGACTGAAATCCCGGACGAAGAAGCGGAAAAAATCACCACCGTCCAGCAGGCCGTTGACTACATCAAGTCAAACCACAAAGCCTGATTTTCGTAAGGGACCTCCCTTCCTTACTCAACTTGATGGCGGGACGCGCGCTGCGCGCCCCGCATCCTGAATCATGTCGCGTCCCACTACTCGCAGAGTCGTCGTGACCGGATTGGGGATTATTTCCCCGGTCGGCATCGGTCTGGTTGAATCCTGGTCGAATATCACGGGCGGCAAATCCGGCATCGGCAAGATCACCCGTTTTGATGCTACCGGCTTCACCTCGCAGATTGCCGGTGAGGTCAAAGGTTTCGATGCCGCCAATTACCTGCCCGTCAAAGAAGCGCGGCGCTTCGACACCTTCATCCACTACGGCCTTGCTGCGGGCATCGATGCAATCAAGGATGCCGGACTGGAGCTGGACAAACTCAATCGGGAAATGATCGGCGTTTGCATCGGTTCCGGTATTGGCGGACTGCCGCTGATCGAGGACACCCATAACGCAGTGCTCGCCGGGGGTCCGCGCAAGATTTCACCGTTTTTCGTGCCCGGCTCGATCATCAACATGATCTCCGGCCAATTGTCGATCATGTTTGGCTTGCAGGGACCCAATATTTCCGTGGTTTCGGCTTGCACCACTGCTAATCACAGCATCGGCGAAGCCGGCCGGCTGATCGAGTATGGTGATGCAGACATCATGATTGCCGGTGGTGCCGAAGCCACGATTTCACAGTTGGGTATCGGCGGGTTTTGCTCGGCGCGCGCATTGTCTACGCGCAATGACGACCCTGCGGCCGCCAGTCGCCCCTGGGACAAGGATCGCGACGGTTTCGTGATGGGTGAGGGCGCCGGCGTTCTGGTACTTGAAGAATATGAACATGCCAAACGTCGCGGCGCGCGTATTTACTGTGAACTCGCCGGATATGGGATGAGTGCCGATGCCCATCACATCACCGCACCCTGTGAAGATGGCGCCGGAGCCGTGCGTTGCATGAACAACGCCTTGCGCAACGCCGGCATCAGCCATGATCAGATTAATTATGTTAACGCCCATGGCACATCGACCCCGCTGGGCGATATCGCTGAAACCACGGCACTCAAGAGCTGCTTTGGCGCACAGGCCCACAAGCTTGCGGTGAGTTCGACCAAATCAATGACCGGCCATCTGCTCGGCGCAGCCGGAGGTATTGAAGCGGTGTTCTCGATTTTGGCGATCCGTGACCAGGTCGCACCGCCGACCATCAATCTGGACAACCAGGATCCGCAATGCGATCTGGATTACGTGCCCAACACCGCACGCCAGATGAAAATCAATGTCGCGCTTTCCAACTCATTCGGGTTCGGTGGCACCAACGGCAGCCTGGTGTTCCGCAAGATCTGATCGTTACTCTTCATGGTTCCGCTTTCAATGCCCGCGGAACCTGTTGCCGGCATGACACTGACCCTCGTTGACGGATCGCCGGCCATATCCGTCCCTGCTGATGATCGCGGCCTCACCTATGGTGATGGTGTGTTTCGTACGCTTGCGATACGTGCGGGCAGGTTTCCGCTGTGGAGCCGTCATTACGCCAAACTGGACGCAGACTGTCGCGCCTTGGCCATCGAGCCGCCGTCGGCGTCACTGTTTCTCGAGGATTTGAAGCAGATCTCGGTACAGTTACCTGATTGCGCGTTGAGAATCACGGTCACCCGCGGCAGCGGCGGTCGCGGCTATGCGCTTCCAGAAAAAGTTGTGCCGCGACGTATCGTTACGGCATCACCGTTGCCGGACTATCCGCCGGAGTATTTAACGCAAGGCGTGATCATCCGCTACTGCACGCAACGGCTCGCAGCGCAGCCGGCACTGGCCGGGGTCAAACATCTCAATCGCCTGGAAAACGTGCTGGCCCGGGCTGAATGGCATGACCCGGCGATCGCCGAAGGATTACTCTGCGATGTTGAGGGCATGGTCATCGAGGGCACCCGCTGCAATATTTTTCTGATGGAACAGGACGGTCTGGTGACGCCGGCGCTTTCCCGCTGCGGCGTCGCCGGCGTGACGCGGGATGCCATCATCGAACTGGCTGCCGGACACGGCGTGACCTGCCGTATCGAACCGGTCAGTTGCGAGCGTCTCGAGGCCGCGGAAGAGGTCATGCTGGTCAACAGCCTGATCGGCGTATGGCCTGTGGCCCGGCTCGGCACCCGAATCTGGGGTTCATTTGAAACCGCAACACGCATGAGAAAATGGCTGCATGTACTGGCTGATGCGTCTGCTTAAACAACTGCTGTTGCTGCTCATGCTGTGTGCGCTGCTGGCCGGCGCGGCGGTGTATTACTACGCCTATGACAATCTGCACCTGCCGGAATCGCCGGTGACCTTTGAATTGCGCGCCGGCAGCAGCCTCAGGGCAACGGCAACGCAACTGGCGGCCGCGGGCATCATCGGCCGCCCCGAACCTTTTGAACTGCTGGCGCGGCTGCTTGGTGAATCTGCACGGCTCAAGGCGGGCAATTACGAATTTTCCGGCGCCATGACGCCACTGGCTCTGCTGCAGCGGATGACCCGTGGCGATGTGACACTGATCGCGATCACCTTCGTCGAGGGCTGGACTTTCGAGCAGATGCGCAAGGCGCTACGGGAAAACCCGAAAATCCGCGGCGAGGTAGCTGCGTTGTCCGAAGCGGAAGTACTGCAGAAACTGGGCATCAGCGCGCCGGCAGCGGAAGGCTGGTTTTTTCCTGACACTTACCACTTCAGTGACGGCAGCACAGACCTTTCGATCCTGCGCCGGGCGCACAACCTGATGCGCAAGCATCTGGAACAGGAATGGGCGCGCCGCACACCGAATCTGCCGCTGCAGTCGCCGACCGAAGCACTGATCCTGGCCTCGATCATCGAAAAGGAAACCGGGCGCGCCGATGAACGTGGCCTGGTTGCCGCGGTATTCATCAACCGGTTGCGTATCGGCATGCGCCTGCAGACCGATCCGACGGTGATCTACGGCATGGGCGCCGCCTTCGACGGCAACATCCGCAAACGCGATCTGCTGACGGATACGCCCTACAATACCTACACCCGCACCGGACTGCCGCCCACACCGATTGCCATGCCTGGACTTGATGCCTTGCGCGCCACGCTGAATCCTGCACCCAGTGAGGCGCTGTATTTTGTCGCGCGGGGTGACGGCTCTTCCAAATTCTCGCGCACGCTGGCCGAACACGAACGGGCCGTCACGCAATATCAGCGGCGGGGACGGCAATGACGCGGGGCCGCTTCATCACTCTCGAAGGCATGGATGGCGCCGGCAAGACCACGCATCTGGAGTGGTTGCGTGGCCGCCTGCTCGGCCGAGGCATTGCGCTGACGGTGACTCGCGAGCCCGGGGGAACGGCGCTGGGCGAATCGTTGCGTGGGCTATTGCTGGACAGCCATGAGCCGCGAAAGCCTGAAACCGAGGCGCTGCTGATGTTTGCGGCACGCAGTGAACACATTGCTCAGGTGATTGAACCGGCGCTGGCCGCCGGGCAGTGGGTATTGTGCGACCGGTTTACCGACGCCACCTACGCCTACCAGGCCGGCGGCAGTGGCATGGCCTGGGATCGCATCGCCGAACTGGAGCGCTGGGTGCAAGGCACGCTACAGCCCGATCTGACGCTTTATTTTGATTTGGCGCCGGAAGTAGGGCGCTCACGAACGCGGCAGGCCCGGGAACCCGACCGCTTTGAGCGCGAACAGCTGGATTTTTATGGGCGGGTACGGGCTGCCTACTTGCGCAGAGCCCAAGAACATCCGCATCGGATACGGATTATCGATGCGTCACACTCGATTGCCGAAGTACAGGTTGAGCTTGAGAAAATAATTATAAGTATTTGATTAATATAATATTAATATCATCAACGCCATTTTCAATTATTTACCCGAATTAACTCTATTAAGCTATTGATAATTAATGTTTAAATGGCTTGAACCCGCACTTTCTGCAGTTTTAAAATATCCCACCCAGCTTTCCCACGCGCTGCTGATTCGTGGGCCGCGCGGCATTGGCAAACAAGCGTTTGGCATGGCGCTGGCGCAGGGACTGCTGTGCGAGAAATCGGCTACCGGCGGAGTGGCCTGCGGGAGTTGCAGCGCCTGTACCTGGTTCGCCTCCGGCGCACACCCCGATTTCCGCGTGCTCGCGCCGCCAACCGGGGATGAGGCGGGGGCGGAGAGTGATGACGCCGCTCCCAAAGCGAAAGAGACCAAGGCCAGCCACTGGATCAGCATTGAGCAGGTGCGGGAACTTCATGATTTCATTAATGTTTCCAGCCATCGCGGTGGTCGGAAAGTCATTCTGGTCAATCCGGCCGAGGCGTTAAACGTGGCCGCCGCCAATGCCTTGCTGAAAAACCTTGAAGAGCCGCCAGCGCAAACCCATTTCATCCTGATCAGCCACCGTCCGCAGCGCCTGATGCGCACGATCATCAGCCGCTGCCGCCAGCTGGGTTTGCATGCTCCGGATTCCCAGGTAGCGCTATCGTGGCTGGCCGAACATGGCGTCAAGGAACCCGCCGTCGCACTGGCCCAGGCATCAGGCGCACCCCTGCTGGCGCTGGCGATGATCGAAGGCGACGAACTCGCCGGCCGCAATGACCTGCTGCGGGCTATCGCGACGCCTGATTTTGATCCGCTGGCCGTTGCCGAAACATTCCGTGATCTGCCGCTGGAACGCTTCATCAACTGGCTGCAGAAGTGGACCTGCGACATTGTTGAACAACGCATGCTCGGACGCATACGCTACAACCCCGATCTATCGCGGGAACTGGCGATGATCGCAAAGCGCATTGAGCCACTGGCGGCGCTGCGACTGCATCGCAAGCTGGTGCGTGAACAGCGCAACATCCATCACCCGTTGAATGCGCGGCTGTATATGGAAAGCGTGCTTTTTGCCTATGCGGCCCTGTTGAATCCGGCGCGCCGCGCCGCCTGACGATCATGCTCGTTGATTCACACTGTCATCTGGATTTTCCGGAGCTTGCGGATAATCTGCCGACGATCCTCGCCACCATGCGCGACAACGATGTCGGCGCCGCGTTGTGCGTCAGCGTGACGCTCGAGGATTTTCCCAAGGTCAGAGCACTCGCTGAAAACCATCCGCATTTGTATGCTTCTGTCGGCGTGCATCCCGACTATCCTGACCTGCGTGAGCCTGCGGTTGCCGAACTGCTGGAGCTCGCGCGCCATCCCAAAGTGGTTGCCATCGGCGAGACAGGCCTTGATTACTTCCGTCTGACAGGTGATCTGGAATGGCAGCGTGAACGCTTCCGCACGCATATCCGTGCTGCGCGGGAATGCGCAAAACCGCTGATTATTCACACGCGTTCAGCCGCGGCCGATACCTTGCGGCTGATGCAGGAAGAGGGCGCGGAAAAGGCTGGCGGGGTGATGCACTGCTTTACCGAAAGTTGGGAAGTCGCCGAAGGCGCATTGGCCATGGGCTTCTACATCTCCTTTTCCGGGATCGTCACCTTCAAAAACGCCAAGGATCTGAAAGAAGTGGCGCGCAGAGTGCCTTTGGACCGGCTGTTGGTTGAAACGGATTCCCCGTATCTGGCCCCTGTTCCGCACCGCGGGCGAACGAATCAGCCTGGATGGGTCAAACATGTAGCAGAGGAAATCGCCCGGCTACAAGGTCGTGATTTCTCCGAGGTTGCATTTCAAACCACACAAAACTTCTACAAATTATTCAATATTAACAAGTAGTTATATGAAAATACGTACCCTGATTCCAACACTTGCTTTGATCATTCTTGGCCTGCAAGTTACGCAGACGCGGGCCGGCGCCTATGAAGATATGCTGCATGCGATACAAATGGATGATCAACCAGCCATTGCCGACTTATTGCGTCGCGGTCTGGATGTTGAAACGGTAAACCCCCAAGGCAACACATTACTGATGCTTGCCGCCCGTGAAGGCAAACCCAGCGTTGTCAGAACCATTCTGTCCGCAAAACCCCGTATCCAGGCTCGTAATCCCTTGGGGGAATCGGCGCTGATGCTGGCATCCATCCAGGGACATACTGAAGTCGTGAAAATGCTGCTGGATGCCGGCGCACCGGTCAACCATGCCGGCTGGACGCCGCTGATCTATGCAGCCGCTAGGGACCGGGTGGATATCGCCAGAATGCTGATCGGCAAAGGCGCTAACTTCAATGCAGCTTCGGACAATGGCACCACGGCGCTGATGATGGCGGCTCGTGAGGGTCATTTACAGATGTTGTTGCTGTTGATGGAATACGGCGCAGATGCCAAATATATTTCTCCTTACGGACATTCAGCGCTGAGCCTGGCTGTAGACCGGGGTAACCGGGAAATTGAAACCATGCTGCGCAAGGCAGGGGTTGAGAAATAGGGTTGGCTATAGGCTTGAATCGAATGGTTTTCCTCTGAGCGGCTCATTCTTAATTACGTATAATGTGTATTATGTCAAATTATAAACCGGCAGCCATATCCCTTTGAATGATCTCGTCTTTAGCGCTGTTCTGGCTGTGATACTGGGTATAAGCGGATCCCCCGCAATGGCACACAAACAGGAGCCAGTGCCGGTAGAACGCAAATACTCGGACCAAGGCATTATCGATTGCATCCGCAAAACCACCGGCCCGCTGGATCAGCGGATCAAGGAACTCAAAAAGCAGGAAATCGTATCGAAGAAAGCCAGGGTGTCAATCGAACCCCTGATTCTCGAACGTCGCAGAATCGAGGAGCAATGGTGCGGCATTGAAGCGCGCTGCCTGGCGGATGCCGTACCACGAAACCGGGAGCACTTTTACGGACTAACTCTCAGCACCTGCCTCGAAAACTAAAAGCAGTTTTAGCGCAACAAACTAGGCGCGGGCAACCCGGCGACCATACTCCCCTATTGCGGCAACCATGCGGTCCAGCTCAGCATCAACCTTGGTTTTTGCATCGGGATCCAGCGGATAACAAAGCAGGGAGATGTCGTCAAAAAAACCGGAGACGCGGGGTTCGCTCGCGTAGACCAGTTTGCGCTGGACATTCTGTGCGGTAGGAATCTGCATGAATTCCCGACCGTCTTCCCAGTAAATCGAGAGCGTGATGATCTGCGTGTTTAGACGCAGCAGACGCACAATAAATTCGAACCGGACCGTATGCATGCCCTTGGACCGCATATCGACCAGCTTTTGCGGCGCCAGCGGAGCGCCATGCTTCAGCGCTGTTATGGTTTCCATGTCACTCACGGTCAGCCTTTGACCGCCCTGTTGTGATGACGGTAAGAATTATGGAAGCCTCTGGATGCCAGTTCAAATCTAACATTTTGTAAGGATTTTCCAGTCACACCCCTATTAGACACTTTGAATTGTGACAGGAAAAGGTATTTCGGCACAAAGGCTTAGCCACTTGTGCCGAAATACCAACATGGTCTTAGACGCGTTCGATCACAGCCGCCATACCCTGGCCGCCACCGATACACAGGGAAACCAGGGCATATTTACCGCCGGTGCGCTGCAATTGACGGGCTGCAGTCAGCGCGATGCGGGCGCCAGACGCCCCCAGTGGATGACCCACGGCAATGGCGCCGCCGTTGGGATTAACCCTTTTGTCGTCCAGCGCCACGCCCAAGCCCTTCAGGCAGGACAGAACCTGCGTGGCAAAGGCTTCATTGATCTCGATGACGTCCATGTCCTTGATGGTCAGTCCGACGCGCGCCAGGGCCTTTTTTGAAGCCGCAACAGGGCCTATGCCCATGATGTGCGGCGGCACGCCCATGGCCGCAGTTGAGATCACTCGCGCAATCGGTTTCGCCCCCGCCTTTTCACCCGCTGCCAGCGAGCCGACGATCAAGGCAATCGCGCCGTCGTTCACGCCCGAAGCATTTCCCGCCGTGGTGACACCACCTTCGTAAAGCGCCTTCATCTTGGCCAGCGTGGCCATGTCGGTTCCCGGACGCGGATGTTCGTCATCAGCTACCGCCGGCACCGGGCCTTTGCGTGAAGCAGGCATTTCAACCGGCGCAATTTCGCCGGCAAAAAACCCCTCGCCTTTTGCGGTCGCGAATTTGTTTTGGGAAGCCAATGCAAAAGTATCGGCTTCTTCACGGCTGATGTTGTACTCACGGGCCAGATTGTCAGCCGTTTGCGGCATCTGCGGGTCACCGAACTGCTTGGTCAGTTTCGGATTCGAAAACCGCGGGCCGATCGTGCTGTCGAACATTTTGATGCCGCGGTCAAACGCGCTCTCGGCGCGGCTCATCACGATTGGCGAACGGCTCATGCTTTCAACGCCTGCAACGATGAATACATCGCCTTCACCGGCAGTGATCGAATGCGCAGCATGTGCAAGCGCACCCAGGCCGCTGGCGCAGTTACGCTGCAGCACGGTGCCGGGAATTTCAATCGGGAAACCCGCGGAAAGACCGGCATGGCGAGCGACACAGCGGCTGTCTTCGCCGCTTTGATTGGCGCAACCTACAATAATGTCCTCTACCTGCTCGATCTTGAATTTCGATTTCGCCATGACACTCTTCATCACTTCGGCGAGCAGATCATCGGGGCGAACCTTCGCCAGCGAGCCGCCATGGCGGCCGAACGGGGTGCGCAGTCCTTCGTAAATATAGGCGTCGAGCATGGTTTATTCCTCTTGGATGATCAGGCTTCGGGGGTCAGCAGTGAAACGCCCAGCTTCGCGCGGCGCGTGAGCCAGATGTTCGGACGGTAACGCGGGTCGGCATACAGCGAGTTCATGTTGGCAAGCACGCGATGGATTTTCTCGACGCCGACAACATCGCCGAATTTCAACGGTCCATTCGGGTAGTTCAGACCCAGCGTCACCGCTTTGTCGATGTCTGAAGGCTGCGCAGTGCGGCTTTGTGCAATCGAGCAGCCGATGTTGACGACCATGGCGACAATGCGTTGCGCGATGAAACCCGGGCTGTCACGGCACACTGTCACCGGCACGCCGTCGGAAGCCAGCAGGCCGTGTGCAGCGTCTTTCACTGAGGCTTCGGTCAGCGGCGTGCCCATGATGGTGCGGCGTTTGACCATCGGGAACAGGGTATCGACAGCCACGGTGCGCTTGGGATCCAGACCCTCTTCCACCGCACAGCTCGTTGCATCTTTGCCGACCGGGGTAACGAAGATCAGTGCTTTCGCTGAAGGCTTGGCGCCGGTTTCAATCGTTGCGCCGAGTTTGGTCAGCAGGGCTGTCAGCACTTCATGGCCCTGCGTTTCGGCCTTGCTGACCCAGACGCTGTCTGGACGCGCCGTCGGTGCCGGCGCTTCCGGCACGACAATGGGTTTCATTTCAGCATCGTAGTTGTAGAAGCCCTTTTTGCTCTTGCGACCCAGCACACCCGCTTCATAGCGCGACTGCATGATCAGGCTCGGACGATAGCGCTGTTCCTGGAAAAACTGGTTGTAGATCAGCACCGAGGCCGGCTGCGTCACATCCAGACCGGTCAGTTCCATCAGTTCAAACGGACCCATGCGGAAACCGCCGACGTCGCGCATCACGCGGTCGACATTGACGAAATTGGAAACACCTTCATGGACCAGATGTGAGGCTTCCAGCGTAAAACCGCGG
Organism: Burkholderiales bacterium; assembly: GCA_022841375.1. GTDB lineage: Bacteria > Pseudomonadota > Gammaproteobacteria > Burkholderiales > SG8-41. The sequence continues at coordinate 95,125 of JALHRQ010000005.1, forward strand.
CCGACCTGATTGACCAGGAAGCCGGGCGCATCGGTCAGGCGTACCGGTTCGCGCGTCATGCGCTTGCCGATCACCATCAGCGCCTCGGACACCCAGTTTTCGGTCTGCAGTCCGTCGATGACTTCAACCAGCTTCATCAACGGCACCGGATTGAAAAAATGGAATCCGGCAAAACGCTGCGGCGTTTTCAGTTTGGCCGCGATCGTCGTCACCGACATCGACGAGGTATTGGTGGCGAGGATGCACTCCGGTGTGACGATATCTTCGAGTTCGCCAAACAACGCACGTTTGGCATCAAGGTTTTCAACAATCGCCTCCACCACCATATGGCAGACCTTGAAATCAGCCATCGATTGCGCGACCTTGATCCTGGCCGTCGCAGCGTCGGCATCGGCCTGCGTCATGCTGCCCTTCTCCGCCGCACGGCCCAGCATCTTGGCGACAAAATCACGAGCTTCATCGGCGGCACCGGCGCGCGTGTCCATCATCAGCACGTGCATGCCGCCGGCTGCGGCAACCTGCACGATGCCGCGACCCATGGCGCCGGTCCCGATCACGCCGACACAAAGATCGGCACGGTTGGCATCAAAACCCATAATGTTTATTCCTGAAATATCAATAAAAACAATTAGTTAGTATTACTTACCCTTAAATACCGGCTTGCGCTTCTCGGCGAATGCAGCCTGACCTTCCTTGTAGTCCTCGCTCTTGTAGCAAATGTCGACCATCTTCTGCAGCCGGTCCAGATCGCGTTTTGCCGGCTCCTTGCCGTATTCGATCAGTGAGGCTTTCACTGAAGCCAGCGTCAGCGGCGCATTGCCGGCAATAACCTTGGCATAGTCAACCGTGTACTGCTCCAATTCCGTGGCGGGAACCACACGGTTCACCAGGTTCATCTGCAACGCTTCCTGCGCATTGAACTGGCGCGCGGTAAAAAAGATTTCCGCGGTGAAGGCCGGGCCAACCACATCGGTCAGGCGCTTGATGCCGACGAAGCGGTATCCCAGACCCAGTTTGCCGGCGGGAACGCCGAACTTGGCATCATCGGCAGCAATGCGTATATCACAGTTCACGGCGATCGCTGTGCCGCCACCAATGCAATAGCCACGGACCATGGCAATGGTCGGCTTCGGACATTCCTGCAACGCCTTGCCGGCATCGTCAGCCGCTTTGTTGTAGGCCAGCACAGCATCTTCGCTGCTGCGCTTTTCCTTGAATTGTGAAATGTCGGCGCCGGCAACAAACGCTTTTTCACCAGCACCTTTCAAAACAATGACGCCCACTTCAGGATCGGCGGCAAAATTGGCCAACACGACTGGCAATGCCTGCCACATCTCGTAAGAGACCGCATTATGGCGAGCGGGGTTGTTAAACGTAATCCAGCCAATGCCATCCTTTTTCTCGGCAAGCAGTCGATCAGTCATGGTTTGCGGTGCGTTCATCGTCGTCCCTATAAGTTCACAATGTGTTAATTACAAAACCCCGTCATTTTAACCGATGGCATCAGCCCCGGGCGCGGGGTTCTGCAGGATCCATCATCAATCAACAGGCATGCCATTGCGCAGCAAATCGCGGGCAATGAACCAGCGGTGCACTTCGCTGGGCCCTTCGAAAATGCGGAACACGCGGCAGGCGCGTGCGATGTATTCGAGCGGCAGATCCTTTGACACTCCCATGCCGCCGAGCAATTGAATGGCCCGATCAGAAACCCGCGCGATCATTTCGCTGCCCTGCAGCTTGACCATCGCCGCTTCACGCCGCCAGTCGCTGCCGCCATTGTCCATCTTCCACGCCAGGCGCCAGGTAATCCAGCGTACCATTTCCATTTCCTGCCAGCTGTCGGCCAGCCACCACTGCACCTGCTGGCGTTCGGCCAGCAACGCGCCAAAGGTCTTGCGTTCATTGGCCTGCTTCAGCATCAGATCCATGCAACGCCGGGCATAACCCAGCGAACGGCAGGCGATTTCCATGCGCCGCACACCGAGTCGATTCTGCATTGGTTTGAAACCGCTGCCGACCTCGCCCAGCACCTGATCGTCGGACAGTTCGACATTATCAAAAAACACCGCATACGGCGCATGTTCGCCCATGGTGTTGAAAACCGAGGGAATCGACAGCCCCTTGGCGCCCTTATCGACCAGGAATGCAGTAATTCCGCCCCGCGAACCTTTAGCCGGATCGGTGACGGCCATGACGATCATGAAATCCGCCTTGCGTGCACCGCTGATCCAGATTTTCTGGCCATTGAGCAGCCACTTGCCATTTTTGTACTCGGCGCGCGTTTTCATGCCGGCGGGATCAGAACCCGCACCGGGTTCAGTAATGGCAATGGCGCTTTTTTTGTCGCCACTGGCGTATGGCAGCAAATATTTTTGGATCTGCTCACCCTTGCAGGTCTCGCGCAGCATCCACAGATTGGGACTGTCCGGCGGCAGTACGAAGGGCACGATGCTGGTCTTCAGTTCTTCTATCACCACCGCCTTGGCCAGCATGCCCATGTTCTGCCCGCCATATTCTTCAGGCACATCGATACCGAAAAGACCGATCTCGCGCGCCTTGTCAGCGAGATGTTTTTCCACATCCGGATCAATCAGCGGCGCATCCGTCAGTCCACGCTCAGCCTCTCTCTTGATAACGTCGCGCTCCAGCGGCAGCAATTCCTCGCGTACGAATCGGGCGACGGTCTCACGCAGCATGCGCAGTTCTTCCGGCAGTTCAAAATCCATGAGCATTTCCTTTACGATTAATCCAGCACCATCAACCAGTCCACCGCCGTCACGCCCTGTGACCCGGCAAGCACCGGATTCAAGTCAAGTTCGGTCAGGCGCGGACCGGCAGCAGCGCCAAAGCGCGATACGGCACTGATCATGCGCGCCAGCGCCGCCTTGTCCACCGGCGGTTTGCCGCGCACACCGTCCAGCATAATCCTGCTTTTTAATTCATCGAGCATGCGCAAGGCCTCGTGCTCGGTAACCGGTGCGGCGCGAAATACAACATCCTTGAATACTTCAATCAGCACACCGCCCAGCCCGACCATGACCACAGGGCCGAAAACCGGGTCGCGCTTCAGGCCGATCACCAGTTCGACATCGCCTTGCGCCATCGCTTGCACCAGCACGCCGGATATCCTTGCGTCCGACTTGTATTGCCGGGCATTGGTGAGCAGTTGTTCGTGCGCCGTGCGCAGCGCCGACTCATCCTTCAGGTTCAGCGCCACACCCTTCGCTTCGGTCTTGTGCAGGATGTCCGGCGATTCTATTTTTAATACCACCGGATACCCGAGCATCCGCGCAGCAGCTACCGCCTCATCAGCGGTCTTCGCCAGTTTTGCCGTGGCCGTTGGTATGCCACAGGCTTGCAGCAGTGCCTGCCCGTCCATGCTCGATACCGGTCCGCGCTGTGCCGGCAGATCCAGTTCCGGCAGTTGCAGCGCGTGGCGCACAGGCGCGTCTGCCAGCCAGTGCCGTCGCACTTCGGCGTAATGAACCAGGGAAGCTACGGCATCAACTGCCGGTTCAGCACCGCGTAAAACGGGAATGCCCAGCTCACGCATTTTCGCCAGCGCTTCATCGGGCGCGGCGACCCAGCAGACGATCCACGGTTTGGCAAGCAATGCCTTTATTCTCTGGAAGATCTCCGCAAGGCGGTCAACGTGGGCATCCATCAACTGCAGCCAGACGATGCCGACATGGACTTGAGGGTCATCCATCATGATGCGCATGCTGTCGAGCAGCAGATTGGGATCGGAAACAAACTGGCCGGTGACATCGACCGGATTGCCGGTGGTGCCGAAAGCCGGAATGACTCCGGCCAGTGCCGTTCGCGTCTGCGGCGATAATTCAGCGACCTGCAATCCCATTTCTTCGGCGCGATCCGCCATCAGCACACCGGCGCCGCCCGACTGCGTCACGATGCCAAGTCCGCGGCCTTCCGGCAATTTGCTGTTGCCGAGCACTTCGACGATGTCCAGCATGTGCTCTTCATTGCGGGCGCGGGTGATACCCAAACCGCGGATCACCCCGTCGAATACCACATCGCTGCCGGCAAGCGCGCCGGTATGCGAGGCGGCAGCTTTTGCTCCAGCAGACGTGCTTCCCACTTTGGTCAGCGTCAACGGCTTGCCGATGTCCAGCGCATGCGCAGCAAGCGCTTTGAGTCCGGCGCCATCCCGAACGCCCTCAAGATAGCCGGCGCCGACAAGAATACGTTCATCACTCAGCACCGCTTGCATCATCTGCACAAAATCGATATCGCACTCGTTGCCGGTATTGATGAAGTAACCGAGTCCGAGTCTGCGTCGACGGGCCAATGCGGCAATGGCGGTACCGAATGCACCGGACTGCGTGACAAAGGCCACCGGGCCCGGCGGCGTCGGGCCTTCGGCAAATTGGCCGAAAGTGGCAATGACCTGATCCCAGGCGTTGATCAGCCCCAGGCAATTCGGGCCGCAGAGTCGGATGCCGGACTCGTGCGCCGCCGCCGTGATTTCATGCTCAAGATTGCGCCCCGCCTCGCCCAACTCGGCAAAGCCCGAACTGAAAATGACTGCCGAACGTCCGCCTCGTTTACCGAGTTCACGCACCGAGGACAGCACATGGGCTGCCGGCACCGCGATTACCGCAAGATCGGGGGCTTCCGGCAATGCAGCCACGTTGGGATAACAGCGCAGTCCGGCGATGGTTTCGTATTTCGGGTTGACCGGAAAAATACGTCCCCGGTAACCCTTTTCAAGCAGAAAACGCAAAGTGCGGCCGTTGACTTTGTTCAACTCGGCGGATGCGCCGAGGATGGCAATGGATGCCGGGCTCAACAGGGCTTTGAGGCTGTTCATCAACGAATGGGTTTGACGGCGGTTTGGGCTGCTCTGGCGGCGTTTATTGTTTTCCGTGGCTGCCCCCGATTACACCACATCGAACGCAAGCGATGCACTGACAGGCCGGGAGCCCGCAGGATGACGGCGGCGTTCAGCGCTGTTTGAGCCACCGTTGATCCTGCTCCAGCCTGACCAGACCGGCCAGGGTGCTGATGCCCTGATCCCTGGCCCGCGCCAGCACGACTTGCAGCAGTTGGGCGGTGGCCAGCGCATCGGACAGCGCATTGTGGCGCGCCTGATTGACGATGCCGAGCTTGTCCATCCACTCATCGAAGCCGCGCGGCAGCTTGCGCCCGGGTTCCGGCATCACTGCCGGCGCCAGATAGGCAAGATCCAGCCAGGGGTTCGATGGTGCGAGCCCTACGGCCTTGTTTGCCGCACGATCAATCATCAAACGATCAAAATCGGCATGAAAGCCCACCAGCGGTGCGTTCTGGATGAAATCAAGGAACTGCAGCGTGGCCGCTGCAGGATCAACGCCGCCGAGCTGCGTCGTACCGTCAATGCCATGCACTAGGATGTTGGCATTGGGGCTGGCCTGCGGCTGGCGAAACACTACTTCGAACCCGCTGTTCAGTCTGATAGTGCCCTGAATAATCTCGACCGCTCCGATTGAAATCAACTGATCGGCGAAGGGATTCAGCCCGGTGGTTTCCACGTCCGCCACCACGAAACGCAGCGTGTCCAGCGGCGCTGCACCGACAATCTGTGAGTGTGAACGGTAAGCCGTCAACGCCAGCGACTGCTCAAGGCTCAGTTCGGGTTTTCGCAGGAATAACCGTCGCAACCAGTTCAAGCGCTCCGCCTCACAACTGGTAGTCCAGCGCGAGCCGGCTTTGCAGCTTGCGCAGCTGCCGCAGGCTTTCCTTGAGTATCCGGCGGTCGACTTCGTTGAGCGTCGATGGACTGATCCGGTTGGGGTCGCGAACGGCTGGATCCGCCGATATCTGCCCGCGCAAGCGCAATGCCTGGATAAAATAGAAGCCCTCTACAATCGAATCAATTTCGCTCAACGGCATCTGCAGCATCGGTGCGGCCTGACGCAAACGCTGCACAGTATTGGTGTGGGCCACACCCGTTGCCAGCGCCAGAACCCGTGCAGCGTCCGTAAACAGACGCGCCCCGGTTTTTTTCAGGTCAATGGTGCCGCGCGCTTCGCCTTCGTCGTCGGTAATGAAATCGCTGATCAATCCCAGGGGCGGCCTGCTCTCCAGCGCATACTGGGCAAGTTGCCGCTGAAAGCGGCTGTTGCCTTTGGCACTTGAAATCAGATGCTCGCGAAGGTTGTCTGCAAGCGCTTCATCGCCATAAAGATTGCGAAAGTCAAAGAAAATAACTGCGCTCAGCAGGGCCTGCGGGTCGGTATTCGCGATCCATTGGTCGAAACGCTCCCGCCATTCGTCAAGGCTCAGGCACCAGTGCGGGTTGCCCGCCATGATATTGCCCCTGCAAAGCGGGAAACCGCAGGTATCAAGGGCGCGATTCACCGCCTGCGCGAACGGCAGCAATCGGGCGCGCACCGCATCAGGCGCAGCAGCGCCGCCATCATAAATAAGACCATTGTCCTGGTCAGTGCTGATGGTCTGTTCGTAACGCCCTTCACTGCCGAAGGCCAGCCAGCTCCAGCGTATGCCCTGCAAGTCATGCCGCGACGCTTCAATATCCAGCACCTGACGCACCAGGGAATCATTCAAGGTCGAGATGATCAGTGTCATGTGCTCGGCCGATACTCCCTGCCCCAGCATGCTGCGGGCAAGTCTGCGGATATCAGCTGCAGCACGCTGCAGATCCTCGATGGAATTTGCTTCCGCAATGATCCGGTTGATGCCGCGCACGCTGACTCTTTGCAGCGCAAAAAGGTCGCGCTCGGTAACCACGCCCATCAGGCGATGGTCATCACAGACGGGAATATGCCGGATGCCGCGATTGGCGATCAGCAGGGCTGCTTCATAGACACTGGCTTCTGCCGGAAGCGTCAGTGGATTCGGCGTCATCACGTCGCTGATCGGGCGCATCAGGTCGCAATGCGCCAGCGCCACGCGATCCAGTACATCGTGGCGGGTAAAGATGCCGACCGGCCGTTCCTCGCCATCGGTGATCAGCATGGAGCCGATTTTGCGGCTCTGCATGGTGCGCAGCACATCGCCCAGGGGCGTTTCTGCGGTACACGTCACCGGCTGGCGGGTAATCAATGAACGAAGTGTGCGCCCCATCGTCTGCTGCTCACCGCTCGTCGCGTTGTAATTCAGCTGGATCAGCCGTCTCGATTCCCGCAGCATGCTGGCAAGGAATTCCGTGGTGAACTCGCGGAATACCGGGCTGCGGTCCAGGAGTTCCGGGAAATGTTCGGCCGGCAGCTCATAACAGAAAGTGTCTGTCACTGCCGTATACGGCGCGATCACCGGGCGATTTTCAAGCATGGCGCTGACCGAAAAACATTCACCCGGCCCCATGGTGACCGGATGGACGTCCTGGCTGTGCGCCGCATTGAAAGGCAGCAGCTGTACGGTTCCGCGCTGGATGATATGAAAAGCCAGCGGCCGCAGCTGCCCCGTATCGAGGATTACAGTACCTTTGGGGTAATAACCGAGAACGACACGGGCGGCCAGAAACTGCAGCGCCTCCTCCTCCATATGGCTAAAAGGCGGATGCGATCGCAGAAAGCGGACCACCCCTTCGCTGAGGGCCGCTGCTGCAACGCTGGGAGCGGAATCAACCACCGTTGCGGGCCGGCCGCGCTTCAGCGGACAACCAGAACCGGGATCTTGCTGTGTGTCAGAACCTTGACCGTTTCACTGCCGAGCAACAGGCCGGTCAGGCCGCGACGACCGTGAGAGGCCATGACCACCACGTCGCATTTGCGCTTGCGGGCCACTTCAATGATTTGCTGGTAGGGCAGATCGCTCGAGACCACCACGGAAGCGGACTGCAATCCCGCCTTTGCGATACGCGCACTGACCGTCGCCAGTTTCTTTTCCGCGATCACCGTCGCTTCTTTTTCGTAACGCTGCTTGGTTTGCATGCTCATCGGCATCGCAAAGCTTTCATCTGCGATCATGCGAAATTCGGGAACTACGCTCAGCAACGTCACTTTTGCGCCCAGCGACTTGGCCAGATTGATGCCGTGAATGATGGCGCGATCGGCCAGCTTGGATCCGTCTGTTGGCAACAGGATGTGCTTGAACATGTGATTCCTCTCGAATATGAATTTCGTTTTGCGGCAGAAAATCATCTGCGCAAAAACAGAATATCACGCTGCTTCGGGTTCACTTTGATACGGATCAAGCGGCCAACTGCCCGGTTGGGGGCTTATGGTGATCCGCAATGAACAATGCCGAAAAAAATCGGCATTCAGAATCGAATAAATAATTATTTAAAATCAATTACTTAAGATTTAAATTCAATTCAGTGCGGTTTGCCATCCAAGTGAGGTGGCACCGGCAGCGGAATCACATCGATGCCTTCGTCACGCAGTGCGTCCACTTCCTGCGGCGATGCGGTGCCGCGGATCTGCCGCTCCGGCGCTTCCTTGTAATGAATTTTGCGTGCTTCTTCAGGAAAAGAACGTCCCACATCCTCGGTGCTTTCGACAATGTGGGAAATCAGCTTGAGCATGCGTGCCGCATCAAAATTGGCGTATTGCGCAGCATCCTGCTCGCGCGACGCCGAAACGGCGGGCTCCGCACGTCCCGTGTTGACCCGCGCAGCAGTCACCAGCCGGTTGATGGTTTGGCTGCCGCACATCGGGCAATTCAGCAAATGTTCCTTCTGCTGACGTTCGAAATCCTCGCTTGAGCTAAACCAACCCTCAAAGCGATGGTCATTATCACAACCGAGGTCAAATACGATCATGTCATTTTAGATTAGTGGTGGGCGAGGCCGGACTTGAACCGGCATGGCTTGCGCCGAGGGATTTTAAGTCCCTTGTGTATACCAATTTCACCACTCGCCCCGGGCGTTTGTTGATTGTATGGCCGGGACCGGGTTTTGTGCTGGAGGCGCGGGGCGGAGTCGAACCGCCCTGGAAGGATTTGCAATCCTCTGCATAACCGCTTTGCTACCGCGCCACTGAAACTAAAAGGGGAAAACGGCAGGTTGCTATCAACCGTTTTCCCCAGAATTTGGAGCGGGAAAGGAGGCTCGAACTCCCGACCTCAACCTTGGCAAGGTTGCGCTCTACCAACTGAGCTATTCCCGCACTGCCTGCATCTTGCGACCGCGGATTATAAGCTAATCCGGCAAAACCCCGCAACCATCCCTATATCCGGCCATGGGCGGCCGCCCAGGCCATTTTCAGGTAATACCCCATCGAAATCAGGGTCAGCACCGCAGCCGCCCAGATCAGCCACGTGCCCCAGCGCTGCGGATCAAAAGCCCCGATGGCATCGTGATACAGCAGCATCGGGATCGCGATCATCTGTGCGGCGGTCTTGATCTTGCCGGCCATCGTTACCGCGACACTCTTGCCCTGCCCGATCGACGTCATCCATTCCCGCAGAGCTGAAATCGCGATCTCCCGCCCGATGATGATCAACGCCACCACGGCATCAGTACGACCCAGTTGCACCAGAATGATCAGCGCAGCAGCCACCATCAGTTTGTCTGCGACAGGGTCCAGAAAAGCGCCGAAGGCTGAAGTCTGGTTCAGCCGTCGCGCCAGCCAGCCATCCAGCCAGTCGGTGATGGCGGCGCCGGTAAAAATAATGGTGGCCACCAGATTCTGCATGGCATGGGACATCCATTCCTGCTCAAAATAAAAAACGCCGACAAACAGCGGAATCATCACGATCCGCAGCCAGGTCAGCAGGATGGGTAAATTGAATATCATTTCAGTGTGCAGCGCTTAGTGCAATGAATCATAAATCCGTTTCGCCAGTTCCATGCTGATGCCCTCGACTTCAGCCATTTCTTCGGCACTTGCGGCAACCAGCCCGCGCAGCCCGCCAAAACGCGCCATCAGGCGTTGGCGTCGCCTCGCCCCCACCCCAGGAATATCTTCCAGCGTGGAAACCGAGCGCGTCCGGGCGCGGCGTGCACGGTGCCCTTCAATGGCAAACCGGTGTGCTTCATCGCGGATCTGCTGGATCAGGTGCAGGCCGGGGTCATCCCCGGCAAGCCGGAATGCACCCTCGCGCCCCGCCATCAACAATTGCTCCATTCCGGGTTTGCGCGCAACTCCTTTCGCCACCCCCAGCAACGGCACACTCAGTCCCAGTTCCCCGGCCACTTCGATGGCAACGCCCAACTGACCCTGTCCGCCGTCAATCATCACCAAGTCCGGCATCTTACCCTCTCCTGCGACCACCTTGCGATAGCGGCGGGTCAGCACTTCGCGCATGGCGCCGTAATCATCCCCGGGAATAACCTCCTTCATGTTGAAGCGACGGTATTCGCCATTTTGCATGGCGCCTTTGTCATAGACCACGCAGGACGCCACCGTGGCCTCGCCCTGTGTATGACTGATATCAAAGCATTCGATGCGCTGCACGGTCTCCGGCAGATCCAGTGCGCGCTGCAGCGCGACCAGCTTTGCCGCGTCATCGAGTTTCCGGGCATTGCGCTGGGAGGCGCCGAGTTCGGCATTTTTTGCAGCCATCTGCAACCAGACCCGGCGTTCACCAATGGGGTTGGCGCTGATTTGCACCCGTCTCCCGGCGCGTTCGGACAGGGTTTCCTCCAGTCCCTCGACGGTAATCGCTTCGCCGGCCACCAGTTGTGGTGGCACCGGATGTTGCAGATAGTGCTGTGCGATAAAAGCCTCAATGATCTGCGACGACTCGACACCGTCGGCATTCTGCGGAAAGAAATTGCGATCACCCAGATGCAAGCCGCCGCGGATCATCACCAGATTAACGCAGCAGGTGCCGGCAGCGAAGCCGCAGGCAATCACGTCAACATCACGTCCCGCGTCGCTGCTGACATACTGCCGCTCCCTGACCTTGCGCAGCGCGCTGATCTGGTCGCGGCATACCGCGGCTTCCTCGTAGCGCATACCCTCGGCAGCCGCGTTCATGCGAACGGCAAGACGATCGAATACGGCATTTTCCTCGCCGTTCAGGAACATCTCCGCGCTGCGAACGTCATCGGCATATTCGGCGTCGCCAATCAAACCAACACAAGGCGCGGTGCAGCGACGGATCTGGTGCAACAGGCATGGTCTCGAACGGTGTTCGAATACGCTGTCTTCGCAAGTGCGCAGCCGGAATACTTTTTGCAGCAGTTGCATGCTTTCACGCACTGCGCCGGAATTCGGAAAAGGACCGAAATACCGGTTCTGCTTGTCGGGATTGCCCCTGAAAAATCCCAGCCGTGGATATCGATGGCCGCTGAGCATCAGATAAGGATAGGACTTGTCATCGCGAAACAGGATGTTGTAGCGCGGCGACAGTGCCTTGATCAGGTTATTTTCAAGCAGCAGCGCTTCCGATTCCGAACGCGTCACCGTAGTAACGATGCCAGTGATCTGCGCCACCATCAGGCGGATGCGGGGCGACAGGGTTTCACTGCGCTGAAAATAGGAACTGACGCGTTTGCGCAGGTCCAACGCCTTGCCGACATAAAGGATATCGCCCTCCTTGCCGATCATCCGGTAAACCCCCGGGAGATGGGGCAAACCCGCGGCGATTTCCGAAGGTTCGGTCATGTTCACTCGGCCGCGACAGGACGGTCGATGTATTGGCGGATGGCAGCGAACACTTTCCGGAACATTTCCGGAGTCAGGCGTCTCGTATTGGTGTTGTAACGGCTGCAATGGTAACTGTCGAACAGGCGGGTGCGCTCGTCGATATCGTGGCTGGCGCCGTGTGCAAACGGAAAGTCCGCAAGACGAATATCAAGCGCACGCAACACCGCCTGATGGGCAACTGTACCCAATGCCAATATCGCCGTGCCCGGCTGCAGCGCCTCCAGTTCAGTCCTGAGATAACCGTTGCATTCGCGGATTTCTGCGGGCAAAGGCTTGTTCTCCGGCGGCAGGCATTTCACGGCATTGGTAATCCGACAACCCTTTAGCACCAGACCGTCATCAGCAGCCACCGCCGCCGCCTGGCTGCCGAAACCGTAATGGTGCAAGGTATCGTAGAGCAGCACGCCGGCATAGTCGCCGGTAAAAGGACGTCCCGTCCGGTTGGCGCCGTGCATGCCCGGCGCCAGGCCGACGATCAGCAGTCCCGGATAGGGATCGCCGAACGGAGCTACCGGCCGCGCATGATAGTCCGGAAATTCGGCTCGCACCGCCGCGAGATGCATTGAGAGTCGCGGACAGCGCATGCAGGCCGTGGAAAATGGTTCTGCTGTCGAAGCGCGACCTGTGGCTTGTGTACGTTTTGGCATTGCTCAGGCAAACGGCAGATCGCCGCTGTGTGAACCCAGTCCCGCAATGGCATGGAGAGCGGCCACGTAACGCGGATCTTCTCGCAGTTTGACCGGATCCGCCGCATGCGCCCGACCATGCAGGCGTGCGAGTCGCACCAGACTGACCGCGGGCATTGTGTAGTGCAAGCCGGAAAGCAGTTCATCTGCGGATTGCGGATTGTTGCAGACCAGCACCATATCGCAACCTGCTTTAAGGGCTGCCTCACCGCGGGCCACCACATTGCCGGCAACACTGGCGCCTTCCATGCTCAGGTCATCACTGAAAATGACGCCATCAAAACCCAGATCGCCACGAAGGATGCGTTTGAGCCATTTCTCGGAAAATCCGGCCGGAGCCGGATCAACCCGGGGATAAATCACATGCGCCGGCATGATGCCGCCCATACCGCTGTCGACCAATCGCCGGAACGGCACCAGGTCTTCGCTTTCGATGTCTGAATAGTCGCGTTCATCCACCGGCACTTCGTGGTGAGAATCGGCGCTGACATGACCGTGACCGGGAAAATGTTTGCCGACTGCGGCCATGCCGCCGTCGCGAAGACCGTGCATCAGGGCGGTGGCCAGTTCAGCGATGGCATCGGCCCGGCCGTGGAAAGCGCGATCACCGATCACACTGCTGTTGCCGTAATCCATATCCAGCACCGGCGCAAATGACAGATCGACGCCATAAACCCTCAACTCGGCTGCCAGCACGAAGCCCACTTCATGAGCCAGCGAAGCGGCATGGCGGCGATCACTATTCCAGACCAGGCCGAGCTCACGCATCGGCGGCAGCCGGGTAAACCCGTCGCGGAAACGCTGTACCCGTCCGCCTTCGTGATCCACCGCAATAATCAGCTGCGGACTGCGCAACGCGTGAATTTCCGCAGTCAGTTGTTGCAGTTGGGCGCAGGATTCGAAATTGCGGCTGAACAGGATGACGCCGCCGACCAGCGGATGAAGCAGGCGTTTGCGGTCTTCGGCAGTCAGTTGGGTGCCGGCAACATCGAGCATCACCGGTCCGAGAGCCATCGATGGATTCATTTTTCGAGCACCACGCAGGCGCAGGCAAGGTTGGATTCGTCGCTGATGGTCAGATGGTGGCCGGTAATGCCGTTGTGCCGGACCATCGCCTCGAGCGCCTCGTTGAACGCCAGGCTCGGTTTGCCAGCGCTGTTTTGCACGACACTGATACATTGCAGTGTGACGGGGTAGCGAAATCCGGTACCCATCGCCTTGGAAAATGCTTCTTTCGCTGCAAAGCGGTTGGCCAGAAACAGGACCGGCTGCGCGCTGCGCAAATACCGCGGTCGCTCCAGCGGAGTCAGCACCCGTTGGACAAACCGCTCGCCATACTTGTCGAGCAACCGGGCCACGCGATGCGGCTGAATGACGTCGATACCGATACCGTAGATCATGACGGTGTTTTTTCCATTGCGCGCAGATAAGCCTCTACCGTGGCTGCCAGTCCGGATTCGAGCGCGTCGGCAATCAATGCATGACCGATCGACACTTCCGCGACGCCGGGGACCGCGGACAGGAACAGCGGCAGATTGGCTTGATTCAGGTCGTGGCCGGCATTCACTTCCAGCCCCGCCGTCTGCGCGCTGCGGGCTGCAGCCGCGTATCGTGCAACGGCTTCCGTTTCATCTGCGGTGCCGAAAGCACTGGCATAGGGTTCCGTATACAGTTCGACACGATCAGCGCCGATCGCGGTTGCAATGATCATCGCGTCGGGCAACGGATCCATGAACAGGCTGACACGGATGCCCATCGCATGAAGGTCTGCGATCAGGGGTCGCAGGCGGTCACCGTGACGCAAGAGGTCCCAGCCATGGTCGGAGGTAAACGCAGCCGGATCATCCGGCACCAGCGTGCACTGCTGGGGGCGGACCGACTGCGCCAGTTCCATCAGCGGCGGCTCGAAGGGGTTGCCTTCAATATTGAATTCAGCGTGGGGCCACAGCTTGAGCAGTTGTGAGAGTTCATGTACATCGGCCGCACGGATATGCCGCGCATCAGGTCGAGGATGCACGGTGATGCCATGCGCGCCCGCGCGCAAGGCAATATCCGCAGCCCGGGTCACGCTCGGAATGCCGAGGCTGCGCGAGTTGCGCAACAAAGCGATTTTATTGACGTTAACGCTGAGTCTGGTCATGCGGGTTGCGGCCTGCATTCTCTAAAATTGCTGCAGGTCTCGCAGCAGTTGTCGTGTGTGCAGCGTCTGGTTGCCCAGGCAATGGTTGATCAAAGAACGCATCAGCACTTTGCTTTGCTGCACGGTCCGCGGATCGGTATATTGATCTGCGGCCATATCCATCAGCGTCTGCCCGGCCAATTCTACGCCGCTTTGCTCGCCGGTTTCAGCCGCTGCCACGGGGCCGCGGTCCGGTATGTAGCGGTATAAGGAGTTTGCAATTATCGGTCCGCCGTTGCTGACTTCGCGGTCAAAAACCAGTCCGTAACCCAGTTCCTGGAGCAGGACGCGCTCGAAGCGCCGCAGCACAGCAGCATGATCCTGCGCCGCCGGCAATTGCGCCAGCGCAATCGCATAGGCTTCAAACAACTGCTCATGCGGATCTTCGCGCGGCAGCAGCTTCAGCAACAGCTCATTGAGATAAAAACCGCAAATCAGGCTCAGTCCGCGCAACGGCGCATAACCGCCCTGCCATTCGGCCTTGTGCAGGGTCTTCAACTCCGACTTGCCCGACCAGCTGAACCGCAGCGGCTGGAAGGCCATCAATACCCCTCTCAGCAAGGAACGCGGGCGCCGCGCACCGCGGGCAATGACGGCGACACGACCCAAATCGCGTACGTAGATTTCAGCGACCAGACTGGTTTCGCGGTAAGGATAGGTATGCAGCAGGTAGCCGGGGTGGCCGTCACGCCGTGCGCGTTCAGCCGCCATGGCGCAATTTTCGCCACGAGAGCGTGCGTGAACATCCATAAACATAACATAACATATTGTTTTTATTGATTTTTTAATCAATACCCAAGCGCTTGAGGGTAGCCGCATCATCAGCCCAACCGGATTTAACCTTGACCCAGACCTCAAGAAACACCTTGCCGCCGAACAAACGTTCCATGTCGCTGCGCGCCTGGGAGGCGATCTGCTTGAGTTTCTCGCCACCCTTGCCGATGACGATGCCCTTGTGCCCGGCTTTATCGACCAGGATGCCGGCGTGTATGCGCCGCAAACCGTCGACGATTTCGAATTTTTCGATTTCCACCATCGCCGAATAAGGCAATTCCTCGCCCAGCAGACGGAACAATTTTTCCCGCAACAGTTCGGCGGCCAGGGTGCGTTCGCTGGCGGTGGTGATTTCATCTTCGCCATACAAGCGTTCGCGCACGGGCAGCAGTCCGCGGATGGTAGACAACAGATCCTGGGTGCCGATGCCGGTTTTGGCGGACACCGGAACAATGGCCCGCGGATGGGCGAGTTCTTCAAGCTTTTGCATGAATGGCAACAGTTCATTCTTGTTGCCGACTTCATCGATCTTGTTGACGGCAATGATCAAGGGCGCGCCGCCCTGCAGCATCGGCAGCAACGCCTGATCGCCGGCATTCAGGTGCTGCGCTGCGATCACCCACACCACGGCGTCCACATCGACGACACTGCGCGATACGCTGCGGTTCATCAGCCGGTTCAGTGCATTGCCGTGGCGCGTCTGGAAACCGGGTGTATCGACAAAAACAAACTGCGCTTCCGGCTGGGTAACGATGCCGATGATGCGCTGGCGGGTGGTCTGCGGGCGGCGCGAAGTAATGCTGATTTTCTGGCCGACCAGCTGGTTGAGCAGTGTGGATTTGCCGACATTCGGCTGTCCTACGATGGCGATATAACCGGAGCGATGTTCATTGGTGTTGCTCATTTTTCGATGGCCTGTTGATACGCTTTGCCGGCAGCATCCTGCTCAGCGGCGCGCCGGCTGCCGCCCTGACCTTCGGTCCTGATATCGCAACCTTCCAGCAGGCACTGCACCTCAAACGTCTGGGCATGCGCATGGCCGCGGGTCGCCATCAGCGAATAAACCGGCAGCGCCATGCCTTTGCCCTGCGCGAATTCCTGCAGCAGTGTTTTCGCATCTTTGCCGCTGACGCTGGGATCAATTTGGGCGAGATCTGCGGCAAACAGGCGCCGTACAACCGTTTGCGCCGCGCCAAAACCACCGTCAAGCAATGTGGCCCCGATCAGCGCCTCAACACTGTCGGCAAGGATCGATGGGCGCGCCGCACCGCCGCTTTTTAATTCACCCTCGCCCAGCAGCAACTGTTCACCCAATTGAAGATCGAGTGCGATGCGGTGCAGCGTCTGCTGATTGACCAGATTGGCGCGAAGACGGGAAAGTTCGCCTTCGCTCAGATCCGGAAATTTTTCAAACAACTCAAAGGCAATCGCGCAATTGACCACGCTGTCGCCGAGAAACTCCAGCCGTTCATTATGCGTTGACCCGAACGAGCGGTGGGTCAACGCCCGCCGCAGCAGCCCCGCTTCCTTGAAGCGATGTCCAATGCGTGCGCTGATGGTTTCCGGATCCACGGCGACCGGATTACCGTGATGCCTACTGCCGTTCAGAACTGGGGGCAAATTCCATGTACGCGCTGAGATTGTAGAACAGCGGGACTTTTACGGAATAAGTTGCACTGATCACCAGTTTGCCGCCGTCCTTGCTCACCTCAAGATCGTTATAGCTGATGACCTTGATGTTTTCGATCGTTGCCCGGTTATTGAAGGCTGTATTGATTTCCCCGCGCGAAGCCGCCTGCATTGCCGGTTCATTTGCGACCGTGCGCATGATCTTCTGGATCGTGTAGAACTCGGAATAAGCCGGTCCGATTTTAAAGCCCAGCAGCAAGATGCCGACGGCGATCGCAGCAAAAATCAGGAAGCCTGTGAGAGTAATACCGCGCTGTGCATGCATGAAAAATCTCCCGTCTAAATTAGTTGATTGACTGACCGATACGCTTCAGGTCGTCAAAATTCCACCAGATCAAAAAAGCCTTGCCCACAATATTGCGTTCCGGCACAAAACCCCAATAGCGGCTGTCGCTGCTGCTGTCGCGATTGTCGCCCATCAGGAAGTAGTGCTCAGCAGGCACTTTGCAGCGGAATCCCGAATCATTGTAGGCACAATTATCGCGGAAGGGAAAGCGCTGCACGCCGCTCAGTTGCACCGGGGGCGATTCTGCCTGCGTCAGCATTGAATGGTCATGATTCCCCAGTTGCTCCCGGAAACGCTTCGCCGCGACAAAATTAAGGCCGCTTTCGAGGTAATTGAATTCGCCGTCCGCCTTGACCGGGATTTCTTTGCCATTGATGGTCAGGCGTTTGTTGGTATAAGCGATTTCATCGCCGGGAATACCGACGACCCGTTTGATGTAATCCAGCGACGGATTATCCGGATAACGAAACACCATCACCTCGCCTCGCTGCGGTTCATTGATTGCGATGATGCGTGTATTGATGACCGGCACGCGAATGCCGTATGTAAATTTGTTCACCAGGATGAAATCCCCCACCAACAGCGTGGGCAACATGGATCCAGAGGGTATCTTGAAGGGCTCGACCAGAAATGAGCGCAGCACGAAAACGACCAGAATTACCGGAAAAAAACTCGCCGGGTATTCGATCCACCAGGGCTGCGCTTCGCCATCCGCGCGATGCTTGCGGAAATAAAGCATCTCAGCCAGCCATACCACACCGGTGAACAGCACCAGCAGCACCATGATGAGCGCGAAATTCATGCCATTGCCTATTTGTCGACCTGCAGGATGGCCAGGAAAGCCTCCTGCGGGATTTCAACCGTACCAACCTGCTTCATGCGCTTCTTGCCGGCCTTCTGCTTTTCCAGCAGCTTTTTCTTGCGGGAGATGTCGCCGCCATAACACTTGGCCAGCACGTTCTTGCGCATGGCCTTGACAGTTTCACGGGCAATGATATGCGCACCGATCGCAGCCTGGATGGCGATATCGAACATCTGCCGCGGAATCAGCTTGCGCATTCTTTCCGCGACATCCCGTCCGCGGTATTGCGCATTGGCCCGATGCACGATCAGCGACAGCGCATCAACTCGTTCCGTGTTGATGAGAATATCCAGGCGGACAAGGTCACCGGCACGGTATTCCAGGAAATCGTAATCCAGGGAAGCGTAACCGCGTGACACCGACTTCAGGCGGTCGAAGAAATCCATGACCACCTCGTTCAGCGGCAGTTCGTAAGTCAGCATGACCTGGCGCCCCAGATACTGCATGTTTTTCTGCGCCCCGCGCTTCTCTGTGCACAGCGTCATCACCGGGCCGACGTAGTCGCCGGGTACCAGGATCGAAGCCGTGATCATCGGCTCGCGGATTTCTTCAATCTGCGACACATCGGGCAGGCGTGACGGGTTTTCGATTTCCATCACCGTGCCGTCACGCAGAGCCACCTGATAGACCACGGTCGGCGCCGTGGTGATCAGTGACATGCCGTATTCGCGTTCCAGCCGTTCCTGCACGATATCCATGTGCAGCAGGCCAAGGAATCCGCAGCGAAATCCGAAACCCAGCGCCTGCGATGATTCCGGCTCGAAACGCAGCGAGGAATCGTTCAGATGCAGTTTTTCCAGGGCGTCGCGCAACGCTTCATACTCGCTGGACTCGACCGGATAGAGGCCTGCAAACACCTGCGGCTTGATTTCCTTAAAGCCGGGCAATGCCGCGGCGGCAGGCCTGGTGACCAGCGTGATGGTGTCGCCGACCTTGGCCGCCTGCAGCTCCTTGATACCGGCAATAACAAAACCCACTTCTCCCGCCGACAAGCGTTCCCGGGCCTGCGACTTGGGCGTAAACACGCCAACCTGTTCGCACAGGAAATTGCCCGCGCCGGCCATCAACAGGATGCGGTCTTTCGGCTTCAGTTCACCATCGACGACACGAATCAGCATGACGACACCGACGTAATTATCGAACCAGGAGTCGATGATCAGTGCCTTCAGCGGCGCAGTGGGATCGCCTTTGGGCGGCGGCATCTGATGGACAACCGCCTCCAGAATCTCGGTAATGCCCTCCCCCGTCTTGGCGCTGACGCGCACTGCATCCTTGGCCGGAATGCCGATAATGTCTTCGATCTCTGCCGCGACACGCTCCGGTTCGACTTGCGGCAGATCCATCTTGTTCAGCACCGGAACCACTTCCACACCCAATTCGATCGCGGTGTAGCAGTTGGCCACGGTCTGCGCTTCAACGCCCTGCGAGGCATCGACAACCAGCAGCGCCCCTTCGCAGGCCGAAAGCGAGCGAGACACTTCATAGGAAAAGTCGACGTGCCCGGGGGTGTCGATCAGATTCAGCTGATAGACCTGGCCGTCCAGCGATTTGTAACTCAGTGCGGCCGTCTGAGCCTTGATGGTAATGCCGCGCTCGCGTTCGAGATCCATTGAATCGAGGACCTGCGATTCCATTTCGCGGTCGGACAAACCGCCGCAATGCTGGATAAACCGGTCGGCAAGCGTCGACTTGCCATGGTCAATGTGGGCGATGATGGAGAAATTGCGGATGTGCTGCATCAGAATGAGTTGCCCAGAAAAAGGGGCACCCAAGATTTCCCGGAGTGCCCCGTTCCGATCGTAAGACCGTGTATTTTAGCGGATTTTCAGCAAGTAATCAGTAACGGCGGCACTATTCAGGTGGTAATGGCAGAGCTCGCGGTCGCCGTGCATCAAGACCGGCACCCACTCGCCAAAACGTTGCTCCAGCGCCGGATCGCTGTCGACATCAATAACATCCAGCTCAAACGGCTGACCGGCCTGTAACAGTTGCAGGCCGGTCAGCATGTCATCGCAAAGGTGGCACCAGGTCCGGCTGTAAAGCGTCAGCGCAGGACCGGGCCTGTCAGCCATTACCGTCGAGGCGAAGCGGAATGTATAGCGAATTGCCGCCGCGACGTACCAGCAAGGCAACGATGCGGCCTTTGTCGAAACTGCCCATCAACTGACGGAACTGTTCCACCGACTTCACGTCCTGGTTGTTGACTGCCAGGATCACGTCGCCGCGACGCAGACCGGCACGGGCTGCGATGCCCTGCGCATTGTCGACAAATACGCCGCCTTCGACTTTGAGTTCCTTGCGTTGCGCATCAGTCAGATCCGTCAGACTCATGCCAAACTGCGCCACAGCGGGAGGTTGCGGTTTCGCGCTGCGCGCCTGCCGGCCGGAACGATCATCAGGTAATTCAGCGACGACGATCTGCAGATCGCGGGTGGCCTTGTTGCGCCAGATCTGGATCGCGACCTTGTTACCGGGTTTGGTGCCGCCGACTACACGCGGCAGGTCTTCGGATGAATTCACGGCTTTGCCGTCGAAACGCAGGATCACGTCGCCGGCTTCGATCCCGGCCTTGTCGGCGGGACCACCTTTTTCAACCGAATTGACCAGCGCACCCTGCGCCTTGGGCAGACCGAACCCGTCAGCAAGTTCCTTGGTGACCTGCTGGATGACCACTCCGATACGGCCCCGCGTTACCTTGCCGGTGGTACGTAATTGCTGCGCTATGTCATTGGCGACATCGATCGGGATCGCGAATGAAAGCCCCATGAATCCGCCGGTACGACTGTAGATCTGGGAGTTGATGCCGACCACTTCACCGCGCAGGTTGAATAGCGGTCCGCCGGAGTTACCGGGATTGACCGCGACATCCGTCTGGATGAACGGAACGAAGTTTTCCTGCGGCAGCGACCGTCCCTTGGCGCTGACAATCCCGGCAGTCACCGTATTGTCGAAACCGAATGGGGAACCGATGGCAACGACCCACTCGCCCACTTTCAGTTTTGAGGCATCGCCGAAACGCACGGTCGGCAGGTTGGTCGCATCGATTTTGATCAAGGCGACATCGGTACGTTTGTCGGCCCCGATGACTTTGGCCTTGAATTCCCGCTTGTCTGTCAGCTTGACAGTGACTTCTTCGGCGGAGTCAATCACATGGGCGTTGGTCAGTATGTAACCATCGGCGGAAATAATGAAACCTGACCCCAGTGATTGCGGCTGGAATTCGCGCTGCCCAGGATTGGGTGAAAAACGCCGGAAAAACTCGAAAAACGGGTCGTTTTCATCGAGTTGCGGCAACTGCTGGGAAAGCGTGTTGCGTGCCGTCAGTGTGGTGCTGATATTGACGACAGCGCCACCTTGTTTTTCGACCAGATCGGTGAAATCGGGCAACTGCGCGGATACCTGCAGCGGAATCAGCAGGAACAGCGCCAGCATCAAAGTTCTGAGCATGGTGGTTTTCCGGAGAAAGAAATAGAAATCGGGAAATACAACAGGAATTGATTTAACGCGGTGACGTCGTGACTGCCGCAGTGGCTTTAGGTTCCAGGGAGCGCGCAAGCTGCATTACGGTTTCAGCGGGGGTTTCGCCCAACACGGTGACGGTATAACCCCCTACCGGACGAGTGTACATCGACACCGCCCCTTGATGGCGCAAGGCCGGTTTTTTATCCGCTTTTGTACCCGGTTCGATAAACACTGAAATCGCCGCCAGCCCGTCGGAGAACACGAGATGGGACATGGTGCCGCTTTTTCCAGGTATCGAACGGCGTAATTCCATGAGTTTGGTGAAACCAGCGGGCTGATTCTGCACGATCCAGCCTGAGTCGCCGCTGTCAGCGGCCGTCATCGCCGAACGGTCAACGCGCCAGTTCTGCTTGTTACTGATGGCGGCATATTTGGATCTCACCAGGTCTCGTTTGAAACCGCCGCCGATCTCAAGCGTTGAGAAAGAAAACGCTTCGAGCGTTTCATTCTTGTCATTGAACGTGCGCGCGCGCAAAGGCAATCCGGTTTTGACATCGGCGCAGAATCGCCGTGCGTAACGCAGGTTGTCCTTCGGCAGCAGAGCAACCCATTGACATTCAACCCCGGCTACCCGGTCCTTAGCTTCTTTGAAGATACGGTAGTGATGTGTCAAATCCTGTATCTGCTCCAAGCGCACCGGGAATTGGCGGGATCCCCGTGGGTCGATCAGCACGGTTTTTGTTCCGGGCAGATAACAGGTGACCTGATCATTAGTACGGATGACTTCACGAGCGGGGCCGTCCAGGGTCTCAAGACGTTCGAGCACGCCGCCCGCGGGATTTACGAAATGCGCAATGCGCGAAGTTTCTGATTGGCCGCCGTGATTGAATACAAACGTGCCGGAGTAATTGGTTGTGCGGCTCGCCGAGGCCATTTTTTCAAGCATGGCAAGGCCATCACGAGTGCTGTCGGCAGCCAGCGCAGCAGCCGGCAGCAACCCGCAAAGCAGAATCCAGCTGACTCTCATCGGAAATTAACGGCCTGACGGGGTAGTTGCAGAGATAGTACGGATATAGGGAACTACGCCCTGAAGCCCGCTGCTTGGCGATACGCCCTGGTGTGCAAGCAGATATTCGTTCATTTGTTCGCCGCCGGGAGCACTGACCAGTTGCGGCTCCGCGATTTGAACTACGGGCGTGGTCGCCTTGGCAAGCTCTGCGGGAGCATTGACCGCGGTGCCGGTTGAGAAAGCCATCCAGCCCACCACCGCGATTGCTGAAACCGAGGCAGCCGCCGAAAAGGCAAAAGTCAAAGCCTTGCCGGGTTTAGGGACCCGGCGCGGCGCAAGCACCGTGGGCTCATTCTGCAAAGCGGCGGAAACTTGCGTGATCACGTTGATCGACAAGCCCTGTCCGCGCAATGAATCGCCGATCAGATGGTAGGTATCCCAGGTTTCCCTTGACTCCGGGGTATCTTCCAGCCGGCGCAAGGCCTGAGCTGAATCATCGGGTGAAAGTTCGCTGTCCATTAGTGCCGAAATCTGTTCCATCTCACCATCTCCTGTCCTTGCTGGTCCCCAGCAGGGGTCTTAACTTGCTCGCGACCGCTTCACGAGCCCGGAAAATTCTCGAGCGAACCGTACCAACCGGACATTGCATGATCTCGGCAATCTCCTCGTAACTCAGCCCCTCAACTTCACGCAGCGTGATGGCCGTCCTTAATTCTTCTGGCAATTCAAGCAGGGTTTGGTTCACTGTCTCCCCCACTTGTTTGCTCATCAGCTGGTTTTCCGGGGTGTTCAGATCCCGTAACTGCTCACCCGCTTCGGTCGATTCAGCCTCTTCTGCATCCATTTCCGTGCTGGTCGGCGCGCGCCGACCCATCGCCACCAGATGATTTTTGGCGGTATTGATGCCAATCCGGTACAGCCACGTATAAAACGCACTCTCGCCACGAAAACCCGGAAGCGCGCGGTAAGCCTTGATAAAAGCTTCCTGCGTCACATCCTCAACCTCGCTGGGGTCACGAATAAAGCGCGACAGCAGTCGTCCCAGCTTGCGCTGGTATTTACTGACCAGCAAGTCGAATGCACGCTTGTCACCACGCTGCACCCGCTCTACCAGCTGCTGATCGACTTCGCGATCGCTCATTATTATTGGATCCCTGACGCTTCGGCTGTTCTGCTTTCCGGCAGGCAATGTGCACTGACCGGCGCAGCAGTATAAAGCACCGGCAAGCAGACGACATGCGTCACCGAAGCGTTAGTGCACTGACAGGAAACCCTTGATTAAGTTCATACAGGGGGCATTTTTCATGATATGGCATTCAGCGCGAAGCGCCTGAGGCCGCATTCGGCGCCCATACGCGGCGGTCAAGCGCCCGGAACAGCAGTTCAAGCAGCAGCGCCAGCACAGCGGCGGGAATCGCCCCTGCCAGCATCAAATCCCGATCGTTGACCGCGAGGCCGGCAACGATGCGCTCCCCGAAGCCGCCGGCGCCGATGAATGCAGCAATGGTCGCTGTGCCCACATTGATGACCGCTGCTGTCTTGATGCCGGCCATGATGCCCGGCAGGGCCAGAGGCATTTCGATCAGGCGCAGTCGCTGCCAGGCATCCAGACCCAGCGCACGGCCGGCATCCAGCATATCTTTGCCCACACCGGTTACGGCCGCTTCAGTGCTGCGGACAATCGGCAACAAGGCATAAATAAACAAAGCCAGGATTGCCGGCAAGGCGCCAATTTGGTCGAGTGCGGCAATCAAAAACGCTAACAACGCCAGACTGGGTACCGTTTGCAGCAAACTAACCGCGGGCAGTATCCAGCGTCCGGCCTGCGGCGCACGTTGCGCCCAAATGCCCAGCGGAATCCCGACAAAAATACTCAACAATAATGAGCTGCAAACCAGCAACAGATGTTGGGCCGTCAATCGCGGCAGATCGGGGCCGAATACCAAAGCGACCAATGTTTGGCGGCCTTCGGCGGAAGCCATCGTGCCCCCCGTGAGCCACTGCGAGGCGACTGCTGCAAAACTGCTGCCCTGCAGTTCCACCGCGGCGTTCATGCTGCGCATGACCTCAACGCTCAGCCCACCCTGCAGCTTTTGCAGCGCCGCCCAGCCTTCAGGATGACGCTGCGGCAGATCCTTGCGATAAACCAACAAGGCTTCATAAGCTGGAAACACCCGACGGTCATCACTCAACACATTGAGTCGATGCCGGTTGATCTGTGGGTCAGTGGTGTAAACATCGACGATGTCGACCTGGCCACGCGCCAGCGCTTCATACGCCAGTCCGTGCTCAAGACTGCGGACGGACATGGCCTCCAATCCATAAGCCGCGCGCAATGCCGGCCAGCCATCCCGCCGGTTGAGAAATTCAGGCGAAAGCCCGGCGCGCAGATTCTGCACAAGGCTTAAATCACTGATGCGCGTGTAGCCCGTCCGGGCAGCTGCGTCCGAACCCATGGCCAGGGCATAAGCATTTTCGAATCCCAGCGGAATCCCCGCAGCGAGTCCGTGTACCTCCAGCTGGCGGTTCAGTTCCTGCAACGACGGTACGTTCTTCAAACCCAGCAGTTCCAGTGCCACCGTACCGGTGTAATCCGGATAAATATCGATGGCGCCGCTCTTTAATGCCGAAAAAAGTATCGCGGAATTGCCGAGCCCGGGGCGATGTTCGACATCAGTCACACCCGCGAGTCGCGCGGTGCCGGTGATGATTTCACCGAGAATGTACGACTCAGTGAAACGTTTTGACCCCACCCGCAACGGGTCCGCAGCGGCATCGGGAATAAGCACCAGCAGTTGAAACAGAATAATCGCCGCAGAAGCAGCTATCCGCCTTGGAAAGCCGAAAATGGATCCTCGGACAGCGCATCGTTGCATGGCGCGAAGATGGTAGCATGCCTCTGTGCGCGCCTCTGGAAGCGCGCTGACCAACCAGAAAACCCGAACTGGATCTGCCATGACCGCACGCGATACCAAACTTGATTCCTACTGGATGCCTTTCACCGCCAACCGTGCCTTTAAACAGGCGCCGCGCATGCTGGTCGCTGCGAAAGACATGCATTATTCAACCGACGATGGTCGCCAGATTCTTGACGGCACTTCCGGCCTCTGGTGCGTCAATGCCGGACATTGCCGTCCGCGCATCGTCGAAGCCATCCAGAAGCAGGTCGCGACCATGGACTACGCGCCGGCGTTCCAGATGGGTCATCCCGATGCCTTTCGCGTGGCTGAGCGTCTCGCAGCAATGGCGCCTGGCGATCTTGATCACGTGTTCTATTGCAATTCCGGCTCCGAAGGCGTCGATACCGCTTTGAAAATTGCCCTCGCCTACCACCGCGCGCGTGGCGAAGGCCACCGCAATGTGCTGATTGGTCGTGAGCGCGGTTATCACGGTGCCGGCTTCGGCGGCATTTCCGTCGGCGGCATCCCGGCCAACCGCAAGGTCTACGGCAACATGCTGTTCCGCGTCGATCATCTCGCGCATACGCATAACCTCAAGGAAAATGCCTTCAGCCGCGGCCAGCCCGCCTGGGGCGCGCATCTCGCGGATGAACTCGAAACGCGCATCGTGCCGCTGCACGATGCCAGCAACATCGCCGCGGTCATCGTAGAACCGCTGGCCGGTTCCACCGGCGTGCTGGTGCCGCCCAAGGGTTACCTCGAACGCCTGCGCCAGATCTGCGACAAATACGGTCTGTTGTTGATTTTCGATGAAGTCATCACCGGTTTCGGTCGCACCGGCCCCTGCTTTGCTGCTGATGCAGTCGGCGTGGTGCCGGACATGATGATCATTGCAAAAGGACTCACTAACGGCACGGTACCGATGGGCGCGGTGATGGTTCGCCGCGGCATTTACGAAACCGTGGTCAACAACGCGCCGCCGGGCATGGTTGAACTGTTTCATGGCTACACCTATTCGGGGCACCCGCTGGCTACGGCGGCGGCATTGGCCAGCCTGGATACCTTCGAAGAAGAGGGGTTGTTCCAGCGCGGACAGGAACTCGCACCTTACTTTGAACAGGCGGTGCAATCGCTACGCGAAATGCCCAACGTCATCGACGTGCGCAACATGGGCCTGGTCGCCGGCATCGAACTCGAATCGCGGCCCGGTGCGCCGACGGCGCGCGCTTTCGAAACCTTCCTGAAGTGTTACGAAAAAGGCGTGTTGATCCGCACCACCGGCGACATCATCGCGCTGTCGCCACCGCTGATCATCAGCAAGGCGCAGATCGATGAACTGATCGGCACACTCGCCGACGCCTTGCGTGAGGTTGGACGTAACGGTTAAAAGTTGTTTAAAAACAATAACTTATAATATACTTTCGATATAATAAAAGGGGCAGCCTGTGGGACTGCCCCTTTTTTATGACTGCGAATTTTATTTCGTCAGGCAGTAGCGCAGCCAGGCCGCCGTCAGTTTTTCCTGGGTCGAATTCTGCTTCAGCCGTTGGTCCAGTGCCGGCCAATCCACATGGTCAAGCTCCTGATCCTGATTGAAGCAGGAGAACACATAACTCTTCTTGCCGGTCTGAGGATCGACATGCGGCTGCAGGCACTGCGCGCAGATTTCTTTCATCATGCACTGCATTGGCGAGTTGATCGATCCGACCGCGTGGTGGCATTCCTTCAGATGCGGCTTGAGGATTTCATGCCGCGCTCGGGCCACCGCCGCCATCATCTTGTCCGAACCGATGGCGATAATGCGGTCGGCATCGCTGAACGCAATCATTTGCTCGCCGAGTTCACCGGAGGCATAACTCTTCATCGCCTGCACGATGTTGCCGACGAAGGTGCGGTCCGCAGGCCGTGAAGGTTTGAACCCCGGCGGCTCATCGCAGCACCAGATCACCACATCGCTTGCCGCTTCGATGTTTTCCACGTGGTAGCGGTCAGCCATTGATTTGTAGCCGGCAAAATAAAGCACCTTGCTGCCGGCCTTGCGCATGGCCTGGCCGATGGAAAACAACACGGCATTGCCCAGACCGCCGCCGACCAGCACCACGGTCTCGCCGGAGGTGATTTCAGTCGGTGCACCGGTCGGCCCCATCAGGATCACCGGTTCGCCGGGTTTCAGTTCCATGCACAGGTTGCTCGAGCCACCCATTTCCAACACGATGGTCGAGAGCAGGCCTTTTTCCCGGTCGACCCAGGCGCCGGTCAACGCCAGGCCTTCCATCGCCAGCGTGCTGCCTTGGGTTTTCTGTGCACGAGCCTCAAAATTCTGCAAACGATAGAATTGGCCCGGCTGGAAACGCCGTGCAGCCATCGGCGCCTTGAGGATCACTTCGACAATGGTCGGCGTCAGGCGTTTGACTTCATGCACCGTGGCGCGCAGTTCGGCTTGTAGTTTGCCCAGGAATCCGGCGTCGTCGGTTGTTGCCGCAGGCTGAACCTGCTCCAGCACCTTGCTGACGACGGGATAACCTTGCTTCGCACTGCCCACCGCTTTGACGACATTGCCGAAGAACGACGGATGCACGTCGCCGAAATAGCTGATGCAGCGGCCGTCGTCGCGCTTTGACAGCAGCACGTTGATGGCATTGGGTTTGGATATGGATTTCTCGGCAGCGACTGGTTGACCGGATTCATCGCAGGCACGGAAGTAACGGCCATCGAGCACAAAGTGATCGGCATCTTCGCGCGCCAGCACGGTATTCGGCTGTGTGCCTGCGGCGATCAACACGGCTTTCGCCGGCATCACCGTTTGCCCGGCATCCCGCCATTCTCCATCTTCGCTTTTTAATTGCACCGCAACCTTGAGTCCGCTGGCATGGCCGTATTGATCGGTTTCGATCGCAATCGGCGTCAGGCATTCGGCGAAGGTGATGCCTTCCTCCAAAGCCTTGTGTATTTCCTCGTGGTTGAGCGTGTATGACGGGCTGTCGACCATCCGCTTGCGGTAAGCGATCGTGGCGCCGCCCCAGGACTGCAGCAGTTGCAGAACGCGCGGTTCGCGCCCTTCTTTTTCCGCAGCCGCACGTTCGGCACGAATCGCTTGGGCATGCGCAATGAATTCCTCCGCAATACCGCGCTCTTCCGGCGTCCAGGTGATGCCAGTGCCGGCTTCGCCGAGTGTGGCGACCAGCGTTTCATGGCGCTTGAGGAATTTCTCGACCTGCAACGGGTAATAAGCCAGCGACTCGGTGGCGGTATCGATCGCGGTCAATCCGCCGCCGATGACCACCACCGGCAAACGCAACTGCATATTGGCAATCGAGTCATCCTTGGCTGCACCGGTGAGTTGCAAGGCCATCAGGAAATCCGACGCCGTACGCACGCCCCGCGCCAGACCGTTGGGCATGTCGAGCACCGTGGGGCGCCCCGCCCCGATGGCCAGCGCAATGTGGTCGAAGCCCAGCGCAAACGCATCTTCAGCGGTTACCGTGCCGCCGAAGCGCACGCCGCCGAACAGCGCAAACTGCTCCCGGCGCTCAAGCAGCAACCTTATGATTTTTAAGAAGTTTTTATCCCAGCGTACCGTGATGCCATATTCAGCAACACCGCCGAAACCGGCCATCGCACGCGTATCCAGCGATTCATACAGATCACGGATGTCTCGGATCGGATGGAACGGCACCCGCTTGCCTGCGGCATCGACACCGGACAGCGCCGGCGGCAAGGGCTCGATTTTCAGGCCGTCGATGCCGACCACGGTATGGCCGTCGTTCATCAGGAAATGCGACAGTGAAAACCCCGCAGGCCCCATGCCGGCAACCAGGATGCGTTTTCCCGAGGCCGCCTTGGGATAGGGATTGCGCAGGTTCAGCGGATTCCAGCGCGTCAGCAGACTGTAAATCTCAAAACCCCAGGGCAGTTCCAGCACATCCTTCAGCGTGCGTGTTTCCGCCTGCGGAATATTGACCGGTTCCTGCTTCTGGTAGATGCAGGATTTCATGCAGTCGTTGCAGATGCGATGGCCTGTTGCAGCGGCCATCGGATTGTCGATGGCGATAATCGCCAGCGCGCCGATGGCAAGGCCTTCGGTCTTGGCTTTATGGAACTCCGAAATTTTCTCTTCGAGTGGGCAACCGGCCAGCGTGATGCCGAACGGCGACTTCTTGAACGACTGCGCACCGCGCCCGCTGGCACCCTTCTCCAGCAATCCCTTCGAACACGAATCCTTGCCCTGCTCATGGCACCAGATGCAGTAATTCGCCTCGTCCAGCGCGCCCGCGAGATCAGTGCCGCTGTCGGTCAGTTTGAATCCGGCACGCTGGCGCAGCTTCGACACATCGAAGCGGTGCTCGGCATACCCGCTGCCGGTGCCGACCCGGGACGGCACCAGGTTCTGGAAATCCAGCTTGTGCGGTGATTTGAACAGCACACCATCGTGGTGACGGGCACGCCCTGCTTCAGTGTGCGCAGCCCATGCCGCATACTTCAGGGCCAATTCCAGCGCATCGGCATTACCCGCCTCATCCTGCTGCCATTGCGCAACATGCCGCGCAAAGGCCAGCTCGGTCAGCGCCTCACCAAATCGCGCCTCGAGTTCCTTGCCCACAGCGACACCATCGATCACTGCCGCGGCATCAGCTTTGTATTTGTGCATGGCCTTGCGCTGCACGAACAACCGCTTGGTACTGTATAACGGTGCCAGTTTGTGATGCTGCACGGACAAAGCCCGTACTTCGGTTTCGATCGCGAACAGCTGGCCGATGAAATCATCCAGATGCGGCGCCAATGCCAGCAGCAATTCCGACTCGTCTTTGGCCGCCAGGGGCTCAGCACTGTTACGCGCTGCCAGCAAGCGGGCATGCACTGTCGCATCCGACTGCTCAAGCTCGCGAAGGAATACCTGATCCAGTCGTACCAGGCTGTCACGGCGGTAAAAATCGTCGAAGGTAAATCCGAATTTCAGGGTTGCGGCTGCGCTCACGATGTTCCGGGGAGATATTTAAAGGTGAAATTATATCAATTGGTGTATTGATGACTTGGCGCAAAAGGTTATTTGCATGGTGTGCCGGGCAATAACGGCACTGTGGCATACAATATTGGGTAACCGGACATAGTTATCGCACAATGACACTGACTCAAACCAAATTACTGGTGTGGATCGTACTGGCGACTATGGCAACAATGCTGACCTATGCGACTTTCCGTGGCTATTTGAGTCCGGAATTGCTGTTGGGATTCGCCAACACTTTTTCCTGCTGAATAAAAGCAGAAACCGATGCTTTAAGTCGCAGTGCTCCCGGCGGCACTGATCACATTGGCGATCACCATGGCCACCGTCATCGGCCCGACGCCACCCGGAACCGGCGTGATCCAGCCCGCCTTTTGCCGTACCACATCAAAATCGACATCACCACACAGCTTGCCGTCGGGCAGGCGGTTGATGCCGATATCAATCACTGCTGCGCCGGGCTTGATCATGTCGGCGGTGATCATCCTGGGCCTGCCAATCGCGCTGAGCAGAATATCCGCCTGCCGGGTCATTGCAGCGAGATCGGCAGTGCGGGAATGGCAGACAGTGACTGTGGCATTGCGTTCGAGCAGCATCAGTGCCGCCGGCTTGCCGACAATGCTGCTGCGCCCCAGCACCACCGCATGCCGACCCGCAATGGGAACACCGGCGCGCTCCAGAAGAATCATGCTGCCAGAGGGCGTGCATGGCGCCAAAGCCGGATGCCCGTCGAGCAAAGCCCCCAGATTGCGCCAGTTAAAACCGTCAACGTCCTTTTCGACGGCAATACGCTGCAGCACCTTCACGGCATTGATATGTCGCGGCAGCGGCAGCTGCACCAATATGCCGTGCACCCTGGGATCACTGTTCATCGCATCCACCCGCTTGAGCAATTCGTTTTCGCTGGTATCTGCAGACAGGCGGGTATCAAACGTCAGCACGCCGGCCTCACGGCACGCCCGTTCCTTGCTGCGCACATAAATGGCTGAAGCGGGATCATCCCCGACCAGCAGCACTGCGAGCCCCGGCGTGTGACCCCCGGCAGTCAACCGGCCAGCGAGAATTTTCTGTTCAGCGAGCACCTGTTTGGCGATCGCGGAGCCGTCAATGATGATTGCGCTCATTGCTTTCCGTTACTTTGCTTTGGTTGGCGGCGAAGGCACTGCAGGCCTGACTGCAACAGGATTGCCATCAAGCACCTGGAAAAATACTTCGTCCCTGCGGATCATGCCCAGTTCGCTGCGGGCACGCTCTTCAACCGCCTCAAGGCCCTGCTTCAAGTCACGAACCTCGGCATCGAGCGTCGCATTACGGATCTGCAGTTTGCTGTTGGATTCACGCTGAACCTCAATCTGGCGTTCCATTTCCCAGACCCGCAATACACCGCCTTTGCCCAGCCAAAGCGGATACTGGATCAGCAATACCAGGGCGGCGAGGGCAATGGCGAGCAGCCGCATGGTCACTGCGTGCAACCTGTCGGCGAGCGAAACTTAGCGCAGCTGGTAAAAAGCGCCACGGCCGGGATAACTTGCCGTATCGCCCAGATCTTCCTCGATACGAAGCAACTGGTTGTATTTCGCAAGACGGTCGGTGCGCGACAATGAACCGGTCTTG
Source organism: Burkholderiales bacterium (assembly GCA_022841375.1). Taxonomy (GTDB): domain Bacteria; phylum Pseudomonadota; class Gammaproteobacteria; order Burkholderiales; family SG8-41. Next base: position 127,146 of record JALHRQ010000005.1, read on the forward strand.
ATCTGCATCGCATTGGTGGCAACAGCGATGTCGGCAATCGTGGTGTCTTCGGTTTCGCCGGAACGGTGCGAGATGACGGCCGTGTAACGGGCGCGCTTGGCCATTTCAATGGCCGCCAGTGTTTCGGTCAAAGTGCCGATCTGGTTGACCTTGATCAGGATGGAATTGGCAATGCCCTGGTCAATGCCGCGCTTGAGATACTGGGTGTTGGTGACAAACAGGTCGTCACCGACAAGCTGAACGCGGTCGCCCAACTTGTCAGTCAGGACCTTCCAGCCGTCCCAGTCATTTTCGGACATGCCGTCTTCGATGCTGATGATCGGATATTTATTCACCCATGCAGCGAGGTAGTCGGCAAATTCTGGTGCCTTCAACGACAGGCCTTCGGAACGCAAGGTGTATTCGCCATCTTCGAAAAATTCGGAGCTGGCGCAATCCAGAGCCAGTGCGACATCTTCACCAGGTCGGTAACCTGCGGCTTCGATCGCTTCAAGGATGATCTGAATCGCCGCCTCATGCCTGGGCAGTCGCGGTGCAAAACCACCCTCGTCACCCACCGCCGTTGCCAGACCACGGTCGGACAGCAACTTGCGCAATACATGAAAAATCTCAGCACCGCAGCGCAAAGCTTCACGGAAACTTTCAGCGCCGACCGGAACAATCATGAATTCCTGCATGTCGAGACCATTGTCGGCATGAGCACCGCCATTGATCACATTCATCATCGGCACCGGCATGGCCATGGCACCCGCACCGCCCAGATAACGATGCAGCGGCAGGCCTGATTCCTCTGCTGCCGCGCGGGCGACAGCCATCGACACCGCAAGCATGGCATTCGCGCCAAGACGCGATTTGTTTTCAGTCCCGTCGAGGTCCAGCAGCGTCTGATCAACAAAAGTCTGCTCGGTCGCATCCACACCGATGATTGCTTCGCAGATCTCGGTGTTGACGTGCTCTACCGCCTTGATGACGCCCTTGCCGCCATATCGTGACTTGTCGCCATCACGCAATTCAATGGCTTCACGGCTGCCCGTGGAAGCGCCTGAAGGCACGGCAGCGCGTCCGATAATGCCTGATTCCAGCAACACATCGGCTTCCACTGTGGGGTTGCCGCGTGAATCCAGTATTTCCCTGCCGATCACATCAACGATAGCGCTCATTGCCGGTTCCTGATGGTGTCAGTCAAATAAGGTCGATCAAAGCCGGTCTTCCGCAAAACCTTCGCGTTTGACCAGGGCATCCAATGCTGCAAGTGTTTTCAGCAGCGTTTTCATGTGTTTCAGAGGCCAGGCATTCGGGCCATCCGACAGCGCCTTTTCAGGCTGCGGATGGGTTTCCATGAACAATCCGGAGATGCCGCTGGCAACGGCGGCGCGCGCCAGCACCGGCACAAACTCCCGCTGCCCGCCGCTGCTGGTGCCCTGCCCGCCGGGCAGTTGCACCGAATGGGTCGCATCAAATACCACCGGGCATCCGGTATTGCGCATGATCATCAGCGAGCGCATGTCTGAAATCAGGTTGTTATAACCGAAAGAGGCGCCGCGTTCGCAGACCATGATGTTGTCCTGACCGCTGGCAGCGCGCGCCTTGTCGACCACGTTCAACATGTCGCCGGGCGCGAGAAACTGCCCCTTCTTGATGTTGACGGGTTTCCCGGTTGAAGCCACCGCGGTAATGAAATCCGTCTGGCGGCACAGGAAAGCCGGCGTCTGCAGCACGTCAACGGTCGCCGCTACTTGGGCAATTTCCTCAATGGCATGCACATCGGTAAGCACCGGCACACCCAGGGTCTTGCGCACGTCCGCAAGAATTTCAAGCCCTTTGTCCATCCCCAAGCCGCGGAAGGATTTGGAGGAACTGCGGTTCGCTTTGTCGTAGGAAGCTTTGAAAATAAAGGGGATGCCGAGTTCGCTGCAAATCGTTTTCAGCTCGCCAGCAGTGTTAATTGCCAGCTCGCGTGATTCGACCACACAGGGGCCGGCGATCAGGAAGAATGGCCGGTCAAGACCAGCCTCGAATCCGCAGAGTTTCATCGGGGACCGTCTTTCATGGGGGGCGCTTCAGCGCCCCGCTGCAGAGGCCGCCAACACGGGACGGGCGTCTGCGGGCTGCGCATGCGCATGTCTCAGCGCGGCTTCGACAAATGATTTGAACAGAGGATGGCCAACGCGCGGCGTCGAAGTGAATTCAGGATGGAACTGAACGCCGATAAACCACGGATGCCCCGGTATTTCCACCATCTCGCAGAGGTCGCCGGTCAGCGACCGGCCGCTGACGTTGAGACCGCCTTCTTCAAGACGCTGCAAGTAATGGTTGTTGACCTCGTAACGATGACGATGACGCTCTACGATTTTGTCAGCACCGTAAACGCTGCGTGCCAGCGAACCGGTCTTCAAGGCGCACTCCTGTCCGCCCAGGCGCATCGTGCCACCCAGATCAGAGGATGCATCACGGCGTTCGACACGACCGTCCCGATCCTGCCATTCGGTGATCAGCGCCACCACAGGGTGCGGTGTCTCCGGATCAAACTCAGTACTGTGTGCGCCGGCGAGGCCGACAATATCGCGGGCGTATTCAATGACTGCCAGCTGCATGCCCAGGCAGATACCCAGATAAGGAACACCTTTTTCACGGGCATAACGTATTGCCTGAATCTTGCCTTCCACGCCCCGTTTGCCGAAACCACCGGGAACCAAAATTGCGTCCATCGATTCCAGGCAGGCAATACCGTTCTTTTCAATGCTTTCAGAATCCACATAATTAATGTGAATACGCGAACTGGTGTGAGCTCCGGCATGAATCAGTGCTTCCGACAGCGACTTGTAGGATTCCGTCAGATCGACATATTTGCCCACCAGCGCGATCTTGATCTGGTGTCGCGGATTTTCCAGCGCAGATACCACGTGCTCCCAGCTCGCCAGATTGGCGGGCGGCGGAGTGATGTTCAGTTTGGCGCAGACAATGTCATCCAGCCGCTGCTCGTGCAGCATGCCCGGGATCTTGTAGATGCTGTCGGTGTCGACAGCGGAAATCACCGCCTCCACGCTGACATTGGTAAACAGCGCGATTTTGCGGCGCTCACCGTCAGGCAGCGGCCGGTCAGCCCGGCACAGCAGAACATCGGGCTGAATACCGATCTCGCGCAGTTCCTTGACCGAATGTTGTGTCGGCTTGGTCTTGATTTCGCCCGCCGACGCAATGTACGGCACCAGTGTCAGATGGATGTAGCAGGCGTTGTCGCGCCCCTCTTCGATACCCATCTGACGGATGGCCTCAAGGAACGGCAATGATTCGATGTCGCCCACCGTGCCACCGACCTCAATGAGTGCGATCTCGGCCCCTTCAGCGCCACGCTTGATAAATAGCTTGATTTCGTCGGTGATGTGCGGAATGACCTGAACGGTGCCGCCGAGATAATCGCCCCGACGTTCCTTCTTGATGACGCTTTCGTAGATTTGACCGGTGGTGAAGTTGTTGCGTTTGCCCATGCGGGCGTCGATGAAGCGCTCGTAATGTCCCAGATCGAGGTCGGTTTCAGCGCCATCCTCGGTAACAAACACCTCCCCGTGCTGGAAGGGGCTCATCGTCCCCGGATCCACATTGATGTAGGGATCCAGTTTAAGCATCGAGACTTTAACGCCGCGGGACTCGAGAATTGCGGCTAGGGACGCGGCAGCGATACCTTTGCCCAGGGATGAAACAACACCACCAGTGACAAAGATATATTTAGTCATCTCTCATAAGCCAACGTTTTCTTATTTTATCGCAATTCCCGCCACCGGCCAAACAAGGAATCTATCAGCCCGGCTTGCCGCCGCGAGCCAGATAGAGCCAGGTCTCGACCACCGTATCGGGATTCAGCGACAGGCTTTCAATGCCCTCCTTGACCAGCCACTCCGCCAGATCGGGATGGTCCGAAGGGCCCTGCCCACAGATGCCCACGTATTTTTTGGCTTTACGACAGGCCGTGATGGCCAGATGCAGCATGTGTTTGACTGCGGGATCACGCTCGTCAAAGGCATCGGCAATGATGCCGGAGTCGCGGTCGAGCGCCAGCGTCATCTGGGTCATGTCGTTCGAGCCGATTGAAAAACCGTCGAAAAGCTCGAGGAACTGGTCGGCGAGGATGGCGTTCGACGGGATCTCGCACATCATGATGATGCGCAGGCCGTTCTTGCCCCGTTCAAGACCATTCTCAGCCAGCAGCTCGATGACCTTCTTGCCCTCGGCAATGGTGCGCACGAACGGCACCATGATCTCTACATTGGTCAGCCCCATTTCATCACGGACTTTTTTCATCGCCCGGCATTCCAGCTCGAAACAGTCCCGGAACGACGCGGCTATATAACGCGATGCGCCACGGAAACCGAGCATCGGATTTTCCTCGTGCGGCTCGTAGCGTGAACCTCCCGTGAGACTGGAGTATTCATTGGACTTGAAGTCTGACAAGCGCACGATCACCGGCTTGGGCCAGAAAGCTGCGCCCAGGGTGGCAACCCCCTCGGTCAGTTTTTCTACGTAAAAACTCACAGGGTCGGAATATCCGGCGCTGTGCTCCTCAACTGCCAGTTTGAGGTCGGCACTGAGATCCGGGTATGCCAGAACGGCTTTGGGGTGAACGCCGATCATCCGCGCAATGATGAATTCCAGACGTGCCAGCCCGACGCCTTCATTGGGCAAACGCTGAAACTCGAAGGCGAGTTCGGGATTGCCGACGTTCATGGTGATTTTGACCGGCGACTTCGGCATGCTCGACAACGAAAGGTCGATGATCTCGGTCTGCAACTCCCCCCGGTAGACAAATCCCGTGTCGCCTTCGGCACAAGACACCGTAACGGACTTGCCTTCCTTCAACAGTTCAGTCGCATCGCCGCAACCGACCACGGCGGGTATGCCCAATTCGCGGGCAATGATCGCCGCATGACAGGTTCGTCCCCCACGATTGGTGACAATGGCGGCAGCGCGCTTCATCACTGGTTCCCAATCAGGATCAGTCATGTCGGTAACCAGCACATCACCATCCTTGACACTGTTCATTTCCTTGGCGCTCTTGACCAGGCGCACTGGTCCGCAACCGATGCGCTGGCCAATCGCCCGGCCTGTCGTCAGCACTTCAGAACGCTCTTTCAGCCGGTAGCGTCGCAGCGTGTCCACTTTTTCGCTGGCCTTCACCGTCTCCGGGCGGGCCTGCAGGATGTACAGCTTGCCGTCATTTCCATCCTTGCCCCACTCGATGTCCATCGGGCGCTGGTAATGCGCCTCGATAATCATCGCGTAACGCGCCAGTTCATTGACTTCGTCGTCCGAAATTGAAAAATTGCGGCGCTCGGATTCCGGAACATCGATGGTCTGCACCGATTTTCCGGCCTGGCGGTTTTCGGTGAAAATCATCCGCAGTGCTTTCGAACCCAGCCCGCGTCGCAGGATGGCGCTCTTGCCTTCCTTCAGGCCGCGCTTGTAAACGTAGAATTCATCGGGATTAACCTGACCCTGCACTACCGTTTCACCGAGACCGTAAGCCGAGGTGATGAATACCACCTGATCAAACCCTGATTCGGTATCGAGGGTAAACATCACGCCGCTGGAGCCCTTGTCGCTGCGTACCATCCGCTGCACGGCCGCAGAGAGCGCGACTTCGTCATGGGTGAATCCCTGGTGGACCCTGTAGGAAATCGCGCGATCGTTATACAGGGAAGCAAACACGTGCTTGATGGCCTCAAGCAGATTGTCCAGGCCCTGCACGTTGAGATAGGTCTCCTGCTGGCCGGCAAAAGAGGCGTCGGGCAAGTCTTCGGCCGTCGCTGACGAGCGCACGGCAAAGGTGACCTCCGGACCGGCAGTTTTGGTCAGTTTTTCGTAAGCACTATCAATGGCTTGACGGAAGTCGGGACTGAAAGGTTGCCCGATAATCCACTCGCGGATCTCGCCGCCGGCGGATGTCAGCGCACTGACGTCATCGGCATTCAGCGCAGAAAGCCGCTTGGAAATCCTTTCGGCAAGGCCGTTGTACGCCAGAAACAGGCGAAAGGCGTCGGAAGTGGTGGCAAAACCGCCCGGCACCCTGACCCCTGCACCGGATAACTGGCTGATCATTTCGCCCAGCGACGCGTTTTTACCGCCAACCCGACCCACGTCGCTCATGCGCAGTGTGCTGAGGTCAACAACCAGTTCTTGCCCGCTCATCCGATGTCCTTGATTGTAAGCAGCTTCAAAAGCGGATATTTTACCGAATCCCCACACTGGTTCCGATAATGAGCCCCCACAGAACGGCTTTTTTTGTATCAGACCGTACCGGCATCACTGCCGAAATGCTCGGGCACAGCCTGTTGACCCAGTTTGACGGGGTCCGATTGAAGGAAATCACCGTTCCGTTCATCGATTCAGCGGAGAAGGCGAAGATTTTTGTCCGCCAAATCAACGCTGCGGCGGTCACCGACGGCGTGCGGCCGATCGTGATCAGCACGTTGGTCAGCACCGAGATTGCCGGCATTGTGGCCACAGCCAACGCGTTATTCCTTGATTCGTTTGAGATTTTTATTGAACCCCTGGAGCGGGAACTGGGTGTTAAGGCATCCCATGCCGTCGGTCGTTCGCACAGCACCGAAGATTTTGTGAATTACCACCATCGCATAGAAGCAGTGAATTACGCCTTGTCTCATGATGACGGGGTATCGAAACGGGAATTGACTGAATCCGACATCATTCTGGTCGGCGTTTCCCGTTGCGGCAAGACGCCAACCTGCCTTTATCTGGCCATGCAGTTCGGCATCCGTGCCGCTAATTACCCTTTGATTCCCGAGGACTTCAGCACTATGCAGTTGCCGGCGCAGATCAAAACGCTGCGCGCCCGCCTTTACGGGCTGACAATCCGTCCTGCCCGATTGCAGCAGATCCGCAACGAACGACGGCCCGGCAGCAAATACGCCACGCTGGCCAACTGCGAGTTTGAAATTCGAGAAGCTGAAGCTTTGATGCGCCAGGAGGGCATTCCCTACCTCGACGCAACCAGCAAGTCCGTCGAAGAGCTGGCGACAACCATCCTGCAGGAAGCCAAACTGGAACGGCGGATTTACTGACGCTGTTGGCGCACGCGCTCAAACAGGCAAATCGCGGCCGCGGCGCCGACATTCAGCGATTCGGTTTTTCCCGGCATGGGTATGTAAACGGTCTGGTGTGCAAGGGCTGTCAATTCCGGCGTCAGTCCTGCCCCCTCATTGCCGAACATTATCGCCACATCTCCCGTGAGCTCGGCATCAAATACGGGTGTGCCTGCATTCACGCAGGTGGCCATGATGCGCCCCGAATAGCCCTGCGCGAGCATTTGCAGGTCGGCACCCTCAATAATGCGCAGCGCGAAATGAGCCCCCATGCCCGCTCGGAGCACCCGCGGCGACCAGGCATGTACTGAATGCCGGGACAGGCAAACTGTCAAAATTCCTGCGGCCGCAGCCGAGCGCAAAATGGAGCCGACATTGCCCGGGTCCTGAATGTCTTCAAGCCAGACACAAGGACCTGAAAGCGCTGAAGGTTGCTTCAGTTTCGGCGTCGGCACGACGCCAATGATTCCTGTGGGCGTCGCGACTGATGACAACTGACGGAACAGCACATCCGCATACAGTACAACATCGACGCCGGGCATGCTGCCCAGCAACGCAGCAACCTCCGGATTTTCCATTCCATCGCGGCTCAGTGCGATTTCAGCCGGTTCTCCAATATGCGCCTTGTAGGCGGCAACCAGATGCACCCCGTCAAGCAATGACTGACCCGAAGTGCGTCGTTCGCGCGCGGATTGTGCAAGCTTGAGCAATGCGCGAAAGCGCGGATTATCAGTTGAGGTTATTGTTTTCATATTGCCAATTTCATAGTGCGCAGGTACGGAAGCCCGCATAAACGTCGTTGCGTCCGGGCATGTAAAAGTTACGCCAGGTATTGCGGAGCAGTGTCGCTCGTGTCGAATGGCAACCGCCGCGCAGCACTTTATGATTGCCGAACCATGGCTCGGAATACTCGGCATATGGGTCACGGACATAGCCGGGATAAGGTTGGAACCAGTCGGCCGTCCATTCCCAGACATTGCCGAACATTTGCCTGAGGCCCCATCCGCTGTCACCCGCGGCACAGGCATCGACCGGCAGGCAGCGCCCGGCTACACCAAAAAGATTGGCTGTGGATGCGTCTGCCGGCTGCTGACCCCAGGGATAGTGGCGCTTGCGGTCCATTTTGCCCGGAACCGTAGCCGCCGCAAATTCCCATTCGGTTTCTGTCGGCAAACGTCGTCCAGCCCAACGGCACCAGGCCTCGGCTTCGTACCATCCCACGTGAATCACCGGTTCATGCTCGGGCAAGGGCTCTACACGATCAAAAAGGCGCCGGTACCAGCCGGTGCCGTCGTTCTGCCAATACCGGGGGCATGCCAGATCATGGCTCGTACGCCAGTTCCAACCCTCGGCGCTCCACCATTTTGGCGTGGCATATCCCCCCGCTTCGACAAACTCGGCGTATTGGGCGCAGGTGACCGGTGCGCGGGCCATCCGGAAAGGGCGCACTTCTACGGAGTGCGCCCATTTTTCGTTATCGAAAACGAATCGGCCGTCATCGATTGCGCCGAGGTGAAAACGACCGCCATCGATTTCGACATCACCCGGCCACGGCTTACCGGCCACAGGCTTGGTCATGCCATCAGGGGCGGTGTAACCCAGCGTCTGGCGGGTATACGTCAGGGCCTCGCAATGCATTTCTTCGTGGAAGGCGCTCAGCGTTGCAAAATAATCGATCCGGGGTTCCCGGGCGATGCGCTCATGAACAACTGCGCGCACTGCAGCGAGGTAATGCTGCGTCGCGACCGGTTCCGGCAACGGCAATGACCAGCGCCAGGCATGCGGCACTTGCGCCGAGTTATACAGCTGGTCTGCGTCCGCATGCAGGCTGCTCTGGTCTGGATTGCCCTGGCGAAGACACCAGTATTCCTCGAACCAGCCCAGGTGGCCCAATTCCCACAGCGGCGGGTTCACAATATCGAGCTTGGGTCCCAGCCACTGATCAGCCTCCAGCTTCGAAACCAGCGCCAACGTACGCGCCCGGGCAGCATCAAGCAATGCCGCGGAAGAATTTTCATTACCGGTGGTCACAGCAGTCATCAGGAACTAGGCTTTGACTTTGATATAGTCGTGCGAAGTGTAGCCGGATACCTCACTCAATGAAAATCGCATTAGTCACCCCTGCGGCCGCGACCTCGCGTTACGGCAACCGCAACACAGCAGTGCGCTGGGCTGAACTACTTCGGGAACTCGGCCACCAGGTGGCCATTCAGGAACGCTGGAACGGACGCAGTGCCGATCTGCTGCTGGCGTTGCATGCCCGCCGCAGCCACGATTCCGTGGTACGTTTTGCCGGGCGTCATCCGGAGCGTCCGGTCATTCTTGCCCTCACCGGCACGGATCTGTATCGCGACATCCGCGACGACGCCAATGCCCAGGAGTCGATGGAACTGGCAACGCGAATGATCGTGCTGCAGGACATGGGACTGCGCGAACTGGCGCCGCCCCTACGCCGCAAGACGCGGGTGATTTACCAGTCCTGCGAGAGCATTGCCAGACAAGCGGTCATACGCTCATGCTTCGAAATCATTATCAGTGGGCATTTACGCGCTGAGAAAGATCCGTTCTGCGGTGCCGCTGCACTTGCCCATTTGCCAGCCGCTAGCGGTATCCGTATCACTCAGATCGGTGGCGCCCGGGAACCCGCACTTGCCAGAGAAGCCCGCGCCTGGATAAAACGCGAGCCGCGTTACCTCTGGCTGGGCGAACTGCGCAGACCGAATGCCCTGGCTACCCTCGCCCGTGGCCGCGCCATGCTGATCAGTTCGCGCATGGAAGGCGGTGCCAATGTGGTCAGCGAAGCGTTGATGGCGCGGGTTCCGGTCATTGCATCACGGATTCCCGGCAACGTCGGCATGCTCGGCGAGGACTACGCCGGCTACTATCCGGCCGGCAATGCACGCGCGCTGGCCCGGCTGCTGCGCCGGCTGGAAACCGATCCGGATCTGCTCCGGACCTTGCGTCGGCAATGCGCCGGGCGGCGCAAGCTGATCAGCCGCAGTCAGGAGCGCATCAAGCTTCGTGCATTGATCACGGAATGCACAAGAAAATACGTATAACCTATTGTTTTATTTGATATTTAATACGGCGCGCACTGGCGCAAAACTGCGTCGATGCTCCGGCGTGGGACCGAACCTGCGCAAGGCATCCATGTGCAATACAGTGCCGTAACCCTTGTGCCGGTTGAAGCCGTATTCAGGATAAGTGGCGTGCAGTTCCAGCAGCAGCTCATCCCGTGCGACTTTGGCGAGTATCGATGCCGCTGAAATCGCCGGCACCGAAGCGTCCCCCTGCACAATGGCTCGCGCAGGCATGGTGACCTTAGGCGTGTAAAGGCCATCAACCAGAATGGCTGCCGGCTGAATGCCCAGCCCCTCGACGGCACGGCGCATCGCCAGCAGACTCGCCTGCAGGATGTTCAAGGTGTCGATTTCTTCGACGCTTGCGCTGGCTACAGCCCAGCACACAGCACGCGCCTTGATTTCCAGCGCAAGCGCATCACGCCGTTTTGCGGTCAATTTTTTGGAGTCGGCCAGACCCTGAATCTGCGGCGGATCTTCAAGGATCACCGCGGCTGCAAATACAGGCCCGGCCAGCGGGCCGCGCCCCGCCTCATCAACACCGCAAACCACGACCGTCATCGGCCCGGGCCTGACAAATACGGCAATATCGCTTCAGCGGCACGCTGGGCGGCGTTCTGGCGCAGCACCACGGCCATCTCGCCAAATCGCTGCTCGATTGCAGTCCGCCGATCACTGTCATTGAGCAACTCGATCACCGCGGCAGACAGTGCCTCCGGAGTTGCCGCATCCTGCAGCAGTTCAGGCACGACGAATTCACCCGCGAGAATATTCGGCAAGCCCACCCAGGGCTGATAACGCCGGCTGTTCATGATCCACCAGCTCAACCGTGGCATGCGGTAGGTAATGACCATGGGACGCTGCAACAGCGCAGCCTCAAGCGTAGCCGTGCCCGAAGCCACCAGCACAACATCAGCAGCAGCCATCGCTTCATGCGCATGGCCGAAAAGCAGCGTTATTTCCAGTTCCCCGCTTTCCCGGCGGTAAAGGGCAGCTTCGAACAGTTCACGGGTCTGGCGATTGACCAGGGGCACCAGCAGACGAACGCCAGGCACCGCAGCAGCAATTTTCTCTGCCGCAGCGACAAATACATCTGACAGTTGCTCCAGTTCACTGAGTCTGCTGCCCGGCAGCAGTGCGACAACCGGAGCGGACGCGGGGATACGCAGCTCGGCTCTTGCCGCGATTTTGTCAGGCATGTTGGCCAGCATATCGGCCAGGGGATGGCCGACATAGGTCACCGGAATACCCGCCTGTTCGTAAAGAGGCGCCTCAAATGGAAATACGGTCAGCATCCGTGAAACCGCCTTGCGAATCTTGCGGATGCGGCCGCCCCGCCAGGCCCAGATGGAAGGACTGACGTAATGCACCGTCGGAATACCATGCGCCTTGAGGCCCGATTCAAGATCGAGATTGAAGTCCGGCGCGTCAATGCCGATGAAGACCGCCGGTTTCTCGCGCAGAAAAAAACGCTTAAGGTCTTTGCGGATACCGATGATTTCCCGGTAATGACGAATGACTTCGACATAACCACGGACCGAGAGCTTGTCCATCGGAAAAAGGGATTCGACACCGGCTGCCATCATTTTCGGACCGCCGATGCCGACAAAGCGCACTCCGGGACGTAGCTCACGCAATGCCGCTACCAGCGCACCGCCAAGCAAATCCCCCGAGGGCTCACCCGCAACAATGCCCACCAGCGGTCCGGTCGCCCTCATGGATTCAGGCATGTTCTTTCAGCGGATTATGCCGCGGCCGGCCACGGCCAAAAATTCAATCAATACCTGCATTTCCGCCCACGCTCCTGCTTCAGCCGCTATCGCTGCACGCGCGTCCTCAAAGGACAGCCCGGATTTATAAAGTGTTTTGTAGGCGCGTTTGATTGCGGTGATGGCTTCTGCAGAAAACCCGCGTCTGCGCAGCCCTTCGCTGTTGATGCCATGCGGAATTGCCGTGTTGCCCGAAGCCATGATATAGGGCGGCAGATCCTGCAGCAAAATTGTTCCCATTGCTGTAATGCTGTGTGCCCCGATTCTGCAAAACTGGTGCACTACGGTAAAACCACCGAGGATTGCATGGTCGTCAACGTGCACGTGCCCGGCGATCTGGGCGTTGTTGGCAAAAATCGTGTGATTACCCACCTGGCAGTCGTGCGCGATGTGCACGTAAGCCATGATCCAGTTGTTATTGCCTATTTTGGTTACGCCTGCATCCTGCGTCGTACCGCGGTTCAGGGTGCAAAACTCACGTATGGTGTTGTCATCACCGATTTCTAGGCGCGTGGGTTCGTTACTGTATTTTTTGTCCTGTGGCGCCTCACCGATGGAACTGAATTGAAATAATTTGTTGCGGGCACCGATTCGGGTATGCGCACCGATGACCACGTGGGGCCCAATGCGGGTGCCGGCACCGATTACCGTGTCGGGACCAACAATCGAATACGGGCCGATCTCGACATCGTCGGCGAGGCTGGCCCGGGGATCGACAATAGCCGTTGGATGGATACGCGTAACCACGGCCTGTTTTATGCCGGAAGATCGCGAACAGTGCACATCAACTCGGCTTCCGCAACCACCGCATCGTCCACCCGCGCCAGAGCGCTGAACTTCCAGATGCCGCGAACATGCCGCGTCAGAGTCACCGTGATCCGCAAGGTATCGCCGGCAGTTACCGGACGTTTGAAGCGCGCATTATCGATGCCGACAAAGTAATAAATCGACTTGTCATTGGCCTTGGCGCCCATAGTGACAAAAGACAGTATGGCAGCGGCCTGTGCCATGGCTTCGATAATTAAAACCCCCGGCATTACCGGATGATGCGGAAAATGCCCGACAAAAAAAGGCTCATTGATGGTGACGTTTTTCAATGCTTCGATGCTTTTGCCTGGCTCATACGACAGAACGCGGTCAATCAGTAGAAACGGATACCGATGCGGAAGGTAACGCAGTATCTCGTTGATATCCATGCCGTTCATTGTTTACCTTTCTTGCGCAGTTCCAGCGCTTTTTCCAATGCGCGGACGCGCTCAGTCAGTTCAGCGAGGTTTCGCAGGCTTGCAGCATTACGCCGCCAGTCGCGATTGACCTCGAAAGGGTAAGCCCCGGTATATGTGCCGGGTTCAGTGATGGATTTGGTCACCAGCGTATGCGCTGAAATCTCGACTTGATCGGAAATGCTCAAATGCCCGGCAATGCCCGAAGCCCCGCCAATCCTGCAATATCGTCCGACCCGGGAGCTGCCTGCGATACCAACGCAGGCGGCGATGGCGGTGTGCGCTCCGATATGAACGTTGTGAGCGATCTGGATCTGGTTATCCAGCTTGACGCCATCTTCGATGACGGTGTCTTCGATGGCGCCGCGGTCGATAGTGGTATTGGCGCCGATCTCCACATCATCACCGATGCTTACGCCGCCAATTTGGGGAATCTTGAGCCAGCGACCTTCGTCCATCGCGATGCCGAATCCGTCCGCACCGATCACCACTCCTGAGTGAATAATCGTACGCACCCCTATGGAGCATTGTTTATAAATCGTAACATTGGCGTACAGATGACCGTGCTCACCGATGGAGGAATGGGCGCCGATATAACAGCCGGCTCCAATCCGGACATGCGCAGCAATGACTACGCCCTCCTCGATGACAGCGCACGGACCAATTTCAACCCCCTCTCCAATCACAGCGGTCGGGTGGATGACTGCACTCGGGTGAAAACCCGGGGCAGCTTCTGGTTCGGGGTTCAGAAGAGCCGAGACCCGTGCGAAATAGGAATACGGGTTGGCTGCGACGATATAGGGAATAACCAAAGCACCGCGTAGCGCTTCCCCGACAATCACCGCACCGGCGGTGGTGGATTTCAGATGCGGCAGGTAACGCTCATTGGCCAGGAAAGTAATGGTATCGGGCAAAGCTTTTTCTACAGTTGCAACTTGCCGAACTGCGATGCCGCCATCCCCCACCAGTTCACCGCCAAGGCGTTCAACAATACCGGCCAGAGTAATAAACACGATCTGCCGCCTCTTTATCGGTTTGCCGCCACTCGACCTCCGGGCTTTCGGGAGTGGTGTCCGGCATAAACCGTCATTTGCCTTCCGAGAGCGCTTTCAGAACACGATCGGTAATATCGATTCTGGGATTGCGATACACCGCCTCCTGCAGAATGACATCGTATTTCTCTGCCTCAGCGATCTGCTTGATCACACGATTGGCGCGCTCGAACAGGGCTCCGAGTTCCTGATTACGGCGCAAGTTCAGATCCTCGCGATATTCACGCTGCATGCGCTGAAAATCCAGACTCAGACGTCCCAGTTCCTGCTCCTTGGCGCGCCGGTCGCTCTCGCTCATGGTCAAGGCATCTTTTTCCAGCTGCCCCTGCATGGTCTTGATCTGCGCTTCACGACGCTGCATTTCCTGGGCGCGGGGCGCAAATTCTTTCTCAAGCTGCTTGCTGGCACGATCTGCGGGAGCACTTTCCCTGGTGATGCGCTCCTGGTCAACAAAGCCGATTTTCAGCTCCGCTGCCAGGGACACTTGAGCGGCAGCGAGGGCAGCAATCGCCATCGTGTTCAAAATTAAACGTTTCAACATAATTCCTCTGCTCCTCATCACGAAAGTGCCGTGTCTTTAATACATCTCATCTGGCACATCAGAATCCACTGCCAAATGTAAATTGAAAGGCCTGCTTGCGATCGGTGGCCATTGAGTTCAATGGCGCAGCTATGCTAATTTTCAGCGGGCCAAACGGCGACGCCCAAGCCAGCGACAAGCCGGTGGAATAGCGAGCCTGATCACTGTCAAATGAATAACCAATCATGCCGTAGTCGAAAAATGCACCCATGCGCACTGATTTGTCATTCTGCAAACCGGGAAACGGAAATAAAAACTCGACATTGCCGACCAAACGGTGGTCGCCACCCAGCGGATCTCCGTTTATATCCTTGGGACCCAGTGTGGATTGACGGTAGCCACGAACAGAGTTTACACCGCCGGCAAAAAAGTTCTTGAAAAACGGCAATGGCAGGGTGCTGGTCCCGTCACCAACGCCCAGCTCACCGTTTAGCATCACCGTGTAGAGCCGACTCAACGGGAAATAGCGCTGATATTGATAGCTGACTTTATAGTATTCCAGATCGGCTCCAGGCAGCCCCATCTCGCCAACAGCCCGTTGCAGGGTTCCCTTGGTCGGGTAAATCAGGCTGTCCCGGCCGTCCCGGACCCACCCCATCGATCCGATGATGGCATCACTGTCATTACCAAAAGTATTGACGTAGGTTTTGTAAACCAAAGGACTGTCGGCAAATGTAGTGATACTAGTACTTTCATACGACAACCCATAGCTGATCGTATCCCGCTCCGTTACCGGCACGCCAAACCGCACGCCGCCACCCAGAGTCTTGGTACTATATCTACCAAGTTCTGCACGTGTGCCATCGACTTCTCTTGAAAAGATGTCAAAACCCTGACTGACCCCATCGACGGTAAAGTAGGGATCGGTATAAGACAGCGCGTAAATTGTATTAAAGTTGCTTGAATTTACCTGCGCGGAAACATGTTTTCCCGAGCCAAAAATATTCTGCTGCGCAATTGAACCCGACAGTGTGACGCCCTCGCCGCTGCCAAAACCGGCACCCAGAAGGATGTTGCCGGTCGGCTTCTCAACCACTGAAAAATTCACATCGACCTGATCCGTCGTCCCGGTGACCGAAGGGGTTTCAACGTTGACCTCGGTGAAGTAACCCAGCCTGTCGATACGGCTTCTGGATAAATTGATCTTTTCTGACGAATACCAGCCGCCTTCAATCTGGCGCATTTCGCGTCTGATCACTTCATCGCGGGTGCGCGTGTTGCCGCCCACATTCATGCGTCTGACATAAACGCGGCGACCCGGATCAATAAAAAAAGTAAAAGCGGCCTGATGCTTTGTTTTATCGAGGTCAGGTGCGGCATTGACGTTGGCAAAGGCATAACCGTCATTCCCAAGCCGATCGTTGATGTTCTTGGTCGACTCCGCAATCTTGGTCCGGGAAAAAACCTCGCCGTTTTTGACGGTAATCAATTTCCGGATTTCATCTTCCGGAATCAGCAGCTCTCCGGCAATCTTGATATCCGATACCGTGTATTTAGGTCCTTCGGTAAGACTGACACTGATGTAAATGTCTTTCTTGTCGGGCGAAATCGTGACCTGTGTCGAATCAATGGTGAATTCCAGGTAACCACGATCGAGGTAGTAAGAACGCAGCGTCTCAAGATCTGCTGAAAGCTTGGGCCGGGAGTATTGGTCGTGCTTGCTCCACCAGGTCATCATGCCCGGGGTGCGCAGCACAAACAGGGAAAGCAGATCTTTCTCGGGAAATGTCTTGGCGCCGATGATGCTGATCTGCCGTATTTTTGCCACTTCGCCTTCATCGACATTAAAGTTGATGGCGACGCGGTTGCGCTCCAGCGGCGTAACCGTCGTGGTAATTGCAACCGCGTAACGGCCCCGCGTCAGATACTGGCGTTTCAGCTCCTGCTCCGCCCGATCGAGCTGGGAACGATCAAAAATACGCCCGTCACCAAGACCAATCTGCCGCAGGCTTTTGATGAGCTGGTCTTTTTCGAACTCTTTAACGCCGATGAAGTCGATTTGTGCAATGGACGGACGCTCCTGCACTGCAACAACCAGCACGCTGCCTTCGACTTCAATCGAGACATCCTTGAAAAATCCGGTGCCAAACAGCGCGCGGATAGCCGCCGCCGCCTTCTGATCGTCCATGGTTTCGCCGACCTTGACCGGCAAATAGCTGAACACCGTTCCAGCCTCAATGCGCTGAATACCTTCAACGCGAATATCTTTGACGACAAAAGGTTCTATCGCCAGGGCGGTTCCGGGCAAAAGCATTAACACCAGCGGGAGGATGCGGAGGCGGAACATAGGGAAACGGGGCATATTAACTGCTGAATAGGCGGTGAATGTCGTTATAAATCGCAAAGGCCATCAATACGAACAGCAATGTCATGCCGATGTGTTGCCCGACTTCCATAATCTTGTCAGGCACCGGCTTACCGGTGAAAATCTCCACGGAATAATACATCAAGTGCCCCCCATCCAATAACGGTACAGGCAGCAGATTAAGCACTCCCAGACTGATGCTGATCAGGGCTAGGAACAGAAGGTAGGATATCCAGCCGCTTTGTGCGGACTGGCCAGCATAATCAGCAATGGTGATCGGTCCGCTGAGATTCTTCAGCGACATTTCCCCCATGATCATTTTGCCCAGCATTCGGAGGCTAAACAGCGAGGTATCCCAGGTTTTGACCAGCGCCTTCTGGATGCTCTCGACAGGCCCGTAAGACACCACAGTGGATATGCGCTGCATGGCTTTTTCATCCAGACGCGGGCCAGCCCCAATCCGGCCGATGACAGTGCCATTTGTATTTACCCGATCCGGAACGACTTTGATCGCAGGTATATCAACCTCTCCACGACGTATCCGAAATTGCAGCTCCTGGCCTGCTCCAGCGCGGATTTTTCCAACCAGAGCATCCCAAGTGGCTACTTTTTCACCATTAACGCTGAGTATGTAATCCCCGATCTGCAAGCCGGCGGAAGCGGCTGCCCCGCCACCGACTATCTCCCCGATGACCGGCGGTAAAGGCAGGCGAAATCTGACGAACCCCAAAGTGCCAAGCAAATCACCTTCCAGGTCTTTTGAGGACAGCGTTTCAAATCCGAGGGTACGAACCGTGGCAATTTGCTGCTCGTTTTTGACTGCGATGGCCACTGGCTGACGGTCAAGCGCACGTTGCAGCAGTTGCCAGCGAAAGTCCTGCCAGGACGGCACTTTTTCTCCATCAACACTCAGCACGGTATCGCCAGCTACAAAGCCGGCACGCGCTGCAGGACTATCGGCAACTGGTTCGCCAAGCGTGGGCACAAGCCCGGGAATGCCATGCACAAAAAGCACCCAATACAAAATGATTGCCGCAAGAAAATTGGCGATTGGTCCGGCGGCGACAATGGCAAATCGCTGCCATACGCTTTTGCGGTTAAAAGCACGATGCAACTCTGAAGGTGCCACATCGCCTTCACGCTCGTCGAGCATTTTCACATAGCCGCCCAAAGGCACCATGGCTATCCTCAATTCGGAGCGATCTGCGCCAAATCTGCGAGACCAGATTGCCCTTCCGAATCCAACAGAAAAGCACAACACTTTGACGCCACAACGACGGGCAACCCAGTAATGACCGAATTCGTGCACGACAATCAGGACACTGAGGGCAACGAGAAATGCTGCAAGCGTCAAAAGGATACTCATGCCCCTGCTCCGGCAGTTATTGTTGATGTCCGCGGAGCGCAGGCGGAAAGGGTTAATTCCCGTGACAATTGATCCACTGCTTCAACATCCTCAATAGTGGCTATTGTCCGTTCGGGAACTGCGCTTACTACCGTCTCGATCAATCTAGGAATATCGAGAAAGCCGATTCTGTGATCCAGAAACTCGGCGACAGCAACCTCATTTGCCGCATTGAGCGCAATCACCGCCGCAGCACCGGTTTTCAGCGCGTCATAGGCCAGGCGAAGGCAAGGAAAGCGCGCGGTATCGGGACGCTCAAACTGGAGGGTGCCGATTGCGGCCAAATCCAGGAAATCGGCGCCCGAAGATATTCGTGACGGGTGCCCAAGGGCATGCGCGATTGGGGTGCGCATATCCGGATTACCGAGTTGCGCGAGGACCGAGCCATCACAATACTCGACCATGGAATGAATAACGCTTTGCGGATGTATTATCACCTCGATAACAGAGGGATCCGCATCGAACAACCAATGTGCCTCAATGACCTCAAGACCTTTATTCATCATGGTAGCCGAATCCACAGAAATTTTTCGGCCCATCATCCAGTTCGGATGAGCAACCGCCTGTTCCGGAGTAACCAGTGACATTTGCGCCAGCGACAGGGTCCGGAACGGACCGCCTGAAGCCGTGAGCAATATCCGTCTGACGCCATTATTCTTCAGTGAACCGCTTTGTTTTCCGGGCATAGCCTGGAATACGGCGTTATGTTCGCTGTCGATGGGCAAAAGTACCGAACCGCTGGTTTTAACCGCTGACATGAACAATGCTCCGGCAGTGACCAGGGATTCCTTGTTGGCAAGAAGGATTCGTTTGCCTGCATGGGCCGCTGCCAGGGTTGCGCGCAGACCAGCGATGCCAACGATCGCCGCCATGACTGTCGTTACTTCGGGCAATGCGGCGACCTTTTCAAGAGCCGCGATTCCGCACAACACTTCAGTTTCGGAACCGGAAGCACGCAGTTGCCGCTGAAGCCGTTCGGCATGAGCGGTCTCAATCACCACTGCATAGCGCGGCCGGAATTTGCAGCATTGTTCGAGAAGCAGATCGATTCTGGATCGTGCAGTCAACGCAACGATGGAAAACCGCTCCGGATTACGGTCAACGACGTCAAGGGTGCTGACGCCGATGCTGCCGGTAGAGCCGAGTATCGTCAGAAATTGCATGTCATCAGCCCCGTTGGAGCAAACTGGCTACCACCAGGGCTGCCAATGGCAATGTTGAGGTCAATGCATCGATGCGATCGAGCACTCCCCCATGCCCGGGCAGCAATCGGCCACTGTCCTTGACCCCCGCCTGGCGTTTGATCCACGACTCGAACAAGTCTCCAATAATGCTCAGCGGGAATAACACGGCAACCAGCACTGCCGCCGGGATTGCAAGGTCCGGCATGTGAAGACTGAATCCGAAATGCCAGACCAAACCATAATACACCGCCACTGCGACGGCCGCCCCTGCCGCCCCTTCCCAGGTTTTACCGGGGCTGATTGTTGGAGCCAGTTTGCGGCGACCCCACTGATGACCGGCGAAATAAGCGGCGCAGTCAGCAACCCAGACAATACCCATCAAAGCCAGGAGCAGCCATGGCCGCTCCTGAAGGCGGACCATGGCCAGCCATGTCGGCACCAGCAGCACCCAACCCGTGACGATCATCAAAATGGGAGGACGGGATTTCCAGCCAAACTTTATCCAAAGCGGTGCAGTCCCCAACCAGAAAATCGCCGAAACCGCGAATATTGCCCGGTCAATAACGGGCGATAGTGGATCGCTTCCTGTGAGCAGGATGGTCAATGCTGAAATCAGCAACAACAGGCAATAAATCCAGCGATTTCGAGAACTGAAACCCGCCAAGTTGGCCCATTCCCAGGCGCCTGCCAGCACCAGCGGCATGAGCGCGATAGCCCACCATTCACCGGATAAATAGAAAAGACCACCCACAAAAAAGGGTAGCAGGGTTACTACGGTGAGAATTCTGGTTAAGAGCATGGCGTAAGCCGCCGTAGCAGAGCGCTCAGGCGTTTGCCGCGCGGTCGGGTGATGCAGCGGCGCCGGAAACCTGATCACTGGTGCGGCCAAAACGTCGCTCGCGCTTGCGATAGGAAGCTATAGCCAGATCAAGCGCCTGCGCGTCAAAATCCGGCCACAACGTATCGGTGAAATACAACTCGGAATAAGCCAGTTGCCAAAGCAGGAAGTTGCTGATCCTCTGTTCGCCGCCGGTGCGAATGAACAGATCAGGCTCGGGAAGATCCCCCAGTGAAAGGTGCGGCAACAGCTGCACCTCGGTCCAAGGCGCATTGCCCGCCCCTTCCTGCCTGCGGAGTTTTTCGACAGCCTGCAGGATGTCCCAGCGGCCGCCATAGTTCGCGGCAACCGTAAGCGTCAAACCGGTGTTGGCGGCAGTCAGTTTTTGTGCAGAATTGATCAAATCCACCAATTGACGATCGAATCGCGTCAGATCACCGATCACGCGAAACCGGATGCCATTCTGGTGCAGGCGATCAACCTCCTGCTGCAATGCGCTGACAAACAATTGCATCAACAGGGAAATTTCTTCCTGTGGGCGACGCCAGTTTTCACTGCTGAAGGCGAAAAGGGTCAGTGCCGATACGCCGCGCTCGGCGCATGTACGCACCGTGTTGCGTACGGCTTCGACCCCCTTGTGATGCCCCGCAACACGTGGGAGGAAGCGCCGCTTGGCCCAACGGCCATTGCCATCCATGATGATCGCGACATGGCGCGGTACATCGTCAACAGCGGGGATTTCCTGAGTGGAACTGGTCACGTATCAGATCGCCAGAAGGTCGGCTTCCTTGACTTCAAGCAATTTGTCGATTTCGGTGATTGAACGATCAGTCAGTTTTTGAACTTCATCCTGGGCGCGGCGCTCATCATCTTCGGCTACTTCTTTTTTCTTCAGCAGATCCTTCAGATGGGTGTTCGCATCACGACGGATGTTGCGGATGGCGACGCGGGCATTTTCCCCCTCGTGACGCACAACCTTGATCAGGTCTTTGCGACGCTCCTCGGTCAATGCGGGCATGGGCACTCGCACCAGATCGCCCTGAGTCATCGGATTGAGGCCAAGGTCAGCGTCGCGGATGGCCTTCTCGATGGCCTGCGCCATCTTTTTCTCCCATGGACTGACGCCAATCGTTCGGCCGTCGACCAAGGTCACATTAGCCACCTGGGGCAGCGGTGTCGGGTTGCCGTAATAATCAACCATCACGTGGTCAAGAAGACCGGTGTGCGCACGACCGGTGCGGACCTTGCCAAGGTCGGTCTTAAGCGCCTCAATGGTCTTCTTCATTTTCTGCTCAGCGTTTTTCTTGATGTCAGCAATCATTTTCGCCTCCAGTCAAACATGAACCATCGTGCCTTCGTCTTCACCCATCACCACCCGCTTCAGCGCCTGCGGCTTGAAGATGCTGAAAACATTGATCGGCAGCTTCTGGTCACGGCACAGCGTCAGCGCAGTGGCATCCATGACCTTGAGATTCTTGATGATCGCTTCATCGAAAGTCAGCTTCCGGTAGCGCATGGCATCGGGATGCGTTTTGGGGTCGTCGGTATAAACGCCATCGACCTTGGTCGCCTTGAGCACCAAATCAACATTCATTTCCATTCCGCGCAGGGCGGCTGCGGTATCGGTCGTAAAAAAGGGATTGCCCGTGCCAGCGGCAAAAATGACAATCTTCCCTTCCTCCAGATAACGCATTGCCTTGCCTCGGATATACGGTTCAACCACCTGCTCGATGTTGAGCGCGGATTGCACGCGGCTTAGCAAGCCGATCTGACGCATGGCATCCTGAATCGCCAGCGCATTCATGACGGTAGCCAGCATCCCCATATAGTCAGCCGTGGCGCGATCCATATGAGCGGCGCCTGGCGCCACGCCACGAAAAATATTACCGCCCCCGATGACTACAGCGATTTCAACTCCGAGTCTTGCGACCTCCGCCACTTCAGCAACGATGCGGTTAATGGTGTCCCGGTTAATGCCGTAGCTGTCATCTCCCATCAACGCTTCTCCACTCAGTTTGAGCAGAATGCGCTTGTAGGCAGGGGCTTGAGCCATAAATAACCCTTTGTTTTTAAACGATTAAACCTTCTGCTTGGCTTGACCGACCTGCGCCATCACCTCGGCCGCAAAATCATCTTTCTTTTTCTCGATGCCTTCGCCGACTACAAACAGGTCAAAATGGGCGACGCTGGCACTGGCTGATTTGAGCAATTGCTCAATCGTCTGCTTGTCATTTTTGACAAATAACTGGCCGAGTAGCGTTACTTCTTTCAGAAATTTCTGCACCGATCCTTCGACACGCTTAGCCATGATTTCAGGCGGAATCGTTTTGCCGGACTTGGCGGCGTCTTCTGCCGCCTTTTCAGTTGCAACACGGCGCTCAGCCTCGATGGCTTCTGGTGCCACACCCGAAACATCCAGCGCTTTGGGCTTGCTCGCTGCAATATGCATTGCGATGTCCTTGCCGAGCGTTTCGTCACCACCGACCAGATCAATCAAGACGCCGATTTTGGCGCCGCCGTGAATATAAGAGGCGTATTTGCCTTTGGCATCGGTGCATACAAAACGACGGATCGATACGTTCTCGCCGATCTTGCCGACCAGCGCCTTGCGACGCTCCTCGACCACAATACCGTCAACCGTCAACGCGGAAATTGCCGCGACGTCTGCAGGCTTCTGTTCCGCCGCGAGTTTGGCCAGAGCTGACGCGAAGGCCAGAAAATCGTCGTTTTTCGCTACAAAATCGGTTTCGCAATTAAGTTCAATAATGGCGCCCTTCTTGCCGTCAGCCGCAATGTGTATGGCGACCACACCTTCCGCAGTAACACGCGAGGAAGCCTTGCTCGCCTTGTTGCCCAGCTTGACCCGCAGAATTTCTTCGGCCTTGCCCAGATCACCGCCCGCTTCGGTCAGTGCTTTTTTGCATTCCATCATCGGGGCATCGGTCTTTTCGCGAAGTTCCCGTACCATGCCCGCTGTAATTTCCACCATTGCTGCAATTCCTCTTACGCAATTTAAAAAAAAGGGGCTGAGCCAGCCCCTTGAATATGCTGTGGAGCCAGATCAGGCAGCAGCGGTTTCGCCGTCCTCAACCTCGACAAACTCGTCCGACCCACCGCTTACGATTTCTTTGATGCTGTTATTGCGGCCTTCCAATACAGCATCCGCCATTCCGCGTGCATACAGCTTGATCGCACGGCTCGAATCGTCATTGCCGGGAATGATGTAATCAACGCCGTCGGGCGAATGGTTGGTATCGACCACGCCGATGACCGGGATACCCAGTTTCTTGGCTTCGGTGATCGCGCCCTTCTGGTAACCGACGTCGATCACGAAAATCGCATCGGGAAGACTGCTCATATCCTTGATGCCTCCCAGGCTGCGCTCCAGCTTGGCAATTTCGCGCTCGTATTGAAGACCTTCTTTTTTCGACAACTTCTCGAATGAACCGTCTTCGCGCATCACCAGCATGTCTTTGAGACGCTGGATCGAACCTTTGACCGTTTTGTAATTGGTCAGCATGCCGCCGAGCCAGCGGTAATCGACGTAAGGCGAAGCGCAGCGCAAAGCTTCTTCGCGCACGATGTCGCGGGCCTGGCGCTTGGTGCCGACAAACAGGATGCTGCCTTTGTTGGAGGTAATCTGGCGCACGAATTTAAGCGCATCCAGGTACATAGCCATCGTCTTTTCAAGATTGACGATGTGGATCTTGTTGCGATGACCGAAAATATACGGGGCCATCTTCGGGTTCCAGTAACGGGTCTGGTGGCCGAAGTGAACTCCGGCCTCAAGCATTTCACGCATGGTGACTGACATGATTCTTAATCTCCTGTTAGGGTTATTCCGCCACCTGCCCAAGACAACCCGGAATCCGGGCACCCTTAACGTCGGCAGGTGTGTGAAGTAAACGCCCCCGCAAAATTGCATGGGCGGTCGAGCTAACTTGTTATTTTAGCACGCAAAGCGCCTTTTTCTCAAGCCACGAAACCACATCACACTCCCCGCTCCGGAATCCCGGTTTTTGTCTGGGATTGGCGAAATTTTTGAATGGTTACAACCTGTTAGAATCGCCCCCTGCATATTTACCGCAACCCGCGCAGCCCGGCTTGGCGCGCATCGAAAGCGCCGTTATGGCCGTAGAACTCAAGACCCCAAAAGACATCGAATTCATGCGCGTAGCCGGCCGCCTCGCGTCGGAAGTCCTGGATTTCATTACCCCCCATGTCCAGCCCGGCATCACGACCGGCGAACTGGACCGGTTATGCCATGACTTCATGGTCAATCAACAGGGCACCATACCGGCGCCGCTGAACTACACACCGCCGGGCTATACGCCCTATCCCAAATCGATCTGCACATCAGTCAATCATGTTGTCTGCCATGGCGTGCCTGGAGAAAAGCGCCTGAAAAGCGGCGATATCGTGAATCTTGATATCACCGTCATCAAGGATGGCTACCACGGTGATACCAGCCGCATGTTTTTCATTGGTCCGCCATCCATCCAGGCCCGTCGGCTGGTGGAGCTGACATACGACTGCATGTGGCGCGGAATCCGCGTTATCAAACCCGGCAAAACCCTGGGCGACATCGGCCATGCGATCCAGTCCCATGCCGAACGCAACGGCTGCAGCATTGTTCGCGAGTTTTGCGGTCACGGCATCGGCCGCAAGTTTCACGAAGATCCCCAGATCCTGCATTACGGCAGCCCGGACATCGGCATGAAGCTCGAAGAAGGCATGATTTTCACGGTCGAGCCCATGATCAATGCCGGCCGGCCTGAGATTCGTCAGATGGCTGATGGCTGGACCATCGTCACCAAAGACCACAGTTTGTCCGCGCAATGGGAACACACCGTGCTGGTAACCGCTGACGGATATGAAGTCCTGACAGTTTCCGCCGGCAGTCCACCCCTGCCTGCTTAAGACCTGAATCAAATGCACGCCGCGTCCGAACCACTGCACCGGAACGCCGCCACCGTCGGAGTCGGCGCCCAGCGCGCAGCGCTGTCGTCGGAACGCCTCGCCATCCGCACCAGCTTCGAATCCGGCGAATTGGGTCGCGATCTCCTGCACAGGCTTGCCTTGCTGACTGACCGCCATCTGCGGCTCGCCTGGAAAGTCCAGCAAATGCCGCAGGGTGCATCACTGATCGCCGTTGGCGGTTACGGCCGGGGGCAGCTGTTTCCCTATTCCGATGTCGATATTCTGATTCTGCTGCCGGGTGCGCCTGACGAAGCTTTGAAATCAAAACTCGAGACTCTGGTCGGACACTTATGGGACATCGGGCTGGAAACCGGTCATAGCGTGCGCACGCTTGACCAGTGTTTCGAGATGGCTGCAACGGATATCACGGTGCAGACCACATTGCTTGAATCGCGCCTAATCACCGGCAATCGCGACTTATACCGCCGCTTTACCCGCAGGCTGCAGCAGTCGATAGACCCGGCAGCGTTCCTGCGCGCCAAGACGATCGAGCAACAGGATCGTCATTCGAGGCATCAGGAAACCAACCTCGAGCCCAACCTCAAGGAAAGCGCGGGCGGCTTGCGCGATCTGAATACCATCCTGTGGATTTCCCGTGCAGCCGGTCTCGGTCGCACCTGGCTGGAACTTGCGCGTCGCGGGTTTATCACCCGTGATGAGGCTGCCGCGATCAGCCGCCATGAGCGCCTGCTGGAAGTGCTGCGCATACATCTGCATTATCTCGCCGGCCGTCGCGAGGATCGCCTGCTGTTTGATTACCAGACTGCGCTCGCCCAACAACTCGGCTTTGCCGAACGTATTGGTAAACGCGCCAGTGAACGGCTGATGCAGCGCTATTACCAAACCGCCAAATCCGTTTCGCAATTGAACACGATTCTGCTGCAGAATCTTCAGCGGCGTATTACACCATTGGGAAATCGCCAGTTAAAACCGCTGAATGAGCGGTTTGTCATTCTCGGCGAATTCCTGTCGGCTCCCGACGAAACCATTTTTGAGCGCGACCCCTGCGCGATTCTCGAAGCGTTCGTATTGATGCAGAAGCATCGTGAAATAAAGGCCATCGGCGCGGTCACTCTCAGGGCATTGTGGCGGGCGAGACGGCGCATCAATCCTGCTGCCCGGCGTGATCCACGGATGCGCGAACTGTTCATGGCCATCCTGCGCAGTCCAATCAGTGTTGTTCGCGAACTTCGGCGCATGCACCAGTACGACATCCTGGGGCGATACATTCCGGCATTTGGTCGCATCGTCGGCCAGATGCAACACGACCTCTACCATGTCTATACCGTCGACGAGCACATCCTCAAGGTCGTTCGGAACTTGCGCCGTTTTGCCGTTCCGGAACTGGCCCATGAGTTTCCGCTGTGCAGCCGGCTGATGAGCGAATTCGTTAAACCTGAACTTCTCTATCTCGCCGGGTTATTCCATGACATAGCCAAAGGCCGTGGCGGAGACCATTCCCTATTGGGCAAGCCCGATACACTACGTTTCTGCAAAGCCCATGGCCTCAATGCCGCAGACTGCGATCTGGTCACCTGGCTGGTTGAACAGCATCTGGTGATGTCAGCTACCGCACAAAAACAGGATTTGAGCGACCCGGGAATCATTCAGGCGTTCGCAAAAAGAGTCGGCGACGAACGGCATCTTATTGCACTGTATTTACTGACGGTCGCGGATATCCGCGGCACCAGTCCCAAGGTATGGAACGCCTGGAAAGCCAGACTGCTGGAGAATCTCTTTCATGGCACTCAGCGTCTGTTGTCCGGCGAGCCCAGCGAACGCCAGGATGGGCAGCGTGCACGTCAGGAAGAAGCCATTGCCAAGCTGCTGCTCTATGCAATTCCCGAAAATACTTACAAGGAATTCTGGCAGCAACTCGATACTGGATATTTTCTGCGCCATGATCCCCAGGAAATCGCCTGGCACACCCGTCATTTGTACCACCGTTTTAAGACCACTGAACCGGTCGTTCGAGCGCGTTTATCCCCGGTTGGCGAAGGCCTGCAGGTCATGGTTTATGTAGCCGACCAGAAAGAACTTTTTTCAAGAATCTGCGGCTTTTTCGAAAGCATCAGCTTCGATATTTTTGAAGCCAAGATACACACCACACAGCACGGCTATGCCCTTGATACCTTCCAGATCCAGGACACTTCGGGCCGGCAGCCTTCCGAGTATCGCGATCTGATCAGCTACATTGAATACGAGCTGACCGACCGCCTTTCTCACAAATCCCCCCTGCCACCGCTCACCAAACCCCGGATCAATCGGCAATTGCGGCATTTTCCGATCACTCCCGAAGTCAACATCCAGACCGACGAGCGTGGTGACTACCGGATGCTGTCTATCGTTGCTGGCGATCGCCCGGGCCTGCTGTCACGGATTTCGCGAACTCTTACTGCGTTCGACATTAATTTGCATTCAGCCAAGATCAACACGCTGGGCTTCCGTGCCGAAGATACCTTTGTCGTCAGCGGCAGTGTGCTTAACAATCCCAAGAACACCGTTCGTTTTGAGAGTGAACTACTCGATCAGTTGCGGATTTGAAATGGCAACGCGGATTTAATCGTCGGTCAGGTCTTCGCCGGGAAACAACTCTGCGGTGAAGCCGAAGTTGCGCAAGTCTTCGACTCGCATCGGATACAGTATGCCATCCAGGTGATCGCATTCGTGCTGGACAACCCGGGCATGAAAATCCTCGACCGTGCGGTCAATGGCATTTCCTGAGACATCAAAACCCTGATACCGGAGTCTTTTGTAACGAGGCACCAATCCGCGCATGCCCGGCACCGACAGGCAACCTTCCCAGCCGTCCTCGAAATCGTTGTCGATGGGCGTCAATACCGGATTGATCAGTACCGTATAAGGAACGGGCTCCGCATCCGGATAGCGGGCGTTGTCTTCGATACCAAAAATAACCACCCGCAGAGGAACCCCGATTTGCGGGGCGGCAAGTCCTGCGCCATTAAGCGCGGCCATGGTGTCTTCCATATCACCCAGCAGCCCACGCAATTCCGGCGTGTCAAAGCGTTCGATGGGTCTTGAAACGATCAACAAACGCGGATCCCCCATACGCAGCACCGGCTTAATGGCCATGGTTGACCTCCAGCGCTCCGATCACCTGACGCACTTTTTGCATGGCAGTTTCAGCCACCGTCTGAATTTCTGTCAGTGAAATTTCTTTTGCTAAGCCAGCGCGACCGGCAGCAGGATTGACCACGACCGCCAGCATGGCATAACAAATCCCGAGTTCCCGCGCGAGGACGGCCTCCGGCATACCCGTCATGCCCACGATGTGCGAGCCGTCGCGTTCCAATCGGTTGATTTCAGCCGCCGTCTCCAGCCGCGGCCCCTGTGTTGCGCCGTAAGTGGCGCCATCCAGCAATTCAAACCCGGCGACGCTCCCGGCTTTCAGCAATTGTTGCCGCAGTCCGGTGCAAAAAGGCCGTGTGAAGTCGATGTGCTGCAATGGCAGGTCAACGCCGTCGAAAAAAGTGCCTTCCCGGCCGTGCGTATAGTCAATGATCTGGTCCGGAACAACCAAGCCCCCGGCAACCATCGCTGCGCTGATTCCACCCACCGTAGAAATCGCGATGATATGGCGCACCCCCTGCGCATGCAGGGCCCACAGATTAGCTCGGTAATTGATGCGATGAGGGGCGATTGAATGATCAGTCGCATGTCGTGGCAGGAACACCATCTCGCGTCCACGCAGCTTGCCAAAAACCAGTGGCGCTGAAGGTGCTCCATACGGCGTTGCGCATTCCAGCCTCCGATTGATCTTGAGTTCGTCGAATCGATCAAATCCGCTCCCACCGATGATGCCAAGCATGCCGTTATCAGTCCTGTTGATCTTGTGCGAGAGCATATACCGCGGGCAAGTTGCGCCATTGACCGCGAACATCCATACCGAAGCCGAACACATAGCGATTGGGCAGCGTAACGCCGACAAAATCCGCTGTCACCGGCTTCACTCGCTGCAGATCTTTATCCGCAAATACGGCGATCAGCACTTTTGCTGCGCCGGCTTCCAGCAGTTTTTCACGTACCGCTGCCAGCGTCAGACCCTCATCCAGGATATCGTCGATCAACAGCACCGTGCGTCCGCCAATCTGATCCGGTATCCCTGCTCGCCACGTCAAAGACCCGCCATGGGTGGCTGCACCGTAGCGTGTCGCGTCTACGTAGTCGACATCCACGGGAAAACGCAGTTGCGGCAGCAGATGCCCTGCAAAAATCAGGCCGCCACGCATCACCACGAGGGCCAGCGTAGGTATGGATTGGGATGCGAGTGCCGCGTTCACCGCATCCGCCACCCGGGTTACTGCTGCAGCAACGCCTTCAGGCGCCAGCAGCAATTCAGCACGTGGAGGCAAAACAGGCATCAATAGGTAAACGTCACCACGTCGTCATCCATGGCCTGCTCGATGATATAGGCCCCGCCGACAATTTCTGTTATTTCCGGGATCAGATCATCGCCCCAGAGTTCCAGCGTCGGCGTACAGACCTTGAACTGAACACCCGCCTCATGCGCGTCTTTCATGAAGTCGTAAACGTTTTTGAGCGATCCTTCCTTGACGTACAATTTTTCTGCAACCCCTTTTTTAGCCAGTTCCCCCGCGCGCGCCGTCAGGATGACTTCGACCTCGTAGTCCATGGCTGCGGCCACCGTAGCCTGGAAAAACGGCGCGCCCAATTCCGCCCCGTTGTTCGGATCGGTATTGACCATGATGATCATCAATTTTTTTGCCATTGCACTGCCCGGTATTCTGAAATAAGCAGGTTTGAGATCAGCGCATCATATCGTTCAGCGGGCCAGCGCGTTCAGATAGCGCCTGAATGCCGTGCCAATTTCCGGGTGCCGCAGGCCCAGTTCCACATTCGCTTCCAGATAGCCCAGTTTGCTGCCGCAATCATACCGCCGTCCCTCAAATTCATAAGCCAGCACCGGCTCATGTTGCTGCAGTCTCGCGATGGCGTCGGTGAGCTGAATTTCTCCGCCGCTGCCGGCACCGGATTTCCGGAGTTCCCTGAAGATAGCTGGCGTGAGAATGTATCGTCCCACAACCCCCAGTCGTGACGGCGCTTTTGCAACTGGCGGCTTTTCAACAATGCCGCTGATTACATGGGGAGACTTTGAGCGGGCGGGAACCGCGACCACGCCGTAGCGTGAAATTTCAGCCTTGGGCACCTGCTGGACCGCGATCACAGAATTCTTACTTTCCCGATGCAACCGTTCCATCTGCGCCAGAACCGGAACTTCGGCATGAATCAAGTCATCCGCCAGTAGCACCGCAAACGGCTCATTGCCGACCGCCGGCTGCGCGCACAACACCGCATGCCCCAGCCCCAGCGGCTCCGCCTGCCGGACAAAGATGCAACTGACACCGCGGGGCAGGATGCTGCGTAGTTCGGCAAGCAACTTGGATTTGCCGCCGCGTGACAGTGCCATTTCCAGTTCTACCGCCTGGTCAAAATGATCTTCTATGGCGCGCTTGCCACGCCCGGTCACAAAAATCAATTCCTTCACGCCTGCCGCCACGGCCTCTTCCACGGCGTACTGGATGAGCGGCTTATCGACAATCGGCAACATTTCCTTGGGGCTGGCTTTGGTGGCCGGAAGAAACCGGGTACCGAGTCCTGCCACCGGAAACACCGCTTTGCGGATGGAATTTTTATTCAGCACGGATGTAGTTTCCTTTTCATTCTTTTTTCTCGAGCAAATCCAGCAAACCTTGCTCGTCCAGAATCGTTAATCCAAGCGCCAATGCTTTTTCAAGCTTGCTACCGGCCTCTGCACCCGCCACGACAAAATCGGTTTTTTTCGACACGCTCCCCGTCACCCGACCGCCTGCAGCTTCGATACGCGCCTTGGCGTCATCTCGCGTCAGAAGGGGCAAGGTTCCGGTCAATACAAAAATCCGTCCGACAGCTGCACCGGTGGCTACAGGTCGTGGGGCAATCGGCTCGTAATGAACGCCTGCGCTCTGCAGTCCATCGATCACTTCGCGATTATGCGGCTCGGCAAAAAACTGCGCCACGCTTTCAGCTATCACGGGGCCGACATCCGAGACTTGCTGCAGGGACTCCAGACCGGCCTGCGACAGCGCCTCCAGAGTGCCGAAATGTGCCGCAAGATCACGAGCGGTGCTCTCACCGACGTTGCGGATTCCCAGCGAATAAATCAGGCGCGCCAGGGTTGTGTTCCGGCTTTTACTGATCGCAGCAGTAATGTTGGCAGCCGATTTTTCAGCCATGCGCTCCAGACCGGCCAGACGCTGCTCGTTCAGCGTGTAGAGATCCGCCGGTGTGCGCACCAGGTCCAGATCAACCAGTTGATCAACCAGTCGCTCTCCCAAACCTTCAATGTCCATCGCGCGGCGAGACGCAAAATGCAGCAATGCCTGTTTGCGCTGCGCGCTGCAATACAGTCCGCCGCTGCACCGCGCGATCGCTTCGTCTTCACTGCGCACCACCTGCGAGTCGCATACCGGACACAGGACCGGCATTTCAAAACAATCCTCAGCACGCCGGGGACCGGGCACCGACACTCTCACCACTTCAGGGATGACATCGCCGGCGCGACGCACGACGACCGTATCACCCACATGCACATCCTTGCGCCGCACTTCATCTTCATTGTGCAGCGTGGCATTGGTGACATTGACGCCGCCGACAAATACGGGCTGCAACCTGGCAACGGGCGTGAGTGCACCGGTGCGACCAACCTGGATATCAATGCCCAGCACAACGCTGCTCGCTTCCTCAGCGGGGAATTTATGAGCCACTGCGAAACGTGGCGCCCTGGAAACAAAACCCAGCTGTTGCTGCGCGGCCAGACTATTGACCTTGTAGACCACACCGTCGATGTCATAGGGCAGGCCATCACGCGCGGAACCAATCCGCTGGTAATACTCCAGCAACCCGGGCAAGCCCTGCACGACCGCGCATTCCGGCGCCACAAGAAACTTGTTTTTCTTAAAAAAATCAATAACTTGATTATGCTTTTTAAACTGCTGCAAGCCTTCGGCAAAGCCCAGTCCATAGGCATAAAACGTCAATTTGCGACCGGCAGTTATCCGCGAATCCAGTTGGCGCAAGGATCCGGCCGCAGCGTTGCGCGGATTGGCAAATAATTTGCCGTCCTGCTCCTGCTGCTTGCGGTTCAGCTGTTCAAAGTCGGCACGGAGCATCAGCACCTCGCCGCGAACTTCAACAACGTCAGGCGCTCCGGCAGGAAGATGCAACGGTATGGAACGCACGGTACGCAGGTTTGCGGTGACCTCCTCCCCGGTATAACCATCACCGCGTGTCGCACCACGGACCAGCACACCGCCCTCATAGACCAGGCTGATGGCAAGGCCGTCGAATTTGGGCTCGACCGCATACTCGACGACATCAATCCCGAGGGCTTCGCGTATGCGCCGGTCGAAGGCCTCCACTTCCACTTCGTCGAACGCATTATTCAACGACAGCATTGGCTGGCGATGTGCGGCTTGAGAAAATTCAGCCGCGGGAATACCACCGACCCGTTGCGTCGGGGAATCGGCGGTCACGAAATCAGGATGTGCGGCCTCCAGATCCTGCAGTTCACGGAACAGACGGTCGAATTCCGCGTCTGTGATCAGAGGATCATCGAGAACGTAATACCGGTGATTGTGCTGCTCGATTTCCTCGCGCAGGCGCGCAGCGCGCGCCCGCAGCGCGTCCGCAGTCATGCAAACAGTCGCTGCGCCCGCGAACCGGCCGCTGGAATACCGCGTGCAGCCATGGTGTCGTGAATCTCCCGCAGCTGCGTCTTGATGCGCGCAACGCCTGCCGCCTGCAGGGCCACGCGATTGTCATCCACCAGGAAACCACCCAGGTTACCCGCCAGCAATTCGCCGACGCGCGCCATTTCATCAAGTGCCACACCGGCATCGGCCACCTTGGGCACGTCCAGCAGCAACGTCAGTCCTGAAGTCTGCATCGCCTCCAGACGATCGGCGACAAAGGGTTCGGATTCATGGTTTTCCATTGTGAACAGGGTTTTTCGGTCGGCATCCCGCCAGTGAAAAACTCCGTCCGATTCCAGGCTGAAGCCAGACTCGGTTGCAGCGCCGGCAACCTGGTCGCCGCTAAATGCGTCACCTGGTTGCGCCACCACGTTTAATCCGATGGCGACATCCATATCGCCGCAAAGCGCATCAAGTTCCTGCGCCGCCTTGAGGCCGGCCGCTACGTCGGGAATGGTTGCTGTCATGCCATGCCGCTCCACCCAGCCATGTACGGCATCGCAAAACCCGTTGAGCTGCGGTGCGTGTAGCGGACCACTGCGGTTGGCCAGTTGAATCGCCGCCTGCAAGCGGTTAAATCCACCATGGCCTTCACGGCCCAGAGACCGCCAGGCACCTGCGCCATCGTCCCAGCCCAGAACCCGCGCCGGCTTGCCGAAAGTGGCAATCAAACCTTGCAGTTCATGCAATACAGACTCGGAAATGGTCCCGACCGATTCAATATTCGCTGCAAATTCAATCAGGGAATCGGCGCCATCCGCCGTGACCGCCAGCGCAGGCGCCGCCTGTTTTGTGGTCACCGCACCTGCAGGAGCAACACCTTCGCCGATTCTAGGCTCGATGCGGGGAACCGCAGCAGCTTGCACCACAGATGCCGGTTTGAGCAGCACATCATCGCGTTGACCCTCGAACGCGCGCTCCAGGCGCTGGCGAAGCTTGCGTTCCTGCCAGAGGTTGTAGGCGTAGACCCCGCCGATGACGACGACTCCGAGTACCGCCAGCGCGATCTGCAGGTCGCTCATTTCAGTCCGGCCGTCAGGCCGCCTCTTCCGTGAGTTTCATGGCAGCTTCGATATCCACCGCCACCACGCGGGAAACACCGGGTTCCTGCATCGTGATACCGAGCAGCTGATTGGCGATTTCCATGGTGATCTTGTTATGGGTGATGAAAACAAACTGCGACTGCTCTGACATCCGTTTCACCAGCTCGCAAAGCCGGCTGGTGTTATGGTCATCGAGCGGCGCGTCGACCTCATCCAGCATACAGAACGGCGCGGGATTGAGCTGGAATATCGCGAATACCAGCGACATCGCAGTCAAAGCCTTTTCACCGCCCGAAAGCAGATGGATCGAGCTGTTTTTCTTGCCCGGCGGCTGGGCGATGACCTGGATGCCGGCGTCAAGAATTTCCTCGCCGGTGAGTACCAGTTTGGCATTGCCGCCGCCGAAGAGCACCGGGAACATGCGCGAAAAATGCGCGTTGACGTCATCAAAGGTCGACTGCAGCCTTTCGCGGGTTTCACGGTCGATGCGGCGAATGGCGTCTTCCAGCGTGTTCATCGCAGACGTCAGGTCGGCCGACTGCGCATCAAGATAGGTTTTGCGCTCGCGGCCGGCTTCCAGTTCCTCGAGTGCCGCCAGATTGACCGCTCCCAGGCTCTTGATCTCGTCATTGAGCCTGTTGATTTCGGATTGCAGAGAGCCGGAACGCTGGCCTTTTTCGACGTTCTGCGCCAGAACTTCCTCATTGGCGCCTGCCTCAAGCAATTGCTGCGCGTATTGCTCCTCATTGATACGCGCTTCCTGCTCCTTCAGCTTGACCTCGTTGATGCGGTCACGCAACGGACCCAGCTTCTGCTCCGAAGCCATGCGCTCCTGCTCGACCGCTTTTAACTGCGCCTCGGTGGCTTCCAGCACATCGCGTGCCTGGGCCAACGCCTGCTCCTTGGTGCTGCGCAGGGACAATGCAATCTGCAATTGACTTTGCCAGGGCGACTCATCGAGACGTTCGAGGGCTTCCTGTTCAGCGGCCATCGCTTGCTGTACACGTTCAAGGGTTTCAGTGGCAGCCGCCATTGCGCGTTCCACTTCACCGATCTTGCCGAGCGAAGTTTTAGCCTGAAATACGGCTTCCTGCAGTTCGCGATCAGCCTGCTGCACGGTGACGCGCTGGACTTCCAGCACCGATTGCGCCTGACGGAACAACTCCAGCGCCATCTCCAGTTCCGCCGCGAAACCGCCGGCTTCTTCACTGAGTCGCGCCAGTGCGCCCGCAGTATCTTCCTGTTGCTGCGTCTCGATGGATACCTGTCCGGCGATTTCCGCCAGTTCGGCAGCAATCTGCTCACCGCGTTGGGTCAGTCGCTGGGTCTGCTCGGTCAGTCTGACGCTTTCAACCTGAAGCGCATGGTGATCCTGCTGCAGCCGCGTCACATCATGCCGCAGCTCACCCAAAACGGTCTTTTCACTACCGATTCGTGCAACCTGCTCTTCCACAGCAGCGCGCAACGTGGCGATCGCGGTTTTGCGATCCGTTATGTCGTGATCCAGTGTTTCAATTTCGCGCTGCCGCGACAGCACACCATGCAGTTCCGAATCAGGCGCATGGAAGGTCAGGCTGTTTCGGGTAAAGAGATAGCCGTCTTTGGAGACCAGCACGGCCCCGGGGGAAAGCTGACTGCGCAGGCTCAAACCCGTGGCCAGATCTTCCACGACAAACGCGCTATGCAGCCAGTCAGCCAGAGCCGGTGCCAGATGGGAATCCCGGCAGGTGACAAATTGCGAAAGCGGGCGGGCACGGGAAGGCATTGGCGCGGTGGTGACATCGGCGCTGGTGACGCTGATGTCTGCGACCGCAACTTTGCCCGGTGGCGCGTTGCCCGTCCATTTGCCGCAGGCGTCAAGACCCGAGACTGCAACTGCATTCAGGCGCTCACGCAGTACCGCCTCAAGCGCATCCTCATAGCCGGTTTCAATCGTAATGCCCTGCCACAGCCGCGGCGCGCCATCGAGTCCGCGCGATGACATCCAGGATTCCATGTCGGCGCCATGCGCCAGGTTATCCTGCAGCTGACGCAGTGCTTCGACGCGCGCTTCCATGGCGGCGAGCGCCTGGGCGGCCTGATCGACTTCGGCGGTTCGCTGCTCCAGCGTCTGTTCCAGACTGGGTAGATTGCGTTCCCGCTCCGCCAGCGCTTCGCGCTGCGCTTCGAGCCGAGCGGTAGCATCGGCAATCTGGCCCTGCAGCACTTCCAGTGCGGCGGTATCGGGCTTTTCAAGGGCGCTCTGTTCTTCGAACAGCCGCGCATTGCGCAACGCCAGTTGCTCCAGCACTTTGGTGGTATGGGAGAGCTTGGTCTGCTCGACCTGCCGCGACTGTTCAGCGCGGCCAACAGCCAGTTGCATTTCATCGCGCCGCGCACTGGACGCCTGCCAGCCTTCTTCAGCCAGCGGCAGCTTTTCACGTTCCTCGGCAATACGCGCTTCGGAGGAAGCAACCCTTGCTTCAGAACGAGCATGCTCCTCGCGCCATTCAGCCAGACTGGCCTGGGATTGCTCAAGCGTGCCCCGCGCGCTGTCGGCCTGACCCTTCAGGTTGCCGATCTGCTGCTCGACACGGCTGCGGTTTTCACGGATGTGGGCGATCTGCTGTTCGAGACGGGCGATTTCGGCATTGGTCTCGTAAAGCGCGCCCTGCGCGGCATGCACCTCGTCGCCGCTGCGGTAATGCTGCGTACGCAACTCTTCGAGCCGGCGTTCGGCATCGCGCAAACGCGCGGTTTCGGCCTCAAGCTCGGTGCCCAGGCGCTCGATATCGCGCGCATGACGGGTGCGGGTCGCCGCAGCTTCGTTGCGACGCACGAACCACAGCAAGTGCTGTGTGCCGGCAACCTGTTCCTGCAGCGCGTGGTAACGCGTTGCGACTTCGGCCTGACTCTGCAGATGTTCGATCTGTTTATCCAGCTCCTGACGGATGTCGTCAACTCGCGCCAGGTTTTCACGCGTATCGCGCAGCCGCAGCTCGGTTTCGCGGCGACGTTCGCGGTATTTGGAAACACCCGCAGCCTCTTCAAGAAATACCCGCAGTTCTTCCGGCTTGGCCTCAATGACCCGCGAGATCATGCCCTGCTCGATGATCGCGTAGGCGCGTGCGCCGAGCCCGGTGCCGAGAAATATGTCGGCCACATCGCGGCGACGGACATGGATATTGTTGATGTAATAACTGGAATCGCCGTCGCGCTCGAGCATGCGCTTGACCGAAATTTCAGCGTAACTGGACCACTGTCCTGCGGCTTTGCCCAGGCTGTTGTCGAACACCAGTTCCACGCTGGCGCGGTTAACCGGCTTGCGGTCGCCGGAACCGTTGAACAACACATCCTGCATCGTCGCACCGCGCAGGTGTTTCGCCGAGGTTTCACCGAGCACCCAGCGAACGGCATCAATGATGTTGGATTTGCCGCAGCCGTTAGGACCGACAACACCGACCAGATTCCCCGGAACGGGGATATGCGTGGGATCGACGAAAGATTTAAAACCGGCGAGATTGATTTGCTTGAGGCGCAAGTTGCTGTTCTGCCAAGAAAAGTGGTTGTGCAGCGGGACTAAACGGGTAGAATTCAGCGCGCATTTTAACTTAGAGCGCCTAACATAATGAAATACGCGTGCGTTACAGCCAGAATCAGCGCTGACGCGAAGTGGGGCGCAGCTCATATCGCGAATATGAGCAAGCCGCGCGACAAAGTCAGGGCCGATTCTGGCTGTAACCCCCTGAAGTGGCTGGATATTTCGAGACATCGCCGGGCTGGCGCGATTTTGGCCGGAGGCGGCGTCGCAGCCCTTGCGAATATTCGCGGTATTCGCTGCGGCCTGCTCCTTGCCTCCAGCCAAAAGCGTGACAGCGCATCGCGATTTTCATTATGTTAAGCGCTCTTGATTGACTCACTGAATTGATATAAGCCGCCATGCCGACCAAGCCATCCCCCAATCTGGAGACCTTTCCCAACCCGGCGCCTTCACGCGACTTCCGGATTCACATGGAAATTCCGGAGTTTACGTGCCTCTGCCCGAAAACCGGGCAGCCGGATTTCGCGACGCTGGTGCTTGATTACGTGCCGGACCGGCTATGCGTCGAACTGAAAAGCCTGAAACTCTACGTCTGGTCATACCGCAACGAGGGTGCCTTCCACGAAGCCGTTACCAATCGCATCCTCGACGATCTGGTTCGCGCGACCCGGCCCCGTTATATGCGCCTGACCGCCCGGTTTTACGTGCGCGGCGGCATCTTCACCACGGTGACTGCACAGCACCTCAAACGCGGATTCAAGCCGGCCAGCATCCCTGAAATGCCCGAGCAGGACCCGGGTATGCCTACACGGTAATTTTTAAACCCACAGGGTGCGGGAAGTCGATCCCGCTGACCGCCTTATAATTGAAGCTGTGCCGCCCCGTCCGGGCGGCTTAACACTTGGGCGACACTGCGTTGAATCCACGTCTTGACCGGTTGCACAGTTATCCGTTCCAGCGGCTCAGCGCCTTGCTGGACGGGAGCACACCGCCGGCCGGCCGCAGGACGGTCAGCCTGCACATCGGTGAACCGAAACACCCGACGCCAGCCTTTATCCGCGAAACCCTGATCAGCAATCTCGACGGACTGTCGGTTTATCCGGCGACGCTGGGTACGGATGCGCTTCGCCAGGCCATTGCAAGCTGGATCAGCCGGCGTTATGGCATCACGGCTCCGGATGCCGCAACCCAGGTATTGCCGGTCAACGGCAGCCGAGAAGCCCTGTTTTCCTTTGCGCAGGCCGTAATCGACCCCACACGCCCTGCGCCGACGGTCGTCTGTCCCAACCCGTTCTATCAAATCTATGAGGGTGCAGCGCTGCTTGCGGGCGCTGAGCCGCAATTTATCCACACGCTGGCTGAAAACAACTATTCCTTCGATCTCGGACAATTGCCCGAAGACGTCTGGCAGCGCACTCAACTGCTTTTTGTCTGCTCCCCCGGCAACCCAACCGGCAAGGTATTGACGCTGACCGACTGGCGGCAGCTGTTTGAACACGCAGACCGCTACGGCTACGTGATTGCCGCCGACGAGTGTTATTCCGAAATCTATTTCGATGAAATGAAGCCGCCGCTGGGTGCGCTGGCTGCCGCTGTACAACTGGGCCGCAGCGATTTCCGCAACCTTGTCGTCTTCTCCAGCCTGTCCAAACGCTCCAACGTACCGGGAATGCGCTCAGGATTTGTCGCCGGTGACGCCGCCATCCTGAAAAAGTTTTACCTGTACCGGACCTACCATGGCGGCGCAATGAGCCCACCGGTACAGGCCGCCAGCATTGCGGCCTGGCAGGATGAGGCGCATGTCGTTGCCAACCGCAAACTCTATCTGCAGAAATTTGCAGCGGTCATCGACATTCTGAAACCCGCGATGCCGGTCGAATGGCCGGATGCGGCCTTCTATCTCTGGCTCAAAACACCGATTGACGACGTCGATTTTACCCGGCGACTGCATGACGCCGAAGCGGTCAGCGTATTACCCGGAAGCTATCTCGCCCGCGACGCCCGCGGCATCAATCCCGGCACCAACCGCATCCGTATCGCGTTGGTCGCCACGGTGGAAGAATGCGTCGAAGCCGCACAACGCCTGCGGCGATTCGCCGCTTCACTGTGATCCTCTGAGGAATCCGAAATGCAAAAACTGCAGACCACCATTGAGCAGGCATGGGAAAACCGCAACGCATTGTCCCCGGCAAATGCGCCGGCCGATGTGCGCAGTGCGGTGAATGAAACCATCGCCATGCTCGACGCCGGCACGCTGCGCGTTGCCGAAAAGCGCGACGGCCAGTGGCAGACCAACGAATGGGCGAAAAAAGCGGTGCTGCTGTCCTTCCGCCTGCAGGACAACGCGGTGATGCAGGACGGCACCAGCAAATATTTCGACAAGGTGGTGCCGAAATTCGCCAGTTATGACGAAGCGGCGTTCAAGGCCGGCGGTTTCCGCGTGGTGCCGCCCGCGGTTGCACGACGCGGCGCCTTCATTGCCAAAAACGTGATCCTGATGCCCTCCTACGTCAACATCGGCGCCTATGTCGATGAGGGCAGCATGGTGGATACCTGGGCCACGGTCGGCTCCTGTGCGCAAATCGGCAAAAACGTGCATCTGTCGGGTGGCGTCGGCATCGGCGGCGTGCTCGAACCCCTGCAGGCCAATCCGACTATCATCGAAGACAACTGTTTTATCGGCGCACGCTCGGAAATCGTCGAAGGCGTGGTCATCG
Source organism: Burkholderiales bacterium (assembly GCA_022841375.1). Classification (GTDB taxonomy): domain Bacteria; phylum Pseudomonadota; class Gammaproteobacteria; order Burkholderiales; family SG8-41. The sequence continues at coordinate 167,711 of JALHRQ010000005.1, forward strand.
AAGAAGGTTCGGTGATCTCGATGGGCGTATTCATCGGGCAGAGCACCAAGATTTACGATCGCGCCAACGGCAAGGTTCTCTACGGCCGGGTGCCTGCGGGATCCGTGGTGGTTTCCGGCTCGCTGCCGTCAGCGGACGGCAAATGCAACCTGTATTGCGCCGTCATCGTCAAACAGGTCGATGCCAAAACCCGCGCCAAAACCAGCATCAACGACCTGCTGCGCAGCGACGACTGATCCCCGCTTTGCAAGGGGCTATATAGCAGGCAAAATGATCGCTTCCTGCCGCGGCATGGCGATTGCCTTGCTGCCTGCAGGAGCCTAACGGGGGAAACGCACCATGTTCGTCACACCGCTGTTCAAGCTGATGTCCGACAAGCAGGCCTCGGACATGTTCTTCACCGCCGGCGCCCCCATCCAGATCAAAATTAACGGCACGGTGATGCCGATCAACAGCCAGGCGCTCGATCCCGAACAGGTCAAAAAAATCTGCTATGAGCTGATGACCGAACCGCAGATCAAGGAATTCGAGACCAAGCACGAAATGAACTTCGCCCAGAGCGGCGGCGACCTGGGCAATTTCCGTATCAACATCTTCCATCAGAAAAACACCGTGGCGATGGTGATCCGCTTCGTCAAGCCGGATGTGCCGGCCTTCGAATCGCTGGGTCTGCCGCCGATCCTCAAAGAGGTGATCATGGAAAAGCTGGGGCTGATCCTGATCGTCGGCTCCACCGGTTCGGGCAAGTCGACGACCATGGCATCGATGATCGATTACCGCAATTCCATCAAGACCGGGCACATCCTGACCATCGAAGACCCGGTCGAATTCATCTTCAAGCACAAAAAATCCATCGTCAACCAGCGTGAAGTCCGCGTGGACACCCACACTTACGAAAACGCCCTCATCAGCGCCATGCGCGAAGCGCCTGACCTGCTGATGGTCGGCGAAATCCGCGACCGCGAAACGCTGCAGAGTTCATTGTTGTTCGCGCAGACCGGTCACTTGTGCATGTCCACGCTGCACGCCAACAACAGCTACAACGCGCTGAACCGGATCATCGGTTTTTTCCCGCGGGAAGCACGCGAGAGCCTGCAGGCTGACCTGTCGATTGCACTGCGCTGCGTGATCTCGCAGCGGTTGGTGAAATCGGTCGATGGAAAACGCGTTGCCGCGGTCGAGGTCATGCTCAACACCAAACACATCCAGGAACTGATCAAGGCCGGCGAGATCAACCAGATCAAAGACGCGATGGAACAAAGCCTGTCGCCGGGATCAAAAACCTTCGAGCAGGCGCTTTTCGAACATTACCGTGCCGGCCGCATTTCCATGGATGAAGCGCTGGCCAATGCCGACTCGCCGAGCAATCTGCACAACCTGATCAGCAATGCCCCCAAGGCCGGCAGCACAGGGAACACCCCGCAGGCCAGTGAAAGTGGCAAGACCATCAGCGGCGCCAACACCGACCTGTCCAGCATCAAACTCGACCTCGGCGCCTTGGATTAAATATAAGTAATTGATTTTATTGATATTTTAAATGACGCGCGCCCATACCCTGCCGGCGCAGCCGATCACCGCACGGCAACTCATTGCTGCTGCCGCCAAACAATTCCGCACTGCCCGCCTCGCCTATGGTCACGGCACCCTCAATGCCGATGACGAGGCGGCATGGCTTACCGTGCACGCCCTGGGTTGTCCGTTCGAAGAACTGCCGGCACATCTCGAACTGCCCCTGCCCCTGGCTGCGCTCAAACGCGCGCAACGTTTATTTGAGCGCCGCATTACCGAGCGTATTCCTGCGGCCTACCTCACCCATGAAGCTTGGTTGGGCGAACACCGCTTTTATGTCGACGAGCGCGTCATCGTGCCACGCTCGTACATCGCCGAACTGCTGCGCGCCCGTCTGCGTCCGTGGCTGCCGCCGCGATACAAACCCCAGACCATCCTCGATCTGTGCACCGGCTCCGGCTGTCTGGCCATAGTCGCGGCGCATACGTTTCCGATATCACAGGTGGATGGTGTTGATTTATCCAAGGATGCGCTGGCCGTTGCCCGGCGGAATGTGCGCCAACACCGGCTTGCCGAACGGATTCAGCTGAAACACTCCGATCTGTTCGAGGCTTTGCACGATCGTTGCTACGACCTGATCCTCAGCAATCCCCCCTACGTTGGCGTCAGCGCAATGCGGGCACTGCCGGCGGAGTTCCGCCACGAACCAGCTATGGCACTGGAAGGTGGCCGCGACGGGCTGGATCTGGTGCGCCGCTTATTGAAAGAGGTGCCCAGCCATCTCAACGCAGGCGGCTGGCTGGTGATGGAAGTCGGACACTATCGCACGCGCGTCGAGCGGGCCTTCCCCCGCCTGCCATTTATCTGGGCGGAGACGAGCGGCGGGGACGACTGTGTCCTGTTAATTCAGAAGGAAGCGTTGTTGTCAGCGGCGCCCCGGGTTCGGCCGTCCACAACAGCAGTTGCTCGACGTCGGCGGGCGACATCTCCATAAACTGACCGCGTTTGAGTTGCGGCGGCAGCGCAACGATGCCGAAACGCACGCGCATCAACCGGCTCACCGTCAGATTCTGCGACTCGAACAAGCGGCGCACGATGCGGTTGCGGCCTTCCCGTAACAGCACGCGAAACCAGCGGTTGGCGCCCTCGCCGCCTTCTTCCTCGATATGCTCGAACTGCGCGACGCCGTCCTCCAGCCGCACGCCCTGCCGCAAGGCATCCATCGCCGCCGGATGTACCGTACCCAGCACCCGTACCGCATATTCCCGATCCACCTCAAAACGCGGGTGCATCAGCCGGTTGGCCAGGTCGCCCGAGGTCGTGAAGATCAGCAGACCGCTGGTGTTGAAGTCGAGCCGGCCAATCGCCAGCCACTTGGCGCCGCGTGCCGGCGGCAACTTGGCGAATACGGTCGGGCGGCCCTGCGGGTCATCGTTGCTGACGATTTCGCCCTCGGGTTTGTGGTAAAGCAGAACCCGGGGCAACTGCTTTTCCTGCCCCCAACGCAGGATCTTGTCGCCGACCTTGACGCGATCCTCCGGCGTGACACGATCACCGATGGTGGCCACTTTGCCGTTAACCGTCACCTCACCGGCGCGGATGCGTTCTTCCATGGCCCGGCGTGAACCGAAACCTGCCTGCGCCAGAACTTTATGCAGTTTCTCACCACGCTGATCGCCTTCGGCAACAACTACCGCGCGGGGAACAGCTGCGGCTGACGGTTCTTTCTGCGCGACGTCTTCAGCGGGCTTGCGGCTTCGTTTGGGAGCCGGCGGACGCAGCGGGCCACGCCGGGGCTTGCCGGAACGTCCCGCCGTTTTGAACTTTGCCTTGGTCTTGGTTTTCATCTGACGATCCGCGACAAGGCAAATCCAGTCGCCCAACAACCTGTTGATGCCATTATTGTGATCTCGGTTTTCATTAAGCCTGCAGTATACAGAGCATCACAACGCTGTTCCGCGACTTGAAATTTCGGAACGCGGTTCATGCAGCGACCACGTATTCCATGCAATTGTTCGGTTGTCCGAACCGCCCTGGATCAAAGCCTACAAGTCAGACGGCGCGGCGCTCCATCACCGCCTGCGCAATGGTGCCGCTGTCGACATGCTCCAGCTCGCCGCCAACCGGCAGGCCGCGCGCGATGCGCGTGACCTTGAGTCCTTTCGCGCGCAGCAGTTCGCCCGCGTAATGGGCGGTGGCCTCGCCTTCCACGGTAAAGTTGGTGGCCAGCACCACTTCCTCGACCACGCCGTCGCCAGCCCGCTGCAGCAGCCGCTCCAGGTGGATGTCGCGCGGACCGATGCCGTCGAGCGGAGACAGCGCGCCCATCAGCACGAAATACAGGCCATCAAAACATTGCGCCTGCTCCATCATCAGCAGATCGCCCGGTGTTTCGATGACGCACAGCAAATGGGCATTGCGCCGCGGCGAGCGGCACAGCGCACACACCGCTTCCTCGGAAAAGTTATTGCAAAGATCGCAGTGACGCACGCGCTCAAGCGCCGCCCCCATGGCGACGGCCAGACGTTCCGCACCCGGGCGGTCCCGCTGCAGCAAGTGAAACGCCATACGCTGCGCAGAGCGCGGACCAACACCGGGCAGGCAGCGCAGAGCGTCGATCAGGGCCTGCAGGGATGAAGATGAATTCACTAATTAACTGTTTGTTTTTATTGATAAATTAAAACGGCAATTTCATGCCAGGCGGCAGCGGCAAGCCGGCCGTCACCCCGGCCATTTTTTCCTGGCTGGTGGCCTCCGCCTTGCGCACGGCGTCGTTCATCGCCAACGCAATCAGGTCTTCGAGCATTTCCCGGTCATCACCGATTACCGACGGATCAATACTCACGCGTTTTACTTCATGCCGGCAGGTCATCACCACCTTGACCATGCCCGCACCCGCCTGACCTTCGACCTCGATCAGCGCAAGCTGCTCCTGCGTCTTACGCATATTGTCCTGCATCTGCTGCGCCTGCTTCATCAGCCCGGCAAGCTGGTTTTTCATCATGATGGCAACCTCTGTCTGGTTTATTTGGGTTTGATCGAACCGTCGTCCAGCGAACCGTCGAAATCCTCGATCAGTTCACGCACGAAGGGATCCTGGCGGATTTCTGCGACGGCCGCCGCATGGCGCTGCTCGATCTTGCGATCGGTAATGGCTTTGGGTGACACTCCGGCAACATCGCCGGCGACAAACGACACCCGAACTGCGGCGCCCAGTTGCCGGTGCAGCGCGGCGGTCAATTTTTCGCGATGGGGTTTGTCGAACATCCGTTCATCGGCAGGTGAAATCCGCAATTCAATTTCATTTGCCGTGTGTCTGGTCATCTCACAGCGCAGCGCCAGTTGATTGGCCATTGCGCTCAATCCAAGCTGCGCGACCAGATCAGCCCAGGAAGATGACGCATCAGCTTTGGGCGCGTCAGCTTTGGGCGCGGCGGCGGCAGATGCACGCGGTACGGAATCCGGGGCAACGGCAGCACCGGTTGACAGCACCGCCTCACGGGGTCGCGGCGACGTTGCAGCAACAACAGCGCCACCAGGCGCAAAGGCCAGCATGCGCAGCAAGGTCATCATGAACCCTGCATGTTCATCGGGGGCAAGACCGATTTCAGCACGCCCCTGAACCGCAATCTGGTAATACAGCTGAAGTTCATCGGCGCCGAAGGTCTGCGCCAATTCAAGTATTGCCGGCGCATCCGGATCATCGTCGGCCAGACTCCCCGGAACCACCTGCGCCAATGCCATCCGGTGCAGCAACGCGGCGAGATCCTGCAACGCCGACTCAAAAGACAGACTGCGTTCGCCCATGCGCCCCGCTTCTGCGGCCAGCGCCACGCCATCACGTGCCACCAGCGCGCGCAAAACCGAATGCAGATAAGTCTGATCCACTGCGCCAAGCATGTCCCGGGTCGACGCCTCGTCCAGCGCGCCGCCGCCATGGGCGATTGCCTGATCGAGCAGGCTCAGCGCATCGCGCAGGCTGCCTTCCGCGGCCCGGGCAATCAGTGCAATCGAAGGCGCATCGGATTTGACGTTCTCTGCAGCCAAAACCTCAGTCAGACGGTCACGAATCTGCTGCGGCGGTATTTGCTTGAGACCGAATTGCAAACACCGTGACAGCACGGTTACCGGGATTTTCTGCGGATCGGTGGTCGCAAGGATGAACTTGACATGACCTGGCGGCTCTTCCAGCGTCTTCAGCATCGCATTGAATGCTGAGCGCGAGAGCATGTGCACTTCGTCGATGATGTAGACCTTGTAGCGGCCGCTGGTCGGCGCATACAGCGCGTTCTCCAGCAATTCGCGCATATTGTCCACTTGGGTATTCGATGCGGCATCGAGTTCGATCAGATCGACAAAACGGCCCGTATCAATCTCGGTGCAGGCACCGCATTTGCCACAGGGTGCATCGGTGACGCCGGTTTCACAGTTCAGCGATTTGGCCAGAATACGCGCCAGCGTGGTTTTACCCACGCCGCGGGTACCGGTAAACAAATAGGCGTGGTGCAGGCGTTGCTGGCGCAGCGCATTGGTCAGCGCGCGCACGACATGTTCCTGACCGACCAGTTCGGTAAAATTGCGGGGGCGCCACTTGCGGGCTAGGACCTGGGTCACGGCGTCTCTGGAAAGGGTTCGGTAATGGCTGAAGGCTGCTATTTTAGCCGCAAAGCCGATACTTGCCGTGAGCGACTACTGGAACCAGTACTGGAGCCGAACCTGATGAAAATTGATCCCGTCATTGGGATTCTTGATATCCGCATTGGACAGATGCTGGTAGCGGTAACTGAGGTCGTAGGCCTCGCGCACGCCGAAACGGTAGCCAAAACCCAAATGATCGCCAAACTGGAACGTGCTGCCGAAGCGTTTGTCCCCGAGCTTGGTTGACGTCAGCAGGTGGGCACCAATGCCCCCCTCCAGATAGGCGCCGCGAAGACCGTCCGCTTGCAGCCGGAATACCGGGGTCAGGCCGATTTCAGTCAGACTGGAAGGACTGTCAGGCGCCGGATCGCGCTCCCAGTGCGCTGCGGACAAATCCCAGTAGCCGCCGAGGTGCCAGCCCTTGCCCTGAAACCACCGTTTTGACCATTGCCACTGCACGGCGACGCGCGCCATTTCGCTGCGATTGTCATAACCGGTTTCAAGCGCCATACCATCGACCGCAGCCGCCGAAGCGGACAAGGTCAACAACAGCGCGGTGACCATCACGTCCCGCGTGATTTTTTTTACCGGCATCACCGCAATAACGGCCGAAGAGACCGTTCCGCCCTGTTTCAGAATTGGGGTGGCGAGCCTAACCCCCGGCACTCGCATTAAATAGCTGTGGCTGCTTCCTTCCGGACCTGACCAGGTTCACTACCATGCGATGCGGGGAGGCCCGCCGTAAGAAAGTCGTAAGTATGCACGTTAAAAAGGCTTTTTGCCATCATTCCGGGCTCAAGCCATCTTTACAAGACAGCACGATAATGATTTTATTACAGGCTAATATTGCTGCATGGGCACAGTGCGCGTTACCGCACTGAATGACCAAAACAGCGAATACCATACGTTGACCATACCCTGCGGAGGAGCAGCATGTCGACCACATCGTCCGGAACCATCGAATCCGTCCTGCAAGAGCACCGCGTGTTTCCGCCAAACGCGAAGCTTGTCGCGCAGGCCAATATCTCAGGCATGGACGCCTACCGCGCAATGTGCGCGGAAGCTGAAAAGGACTACACCGGCTTCTGGGCCAAGCTGGCACGGGAACACCTGATCTGGAAAAAACCGTTCACCGAGGTGCTGGATGACAGCAAACCGCCATTCTTCCGCTGGTTTGCCGACGGCACGCTTAACGCTTCCTACAACTGCCTGGATCGTCACCTGAAGACTCAGCCCGACAAGATCGCGGTGATCTTCGAAGCCGATGACGGCAAAATCACCAAGGCCACCTACCAAGACCTCTACACGCGCACCTGCAAGATGGCCAATGGCCTCAAATTGCTGGGCATCAAAAAAGGTGATCGCGTCATCATCTATCTACCGATGTCGATCGAAGCCATTGTTGCCATGCAAGCCTGCGCCCGCATCGGCGCCATTCATTCAGTGGTTTTCGGGGGGTTTTCAGCCAAAAGCCTGCATGAACGCATTATCGACGCCGGCGCGGTTGCCGTTCTCACCGCAGACGAACAGATGCGCGGCGGCAAGGCCATTCCGCTCAAAGTCGCAGTGGATGATGCGCTTGCGCTGGGCGGATGCGACACCATCAAATCCGTGGTGACTTACAAGCGCACCGGCGCAGCAGTCAAATGGAACCCTAAAGTCGACGTCTGGCTGCATGACCTGCTCAAGGAACAACCCGAGCATTGCGAACCGGAATGGGTCGACGCTGAACATCCGCTGTTCATTCTCTATACCTCGGGGTCCACCGGCCAGCCCAAAGGCATCCAGCACTCCACCGGCGGCTATCTGTTGTGGACAGTGCTGACTATGAAATGGACATTCGATCACAAGCCTGACGACGTGTTCTGGTGTACGGCCGATGTGGGCTGGGTCACCGGCCACTCCTATGTCTGTTACGGTCCGCTCGCCTGCGGCGGCACCGAAATCGTCTTCGAGGGTGTTCCCACCTACCCCGACGCCGGGCGTTTCTGGAAAACCATCCAGGACCACAAAGTCACGGTGTTCTACACGGCACCTACAGCAATCCGCTCGCTGATCAAGGCCGGCGGTGACTTGCCGAAGAAATACGATTTGTCGAGCCTGCGCATCCTCGGCACCGTCGGCGAGCCGATCAACCCCGAAGCCTGGATGTGGTACCACGAAACCGTCGGCGGCACCCGCTGCCCGATCGTTGACACCTGGTGGCAAACCGAAACCGGCGGCCACATGATTACCCCGCTGCCGGGCGCCACACCGACCAAACCCGGCTCGGCCACATTGCCGCTGCCCGGCATCATCGCCGACATCGTTGACGAAACCGGCCACTCCGTCGGCAAAGGCAAAGGCGGCATTCTGGTCATCAAAAAACCGTGGCCGTCGATGCTGCGCACCATCTGGGGGGATCCGGAGCGCTTCAAAAAAACCTATTTCCCCGAAGACTTCCACGGCGAGTATTACCTCGCCGGAGATGGCGCGACTTATGACGAAGACGGCTACATCCGCATCATGGGTCGCATCGATGACGTGCTCAATGTCTCTGGACATCGCCTGGGAACAATGGAAATCGAGTCCGCACTGGTCGCCAACAGCTTGCTGGTTGCCGAAGCCGCCGTCGTCGGCCGCCCCGACGATCTGACCGGCGAAGCCGTCGTCGCCTTTGTCGTGCTCAAGCAGGCCCGGCCTGAAGGCGAAGCCGCCAAAAAAATGGTCAAGGAATTGCAGGACTGGGTCAGCAAGGAAATCGGCCCGATCGCCAAACCCCGGGACATCCGCTTCGGCGACAACCTGCCCAAGACCCGCTCCGGCAAAATCATGCGCCGGCTGCTGCGTTCGATTGCCAAGGACGAGGAAATCACCCAGGACGTATCAACGCTCGAAAATCCCGCCATCCTCGAGCAGTTGAAGCAGCCGCAGAAATAACCACGGCAATGTCCGGCGGGCGGCGGCCGCCGCAATGATCAGACCCACCCTTAAGGGACAGCGCCTCGTGGCGCTGTTCCTGCTGGGTTGGCTGATGTTCAACTATCCACTGCTGTCGCTGTTTGCAGGCAACGCGCGGTTGTGGGGCATCCCGCTGGTCTATGTCTACCTGTTCCTCGCCTGGGCCGTGCTGATCGGCGCCATGGCACTGATCATCGAACGCCGCGATCACTAAACGATGCTCACCGGCGCGCTGATTGTCGTCATTTCGTTCGCCTATGTCGGACTGCTGTTTGCCATCGCCTATTACGGCGACAAGCGCGCCGATTCCGGCCGCAGCATCATCGCCAACCCGTATATCTACACGCTGTCACTGGCGGTGTACTGCACCTCATGGACGTTTTACGGCAGCGTCGGCCGCGCCGCGACCACCGGCATCGGCTTTCTGCCGATCTACCTCGGCCCGACGTTGATGGCAGCGTTGTGGTGGTACGTGCTGCTGAAGATGGTACGCATCAGCAAGGCGCACCGCATCACTTCGATCGCCGATTTCATCGGTTCCCGTTATGGGAAAAGTCATCTGCTGGGCGGGCTGGTGACCATCATTGCGGTGCTCGGCATCGTGCCGTATATCGCGCTGCAGCTCAAAGCCATCTCCGCCAGCTTCACCACTATCCTGCAATATCCGAACACCCTCGTCTCATTCACCTCGGAGACCATGCCTTTTGTGCAGGACAACACATTTTATGTGGCCATGCTGCTCGCTGCTTTCACCATTCTGTTCGGCACGCGCCATCTTGATGCCACCGAACGCCATGAAGGTCTGGTCGCAGCAATTGCTTTTGAGTCCGTAGTCAAACTGGTCGCTTTTATTGCCGTCGGCCTATTTGTCACCTTCGGCATGTTCGACGGCTTTGATGACCTGTTCAGCAAGGCAGCCGCGGTGCCTGAACTCAACGCATTGCTGGTCCAGGGCGGTGCGGGCGGCAACTACACCACCTGGGCGTCGCTGACGGTGCTGTCGATGCTGGCGATCATTCTGCTGCCGCGCCAGTTTCAGGTGGCCGTCGTTGAAAACGTCAACGAACGCCATCTCAACAAGGCGATCTGGCTGTTTCCCCTGTACCTGTTCGCCATCAATATTTTTGTGCTGCCCATCGCACTCGGCGGCATGATGCATTTTCCGGCCGGCACGGTTGACGCCGACACCTTCGTACTGACGCTGCCCCTGTCCGAGCAGAAAACCTGGCTCGCTCTCCTTGCTTTCGTCGGCGGACTTTCTGCTTCAACGGGTATGGTCATTGTCGAAACTATTGCGCTGTCGACCATGGTCTGCAATGACCTGGTGATGCCCATCCTGCTGCGCTGGAAATTCCTCGGCCTGACGGAACGGGCCGACCTGTCCAATCTGCTGTTGGCGATCCGGCGCAGCGCCATTGTTCTCGTGCTCGCGCTGGGTTACGGCTACTTCTATCTCGCAGGAGAAGCCTATGCGCTGGTGTCCATCGGACTGATCTCATTCTCCGCCGTGGCGCAATTCGCACCCGCGATGCTCGGCGGACTGTTCTGGAAAGGCGGCACGCGCCTGGGTGCGCTGTATGGATTAAGCGCGGGCTTCCTGGTCTGGCTGTATTCACTGCTGCTGCCCTCCTTCGCCAAATCCGGATGGCTGCCGATCACCTTTCTCACCGAAGGCATCTTCGGCATCGACCTGCTCAAGCCGCAGCAGTTGTTAGGTCTTCAAGGCATGGATGAAATCACCCATTGCCTGTTCTGGAGCATGATCGTAAACGTCGGCTTGTATGTCAGTGTTTCCCTGTGGCGGCGGCCAACCGCGGCTGAGCACAGCCAGGCCAACCTGTTTGTCGACGTGCTACGCCATGTAGCCGCCGGCAGCGGCTCGCGTTTCTGGCGCGGCAGCGCCACGGTGGCCGATCTGCAGACCCTGCTCGGTCGTTTTATCGGACCCGAGCGCGCCAGTGAATCGTTTGCAGCCTACGCCCGCAGCCAGGGCATCAACGGCGTGGAACAGTTGACCGCCAATGCGGTGCTGGTGCATTACGTCGAATCACAGATTGCCGGTTCCATCGGCAGCGCGTCGGCGCGCGACATGGTGGCGTCGGTTGTTGTCGAGGAGCCCTTGGCCCTCGAGGAAGTGATGACCATTATCGACGAGGCTTCACAGGCGCTGGCCTATAGCCGGCAACTCGAGCAAAAATCGCGCGAACTTGAAGCAGCAACCAACGAACTCCGGAGCGCCAATCAGCGGTTGCAGGAACTCGATCGCCTGAAGGACGATTTTATTTCCACCGTTACCCATGAATTGCGCACACCACTGACGTCGATCCGCGCCTTCTCCGAGATCCTTGGTGACAATCCGCAACTTGAATCCGATCAGCGGACCAAGTTCCTCGGCATCATCACCCGCGAATCCGAACGCCTGACCCGGTTGATCAACCAAGTGCTCGACCTCGCCAAAATCGAATCCGGCGCGGCCGAATGGCATCCCAGTGCCCTCGACATGCGCGAAGTCATCGAAGACGCCACCACCGCCTTGAGCCAGATCTACAAGGGGCGCGGAATCCAGTTGACGACAGATCTGCCGGACGGTCTGCCGGTGGTCTACGCCGACCGCGACCGCATTTTTCAGGTCGTGCTGAACCTGCTGTCGAATGCTGCCAACTTTTGTGACAAGCCGGAAAGCAAAGTTCATGTATCGGTCATCGAGGAAGACACCGCACTGCGCATTGAAATCTCCGACAACGGCATCGGCATCAGCGCCGCCGACCAGAACATCATTTTCGAAAAATTCCGCCAGGTCAGCGATGCGATGGCGGGCAAACCCAAAGGCAGCGGCCTCGGCCTCGCAATTTCCCGGGAAATCGTACAGCACTACAAGGGCCGCCTGTGGGTAGTCAGCACGCCGGGGCTGGGCTCGACCTTCGCATTCACGCTGCCGCTGCCGCGCAGCAAACTGGCGTTCCTCGCCGCCTGATCATCATGCCGGTGCACGCATTGATCGTCGAAGACGAAGAAAGCATCCTGCTGTCGCTGGAATTCCTGCTGACGCAGGAAGGTTATAGCGTCGCCACCGCACAGGACGGCGCCGCCGCACTGAAAGCGGCGTCAGCGCGGATCCCCGACCTGGTACTGCTGGATGTGATGCTGCCGCACATCGACGGCTTTGAGGTCTGCCGGCGGATGCGCGCCAACCCGGCGCTGCGCAACACCCGCATCATGATGGTCACTGCCCGCGGCCGTGAAACCGAAGTGGAACTCGGCATGGCGCTGGGTGCGGATGATTTTCTGACCAAACCGTTCTCAACCCGCGAACTGATGGGAAAAATCCGCATCTTGCTGGGCAAGACCACCGGCAGTCCGCCTGCCTGATACCGCTTACTGCTCGACGTAATCGAGGGCGTAGCCACGTCCGTAGAGTGTGCGCACTACCAACCCGGTAGTGCCGATTTTCTTGCGCAGGCGATGCACGTAAACCTCGATGGCGTTATGACTGACTTCCTGGTCGTAGGTATAGATCTGCTCGACCAGCTGCTCCTTGCTCACCGCCCGGCCAAAGCGTCGGACCAGCACTTCGAGCACACTCAGTTCATGCAGGGACAGCGGCAAGGCATGGCCGCTGATCGATGCCGTCCGGGTCGCCGGGTCAAAACTCAACTCACGGTAAGTCAGCACCGGCGCTGCCGAGCCGTGACCGCGGCGCAGCAAGGCACGTACCCGGGCCTGCAATTCATTCAGACTGAATGGTTTGACGAGGTAATCGTCAGCCCCCAGATCCAGACCGGCGACTTTTTCTTCCGGTTGCTCGCGGCCCGACAGGATCAGCACGGGCAAGGCGGAATGGCGACGGCGCAGACGGCGCAGCACTTCAAGGCCATCAATTTTCGGCAGTCCGAGATCAAGAATCAGCAGGCCAAAATCAGCGCCTTTCAACGCCTCGTCCGCATCCTGTCCGTTGGCAACCCAGTCGACGGCGAATCCTGACTGCGTCAGCGCAAAGCGCAATGCCTCCGCCAGAGCAGCGTCGTCCTCGCAAATCAAAATGCGCATCGCCCCTCCCGACGGTTATTCATAAACCGTTGATAAATATCTGTTTTTAAACAATATTTTTATATTGGCTCACCTTCGCTCGCAGCACCGGGAAGGCAAGACATTGTAGGGCCAAGGTTCAGGATTTTGTAAGCATTTTTAAATACGATGCGCGAGGGGAAACAAAAACCAGCGGGGCTATACACCTGCATCTGCCCCGATAGATTTTCAACCAAAGGAGGGATGCATGGAATTATCCCAAAGGCACCACGAATACTGGCGCAAAAATCTGGTCATCACCGCCGTTCTGCTGAGCATATGGTTTGTGGTGACTTTCGTCGAAGGCTGGTATGCGCGCGAACTCAACGCAATTACCTTCCTCGGCTTCCCGCTGGGCTTCTACATGTCTGCGCAAGGTTCGCTGGTGATCTACGTGGTCATCATCTGGATCTATGCCAATTACATGGGCAAGCTCGATAAAGAATTTGACGTTGACGAGGGAGATCTGGGATGAGCGCCTTCTCGCAAAAAGCATTCAACACCCAACTGAAGAAAACCTATAGTTGGTATGTCGGCGGTTTCCTGATATTTCTGGTAGCGCTCGCCATCGCTGAACAGATGGGGCTGTCCAAAGCCTGGATCGGCTATGTATTCCTGTTCGCTACCGTGGCGTTGTATGCCGGCATCGGCATCATGAGCCGCACCGCGGAAGTATCGGAATACTACGTCGCAGGACGCAGGGTACCGGCCTTGTTCAACGGCATGGCGACCGGCGCCGACTGGATGAGCGCTGCCTCGTTCATCGGCATGGCCGGCACATTGTTCCTCTCCGGCTTTGACGGCCTCGCTTTCGTCATGGGCTGGACCGGCGGTTACTGTCTGGTCGCACTGTTCCTCGCACCTTACCTGCGCAAGTTCGGCCAGTTCACGATTCCCGACTTCCTCGGCGCGCGTTACGGCGGCAACATCATCCGCACCATCGGCATCATCGCCGCGATCACCTGCTCGTTTGTTTACGTGGTGGCGCAGATCTACGGTGTGGGCCTGATTACCAGTCGCTTCACCGGCCTGGAGTTCGGCATTGGCGTGTTCGTCGGTCTCGGCGGCATTCTGGTGTGTTCGATGCTGGGCGGAATGAAAGCGGTGACCTGGACCCAGGTGGCCCAGTACATCATCCTGATCATCGCCTACATGACCCCTGTGGTCTGGCTGGGCATCAAGCATACGGGCATCCCGGTTCCGCAAATTGCCTATGGCGTCACGCTGCAGAAAGTCGGCGAGCTGGAAAAGAAAATCAACGCTGATCCGAAAGAGCTGGAAGTCCGCAAGATTTTCAAGGACAAGGCAGATGCTGCAAACGCATCTCTGAAAGATCCGGCCAAAGCCTACGCGGATGGCAAGACCAAGCTCGAGCAAAACGTGGCCAGCCTCAAGGCCGCCAATGCGCCGGCCGATCAGGTCTCTGCTGCGGAAAAAGCGCTCGACGCTTATCCGAAGGACGAAGCTGCGGCAAAAGGGCAATGGACCAAGGAAAAGGGCCTGACCGCTCGTGCAGCCCCCGTCAGAGCTCATGCAGACCCCTACCCTGGCAAGGATGAAGCCGCGCGGTATACCGCAAAGCTTAACTTCCTCGGCATCGTGTTCTGCATGATGTTTGGCACTGCAGCCTTGCCGCATATCCTGATGCGCTACTACACGACACCCAGCGTTCAGGAAGCCCGTGTCTCCGTGTTCTGGTCGCTGTTTTTCATTTTCCTGCTTTACTTCACAGCGCCCTGCCTCGCGGTATTGGCCAAGTTCGACATGTTCACCAACCTGGTCGGCAGCAGCTTCGCGTCGCTGCCAGCCTGGGCGGCAGCGTGGGCCAAGGTCGATCCAAGCCTGCTCAACATCACCGACATCAACAAAGACGGGATCGTCCAGTGGGCGGAAGTGGTGATCGGCGGCGACCTGATCGTGCTGGCGACGCCGGAAATTGCCGGCCTGCCTTATGTGGTGTCTGGCCTGGTGGCTGCCGGCGGTCTGGCTGCAGCGCTGTCCACTGCAGACGGTTTGCTGCTGACGATCGCCAACGCACTGTCGCATGACCTTTACTACAAGATGATTGATACGAATGCCTCAACCGCGAGGCGCGTAACGATCTCGAAGGCCCTGCTGGTTGTCGTGGCCATCACTGCAGCATGGGTAACCTCGCTCAAACCGGGTGACATCCTGTTCCTGGTCGGGGCGGCGTTCTCGCTGGCGGCATCTGCGTTTTTCCCGCCGCTGGTGCTGGGGGTGTTCTGGAAACGGGCCAACAAGTGGGGTGCCATCATCGGCATGTCCACAGGCTTGGCGGTGTGCCTGTATTACATGATGCGCACCTACCCGTTCTTCACCAATATGGGTGTGCCGAAAATGGATCTGTGGTTCGGTCTGAACCCGATCTCTGCCGGCGTCTTTGGCTTGCCGATCGGACTGCTGACCATCATCATCGTCAGCATGCTGACCCCGGCTCCGGACAAGGAAACCCAGGAACTGGTGGAGCATGTGCGCTATCCGAACCTGAAACCCGCTTAATAACAGTTAAGCTCTGCCACAAGGCCCGCTTCGGCGGGCCTTGTTTTTGGCGCTTGAAAACCTCCAACCTAGTCATCACAGCGAAATACGTTGACGGCGAATCACGCGTTCAATGCATCTTGAACTCACCATGCACAGAAACTTGCGGAGTGTAATTTTTCGTCTACAATCAATCGATGAATAACAATTTCTGGTGGCACCGGTTTCGCGCGAATTTCCTTTTGTTCATCAACAAACGGGCGCAAGCCATGGAGGCCCTCGAAACCGCGCTGACCATCGATAATTCCGACACCGCAGCCAAAAATACGCTGGGTGTCCTGTATGGCGAAGTCCAAAATTTCCCTATGGCAGCCAAACACTTCCAGTCGGCGCTTCGCGATGAGCCGGAGAATGCAAACACCCTGTTCAATCTCGGATTCATTCAGCAGAAACAACAGGCGCACATGGAAGCCATCGAGTCCTTCAATGCCGCCATCCGCATCAACCCTTCACTGGATCGAGCCTGGTTTGGTCGCGGCATGTCCCGCGCTGCTCTGGGCCAGCCGGACCAGGCCATCATCGATTTTGAGCAGGCCGCAAAACTGCAGCCGATGAATCCCCATGCCCTGCTGGAACTGGGCATGCAGTATCACGCCACCAATAATTCGAAAAAAGTTTCTGAAGTCATCAAACGGCTGCGTGAATTCGATCCCAAGGCGATGAAACAGCTGATGCAGGCCACCCAAACCACAATCGATACACAGAAAAACTGATGTACGTCCTCGTCCTCATTCTCAAAGCCATGAACGAAATCGCGTTGATGGCATTGCTCAGCCAGGGCGCGCTTTTTATACTCGCCGGATCAAAACGCGAAGGCAATTTTGTCTATTTCATCCTTAAAACACTGACCATGCCGGTGATGAAGTTCGCCCGTCTGATCACGCCGCGCGTGATCCTGGATCAGCATATCGGCTGGGTCGCTTTGTTCCTGCTGCTGTTGGCGGAAGCGCTGTTGATCATAGCCAAGATCTCGTTGCACCTCGAAGCCGCCGGCGCGGCCTGAAAAATCGGCGTTCTGCCGCTGTTTTCAGCGGCTGTTCAGGTTGCTTGTTTTGACCCTCTGCATTATCCTGTCGGCCCTTCCGGAGAGGTGGATGAGCGGTTTAAGTCGCACGCCTGGAAAGCGTGTTTACGGTGAAAGCCGTAACGAGGGTTCGAATCCCTCCCTCTCCGCCAAATGAAAAACGGCCCTTAGCGGCCGTTTTTTGTTTGGCGAAGAGGGCGTGTGGACGAAACCTCCGGATTCGACCAGCGACACGCGCAGCGTGTTGCGCAGGACGCCGCGCCATGCGCGGCGGTCCCGAGCATCAGCGAGGGATGAGGGCATCGCCCCAAGGCGATGTCCTCACAATCCCTCCCTCTCCGCCAAAGCCCAGCCACCGCAGACTGCCGATCTCAAAATAAGTAATTGATTTTAATGATATTTATTATGGGGCGTCGCTGAGCAGCGCTGTCTGACACGGTCTCGAGCGGGCTGAAAATTCGCACCAAGTCAGCGTTGATTGATCCCAAAAATCAACAATGCATCATGAAATGAAGGGTTCTTCAGGAGGAGATTGATCTACCGCTCGCCCTGCCGAATCCCTGGCGCCTGTTCGATGCGCTCGCGCAAACCATCAATGTCCTTGCGCTCGCCGCGAACACGAAAGAATGCGCCCTTTGTTTCAGCGCGCTCCTCCAGCACCTCGCAATGGGCAAACAATTCGCCGCGCAATTGTTGCGCCGACCAGGGCAGGAACAATTCGGCCTTGATCAGGCGCCGGCTGAAAAACGCACGGATCGTCTTGTGCAGTTTCGCCACTTCATCCTTGTCGACGGCGCTCATTACGATGCACTTGGGAAATTGCGCGCGTAACGCCTTTGCTCGTTCGGCCTGCGCCCTGGCGTCGCCAACCCGGTCGATCTTGTTGAACACGCGCAAGCGCGGCACTTTGCCCGCTTCAATTTCCTCGATCACTTTCTCGGTTACCGCGATCTGGCGCTCGAAGCCGGGATCACTGGCGTCGATCACATGAAGCAGCAATGACGCTTCAGCGGCTTCTTCAAGCGTCGACTTGAACGAAGCGACAAGATCATGCGGCAGATTCTTGATAAACCCCACCGTATCGCTGACCAGCACGCGCGGCACGCCATCGGGCACCAGAGAGCGCACGGTGGTGTCGAGCGTTGCAAACAATTTGTTGGCTACAAGGACCTCGCTCCCGGTCAGCGCTCGCATCAGCGTGGATTTACCGGCGTTGGTGTAACCGATCAGCGCCACGCGTACCAGCCCCTGACTTTCCTGGCGACGCGCACGTTGCACCTGGCGTTCGAGATCGAGAGCGGTGATCTCCTGCTTCAATTCGGCAATGCGGTCGCGAATCTTGGCACGGTCCGCCTCACCCGCGCTCTCGCCGGCGCCGCGGCCACCGACACCGCTGCGTTGCCGCCCCTGCGGCCCGGCCAGCTTGGCCGCCTCACGCAGGCGCGGCGCAAGGTATCGCAAACGCGCGATTTCCACCTGGGCACGTGCCGCGTTGGATCGCGCGTGGCGGTGGAAGATTTCGAGAATAACCATGGTGCGATCCAGCACGTCGCAACCGATTTCGTTTTCAAGATTGCGCGCCTGCGATGGCGAAATGTCGTGGTCGACCAACACAAAAGCCGCCCGGCGGGCATCGGTCCCGGTCAATGCCTTGGCCGCCTCGCGCGCAGCGACAGCGCCATGGCGCGCGGTTCGCTTGTCCGACCGTTGATCCTCCGCCTTGTTCGTTCCCTTATCCGCCACGGCCGCCGCACTCGACTCTTCTGCAGGGGAACTCTCCACAGCCTCGCCCTGCACATAGCGGCGCAACTCCTCGCGCTTGCCTTCGCCGAGATAGGCTGTTGAATCAAAACTGGTGCGTTTTTGCGTAAAAGTGGCCACTACTTCAAAGCCAAGCGTTTTGGCCAACTCACGCAACTCATCCAGCGATGACTCAAACTCCAGGTCGTTGACTCCCGGCAAGTGTACGGCCGCCACAACGGCGCGCTTCAAGGCAACTTTGACTGCTTTGGACATTCGGTTCGGACTTTTCTTCTAGGGTTGAATAAAAATAGCAGGGTCAATATAGCAGCAGCACTCAGGCCAATGATGTTGGGAAGCGAACGCAGCGGTCATGGCTACTGCCATCAATTTTCCTGGCAATTCAGGCCAAAAGGTTCAATAGGCATTAAAACACCCGACTCACTCATGCTTCGCCTCAGATCAAACTGTTCAAACGCCTTCACGATATCCAAGTTCTTTAAATTGTCGAATTCAAGGCGAGCCCATGAATCTCGCTCCACGCGAAGTGAGTAGAGGTATTCCTCCGCCAGAAGATCCGCAGAAGGAGCTGCGCGCCGCGAACAGGCTGAGAGAACAACGCTCCTGACCGTGGGTAATGCACTGAATATTTCTCCGAGGATACGGAATCCAATGCCGTGCACATGCCGCATATAAAGTCTCTGAATCTGTGCTGCCGGCATTTCCTTCTCGGAAAGCTTGTACCCCCGCTGCGGCACTGAAGGTATTTTATTGGGCATGTCTTGCATTTCAGGAAGATCAATATCGACAAAAAGCTTTCCCCCATCATCGACAATTTCCATTGAAATTGTGGTTTCCCGCGGCCATATAATGCTCTGCAGATTTTCTTCCAAAAACATTTCCATGACACCTATATCGCTATAAATGCCTGCTTCAATAGCATTTTTGCGACGCGCATCGGCTTCTTCGAATCGACACTTGGCCGCCTGCCATTCTTTGCAGTCCTCCTCGAATTGACGCCGTTGTTCCGCATTTTGTGTTTCGACCCGCTCTCGTCTTGATTTGAAGAGCATGCCCATGACCCCCGACTTGTGCGCAACAGGTCTAGTCGGCGCGGCCGCTGTAAATTCCTGCCGGATATACCGAGGTACAACATTGCAATCGGGCGTATCGATGTGAAGCTCACCAATCGATTCTATTTTTGCGGTTATTTCATTACACTTTTTCTGCAGAATATTTCGTATGGAATCGCCCTGCTGCTTCTTGACCTGGCTGATCAAATTTTCTGCCAGGGAATTTCCGTATTCATCCCTGAAATACACCACGCCATCATCATCCACTCCGATTGTGATGGGCATGTTGGCATAGGCCGTTTCGCGTGTTCGTCCTGTCGGGCCCGCTCCAGTGAACGTTGTATGAGGATAAGCAACCCGTTTACCAATACCGACAGTTGCGTCTTTGGGACCCAGCGTCCAACCTGCGTCACTGCCGAATAAATTCATTCGAATTCCAGGCGCCAGCTTGAATGACTTGCGAAAACGTAGGCCCATACTGCTTACCTTTAGTCCTGCCGGGCGACACGAAAGCCACGGCTGTAAACACGAATCACCACCGGACTGCCCACGCGGTATGCGGATCGCAGACTGGCAGCCCCCTCATCCCAGGCCCCACCGCGCACGGCGCGCAGGAAACAGTCGCCGGCCATCCACGTGCGACCGTCTGCAGGGGCCTCTTGATAATTGCCGTTCCAGCAATCCGCCGTCCACTCTGCGACGTTGCCCAGCATGTCGTGCAATCCGTAGGAGTTCGCGCGATAGCTGCCGACCGGGGCAGTATGGGCATGGCCGTCATCACACTGGATTGACGGCCAGCTGCCGGCTTCGGCAACAAGTGACAGCGTGCGCCGATCGGCGCCATTGCCATAACTACAGGATTGACTGGCATCGACGCCCCAGAACCGTGGTGCTGCGTTGCCGCCGCGTGCCGCATATTCCCATTCAGCCTCTGACAGCAGCCGGTAGGGTTTGCCTGTTCTTGCACTGAGCCAACGCACATACGCCGTGGCATCCTCCCAACTGACGCAACTCACCGGATGCCGTTCATCCTGCGGATACCCCGGGTTGCGCCAGTTTCGGGCCGGATCCATCCGGTAATCGCCGGCGTTCCAGACAAAACAACCATCGCTCCGATGCCCGGTCGCCTCGATAAACACCTGATACTGATATCGCGTCACCTCGTAGCGCCCCGCTGAAAAACTGCGGACGGTCACGAGCCGCTGCGGCGTGCTGCGATTACGGAACTCATGATGCAGATACTCAAGCTGCTCTTCATCAGGTGCTGCACCCATGGAAAATTCGCCAGCCGGAACGATGACCATCTCCGGGCATTCAGTACAGTCTCTGAAGGTCTTGAGGTGCGAATCAACCTGGGCAGAACCGTTCGTGCCCATCAGAAACAGGATGAATGCAAAAAAACGATGCATGGTGTTAATAACGGTTCAGGCGTACTTGATGGAACAGGATTGGTTTTTAAGGGAATAACGCTCGGAGAACTAACAGAATCCCCATTAAAGCTTTTGCAGGCCCACACCCAGGCTGATGCGGACGAGATCTGCAACACTCTCGGCTTTCAGTTTGGTCATCATACGCGCCTTGTGCACTTCCACCGTGCGAACGCTGATCCCCAGTTCCAGAGCGATATCTCGATTGTGTTTTCCGGCAACCACATGATTCATGACCTCGATTTCGCGAGGCGTGAGCTTTCCCAGTTGCCCGCGGATTACATCAGTCGATGCCTGCACTTCTTTGCGTGAAGATTGTCGCTGAAAGGCCTCTTGGATGGCATTCATCAACCTATCCTGATCCAGTGGTTTTTCCAGAAAATCCACGGCCTGCGCACGAAAGGCCTGCCTCGCAGAATCCACATCACCGTGACCAGTCATGATTATTACCGGCATACAGCACCCGATTTCTACAAGCCGGGTTTGCAAAGTCAGTCCGTCCATACTGGACATTCGGATGTCCAACAGCACACATCCCGTCCAGTCCGATCGATAAGCTTTCAGGAAACTCTCGGCATCAGCAAACACTGTTACCGCTAAACCCCGCAGCCCCAGCAACAGGCTCAAGGCATCCCTGACCGGCTGTTCATCTTCGACAATGAATACCTTATGATCACGTGAAACCATGGCTTAGCGCTCCTCCACAGGTAAAGAGAGCCCGAAAATGCCATGATCTGCTGCTTCAGCCCAAAGGTTGCCGCCATGCGCCTCAACTATGGCTTTGCTGATGACCAGTCCCAACCCGAGGCCGCTGGATTTGGTCGAATGAAAGCCTTCAAACAATCTGGTCAGACGAGCCTCGTCAAGCCCGGGGCCACTATCCTCAACATTGAGTCGTACCACAGACCCAGCCTCCTTGACTACGCTGATATCGACATTACGCTGGCCGGGGGGGCAATTAGCCACAGCATCGAATGCATTTGAGATTAAATTACGCAGCACGACTTCAAGCTGGAGACGATCCCCCAGCACCAGAACCGGGGGCATTGTTCCGACACACAACCGAACAGAATCCCGAATAGCCCGGTCTTCGAATGATGCGCAAGCGCCTGCAAGCAGTTTATCCAGTTCAAGCGGTTCCAATTGCGTGGCCCCCGTTCTGAAAAAGTCACGAAGGCGACGCAAAATTTCGGAGGCCCGGAATGACTCACGAACCATGCTTCGCACCGCATCTTGCAGTCGCGCTCCGGTTTCACCATTTTTCAGCAACTGCTCACAGGCGCTGCCAAAGACGGAGAGCGCAGTCAGCGGCTGGTTCAATTCATGTGCAAGCGCACCGGCCATCTCACCTGCCGCAGCCAAACGCAGGGTTTGACGCAATTCGGCAGTGATTCGTTGTTTTTCATCGACGACTACGCCAATAAAAAACCCGAAAAGCGCAATGACACCCGCCAGCGTTTGCACCTCGACCACAGTCACCGTAGTCATATCCTCCCATTGCACGGCAAAGATAATGCCCAACTGCACCAACATCGCAACAGCTGCAGCACCCGGAAGTCCCTGACGAGATGCCGCCCAAGCCACCGGAATAAACAGTGCATAAAAGTAGTGGAATTCTGCAGTAGCCCCCAATCCAAATGCAAACCATAGGCAGGCTGCCGTAATAAAGAGATCCACCATAAAATCCCGGCGCGCGATCAGCTGCCAGAGCTGTTTACGGCGTCGTTCGTCCATCAGCATCATCAACAAAGGCATCGCGATCAGCACGCCGGCGCAGTCACCCACCCAATAGTTGAATACTGCCTCCACAACATCTTCAGCAGGAACATAACCGGCAAGTGCCGTGGTCAGCACAAAAATGCCGCTGCTGAAAAGCGTTCCGACAGCGATTACACCGGCCCAGATGAAAAGATTTCTCTGGTTTTTGAACAACTCACCATCCGGAATGAACTTGCAGAGAACCACTGCAACAAGCCAGTAACCAAACGCCAACAATACTGCAATACCCAGCGTGACCGGCAAATCTACCGGCAATCCGCGCACCCACGTTTCTGCAAAGACGATGGCAGTGATGATGGGAAGCAGCACGCGTTTCCCGTAACGCATCAGGAATATCACGCCCAGCGCCGGCGCAGGATTCCACGGCGTAATGTTCAGCCCGTGCAGAGGGTGAATGTAGCTGGCCCAATCCAAAACGACATAGCCGATCACCAGAAAGGCAAAGTCATGCCAGCGCGGCCGAAGCTCAGAGAGCATTGTTATCAGTTTATTAATTGGTTGTGCAGTCATTCTGCTGCCTCGCTCAGACGAAAGTAATTCGTCATATTACGTAAGTGTTTCCCTTATGGCATGAATTGCTCATTGGATTCAATACCTTCCAGAGAACAATCGCCAGATGTCTGCTGTTGAACTCCCTTAGGGGAAGTCACCAATTTTCAAAATGAAGGGGCTCAACAACAATTGCCCTCATGAAATCCATACCTACGGCCAGTCTGCTATTCATCCTGATCGCATTCTGGCTGCTTCTTTCCGGGATGTACACACCGTTTCTGGTGTCCGCGGGAGTGCTCAGTGCAGTAGCGATAATCCTGCTCTGCCGACGTATGGCTCTTGTCGATGACGAATCCCATCCCGTACAAATGGCATGGGGTGCTGTTTTTTCATACTGGCCCTGGCTGGTCAAGGAAATCGTCAAATCTGCCTGGGATGTCGCGATACGCATCATCAGCCCCGGCCTGCCAATCTCACCGACTCTGGTGGAGTTTGCGCCAACTCAAAAGACTGCGACCGGGCTGGTAACCCATGCCAATTCGATCACGCTGACACCCGGAACCATCTCCGTCGAGGTCGAATCCGGCCGTTTTCTGGTACACGCCTTGACCGTGGAAGGCGCCGCAGGACTTGCCAACAGCGAGATGGATCGTCGTTGTACCAAGCTGGAAGGCTCAAAAACATGCTGAGCGCCGCTGTTATTGCCCTTCTGGCCACCATTGCACTGGCGTTGTGCCGTGCAACTCTGGGTCCGACCGTATTTGACAGGCTGCAGTCAGCCAACACCATCGGCACGACAGCAATGCTTCTGCTCGCGCTGTTTGGATTTCTCAATGGACGTCCGGAGTTTCTGGATCTTGCGCTGGTTTACGGTCTTCTCAATGTTGTAGGCGTCATCGCGGTCCTGAAATATTTCCGCCGGGGAAATCTGGGCGAAGCCGAATGAGCACGCTTATCACCATCCTCAGCTGGGCCTGCCTGACTGTGGGCTCACTCTTCTGCCTGGTAGGCGCTGCCGGACTGCTGCGTATGCCCGACTTTTACACCCGCATGCATGCCGCCAGCCTGATCGAAACAGCTGGAGCTGGATTTATCATCCTCGGGCTGTTGCTACAGACAGGGTTCACGCTCATAGCAGCAAAACTGCTGATGATCGGCCTGCTCATCCTCTTTGCCGGTCCGACCGCAAGTCATGCACTGGCGCGCGCCGCTTTGCTGCAGGGACTGAAACCCATAACCGTCCCCGGTGGAGATCAGCCATCGAAACCCTGATCATCAATGTGTTGCTGGTATTGATGGTGCTCGCCGTGTTGGTGATCGCACGTACACGCAATCTGTTTTCGGTCATCGTATTGACCGGCGTTTACAGTTTCCTGATGGCAACCGTACTGGTTGCCCTGGATGCCGTCGACGTCGCCATGACCGAGGCCGCCGTCGGCGCGGGTGTTTCCACAGTATTGCTGCTGGGTGCACTCCATCTGTGCAAAGCCGAAGAAGCCAAACCCGCACATCGTCCGTGGATCCCCCTCGCCCTGTCGATGGCCACTGCTCTTCTGCTGATTTATGGATCGCTGGGTTTGCCGGAATTCTCCGATCCGGATGCACCTATACATCAACACGTCACTCCCCGTTACCTGAAAAATGAGATTGAAGTACCAAACGTCGTGACGGCGGTGCTGGCGAGTTTCCGCAGCTACGACACTTTGGGCGAGACCACAGTGGTGTTTACCGCCGGCGCCGGCATCATCGCGCTTTTGCGCCGGCGAAAAACACCCAAGAACGAAAGAGACAAGCATGCAGAGTGATCTTGTGCTCAGGGTCATCGGAAAAATCCTGATCCCCTTCATTCTGCTTTTTGCCGTCTATGTGCAATTTCACGGGGACTTTGGACCTGGCGGCGGATTCCAGGCCGGAGTGATCTTTGCTACGGGCATCATTTTTTACGCTTTGATTTTCGGTTTACACAAAGCACGCACGGTCATCCCAGACAACGTGGTTGAAGCAATGCTGGCAGGGGGAGTTTTGCTGTATGCGGGCTTCGGCATCGCTGGATTTCTGCTTGGTGGCAATTACCTCGACTATTTCGTACTCAGCAAAGACCCCATTCACGGCCAGCATCGCGGCATTTTCTGGGTCGAGCTTGGCGTGGCTATCACCGTGTGCGGGGTCATGCTGAAGATTTACTACATGTTCGCTTCGCGCGGAAACAGCGAGGAGCAGCATTGATGGCACATTTTATGTACATCGCGACGGTGTTCCTGATGGTTGCCGGCCTCTATATTGTGATGGCTCGAGGTAATCTGATCAAAAAATTGATTGGCCTGTCGATACTGCAGACTTCCGTATACCTGTTGTATATCGCCCCGGGAAAGCTTCTGGGTGGAACAGCGCCGATCCTGGCGCCGCAATACACCGTCTATTCAAACCCCCTGCCGCACGTTCTGATCCTCACCGCCATTGTCGTCGGTGTAGCCACCCTTGCACTCGGTCTGGCAATTACCGTGCGCATACGTGAAGCCTACGGAACAATCGAAGAAGACGAGATTATCGCCATCGAGATCGAGCTTCTGAAAAAAGCGGATAAGCTATCATGAGCCTTTCCGCGCACCTACCGGTTCTCCAGGTGGTGTTGCCGCTGGTATCTGCACCGATTGCCGTGTTGTTTCGCCATGGCGGGTTTGCCGCTGGCATTGTCACTGGTGGAGCCTGGGCCGCCTTTGCAACAGCCATCGGACTTTGGCTGCATGTCGCCGAGTTCGGTACGATCTCCTACCACATGGGCAACTGGGCCCCGCCCTGGGGCATTGAATACCGCGTTGATCGGCTGACCAGTTTTGTCCTGCTGTTGGTATCGGGCACTGCTGCAGTTGTTCTACCCTGGAGCCGAGCCAGCATCGACCGGGAAATCCCGGAAGAACTTCATTACCTGTACTACGCAATGTTCGGTCTATGCCTCGCCGGCCTGCTGGGCATTACCGTTACCGGCGACGCATTCAATATTTTTGTGTTTCTTGAAATATCGTCGCTGGCTACTTACGTCCTGATCGCCATGGGGCGCAACCGACGAGCGCTGGCCGCTGCTTACCGCTATTTGATCATGGGCAGCATCGGTGCCACCTTCATCGTCATCGGCATCGGCTTTCTCTACCTGATGACCGGTACCCTGAACCTGGCCGACATGGCAGTACGCCTGCGCGCAGTCGAAAATTCCCGGCCAGTCCTGGTTGCGTTGGCGTTCCTGACCGTGGGCATTTCACTGAAACTTGCGCTTTTCCCACTGCACCAGTGGCTTCCCAACGCTTATACCTACGCCCCTTCCGCGGTCACCGCATTCCTTGCCGCCACTGCCACCAAAGTATCAGTGTACGTGCTGATCCGTTTTTACTACTCCGTATTCGGCGAGAGCCTGGTGTTCGAGCAGTTACCTCTACCTCAATTCATGCTGGCACTTTCACTGTTGGCCATGTTTGCCGCCAGTTTCATCGCCATTTTCCAGGATAATCTGAAGCGACTGTTCGCCTATTCCAGTGTCGGCCAGATCGGATACATCACACTGGGACTTTCCTTCGGCTCGTTGACCGGCCTTACAGGATCCATTGTTCACTTGCTGAACCATGGCGTTGCCAAGGCAGCAATCTTCCTGCTGATTGGTGGATTAGTCCTCGGCATGACAAAACCTGGGACGGTAACGGCTGAACCGAGTTTCGACCGGCTGGCGGGATTGTCCAAACGTATGCCGTATACCAGTTTCGGTATTGTCATCGCCGGCCTGTCATTGATCGGTGTTCCGGGCACGGCGGGATTCATCAGCAAGTGGCATCTGATTCTTGCTGCGTTGGAACAAGACCAGTTCTGGCTCGTGGCTGCAATCGTGGTGAGCTCACTGCTCGCGGTAGCCTATGTCTGGCGCTTCGTCGAGGTCGCCTATTTCACCCCACCGCCCGAAGACAGCACGAGCGTTCAGGAAGCACCCCTTTCACTGCTGGTTCCGGCATGGCTGCTGGTTACCGCAACCATCTGGTTCGGATTCGACACCACATTCAGCGTCGGCTCGGCCTCCGACGCTGCACAACAACTGCTCAAGGCCGCGCAATGAGCGCAGACAGCATCATCGCCGTCTCACTGCTGCTTCCATTGATCGGAGCATTCGGCATTGCGCTGGCTGGAAAATCTCCCAACCTCCGGGAGGGCGTGACGCTGCTCACTGCGGCAGCACTGCTCGCCTGTGTTTTTCAACTGCTTGAACCGGTGCTGAACGGTGCACGGCCGGCACTGGTGCTACTGGAGCCGCTGCCCGGCCTGCCAATAGCGTTTCAGGTCGAACCACTGGGCATGCTCTTCGCATTAGTGGCCTCCGGACTGTGGATCGTCAATTCGATTTACTCCATCGGCTACATGCGCGACAACGGGGAAGAAAACCAGACACGCTTTTATCTCAGCTTTGCACTTGCGATTGCCGCAACACTTGCCATCGCGTTTTCTGCAAATTTGCTGACCTTGTTCCTGTTCTATGAGGTATTGACGCTGATCACCTACCCGCTGGTAACCCATGCGGGCACCAGTGAGGCCAGGGGCGGCGGGCGCACCTATCTCGCAATACTGATGGGCACTTCGATTATTTTCCTTCTGCCAGCTGTAATTTACGTCTGGCATGTGGCGGGTACAACAGATTTCCGTCCCGGGGGCATCCTGCCCGACAACCTTGATACCGGTACGATTGTCATTCTGCTGGCGCTGTTCATGTTTGGCATTGGCAAGGCGGCACTGATGCCTTTTCACCGATGGCTGCCGGCAGCAATGGTTGCTCCAACGCCGGTTTCCGCGCTGCTTCATGCAGTGGCCGTGGTTAAAGCGGGGGTTTTTTCGGTCGTCAAGGTGATGATGTTCATCTTCGGATTCGACCAGCTTGCTGGCAGCACCGATTGGCTGGCTGCGATCGCCGGCTTCACCATTGTCGCTGCTTCATTGGTGGCGCTCTCTGCAGTCAACCTTAAACGCCGGCTGGCCTATTCAACGATCAGCCAGCTCTCCTACATTATCCTCGCAGCCGCAATCCTCGCACCGCTATCCATGATCGGAGCGGCGCTGCATATCGCAGCCCATGCTCTTGGCAAGATCACCCTGTTTTTTGCCGCCGGCGCGATTTATACCGCCTCACACAAGACTGAAATCAGCGAACTCGACGGCATCGGACGCCGCATGCCATGGACCATGGCGGCCTTCGGTATCGGCGCGCTGTCCATGATCGGCCTGCCACCGGCAGCTGGTTTTGTCAGCAAATGGTATCTGGTGTCAGGTGCAATGGATCAAGCCCACTGGTTCGCATTGGCGGTGGTGTTGCTGAGCACACTGCTCAACGCCGGTTATTTCATGCCCATCGTCTATCGCGCATACCTGCGCCCGCTCACAGCTGAAGCCGAAGCCCACCCCCACGGCGAAGCGCCACTGCCCATTTTGCTGGCACTCGGCCTCACTGCCGCAGGAACGGTTGCACTTTTTTTCTATCCCGATGTGCCGCTGGCATTGGCACGACAAATGGTGAACATGCCATGAAACAGAAACACTGGCTCGACAATCCCGACAATGTGCGGCTGCTATGGCGCGGCTTTCTGCTGACGCTTGTGCTGACTGTCGCCCTCGGCGCCTTGATCGATCTTCATCCGCACTTCCCGATTGAAAGCTGGTTCGGGTTTTATGCGGCCTACGGTTTTCTGGCCTGCCTGCTGATGATTATTGTCGCCAAGGCCATGGGCCTGCTGCTTAAACGTCCTGACACCTTTTACGAAGGTGATCACTGCGATGATTAGTGCCTTCGCCCTGCACCCCGCACTGATCCTGATCGCAGGCGCGTTCCTGCTTCCCTTGCTCAAAGGACAGATGCGCAACATGGCGGTTCTCGCCATACCTGCCACGACGTTGGTTTCGGTATTTCTGCTGCCCGACGGAAAACTTTGGGAAACATCCTGGCTTGACTACACGCTGGCACCGCTGGCGGTTGATCAGCTGTCCCGCCTATTCGCCGGGATCTTCGCACTGATGGCACTGGCAGGCGGTCTGTTTGCCCTGCATCAGCAAAACCGCCTGGAAATGCCCGCGGCCTACTTGTACGCCGGTTCAGCCATTGGCGTTGTCTTGGCGGGTGACTTAATTACGGTTTTCGTGTTTTGGGAACTCATGGCCATTGGTTCCACCTTGATCATTTGGAGTACTGGAACCCCGTCGGCATGGGCGGCAAGCCGGCGCTACCTGACCGTCCACCTTGCTGGGGGAGTCATTCTTTTTGCAGGGATCACCGGCCACATCATCGAAACCGGGAACGTCGGCTTTTCCGCTATGCAGGCCAATTCCATCGCCAACTGGCTGATCCTCATTGGTTTTCTCATCAACGCAGGTGCCCCGCCTTTCTCAGCCTGGCTGCCCGACGCCTATCCGGAGGCCTCTTGGAGCGGGATGGTGTTCCTATCCGCGTTCACAACCAAGACGGCGGTATATGTTTTGCTGCGCGGATTTCCCGGAACTGAAATCCTGATCTGGATCGGGATCTTCATGATCTTTTACGGCATCGTCTACGCGTTGCTGGAAAACGACATGCGACGCATCCTTGCCTACTCCATCGTGAATCAGGTCGGCTTCATGATCACGGGAATTGGCATAGGCACTGAAATGGCATTAAACGGCGCTGCCGCACATGCCGTCAGCCACATCATCTACAAAGCGCTGCTGCTGATGACGGCAGGTGCAGTTCTGGTTGCCACCAATCGCCGAAAATGCTCGGAACTCGGCGGCTTGTTTCACAGCATGCCGCTTACAACCCTGTGTGCATGCATCGGCGCACTGGCCATTTCTTCGTTCCCGCTCACTTCCGGCTTCATCTCTAAATCGATGGTGAGCCAAGCCGCCATTGACGGTCATATGCAGACGGTATGGCTTTTTCTCACGGCCGCTTCGGCAGGTGTATTCCTACACGCCGGGATCAAGTTTCCCTGGTTCGTTTTCTTCCAGAAAGACTCCGGACTGCGCCCCGCGGAGCCGCCCTTAAGCATGCGCTTCGGCATGGTACTGTTTGCCATTCTCTGCGTTGCCATCGGTCTATGGCCGGATTTTCTCTATGCAATGCTGCCTTATGCCGTGGTTTACGTCCCGTACACCGCCGCCCACGTAGTTACCCAGCTCCAACTGCTGTTGTTCTCAGGCTTGGCGTTTTTTGTGATGCTGAATTACCTGAAGCGTACCCCGACCATCACCCTTGATGCTGACTGGTTGTGGCGCGCCTCAGGTCCGGCTGCAGGACGCACCATCGCAAGTGCCCTCCAAATATCACTCGCCTGCATGCGCAAAGGTTTTGCTGCAGCGAACGTAATGCTCAGCGCAGCCATCAATCGCCAGCGACTGCCAGACGGATTTCTGCTGCGTTCCTGGCCCAGCGCCAATATGTCGCTATGGGTCATGGTCATGCTGTTGTCCTACCTTGCGCTGTATTACCTGGAATAACGATATGCCTGACATCAAACGCAATGACACCCCGCTGTGGGAACTGCGGCGCCAGCTGACCCTTCTGGCACTGCCGCGTCTGGCGGAAATTCCGCAACATGAATGGGATGAGGTCACTGAAAGGTCGCGGCAAATCCACTTCGACGGCGCTGAACGGATTGCCATTGTAGTCAGCGTCGGTTTCGTCAGCGCGCTGTTGAGTTTCGCTCCCGAACAGTTGGTGTCGCTGGGAGCGTTTACCCGCTTTTTCATCCAGTTCGCACTGGCGGCGCCGCTGCTGTTCGCATTGCTGGCGCCATTTTATCTACGCCGAATGCGACGAGGACTGGATATCGAAATCCTGCACCGGATCACCAGACCAGAAAAGGATGCCAATCATGACCATCGAAACTGAGATGCCTGAAACGCAAGGAGTAGTCCGGAACCACTTACCGGCTAAGCAGCCACTTAGACTGCTGATTCCGATTACCGCCCTGGCGGAATCACGGTGGGGGGTTAGCCACGCTTTGCTCCTGCACGAACAGGGGCAATCGATCGAAGTCGTTTTCCTCAATGTCGGTGAAATCATTACCGACTGGCAGGTATTGCGGTTCAGAAGCCAGGCGGAAGTAGCACATTTCCAGTCCGAACGCGCACAGGCCTTTTTCGACGAAGCCTCCATCCCGCTACTGTCGCATGACATTCCGTTCCGCTGTGTATTCAAACGCGGTGATCCGGTCTTCTGCATTCTTGATACTGCCGAGGAAATGGCATGCGACTGCATTGCGATGCCCATTCCGCGTGGCGGCATCTGCAGCATTTTTTCCAGAAACATCGTGACTGCGGTGATAAGCCGCAACCACTCAATACCCGTGGTTAAGGTCGATCATGATGGGAAACCGGCGCAATCCCACTGACCATGCCAGCCGGGTTGAAACACTCGTAGACCTTGCAGAACAAGATTGGATTACGTTTTAACATATTGTTTTAATTGAAATTTTTTCACAACACAACAAGAGCAATGTCCGCAATTACTCTCCTGCACGACGCAATCCACTACTCCTTAAAGCGCTCCAGTTTGGCTTTCCAGGTATCCGACAGCAGGCACGGCAGCCAGGCCTCGTTCTCGGCCTGGATACCGCCGGACAACATGGTTTCCTGGGAAGCGTTCAACGCAATCTTGGCCTGAATTACGGCCATACGCGGATTTTTCGCAATGTTCCGGGCCAGATCCATCGCTGCCGGCATCAGCTCGCTGCGCGTAACCACGCGAATCACCAGGCCCAGGCGTTCCGCCTCGGTGGCGTCGATGTGTTTACCGGTGAGGATCAATTCTTTGGCCTTTTGCAGACCGATGGCCCGCGGCAGCCGCTGGGTGCCACCCCCGCCAGGGAGAAAACCCAGGGTTACTTCCGGCAGGCCGAACCGGGCATTGTCTGAGGCAATCCGCAGGTCGCACTGCAACGCCACCTCCAGTCCGCCGCCGAGACAGTAACCGTTGATTGCCGCGATCGTCGGTTTGGCGATGTTGGCAATGACGTTGACCCATTTGCCGCGGAAAAACCGCCGCTCGTTATACATTTCTTCGGTGCTTCGCTGGCCGCGTTCCTTCAAATCGGCGCCGGCGCAAAAGGCCTTCTCCCCGGCGCCGGTAAAAATGATGACACCCACTGCCGGATCGGCATCCAGCTCCTGGGCAAGTTGCATGATTTCCTGCCGTAATTGAATGTTAAGTGCATTCATCACCTGCGGCCGGTTAAACGTAACCACAGCCACGCCATCGTGAATATCGACTGATTTTACGTCACTGGTTTTTGCGGTCATGGTGTTTCTCCAAAGGCGCCCTGGTGCGCGAAAAATGAAAGGGCATTTTAATCGGTATCGTCACCATTGGAGCTCCGTGCCCCCTATCGCTAACGGCGGAAAGGCTTGGCGCAAAAGGTGGTCGGGCATACCATCAGGCATCCATCAAGGGGGGGCATCACAATATGAACAATAAGTCTGGACGGATCTTTACCAGCCTTTATCAGGGCTTCATCGCCATTGCTCTTGGAATCGCATCAGACGTTTCCCCACTGTTTGCAGCGGACACCTTTCCCAACCGGCCGGTTCGTTTCATTGTGACTTTCCCGCCGGGCGGCGGGCTGGATCTGATGTCGCGCATCGTCGGCAGAACGCTGACCGAAACCTGGGGACAGCAGGTCATCATCGACAATCGTATTGGCGCAGGAGGCACTATCGGCACTGCGCTCGCAGCCAAGGCGGCGCCCAACGGTTACACGTTGCTGTTCGTATCGTCTTCACATGCGATCAATCCAGCGGTCTACCGCAAGCTCCCTTACGACACGGAAAAAGAGTTCGTGCCGATCACGTTGACCACGCTGGCACCGCATCTGCTGGTGGTACACCCCTCGTTTGCCGCGACTACGCTGAAGGAACTCATCGCGATGGCAAAAGCGAAACCGGGCTCGATACCCTATGTATCCGGCGGCGTCGGTTCATCCACTCATCTGGCCGGTGAATTGCTGAAGTCCCTCGCTGGTATAGACCTGCTGCATGTTCCCACCAAGGGTACGGGACCTGCGGTCACTGAAATCCTCTCCGGACGCGTCCCCATCACCATTGCCACCGTGCCTTCGGTGCTGCATCACGTCAAGGCCGGAAAACTGCGCGCGCTCGGGCTGACCTCGACCCGCCGCTCGGCCAGCGCCCCGGAATATCTGCCGATCGCTGATCAGGGCATCGCCGGATATGAGGCCGCCAGCTGGCACGGTGCCCTGGCGCCGCGCGGCCTGCCGGACGCCCTGCTCAAGCAACTGAATCGCGACATCAATGCCGCCCTGCATCAGGACACCAACAAGGAGCGTTTGCTGCGCGAAGGCCTGGAAGTGGTCGGCAGCACCCCGGAACAATTTCGCCTGCAAATCCGCACTGAAATCCAGCGCTGGAAAAAAGTGGTCGAAACGGCAGGAATACCGGTTGAATAAACCGGCGGACCGTGACTGGCATTAATATTGCTCTTATTCGACCGAGTACAATCGAGTCCACGCGCTTTCCAACCCTTCAACTGGTGTCCACAACATGAATCTTCCGCCCCGTTTTACCCGACTGTTGCTGCTATCCGTCCTGCCCGTGCTGTTTCCCGGCCTGGCATTGGCGCAAAACTATCCCTCCAAACCAATACGCATGATTGTGCCGTTTCCGCCTGGCGGAATCTCTGACACGCTGGCCCGTATCACCGCCCAGCAGCTGACGGAGTCGCTGTCTCAGCAGGTTATTGTCGACAACAGGGCCGGTGCCGGCACCACCATTGCGGCAGACCTGATCGCCAAGGCACCCCCTGACGGCCACACCATTTATTTCACCGATGTAACCACCCACGCGATCAATGCTTCGCTGTATACCAAGCTGCCGTTTGATCCCGTCCGGGACTTTTCAGCAATATCGCTGGTTGCCCAAACGCCGCTGGTTTTGGTGGTGCACCCGTCGATGCCGGTGAAATCCGTGGCCGATCTGATCACCCTCGCCAAATCCAAACCGGATGCCATCGTCTACGCGTCCTCCGGCAACGGCACCATTATTCATCTGGCGATGGAAGCCATCCGGGCCAAAGCCGGCATCAAGATGGTGCACGTGCCGTACAAAGGCAGTGCACCGGCCGCTGCCGCGGTTCTGGGCGGTGAGGTCGCGGCCTCATTTACCACCACGCCGGCGGCTCTGCCCTATACCAAATCGGGACGATTGCGTGCCATCGGCGTCAGCGGGGCAAAACGCTCTCCCATCCTGCCCGAGGTGGCGGCGATCGGTGAAACGCTGAAGGGTTACGACATCATTCTTTACAGCGGCGTACTCGGACCCGCGGGCATACCGGCCGAAATCGTCAACCGGCTCCATGGCGATCTGACCGCCATGCTGAAACAGCCCAAAGTGCAGGAACAATGGGCGCGTTATGGCGCCACGCCGGTATTCATGCCTGCGCCGCAGGTCACGGAACACATCAAATCGGAAATCGCCAAACTGGGCATCATTGTCAAAGCATCAGGTGCCAAGGTCGACTGACCTCCCGCCGCTGAAGAGATACAGCCCCGGAAACCTTCAAACGGTTTCCGGGATCATGTCGATGGCGCCGCAGGGGCATTCGGCGACGCAAACCCCACAGCCCTTGCAATAGTCATAATTGAACTGGAAGCGTTTACCGTCGCCCAGTTTGATCACCGCGTTATCCGGGCAAACGCCGTAGCAGTTGTCACATTCAAAACAGTTACCACAACTGAGGCAGCGACGGGCTTCGAACAGCGCGTTGTCTTCGGTCAGCCCGCCCTGCACTTCATCAAAACTGCTGGTGCGACGGGCCATCTCCAACTGGGGGCGCACGGTTTTCGGCGCATCGCTGTAATACCAGGGATTGAGCCGCTCAAACGTTGCGGGCGCGTGTTTGACGGATTGCGCAATCTGCGTTCCACGAAGCCAGGCATCAATATGGCGTGCGGCTTTTTTGCCGTGGCCGACCGCCACCGTCACGTTGCGCTCCGCCGGCACCATGTCGCCGCCGGCGAAAATCCCGGGGTGACCGGTCATCATCGTCGCCGCATCAACCTGAACGACGCCATCGCTGATCTCAAGACCGGGCACGCCTTCCAGCAGCGACAGATCAACATCCTGACCCAGCGCCAGAATCAGCGAGTCGGCTTCCAGGGTTTCCAATTCGCCTGTCGGTTGCGGATTGCCTTTTTCATCGAGGGTCATTTTTTCAATGGTTAACGCGCCTTCGCCGGCCTGCCGGATGGTCGACAGCCATTTGACCATCACACCTTCTTCCAGCGCCTCCTCGACTTCGAAATCATGCGCCGGCATGCGTTCGCGGGTACGACGGTAAACAATGATCGCTTCGGTGGCGCCCAGACGCTTGGCGGTACGGGCAACGTCAATGGCCGTATTGCCACCGCCATACACCACGACCCGGCGGCCGAGCATCGGCTGATCTTCGCCTTCCATCGAACGCAATACGGATATGGCATCAAGTATGTGCGATGAATCCTTGGCGGGTATGAAGGCACGCTTGGCGATATGCGCGCCGACGGCCAGAAACGCCGCATCGAAATGACCTTCCTGCATGGCCGTAGCAATATTGGCGACCCGGGTATTCAGTTCAACTTTTACCCCCATCTCCACCACGCGCTGCATTTCGGCTTCAAGCACTTCACGCGGCAAACGGTATTTGGGTATGCCAAAACGCATCATCCCGCCCAGCAGCGGTCCCGCTTCCTTGACCGTCACGCGATGCCCCATCCGCCGCAGGTGATAGGCGGCTGACATGCCTGAAGGACCGGCGCCGACCACAAGTACATGTTTACCGGATTCGGACGCAGGGCCCTTGAACTGCCAGCCGCGCTTCAGTGCCTCGTCGCCCAGAAACCGCTCCACCGAATTGATGCCGACCGCGGCATCGATCTTGCCGCGGTTACAGACGCCTTCACAGCTGTGATAACAAACCCGACCCATGACCGCGGGAAACGGGTTGTCCCGGGTCAGATGCCGCCAGGCGGATTCATAGTCCCCGCTTTCGGCGTGAAACAGCCAGCCCTGGATATCTTCACCCGCCGGACACTGGGCGTTGCAGGGTGGCAGACGATCCACATACACCGGGCGCTCGGTACGCCAGGTGCCGGTCTTGTTCGCCAGTGAAGAGCCCGGATCCAGGGTGATCGCAAAAGGTTTTTGCATGTTCATTCCGCCGTCTCCACATCCAGCAGGCCAAAGCGTTTGATATTGCGGTCTGCCCGCGCCTGTATCCCCGCCAGCATCTGCTGCTGCCCCTTGGCGCCGAACAAATGGGCAAACCTTTTTTGCGGCCGCAGGTATTCTTCCACCGGCACCCGGCGGCGGATTTTGGTGACCGCGGTCACTTCCCCGCCTTCGGCCTCGAACACCGGAAACAACCCGGTCTCGCGCGCCAGTCGCGCCAGCTTGATGGTGTCCTGACTGGCCGCGCCCCAACCCAGCGGACATGGCACCAGAATATGCAGGTAACGCGCCCCTCGAATACTCATTGCATGTTCGACTTTGGTCTCCAGATCATGCAGGTCAGCGACGGTCGCTGTCGCGACGTACGGAATCTCGTGCGCCATCGCAATCAACGGCACGTTTTTGCCCTGTCCGAATTGCGCACCGGGTTCGGCGCCTACGGCCATGGTGGTGGCGGTGCGTGCGCCGGCAGGGGTCGCCGAACTGCGCTGCACCCCTGTATTCATGTAAGCCTCGTTGTCGT
The DNA here is from genome assembly GCA_022841375.1 of Burkholderiales bacterium. Taxonomy (GTDB): domain Bacteria; phylum Pseudomonadota; class Gammaproteobacteria; order Burkholderiales; family SG8-41. Next base: position 204,695 of record JALHRQ010000005.1, read on the forward strand.
AGCAGATATAAAGCACGTCATCGTTGCGCTCAAACATGCCCGAAAGACAACCGAAACCGATATCAGTGGTGCCGCCGTCGCCGCCCTGTGCAATCACCCGTACGTTATTGCGACCTTTGACTTTCATCGCCGCGGCAATACCGGTGCCGACAGCCGCTGCGTTACCAAACAGCGAATGGATCCACGGTAATTGCCAGGATGTCTCCGGATAAGGTGTTGAAAACACTTCCAGACAACCGGTCGCGTTGGCGGCAATCAACTGACCCTGGGTCGCCCGCATTGCCGCATCAACGGCATAGCGCGCGCCGAGCGCCTCGCCGCAGCCCTGACAGGCTCTATGGCCGGAATTCAGTGAATTGCTGCGCTCCAGCGAAGACTGCACGCTGCGCTGCTCCGGCGACAGCAGGCGGTTGCCCACAGTAAAAGTCCCGGTCTGGTAAAACTTGATCGGAGCAGTCATCTCAGTGCACCTTTGAAGCGACAGTACCAATATCGCGCAGCAGATTTTCGGCAATCGGACCGCTGCGCCGGGTCGCGGCTTCACGCGCCAACTGGCGGTTGACGATGCCCCAGTCCAGATCCATGAATGCCAGCGGTTGCAGTTTGTCGGCGATGGCATCGCGCAAGGTCCGCGCCAGCGATGCCTTGGTGATCGCCCGGCCGCCAAGGCCGGCGATAACGGTATAGCCGTTCAATTGCAGTCCCGACAGCGCCAGGCGCACGTCGGTCGACACCACCCCCCCCAACCCGACGGAGAAGCTTTTTTCCAGCACCACCACGCGCTTCGCACCCTGCAGCACCGCGCGTACGGCGGCCAGCGGAAACGGGCGGAAGGAATGGATGCCCAGCACACCGATTTTCACGCCGTCGTTGCGCAGTTCATCAACCGTATCCTTCAAGGTACCGATGACCGAGCCCAAGGCAATAACGATGGTCTCGGCATCTTCACAGCGGTAGTCGCGCACCAGCCCGCCGGAATTGCGGCCGAAGCGCTGCGCAAATTCAGCCGCAATTTGCGGAATACGTTCCAGCGCCATGGTCTGTTTGGCATGCGCGAGATACCGCACCTCCATAAAGGCCTCAGGACCGACCATCGCGCCTATCGATACCGGATCCGCCGGATCAAGCACCTGACGTGGCTCATAGGTCGGCAGAAAAGCATCCACCTCGGCCTGTGCCGGCATATCCACCCGCTCGTAGGCATGCGTCAAGATGAAGCCGTCCATACACACCATCACCGGCATCGATAATTCCTCGCCGAGTTTGAATGCCTGGATATGCAAATCCAGCGCTTCCTGGTTGCTTTCGGCAAACAACTGGATCCAGCCGCAGTCGCGCTGGCTCATCGAATCGCTGTGGTCGTTCCAGATATTGATCGGTGCGCCGATGGCACGGTTGGCGACCGTCATCACGATCGGTAAACCAAGGCCCGAGGCGTTGTAGATGGCTTCGGCCATGAACAACAACCCCTGGCTGGCGGTCGCGGTATAACTGCGCGCACCGGCGGCCGAGGCGCCGATGGCCACGCTCATCGCCGCAAATTCGCTTTCGACGTTGATGAATTCACAGGGTTTGAGTTCCCCGCTTTTCACCAGTTCGCCCAGTCCTTCGACGATATGCGTCTGCGGGGAAATCGGATACGCGCAGATGACTTCGGGCCGGCACAGGGCAACGGACTCCGCCACTGCGCGAGAGCCTTCAATCTGCTTTTGCATGACTCAACTCCAATAATTCGTTCTTGATGTACTCGTAAGCTTCGGCGGCGGCAGCGACATTGCCTTCGGCAACCTTGCCGCTGAATATGTCGCGGATGGCATGGGAAACAGCGTCAAGCGTGATCAACCCCGACAGTGCGGCAAATCCGCCGAGCATCACGGCATTGGCGACCGGTCGGCCCAGGTGTTTCATCGCGATTTCAGTCGCCGGCACATGGGTCAGGCGTTCTCGCCGAAAACGTTGCGCAATATCGCCGACACCCAGTTCGTCAAAACTGCGCGTGCTGTTGATCAGCACATAACCATCGGGGTGCAATCCCTGGAAGACGTCAACCTGATGCAGCAAGGTGGGATCCTGGATGATCAACACATCCGGCGCGAGTATGGGTTCGCGCAAACGGATCTCGCGGTCATCAATACGACAGAAGGCAACCACTGGCGCCCCGGTGCGTTCCGAACCAAAACTGGGAAACGCCATCGCATGACGGCCCTGTTCAAATGCGGCGATCGACAGCATCTCTGCCGCTGTCACCACACCCTGACCACCCCGGCCATGAAACCGCACCTGAAGCATGGCGCCCACTCCCCCTGTTGAATGGGGTCTATTGTTTTCGCTGGGTCGTTTTCACGCTTTGATCTGAATCAAGGCGAGGGGTCATCGCGAAAAATGCTGCGCCGCTTCATACGGCAGGCGACATCTCAGGGCGGTAATGCCCCGCAAATCAGCAGGACATTGTCTCGAGAATAAACGCAGGGATTGCGTTCAAGCGTTGATATCGCCTCAAGACAGCGGCAGGAAGCCTGGCGACATTGGCGACGATGCGTCGGCAGTTGCGTTCGCCGCAGTTGCACTTCATGGTCCAGACATCGTCGGCGCCGAGCAGCGTCGAATAGTCATGGGTGATCTCTTGACCTGCAGCAATCGGATTAAGCGCCCGCAGGTAAATGCCGCGGGGGGTGCGCACGACCATCGCATTGGGATTGCAGGCGTGATTGGCATAGGCGCCGATCTCGCCTTGCGGATCCAGATAATGATCGGCATCGTAGCGAAAGCAGTTTTCACCGCGCCGGCGATCTTTTTCCCAGTATCGCCAAACCTGATTTGCGGTGACGATACGCCCCCGTACCCGGCACAGCAGATCGCCGGGCTCGAATGCATGCAACGCGATAATGCCCAGGCCGTTGCGTACTGCGCGCACGGTCAATGACTTGCCGTAATTCATGGATAAGCCCTGTCGAGTTCAGCGCGACCAACCGGTCGGAGTTGCGGTTGCCATTGCCGGGCGAGCCCATGAGCGATGGCGACTGGGGCAGTATTTATTCAATAAAAACAAATACTTATGAATTATCCGAATATATCATTCTTTCAGCACGCTACGAATCTGCTCCAGCGCCGCAGGGTCCTCGATGGTCGTCAAGTCGCCGGGATCACGTCCCTCGGCCAACGCCTGCAACGATCGCCGCAACAGCTTGCCGGAACGGGTTTTTGGCAAGGCATTGACGAATAACACGCGTTGCGGTCGCGCGATCGCGCCCAACTGATGGTCGACCGCATCCATGACCTCTTTTTCCTGCCGTTTGCGATCAGCATCGGTATTGAGCCGGGAGGCATCCTTGACCACGGCGAACGCCAGCGGCATCTGCCCTTTCAACGCATTCGCCACGCCGACCACCGCCACCTCGGCGATATTGGCATGGGATTGCACGGCCTCCTCGATTTCACGCGTACCGATGCGGTGACCGGCGACATTGATCACATCATCGGTGCGTCCGAGAATGAAGGTATAACCTTCCTTGTCACGAACGCCCCAGTCGAAAGTGGAATACAGCAGCAACTTGGGAAAGGTTTTGAAATAGGTGTTGACGAAGCGCTCATCGTCTCCCCAGACCGTGGTCATGCACCCGGGCGGCAGCGGCGGCTTGATCGTCAGAACACCTTTTTCGCCGGGTCCGGCTTCAGTCGCGTCCGATTCCCGCAGCAGTTTAAGGTCATAGCCGTAGACCGGGAAACCAGGGCTGCCGTATTTGACCTGGGCTTTTTCGATACCCGGCGCCAGCGACAGTATCGGCCAACCGGTTTCGGTCTGCCAGTAATGATCAATCACCGGCTTGCCGATGGCGTCGTGGATCCAGCGATGCGTCGGTTCATCCAGCGGTTCACCGGCGAGGAACAGGTGGCGCAATGAAGACAGGTCGTATTTCTTCAGATACGCCGGATCCTGCTTTTTCAGCACCCGTGCCGCAGTCGGCGACGAAAACATCACCGAGACTTTTTGTTCCTGTACGATTTTCCACCAGATGCCGGCGTCCGGCCGGATCGGCAGGCCTTCATACAATATGGTGGTCATGCCGTGGATCAGCGGACCGTAGACGATGTACGAATGCCCCACCACCCAGCCCACGTCGGACGTGGTGAACATTGTTTCACCGGGCTTGCCGCAGTAGATGTGCTCCATCGAGCTGGCCAGCGCCACCGCATAACCGCCGGTGTCGCGCTGCACCCCCTTGGGCTTGCCGGTGGTGCCCGAGGTGTAGAGGATGTAGGAAGGTTCGCTTGATTCCAGCCAGGTCACCGGCACTTGAGTTTTGCCATGCCGCTGCACCTGCTCGGCATAATCCACGTCACGACCCGCCACCATCGTGATGGCCTTGTCGATGCCGCGGTTGACCACCAGCACTTTATGCGGTGGATGTTTGGCCAGACTCACCGCATCGTCGACCAGTGGTTTGTAATGGATGGCTTTACCGCCACGCAAACCGGCATCCGCGGTAATCAGCAGCTTCGGTTTGGCGTCATCGATCCGGGACGCGCAGCTCGCGGCGGCAAAACCGCCGAATACCACCGAATGCACGGCACCGATGCGCGCACAGGCCAGCATCGCGAACGCGGCTTCCGCAATCATCGGCATATAGATCAGCACACGGTCGCCGCGACCCACGCCCTGAGCTGCAATCACCGCGGCGCAGGCATTGACCGCTTCATGCAGCTCACGGTAGGTATAACTGCGCTGGGTATCGGTTTCGGTGGAGATATAGACCAGCGCCGGCTGGTCGCCGCGGGTGGCGAGATGCCGGTCGATCGCGTTGTAACAAAGATTGGTCTGGCCGCCGACGAACCATTTGGCGAACGGCGGCTTGCTGAAATCGAGAACCTGGTCAAAAGGGCGATGCCAATGGATGCGTTGCGCCTCTTCCGTCCAGAACGCTTCGCGGTCCTCGATGGAACGACGATGAAAATCGGCGTAGACGCCCATATCCCCTCCAGTGATTGGCCGGGGCGGCGCTAATTTGGAATGACTGCGTTGAAATGGTTACGACGCCCGCCGGGACATTATCCCCCGCCGGGTCTTACAAAATCCTGACCACGGCACGGCCGCGAATTTCACCTTTGAGCATGCGCTCAAAATACCCGGGCAAATCAGTCAGGCTAATCGTAAGGGCGATGGCATTGAGATGACGCGGCTTGAGATCGGTGGCCAGTCGCCCCCAGACTTTTTTGCGCAGCGCCAACGGCGTCGCGACGGAGTCCACGCCGATCAGGCGCACGCCGCGCAAAATGAACGGCAGCACATTGGTTTTGAACTCGATGCCGCCGGCATTGCCGAAGCTGCCGATGACACCCTGCGGCTGCATGCTGCGGGTCAGCCAGCCCAACTGATCGCCACCGACTGAATCGAAAGCGGCCGCCCATAGCGGCTTTTCCAGCGGCCGCGTGCCGAAATCCAGGGTATTGCGGTCGAGAATTTCTGCGGCGCCGAGATCACGCAAATAGCCATGTTCTGCCGCCTTGCCGGTGATCGCCGTCACCGCATAACCCCTGCCTGCCAGCATGTCGATCGCCAGGCTGCCCACGCCGCCGGTAGCACCGTTGACCAGCACTTTGCCGGCAGCGGGCGTCATGCCGTTCATTTCCAGCAATTCGACCGCCAGACCCGCGGTGTAACCGGCGGTGCCCAGCGCCATCGCTTCAAACAGCGTCAGTCCATTGGGCAGCGGCACCAACCAGTCCGCAGGCACGCGGCATATGCCGGAATATCCGCCGTCATGTGCAACACCCATGTCGTAGCTGGTGCAGATGACTTCGTCACCCGCCTTGAAGCGAGCATCGCCGGAACTGAGCACAATACCCGCCGCATCGATGCCGGCGATCAGCGGATAGTTACGAATGATTTTGCCGCCGGCGCCGGTCGCCGCCAGTGCATCCTTGAAATTAACGCTGGAAAACGCGGTCTGCAACACCACCTCGCCGCGGCCGATTTCCGCCGTCGGCACGTCACAGATACGGCCTTCTATCTTGTTGTTTTCATTAAATATTCTGTAAGCCTTGCAGTGTTCCATGGTGCCCTCACGGTAAATGGGGTTGAGCAAGGTAATGGTGGGTCTGCATTTCGGTCAGACGACTGGCCAACCGCTCTTTTAACGATGCATTCAAATGCGCCTGAAAGCCGTCGCTGTCGGTGGCCGCTGCCACCAGATCATCGACCGCAACGGCAGCACCCAGCATCAGCTTCACCCGCCGATCATAGAACTCATCCACCAACCACACAAACCGCCGCAGTTTGTCGCTGTCATCCGGCGTAAAACGCGGCACTGCGGAGATCAGCACCGTGTGATAACGGCGTGCCAGTTCAATGTAATCGGGTTTACCACGCGGACCTGCACAGAGTTCCTCGAAATCAAACCAGGCAATGCCCGGTGCCTGCCGGCGCACGCGGATGATCCGGTCTTCGATATCCAGTGGCGCGTTGTCTTCGGCGCCGCTGGAGATATTCGTAAAACCTTGATCAAGATGGCGGTCGGCATCCACGCCCATATGATATGTGCCCGCCTTCTCCAGCTCACGCAAGCGGTAGTCGGTGCCGGCATCGACGTTGACCACCGTCATGCGGGCGAGAATCAAATCGATGGCAGGTAGAAACTGCACGCGCTGTAACCCATGCTGATACAGCTCGGTCGGCGCAAAATTGGAAGTCGTCAGCAGCACCACGCCCTCTGCCATCAGCCCTTCCAGCAGCCGCCGCATCAGCATCGCATCGGTGATGTCGGTGACGTGAAACTCGTCAAGACACAGGATTTGCGCCTGATCAGCGATGTCGTGGGCAATCAGCGACAGTGGATCGGCCTGTCCCTGGTGTCGGGTCAGACCCTTGTGGATTTCCTGCATGAAACGGTGGAAATGCACGCGCTTCTTGGTGACGTCCGGCACGAACGCAAAAAAGCTGTCCATCAGGAAGCTTTTGCCGCGACCGACTCCACCCCACAAATAGACGCCGCGAATCACCCGACTGCGATTGAGGAAACTCAGCAGGCCGCGGCGCTGCTGGCGATGATCAAGGTCTTCATGGACGCGCTGCAGTTCCTGTGCAGCGACATGCTGCGCCTCATCGGGCGCAAAACCATGCTCGGCGGCACGCTCCCGCAGGAACTGGACGAAATCGGCGGACAAAGTCGAACTGTAATTCGGGTTACAGGTTCAGCGTCCTGTTGTCGACGGCCAGCGCCGCCTCCTTCATCGCCTCCGACAGCGACGGGTGCGCGTGGCAGATCATCGCGATGTCTTCCGCTGCTGCGCCGAATTCCATTGCCACCACCGCTTCGGCAATCAGTTCGGAAGCCATCGGCCCGATGATGTGCACGCCGAGAATGCGGTCGGTGCGCTCATCAGCGAGGAATTTGACGAAACCGGTGGTGTCACCGAGCGCGCGGGCACGACCGTTGGCCATGAACGGGAAGGAACCGGCGCGATATTTGATGCCCTCCTGTTTCAACTGCTGTTCGGTTTTGCCGACCCAGGCGATTTCCGGCGAGGTATAGATCACCCACGGCACGGTATTGAAATCGACATGACCGTGTTTGCCGGCGATGCGCTCAGCCACCGCTACACCCTCTTCTTCTGCCTTGTGCGCCAGCATCGGACCGCGCACGACGTCACCGACGGCCCATACGTTGCCGAGGTTGGTCTTGCAATCGCCATCGACGGCGATAAAACCGCGATCGTCGAGTTTCAGGCCCACGGCATTACCGTTCAGGCCCTGCGTATTGGGCACTCGACCGATCGACACGATCAGCTTGTCGACGACCAGCGTCTGCGCCGCGCCTGCACTGTCGGTATATTCAACAGTGACGCCTTTTTTTGCGGTGATCTTGCCGACCTTGACGCCGGTATGAATCGCCAGCCCCTGCTTGGTGAACACCTTCTGCGCTTCTTTGGCCACCTGTTCGTCAACCGCGCCAAGGAAGGCTGGCAGCGCTTCGAGTACAGTGACATCCGCACCCAGACGACGCCACACGCTGCCCATTTCGAGTCCGATCACGCCGGCACCGATGACGCCCAGTTTTTTCGGTGTTTCAGCAATCGCCAGCGCACCGGCGTTGTCGAGCACCAGCTTGTTGTCGAACGGCACATCCGGCAGCGCGCGCGGGTTTGAACCGGTGGCGATGATCACGTGTTTGGCGGTCAGCACATCGGCGGTTTTGCCCGAGACCTGGATCTGCCAGGCGCCGGCTGCACCGCCGGCAAAAGCACCTTTGCCGTGGAAAAAAGTCACCTTGTTTTTCTTGAACAGGTAGAGGATGCCGTCATTGTTCTGTTTGACGACCTTGTCTTTGCGCTGGAGCATCTGGCCGACATCCATCGTCAGGCCCTTGACCTGGATGCCGTGATCGGCAAACGCGTGGCCGGCATGATCGAAATTTTCCGAAGACTGCAGCAGCGCTTTTGACGGAATGCAGCCGACATTGGTGCAGGTGCCGCCGGGTGCGGGCTTGCCGTCGGGGGTGCTCCACTCGTCGATGCAGGCGACCTGCATGCCAAGCTGGGCAGCGCGGATGGCTGCGATGTAACCGCCGGGACCGGCGCCGATGACTACAACGTCAAATGATTTGGCCATGTCAGTGCTTTGAAATGAATTAGGTTTCGGGAGTAGGGAGTGAGGCGTTAGGGGTCAGGAAACAAAGTGTAATCCAGGCGCACTGGCATCATGCATCAACCACCGATACACGCCTGACACCTTACACCTCACTCCTGACCGTCTTTAATCAGATATCGAGCAGCAGACGCGCCGGATCTTCCAGCGCGTCCTTCATCGCCACCAGCGCCAGCACGGCTTCGCGGCCGTCGATGATGCGGTGGTCGTAGGACATCGCAAGGTAATTCATCGGCCGGATCACGATCTGGCCGTTTTCCACCACCGGACGGTCCTTGGTTGCGTGCACACCGAGAATCGCACTTTGCGGCGGATTAATGATCGGCGTCGAAAGCATCGAACCGAAGGTGCCGCCGTTGGAAATCGAGAACGTGCCGCCGGTCAACTCTTCCATGGTCAGCTTGCCGTCCTGCGCGCGCTTGCCGTATTCGGCAATCTGCTTCTCGATGTCAGCCAGGCTCATCTGGTCGCAGTTGCGCAGGATCGGCACCACCAGCCCGCGAGGGCTGCCTACAGCGATGCCGATATCAAAGTAGCCGTGATAAACAATGTCGTTACCGTCGATCGAAGCGTTGACCACCGGATATTTCTTCAGCGCATGCACAGCCGCCTTGACGAAGAACGACATGAAGCCCAGCTTCACGCCGTGTTCTTTTTCAAACTTGTCCTTGTACTTGGCACGCAGTTCCATCACCGGCTGCATGTTGACCTCGTTGAACGTGGTCAGGATGGCGGCGGTGGACTGCGACTGCAGCAGGCGCTCGGCGATCCGCGCGCGCAAACGCGACATCGGCACCCGCTGCTCGGGACGCTCGCCCAGATCACCCATGTCGACCGCAGGCATCGCCCGCGCCGCTGCGGGCGCAGCTGGCGTTACTCGCGTTTTTGCGCCGCCCGCATTTTGTCCACCTTCTGCCGCCTGGATGACGTCACCCTTGGTAACACGACCGCCACGGCCGGTGCCGCTGAGGGAATCCGTATTGATATTCTTTTCGGCAGCCAGCTTTTGCGCCGAAGGCATCGCCGGCGAACCCGCGGAGGCTCTCGTCGGCGCAGCAGCCGGAGCCGCCGCGGCCGCAGGCGCCGCCTGGGTCTTACCCGCCTCGGATTTGGCTTCGGTATCAATGGTGGCGATGATTTCGTTGCTGGTCACCGTGCCGCCATCGGCCTTGACGATCTTCACCAGTACGCCGGCCTGCGGTGCCGGGGTTTCAAGCACAACCTTGTCGGTCTCGATATCCACCAGATTCTCGTCGCGTTTGACGTATTCACCAGTCTTCTTGTGCCACGACACAAGGGTTGCCTCAGCAACAGACTCCGAAAGCTGGGGCACTTTCACATCAACAAGCATGATAACTCCGTAAACCTATGATTTAATTGATTAATTAATGCTCTTCGCCTTCGGCCAAAGGACGTGGTGCCACGCCTTGCCGTTCGCGACCGCCATGAAGGGTCAACGCCTGGTCGACCAGTTCCTTTTGCTGTTTCTCATGCAGCGACTTGTAGCCTGCCGCCGGTGACGCCGATGAATCCCGACCCGCGTAATACAGCTTCTGGTGCGGCAACAGATGGCGCATCAGGTAATGCTGGATATGCCGCCACGACCCCTGGTTGCGCGGTTCTTCCTGGCACCAGACGATTTCCTTGGCGTTTTTGTAGCGCACGATCTGCGCGCGAAATTCTTCATGCGCAAAAGGATAAATCTGTGCAATGCGCACCAGCGGCAGATTTGGAATCGCCCGCGTGCGGCGCTCGTTGCGCAGGTCGTAATAGACCTTGCCGCTGCAGAAAATCACCCGCTCGACCTTGTCCGGATCGATTTCGCGCGAATCCCAATCCTCGTTGACCGGATTGAACTTGTCGTTGGCGAATTCTTCCAGCGGCGACACCGATTCCTTGTGGCGCAGCAGGCTTTTCGGCGAAAAAATAATCAGCGGCTTGCGGTGCGGCCGCACCATCTGCCGGCGCAGCAGGTAATACATCTGCACCGGCGTTGCCGGTACGCAGACCTGCATGTTGTAGTCCGCACACAACTGCAGGAAACGCTCGATGCGGCCCGAAGAATGTTCCGGACCCGCGCCTTCGTAGCCATGCGGCAGCATCATCGTCAGACCGCACATGCGGCCCCACTTCACTTCACCCGAAGCGATGAACTGATCGATAACCACCTGGGCGCCGTTGACGAAGTCGCCGTATTGCGCCTCCCAGACCACCAGTTCTTTCGGACCGGAGGTCGAATAGCCGTATTCAAATCCGAGCACCGCCTCTTCCGACAGCACCGAGTCGATGACCACAAAGTCACCCTGATCAGCCGCCAGATGCTGCAACGGCAAATGCGTACCCTGGTCGCCGCGCTCGCGATTCTGGTCATGCAAAACCGCGTGGCGATGGAAAAACGTGCCGCGGCCCGAATCCTGACCGGAAAGACGAATGGAGAAACCTTCGGTCAGCAGGGATGCGTAAGCCAGCGTCTCCGCCATGCCCCAGTCGAGCGGCAACTTGCCTTCGGCCATCAGCCGGCGATCCTGCATGATTTTTTCGACACGCGGATGGAGCTTGAAATTGGCCGGCACTTCGCACACCTTGCGCGCCAGATCCTGCAACCGCTCCAGCGGCATCCGGGTGTCGTCGTTCTCATTCCACTTGGTGCCTTTGTACGGGCTCCAGTCGGTTTCGAACGGCGGCTTGTAGTTGGAAAGAATGGTCTTGTTGGTGTGATAACCGCGATCCAGCGCATCACGGAATTCAGCCACCATCCGCTCGGCATCCGCTTCGGCGACCACGCCTTCTTTGATCAAGCGGTCGGCATAAACTTTCCGCGGCGTCGGGTGCGAATGAATGCGACGGTACATCAGCGGCTGGGTGACCATCGGCTCGTCCTGCTCGTTATGGCCAAGGCGGCGGTAACAGATCAGGTCCAGCACCACGTCCTTTTTGAACTTTGTGCGATATTCGAGCGCAATGTCGGTGGCGAAACACACCGCTTCGGGATCATCGCCGTTGACGTGGAATATCGGCACTTCAAGCATCTTCGCCACGTCCGAGCAATACAGCGTCGAGCGTGAATCGCGCGGATCCGACGTGGTAAAGCCGATCTGGTTGTTGATGATGATATGCACCGTGCCGCCGGTGCCGTAGCCGCGGGTTTCGGCCAGGTTCAGTACTTCCTGGATAACGCCCTGCCCGGCAAATGCCGCATCACCATGGATCAGCACCGGCAGCACCTGACCACCGGTATGGTCCTTGCGACGATGCTGGCGTGCGCGCACCGAACCCTCGACCACCGGATTGACGATCTCCAGATGCGAAGGGTTAAAAGCAACCGTGACATGCATCGGGCCGCCCGACGTCATCACATTCGATGAAAAGCCGTCGTGGTATTTGACGTCGCCGGCGAGCACATCGGCCTGCTGCTTGCCTTCGAACGACGAAAACAGATCCTTGGGCATCTTGCCCAGCGTGTTGACCAGCACGTTCAAACGACCACGGTGCGCCATGCCGATCACCAGTTCCTGCACCCCGGCGCTGCCGGCCTTCTGCAGCAGATGGTCAAGCATCGGAATCAGGCCGTCGCCGCCTTCCAGCGAGAATCGAGTCTGGCCGACGTATTTGGCGTTGAGGTATTTCTCCAGCGTCTCGGCCGCGGTCAGGCGGTCGAGCAAATGTTTTTTGTAGGCCGCGTCGTAAGTCGGACGGCCGCGGGTGGGTTCGAGCTTCTCCGACATCCAGCGCTTCTGCGGAATGTCCGACATGTACATGTATTCAACGCCAATGGTGCCGCAGTAGGTATCGCGCAGCGCCTGCAGAATTTCGCGCAGCGTGGCCTTGGCCGGCCCGTGCAGCGTGCCGGTGTCGAACACCGTATCCATGTCCTGATCGGACAGCCCGTAGAACGCCGGGTCCAGTTCGGCAATCACCGGCTGCTCCATTCGCTTCAGCGGATCGACATTGGCGATGCGGTTGCCCTGGAAGCGATACGCGGAAATGAGCTGCAGCACGGAGAACTGCTTTTGCAGATTGCGCTGCGTGGCCTCGGTGCTGCTGCCGCCGGTGCGCCGGCTGCGCGCCAGTTCGACAAAACGTTGCTGGATCTCGGTATGATCGACGTCCGCAGGACCGTCATCGAGCTTTTGCAGCTCGTCAAAATATCCGCGCCAGCGGGGCTCAACCGACTGCGGATCCTTCAGATACTGCTCGTAGAGGCCTTCCACGAACGGTGCATTGGCGCCAAACAGCAGCGAGCTGGCTCGCGATTCTTTGATCATTTCTATACCTGATCGTATTTGGACAAAGGCCCCGCATTATGCAGGGCCTCATTGCTTATTTGCGTTTGCCAATCGCCACGAAGTCGCGGGTCGTCGCACCGGTAAACAACTGGCGCGGACGGCCGATCTTCTGCTCCGGATCAGCAATGAGTTCCTTCCACTGCGCAATCCAGCCCACGGTACGCGCCAGCGCGAAAATCGCGGTGTACATGCTGACGGGAATGCCCAGCGCCTTGTAGACAATGCCCGAATAGAAGTCGACATTCGGATACAGCTTGCGCTTGATGAAATAGTCGTCGCTCAGTGCAATGCGCTCCAGTTCCATCGCCAGCTTGATCAGCTTGTTGTCCTTCATGTCGAGCTCTTCCAGCACCTCATGACAGGTTTTCTGGATCAGCTTGGCGCGGGGATCGTAGTTTTTGTAAACGCGGTGACCGAAACCCATCAGCATCGCGTGACCGTCTTTCTCTTTCACGCGCTTGATGAATGCCGGGATATTCTTGATGTCGCCGATTTCGTCGAGCATTTTCAGCACGGCTTCATTGGCGCCGCCATGCGCCGGACCCCACAAACTGGCAATACCGGCGGAAATACAGGCGAAGGGATTGGCGCCGGTGGAACCGGCCAACCGCACTGTCGAAGTCGAAGCATTCTGTTCGTGGTCGGCGTGCAGGATCAGGATGCGGTCAATTGCCCGCGAGATCACCGGATTCGGCACGTATTCTTCGCAGGGCGTGCCGAACATCATGAAGAGGAAATTATCGGTGTAGCTCAGCTTGTTCTTCGGATACATGAACGGCTGACCCATGCTGTACTTGTAGGTCATCGCCGTGATCGTCGGCAGTTTGGCGATCAGCCGGAATGCTGAAATTTCGCGGCTGCGTTCATCATAAATATTGATTGAGTCGTGGTAAAACGCCGACAACGCGCCGACAACGCCGCACATCACCGCCATCGGGTGCGCATCGCGGCGGAAACCGCTGTAAAAACGCGACAACTGCTCATGCACCATCGAGTGGTGGGTCACGGTGTCGTCGAACTGGAGTTTCTGTGCCTTGTTCGGCAGTTCGCCGTTGAGGATCAGGTACGCGACTTCAAGAAAATCGCATTTTTCGGCGAGTTGCTCGATCGGGTAGCCGCGATACAGCAGGATGCCCTGGTCGCCGTCGATATACGTGATATTGGAACGACAGCTCGCCGTCGACATGAAACCGGGGTCATAAGTGAATTTGCCGGTTTTGCCATAAAGGCTGCGAACGTCGATGACCTCAGGTCCGATGGTCCCGCCAAGCACCGGGAAATCCACCGAGGGACTGCCATCGCTGAAAGAGAGGGTTGCGAGCTTTTCTTTCATAACTATCTCCGTATTATCAATGACTTAAGTTATAAATCTTATGTAGTTCGCTAACTTAAAAACTCACCGCTACCGGCGCTGCAAGCGCTGGATCAGAGCATCGTAGCGCTTGGGCGCCGCCTCCTGCCCCATCACCCACGCCAGCAATACGGTATCGACTTCTCCCAGCAATTCCTTGAAAAGCACCCGCTCGTCGGTGTTCAGACTGTCGAAGTCTTCCGCCAGAAAACGCTGCAAAATCAGATCCATCTCCAGCAAACCACGCCGGCATTGCCAGCGGATACGGTCCATATCTCCCATACCCGCTGTGACCTTAAACCGACGCCTCCGACACAATACGCAATCCCTGTGCGCAAAGGTGTCGGCGTCCGAAGGCATTCGCCTGACTGTCGATCCCCCTGCGGGGGCCCCTCGCCAGGTGGCTCATACCGTTCGCTTGACCAGCAGATCCTTGATCTTGCCGATGGCCTTGGTCGGATTCAGACCCTTGGGGCAGACATCAACACAGTTCATGATCGAATGGCAGCGGAACAGCCGGTACGGGTCTTCCAGGTTATCCAGACGTTCATTGGTGGCCTGGTCGCGCGTATCGGCAATAAAGCGGTAAGCCTGCAGGAGCCCGGCCGGACCGACGAACTTGTCCGGATTCCACCAGAATGACGGGCATGATGTCGAGCAGCAGGCGCACAGGATGCACTCGTAAAGACCGTTGAGTTCCTCGCGGTCTTCCGGAGACTGCAAACGTTCGGTCTCGGGGCGCGGGGTTTCGTTGACGACATACGGCGTCACCGAATGGTACTGCTTGAAGAACTGCGACATGTCGACGATCAGGTCGCGAATCACCGGCAGGCCGGGCAGCGGACGAATCACCACCGGCTCCTTCAGGTCGGCCACCTTGGTGACGCAGGCCAGACCGTTTTTGCCGTTGATGTTCATAGCGTCCGAACCACAGACCCCTTCACGGCAGGAGCGGCGGAACGAAAACGTGTCATCGGTCGATTTCAGCCGGATCAACGCGTCGAGAAGCATGCGGTCGGTCGGTTCCAGCTGGATGTCGTAATCCTTCATGTACGGCTTTTCATCGACATCCGGGTTGTAGCGGTAGATAGAGAGACGCATCACTATTCCTTGATTCTCGGTAAGCCGGATTAATAAACCCGGGCCTTGGGCTCGAACGATTCCACGGTCAACGGCTTGAGGTTCACCGGACGATATTCAAGACGGTTGTTTTCCTTGTACCAGAACGTATGCTTCATCCACTGCGCGTCGTTGCGGTCCGGGAAATCGCTGCGATCGTGAGCACCGCGTGACTCCTGGCGTGCATTTGCCGACACCATCGTCGACATCGCGACTTCCACCAGATTCTCCAGTTCCAGCGCTTCGACACGTGCAGTGTTGAACACCTTGCTCTTGTCCTTGAAATACAGCTGCTGGGCACGCTTGCCGACTTCCTGCATCTTGCGCACGCCCTCGGCCAGACTGTCCGGGAAACGGAACACACCGCAATGCAACTGCATCGTGCGCCGCATTTCCGCGCCGACCTCGGCAACATCCTCGCCCGACTGGGCAGAATCCAGTCTTGCCAGCCGCGCGAGCGACCGGTCAGCGGCATCTTTCGGCAGGTCCTGATGTGACAGCGCTTCGCTGGCCAGATCCTTGACCACCTGCTCGCCCGAAGCCTTGCCGAACACCAGCAGATCGAGCAGTGAATTGGTACCCAGGCGATTCGCCCCGTGCACCGACACGCAGGCGCACTCACCCGCAGCGTAAAGCCCTTTGACGATTGCCCCGCCGTTGTGACCGGCGAGCACCTGCCCGTTCATGTTGGTCGGAATGCCGCCCATCTGATAATGGCAGGTCGGCACTACCGGTATCGGATCCTTGGCAGGGTCGACGTTGGCAAACTTGATGGCGATCTCGCGAATGCCCGGCAGACGCTTGTCGATGACATCGGCGCCGAGGTGATCGAGTTTCAGCAAAATGTGATCGGCATCCTTGCCGGCGCCGCGACCTTCCTTGATTTCGGTCGCCATCGCGCGCGACACCACGTCACGGCTGGCCAGATCCTTAACCGTCGGCGCGTAACGCTCCATGAAGCGTTCGCCGTTCTTGTTGAGCAGGAAGCCGCCCTCGCCGCGCACGCCTTCGGTAATCAGCACACCGGCACCGGCAACACCGGTCGGGTGAAATTGCCAGAACTCCATGTCTTCGAGCGCAATCCCGGCGCGCGCTGCCATGCCCAGGCCGTCACCGGTATTGATGAAAGCATTGGTGCTCGCGGCGTAGATTCGTCCCGCGCCGCCGGTGGCCAGCAGCGTCGCCTTTGCATGCATGACGCAGACTTCACCGGTTTCCATCTCCATTGCCACCACGCCAAGCACGTCGCCGGCCTGGTTGCGGATCAGGTCCAGCGCCATCCACTCAACGAAAAACTGGGTGTTGGCGCGGACGTTGCGCTGATAAAGCGTATGCAGCATCGCGTGACCGGTGCGGTCTGCGGCGGCACAGGCGCGCTTCACTGCACGCTCACCATAGTTGCTGGTATGGCCGCCGAAAGGACGCTGGTAGATTTTGCCGTTATCGAGTCGGTCAAACGGCATGCCGTAGTGTTCGAGCTCGATCACCGCCTCGTTGGCCTTGCGGCACATGAACTCGATTGCGTCCTGGTCGCCGAGATAATCAGAACCCTTGACAGTGTCATACATGTGCCAGTGCCAGTTATCCGGCTCTTCGTTGCCCAAAGAAGCTGAAACGCCGCCCTGCGCCGCCACCGTGTGCGAACGCGTCGGGAAGACTTTGGACAACACCGCCACCCGCAGGTTGGCTTCAGCCAGTTGCAGGGCTGCTCGCAACCCGGAGCCGCCAGCGCCCACCACTACCGCATCAAACTGCCTTGTCGAAATACCCATTACTTATATGCCCCACAGAATCTGAACGGTCCAGGCGCCATAACTGATCAGCGCCAGTATGACCACGACATACAGCGTCAGCCGCAAGCCGGAATCCTTGATGTAATCCATGAAAATGTTACGCACGCCGACCCAAGCGTGGTACAGCAGCGCCACCAGGAACAGCAACGCCGCATATCGCATCAGCGACAGGTTCCACAGCGCCTGCCAGTGCCAGAAATCGAATTTCGGCAAGGACACCAGCGCCAGTATCAGCAGCAGCGTGAACACCAGCATGATCACCGCGGTGATGCGCTGGGCCAGCCAGTCGCGCAACCCGTAATGGGCGCCTACCACTTCACGGTTCACCATAACCGCACCCCGACGGCCAGGGTCAGCACGATGGCGCTGACCAGAACAACAATGCTGCTCGCCCGCGCGGTTTCCAGTTCAGCACCGATGTGCAGATCCAGAAACAGATGACGGATGCCGGCCAGCAGGTGATGCAGATATCCCCACAGCAGCGCGAGCAGGAACAGCTTCATCAGCGGGTTGGATACCACCATGTGAAACCTTGCGAACGATTCGGATGACTGCAGGCTGGACTGAAACAGCCAGAGAAGCAGCGGCAACATCAGGAACAGCACCGCTCCGCTGACACGATGCATGATGGATACGATACCCGCCACCGGCAATCTGATGACGATCAGATTGAGGTGTTTGGGCCTGGTTTTGGCCACTGTTGATGACACGCGCAGCTCTCCTTGATTTACAAATTAGCGCTCAACGCTGCGGCGCACCGGCAGAAGCCGGGATTTCAGCTTGCAAAGCAACATTCAAAGCTCGGCGGAAGGACCGCAATGCTGCAATGCAAGCAACCGCATCAGTTGAGAGTTTTTGGCACAACCGTAATTGTGTCAGGACTTTCCTTAAGCGCATGAAATATTACCAGCTTTTGTCCAGCGTAGAAACGCAGAATCGGGGCTTCATCCGTAAAAACGGTTCATGCGATAGACATGCGTTGACGCGTGCGTAAAGGTCTTCCTTGACGCAGTTCCACATGTCGTTATGTTGTGCCGCATGATGCACCGATGTGAAACCAAAATATGGTTTGCAAGTTTGAGCTATATCAAAAAACGACAACTCAAATTCTGGAATGGTTGCCACAATTCTTGTTGTTGGCGCAACGACCTATTCTGTTGACCGTAATTCCCGGCGTTCGCTATCATGAGGAGATTCCATACCGGTGTGCGCCGCAACACAAGTTTTTCTCTCAGCGGACCCGCCAAATCTCAAAAACCTCGGAAATTCAGGAGCTTCCAGATGAAACGACCCATGCGCGTAGCAGTGACGGGTGCAGCCGGCCAAATCGGCTACAGCCTGCTGTTCCGCATCGCCAGCGGCGAAATGCTCGGCAAAGACCAGCCGGTAATCCTTCAATTGCTGGAAATTCCCGATGAGCGCGCGCAAAAGGCTTTGAAGGGCGTGATGATGGAGCTCGACGACTGCGCATTCCCGCTGCTCCAGGGCATGGTGCCGGCTTCCGACCCGATGGTGGCTTTTGCCGACGCCGACGTCGCCCTGCTGGTCGGTGCCCGTCCGCGCGGCCCCGGCATGGAACGCAAGGACCTGCTCGAAGCCAACGGCAAAATTTTTGCCCCCCAGGGCAAAGCGCTGTCCGAAGTCGCCAAACGCAGCGTCAAGGTGCTGGTGGTCGGTAATCCGGCCAACACCAACTGTCTGATCGCGATGAACAACGCGCCGAAACTCAAACCGTCGAACTTCTCGGCGATGATGCGCCTCGATCACAACCGTGCCCTGACGCAAGTGGCCCAGAAAATCGGCAAGCCCATCACCGACATCAAGAAACTGGCGGTTTGGGGCAACCACTCAGCCACGCAATATCCGGATGTTTTCCACGCTACTGCCGGCAGCAAAAAAATCTGGCCGATGATCAACGATCAAGTCTGGCTTGAAAACAGTTTCATCCCCACCATCCAGAAACGCGGCGCTGCCATTATTGAAGCGCGCGGTCTGTCTTCGGCAGCAAGCGCCGCCAATGCGGCGATCGACCACATCCGCGACTGGGTCAAGGGCACCAAACCGGGCACCTGGGTCAGCATGGGCATTCCTTCGGATGGCAGCTACGGCATCCCCAAAGGCATCATTTACGGCTTCCCGGTCACCTGCAAGGATGGCAAATACAAGATCGTCCAGGGTCTGAAGCAAAGCGAATTCAGCCAGGCTCGCATGCAGGCCACGCTGAAGGAATTGCAGGAAGAACGCGACGGCGTGCTGAGTTTGCTCGGCTGATCGGGTTGCCCTAGAGCGCCTGACAGCATAAAACACGTGTGCGTTACAGCGAAAATCTGTGATGACGCGAAGGACGGCGCAGGCCTTATGGCAAATAAGGTCAAGCCGGCCAACAAAGTCAGCGCTGATTTTCGCTGCAACCCTTCGGGCTGGCACGAGTTTTTGCTCGGGGCGGCGTCCCGCGCCTTGTGCATATTCGCGATATGCCCGGCGGCACGCTCCTTGCCCTGAGCAAAAATCGTGACAGCGCATCGCGCGTTTTATGCTGTCAGGCGCTCTAATAAAGCGGACCCTGCACTCCTGCAGCGTCCGCTTTTTTTCTATAAGGAATAAATCATGAGTTCCGACGCACCTGTTACCGCAAAACCCAAAAAATCCGTGGCCCTGTCCGGCGTACCTGCCGGCAGCACCGCGCTGTGCACGGTCGGCCGCAGCGGCAACGACCTCAACTACCGCGGCTACGACATTCTCGACATCGCCGACACCTGCGAATTCGAGGAAATCGCCTTTTTGCTGGTTCACGGCAAACTGCCCAACACCGCGGAGCTGCGCGGCTACAAAACCAAGCTGCAGGCGCTGCGCGGGCTGCCCACTGTGGTGCGTAAAGTCCTTGAACAACTGCCGCCCTCGGCACATCCGATGGATGTCATGCGCACCGGCTGCTCGGCACTCGGTGCCGCAATGCCGGAACGCGAAGACCACAGCCACCCCGGTGCGCGCGACATCGCCGACCGGCTGATGGCCTCCTTCGGCTCGATGCTGCTTTATTGGTATCACTACAGCCAGAATGGCAAACGCATCGATGTCGAAACCGACGATGACTCCATCGGCGGCCATTTCCTGCATCTGCTGCACGGCAAAGCCGCCCCGGCATCATGGGTGCGCGCAATGCACACCTCTCTCAATCTCTACGCTGAACACGAATACAACGCATCCACCTTCGCCTGCCGGGTCATCGCCGGTACCGGCTCCGATATTTATTCATCGGTCACCGGCGGCATCGGCGCGCTGCGCGGGCCCAAACACGGCGGCGCCAACGAAGTGGGTTTCGAGGTGATGAACCGTTACGAGACGCCGGACGATGCCGAAAAAGACATCATGGCGCGCATCGCCAACAAGGAAGTGGTCATCGGCTTCGGTCATCCGGTCTACACCATCGCCGATCCGCGCAACAAGATCATCAAGGAAGTTGCGCGCAAGTTGTCCAACGAGGCCGGCGACCTGAAGATGTTCAATGTCGCGGAACGCATCGAAACCGTGATGATGCGCGACAAAAAAATGTTCGCCAATCTCGACTGGTACTCTGCCGTGTCCTATCACCGCATGGGCGTGCCGACGCCCATGTTCACGCCGCTGTTCATCATTTCGCGCACCAGCGGCTGGTCGGCGCATGTCATCGAACAGCGCATCGACAACAAGATCATCCGCCCGACCGCTGTCTATACCGGCCCCGAGGGCCGCAGCTTCGTCGCCCTTAAAGACCGCAAATAAAAACCATCCATCAAGGCAAACATGTCCGCACACATTTCCAACGTCCGCCCCAAGCCCGACGCCGTCATCACCGACATCGCCGATTACGCCGCCAAAACCAAAATCAACAGTGCGGAGGCCTACAACACCGCCCGCCTGTGTCTGATGGACACATTGGGCTGCGGTTTCGAAGCGCTGTCCTACCCCGCCTGCACCAAACTGATGGGGCCTGTGGTACCCGGCGCAACCCTCGTCAACGGCGCCAAAGTGCCCGGCACCTCATTCCAGCTCGACCCGGTGATGGCCGCGTTCAACATCGGCTGCATGATCCGCTGGCTTGACTTCAACGACACCTGGCTCGCTGCGGAATGGGGCCATCCGTCCGACAACCTCGGTGGCATTCTTGCGATGGCCGACTATCTGTCACGCCAGGCCATTGCCGCGGGCAAAAAACCGCTGACCATGCGCGACGTGCTGACCGGCATGATCAAGGCGCATGAAATCCAGGGTGTGATAGCGCTGGAAAACAGCTTCAACCGCGTCGGTCTCGACCACGTGCTGCTGGTCAAGGTCGCTTCCACCGCGGTGGTATCAAGTCTGATGGGCCTCACCCGCGACGAAATCATCAGCGCGGTATCGAACGCCTGGATCGATGGCCAATCCCTGCGCACCTACCGTCATGCGCCCAACACCGGTTCACGCAAGTCGTGGGCGGCGGGTGACGCCACCAGCCGTGCGGTGCGCCTGTCGCTGATGGCTGCCAAGGGCGAAATGGGCTATCCCTCCGGCCTGTCGGCCAAGGGCTGGGGATTCTATGACGTGCTGTTCAAGGGCAAGCCGTTCAAGTTCACCCGCAGCTACGGCTCGTACGTAATGGAGAACGTGCTGTTCAAGATTTCTTTCCCGGCGGAATTCCATGCCCAAACCGCCGTTGAATGCGCGGTGCAACTGCATCCGATGGTTATAAACCGCCTCAATGACATCAAGAAAGTGGTCATCACCACCCATGAGTCGGCGATCCGCATCATCGACAAAAAAGGTCCGCTCAACAACCCCGCCGACCGTGACCATTGCATCCAGTACATGGCCGCCATCGGTCTGATCAAGGGCAACCTGACCGCAGCGGATTACGAAGACGACGTCGCCCACGATCCGCGCGTCGACCAATTGCGCGACAAGATGGAATGCGTTGAGAACAAACAATGGAGCAAGGATTACCTCGATCCGCAGAAACGCTCCATCGCCAATGCCATTCAGGTGTTTTTCAAGGACGGCAGCAAAACCTTCAATGTGGTCGTCGAATACCCCGTCGGCCATCGCCGTCGCCGCAAGGAAGGCGTGCCCATGCTTGAAGCCAAGTTCCGCACCAACCTCGCCCGCAAGTTTCCGGAAAAGCAGCGGGCCGCGATTTACGAACTGTGCCAGGACCAGAAAAAGCTGGAAGCCACACCGGTCAATGAGTTTGTCGATTTGATGGTGATTTGAAATTAATATTATAAGTATTTGTTTTAATTGATACTTTATGTTGGCTGTCTTTCGAAATCCAGGTTGGGCTGTGCTGGCACTCCTGCTGATCAGCCCACCCGGTTTGGTGACGGCCCAAGGCATCACCATCCGCGATGCCCAGTCTTACTTTTTTGATGCCAACACCGGCGACCTTAAAGCTGAACTGGGTGATGCAAAGACCGCAGGGAAAAAAGCCCTTCTGCTGATGTATGAGCAGGAAGGCTGCCCCGGTTGCCTGTTCATGAAGCAGCACATCCTCAACCGCGTTGACGTCCAGGATCTCTATCACCGTCATTTCGTCAGCTTTACCGTGGACATCAATGGCGCTGTGCCGTTGAAGGATTTCGGCGGACGCGAGATCACCGAAAAAGCACTGGCGATCCGCGCTAAAACCCGCGCCACACCTACCTTCATATTCCACGATATGGCTGGCACCGAAATTGTGCGGATCACCGGGGCGGTACGGGATGCCGAAGAATTCAAGCTGCTGGGAGAATTCGTCGCCAGCGGTGCATATAAAGTCCGCCAGTTCGCCGAACACAAACAACTGCGCCAGAACAATAAGGGCGGTTGATTCCGCATGTCGAACGCCGCTATTCCCTGCGTTTTGGATTTATTCCGCCCCTGCAACGCCTTATAATCCCCGGTTTCTCTGTACCTCTCTTACTCCGCACTTTTTTAAGTACTTTTTTATCTTCAAGGAGCATCCGCGTGGCCAACAACGCTTTTAATTCACTTCGCGAGTTCAAACTCAAGTCGGGCAAGACCGGAAAATATTATTCGCTGGCCGCACTGGAAGAAGCCGGTCTGGGCAAGGTCTCCCGTTTGCCGGTGAGCCTGCGCGTGGTGCTGGAGTCGGTGCTGCGCAACTGCGATGGCCTGCGCATCGGTGAAGACCGCGTTCGCGAACTCGCGGGATGGAAGCCCAACGCCGAACGCACCCAGGAAGTTCCTTTCGTACTTGCGCGCATCATGCTGCAGGACATGGCGGGTTTCCCCGCGCTGAATGACTTCGCTGCGATGCGCGCCGAAGCCAAGCGTCAGAGCTTTGAACCGACCAAAATCGAACCGCTGGTTCCGGTAGATCTCGTCGTCGACCACTCCATTGTCGTCGACGTCAGCAACTCGAAAGACGCGCTGCGCAAGAACATGGAAATCGAATTCGAGCGCAACGGCGAACGTTACACCTTCCTCAAGTGGGCGAAGCAGGCCTTCAACGGCATTCGCGTCGTGCCCCCGGGCAACGGCATCTGCCATCAGGTCAATCTGGAATATCTGTCGCGCGGCGTCTGGGAAAAAGACGGCGTCTACTATCCCGACTCCACCGTCGGCACCGACTCGCACACCACGATGGTCAACGGTATTGGCATTCTGGCCTGGGGTGTAGGCGGTATTGAAGCGGAAGCCGGCATGCTCGGCCAGCCCTACTACTTCCTGACGCCGGATGTCGTTGGCGTACACATGACGGGCAAGCTGCGTGAGGGCGTTACCGCCACCGATCTCGTGCTGACCGTCACTGAACTGCTGCGCAAGACCAAGGTCGTCAATAAATTCGTCGAATACTTCGGTGAAGGCGCGTCATCGTTGTCCGCAACCGATCGCGCCACCGTTGCCAACATGTCGCCCGACTACGGCGCGACCTGCGGCTTCTTTGCCATCGACGAAACCGCTCTCGCGTATTACCGCATGACGGGCCGTGAACAACATTGCGACGCCATTGAGTCCTACCTCAAGGCGCAGGGCATGTTCGGCATTCCGAAAAAAGGCGAAATCGACTACTCGCAAGTCGTCGAGCTCGACCTCTCCACCGTACGCCCCAGCGTCTCCGGCCCGAAACAGCCGGAAGACCGTATCAACCTGGAAAACATCAAGAGCCGCTTCACCGAACTGTTCTCCAAGCCGGTTGCTGAAAGCGGCTACAACAAACCTGCGGCCGACATGGCCAAACGGTTCCCCGTCACCAATGCGGCTATCGGTGACGTCGGCCACGGCGACATCGGCATTGCCGCGATTACCTCCTGCACCAACACCTCCAACCCCTGGGTGTTGCTGGCCGCCGGTCTGTTGGCGAAAAAGGCCGTTGAAAAAGGCATGAAGATTCACCCGCGCGTGAAAACTTCGCTGGCCCCCGGATCCAAGGTCGTGACCGCCTATCTGAAGGACTCCGGTCTGTTGCCATACCTGGAGCAACTCGGCTTCTACGTCGTTGCTTATGGCTGCACCACCTGCATGGGTCTCGCCGGTCCGCTGGACAAGGACCTCGAGGATTCGATCGTCAAAAACGATGTGATCTCCGCAGCCGTACTGTCCGGCAACCGCAACTTTGAAGCCCGTGTGCATCAGAGCCTGAAAGCCAACTTCCTGATGAGCCCGCCGCTGGTCGTTGCATTTGCACTGGCCGGCACCATCCTGAAAAACGTCGAAACCGATCCGCTCGGCAACGACAAGGACGGCAAACCGGTGTTCCTGAAAGACCTGTGGCCCTCCGGCGCCGAAGTCGACGCGGTGATGAAGTTCGCCACCAACAGCGAAAACTTCAAACGCGAATACACCAATCTCGACGGTGCGAAAGACCTGTGGGATGCCATTCCGGAAGCCAAGGGTGCGCTGTTCCAGTGGGATCCGAAATCAACCTATATGCTCGAGCCCCCGCTGTTTGACGGATTCAAGAAGGCGCTGCCCAAGGTCAGCGACATCAAGGGTGGTCGCGCACTGGGCATTTACGGCAACAAGCTGACCACCGATCACATCAGCCCGGTGGCGCCGATCCGCAAAGGCACGCTGGCCGGCGACTGGCTGGTGGCTGCGGGCAGCACCGATCTGTCGAGCTTCGGCTCGCGCCGCACCAATCACGAAGTGATGGTACGCGGCGCCTTCGCCAACCCGCGCATCAAGAACCTGCTGGTCCCCGGCAGCGAAGGCAGCGTGACCCTGCACCAGCCCAGCGGTGACAAGATGACGATCTTCGAAGCCTCGATGCGCTACCAGAAAGACAAGGTGCCGCTGTTCGTCTTCGGCGGCGAAGAGTATGGCACGGGTTCATCGCGGGACTGGGCGGCCAAGGGCACACAAATGCTCGGTATCAAGGTTGTTGTTGCCCGCGGCTACGAACGCATTCACCGCTCCAACCTGGTCGGCATGGGCGTACTGCCCTGCCAGTTCAAGGGCGCGGACAGCGTGCAGTCGCTCAACATCACCGGCGACGACACCTTCGACCTGATCGGTGTGGAAGGCGGCAATGTCAAACCCCTGCAGGATGTAACGCTGGTCATCCATCGCAAGGACGGCAGCACGCAAAACGTCACCGTGACGCTGCGTGTTGATTCGCCGATCGAGGTGGAATACCTCAAGCACGGCGGTATTCTGCCGTTTGTATTGCGCGAACTGATGGCAGCGGCTTAGTAACACATTCAAAACTTGGTCCCCTCTCCCCGTTCATGGGGAGACAAGGGAACACTTGAAGCAAAGCAGGGTCAGGGAGAGGGGCATGTATCCCCTCCCTCTCCCCAACCCTCTCCCGCCCCAAGGCGGGAGAGGGGGCACTACCAACCGAAGCGAAACGCTTTCAAGATTGCGGAGCCCGACATGGCAAATAACCAATTCAAGACCCTCAAGGAATTCACCCCTTCCCCCGGCAAGACCGCCAAATACCACAGCCTTGCGGCTTTGGAAGCTGCAGGCCTCGGCAAAATCTCCCGCCTGCCGCGCTCGATTCGCGTGGTGCTGGAAGCGCTGGTGCGTCATTGCGACGGCAAGCGCGTCAGCGAAGAACACGTCAAGGCCCTCGCCGCCTGGCAGCCCAAAGGCGCGCGCACCACGGAAATCCCGTTCGTGGTCGTGCGTATCGTGCTGCAGGATCTGATCGGCTTCGGCGCCTTGAATGACCTCTCGGCGATGCGCGCCGCCGCGCAGCGCCTGGGCATGGCGCCGGGCAAGGTGGAGCCGCTGGTGCCCGTCGACGTTGTTGTCGACCACTCGGTGGAAATCGACGTCTACAACCGTCCGGATGCCGTGCAGGTCAATCAGGAAATCGAATTCAAGCGCAATGCCGAGCGTTATCGCTTTGTCAAATGGGCGCAAGGTGCGTTCAACACTGTTCGTGTCGTTCCACCCGGCAACGGCATCATTCACCAGATCAACATGGAACACCTGTCGCGCGGCGTCTGGGAAAAAGACGGCGTGTGGTTCCCCGACACCGTGTTCGGCACCGACTCGCACACCACCATGGTCAACGGCATCGGCATCGTCGCCTGGGGTGTCGGCGGTATTGAAGCGGAAGCCGGCATGCTCGGCCAGCCCAATGCCTTCCTGACCCCTGACGTCGTCGGCTGCCACCTCACCGGCAAGCTGCGCGAAGGCGTTACCGCGACCGATCTCGCGCTGACCGTCACTGAACTGATGCGCAAGGCCAAAGTCGTCGGCAAGTTCGTTGAATTTTTCGGCGAAGGCGCCACTGCGCTGACCGCCGCCGACCGTTGCACGGTGGCCAATATGGCGCCCGAATACGGCGCGACCATGGGCTATTTCCCGGTCGATGAAAAAACCGTCGATTATTTCCGCACCACCGGTCGCGAGCCGGAGCTGGTGTCCGCAATCGAGGCTTACTACAAGGCGCAGGGCATGTTTGGCATGCCGAAAAAAGGCGACATCGATTACACCGAAGTCATTGAACTCGACCTCGACACCATCGTTCCCAGCCTGTCCGGCCCGAAACGCCCGCAGGACCGCGTCAACCTGCCCGACCTCGGCCGCGGCTTCGACGCGCTGTTCTCCGCACCGACCGACAAAAACGGCTATGCCCGACCCGCTGCTGACCTCAATCGCCGCGTGCCTTCGGGC
The DNA here is from genome assembly GCA_022841375.1 of Burkholderiales bacterium. Classification (GTDB taxonomy): domain Bacteria; phylum Pseudomonadota; class Gammaproteobacteria; order Burkholderiales; family SG8-41. The sequence goes on from JALHRQ010000005.1 coordinate 231,971, forward strand.
CACGCCGAATTCGACGTCGGCCACGGCGACGTGCTGATCGCCTCCATCACTTCCTGCACCAATACCTCCAACCCCGCACTGCTTCTGGCTGCCGGTCTGCTGGCCAAACGCGCGGCGGAAAAAGGCCTGACCGTTAATCCGCGTGTCAAAACTTCGCTGGCGCCGGGCTCCAAGGTCGTCACCGCGTACCTGCGCGACGCCGGCCTGTTGACCTCGCTGGAAAAGCTCGGCTTCAGTGTCGTCGCCTACGGCTGCACCACCTGCATGGGCGCTGCCGGTCCGCTGGATGCCAAAATTGAAGAAGCCGTGGTTTCGCAGGACCTGGTCACCTGCGCCGTGCTCTCGGGCAACCGCAACTTCGAAGCCCGCGTCCACGCCAACCTGCGCGCCAACTACCTCGCCAGCCCGGCGCTGGTCGTCGCCTACGCGATTGCCGGCACCGTGCGTACCGATCTGACCAAGGATCCTCTGGGCAAGGACCGCGACGGCAAGCCGGTGTTCCTGAAAGATCTGTGGCCCACCGATGCCGAAGTGGCAGCGCTGCTCAAGTTTGCCGCCAATGCCGAACACTTCCGCCGCGAATACGGCGATCTGTCGGGCAACAAGAAGCTGTGGGAAGCCATCCCCACCATCAAGGGGGCAGTGTACGAATGGGATGCAAAATCCACCTTCATCAAGGAGCCGCCGTTTTTTGATGGCGTCACCAAGAATCTCGACAAGGTCGAAGACATCAAAGGTGCGCGCGCGCTGGCCATCCTCGGCGACTCGATCACCACCGACCACATCAGCCCCTCGACCAAGATCAAGCCGGGCACGCCCGCCGGGAAATGGCTCGAACCCTACGGCGCACCGCCTGCGGAATGGGGCCACTTCGGCGTGCGCCGCTGCAACCATGAACTGATGGTGCGCGGCACGTTTGCCAATGTGCGCCTGCGCAATGCAGTCGCACCGGGCACCGAAGGTCCGATCACCAAGGTACAGCCCACCGGCGAACAGATGACGATTTTCGAAGCTTCGGAAATCTACCGCGCCCAGAAAACGCCGCTGGTGATTTTCGGTGGCGATGACTACGGCATGGGTTCGTCGCGCGACTGGGCGGCCAAAGGCGTGCAGTTGCTCGGCGTGCGAGCCGTCATCGTCAAAAGCTTCGAGCGCATCCACCGCGCCAACCTGATCGGCATGGGTGTGCTGCCCCTGCAGTTCAAGCCGGGTGACAGCGTGCAATCGCTGAAAATCGACGGCACCGAGACCTTCACCATCGAAGGCATGAATGGCGGTAACGTCAAACCGCTGCAGGACGTCACCATGGTGATCACCCGTGCGGATGGCAGCACCCAGCGCGTCACGCTGACACTGCGCATCGACACCGGCATCGAAGTCGATTACCTGAAGCACGGCGGCATCCTTCCTTACGTGTTGCGAGAGTTGCTGGCAGCTGCATAGCACTCATCTAACTCTCACCCTATCGCCTGCGGCCGGCTTAGTTGGTCGCGGCGCGATCTAAGGGCTTGCAATAAAAACCCGGGCTGAACGAATCGTTCAGCCCGGGTTTTTATTATGTGTGGCTGCGAACAGACTTTCATCGCGTCAACACTCATAGTGGTGAATGCGGTCTTTTTGGCCGCGTTTAACCCAAAGAGGCATCAACATGAAATATACGACCTTATCGATTTTATTGGCTGCAGTGCTCGGTTTGGCCGCCTGTACCGGACCGGCTGGCCCGCAGGGTGACCGCGGATACACGGGTAGCACCGGCAATACGGGCAACACCGGGTACACCGGTGCCCAGGGTGCGACTGGCAGCACCGGCAATCAAGGCAATACCGGTTATACCGGTGCCACCGGCGCGACTGGCGAGACCGGCACTACCGGCAACACCGGATACACCGGTGCTACTGGCAGCACGGGTGCCACGGGCAGCACCGGCAGCACGGGCGCAACGGGCGCCAAAGGCACTACGGGCAGCACCGGCAGCAGCGGTGGCAGCACCGTGATCGTGAACCCGCGATAGTTCTGTAGTTGCTGCGTCGCAAGGCAAGGCCGCCTTGCGTGAAACGGGCCACTGTGAAGTGGCCCGTTTTTATTTCTACTGAAGCGGTTCTAAATCTACTGCCGCGGCTCGTACATTTGCTTTTCGATTTCGGGCAAAGCACTCGCCGCCGCCACCCGGCCGGCGATGCCGCTCTCATAAGCAGCCCCTGCGGTCGCTGCGGCAATCTGCGCCGACACTTCACGAATGCGCGGCAATGCGGGATAGAGGCTGCCCTGGGCCAGATCGGACTCGGTCACCAGTTGCGCCAGGGTGTGAGCCGACTTCATGAACATCTCGTCGGTAATTTCCTTGGTTTTGCTGGCAATCGCACCCAGTCCAATTCCCGGAAAAATATAGGAATTGTTGCCCTGACGCGGCACAAAGGTCTGGCCGTTAAGTGTTACCGGATCAAATGGACTGCCGCAGGCAAACAGCGCGCGGCCACCCGTATGACGATAGGCTTCCTCGGCGGTGCATTCGGCTTGTGAAGTCGGATTCGACAGCGCAAACACGATGGGCCGCTTGTTGAGCCGGCCCATTTCCTCCAAAACGTCTTTGGTGAAGGTGCCGCCCACCGCCGACACGCCGATGATCGCCGTCGGCTTCAGTGCCTTGACCGCCCCCAGCAGATCGCCCACCGGCGCGTGCTCATGCGCGTAGTTGAGCTTGTGGTGCGCCAGATCAGTCCGGCTTTTCACCACCAGCCCCTTGGAATCCACCAGCCAGCAGGTCTTGCGCGCATCAGCCAGCGTCATGCCCTGCGCCACCATTGCCGACGCAATCAGGTCGGCAATGCCGGTAGCCGCTTCGCCGGCGCCGAGGAACACAATACGCTGATCGGTGATTTTTTCACCAGTGATGCGCAAAGCCGAAAAGATGCCGGCCAGCGCCACCGCCGCAGTGCCCTGGATGTCATCGTTGAAAACGGCGCCGCGAGTTCTATATTTTTCCAGCAGACGGAAGGCGTTGTGATTGGCGAAATCTTCGAATTGAATCACCACGCCCGGAAATACTTCTTGCGCGGCGGTAATGAATTCCTCGATGAAATCGTCATATTCCTTGCCGGTAACGCGCTTCTGGCGAAGCCCGATGTAAAACGGTTCGTTACGCACTTCGTCGTTGTTGCAGCCGACGTCCAGCGTCACCGGCAGGCAAATCCGCGGGTGAATGCCGGCGCAGGCGGTATACAGCGACAGCTTGCCGACCGGGATGCCCATGCCGTGCGCGCCCAGATCACCCAGCCCGAGGATGCGCTCGCCGTCGGTGACAACAATGATGCCCGCCTCATAAGGCCAGTTGCGCAGCACCTTGGCGATGTTGCCGCGATCCTTGATGCTGATGAACATGCCGCGCGGACGCTGGAACACCTGGCCGAACTTCTGGCAGGCCAGCCCCACCACCGGGGTGTAGACCAGCGGCTGCATCTCGTCGATGTGATCGACGAGGATGCTGAAAAACAGATCCTCGTTGCGGTCATGCAGGGCATTGAGCGCCACAAACTTGTCCAGCGGGTCGGTCAGCTTGCGGAATGAAATCAGGAAACGCTCAGCCTGCTGGGCTTGCGTGTACACATTCGCCGGCAGCAAGCCGCGCAGGCCGTAGGCCTCACGCTCTTCCTCGGTAAATCCCGTGCCGCGATTGAGCAGCGGATCACGCAGCACATCCAGACCGCGGCGGTCTTTCGGCGTACGATCGCCCACACCGGTGGCATCAATTTTATGCATAGGTGAATCTCTCCTCAATGAAACCGGCGCTGATTACTGCCGGCAGCAATACCGTCTGGTATTGATTTTGTGGGGTTATTTTAAAGCTTTAAGCCCGGCATTGCGCCGGGCGTGTTGTTTCACGCCGGGATTTGACCCGGATCAAAAATCAGCGCAGAAAATCCCGCATGTATTTTTTGTAATCCTCGCCAAATACCAGTGCATCCATTTCCTTGGCGGATGCAATCTTGTCCTTCAAATCGGCCGCTGCACCACCGTTGTGCAGATGCTCATACACCGCGCGAAGCGCCTTGACCGCCGCCGCCACCGGCTGATGGCCTTGCAGCAGCACGCGACCTCCCGCGCGGGCAAACTCTTCACGCTTGATTGTTGCCGGCGCCGAGCCCACGATCACCGGGAGTTTAGCCGCCTCATGGATGACCTTGATCTGATCCACTGACTCCACGCCCACGACAAAAATGCAGTCTACCCCTGCCGCGGCATAGGCCTTGACTCGCTCCACTGTACGCGCCGTATCTTCCACCTTCAGCGCCGCAGTACGGCCGGCTATCACCGTTGAGGGGTCGCGCCGGGCCGCCACTGCGGCCTTCAGCTTACCCACCATTTCACCGGTTGAAATCAGCTCATCCTGGCCTTCCGGCTGGCCGTAGCGGATCGGCAGCGCAGTGTCTTCAATACTCATCGCCGACACGCCGGCGTGTTCCAGTTCCTGCACCGTGCGCATCACGTTCAGCGCATTGCCGTAGCCGTGATCAGCATCGACCAGCAGGCTCAGATCGCTGACGCGCATCATGCGCCGCACCTGATCGGCAAAATCCGTCAGCGTCAGCAGGATCAGATCCGGCGCCGCCAGGGTAGTGTTCGACGACACCGAACCCGCCAGGATGCCCAGCTTGTAACCGACGATTTCCGCGACGCGGGCCGACAGCGCGTCATACACGCTCGCCGGGGACAGGCACTCGGTGCCGTTGAGGATGGCGCGGAAACGTTTGCGTTGTTCGGTGTGGCGGAGATGGCTCAAAATTTACTCCATTCATCGATCGATAAGTTGCAACAGTGCACCCGTTAGCACCATTGCGAAGCGACGTAATATATACAAAAGCTGTCGATTCAGCGACTGCCGATGGAACCCAAACCTCATCAGTGAAGGGATAAGTTCAGGACAATGACCTAAAGGTATGGAGGACCGGTCATTCTACGGCTACTTACTTGGGACGCCCCCAATTAGCCTTATCGCTCCCCGAGCGATTCCTGCACGGTCTTGGTAATAGGTTTGGTCAAGTAGCGCCAAACCGTTTTGCTGCCGGTTTTGATATCCACTGTGGCCGTCATCCCCGGCTGGATTTCTATGCGCTGGTTTTGCAGTCCGACCAGATTCCGCGCTTGCGTCTTGATTTGTACCCGGTAATAAGGCTGATCGTTGCCACGTACTTCTTCGTTCAAAGTATCGGCGCTGATGTAAATCACTTCGCCATCGAGTGCACCGTAAATGGTGTAATCGTAGGCATCAAGCTTGACGCTTGCCGGGAGTCCCGGTCTGACAAAAGCAATGTCCGCAGGTTTGACCTTGACCTCAATGATCATGTCATCATTCAGCGGCACGATCTGCATGATCTCCTCGCCCGGTTTAGCCACACCACCGAGAGTAGTCAACCGTACATTTCGTACTGTTCCGTCCATCGGTGAGCGAATGTCGGTGTAAGCCAGTTGCTCTTTGCGCTGAGCAACAATTTGCTGGACGCCGGCAAGATCTTCCTGCGCCTTGGCCAGATCAGTCTGTATTTCCTGCAGATACTTGTTGCGACGATTGGTAATTTGACCTTGAATTTCCGCGGCCTGACGTTGGAGTTTGAGTATTTCAGCCCGGCTCACATCCCCCGTCTTGAGCAAGGGCATGTTCATTTCGAGTTCGGCGTTAATCAGCGTGCGTGATTGCTCGAGCGCGCTCAATTCTTCGCGCACAGCGGCTTGACGCTTTTTGAACAACGCCAACTGGGTGATGCGAAATTCCGGGTAATTGTTTAGCGCCGGAGGAAATTTCGGTTCTCCTCCAATAATCTCGGCATTCAGCCTGGCAACAGTCGCGGTCAGCGCCGCCGACTTGGATGCGCTTTCCAGGTAACCGGCCTCAGTTCGGGTCTTGTCAAAACGCGCCAAGAGCTCCCCGCGCTTGACCTGGGCGCCCTCTCGCACCGGTATCGCAGCCAAAACCCCACCATCAGGCGCTTGAATCACCTGATTACGCGAACTGGCGATGACCTGGCCTGAGGCACGCGTGATTTGATCCAGTTCCGCCCAATTCGCCCAGATCAGAAATCCAGTAATGCTCAAGGCAGCACTCCAGATGATCAACCGGCTTGATCCCGTTTTCTGCTCGGCCTTCATGCCAATTTCTCCTGGGCAGCGGGCCGTGGGGGTTGGCCAGATAATTTCGCCAGCACGGTGTCCCGGGGGCCATCCAACAAGACGCGGCCTCCCTGCAGCACAATCAGCCGATCAAACAGCGGCAGCAACGCGGTTTTATGTGTCGCCGCAATCAAAGTCGCACCCTCTGTAGTAATTTCGCGCAACAAATTAACAATACGTCCCTCCGTGACCGAATCCATGGCCCCGGTCGGTTCATCCAACAGCCATACCTTAGGCTTGGCCAGCAAGGTACGGGTCAGCATGATCAATTGCTTCTGCCCGCCCGACACCCCTCGCCCCCCCTCGGTGATCTCCAGTGCAAGCCCTTTGGGTTGTCCACCGATCAACTCGATCAGTCCGGTGCGTTGCGCCGCCTGAAGGATGGCCTCATCGCCGGGATCGGGCAGCCCCACCAACAGGTTATCGCGCAACGTCCCGCTGAACATGCGCGAGTCCTGAGGCAGGTAGCCAATGAATTCACGCGCAACTGCTGGGGCCAGCAGCGCCAACTCAATATCGCCGAGGAATAATTTGCCTTCAGTGGGCCGATAAAGCCCGGAAGATAACTTGAGCAACGTACTTTTACCCGACCCTATGGCACCCAGTAGTCCAATTCGCTCGCCTGGCTTGATTTCAAGGCGCCCCAATTCAATCGCCGGTCGTGTGGCCATACCATAGGCAAAGCGCACGCGCTCAAAACGCATGCTGCTGGACAGCGTCTGCGGCACCAATGAATGCTGCATTTCATCCGCTTCGCTGGGTAATGCAATGATCTGGTCCAGCCCCTCAATCGCGGCACGTGCATGCGCCCACTGCACCATCACACCCGGTAGCTGCACGATGGGCATCATTGCCCGATTGCTGATGATGGAACAAGCCAGCAAGCCACCCATGGTCAACTCGTTGATAGTGACAAAATAGGCACCCAGCGCCACCAGCGCGACATAGCCGAACTGCTGGAGTGCTACTGTAATATTTTGCGCCAGCGAGGCGTAGGTGCGAATGCTCTGGTCAGACTCGCTCGTTTCTTCGACCAGACGATTCCAGCGTGACTGCAAACGCCATTCCGCGCTATTCGCCTTGAGTGATTCAGCACCGTCCACCGCTTCAACCAGCAGCCCGGCCTTGCGGTTATTACCAGCGAGGTTAAGCCGAGTGTGCCGTTCAATGGCACGCTGGAACATCAGGCCCGCCACCAGCGCCACCGGTAAAGCGATAATCGGCACCACCGCCACCCAACCTCCCACAAAGGCGATGACCAGTATGAAAAACACCGCAAAAGGCACATCGGCGAGCACAAACAACGATGTCGAGGCCAAAACGCCGCGCACCATCTCGAAGCCCTTGACCTGTGCTGCCAGCGTGCCGACCGAGGCTGGACGTGCCTCCATGCGGATGCCCATCATGCGGGTGAAGAACCATTCGGACAACTGCTGATCAATGGCGTTGCAAGCACGGTCCACCGTGTGACTGCGCACTTGCTTCAGCAGGAATTCCAGTGCGACGGCCAGCGCCACGCCGACACTTAATACCCACAAGGTCTGGAAGCCTTGATTGGGAATCACGCGGTCAAAGACCTGCATGGCGTACAACGAAATCGCCAAAGCCAGCAAGTTGACCATCCCTGTGGCCATGACGGCCTCCAGAAATACACTTTTGCGTTCCAGCATGGCCTGCCAGACCAGATTCATGGCTCGAGGAGCACTGCTTGAAGCCTCCCCACGACGGGGCAAGGAAATACATTCCACATGGTTGAGTTGTTCCAGTACCACCTCGACTCCGTCCGCATGTTCAGCTCGCCACCGACCATCAGCCCCCCGTCCCTGCACCAGCAACCAGCCCAGCTCGCTATTCCAGCCAACCAGAGGCAGATGAGCCGGTGTCGGATCTTGCAAGCGCGCAGGCTCGCCTAGAAGTCCTACCGCCCGCCAAGCCTCAGAAAACAGCGCAGTGGCCCCCAAGCCCTCATGCAATCCCGAAAGATCATCAAGGCGACCGCCGGTCACCCGTTGGCCTGCCAGCCTCGCGGCTTTGTCGATCAGTTTTGCAATTTCATTGTTCATTAGCGTATTTCTGTGGGCGCAGCCAAATGATTGATCGTTACGAACTATCGGGTAACAGACGGAGAAGTCACCAAAGTGCCACTTAACGCGCGTAGGCGCAGGCTGGCCGCCAACACTTGGGTGTAAGCGTCGTCTGCGGCTAATTCCGATTGCGTGGCTTCGCGCACCGCATTGAGAACATCAATCCAGGTCTTGCGGCCTGTGGTGTACTGACGAGTATAGGATTCGAATACCTCAATCGACATGGTGCGCGCCTGAAGCGCATTGATCAGGCGCAAACGGGCCGCCAGTAATTCATTCCAGTCCAATGTGACGCGCTCGCGTATATCGCGCTCAGCGGCTTCACGCGCGAGGCGTGCGGCATCGCGTCGGGCAATCGCGGCACTGACGCCGGATTGCGCAGACAAACCCGCCCCCGGATTGGCCGACAATACCAGCATGGCTCGGCTCTCGGAATTCTGGCTGCGTCCATCAAAGGACTGATTCACGTTGTTTTCCAGACGCAAAGCCAGTTGCGGCATGTAAGCCGAGCGCTTGGCGGCGATATCGGCTTCAGCGACAACCTCTTCATAGCCCAGTCGCCGCAACGTCGGGGAATGAGCCAATACCTGGGTCAGTGCAGCGTCAAGAGTTGCCGGCGCACCGGCTTCGCTGAGTCCTCTTTCGGTGATCACCGTAACCGGATGACCGGTCAATTGCGACAATTGCGCCAGCGCATTGTTAAACGCCTGGGTAATCACCGAAAGCTCGTTGGTCGCAGAAAGCAGGCGCGATTCTGCCAGACGCTGGTCGGCCAACGGACTGACTTCCTGCTTGACGCGCCGTTCGATCATCCCCAGCAGTTTTTCGTGTTCCTTGACCCCGGCCATGCTGTGCTGCCGGCGAACTTGCTGGCGCAACGCTTCGGTAGTGCCCGCAACCACCCGCAGCGCCAGTTCCTGACTGGTTTCATCCAGTGCAGCACCCGCAGCATCCAGCCGGCCGCTCGCCGCATCGATGCCGGAGGTAATGCGACCGCCCGTCCACAACGGTTGCTCAAGGCGCAGAACACCAACGCCGCTGTTCTGCGTATTCGCCTCTACGCTGAGCGTCGGAAAACGCTGCCAATCGGCGCCCTCCCGGTCTGACTGGGCGGCAGCCTGAGCCGAGCGTCGCCCCTGAATCAACGGATGACTATCCATCGCCGCCTGCAAGATCTGCGTGAAGTTCCAGGTCTGCTGCGCCTCGGCAGTGGCGATGAAGGTCAGCGCGGCCAAGAATATCATCCTGAATTTCATTCCAATTTTCCTGTTGAACTCCAGCCTGTTCTCATCCGCTATCAGTCCCGCTTCAAATCCCGATAAAAGTTTTCATGCGAACCCAAGGACAGGAGCTTGATCGCATCCTCGTCCCGGGCTACGCGGTAGGCGATCAGGACAAGCTGGGCCTTGACCCGATACTTGTAAACCTGCACCCCCGCCAAGTCGCCCTTCTTCATTTCGCCGGCATCCGGATCGGCAACAATGACGCGTACCGCCGCATCCAGATACGCCTTCTCACCGGGATGCAACTTCTTCGCCGCACGCAAAAAACGCGGCGTGGCGATCAGCTTCATCCGAATTTGTACTCACTGCCCATGCCGGCGCGGTCTTCCTCAATGCCCACCAGGGTATCGACGATGAACCCGATCGACAGGTCAGGGTTTTCCTCTGCCGCCCGGCCAATCCGCGCCCAATACTCGATTTGCTTGGGTACCGAGCGTTGCATGGCGGCGGCATAAGGCTTGGCCGCCTCCACCAACGCATCAGACAGCTTCATTGTGGTCGCCATGTCAAACTCCATTACACGTTACGGAGTTTCATAATAGCGCAATAGACAATAAAAAGAAGCCGCACACAACAAAAGGAAACGTTACTCAGCGCATGAAAATCAGGCACCCCAAGGCGTTTTCTTTATATAACATATTGATTTAATTGATATTTTTAATTTAACTCTACGGCCACCCACCTCTCCTTCAGACCAAATCCCTTCCCCCGCCTGCGGGGGAAGGTCAGGATGGGGCAAAGCAGCGGCGCAAAAAAAAGAAACCGTCCGCTTGCGCGGACGGTCAACTACAAGAGCACCCCTTACAGGGGGCCCGCTATCAAACATGCGAAATAAAGTTGCTGCCGCTGAAGGCATTGAGCTGAGCCAGCGTTACCCCGCTCAGCACGATGCCCGTTTGCGTCATACCGGCAGACGAATCACCATCGTAGATCACCAAAGTATCCACTCCAGCAGTGCTGTTGACGGTGAATGTCGTCGTGCCGGTGTTGTAGTTACCCCGCACCATGAAGAAACCCTGATCCGTCGCCAGGCCGTTGGTCGGCAATACCGCAGTAGCCGGTGTCGCATTCGACGCACCCATCCAGCCCAGACCCGGGGCATTGGCAAGATCCTGATTCGGGACATTCAGGTTCATGCCTTCATTGCTGGCAAAATCGGTGATGCGGTCCACCCCGCCGGCAAAGGTGAAGGTGTCGCCGTTGTCGAGGATGCCGGCAGTACCGTTGGCCAGGTTGACAACCCCCAACGGCGAGTCTCCCTGCTCGAAACTGTAATAATCTTGTCCTGCCCCGCCGGTCATCGTGTCTGCGCCGGAACCGCCATCGATATAGTCATCGACAGCGGAGCCGGTAAGAATATCGTTACCGCCAGCTCCGTTCAGGTCGTAGCCACCGACAGCGTTAAAGCTCGCGCCGCTCAGGTCAATGGTGTTATTGCCGCTCGATCCTTCAGCCGATCCACCATACCCCGGTTCGTCGTCGATCAACACATTGCCTGCTGCGTCACTAATGCCATTAGTCGCATCCGTTGCTAAATATTGGAGTAACACCCAGTCGTCCGCCGCCAGGGTCACATTAGTGGCAGCGGCCAAGGCCGTAGTGCCATTGCCGGTGACGCCTGTGATGGTCATATCCGTGACGCCATTTTGCTTCATAGACAAGGCAACGCTGGCAGTAGCAAACGCATTCTCGGCAAAATTCAACGCAACGCCGTTGCTGGTGACGGCAAAGCCGATCGGCTCTGGCGGCATGACGTCCAGCACCTGCACCGCATTTAGAGGTGCGGTGCCAATCGACGACATGTTGACGGCAGCGAGCGTGGCACTTTGGACATTGACGAGTTGATCAATTTTCACCACAGTGTCCGGTACCACGTAACCACCAGCCAACGGTATCGTGCCGTTGTTCTGGAATACGTACAACGCATCAACTCCACTGTTAATGGTGCCGTTGCCGTTGGTATCCACCCGGAACGCCACCGTGGCGCCAGCGCCATTGATGTTGGCAGACAGATAGGTCAGCGCATCCGCCACATTCGCATTGTTGATTGTAACGGCGCTGCCGTTGGTATTTGCATTAAAGAAAGTAACTATCCCGCTGGTAATGCTGTGGTTCAACAGTGTGCCTACATTGGTGGCGCCGTTGTCCGCGGCGTTGGTGACGTCGCCCACGATGGCATTCGATTGCAAAATCAGCACGTCATGATTAGCAAGGGTGCCGGATGCAATATCGAAGCCGCTGCCGGCATTGGTGCCAGAAACAGAGATCACATCCATGGCGCTGGCGGTGCTGTGTCCCATTTCGATGTAGACGAGATCCATACGGAAATTAACAGCAATTCCATTCTCAACCAGCCTGATGGTGTCCGCGCCGCGGCCACCCTCGAGGAAGTCGTCGAAGGGGCCATCGGTCCTCGTCGGGGTGGCGGGGCCGCCGCCATCGATCAGCGTGTCTGCCGCACTCGTGCCGGTCAGATCGTCATTACCGCCATTGCCGCGCAAAGTGATAGGGAGGCTGGAACCATAGTTGCTCAGGTCAATATTGTTGTTGCCCGTACCGCCGATCCAGATCTCGCCCGAGCTGAACGCATTGCCGGCAATATCGGCTAAAGCACCCACACCTCCGCCGTTGTAATACGCTCGCACGACATCCGTGGCGACCACAGTGGTGACAGTCGTGATAGAGAGCGTGGTTGAATTAGAAAAGCTGAAGCCGGTAGCTATGGTTGGAGCACCGAAGCCTCCATTTCCGGCGTTCAGGTCAGGATTCTTGTGCAGAATCAGACCATTGATGTTCGAAGCGGTCACCGCTTCATTAAACACAAGATTGATTGTCGAATTGCCTCCTTCGGTGAAGGTAGCACCAGCAGATGTAGGCGCAGTGGTGTCAATGGTGACCGCCAATGCGCCGGAAGCGATGGATTCACCCACTACATTGGTTTGCTTCGCCGTCAGGTTATGTACGCCGTTAGCCAGCGCCGAACTGGTGATGCTCCATACCCCACTCCCATTCACCGTGCCCGTGCCCAGTACCGTGGTGCCGTCCGTGTCATAAAGCGAAACACTGGCAGCCACGTTACCGGTGCCCGTCAACGTAGGCGTAGTGTCATTGGTAATGTTGTCAGTATTGCTTGTGCCGGAATCCGTGCCCGCAGTGAGATCCAGAGTGCTTGGCGCCGCAGGCAACGTTGTAGCGGTATCCACAACGATCCCCCGGTTTGCCCCGAGAGAACCCGTAGCGCCGGGCGTGGGCAGCGTCAGGTTGGCAGTGTCAGTACCTGTGGCGTCCTTAATAGTCGCGCCATTCAATACCAGCGCACCAGTACTAAAGTAATCCAGGTCGGGACTGACATCGCCAGCCTGCACCGTGTAGGTAAAGTGCAGCGTGGCCGTGCCGCTACCGCTGACGTAATTAACGGCCCAATCCGTAGCACCTGTTTCCAGCGTGAGCTGGGGGGTGCCCCAGGTTGTGTCGACTGTCACAACCTCGCTGAACGTCACCTGGATACTGACAGTAGCGCCGGCGTTGAGCGGGGCAGCGCCGCTGGTGCTTGATGTGACATTGACGACCGTCGGCACTGACGTAACCAACTGAACCACATTGGCGCCAGCCGAGGTACCGAGGGTTGCGCTATTGATTCCACCGAGACCGGAGAGTTGCACCGCGATGTCGGTCGCGCCGCCATCCTGAAAGACGAAGAGTGAATCAACGGCGTCAACAATTGCACCACCGCTGTCGTCGGAATCCACCACGAATGCCACAGTATTACCGGCAGTGGTGATATTGGAACCGAGATAGCTCAGCGCATCAGCCAGATTTGTCGTGTTGATCGTCACGGCACTACCCGCCGTGTCGGCATTGTAAAAGGTGACTATGCCATTGCTGATGCTGTGGTTCGACAGCGCGCCGACATTCGTGGCGCCATTGTCGGTGCCGTTCGTCACGTTCCCGGCAATGACATTCGAAGGCAGATCCAGCCGGTCGTGCAAGCCTGCCGTGGCAGAAGTGATATCGAAGCCACTGGTCGTCGGGTTGGTACTCGAATTACCAATAACATCCCAAGCACTCACAGTGCTCTCGCCAGCGCCGATTCGGACAATGTCAGTAAACATCGTGCCTGTTCTGATTTCAGTCAGCGTAATCGAGTCATTGCCGGCACCGCCGACAATGATATCGGTGCCACCGTTGTCAATGAATACATCCCGCGCACTGGTACCGATCAAAAGGTCATCACCGCCATTGCCGCGCAGTTGCTGCAACCAGGTCTGGCTGTCATGAACCGGGTTGTAACCGCTGAGGTCAATTACGTTGTTACCGCCACCCCCCACGTAGAACTCACGCGATAGTACCTTGTTGCCCGCCAGATCCATGACATCATTGCCGTTTTGGTCAAAACGCACCATAACGACCCCGCCCCCTCCAAAAGTGCCACCCGCGGTCGTCAGGTTAACGATAAGGTCGGTTGTACCCGTGCCGGTGACACTGTTCACCGTGATCGACGACTGCGGACCGTTATCGACCCAGGATGGATTCCTGATCACAGTCACATCGCTGGTACCTGCGGTGACCGCCTCGGAAAAATTGATACTAAGATCAGTTGAACTCGTGCCAGTTCCGACAAAAGTAGCCTGGCCAGGTGTGGGTCTGGTGCTGTCAATATTAATCCCCAGCGTTCCCGATACAGCCGAAACATTACCCGCCAAATCGGTCTGCTTAACCGTCAAGGTATGTGCTCCAGCCGCGAGCACCGAACTCGTGATGCTCCACGCGCCAGCGCCATTCGCCAAACCCGTATTCAATGGTGTGGTGCCATCCGTACCATAAAGCGTCACAGTGGCGCCCGCTTCCGCCCCGGTACCCGTCACTGTGGGTGTCGTGTCATTCGTGAGATTGTCGGTATTACTGAAGCCAAAATCTGACGTAGGATCGAGATCGGGCGCGGAAGGCGCTGCCACCGTGTTATCGAGCGCGATGGTCTTGGTTGCCTGCGTAGCCGCATTGCCCGCCGCATCCGTCGTGTTGGCCGTGATGCTGATGTTGCCGTTGGTCAACGCGCTGATGTCAGCCACCGTCGCGCTCCAGGTGCCATCTCCTCCGACGACCGCCGTGGTGTTGACCGTGGTGACGCCGTCTGTCAGCGCCACGTTGACCGTCAGTCCCACCGCTCCCGTCGAGGTGCCGGATACCGCCACCGTGTTGTCTTCAGCCGCGTTGGCAATGTTGTCGCTCACCAGCGTAGCCGCAATCGCCAGGGTCGGCGCAACGTTATCCAGCACGATGGACTTGGTCGCCTGCGTAGCCGCATTGCCCGCCGCATCCGTCGTATTGGCCGTGATGCTGATGTTGCCGTTGGTCAGTGCGCTGATGTCAGCCACCGTCGCGCTCCAGGTGCCATCACCTCCGACGACCGCCGTGGTGTTGACCGTGGTGACGCCGTCCGTCAACGCCACGTTGACCGTCAGGCCCACCGCCCCCGTCGAGGTGCCGGATACCGCAACCGTGTTGTCTTCAGCGGCGTTGGCAATGTTGTTGCCCACCAGTGTGGCCGCAATCGCCAGGGTCGGCGCAACGTTATCCAGCACGATGGTCTTGGTCGCCTGCGTAGCCGCATTGCCCGCCGCATCCGTCGTGTTGGCCGTGATGCTGATGTTGCCGTTGGTCAGCGCGCTGATGTCAGCCGCCGTCGCGCTCCAGGTGCCGTCTCCCGCGACGACCCCCGTGGTGTTGACCGTGGTGACGCCGTCCGTCAGCGCTACGTTGACCGTCAGGCCCACCGCTCCTGTCGAGGTGCCGGATACCGCAACCGTGTTGTCTTCAGCGGCGTTGGCAATGTTGTTGCCCACCAGGGTGGCCGCAATTGCCAAGGTCGGCACAATCGTATCTACGCTCACAGAGGTACTACCCGAGAGCGCACCGATGTTGCCCGCAACGTCAGTAATGAAGGCCGACACGTTGAACGTGCCCTGGCCTTGCGTCGTGATCGTGCCCAGGGGCACCGTCACGGTCGCACTGTTGCCCACGATATCACCCGACAGCAGCGTGTAATCCACCAACCGGCCACCCCAGATCACCGTCAGGGTGTCACCCGCCAGGGCGCCCGTGCCAGTGAGGTCCACCACCACTGGCGTGCCATTGGCCGCTTCAGCAGCGTTGACGCCACCACCGGCGCTCTCCGCCACCGTTGGCGGCACCGGCGGCGCCAAAGGCGCCAGCGTGTCCACCGTTGCCGTCGCGTTGTTGGACAGCGCGTAGGTCAGTGTCGCCGGATTGCTCACCGCATCCACGATGGTGGCGCCGTTCAGCACAATGCCGTTGGCCGCGGCATCAA
>JALHRQ010000006.1 GCA_022841375.1 Burkholderiales bacterium
AGCCAAGCTAAATGCAGTGGCGAGGAAATTAAATGACCGCCCAAGGAAAACACTACACTACGAAACACCCGCCGAACGATATCGACAATCTGTTGCGTCGATCGGTTGAATCCGCAGCCAGAAGCGGCGGTTGGCTGTTACGTTTCGTTTCCGCGTCCCAACAGGCCATAAGACTGTCAAAAAAATTTCGTCATTCTTCTGATCTTGACGTATGCGCGCATAATGGACGCCTAGGCAAGGAGCAACATCATGGAATTGTCTGTAAATGAAAGCGAACGGCTGGCCACTTTATATAACTACGGGGTCCTTGACACGGATTTCGAGGAACGATTCGATCGGCTAACGCGAATTGCAGGCGCGGTGTTTGGTACGCCGATCGTGCTGATATCGCTGATTGATAAAGATCGTCAATGGTTCAAGTCGGCATTGGGCTTGAATGTTCGAGAGACAGCCCGCGACATTTCGTTCTGCACGCATGCGATCAAGGGAACGGAAGTCTTCATTGTAAAAGATGCGCAAGAGGATAGTCGTTTCAAGCAGAATCCACTGGTAACTGGGGATCCGCATATCCGCTTTTACGCCGGGGCCCCGCTTTTATCGCGACAGGGATATGCGCTTGGGACATTCTGCGTCATCGATAATCAAGCGCGGACCGACTTCACAGCCACCCAGCAGCAGTTATTGCAAGATTTTTCCGGTGCTGTCGTTGATTTCTTCGAGATGCAATATGCAATCCGCGATGCGCGCGCCAAGAGAACCAACGCTGATTAAACACATTAAGGCAATGTAACGGATTTTCCTTTCCACGATTTACGCCATATGTTGGCTTTTTTGAATCGGCAGGCTGACACAAGCTGCGACGAGCTAAAAGACCTCGGTGATTGCAATTGCAATGCATTGAAAGCGGCGCGCGCCAGAACCATGCCGTTGAATGGCCGCTTCGGAAAACGCTGAACAACTGGTACGGGTCGAAAAACGGTCACGCATTACCCGCTTATTCGCGCACTAGAAACGTAGGGAAATTGTATAAATCTTGGCGAGTGTTAGCGCGTATTGGCGAATGAGGGCGGGCTACGTTCACTGTTAAAACAGCCACTTACATCAACTTTTAATCCGTTGGTCGCGAGTTCGAATCTCGCACCTCCTACCAGTTTTTTTGAGCTTCTTGCACTTAGCCCAGCCATTGCGGTTGGGCTTTTTGCATTTGTGGGGAGGAGATTACCGTTAATCCTGCGGTCGATACTGGCTAGCAGCGTTTCCGAATGCCTCTTCCCGGGTGGCGCGTCGTTGCGAGAGGGGGCCCAGATGGCGTAGAGAGTGCTTTGGTGATGTGCTCATTGCAGATTTCATCGTGCGAGAAGAATGTGCGTGTTCTCAATGAGCTCGAAGCGCTCGCCCTGCAGGTCCCAGCGCTCCACGACGCAGGCGCGCGGAACCGCGCGAGCGTCATAGCGCACGATGTTCAGGGAATTTGTGCCGCCTTTGCGCACGCGGCTGGACATTGCCGTTCCTGCCTGCACCGTCCACAGGGGCCGAGTGAGTCCTGGCAAGTGCTCTCCCATGAGCCGCACGTAGGGCAGGTGGATATGTCCGCCGAGAACCAGGTCCCCTCCGGCGCTCGACCATGCCTGTACCGCCTCCGCATGGCCGCGAAGGAGATTTTTCTCATCGTTCACCGAAATGACGTGAACGGGATGGTGCACCACGACCAGGCGCAGCTGCTCCGGGCCCGCGCGCCCCAGCCGATCAGCGACGCGCCTGATCTGCGCGCTCGAGACCTCGCCATGAACATGGCGACTGGCTCGCGTGGTATTGACGCCCACCACAAGCAGCTCGGGCGAGTCGTATTCAGGCTCGAGATCTGAGCCGAAGGCGCGCGCGTAGCCGGCGTAGGGAGCGAACAGGCGCGCAAACACGTTGAATAGCGGGATGTCGTGATTGCCGGGGACGACGAGGAAGACCGGCGAGCCAAGCCTGGCCGCAAAGGCGCGCGCGGCATCGAACTGCGCGCGGCGGGCGCGCTGCGTGATGTCGCCCGACAGGATTACGACGCCAGGTTTTTGCTCCCGAGCGAGGCGCAGCAGCGCGGCAACAGCATGCGGCCGCTCAGTGCCAAAGTGCGCATCGGACAAGTGAAGGATCACGTTCATTCTGCATCGCCGGTCGGGCACAGCAGTCGCAGGGGCTGGGGGGCGACGCCAAACACGAGCGGCGGGCTCATGCGCGTGTTCTCCCCGTCGACGGCGACCTTAATGTCGACGCGGCCCCAGCGCCTTGCCGGCAGCGCCACTTCCATCAAGCGGAACGAGAAACTCTCGACGCTGGACGCGGTTCCAAGACGCCCCATCGCTCCGCGCAGCGCGAGCGCGAGCAGCGGCCATGCGGCTTGGGTCTGCACGCACACCGCGGCGAGCTCTCCTCGCGCAACGTCCTCCGCTTCCGGGATTCCAACTTGCTCGAGCTGCAGCGCGTTGTTACCGACGAACAGCGTGGAGGCGTTTAAAAGGCGGTCCTCGCCCGGCCCCTCGATTTTTAAAAGGAGCCTTGGCTGCCTGCGAAGCATCAGGCTTGCAAATGCCGAGGCGAGCGCTACCCAGCGGGCGCGTCCGTACTGGCGCGTGAAAGCTTCGCGGTCTTCAAGCAGCAGTGGATAGAAGCCGAGGCTTGCATTAACCAGAAAAGCCCGCCCGTTCACCAGGCCCACCTGCACAGGCCGCTCGCGCGCAGTGGCGAGTGCGCGCGCTGCGAGTTGGGTTTCGTTTGGAATGCCGTGCGTGCGTGCGAAATAATTGAACGTTCCCAGCGGCACAACACCGAATGGCAGGCCGGCATGCAGCACGGCCTGAACAACACCGTTCACCGTCCCGTCCCCGCCGGCAGCCACCACCGCGCCGCCCGCGCGTGCCGCGAGTTCGACGGCCCGCGCCGCGGTGGCAGGCAGATCGCCGCCCCGAACCACCTCCAGCACTTGCAAGGTCCTGTGCGCGGCGCCTAACTCTTCCTCGATCGTGCGCAGTGCAGCCCGACGGTCCTGCCTGCCCGATCCCATATTGAAGACAATGAAAAGCGGCGGGGAGCTTGTCATGGTCGCTCGCCAAGCATTTGGCGCATGAAAAAGCCGCTCGCTGAGACCAACGCCGCGATTGCTTTAAGCCCCGCCGTCAGCGCCGCGCTGACCGGGGGCCCGATCGCGAGCGCTGGGGCTGCGAGGAACCAGGGTCGGGGGTTGCTGACATCGCCCGCGCGCCGACGGAACGGGATACGCAAGCAATCTCCAAGCCACGAAAGTGCCCGGATCAGCGGTTCGAGCGCGGCAGGTCCCGATGCATTCAACGCGTGGAGCAGGAACATGTCGGCGTGCGGTCGCAAGCCGCCTATTTCCATGCGCACTGAGTAGGCGCCCGCAATGAAATGCATACAAGCGTGCTCATTTGCGCTCCGCTCGCCATTGTTAAAAATTTAAGATTCTGGGTGGCTTATGCAACGAAATTAACAACCGAAATTAATATATTTCTGATCGCTCTTTGCATGCTGTTCGTCACCGCACAAAGCATTATTTTCACGTAGTTCCGCTTAACTATTCAGCATTGATATTAACGAGACGAAAATAGCGGCCCTCCGACGCGAGGTTACTTCCGATGTCCGGAAGGTAGGATGGACGCAGTTATTTTCAGTAAACGATATACGTCAACTTCCCCTAAGCGAATACATTGATAAAGGCGGGTTTCTTAAATTCAAGCCAAAAAATCTATGGGGTTCGCCATACGTTGTGTATTTGAGAAAGGGGATTCAAACGAATAAAAAACCTAGTGCAAGTCTTAAAAGGCCGAAATTTTTCGTAATGTCGATAAAAAGGTATTCGTCATTTCCCTGTAATTAATTGACGACGAACTCAATAAGCTATTGATTTGACGTAAGCATTTTAATCGCCAAGATTCGGGCTTCACGCCCCTAGGCGAACCGCCAATCTTTATGTACGGCACCGTACAGTGTGGGTGAACGTACAGAATTAAATTTCCTGCCCCGGTGTATTTATTTAGGAGATTTCGATGAATGATTTCCAGAAGCTTTCCCTTAACTTAGGGAAAACCAGCCTGTTGGCGGCAGCCGAAATGATGGCGGCGGCGGCAGAGGGGGCAAGGCGCATGCGCACGCACCAGCTCACAACGATTACGCAAGCTCTGAATGAAAATGCAGCTCTGTCAGATCAGATCAAGGATGTGAAAGGCAATGAGAACTTGATAGCGTTGTGCGCTACGTTGGCGGGGATCCAGTTCAAATATGCCTCGGCCTACTGGAGCGGGGTGTATCGCGTGGCCAGCGAGAACCAGATCGAATTCCAAAAACTGGGTCAAATGCAGAGCAAGGAAGTTCAGCGTCATCTTGCAACATCATTCGAAGTCGCAGTGAATGGGGGGCCGGAACCCGTCGTAGAGGCTGTGAAAGCGACGGTGACTGCGATGACCGTCGGATTAAACACATTGGCGCGGGCTACCGCTGACTCCATGCGTCTTGCGGAGACTCCAAGCATGGTTACAAATGGGGCGCTCCCACCCCACTGAGTCAGGACTGACCGGAAGAACGTTGCACGACGGGTAATGTTTACTCAGCGAAGCCACAATCCATGATTCATGAGCCAGCGAAAAAGGGTTGACTGCATGCTGATATGAAATGCAAAAGCAAAAGGGAACCCCAAAGTCTCTTGGTTTTTTACATTATCCGAGAACAAGAACCAGGTTTCCCTGGACGTTTTCTTCATCAAGCCAGGAGGAGTATCGCTATGAAATTCGTAGATGTTATTCGCAAGGCTGAAAACGAACACGTGATTTATTTTTTGTTGAACTCCTATATTGGCATCGCACGCGATCGCGACAGGCTGAAAAGACTTCCCGACAAAGTCACAACGCTTCCGTTGGCAAATAAATCTGATCTGCGATGTCGCTTCGAAATACTGATATGTGAGTTGGACATTGCGTCGAAACGATTGGACGACGAAAAATGTATCCTTATCAAAGAGGCGCTGGTCGTTTTCGGCACCGCGCTGTATAGTCTCCAATCGATTGGATGTCAGCAATCACGGCCCCAAAATTTTGCAATCCCGCAGACGCAAAAACCAACATTTTCTGACGCAATAAACAGAACACACGCGCCTTAGTTTCCGGAAGAAATCCGAAGCAAAAATAGCGGCTATTGAAACACCAAGCTTGGAGTAGGAGCGGCCCGCACCTCATACCAGCTGTTGGTGTTACCTGGCACTTTGCCCATCCCTCGCGGTTGGGCTTTTTGCATTTGGGGGGTGCGGGTATTCAGGCGGCCGGCACCGAGAGTTGGAATTGCCGAATGCCGCGGGGGTTCAATCACATCGTGAATCAGCCCGAGCTTGATCGCTTCCTCGCAATCGATATACCAGTTTTCGGGGGGGCGGTCGCGTATTGTTTCGAAATCGGCGACCTTGCCGAGGTACATCATCTGGCGTCCGTCTTGCTCGCGCAGCAAACCAACGTCGTCGCCCATCACTCGCGCCATTTCGTGATCGCCCCCAAGAGTGTTGATGGAGATAACCATCGGCCCGTCTGCCGGGCAGGCTTGCAACAGCTTGCGAAAGCTGTCGTACATGTCCTGATCAACAATGCCTGACAAACGTATATGCGCGTTGGCTAGCAGGGCGTCACGGTCAGAATCAGGCATCGGGAAACTATAGAGGGCAGGAAGAATTAACGGGTAAGCAAAGCCGTCGAGCCTGCCTTCAGCAGTGATTCAGGCGGATGCGCCTGTTCCAGTGAAACCTACACATGGAGAAGCCAAGATCCGCAAAACCCGTCATTTTTGGCATCTTTGTGTGTGATGCCGCACAACCCCGCAAGTCCGCAGCGGTTATTGTGATGAGCCCTAAGTGACGGTGCCGCACAAAAGCATAAAACCTGACGTTCTATCCATCCCGAACGGATCGAAACTCTCGCGATTAGATTTCAATCCAATCGCCATTAATGGCTTAAAGGATAAGCGGCGTGACCTATTGCATCGGTGTAATGCTCGATCAGGGAATCATTTTTGCATCAGATTCCCGAACCAACGCAGGCATGGACAACATTGCCAAGTTCTGCAAGATGACTTTGTTCGAACTACCGGGAGACCGGGTGATTGTGTTGCTCAGTTCAGGAAATCTTGCAGGAACCCAGGCGGTGATTGGCGTGCTCAATCAACGTTGTGACGCCGGCGATTCAGTGCCCAATTTGTGGAGCGCACTAACCATGTTCGATGTGGCGATGCTTGTTTCCGATGCCATGCGCGATATCGAACGCAGGGACGGCCTGTATCTGGAAGAGAACGAATTTCGATTTAATGCCTCGTTTATCGTCGGCGGCCAGATTGGCGGCGAGCGTTTGCGTCTGTTCCGTATTTATTCGGAAGGCAATTTCATTGAGGCCGGCGTTGATACGCCTTTTTTCCAGACCGGTGAAACCAAGTATGGCAAACCGATCATCGACCGGGTCATTACGCCGACTACACCCCTCTCAGATGCCACGAAATGCGTTCTGGTGTCATTTGATCTGACCATGCGCAGCAATTTGTCAGTGGGGATGCCGATCGACTTGATTTGTTATGAACTGGACAGCCTGAAGGTGGAGCGGCGGCGGCGTCTGGACGAAGGGGACGCCTACTTCAACGCCCTGAGTCGGGACTGGAGTGATGGTACCCGGCAGGTGTTCCGCCATTTGCCGGAATTGGTGTGGTAAGCCGGCCGATGACTGATGCCTTCCTGATTACCTGTGAACACGGCGGCAACCGCATTCCGGCCGCCTACCTGCGCCTGTTTCGGGGCAAACGCGAGCTGCTGAATTCCCACCGCGGCTGGGATCCCGGCGCCCTGGTGATGGCCAAGGCGCTGGCCGGGGCCTTTGGATCGCCGCTGGTAACCTCGACCATCAGCCGGCTGCTGGTGGATCTGAATCGCAGTGTCGGACACCCGGCACTTTTTTCGAGGCAGACTGTAGCGTTGCCGCTGGCACAACGCGAAAAAATTCTCGCGCACTACTACCAGCCGTATCGCGAGCAAGTTGAGCAACTGGTTGGCCAGTCAGTGTCGCGTGGATTGCGGGTGATCCATATTGCTACGCACAGTTTTACGCCGGAGCTTGGCGGCGAGGTCCGCAATGCCGACGTGGGTTTGCTCTATCACCCCGGCCGGCGCGGAGAAGCTGCGTTATGCGCGCACTGGAAGGCGTCGCTGGCGGCATCTGCGCCGGGACTGCGCGTCCGTCGCAATTACCCGTATGCAGGTAAAAATGATGGATTGACCAGCCATCTGCGGCTGCGTTTTCCCGGCAGCGTTTATGTCGGGATCGAGTTGGAAATCAACCAGCGCATTGTCAAGGCTGCCGGCGGTTCATGGCCGACCCTGCGCCGCATCATCGTGGATTCGCTGCGCACCGTGACATTGCCGGTTTGTGCGTCCGGAAATCCGCGTCAGTTGGGGAGTCTGCAGCTTTCCTTGCGCCTGGCAGTACCGCCGGTAATGAACGATGCCTGTTAAGAAAGCGGGATGAATTTGATGCTGATACGCGCCGGGTTTGAAATGGAGTTCTATTGCCCGCAGCCAACGCCGATGATCCTCAGTCTTAACGTCCATCATTCACGGTTGCAAGATCTGATCGGCTCGGATGCACTGGTGTCAGACCCGCCGGTTCCGATGACAACCTATCAAGACAGCTTTGGCAACCGTTGCACGCGCATCGTTGCTCCCGGCGGAATGGTAAAAGTTTCTTCCGATGTGACCGTCAACGATTCAGGTTTGCCCGACATGATCGCCGCCGATGCGATGCAGCATGCGGTGAAGGATTTGCCGGATGAAACCCTTATTTTTCTGCTGGGCAGCCGATACTGTGAAACGGATCATCTGTGTGAAAAAGCTTGGGGATTGTTTGCGGATGTGCCGCCGGGCTGGGAGCGTGTTCAGGCGATATGCGATTTTGTTCATCACCACATTGCCTTCGGCTACGAGCACGCGAGCAGTACCCGGACGGCGCTCGAAGCTTTTGAGGGCAAGGTGGGTGTATGCCGCGATTATGCGCACCTGGCTGTGGCGCTTTGCCGATGCATGAACATTCCCGCGCGCTATTGCACCGGTTACCTGGGTGATATCGGCATGCCGCCACCGTACGGCAAGCCCGACTTTGCCGCATGGTTCGAAGCCTATCTCGGCGGACAGTGGCATACCTTTGATGCGCGAAACAACACACCGCGAATCGGCAGGGTGCTGATTGCGCGGGGCCGTGACGCCTCCGACGTAGCGATCAGCAATATGTTCGGCGCCACGCAGTTGACTGGTTTCAGGGTCTGGACGGATGAAGTAAATCCCGCGAATTGAACCGTTGGTGTTGTGTGTGACAGCGTACGGCGTAGCACGGGGTCGCGGCAAATAATCAGCGAATGTTGCGATTATTTCTTTTCACGGAGTCGGTACAGTGAATCACATTCTTCCAACCTTGCCCTACGATCCTGCGGCACTGGAACCGCATATTGATTCCCGCACCATGGCGCTGCACCACGATGTTCATCACGCCACGTATGTAAACAACCTGAATGCGGCGATTGCGCCTCACCCGGAACTGCATGGGCGCACGGCGAGCTGGTTGCTGCGCAATCGCGGCAAAATTCCGGTGGCCGCGAGAAACGCCGTGCATAACAACGCGGGCGGTCACCTCAATCACAGCATGCTCTGGCGGATGATGTCGCCCGACGGCGGCGGTGAGCCTTCAGGCGTTCTGGCCGAGGCCATCCGGCGTGATTTTGGCGGCTTTAATGCGTTCAAGAACCGTTTTGCCGAAGCCGGTGCCCGATTGTTCGGATCCGGCTGGGTGTGGCTGGTCAGCGTACCGCAAGAAGGCGGTCAACTAAAAATTGAGACTACGGTCGGACATGACAATCCATTGACGCTGGGCCATTTTCCGTTGATGGTGAATGATCTCTGGGAGCATGCTTATTACCTCAAGCACCGGAACAGTCGTCCCGAGTATCTGGATAGCTGGTGGGCGGTTGCCAATTGGGGTGAGGCAGCCCGTCAGTTTGGGCGCTCCCTGGGGGATGCGGATGAACAGCCACAGGGTGAGGTGGTATTCAAAGTACCCGCGATGGCATAGTCCTGTGGCATTGGCCGGCCAGCCGTTTTTACTCGAGATCCCCGTCCCGCCTCACTCCGGGTTAAAAAAACAGGCCCCCGGTCATGAGGATGAACCGGAGGCCTCAACCGCCGGTCTTCTTCAGGGGTAAGAAGCAGGCGGGTGTTCTTTAATTATCGGGATCCTGGCAATTCCGCTCCGTACGGTATCGCACATAAGACCTGAATTTACTGCCGTTTTGGGGGGCTCTTTTGCACCCTTCATTTTGGACGCGGCCTGGACAGCACCGCCCGCCCGCGTTGAAACCGGCCCGATCGTAATTCGAAGACAGCGGTTGCTACTGCCCGCGCTACGTTGCGGGTTTCCTCCTGAATCGGCAGGTCTTCGTCCAGTGATTCATGACTGGTCGCATAAGGTTCGTAGTAGCCGATATGGCGACCCAGCCGGGCCTCCCACCCTGCGTCCATAAAACCCATCCAGTCCAGCCAATCCGAAAGCGCGCGGCGCGATTCTTCAACACCGGCCACATCGCCGTGAACAACCAGACCGTAGGCGCGCCCGGCAAGATGTTGCGGGTAGTCCCACCCGTCCATCTCCAGGGCCTTTGCCTTGCCGGCCTTTTTACCGCCGGTTGATGTCGGATCCGGGTTGCCGCCATCGGCGCAGACCAGCCGGTCAATCATCAATTTCAGCGGGCTCGGGCTCTGGTACCAATAAACCGGCGAAACGATGATGACCGCATGGGCTGCCGTCCAGCGCTCGTAAATTTCCGCCATCCAGTCGTTTGTCTGGTTGAGCGCGTAGTTGGGATAACAACTGCAGGGCCAATGGCACAGCGGCATTGCGGTGGACACGCAGCCTTTGCAGGGGTGGATATGTCGTCCGTAATCAGAGGTCAGCAGGCTCAGGTCAAGAACGTCGGTCTGGATGGCCGCCGGTTCCAGCGTCTTTCGTGCAATTTCCAGCAAACGGAACGACTTGGATATTTCCCCGGGGCAGGTGCCGTCGTTGCGCGCTGAACCGCAGATGAGCAGCACCCGCGACGGACTGGCGGAATCCGCCCATTGCCGTTGTGCCTCGGCAATGCGCTCCCGGGTGACTACCCATTCCGATGACAACTGGTAATCGGGATCGGCATATCCGGGTCCGGCTTTTTGGGTAAAAGGCGCCTTGCGGCCTTCGGTATAGGCCTGCCAGGCGATTTCCTCGAGACGGTCAAGCGACTGATCCTCGGCACGGAATGCCGGGTCCTTGAAAGCGGCGCGAAAGCGCGTGTTGAACTCAAGCCGCAACAGTTTTTCTGGAGCCTGTCCCTTGCGAATCTGGATCATGGGTGATCTTTCCGGGAGACGATTATTTGCGGCTGACTGCAACCAGCAACACAACACCGATGACGATTGCGGCGGCGCTGGCGATCAGTGGAATATTGACCGTTTCCTTTTCCTGGACTTTGAGTTCGATAGGGCCCAGTTTTACGGCGGTCGTGTCTTTCGTGTAGCTGAAGCCGCCGTAGGCCAGGCCGAGGCCACCGGCGATGATCAGCAGGATGGCTGCGATTTTTGCGGAATTCATTTTTGGTTTCTCCGAAATGTTGAAAGTGGTTGTGGTTGTCAGTTGGTATTTTTTACCGGCGTGTTGCGCGCCCCTTCTGCGCAGAAAATCGCCACCTTTGCGAGCACGGTTTGAACCACGCTGTTGGCGGCCACCACGCCGCCGTAAGGATCTTCGCTGGCGGCGTCAACTGTTGCGTCAAATTCCTGCCACACCCGGATACGGCGTGTCTTGCTGTCAACCAGATGAACGCGCAGCGTGAAGCGCACCTGGCTCGGCGAGGTTCTGAAATCGTGCTGCAGACGGATGACCTGGGTGTCCAGCCGCAGGTCACTTACAGTCGCGCCGGGTTTTTGCACGACGGATGCGAAGGCGCCGGTGTTGGTGAGTGCGGCGAGGAGCAATGGCGCAAGCATGTGTGCCGGCGGTTCCACCCAGGCACTGTTTGCAAAATATTCGAGTCTGTGGGCATCACGCACATAGATCAGCCGCGGGCTGTCGAATCCTGCTGCTGCCTGCGGCGGATTAATGGTCAGAGTCGGCGCTTCTGGAGCGGCCGCTACGGTGGCCAGTTTCGTCGGGTTGTCGAGCAAGTAGAACACCGTATGCGGCGCGACTGCAGGACGCAGGGCAGTGCACGCGCAGAGGGCCGTTAACAAAAGCGCGGCGATGCACAGCCTTACCCGTCGCACAAGAATGGACTGTTTCATTGTTTTCCAGTCCCGGTGATGATTTCGCCCGGTCCCGCCGGAACCGGCGTGCGGCCAAAAAGAAAGCTTCGCGGATCGCGCTCGGTCTGTTCGCTCAGACGGTGCAGTGAATTGGCCAGCGTGCCCAGATCGCCCATCAGGCGTTCCAGTTCGGGCAGCGTTTCCGCGGCGAAGCGATTGATGTCAGATCCGGCGGAGTCGATCATCTTGCCGGTGCTGATGCTGGTGCGGGCAACTTCGGCGCCCATTTGTTCGATGGCTTCTGCGCTGCGTTCGATGCGTTCCAGTACCGGGGCCGCCTGTGCGCTCAGTCGCGAGGCGTTTTCAAATGTAAGGGCCGCACTGCGGATGCCCGCGTCGATCGTCGTTTTGCGTGCGGCGAGGCCATTCGCCACCGAGGCAATGTCCGCAAGTGCGCTTTTGAATGCAGCCTGGTTTTCGTCGCTGAGCAGTTCGTCGATATGAGTGGACGTGCTGTCCATTTTTGCCAGCACGGTTGTCAGTACATTTTCCAGACGTGCGCTGAGTGAGGGTTTGGTCAGAATCACCGGATAGATCTCCGGCGCGATGGCGAGCAACGGCGGCGAATTGCGGTTGCCGCCGCTGAGTTCGACATAGGCAATGCCCGTCAGTCCCTGGGTTTTCAGCACGGCCACGGTGTCCACCTTGATGGGTGTGCCGCGCTCGATCGCGAAAATCAGCCGCACGCGTTCCGGGTTGCCGGGGTCAAGCTGAATCTCCCGTACCTTGCCCACGTCCACGCCGTTGTATTTGACCGGTGCGTTCAGATTCAGACCGGCCACCGATTCGTCCACGTTGGCCAGATACGGATCGTATTTTTTTTGCAGTGCGCCGCCCGCGGCCAGCCACAGGGCTACCGCAATCAGTGCGGCGGCCAGCACCAGCACAAATGCCCCGACGATTGCGTAGTTGACCTTGGTTTCCATTATAAGTATTTGTTTTTAAACATTTTATTTTTGTGTTTGATGCTGACTGGCAGCGTGGCTGCGTGGTCCCTCGAAGTACGGGCGGATCGCGGGATGATCCATGCGTGCGAGTTCGGACATTGATCCCAGACCCTGCACCTTGCCATCGGCGAGGACGGCGACACGGTCAGCCACCTGCCACAGCAGATCGAGGTCGTGGGTAATCATCACGATGGTCAGGCCGAACACATCGCGCAGTTTGAGCACCAGCTGGTCGACGCCGGCGGCGCTTTCCGGATCGAGACCTGCGGTGGGCTCGTCGAGAAACAGCAGTTCGGGGTCAAGCGCCATGGCGCGGGCCAGTGAGGCGCGCTTCAGCATGCCGCCGCTGAGTTCAGAGGGGTACTGTGATGCCACTTCCGGTTTAAGGCCGCTCATCGCGATTTTCCATCTCGCCAGTTCGTCGATCAGCGCGTCGTCCAGCCGGGTGTGTTCGCGCAGCGGCAAACCCACGTTTTCCAGCACCGTCAGCGAACCGAACAGGCCCCCGTGCTGGAACATCACGCCCCAGCGCTGACGCAGTGCGGCAGCAGCATCGTCCGTCAACTGCTGCAGGTCGGCCCCCAGAATGCTGATCGAGCCCGAGTCCGGGCGTTGCAACAGGATCATTTCCCGCAACAGAGTCGATTTGCCGGAACCGCTGCCGCCGATGACGGCAAATATTTCCGCGCGCCGGACTTCCAGATCAACCCCCGAATGCACGACTTGATCACCGAAACGGGTGGCTACTTTGCTGATTTCAATCACGGGGACGGAATTTTGGGTGATGTTCGGCATGTCAGATGTCCAGCACACTGAAGATGACGGAGAACAACGCGTCGGCAACGATCACCAGGAATATGGATTGCACGACGCTGCGTGTTGTCTGCCGGCCGACGCTGTCGGCCCCGCCTTTGGTGCGGAAGCCCTGAAAGCAGCCGACAATGGCAATGATGGCTGCGAATACCGGCGCCTTGCAGATGCCGGACAGATAGGCGGTAACGCTGACGGCTTTGACGAAACGGTCCAGAAAGTCGCCGAAACCGACCTGCAGCTGCGCCTGCGCCATGATCATCCCGCCCAGTACACCGAGTGCATCTGCATAAACCGTCAGCAACGGCATGACGATGATCAGTGCGAGAATTTTGGGCAGCACCAGCAGATCCAGCGGGGGGATGCCGAGCGTGCGCATCGCATCGATTTCCTCGGTCACGGACATCGCGCCGATCTGCGCGGCATAGGCGGAGCCCGAGCGTCCGGCAATGATGATGGCGGTGATCAGCGGGGCGAATTCCCGAACCATGGACAGCCCGACGAGATCAGCGACAAAAATGTTCGCGCCGTATTGGCGCAACTGGTCTGCGCCCTGGTAGGCGACGACGATGCCGAGCATGAACGACAGCAGACCGACGATGGGCAGCGCATCAAAACCGGCGCTGCGTATGTTGTAGAGAACGGTGCGCCAGCGGATTCGTTGCGGGTGAGCAATGCAGCCTGCAAATGCAATCGCTGTTTCACCGACGAAGCTGAGCAGTGCAGCCATTTGCTCAAAGAACGCGGCGGTGCTTTTGCCGATGCCGGCAAGATTTGATGTGCTGGGGATGGCTGGCGGGGCCACCGCAGAGGCAGCCTGTTGGCCTGCAATTTTCAGCAGCCGGGCGAAATCCGGCCTCAGACCGCTGATTTTTACCGGATGACCGTCGTTGCGCAGGCGTCCCAGGAGTTTTTGCAGAATCCACGCGCCGGCACTATCCAGCGCTTCAATGCGGCCGCCGTCGACGACCATTCCTGATGCTGCGTCGGACGGGAGTTTGTCCAACTGCTTTTCGATTGTACCAACCCCGCGGGCGGTCCATGAGCCCAACAGCGCTAGATCCTGTGATGTCGTTCGAGCGAATGCGGCAGGGGCCACAGCAATAGGTCCATAAAGACAACGAAGTTAGTGCAAATTTCCTGCGCGGTATGTTTGCAAGCGTACGGACTCTCCGGGGCATACCGGTGAGATGGGTGTGATGACGCAGTGCTGGGTTTGCAGGGGCGCTGCAAATTTAGTGGCCGGGGCCATGTGTGTGCGATCGTACAGACCGTCCCGGAGGAATGCGGATACTTGTTGTTAGCAGTATTACGACGAACAACGCCGTGATTCGAACCCCCAATCAACCGGAAAACGCCATGAATACCTTCAACAGAATCGGAACCGCGCTCGGCCTGTGCGCGCTTGTTGCATTTGCAGGGTGCGGGACTACGAACAGCCCCGGCACTACCTCCAACCCCGGAAACTCCGGCTCAGTGAACTCAAGTGGTGCTGCCTACTCGGGTTATGGCGTGGTTCAGGCGATTGAACTGCTTCAGCAGAACACCACTGCCAATTCCGGAATCGGCGGCAGCGGGATCGGCATTGGAGCCATCGCCGGCGCAGTTGTCGGCGGCGTGCTGGGTAACCAGGTCGGCGGCGGTACCGGCCAGACCGTGGCAACGGTCGCGGGCGCTGCGGGCGGTGCGTATGTGGGCAACGAAATCGAAAAGAGCCAGCAAAAGAAGACCGCTGATGCTTACAAAGTGACCGTGCGCATGGACAGTGGTGCCACGCAATATGTGACACAGAACAACAACGCCGGACTGCGTGTGGGTGACCGGGTTCGCATCGATAACGGTTACGTGCAGCGTTATTAAATCCGGAACCTGGCGCTTGTCGGCGACAACCTGTCATGAACTCATTCACCGACAGGCCCGGGTATGTGTTGGCAATGCTTTCGGGTGTTGCAGTCATTCTGTTTAGTAGTGCGGGCGTTGCGCGTATGATCGGCTGGAGCGGGGATTTCTTCGGTAACCCGGGCAGCGCTCCGATTGCGAAGGCGGCGGTGGTGTCAAAACCCGGTCGCAGCAATACCCGGCGCATGTGTGCCCATTGCGGCGTGATTACTTCGATGCGGGAAATTGCAGTGGGCAGTCAAGAGTCCGGGCAAAAGGCTTTCACTGTTGACACAGCCAGTGTGGGGCGCGAGCCAATCGTCCCGACCAGGAAATTTGAAATTGTTGTGCTCATGGCTGACGGATCCAGTCGTGTGTTCGAAGAACAACACCCCGCCAAATGGCGGGAGGGAGAGCGTCTGATTTTCATAGACGCCAGCAGCTTGTCAAACTGATAAGTGCGGACGCGCACTGCAAGGGGAGAGCGTGGAACATTCAGGCGGGGAAAAAGAGCTTGACCAAAGTCCAGGCTCAGTGGCTTCTATTGCCGAGAGCGCGGAGCCTCCAACCGGGACCCCAGGTTCCGAAATGAACATCGCAATCGTCGTGCTTGCGGTAATTGCCGTAGTAGGCGCTCTTTATCTGGCCCGTGCATTCATCCTGCCTCTGTTGATCGGCCTGCTCGCCAGTTACGCGTTAAGCCCGGTGGTCGAAATGCTGACACGGGTGCGTATCCCGCGAGCCATTGCTGCAGCACTGGTGATTATCGGACTGACCGGCGGCTTCACGTGGATGGTGTATTCGATGGCTGACGATGCCGCGCAAGTGATCGAAAAATTTCCGGAGGCCGCCAAGAAACTGCGTTTGAATTTGAGCGCATCCCGGGCCAGCGGTCCGACCGCGTTGCAGAACATGCAGGAAGCAGCCAACCAGCTCGAGGGAGCCGCCGCCGATGCGGCGAGCGGGAAAAAGCCGCCCCCCCGGTCCGGCACAGCGCGGGATGTCGCGCCTACCTCATGGTTGCGCGATTACATGATTGCGCAATCAATGCTGCTGTTTACCGTCGCCGCGCAAACCCCGATCCTGTTGCTGCTGACCTATTTTCTGCTCGCTTCGGGCGTGCACTTCAGGCGCAAACTGGTGCGTTTTGTCGGCCCTTCATTGACGCGAAAAAAAGAAGCGGTGCGCATACTCGAAGAAGTCGACGTACAGGTTCAGCGATACCTTCTGGCCATGTTCATCTCCAATGTCCTCGTCGCAGTTTTTACCTGGGCGGCGTTTGCGCTTCTCGGAATGGAGCAGGCCGGTCTGTGGGGCGTGGCCGCTGGCATTCTGCATTTCATTCCGTATCTCGGGCCACTGGTCATTGCTGTCATCAGCGGTGCCGCTGCTTTTCTGCAGTTCGGCACCCCGCTGGCGGCTCTTTCGGTGGCCGGCGTCTCGCTGCTGGTCGCAGGGTTTATCGGTTTTGTGTTCACCACCTGGCTGCAAAGCCGCTACGCAGGCGTGAATGCGGCGGTATTGTTCCTTTCATTATTGTTCTTTGGCTGGCTGTGGGGTCTGGGCGGACTGCTGCTCAGTGCGCCCCTGGTGGCAATCGCCAAAGTGATTTGTGACCGGGTCGAATACCTCAAACCGACTGGAGAACTGCTGGGTCGCGACTGATATCTTCGGCGCCTTGCCTGCCGGGCTACTGATTCCTGCTCATGCGTTGCAGGATCAGCGCCTGGGTTTCCCGTGCAGCCGCTGCAAAAGGGTCATCAGACGGCCGCAGGGCCTGTTCAATCAGTGGCAGGGCTTCATCATTGCGCCCCAGATCCGAGAGTGTGTGGGCCAGATTATTCAACACCGGTACTGAATCGGGATGTTTGTGCGCGGCCTTCCGAAGTACCGATTCGGCCAAAGGCAGTTCACCTTGCGCGTAATACTGGTTTGCAAGTCCGATACTGGCAACGACATTTCCAGGCCAGCGTTCGAGCAAGGCCGTGTAGGCGTTTTTTGCGGCCCAGGGCTCGCCGACCCGTTCCATCGCGGAAACCGCGCTCTGGTAACCCTTTTCGGTTGCGGTTGCCGGGATGCGGTCGGGCGGCATCGTCAGCATTGCCCAGTAACCGCTTTTTCTCCATGTGTATTCGAACACCGTGAAAGGGATGGCGAGGCGGCTGTTGTCACCCGAGCGCAGATAAAGCTCCCCAGCCGGATAGTCGTAGCCAATGACAACCGCGTAGTGCCAGTTGACAACCGGTCCGGCGCCGGTGTCCTGCAGCACGATCACCGGATTGCCTGCCGAAACTTCCCGCAGCAGATCATCAAGGCGCGGGGCGAGCTGATATGAGATCCGGTTGTAACGGCGTGCCGCGGCCAGCATCTCGACCTGCAGGCTGCCTTGGCGCGAAGGTAGATAGACTTGCCCGGTCAGCAAATCCGGCGTTACCTGAACGCCTGAGTCCACCATGGTCATGGCGAGCGCGGCAGGGCCACACTGGTAGTCCTGTTGTGCAAAAAAAGGTACCCGCGCTAATTCTGTTCGCTCCGGCACGCCCGCAGGCCATGCTTCGCGCAGTCCCATGGTCTGCGGAACCAGCGAGGCACAACCACTCAGGACTGAAAGCAGCAGCAGCGCCAGAACCCCGGCCAGGCGGGCCCGTTGTTGGCGGGTGGCAGCTTCCCGCATCACCACCCCCTCGCGAAAAGCGCGGAGGTGGCGGTGGAGCACGGAAGCATGTTGCTTATCGGCGAAACGCGAAATACCAGATAATGAAAACGACCAGTATCAGCACGACCAGTCCATCGCCACCGGCGGGAACCGCGTTGATTTTCCCGGCCAGCGCGCTGACCTCGCCATCGCTCATCGCAGCAACTCGGCTGGTAGCGGCTTCGGCATCAAGTCCCAGACTCTGGAACTCGCTGACGGTCTGCGAGCGTTGCAGGAAATTGATGACCACGCTGCGGTCTGCGTCGGCGGAAGTGGTGATGGAAGCGGCCTGCTGAGTTCCAATCATGCCGGCCTGACTGGTCTGGAATGGCGCGATAAATATTGCCACGGCAATTAAATGGCAAAGCATGTTTTTAAAAGTACGGGTCATGTCAATCTCCTGTGATGTATCGGATGGGATCGCCTGCACAACAAATGTGTCGACTTATCGCTAATCTGGACCGTCATGTCAGTTGCGGTATGTGCGATTGCGTACGTAAGGGAAATTTCCGGTGGAAGGGACCGGTTTGAAGCGACGGTAACGTTGGGCTACCCCGAAATTTCCGGCGTCAGCATGCTTATTAGTGCTGGGGCAACCCTTGTTTTGTGCGCTTCCGTACGGAAGGAAGCGGGCAAATGAGGCAACAATCATTGTTTGTCGGGTTTGGTGGCGGGATACATAAGCCGGAAACCAATCGGAAGGTCAAACCATGAGAATTCTAAAGAGAACCGCCCCCGCTACGCGCCGCCTTTTGCTGGCGTTGATCAGCCTGCCACTTCTGACGGCACTCGGGGGATGTGAAACCACGACCTCCAGCGGCGCGGTGGGTGCAGATCGCAAGCAACTGATGCTGGTGTCATCACAGGAGCTTGACCAAATGGCGGCGCAAGGGTACGCCAAGTTGCTGGCGGAGGCGTCGGCCAAAGGTGTGCTTAATCAGGATCGAGCGATGCTCCAGCGCGTACGCGTAATCGCCGGCCGTATCGAACCGCAGACCAGAGCATTCAGGGCTGATGCCCCGGGCTGGAAGTGGGAAGTCAACATTACCACCAGCGATTCACTCAATGCGTTTTGCATGCCCGGCGGCAAGATCATGGTTTATTCGGGATTGATCAACCAGCTGAAACTGAGCGATGACGAAATTGCCATCGTGCTGGGTCATGAGATCGCTCATGCATTGCGGGAACATTCCCGCGAACAGGTCTCGCAGGCGATGGCCGCGCAAACCGCCATTGGCATTGGCGCAGCCTTGTTTGGCTTGGGTGAGGGGACTGCCGGTCTTGCCAACGCGGGATACGAAGCATTGATTGCAACCCGCTTCAGTCGCAATGATGAAAGCGAAGCCGACCGCATCGGCCTCGAGTTGACCGCACGCGCAGGTTATGACCCGCGAGCGGGTGTGACGTTATGGCAGAAAATGATCAATAGCAGCCAGGGCGGCAGGCCTCCGGAATTTCTCAGCTCACACCCGGCTGAATCCATTCGCGTACAGCAGATACAGTCACTGATCCCGACCGTAATGCCGTTTTACGAAGCAGCGCGGCGTAGATAAATCCCGGATCGCTTTGCTCTGGGCCCAGGCAGGCACGCAGGTCATTCCGAATTACCGGTTTACGAAAAAACACCGTTTTTCGTGTTCCAACGCACAGAACCCCATCGCGCCCCTGCGTAATCTTATTACTCAGCTGCAAATAGTTAATCGCAGTAATTCATTTATGGGATGTCAATCATGGGCAAGTATGTTTTGGGTTGGATTTTAGGCGTGCCGGTCATTGTGTTGGTGATCGTTTATATGTTGTTCAACTAAAGGATATACGGTGAATTCAATGATCTCACCCGGTACTTTCGCGGGTCCTGCAGCGGCATGGAGCAAACTGGCATGGAATGCCGGTGAAATGCTGGTTGCGTCGTTACAAGTCATCAGCCATCGCAGTGGACGATTCATGGTTCCAGGCGCAATGGCTAATCCCAGCGCCAGTGATAACCGTGAACTGGCCATGATGAGCGAGGAAAAAGGCAAGTCCGTACTGGAATCGGCGCAGGCCGTTGGCGTTCAAATGCTCGCGTTTAACCAGCAATTGGCAACGCTCGCTTTCAAGCAGATTTTTTCGACATCGATGGCAATGATGAGAATCGCCTCAAGCCGCACCGAAAAAGAGTCCTCTGATCGTCAAGTCAAACTCGTACTGGACACCATGTCCAATACCGTTGATGCAGCTGCAAAGTTATCAGACTCCTCGGCACGTGTGGCCAAGGTCGCCATGAAGCCCGTGCACAAGCGCGTAAAGGCAAACGTCCGCCGGCTCAGCAAACGGAAGTGATTATTGTTCGGTGAAGTTGGAAAGCAAACCCGAACGGGATGCAAAAGGTAACTGTTTGTTAAGTGGATGTTCTATGGATAGTGGTAAATCTTTTAATATTTAACCAAGGAGAATCACATGGAAAACGTTATTCGCGGCAATACCGGAAATTCGGGAACAGTTGGTGGTATCGCGGGCAAAGCCTCTTCCGGTGCCCATGCCGCAGTGGATTCGATGGCTGGCTCAGCAGAGGAAGCACTGCGCAAAGCGCAGCCGACGATCAACCAGGTGACGTCTATGGCGCATCAGGCCGTGGACAAGGTAGCCGGCGTCGCTGCGCCGACCGCTGAATGGCTGGCTGAGCAGGGCGAGACCCTGAAAGAGACCAAGAACAAGCTGATGACCAGCACCTGCGATTATGTATCGGCGCATCCGTTCAAATCCATCGGGTTTGCGTTGCTGGCTGGATTTCTGATCAGCCGCATGACGCGTTCCTGATAGCCGGTGGTTGGTTTAACCACCCTCTTAGCCGGGATAACCGGTTCGCTTGCGCCGCGAGGCGCTGAATGACAAAGGCTTTCCGGTGAACGCATCTGTGCAAGACGATTCAGCGACAAAGTCCGAGAGTGGGGCGCCTGTTGGCGTTTTTGGCGAAGTGTCGCGCCTGTTTGCATCCGGGCGCGCCACTGTCGTTCATTTTCTCGATTTGTTGTCGCTTGAAGCCCGCCGCGCCAGTTTGTCTCTGTTATGGATGCTCATTTCAGGGATTGTTGCGGCGGTCTGTCTTGTATCAGCCTGGTTGGGAATCCTGGCCGCGCTGGTCATCGCAGCAGTGGGCGCTGGTTTACCCCTGCTGGCGGCTGTTGTCCTCGCCGCCGTGTTGAATGGTGTTGCAGGGATTGCGTTAATATATTTATGTAGAAGTAAAAGCCGGGATTTGCTGTTTTCAGCGACCCGACGGCAGTTGGCCGGCGCACCGTCTGCGATGCCGGATTCACCATGAAGCAAAACAGTGCTTCGTTGAGCCTTCACGAGACCGAGTTGCAGGTTGCCCGGGCGCGACTGGCGTTTAACACTGATCTACACCGTGTAGGTACGGCTTTTCAAGATGCCCTTACCCGCCCTTCTACGTTGCTGATAGCAGCGGGTGTGACAGGCGTGATTGGTTGCTGGTTGGCACGACGTACGCTGACCCCTGTACCTTCATCCAAACGGCATACGGAAGATCACAGGCCCACACGGACGGCGAGTTCGGTGTTTGGCTTGATACTGGGGTTCATGACGCGCTACGGCGCACAGCGTTTATTGGCGGGATTAGCAAACGCACGGATGACAAAGTTTCGCGGCACGTAAATCAAGCCCGGCGCTTTTTCGTGATATGTTCCTGCCGCGCGCAAATCGCGCGAGTTCATCAACAGGACCATAGTGATGGCGCAATTTGAACCCATAGGTACTGTGCGCAGCGACCGCACCGAAATGTCTGTCGGCCACTGGGCGAAGGTTGAATCGCGAATCGAACTCGATCCGCAGTACATCAAGGGAGTCGCCGGCCTCAGCGAGTTTTCGCATGTGGTGGTGATATTTCACCTCAACCTGATTCCGCCGTTTGATGTGGCCAAGCAGATTGCGCGTAACCCTCGCGGCATGGAAAACCTGGATCCGGTGGGCGTATTTGCCCAGCGCACCAAGTTCCGTCCAAATCCGATCGGGGTCACGGCCGTGGAGTTACTGGCAGTCGATGATAAAGGTGTCACCGTGCGCGGACTGGACGCGCTGAATGGCACGCCGGTTCTCGACATCAAGCCGTATATTCCTGCGTTTGAGCGCAAGGATGATGTAAGGCTGCCGGCCTGGGTGGACAAGATGATGGACGGTTATTTCTGACACCGGTTTTGATAAAAAAGGCGCTCCTCAGAGCGCCTTTTGTTCTTTGAAAAACCGGGCACAGTCGAAAGGATTCAGTGCAGGCGGTTCAGGGCCTGTTCAAGGTCGGCGATCAGGTCCGCGGGATCTTCGAGGCCGATGTGCAGGCGGATGGTCGGGCCGCCCGGATTCCAAGTGGTCGCCGAGCGCATTTTTTCCGGATGCGGCGCGGTGATCAGGCTTTCGTAGCCGCCCCAGCTCGAGCCGATACCGAACAGTTTCAGCGCATCGACGAAGGCGGCAAGCTGCGCGTGGGATGCGGGTTGCAGCACTACGCCGAACAATGATGCTGCGCCTTCAAAATCGCGTTTCCAGATCGCGTGGCCCGGGTCGCTTTCCAGCGCCGGGAACAGCACCCGTTGTACTTCGGCGCGGCCCTGCAGCCAGTTGGCCACGGTGATGGCATTGGCCATCTGCTGTTTCATGCGCACGCCGATGGTGCGGAAACCGCGCAGCGCCAGATAACAGTCGTCGGGGCTGACGCAGTAACCGAAGTCGGCGACGGTGTGGCGCACCGGCAGCCAGCATTTTTTGTTGGTGACAATCACGCCCATCAGCACGTCGGAATGGCCGACGATGTATTTGGTTGCGGCATGGATCGAGACGTCGACGCCGTGCTCGAAGGAGCGGAAAAAATAGGGCGTGCCCCAGGTGGTGTCGGCCAGCACGGGGATGTTGCGCGCATGCGCGACGGCAGCGATGGCCGGGATGTCCTGCATTTCAAAAGTCAGCGAACCCGGCGCTTCGCAGAACACGGCTTTGGTGTTGGGTTTGATCAAGCGCCCGATGCCGGCGCCGATCAGCGGATCGTAGTATTCAACTTCAATACCGTTGGCGCGCAGTTGCCGCTCGCAAAACAGGCGCGTCGGTGCGTAGGCGCTGTCAGTGACCAGCAGGTGGTCGCCATTCTTGGCAAAGGTGCACAAAGCCGCCGTGATCGCGGCGAGTCCCGAGGGCACCGCCACCGCTTGGTAACCGCCCTCCATGCGCGCCACCGCGTCTTCGAAAGCAAACGTGGTCGGTGTGCCGTGTATGCCGTAGCGCATGGACTTGAAATCGTCCGGGTCGCGCGTTTCGTAGGATTCCAGATCGGGAAAAACCACAGTGGAAGTGCGATACACCGGCATGTTGACGGTGCCCTGGGTCCGCGCCGGATCGCGTCCGATATGGGTTAGCAGCGTGTCTTTTTTCATTGTAAAACGGGCTTTTTACGATATGGACTGCGACCCCGGCATTGTGCGTGACCGGGTGGGGCGGCGCAACATGGCTGCGGTCATTCCGGCATTTTTGCGTTATCCTAATCGCTATTCCAATGGAGGAGCGAGCGAACCGCAGCGGTGTCCCGCATGTGGTGCGCGTCAACGTTATGGACCATCACCACCTGTTTGATGTCGGCGGCGCAAAACTGTCCCGCCTTGAGGATCTGCGATTGATCAAGGGCGAAGGTTGTTACGCCGCGGACTGGAGTCTGCCCAACCAGGCGCATGCCGCATTTCTGCGCGCTGATCGCGCCCACGCGAAAATCCGGTCGATCAACGTCGATGCCGCACGCAAGGCCAAGGGTGTTCTCGGGGTTTACACCGGTGCCGATGCCGTCGCCGCAGGTTACGTGAAGCCGCTGAGCATGCTGACCTTTGCCGGCAAAGACGGCAAGAAGGCGAATCTGCCCAACCGGGTCGTGCTGGCGCATGAACGGGTGCGTTTTGTCGGCGAAACCGTGGCCATGGTGGTGGCCGAGACTGCGCTGCAGGCGCAGGATGCCGCCGAACTGATCGAGGTTGAATACGAAGACCTGCCGGTGATTGTGGATCCGCGGGCTACGCTGCAAGCCGGCGCGCCGCAATTGCACGACAACGTGCCGGGCAACCTCGCGTTTGAACAGGAAGCCGGCGATGCGGCTGCTGTGACAGCGGCGTTCGCGAAAGCGGCGCACATCACCAAACTGAGACTGGATTGCACGCGCGTTGCACCCAGCCCGATGGAGCCGCGCGCCTGCCTGGTTAGTTATGACGCCGGTTCCGGCGCCTACACCATTCATGTGCCGGTGCAGGGCATCAACATGATGCGCATGCAGATCGCCGCCTACACTGGCGTGGCAGACGACAAACTGAACATCAAGGCGCGCGACGTTGGCGGCGGTTTCGGCCAGCGCAGCATTGCTTATACCGAATACGTTGCAGCGATGATTGCTGCTAAGGCGCTGAATCGCCCGGTGAAATGGGTGTCCTCGCGCAGCGAGGGTTTCCAGTCGGATTCGCATGGTCGCGCCAATTACATCGATGCCGAAATGGCACTCGACCGCGACGGCACCTTCCTCGCGATGAAACTGGACTGGATCGCCGACCTCGGCGCCTACCTGCATCCGGCCGGTCCGGTCAGCCCGATGCGCAATCCGGTGACTTGCCTGAATGGTGTTTATAAAACCCAGGCCCTGTTTGGTCGCTGGCGCGTCGCCCTGACCAATACCGTGCCGGTGTCGGCCTACCGCGGCGCGGCACGTCCGGAGATCGCCTACACGATTGAGCGTCTGGTTGATGAGTCGGCGGCGCAGATGAACATTGACCCGGCCGAAATCCGCCGGCGAAATTTCATTCCGACCAATGCATTCCCGTACAAGACTCCGACCGGTTCGGTCTATGACATCGCCGATTTCCCCGGCGTGCTTGACAAGGCACTGAAGCTGGCCGACGTCACAGGGTTCGCCAAGCGCCGCGCCGAATCCGAAAAACGCGGCTTGCTGCGCGGCCTGGGTATGGCAACGGTGATCGAAAACTCCGGCGCCGGCATGTTCCCCAAGGACGAAGTCTTGCTTGAGGTTGCGGCAGACGGCAGGCTGACCGCGTATTCAATTTCGCATTCGCAGGGGCAGGGCCATGAAACCACCTTCGCGCAGATCATCGGCGATGCGCTGGGCATTCCGGCCGAACGCATCACGCTGCGCCAGGGCATCGGCGAAAAGGGACTGATCGGCAACCACACCGGCGGCTCGCGTACCATCGTCGGTGCCGGCACGGTGTGCCATATCGCCGCAAAAAAACTGATCGAACACGCGACACCGCTCGCCGCCGAGCAGTTGGGCGTCGAACCGTCGCAGGTGGCCTATGCGCATGGTGAATTCAAGTCGACCGCATCGGACAAAAAAATCACGCTGGGCGAACTGGCAGCGAAAAAGCCGCTGTCGGTGACCGGCGAAGGCAAGTTCGGCTCGACTTTCCCCAACGGCTGCCATGTCGCTGAAGTCGAAATCGATCCTCAGACCGGCTTCACCGACGTGGTCTCGTATGTGACGGTTGACGACTGCGGCGTGGTGATCAACCACACCATCGTTGAAGGCCAGATGCACGGCGCGGTGGCGCAGGGCTGGGGCCAGATTTTCGGTGAAAACGTGGTCTATGACCCCGAAACCGGGCAATTGCTGACCGGCAGCTTCGCCGATTACGCGATGCCCAAGGCCGGCTGGATCAAGGACATCACCATTGCCGAACACACCACCTTCGGCACCATCAGCCCGCTGGGCGTGAAAGGTATGGGGGAGTCGGGCTGCACGGCGTCACTGGCGACGCTGACCAATGCGGTGATGAATGCGCTGCGCCCGCTGGGTGTGCCGCCGCTGGATATGCCGCTGACCGCACACAAGCTGTGGCAGGCCATCTCGGCTGCGAAGAAAGGTAAATAAAACATGTACGCATTCCAGTATCGCAAGGCGAAGACGCTGCAGGAAGCCGCCGACTGGCTGGCGAAGGACGAAGATGCAAAAGCGTTGTCCGGCGGCATGACGCTGCTGCCGACGCTGAAAGCGCGGCTGGCGCAACCGACGCAGCTGATCGACATCGCCGGTCTTTCCGAACTCGCCGGCATCGACAACAAGAACGGCGTGCTGAGCATCGGCGCGGCGACCCGTTATTACCAGATCGCCACTTCACCGGTGGTGCGCGAAGCGCTGCCGGCGCTGGCCGACCTGGTCTCGACAGTCGCCGATCCGCAGGTGCGCAACCGCGGCACCATCGGCGGTTCCGTTGCCAACAACGATCCGGCAGCTGATTCTCCGGCAGCGGTGCTGGCGCTGAGCGCGACGGTGATTACCAACAAGCGAGAAATCGCCGCTGATGATTTTTTCCAGGGCATGTTCACCACGGCACTGGAACCCGGCGAACTGGTGGTGCGCATCGCGTTCCCGCTGCCCAAGGCCGCGGCCTATGCCAAGTATCCGCATCCGGCCTCCGGGTATGCAATGGCCGGCGTGTTCATTGCGCAGACTGCTGCGGGTGTGCGCGTGGCCGTCACCGGCGCTGGCGCTTCGGGCGTGTTCCGCTGGACTGAAGCGGAAGCAGCCCTCGCCAAGAACATGAGCGCGGCAGCGCTGGAAAAGCTGACGGTTTCCGTCGACGACATCAACGAAGACATCCACGGCTCGCGTGAATACCGCGCGCAGCTCGTCAAAGTCATGGCCGGCCGTGCCGCGGCCGCCATTGCCGGTAAGAAATAAGGGAAGAAATAACCATGGCCAAGATCACAATGACCGTCAACGGCGTGAAGCAGAGCGCTGACGTCGAAGACCGCACGCTGCTCGCCAATTTCCTGCGCGACACACTGAAGCTTACCGGCACCCATGTCGGCTGCGACACCAGCCAGTGTGGGGCCTGCACCGTGCATGTCGACGGCCGCGCGGTGAAGTCGTGCACGATGCTGGCGGCGCAGGCCGACGGCGCCGATGTGGTGACCATCGAAGGCCTCGCCAAAAACGGCAAGCTGCATCCGGCACAGGCGGCGTTCACCGAATGCCATGCGCTGCAATGTGGTTTCTGCACCCCGGGCATGATCATGACCACCGCGGCGCTGATCAAGGACCACCCGAAGCCGACCGATGAGCAGATCGTGCACGGCCTTGAGGGCAATCTCTGCCGCTGCACCGGCTACCTGAACATCGTCAAGGCGGTCAAACACGCCGCCGAGCTGCAGGGCAAGTAATCCGCAGCGTTCCTCCGCGCGCAGCTTCTCGCGCTATCCTTCGGGTTAACCGAAGGACACCGCACCATGACATCCATTCCCTCATCCGCAACCGGCCCGCTGGCCGGCGTGCGCGTCATTGAACTCGGCCAGCTGATCGCCGGGCCGTTCTGCGGCAAGACGCTGGGCGACTTCGGCGCCGAAGTCATCAAGATCGAACCGCCGGGTAAGGGCGATCCGCTGCGCAAATGGCGCATGCTCAAAAACGGCAACTCGGTGTGGTGGGAAGTTCAGTCGCGCAACAAGCAGTCGGTGACGCTGGACCTGACGCAGCCCGAAGGCCAGGACATCCTGCGTGCGCTGGTGAAGGAAGCCGATGTGCTGATCGAGAATTTCCGTCCCGGCAAGATGGAGGAGTGGGGTC
Organism: Burkholderiales bacterium; assembly: GCA_022841375.1. Taxonomy (GTDB): domain Bacteria; phylum Pseudomonadota; class Gammaproteobacteria; order Burkholderiales; family SG8-41. Next base: position 27,327 of record JALHRQ010000006.1, read on the forward strand.
TCGGTTATGAAGATTTAAAAAAACTCAATCCGCGGCTGGTGATGGCGCGCATCTCCGGCTACGGCCAGGACGGCCCGTACTGCAACCGCCCCGGTTTTGGCGTGATCGCCGAGTCGATGGGTGGGCTGCGGTATCTGACCGCAGAACCGGGGCGCGTGCCGGTGCGCGTCGGCGTGTCGATTGGCGACACGCTGGCGGCGTTGCACGGCGTGATCGGTGTGCTGATGGCGCTGTACCATCGTGATAGGAATGGGAAAGATGCGGGCGGTGAAGGCCAGGTCATTGATATCGCACTGTATGAAAGCGTGTTCAACTGCATGGAAAGCCTGCTGCCCGAATACAGCGCCTTCAACGCCGTGCGTGAAGCCGCGGGCAGCGCGCTGCCGGGCATTGTGCCGTCGAACGCCTACCTCTGCAGCGACGGCTGGATACTGATCGGGGGCAACGGCGACGGGATTTTTAAACGACTGATGTCAGCGATTGGCCGCGATGACCTCGGCACCGCGCCTGACCTCGCGTCGAACGACGGTCGCGTCAAGCGTGTCGTTGACATTGACGGTGCGATTACTGCGTGGACGAAGGTACGCGATAAAACCGTTGCGCTGAAAATCCTCGACCAATACGATGTGCCGTCGGGTGCGATCTTCTCCATCGCCGATATTGCCGCCGACGCGCAGTATCATGCGCGCGAGATGATCCTCAACATCACCACCCGCGACGGCTATAAAGTCGACGTGCCCGGCATCGTGCCCAAGCTGTCGGCGACCCCGGGCGGCATTCGCAACGCTGCGCCGAAGCTGGGTGAGGATACGGAGGCGGTATTGCAGCGCGCCGGCCTCAAAGCGGAAACCATCGCCGATCTGCGCGCCAAGGGTGTGATTTAAATAATCAATAAAAACAGGTAATTACGGAGTTTTCCCCATGATCGATCACCTTGACCATTTCGTCCTGACCACCGCCCAACCCGATGCGGTCGTCCGTTTCTACACCGAAGTGCTGGGCATGAAAGCCGAGATTTTTGGCAAAGGCCGGCTCGCGCTGAAGTTCGGCCGGCAGAAAATCAACATCCACGTGCAGGGCCGCGAGTACGAACCCAAGGCGCATGCACCGGGGACCGGCACGCTGGATTTCTGTTTCATTGCTGCAGTGCCACTGGAAGATGTGATTGCCAGCCTGGAAAAACACAGCATCTCCATCATCGAGGGACCGTGCACCAAGACCGGGGCGATGGGACCGATACGCTCGGTTTATTTCCGCGATCCCGATTTCAATCTGGTGGAAGTCTCGGAATATCTCTGAGCCCGCTGCCGCGACCCCTTACTGATCGCCAGTTGCCTGCGGTGTTTTGGTTTCAGCCGGGGGCCGCCGCCACAACATCAGGAACGGCCAGACATAGAGCTGCCATACCGTGCGCCACTGACCGTCGCTGCCGTCGCCGAGTCCCATGCGGAAGGTTTCCGGCGCCTGCGGCGGCACGTACAGGGTGCCGTACAAGCGGTCCCAAACGGCGAGTTCGAATCCCCGATTGCAGCCCAGATGCCGCGGCTCGTAACTGTGGTGGAGCTGGTGGTGTGCCGGGCTGATCAGCCAGCGATTGAGTGTCGGTCCATAGGACAGCCAGACATGCCAATGGCGCAGGTTGCCGACCAGGTTGAACACCCAGATGATCGCGTGCAAGCCGAGAAAAGTGATCATGCCGATGCCGGCATTGACGTAGCGATAAAAGCACCACGTCACGATGCCGGTGGTTAATGCAGGGATACAGGCCATCACTGCAAGGTCGATCGGGTGAGCGCGGAACGTGGTCATGGGTGTCAACACTTCGGCCGAGTGATGCACCTTGTGGAACTGCCATAGCCAAGGGATGTCGTGCAGCAGGCTGTGGGCGACGAAGCGGCCAAAATCATAGGCGATGAAAAAAAGCACCGTGTAAGTCACGGCTGTCCAGAACGAAGGCGCTGCAGCCGGCGCATCCGGCATGCCGAACAGGCTGCCCAACGCGGCGGTGATGCTTTGGGAACTGAACAGCAGCGGCCCGACGATCAGCGGAAACAGAATGGCGTTGACGAAATAAAAACGGTAATCGAGGCGCGATGAGGCGTGCCACCACAGACGCCGGCTGAGATAGCGGTCAAAAAACTCCTTCCAGTGCGGCTTTGCCGGATCAAGGTCGCCGCGGGCTTTGGTATAGCGCCAGGCCAGCATCGCGATCAGCAGCGTTGAAAGGATGAACGGCCAGTAGAGGAAGGAATCACGGTGCAAAAAGGTCAGCAGGGGCTTCAGTGCCAGGTAGGTGCTGTGAAACACCAGCTTGTAGACGATGTCTTCCATGACTAGCGATGATGCGGCAATTGCGCGCCGGAAGAAAGGAATCTTGGCTCACGGGGCAGCTTCGCCCCGCAGCGCACGCAGAATTTGTCCTTGCTGCCGACGGGCTGGTTGCACTCGTGGCAGCGGCGCATCTCGCAGTACCGCATCAGGATCGCAGCAGCTTGTCCTCAAACCAGTTCCACATCTCCGCGACGCCCAGCGTCAGGTAATCGCGCTGGCAGTGCTGCGCGCCGCCTTCTTCGGCGGTGAAAACCCGGAGTTTCTTGTCCGGTGAACCGGAGGCGTTGTACAGCGCCTGGGCATCGGCCAGCGGCACCTGTTCGTCGTCGGCGCCATGCACGATCAGGAAGGGGCAGCGCATTTTCTGCACCACGCCGTCGAGTTTGAACGGTTCGAGTTTTTTCAGCGCTTCGTCCAGCGTGTCCACACCCAAGATCCACGTGATGTGGTGGCCGGGCACCGACAGGGAAGTCTTGAACTGCGCGTCGATGCGTTTTTTCCAGGTGGCGTGGTAATCCCAGATCGCGCCCCAAGCGATGCAGGCGGCAAAACGATGGTCCATCGAGGCCATGCGCGGCGAGTAGTAACCGCCGAGGCTGATCGCGACCACGCCGATTTTTTTAGCATCGACGTCGTTACGTTTTTCCAGCCAGTCGACGCAGGCCGAGCCGGCGATTTCGTAGTCGTGGCGCAGATACTGGCCGCGGAAACGGATGGCTTCGCCGGTACCGGGGCCGTCCATCACCAGCACCGAGATGCCGCGCTTGATCAGGTCGGGTACGCCGCGCACGTACTGGATTTCCTTGGTGACGTCGAGGCCGTCGAAATACACCACGCAGGGCGGCTTCTTCGATTTGGCATTCTGCGCATGCACGAAATAACCGGGCAGGGGGCCGGCGGACGTTGGAATCTCGACGATCTCGATTTTGACGTCGGTCAGCGCGACATGGCGATGAAAACAATCCACGCCCTTTTTGTAGGCGGCGAGCGCAATGTCGTCCTTCGGCGTGCGGAAACGCTCGGCCATCTGGTAGTAGTTGCAGGCGCGCAGATAGGCGTGCGCAGCCGACACCGCATGCTTGGAAGCTTCGAAACGTTCGGCATGCGCGCGAACTTTATCGGCCACGTTTACGCAGGCCTGGAACCAGGCTTCGTCATCCTCCGGGTCCTTGTCCTTCAACTGCACGCCGATCTTGTGCAGTTCGCTGATTTCCGAGCCGCCGTAGGGCGCGGAGCTCATCATGTTGATGAATGCCGACGACCACCGGTAGTTGCCGGGGAAGTACATGAAATAGGTGGATTCCTTCTTCGCGGTCATGCCGGTTCCTTTGTTTTTGAAAAACTAAAACCATTAGCCACAGAGGACACAGAGAACGGCAAAACAACCGATCGCAAGGTTCCCGGTTTCCTCTGTGTACCCCTCAAGGGGGTATAGCGTTTCTCCGTGCTCTCTGTGGCTGCTTTTGAAGTTTACTGCTTCGGAATATTGGCGACGCGGGCGATCTTCGCCCATTTTTCGGTTTCGGCGCGGATGAAGTCTGCGTAGGCCGTGGTGGTGATGCCGCTGGCCTCATGGCCCTGCCCGGAATACAGCGCGCGGGCCTCCGGCGCGGCCAGCTGTTTGGATACGATTTCGGCGATACGGTTGACGATCGCCGGCGACGTTCCGGCCGGCGCCAGCACGCCGTTCCAGTTATAACTTTCGAAATCCTTGATGCCCTGTTCGGCGATGGTCGGCACGTTGGGCAGCAGGGGTGAACGCTCGCGCGACGTGGCGCCGAGGCAGCGCAGCTTGCCGGCGTTGACATGCGGCGTGGCGATGGCGAACTGGTTAATTGCAAGTTCGATGTTTCCGGCGATCAGGTCGATGGTGTATTGCGCCGCGCCTTTGTAGGGGATGTGATTCAGTTTGACGCCGGCCTGAAACGCGAACAGTTCGGTGGCGAAATGGCCGACGGTTCCGACTCCGGGCGAGCCGTAATTGATCTTGCCGGGCTGGGCCTTGGCCAACGCGATGAACTCCTTGACGTTGCGGGCAGGCAGACTCGGGTGCAGGCAGACACAGCTCGCGCTGCGCGCGATCAGCACAATGGGCACCAGATCACGCAGCGTGTCGTAAGGCATGGTGTTGCGCACGCTGGGGGCGATGGTCAGGGGGCCCGGGTTGCCGGCAAGCAGGGTGTAGCCGTCAGGCGCGCTTCTGACCACGGCTTCGGTGCCGGGCACGCCGCCGGCTCCCGGCCGGTTGTCGACCATGAACTGCTGACCCGTTGCGGCGGTGAGCTGTTGTGCCGCCCAGCGCGCCTGATTGTCGGTCGGGCCCGCGGGAACGAAGGGCACGACGATGCGTACCGCTTTGCTGGGATAGTTTTGGGCTGCGGCAGAGGCCACGAATAATGCCGATGCCAGGTTGCCGAGCAGGGTTGCGGATTTCATGGACTCCTCCAGAGTTTTGCGTGTCACATCGTGAACCTGATGCAGGAGAACATGATTCGGATGAACACGGTGCACGCTTGTTGCCGCACCTTAGTTAGCTGCCCCGTGCCTGTCAATGTTCTGCACCGCTTCTGTTAAAATCCTGCTCTTTCGCGTCTTCTTTCAATTGGGGAAAACCATGGCCGCAAAATCCAAAAAGTCCGCCAAGCGGAATTACACCGACATCTTGTATGAAGTTAAGGACCAGGTGGCATGGATCACCATCAATCGCGAGAAAGTGCTCAATGCATTCCGCGAGCAGACTCTGGATGAAATGATCGACGCGCTGAAATCGACCCGCGAAGATCCGTCGATCGTCTGCGCCGTGGTCACCGGCAAGGGCAATCGTTCATTCTCCGCCGGCGGTGATTTCTACGCGATGAAGCGCCTCAATTTCACCAACGCCTACATGTGGAATGACCGCATGCTCGGGCTGGCGATGACCATCCGTGGCCTGCCGATCCCGGTAATCGCGATGGTCAACGGCTGGTGCATGGGCGGCGGACACGAGCTCGCGCTGTGGTGCGATCTGGTGATTGCCTCGGAAAACGCCGTGCTCGGCCAGACCGGCGCCAAAGTCGGCGCCTGCCCGACCGTGGGCGCAACCCAGTACCTGCCGCGCATCCTCGGCGAGCGACTGGCGCGTGAAATGATTTTCTGCGCGCGTCGCTTCGGCGCCAAGGAAGCCGTTGAAGTCGGCCTGATTAACAAGTGTGTGCCGCAAAAGGATTTGCTGAAAGAGACGCTGAAGTGGTGTGAAACCATGAAGGGCCACAGCGCGCTGACGCTGCGCATGACCAAGAAGTCGCTGAACTTTGAATCCGACAACCTGTACTCGTCGTGGCAGCACGGCATGGAACTGCTGGCGCATGTCTGGGGCTCGCCCGAGGCCAATGAAGGCATGGATGCCTTCCTCGCCGGCCGCAAGCCGGATTTCCAGCAGTTCCGGATGAAGGCGAAAAAGGAACTGGAGAAATACGTCGACGGCTGCGACAAGGATCTCAACGCGCCGCCTTCGATGCGGAAAAAGCGGTAATTGGTAAATGGTAATGGGTGGGGGTAAACGGCAAAACGCCGTGCCCTCACCCCTGACTCCTTACCCCTCACCAGTCTCACCGCCATGCCCCCAGCAGAACCCCAAGGCGCATTAACCGGCATCCGCGTCCTCGATCTGACGCGCATTCTCGCCGGACCGCTGTGCACGATGATGCTCGGCGACATGGGCGCCGATGTGATCAAGGTCGAACCGCCCGGCACGGGCGACGACACGCGCAGCTGGGGGCCGCCATTTGCCGCCGGTGAATCGGCGTACTACCTCGGCGTAAACCGCAACAAGCGCTCGATCACGCTGAACATGGCGATGAAGTCCGGTCAGGAAGTGCTGGCCGGACTGATTCGCAAGGCCGACGTGCTGGTCGAGAATTTCAAGGTCGGCACGCTGGAGAAGTGGGGCTTCGACAACGAGTGGCTCAAGGCCAATGCGCCGCGCGTCGTGCGTTGTTCGATCACCGGCTACGGTTCGGTCGGGCCCAAGGCCGGACTTCCCGGTTACGATTTCATCCTGCAGGCCGAGTCCGGCCTGATGGGTATCACCGGTGAGCCCGACGGCACGCCGATGAAATATGGTGTGGCGATTGTCGATATCTGCACCGGCATGCTTGCTTGCAATTCGGTACTCGCGGCGCTCAATGCGCGGCACAGCACCGGGCGTGGCCAGCATGTCGAAGTGTCGCTGTTTGATTCCGGACTGGCGATGCTGGCCAACGTGGCTTCGAACCACCTCATTTCAGGCAAAAATGCCGGGCGCTTCGGCAACGGGCATCCCAACATCGTGCCATACACCGCGTACCCGACGGGCGACGACATGATCGCGGTGGCGGTCGGCAATGACGGCCAGTTCGCGAAATTCTCCGCGGTGCTTGGCCATGCTGAATGGGCGACCGACCCACGCTTCACCAAAAATCCGGATCGTATTGGCAACCGTGATGCGCTGGATGCGCTGATCAAAACCGAATTGAAACGCCAGGGTGCAGAAACCTGGATTGAGCAGTTGATGGCGGCAGGTATTCCGTGTGGCCGCATCAATAACGTTGCGCAGGCGCTGGCCGCGCCGCATGCGATTGCGCGTGACATGGTGACTACGGTCGAGCATCCGACCGCGGGCGCCGTCAAAATGCTCGGCATCCCCTTTCGTTTCAGCGACACGCCGGCGAGCATCCGCCGTCCGCCGCCGTTGCTGGGCCAACATACCGAGGCGGTGCTGCGCGAGGAACTCGGTTTCAGTGACACCCGCATCGCTGAGCTGCGCGCAGAAAAAGTTATTTAAAACAAATACTTGCTATGATCACCGGACTCAGTCACGTTTCCATCGTGGTTCCCGATCTGGCGGCGGCCCTGGAAAAAATGCGTGCGACGTACGGGCTGGTGGCCGGCGACATCAAGGTCAATGACGAGCAGGGTGTGCGCATGACCTATATCGATCTCGGCAATGCCAAGATCGAACTGATGGAGCCGACTAACCCGGACTCGCCGATCGCGAAATTTCTCGAACGCAATCCCAAAGGCGGCATCCATCATTTCTGCCTCGGCGTCGACAGCGTCGGGCGGACCACGAATGCACTGACCAAGGCCGGCGTGCAGGTGCTAGGCGCCGGCAAGGTGCAACTCAACGTACACGGCGAACGCATAGCCTTTGTGCACCCGAACGATTTTCTCGGGGCGCTGATCGAACTGGAGGAACACGGTGGCTGAACAGAAACAGCAGCACAGAATTTCGGGCGACCAACTGCGAGCGTTCATCACGGCTTCGTTCGAGGCGGTGGCGATTCCGCGAGAAGATGCAAAAGCGATTGCGCAGTTAATGGCGCAGGCCGACATCAATGGCTCCGAAGGTCACGGCGTGTTCCGCCTGCCGCAGTACATCCGCCGCATCAAGGGCGGTGCCGTCAATGTCAAACCGAACATCCGCGTCGAACGCGAAATGGCAGGCATGGCGCTGGTGCACGGCGATAACGGCATGGGCCACCTGGTGATGAAATTCGCCACTGAAAAAGCCATCGAAAAAGCGAAAACCGCAGGCGTGGCCTGGGTTGGCGCGCGCTGGAGCAACCATGCTGGCCCGGCCTCGCTGTATGCGAGCATGCCGGCACAGCACAACATGATCGGTCTCTACATGGCCGTGGGCAGCGCCAATCATCTGCCGCCTTGGGGCGGACTGGACATGTTACTGTCAACCAATCCCATCGCAGTGGCCGTGCCGGCCGGGGACGAACCTGCCATTGTTCTTGATATGGCAACCACCGTGGCGGCGTACGGCAAGGTCAAAACCAAGGCGCAGCGCGGTGAAATGATGCCCGAGGGCTGGATGATGGACCGCCAGGGCAATCCGCTGACCGATCCGAAGCGCGCCAACGAAGGGTTCCTGCTGCCGATCGGCGGCTACAAGGGTTACGGCCTGGCGCTGGTGATGGGGCTGCTCGCCGGCAACCTCAATGGCGCGGCGATGGGCAAGGATGTCGTCGATTTCAACAATGACGACACCACCGAAACCAACACCGGCCATACCATCGTCGCCATCAACATCGAAGCGTTTCAGGACCTGCAGGAATTCAAGCAGGGCATGGATACGCTGATCCGCGACATCCGCAACTCGCAGCCTCTGCCCAACGTCGACCGCATCCGGCTGCCGGGTGAAGGCACCCACATCGCACGCGCTGATCGCGAAACCAACGGCATCCCGATGCCGGAGGCGCTGTTGGCCGCACTCGATCAGCTGGCCGGCGACCTGAAGATCGCCAAACTCGCGCGATAAGTGCGGTTTGTTGCCTGTCGGCGACACTTAATCGGGTCCGGGACGCCCCTGGCGGGCTTTCCGTGACATTCCGCACTTTCAGGGAAGTCTTTTTCCCCTCTTGTGGAACATTTCATGGTGTGTGCCTGCCTAACCCGCGTATCGTTTAACAGCGGGGAGGACTCAATATGAAAAATCTGATTTCTGTGTCTCTGATGACTGCGGCTTCTTTGTTTGTGCCGGGGGCACAGGCCCAAAATGCGGCTCTAACTGCGCCCCAGCCTGCGGCCCAAACTGCGCCCGACATGCTGGTGCGTACGACGGTAGAGGACGTTCTTGCCGTTCTCAAGCAAAACAAGGACCGTCGTGTGCTCCAGAACGTTGTCGAGGAAAAAGTTCTGCCGCATTTTGATTTTCGCGCGATGACCCAACTGGCGATGGGCAAAGCCTGGCGCGAAGCGTCCCCGGCGCAGCAGAAGTCGCTGGAGAATGCCTTCCGCACGCTGCTGGTGCGCACCTATGCCACTGCGCTGGCTGAAACCGCGGGTGTCGAGCGCAAAGTCGAAGTCAAACCGCTGCAACTCAAGCCGGGTGAGGATTACACCACCGTGCGTACAGTGGTGAAGGAACCGGGACGACCGCCGGTGGCCATCGATTACCGCATGACACTGACCAACAAGACCTGGAAAGTCACCGACATCGTCGCTGAAAATGCGAGTCTGGTGATTAATTACCGGGGAACATTCAACAATGAAATTTCGCGCTCGGGCATAGACGGCCTGATCAAGGTGCTGGAAGATAAAAACAAGGGTGCTTGACCGGTATTGTGCGGCTCTGACGCTGGGACGGCTGTCGCGGCAGTGTGATCAAGTCGAATAATCAATAAAAATATGCGCCTGCTGCAGCCGGATTCATTCCCCAAGCTGCTCGTCATCGGTTTTGCGATGGTGGCGCTGCCGCTGATCATTGCGTTGATCAACAATGCGATAACAATTGATCAGTTTGCCAATCGCAGCCAGCACACCGTGTACCAGGCGGTGCAATCGACGCAGTCGAGCCGGCGACTTGCGGATTTGCTGGGCGCGCTGGAACGCAACGCCAAGCAGGTGGTGATCCTTGGCAACCGCACGCCACTCAAGGCTTACGAAGCCAACCGCGCATCGTTTTTGCAGGCAGCGGCCGAGTTCGGCGCATTGCAACTGGATGAAGAGCAGCGGGTGGCGCTGACTGCCATTGTCAGCGGCGAGGCCAATAATTATGCGGTGCTGCGCAATCCGCATTCGGCAGCGTCAGACGTTGCGTTTGCCGCAGGTGAATATGTAAAACTCAGCAAACACGCCGTCGAGATCATTGCCCACGGCGACTGGCTGATCGACCGCGAAATCGATGCCATGCAGCAAATGGCCGCGCGTGCGCAACGCATCACCTTCTGGCAGATGCTGGCGCTGGTGCCGGTGGCCTTTTTGCTGGCAGCGGGGTTCACAGTGCTGATTGCGCGGCCGATCCGGCAGATTGATGCTGCCCTGCGGCGCATGGGCGGCGGCGATTTTTCCGCGCCAGTGGGCGTCAGCGGACCGCGCGATCTGCAATTGCTCGGCCGCCGCATTGAATGGCTGCGCCACCGCTTGACCGAGCTGGAACAGCAGAAAAACCGTTTTCTGCGTCAGGTGTCTCACGAACTGAAAACGCCGCTGACGGCTTTGCGCGAGGGTTCTGAACTGCTGTCCGAAGAAGTGCTGGGCAAGCTGACCCCGCAGCAGCAGGAGGTAACGGGCATACTCCGGGCCAACAGTATCGAATTGCAGCGGCTGATCGAAGACCTGCTGTCATACGGCGCGGCTGAATTCCATCGCCGCGAAATGCGCTACTCGGATGTCGAGATGCGCCGCGTGGTGGCGCGCGTGCTTGATGATCAGAACCTGGCGCTGCGCGCGCGGGCGCTGCGTATTGCGCCGCAAATTGACGATGTCGTGATTGAGGCGGATTTCGAGAAGGTACGCATCATGCTGGACAACCTGGTGTCGAACGCCGGCAAATTTGCTCCCGAGGGCAGCGTGGTCGTCATCGAGTCCCGCGTACTCTCGGATCAGCTGGTATTGGAAGTGGCTGATGACGGACCCGGCATTCCGCCCGCCGAGCGCGAGCGTGTGTTTGATCCGTTTTACCGGGGGCGAAATGCTTCAGGCGGCCGTTTGCCGGGTTCTGGCATCGGTTTGTCGATTGTGCGGGATTATGCGCAGGCCCACGGCGGCACCGTGGAAGTGGTCGATGATCCGAACCGCGCCGGCGCGCGGTTGCGGGTGACGATGCCAATGCGGCAGGGGGGATTTGCATGAGGTGGCTTGTTGCGGGGATTGTGGCGCTGCTGTTCGCCGGCTGCGGCGCATGGCGTACCGTCGAAACCGTAGAGGAACCGGCCGCGGTTGCTGATTTGCGCAGTGAAACGCGCGGTGACACCGCTGAGCCGGCTACCGCACTGGCGTATTACGGAAAAATCCGCAAACTGGGAGGCACCGAGCTGTTGCGCGAGCAGGATGCGGCGCGGCGCGCGCTGTCCCGGTCACGCAGTGACAGCAGCCGCATGCGTTACGCGCTGGCGATGACGGTTCCCGGTACGCCGGGAGCGGATGAAGCGCGCGCACTTGAGGCGCTGGAGCCGCTGACGCGCAATGGGGCGAGTCCGCTGCACGGGCTGGCGATGTTGATGACGGGGATGTTGCAGGAGCAGCGCCGGCTGGATGCGCAGGCGCAGGGATTGCAGCAGAAACTGGACGCGATGCTCGAACTCGAGCGGAGCATGACCGGACGCGAAGGCGGCGTCCAACGAAAACGGTGAACATGATGATGAATGGCAAAACGCAGGGCAGTGCACGGATACTGGTGGTGGATGATGACCCCGGGTTGTTGCGCCTGATGCAGTTGCGGCTTGAAGCCGCCGGCTACGGCGTGTCCGCGGTGGACAGCGGCGAGCGCGCGCTGGCGCAACTCGCGGTGTCGCGGCCGCAGGTCGTGGTCACCGATCTGCAGATGGGCGGCATGGACGGCATTGCGCTGTTCGAAGCGATCCGCGCCGAGAATCCGGCCCTGCCGGTGATCATACTTACCGCGCACGGCACCATTCCGGACGCGGTAGCTGCCGTCAAAGGCGGTGTGTTCGGCTATCTGACCAAGCCGTTTGATGCGAAGACGCTGCTCGACGAAATCGCACGCGCGCTGGCGACTTCCGGTGCACCCGGCAAACCGGGCAATGATGACGCTACCTGGCGTGCGGCAATCATTACCCGCAATCCGGCGATGGAGGAGGTGCTGGCCAAAGCGCGCCTCGTTGCGACGGGGGATGCTTCCATCCTGATTCACGGCGAGTCCGGAACCGGCAAGGAACTGCTGGCGCGAGCAATCCATGCTGCAAGTCCGCGAAGCAGCCGGCCGTTTGTGGCGATCAACTGCGGTGCGATTCCCGAGCCGCTGCTCGAATCCGAATTGTTCGGACATATCAAGGGCGCGTTTACCGGCGCGGTGCGCGACAACCGCGGCTTGTTTCTGGCGGCGGACGGCGGAACGCTGCTGCTCGATGAAATCGGCGACATGCCGGCTGCGCTGCAGGTCAAGTTGCTGCGCGTATTGCAGGAGCGGCAGGTGCGGCCGGTTGGCGGACTGCAGAATATACCGGTGGATGTACGCGTTATCTCGGCGACGCATCGTGACCTTGAAGCTGAAATGGCCGCAGGAAATTTTCGCGAGGATTTGTATTATCGTCTGAAAGTGGTTGCGCTGCGGCTGCCTTCGCTGGCGGAACGGCGCGAGGATGTGCCGTTGCTTGCCGGGCATTTTCTCAACGAACTGACTTCGCGCTATAAAAAAGTGGTCAGCGGTTTTGCGCCGGAAGCGGTCGAGCAACTGGTGAGCGCGGCCTGGCCCGGCAATGTGCGCCAGCTGTATAACGTGATCGAGCAATCGGTGGCGCTGGCGACGACGCCGCTGATTCCGGCCAGCCTGGTGCAACAGGCGATTCAGAACGAGGAAACCGAACTCACATCGTTTGAGCAGGCGCGGCGCAAGTTCGAACGCGAGTACCTCGCGCAACTGCTCAAAATCACCGAAGGCAACGTGACCAACGCCTCGCGCATGGCGAAGCGCAATCGCACCGAGTTCTACAAACTGCTGCAGCGTCATCAGCTCGATGCGCGGCTGTTCAAGCCGCAACGCGCCTGAAGGGTCACTGCGCGTCTCCGTTTACCGACTGCACTTAGCCCCAAAAATACAGCGAGTTAGCGTCGCCGCAGGCGGCGGCGTCGCCGCTGGGCGACAGCTCAAGGCGGATATACATTATAACTTATTGTTTATAAACAATATTTTTCTGGCATTAGACTTGCAATAGTGAATTCAGGGTAATCCCGAAGGCGGGAATACCCATCGTATTGCACTGGAGACTGCCATGAACTGGATCTTCACGACCCGAAACCGGGCCTTACCGCCGTCGGCGCTGCCGGTATCCCCGATGCTGTATCCGACACTGCTGATCGCCGGCATCAGCGTCATCATCGCCAGCCTGCTGGGCATTGCGGCAATGACCGGGCTGCTGCCGGCCCCATCAAAATCGGTAGTGACTGCCGCACCTGTCAGCAAGACGGTTACAGAATCAGGTGCCGCACGCCTGGAGCCGAAAACCGCGGCATCTTCCAAACCGGCGCCGCGAACCGCTGATGCCAAATCCGCAGCTGCAGTAGCGCGCTGAGAACACTGCCGCCGTGTTGAAGCGGTGCGCGCGACCGGGCTCAAGGGCTGGAGATCGGTTTTTGGCGCAGCAGCCGGTGGCATACTGGGTCTAGCACTTATCGGTCACGAATTGGGAAAAACATGAATCGCAGCGAAAGTTATGAAATCCCCGAGCGCATGAAAGACCGCAGCATCCCGGCTGCACAGGTGGGTGTGCGGATACGACGTGCCGCGGCGGCCGCAATGGTGCTGCTGGTCGCTGCTTGCAGCAGCACCGGGATGCGCAGTCCTGACCCGCAAAACCAGGGCGTGCAAAATCCGCCGCCCGTCTTCAATTTGTCCGGATATTCCGCCACCTACAAAAAAGGTCATGTCGACGGTTGTGCGCAACGTCGCGATGAACGCCTGTATCGCGATGAAGCTGATTACATGATGGGCTGGAACGACGGTCGCGGCGCTTGCGCCAAAATGCGGCGCTGACCGTTCAGCGCCTTCGCGCGGGCGACAGATTCAACGCCAGCCAGTATTCGGCGATCCGGCGCACGGCCTCAATGTAATCTTCGTAGGTCACCGGCTTGATCACATAGCTGTTGCAGCCCAGTGCGTAACAACGCGAGATGTCCGCCGGCTCGCTTGAAGAAGTGAATACCACCACGCACAGCCGGCTGGCGCGGGCATCATTACGCAGCTGTCGCAGTACTTCGCTGCCGTCGATTTTCGGCAGTTTCAGGTCTAGGAGAACCAGATCCGGCAGCTGATCCAGGTCTGCCACCATCTCCAGCGCTAGCGCGCCGTCGTGCGCAACAAGCACTTCGGCCCCGGCTTTGCGCAGTCCGCGTTGCGTCAGCGATTCGTCATCCGGGTTGTCTTCAACGATCAGGATTCGGCGGTCATTCATGATCAGTTCGGGTCACAGTGACCAGTGACTGCGTTCAGTCAGAAAAGCGCTGAATTCTTCAGACGACATCGGTTTGCCGATCAGATAGCCCTGCATATAGTCGCAGCCGTTCTTGCGCAGGAATTCAATCTGCTCCGCGGTCTCGACGCCCTCGGCGACTACTTCAAGGCGGAGACTGTGACCCATGGCGATGATGGCCTGGGTGATGGCGACGTCATCCGGATCTGCCGGGATGTCCTTGATGAACGAGCGGTCGATTTTCAGCGTGTGCACCGGAAAACTTTTCAGATAGCCGAGGGACGAGTAGCCGGTGCCGAAGTCATCGATCGCGAGATGGACTCCAATCGCCCGCAACTCGCGCAGGATGGCCGTGGCGCTTTCTGGATTGGCCATCACCATGCTCTCGGTGATCTCGAGTTCGAGATGTTCGGGCGGCAGGCCTGAATCTTCGAGGATGTTGATGATGTCGGTGACCAGTTCGCTTTGGTTGAACTGGCGTGGCGACAGGTTGACCGCCACGCGGAAGTCGCGGAGTCCGGATTCCTGCCATTTTTTGGCGGCGGTACAGGCGCGCAACAGCACCAGGCGGCCGATCGGTACGATCAATCCGGTTTCCTCGGCCAGAGGGATGAACTTTAACGGTGGAATCATGCCGACTTCAGGCAGGTTCCAGCGCAGCAGCGCTTCGGCACCGACGATGCGGCCGTCCGCCAGCTCAACCTGCGGCTGGAAATGAACCATGAATTCATCGAGTTCGATCGCGCGGCGCAGTGAACGCTCGAGCACCACGTATTCCAGCGAACGCGCGTTCATCTGCGGCGAGTGGAATTGGAAATTGTTTTTGCCCTGGTCCTTGGCGCGGTACATCGCCAGTTCAGCATTGCGCAGCAGCGCGGTTGCGTCGGGGCTGTCACCGGGGTAGATGCTGATGCCGATGCTGGCGGTCAGGTGGTAGGTTTCTCCGTTGATGTCGTAGGGCTGGGCCACTGCCCCGAGTATTCGCTGCGCACTGGCGCGCGCGGCTTCGGGGTCGTCGATTTCGCGCAGCAGCGCGGCGAATTCGTCGCCGCCGAAACGCGACAACAGGTCGGATTCCCGCAGGCACTGGCGCAGTCGACCGGCGACCTGGCGCAGCACCATGTCGCCGCCGTCATGACCGACGCTATCGTTGATCAGCTTGAAACGGTCGAGATCAACGAACAGCACCGCGATCGACTTGCGTTCGCGGTTGGCGTCACGGATCGCCTGTTCAAGCAACTGACGGAACCGCAGCCGGTTGGGCAGGCCTGACAGTTCGTCAAAATGCGCTAGCCGCCACATCCGCTCTTCCGAGCGGGCGCGTTCGCTGACGTCGCGAACGACCACGGTAAGCTTTGGGGCGTCATCGAGGATCATCCGGCTGACTTTGATCTCAACCGGGATGGTCGCGCCGGACCGGGTATGCGCATGCATCTGCAGGTTGGTCATTTCGGCGCGGATGGCGCCGGTCGATTCGCACAATACATCCCAGAATCCGGCGCCCGCTGCTGCTGCAGCAGGGCGCAACAGCTGCTTCACCGGCAGACCGTGAAGTTCGGGCGGCGCGTGTCCGGTCAGTGTGGCCAAGGCGGGATTGGCGAATTCAATGTGTCCCGCCGCATTCACTACGGCGATGCCGTCGGCAGCCGTGGTGACAATGGAATCAAGCAAGGCTTCCTTGGCGTGGAGCTGACTGCTGGCGAGGCGCGCCGCGCGGCGGATCTCGACCTCGCCCAGTTCGCGCACCAATACCGCGCCGAGACGGCCGAGGCTCTGTTTCATCACAAAATCCTGCGCGCCACTGCGCATCGCAGCCACCGCGGTTTCCTCGCCGATGGCGCCGGAAACAATGATGAACGGCAGGTCGGCGTCATGCGCACGCACCAGTTTCAGCGCGGCCAGACCGTCGAATTGCGGCAGGTTGTAATCACAGAGCACGGCATTCCATGATTCCTGCGCCAACGCTTCCTGCAGTTCGGTTTTGCTCCAGACCCGGCGGTGGGTGACTTGCAGACCGCCATGGCGCAGCGAGGCGAGGATCAGTATCGCGTCGTTTTCGTCATCCTCGACCAGCAACAGGCGGGTGGCGGGCGTGTGCATACTCATGCGTAATCCCGGGCGCGGATGGTTTCAGCCTTTGACGCGGCCGATGCGCACAACTTCGGGGATCTTGCGCAGATCGCGGACGATCCGCGCCAGATGCATGCGGTTCATCACTTGCACCGTAAATCGCATCACTGTGTAAGTGCCGCCGTCGTCGGGATCGACGGCGACGTTCTGGATGTTGGATTCCGCCGCGGCGATTTCCGCCGCAACTTTGGCGAGCACGCCGCGCTGGTTGGCGACAACCAGCCGGATGCCGACATCGAACAGCTTGGTCGGATTGGCGTCCCATTGCACATCAAGCACGCGCTCCGGGTCGCGGTTGCCCTTGGCGGCCACCGGGCAGTCATGGGTATGGATGACCATGCCCTGACCCTTGCTGATGATGCCGATGATCGGGTCGCCCGGGATCGGGCCGCAGCAGCGTGCAAATTGCACCGCAAAACCCTCGGAGCCGCGCACGACGACGGCGCCGTTGGGCCGGGCTTCCGCCGGCAGCGGTTCGCCCAGCGCGAGCAGCTGGTGTGCGACCACCACCGCCAGCCGTTTGCCGAGACCGACATCGGAGAGGATTTCGTCACGCGACTTGGCACTGGAGTCACGCACCAGTTTGTCCCATTGCGCGTCGCCAACATCAGTCGAATTGGTTTTAAAATTGGCCAGCGCCTGCTGCAACAGGCGGCTGCCGAGCTGAACGGACTCGGAGAAGTGCATGGTCTTCAGGAAGTGGCGGATATGTGCGCGCGCCTTGGCGGTGGCAACGAAGTTAAGCCACAGCGGGTTGGGCTTGGCGTGCGACGCGGTGATGATCTCGACGCGATCACCGTTGCGCAGCTCGGTGCGCAGCGGCGTCAGTTCCTGGTTGATTTTGACGGCGACGCAGCGGTTGCCGATGTCGGTGTGCACGGCATAGGCGAAGTCGACTGCAGTCGCACCCCGCGGCAGCGACATGATCTTGCCCTTCGGCGTGAACACGTAAACCTCATCCGGGAACAGGTCAACCTTGAGATGTTCAAGGAATTCGATCGAATCGCCGGATTCTGACTGCATCTCGAGCAGGCTCTGCAGCCACTGGTGAGTCTTTTGCTGCAGTTCGGAGAGCGAGGTGTCGGAGCTTTTGTAGAGCCAGTGCGATGCCACGCCGGCCTCGGCGATGCGGTGCATGTCGGCGGTGCGGATCTGGATTTCGATCGGGCTGCCGAAGGGACCGAACAACGTGGTATGCAGCGACTGGTAGCCGTTGGCCTTGGGAATCGCGATGTAGTCCTTGAACTTGCCGGGAATCGGCTTGTACAGGCTGTGCAGCAGGCCGAGCGCAACGTAACAAGCCATGTTGTCGCGGACGATGATGCGGAAGCCAAACACGTCATGCACCTGCGCAAATGACAGATGTTTCTCGCGCATCTTGCGGTATACGGAGTGCAGGTGTTTTTCGCGACCCTGCACCTGGGCTTCGATGCCCTGGTCGCGCAAACGGCGTTCGATGCCGTCGAGCACCTTGCTGACGACTTCACGGCGGTTGCCGCGCGCAGTGCGCACGGCTTTGGCCAGCACGCGGAAGCGGTCCGGGTAAAGGTGACGGAACGACAGGTCTTCCATCTCCTGGTAGATGCTGTTCAGGCCCAGCCGGTTGGCAATGGGCGCGTAGATTTCCAGCGTTTCGCGCGCGATACGCTGGCGTTTCTCCGGGTGGACGGCATCCAGCGTGCGCATGTTGTGCAAGCGGTCGGCAAGTTTGATCAGCATCACGCGCACGTCGCGCGCCATCGCCAGCAGCATCTTGCGGAAATTTTCCGCCTGCGCCTTTTCCTGGGTGTCGAACTGGATGCGATCGAGTTTTGAAACGCCGTCAACCAGTTCGGCGACCGGCCGTCCGAATTGTTCAGCGATTTCGTTTTTGGTGACTTCGGTGTCTTCGACAACGTCGTGCAGCAACGCCGCGGTCAGTGCCTGCGAATCCAGATGCCACTGGCCGAGGATGCTCGCCACCGCCAGCGGGTGCGCGATATACGGTTCACCGGATTTGCGGAACTGGCCCTCGTGGGCGGACTCGCTGAAGTGATAAGCCGCCTGGATCTGCGACAGATCTTCCGGCTTCAGATAGGCCGACCACTCCAGAAACAGCGCCGGCGCTGTGGGCAGCGCGACGGGTTCTGCTACTGGGATGGGGGCTGAAGGACTCATGCGTACGGTTGACCTCGCCGTCCGCAATCAGGAGATGCGCCTCAGCCGCGGGCGCATGCGCCTGTTACGCAGGGCTCTTGTTGAGGATTTCGGCGCCGAATTTCGAAGCTGCGAGTTCGCGCAGCGCAACAACCGTGGGTTTGTCGCGGGTGGCTTCAATCATGGTCTGCGCGCCGTTGGCGAGTTGCCGGGCGCGGTAGGTCGCCGCCAGCGTCATTTCAAAGCGGTTGGGAATGATTTTCATGCAATCGTCTACGGTAATGCGGGCCATGGAGTTCCTACTTGAGTCGGTTGATCAACGCGGTGTGCCGGGCCAGCTGGTGTGCGGTGCGCAAGCGTTCTGCGCGGACAATGTCCTGCAGTTCCGCCGCCGCGGCCTTGAATTCAGAGTTGATAATAACATAATCAAAATCATGGACATGGCTGATTTCCTGACGCGCGTTGGCAAGACGGGTCGCAATCACCTCCGGCGCGTCCTGGGCGCGGGAATTGAGCCTTTGCAGCAGGGCCTCAAAAGAGGGGGGAAGGATGAAAATGCTGATCGCGGCCGGCATCAGCCTGCGGACCTGGGCGGCGCCCTGCCAGTCGATTTCGAGCACGATGTCGATATCCCCGGCCAGTTGCTCCTCCACCCACCGGCGCGACGTGCCGTAGCGGTTGCCGTGGACCGTCGCGGATTCGAGGAAATCGCCCGCCCGCGCCCTCTGCTCGAAGATTTCCGGCGTGACAAAGTGGTAATGCTGGCCGTCGATTTCGCCGGTGCGCGGCCCGCGGGTGGTGCAGGACACCGATTTGCGGACGCCGCGGTCGTTTTCCAGCAGTTTTGCCACCAGGCTGGTTTTGCCGGCGCCGGAGGGCGCGCTGACGATGTAGAGATTGCCGCTCATGCTCTGTCTGTCCGGCTCATTCGATATTCTGGATCTGTTCGCGCATCTGCTCGATCAGCAGTTTCAGGTCCATCGCGACGCGGGTGACTTCGATGTCTACCGATTTGGAACCCAGCGTATTGGCCTCGCGGTTGAGTTCCTGCATCAGGAAGTCGAGGCGTTTGCCGGCGGCGCCGCCCTTTTTGAGAATGCGCTCGAGCTCGTCGATATGAGTGGCCAGCCGCGACAGTTCTTCGTCGACGTCGATCTTGTTGACGAACAGCGCAATTTCCTGGCGCACGCGCTCGTCATCTGCAGAGACCAACGCTTCCTGCAGCCGCGCATTGAGCTTGTCCTGGAATGCGGCGATGATGCCTGGCATCCGCGGCTGCACGACGGCAATGCGGGAACGGATATCGGCGGCACGCTCCAGAATCACGATGGCGAGTTTTTCGCCTTCGCGGCCGCGCGCCGCGGTGAATTCGCGCAGCACTTCGGGCATCAGTTCGTTGGCGGTTATCCGCAGTTCATCGACCGGCAGTTCGTCGGCGCCCAGCATTCCGGGCCAGCGCAGAATGTCGGCGACCCCCAGCGTGCGCGCGTCCGGCAGTGCGCCGCGGACTTTTGCATTCAGGTCCAGCAACTGCGCCAGCAGGACGTCATCGAGTTCGGCGCTGTTCTGCGCGCCGCTGCGCAGGGCGTAGGCGACCCGGCATTCGATTTTGCCGCGGGTGACGGTGGCGGCAATGGCTTCGCGCAGCGCGGTTTCCGCCGGCCGCAGCTCGTCGGGCATGCGGAACGAGACGTCGAGATAGCGGTGGTTGACCGAGCGCAGCTCGACGCTGACCGAGCCCCAGGCGAGTTCGCGTGCGGCGGTGGCGTAACCGGTCATACTGTTGATCATTGAACTGCGGGTCATCGGGCTGCGGCCCTTGCTGCGGGCTTTATAATGGCGGACTGTTGAACATAGCATATTGAAGGATTCCCGTGCGACCCAGCCAGCGCCTGCCCGATGCTCTTCGTGCCATCCGCATCACCCGCAATTTCACCTGCCATGCCGAAGGCTCGGTGCTGATCGAATTCGGCGCGACCAAGGTGCTGTGCACCGCGAGCGTCCTTGAAAAACAGCCGCCGCATCTGCGCGGCACCGAACGCGGCTGGGTGACCGCCGAATACGGCATGCTGCCGCGTTCGACCAACACCCGCACCGATCGCGAGGCGGCGCGCGGCAAGCAGTCCGGACGCACCCAGGAAATCCAGCGCCTGATCGGGCGTTCGCTGCGCGCAGTCGTCGATCTGGAAAAACTCGGCCCGCGTACGATCCACCTAGATTGCGACGTGCTGCAGGCCGACGGCGGCACGCGCACTGCGAGCATTACCGGCGCTTATGTGGCGCTGGCGGATGCGGTGGCTTTGCTGATCCGCGAAAAACGCCTGGCGGTGACCCCGGTGCGCGAAGCCGTCGCGGCGGTATCGGTCGGCGTTTATCAGGGACTGCCAGTGCTCGACCTCGACTATGCCGAAGACTCCGGCTGCGACACCGACATGAATGTGGTGATGACTGAAGGCGGGGGCATCATTGAAGTGCAGGGCACAGCAGAAGGCGCGCCGTTCAGTCGCGCCGAGATGCAGGCGATGCTCGATCTGGCGCAAAGCGGCATCAAGCAACTGATCGCCGCGCAGCGTGCCGCGCTGGGATAAAGCAAAAAAACTTCAATTCAGCCACAGAGGACACAGAGGCCACAGAGAAGACCGGGATTAACAAGGTTGGGGGGCAGTTTTCTTTCCTCTGTGATCTCTGTGTCTTCTGTGGCTAATGCCTTTGACTTTTAAAAATGAAAAAGCTCGTCATCGCATCGAACAACCCGGGCAAGCTGCGCGAGATCGGCGCCATACTCGCGCCGCTGGCGATCGACGTGGTGCAGCAAGGTACGCTGGGCGTGCCGGAAGCCGAGGAGCCGCACGGTACGTTCATTGAAAACGCGCTGGCCAAGGCGCGTCATGCCAGCCGCATCACCGGACTGCCGGCGCTGGCGGATGACTCCGGCGTCTGCGTGCACGCGCTCGGCGGCGAGCCGGGGGTGCATTCGGCGCGTTATGCCGCTGTTGTGGAGGGTTCTGCCGGACGCGAGGATCAGGACCGCCGCAACAATGAAAAACTGCTGCAGGCGCTGTCCGCCGCCAGCGACCGCCGCGCGCATTATTACTGCGTGATCGTGCTGGTGCGTCATGCGGCGGACCCGCAGCCGCTGATCGCCGAGGCCGAATGGCATGGCGAAATCCTGCGTGAACCGCGCGGCACGGGGGGGTTCGGTTACGACCCGCTGTTCCTGGTGCCGGAATTCGGCCGCACCGGCGCCGAATTGCTGCCGGAAGAAAAAAACCGCGTCAGTCACCGCGGCCGCGCGCTGGCGCAACTGGTGGCGCGGTTGCGTGCGGCGCAGGCCGTCTAGTCCGCGGCTGATGGTCATTTTCACGTGTCTTCCCTGAAACTTGCGCCCGGTTCGCAGCCGGCGCCGCATTTCGATGCGCTGCCGCCGCTGTCGTTGTACATCCATGTCCCGTGGTGTGTGCGCAAATGTCCTTACTGCGATTTCAATTCGCATGAGGCACGCGGCGAATTGCCGGAAGATGAATATGTCGCGGCATTGCTGGCCGATCTCGAGATGACGCTGCCGCAGGTGTGGGGGCGGCCGGTGCTGACAGTGTTCATCGGCGGCGGTACGCCGAGCCTGCTGTCAGTGCGCGCGCTCGATGCCTTGCTGTCGGGTGTACGCGCGCGCATGCCGCTGGCGGCGGATGCGGAGATCACGCTGGAAGCCAACCCCGGTACCGTCGAAGCGGAAAAATTTGCGGGATTCCGCGCCGCCGGCATAAACCGTCTGTCGCTGGGCGTGCAGAGCCTGAACGACCGGCATCTGCAGGCGCTCGGTCGCATTCATGATGCTGCCGAAGCGCGCCGCGCCGCGGAACTGGCGCTGGTGACTTTCGACAACGTGAATCTGGATCTGATGTACGGCCTGCCCGGGCAAACCGTGGATGAGGCTGCAGGGGACATGGCTGCGGCGATTGCCCTGGGTTCGCAGCATCTCAGCGCGTATCACCTGACCATTGAACCGAACACGCTGTTTCATCGTTATCCGCCTGCGGTGCCTGATGACGATACCGCGGCGGCGATGCAGGACGCAGTCGAGGCGCAGCTGGCTGCGGCCGGATTCGAACATTACGAAACTTCGGCATTTGCGCGTCCGGGCCGGCGCAGCCGGCACAATCTCAATTACTGGATGTTCGGTGACTACATCGGCATCGGCGCCGGTGCGCATCAAAAATTATCGTTTAAAAACAATATATTACGTCAATCCCGGTTGCGCCAGCCCAAAGCCTATCTGGAGCACGCAGGAGCTGCCGCAGTGATCAGCGAACAGCGCGAACTCACGATCTACGAATTGCCGGGGGAATTCATGATGAACGCGTTGCGTTTGAATGCAGGTTTCGATCTGGACTTGTTCCGCTTGCGCGCCGGTCTTGACCTCACACGCATCCTGCCGCAGCTTGATGCTGCCGAAGCCCGCGGTCTGCTGATCCGCGATCATCGCCATGCGACGCCGACGCCGCTGGGCCGGCGTTTCCTCAACGACTTGATCGGTCTGTTCCTGGACTGACCCCGCCGCGTGGCGTGCCCGTTGCGTTTGCCGGTTGTCGGGCTAGAATAGTCATGTTGCCAGATTCGTAGTGCCGGACTCCACCGGGCACGGATCAGGCACACAACCAGATCCATCATGATCGGAGGAGATCAATGCGTATCAAGCACAGCCTTATTGCGTCCTGCCTGGCCATCACCGCGTTGGCCAGCGGCGTGGTTCACGCGCAGACCTATCCCAGCAAACCGGTGCGTTTTGTGGTGACTTACCCGGCGGGCGGCAGTTCCGATGCGATGGCGCGCATCATCGGTGTCAAGCTGACCGAATACTGGGGGCAGCAAGTGCTGGTTGACTCGCGTCCCGGTGCGGCGGGTGCTGTGGGCATGGAATACGCGGCCAAGCAGGCGCCCGATGGTTACACCTTTTTGCTCGGCAATTTCGGACCGGTCACCGCCAATCCGCTGATGACCCGGGTCAAATACAACGTCGCCAAGGATTTTGTGCCGGTATCGCAAATCACCCGCGCCGCCAACATCCTGGTGGTGCCGGTGACGCTACCGGTGAAAAACGTCAAGGAGCTGGTCGGACTGGCGAAAAAGAATCCTGGCGTTCTGACTTATGCCACCAGCGGTCCGGGCAGCATGTCGCATCTCGCCGGCGAAATGTTCAAGCGCCTGGCCAATGTCGACGTGGTGACCGTGCCTTATCAGGGCGGCGTGTTTTCGATCGCCGCGGTGCAGGGCGGGCACATCATGATGATGTTCTCCGATGCGCAGCCGGTAATGGCCAATCTCCGGGCGGGCAAGCTGCGCGCCCTGGCAGTGACCAGTGCGCAGCGCACGCCGTTTACGCCGGAACTGCCGACGCTCGCCGAGGAAGGCGTCAAGGGTTTTTCCGCCGCTAACTGGTGGGGCATTCTGTTCCCGACAGGCGTGCAGCAGTCCATGATCGAAAAGGTATCGACGGATCTGGGCCGTGCGCTGGCTGATGCCCAGGTCAAGGAAAGACTGGGAGCGTTGGGCGTTGAAGCGGTACACAGCAACCCGCAACAGTTCGGCGCATTCCTGGCCGCGGAAAACGAGACCTGGGGCAAGCTGATCAAGGAAGCCGGCATCAGCGGCATCCAGTAACAGTCAGTCTGCTTCGAACCAACGGCGGCCTGCGGGCCGCCGTTTTTTATGGTTTGCGCCGGAACACGATATCCCAGACGCCGTGGCCGAGTTTCAGGCCTCGGGTCTCGAACTTGGTCTGCGGGCGGTACGCTGGTTTTTCGGTGTAACCGCTTGCGGTATTGGCAAGCAGGTGTTCGGCACTGAATACCGCGAGGATCTGTTCGGCATATTCCTGCCAGTCGGTGGCGGCATGCAGGTAGCCGCCGGGTTTGAGGCGCGAGGCCGCGAGTGCGATAAACGGCGACTGGATCAGGCGGCGCTTCTGCTGGCGTTTTTTCGGCCACGGGTCGGGGAAAAAAATGTGCAGCCCGTCGAGGCTGGCCGGCGCAACCATTTTTTCCATCACCGCGACGGCATCGTGCTGGATCACCCGCACATTGCTCAGTGCCATTTCATCGATCTGTTTAAGCAGGCTGCCGACCCCGGGGGTGTGAACTTCGATGCCGATGAAATCGCATTCGGGATGCGCCGCAGCGATGGCAGCCGTGGTTTCGCCCATGCCGCAGCCGATTTCGAGGATGCGCGGCGCGCTGCGGCCGAACACCGAGTCGAAATCGAGCGCAGTTTCGCGGAATTCAAGGCCCAGACGCGGCAGCAGCGTGTCATGCGCGCGGCGCTGCGCGTTGGAAACGCGGCCCTGGCGCAGCACATAGCTGCGGATCCGCAGTTGTTCCGTGGTCATGTTGCTGTGAATTGCCGGATTGCCGGCGGACTCAGGGTTTGCCGATCATGCCGCCGGTGGGCGAACTCGGCGACGCCGAATAAAGTTTTTTCGGCATGCGTCCGGCGAGGAAGGCGGCGCGGCCGGCCTCAACCGCTTTGCACATCGCGGTCGCCATCAGTACCGGATTCTTTGCGGCAGCCACCGCAGTGTTCATCAGCACGGCGTCGCAGCCCAGTTCCATCGCAATTGCGGCATCGGAGGCGGTGCCGACGCCGGCGTCGACCACCACCGGCACTTTGGCATTCTCGATGATGATCTGCAGGTTCCACGGATTGAGGATTCCCATGCCGGAGCCGATCAGCGACGCCAGCGGCATCACCGCGACACAGCCGATGTCTTCAAGCTGTTTGGCGATGATCGGATCATCCGAGGTGTAGACCATGACCTTGAAACCGTCCTTGACCAGTGTTTTTGCGGCAACGATGGTTTCAACAACATTCGGGTACAGCGTTTTGGGATCACCGAGCACTTCCAGCTTGACCAGGTCGTGGCCGTCGAGCAGTTCGCGGGCCAGTCGCAGCGTGCGCACGGCATCATCGGCGGTGTAGCAGCCTGCGGTATTGGGCAGCAAGGTGTATTTCGACGGCGGGATGGCGTCGAGTAAATTGGGTTCGCCGGGGTTCTGGCCGATGTTGGTGCGACGGATGGCGACGGTGACGATTTGCGCGCCGCTGGCTTCGACAGCCGCTTTGGTTTCGGCGAAATCCTTGTATTTGCCGGTGCCGATCAGCAGTCGTGAACCGTAGGACTTGCCGCCGATGACCAGCGGATCGGGATTTTCATTGGGTTTCATGGGTAAGCAGGGTAGCAGACGGATGCGGAGGTTTCAGTGTGCACTGGAGGGAGGCGCGGGGCAATGCCCGCGATCAAGCGTTGCTTTAACCCCCGCCGACCGCGACGACGATTTCGAGACGGTCACCATCTTGCAGCATGCACCGGGCAAACTGGCTGCGTGGCACGATTTCACCATTGCGTTCCATCGCGATGCGTTTGCCGGCGAGATCGAGTTCGCCGACCAGTTCAGCGCAGTTGAGCGGGTGATCGAAAGTGCGCGGGGTGCCGTTGATGGTCAGGGCGATCATGAGCAGGGTTTGTGGCAAATCAAGCTTAAGGCCGTACCGCAGCTGAGCGGCCCGGGGGTTGGGACTAGAATGGCATTTTACCGTTCCGCACGCGCATTTTCGACGGGAGTTGTTCCGTTCATGGCCTCAAACCTGCTGGATCGTCACTACCTGACCCCCCTGTTTGAACCCGCTTCGGTCGCCATCATCGGCGCCAGCAAGCGACCGGGTGCCATCGGTGCGGTGCTGATCGACAACATGCTGGCGGCGCGGTATCGAGGTGCACTGTACGCGGTCAATCCCAAACAAAGCAATATCAAGGGTGTGCCGTGTTTTCCCGCCATCGACAAGGTTCCGCAGCGCGTGGATCTGGCGGTCATCGCCACGCCGCCGGGCATGGTGCCCGGGCTGATCGCGCAATGTGGCGACGCCGGCGTACGCTATGTGGTGGTCATCACGGCTGGTTTTTCGGAGACCGGGGCCGCCGGCGAGCTTTTGGAGCAGCAACTGATGGAAAACGCACGACGCCATGGGGTGCGTGTGATCGGACCCAATTGTCTGGGCATCATGCGCCCCAGTCTGGGGCTTAACGCGACTTTTGCGCGAAGCAATGCGCTGCCCGGTTCGCTGGGACTGGTGGCGCAATCCGGTTCCTTGTGTACGGCGATGCTCGACTGGGCAGGGCCGCACAAGATCGGATTCTCCAGCGTCGTTTCTATGGGCGGTTCGCGGGACATTGATTTCGGTGAAATCATCGATTACCTGGTCAATGACGGGAAGACGGAACACATCCTGCTCTACATCGAAGGCGTGCGCGACGCGCGACGCTTCCTGTCCAGCCTGCGCGCGGCAGCACGCCTCAAACCGGTGATTCTGATGAAGGCCGGACGCCATCCTGTGGGCTCTCGAGCCGCGGTGTCGCACACCGGCGCCATCGTCGGCGCCGATGACGTGTTTGATGCGGCGATTCATCGCGCGGGCGCGGTGAGGGTGACCACGATCGGTCAACTGGTTGCGGCGGCGCATGCGCTGTCGTCGCATGTGCGGCCGCGGGGCGACCGCCTGGCAATCATCACCAACGGCGGCGGACCCGGCGTGATGGCGGCGGATCGTGCGGCCGATCTGGGCATCCCGCTGGCTGAATTGTCGGCGTCGACGATTACATCCCTGCAGAACGCCTTGCCTTCAAACTGGTCGCACGGTAATCCGATGGACTTGATCGGCGATGCCGATGCCACGCGTTACCGCGCCGGCCTGAGCGCCTGCCTCGCTGATGAAAATGTCGACGGCGCGCTGGTGATGCTGACGCCGCAGGCGATGACCGAACCTTCAGCCGTCGCTGATGCCGTGGTGGAAGCGGCGCGCGGCCAGTCGAAACCGGTGCTGGCTTGCTGGATGGGCGATGCCTCGGTGATTGAGGGGCGGAGGCGTCTGGTGAAAGCGGGTATTCCGGTGTTTCGCACGCCGGAACCCGCGGTCGACATGTTTGCGCATGTGTCGTCCTTCTACCGCAACCAGCGCGCGCTGATGCAGACCCCCGGACCCCAGGCCCTGCGTTCCGAACCGGATATCGAAGCGGCGCGACTGATCATCGAGTCGGTGCTGAATGATCGACGCAGCGTGCTCAACGAAATCGAATCCAAGGCGCTGCTGTCGGCGTTCCGCCTGCCGGTGGCCCGGACGGTAATCGTGCACAGCGCCAATGAAGCGATGCTGATTGCCGGTGAGCTTGGTTACCCGGTTGCGTTGAAAATCGACTCCCCGGACATCACCCACAAGACCGACGTCGAGGGTGTGCTGCTCAATTTGAACGGCGCGCAGGCGGTGCTGACCGGTTATCAGCGGATCATCGATGAGGTCGCACGCAAACAGCCGCAGGCGCGGATCACCGGCGTGGCGGTAGAGCCGATGGTGGCTCGCCGCAACGGACGCGAACTGATGGTCGGTGTAATCCGCGACCCGGTGTTCGGTCCTGCCATCGCCTTTGGCGCCGGCGGTGTGGCGGTTGAAGTGCACAAGGATCGCGCCGTTGCGTTGCCGCCGCTGAATGCCTTCCTGGTCAGCGAGATGATTCGCGGTACGCGAGTATCGAAATTGCTCGGACCGTTCCGCAAAATGCCTGCGGTCAATATGCAGGCCCTGGAAGAAGTGTTGCTGCGCGTATCCGAGATGGTGTGCGAACTGCCGTGGATCGAGGAACTCGACATCAATCCGCTGATTGTGGATGAAAATGGAGCCATCGTCTCCGATGCGCGCATCGTTGTCGGCCCGCATGCCTCGGTGCGAGGGCGTTACGGTCATATGGCCATTCATCCCTATCCCGCGCGCCTGGTCAGTACATGGCAGACGCCGCAGGGCGAACTGGTTACGTTGCGGCCGATCCGTCCCGAAGACGCTGAATTGGAGCAGGAATTCGTGCGCGGGCTGTCGCCGGAGAGCCGGCGCTTCCGTTTCATGGATACCCTGCGCGAACTGACGCCGACGATGCTGGTGCGCTTTACACAGATCGACTACGACCGCGAGATGGCGTTTGTGGCGACGGTCCAGCGCGACGGCAAGGAGGTCGAGGTCGGCGTCTGCCGTTACATCACCAATCCCGATGCGGTGACCTGTGAATATGCGATTGTGGTGGCAGACGACTGGCAGCACCGCGGCCTCGGACGGCGCATGATGGCGGTGCTGATCGAAGTGGCGCGCCGTCGAGGGCTGGAAGCGATGATCGGCCATGTGATGAGCGGCAATCGCGGCATGCTGCGACTGAGCCAGGATATGGGCTTTGTGGTGTCGAACAGCAGTGACGATCCTCAGGTAAAGCGGGTGACGCTGGCGCTGCAGGGCGACCGAAACCGTTGATTGCGGTCACGTTGTGGATGCCTGCAGCTGACCGGGCTGGCGGCGATGTTAAACTGCCCGCAACCTTTCTGGACCGCGCTCATCTTGCAACGACACGACCTTCCCGACGCGAGGCTGCTGCAACTGACGGCTGCGGCCGTCATTGCCGTGATTCTCTGGTTTGTCATTCGCGGCCTGTTGCCGGAAGCCTGGCGCTCACCGGGCAGTCCCGAACTGTATCTGGCCGGCGTCGCCGGCGTGCTGCTGTTGCTGGTACCGGTGGCGTTTGTGATCGCCAAACGCGGTGGCAGCGGCGCCAATCCCGTGAACTGGTTCAATGCCCATGTGCTTTGTTCGTTGATCGGCATGGTGCTGATCGTGATTCACTCCGGCGGCTTTCTGCGCCGGCCGCCGGCGCTGCTGTTGCTGGCGTTGATTGCGCTGGCCGCACTCGGTGTCTGGGCGCGGATCCGGGGTTCACGGCGCATGGCGGCCACCTTCGCTTCCAAAGCGCCGGGGTTCACCGTGCCTGATGCGGCGACCCGCGACCGATTGCGTGTGCTGATCGCTGAAAAGCGCACACTGCTGCTGCAACTGGATCCGCAGGCGAACGAGGGCACGTTCTCGGTCAACCTGCCGCACTTCATGCGCAGTCCCGGGCTGGCGCTGGCCTACCGCAAGCTGGCGCGCGAGGAATCGCTGCTGCTCGGTTCCCGTGCGGCGGTTTCTGCAAAACAGGCATGGTGGCGGCCGCTGCACATGGCGCTGGCCTGGCTGTTCGTGCTGGGCGTGGTAATCCACGTGGTCACCGTGACGTTTTTTGCCGGTTATGTTGCCGATGGCGGACCGATTAACTGGTGGCACTTGCGCGCCTGGGGAGGCTAGGACTGCGATGGATACCATCAATCAAGGCCCGTCGGAACGTCTTGCACTGCTGATCGACCTCGAGCGCTGCACCGGTTGCAAGAGTTGCGAGGCGGCGTGCAAGACCGAACACCGCCTCGGCCCCGGTGAATACCGCAACAAGGTGGTGTGGGCGAGTGCGCTGGAGGAGGCGGGTCTCGCTTTCCTGACGCTGACCTGCCAGCACTGCGAACGCCCGGCCTGCCTGCGCGCCTGTCCGGTCAATCCGAAGGCGATTGCCAAGGATCCGCTGACCGGCATCGTGCGTGTCGATGAGTCGCGCTGCACCGGTTGCGGCGAATGCGTGATCGCCTGTCCGTACAGCGCGATGGGTTACGACGCCAAGGGCCACCATGCGGTGAAGTGCGATCTGTGCACGGAGCGTCGTGCCGAAGGTGATGCGACGACCGCTTGCGCCAGCGTCTGTCCGACGCAGGCGATCCGTTTCGGCAAACGCGATGAACTGCTGGCCGATGCCCGGGCGTCCGGGCGTCTGCCGCGTGATCAGGATCATTTTCTGCTCGGACCGGCAACGATTTATCTTGAGCGCACGACGCCGCGCAATACGGCGACACCGACGGCGATCACACCGGCGCGCGCGCACCCCGGTGAATCGCGGCGCCCTTCATTCATCGATGGATTGGCGGCACAGACTGCGGTGCAAGCGCAAACGCCGTCGTTTCCCTATGGTGAATCCCGTGCCGATACCGCGCCGGATCGTGTCGTGCCCGGCGGTTGCAACATTTGCTTCAATTGCTGCACGGTAAAATTTCACTTTAAAAACAATAAGTTAATAAAAATCACCGGCAATGAAGACGATCCGCTGTTAAAAGGCAGGGTCTGTCCGAAATCCCAGCTGACGTTGCAGATGTACCACAGCGAACACCGCCTGCTATATCCGCAAAAGCGCGTCGGCGCGCGGGGTGAGGGAAAATTTGAACGCATTTCCTGGGATCAGGCCCTGGATGAAATCGCCGACAAGCTGAAAATCATTCGCGACCAGTACGGTGCCGAAGCGCTGGCGATGTTCATCGGTACGCGCACCGGCATTCTCGATTACCGTGCGACCACCAAGATGTTTGCGCAACTGTTCGGCACGCCGAACAAGGACGGCACCGATCCGTTCTGCGCCAGCGGCAAAAATGTCGCGTTCGAACTCACGCTGGGCAGCATCGGCAGCGGCAACAGTTACACCGAAAACGATCTGGGCTCCGCCGAACTTTACGTTTATATCGGCGACAACCAGGCGGAAACGCGGCCGGTTTATTTCGGCATGATCAACGACTGGCGCATTAAAAACGGCGCGAAGATGGTCGCTGTCGATCCGCGCCTGACCGCCACCGCGTCAAAAGCCGACCGCTGGCTGCCGATCCGTCCCGGCACCGACATGGCGCTGGGCCTCGCGCTGGCGCAGCACATTATTGCCAACAATCTGCATGACGCGCAGTACTGCGCCGACTGGGTGCTGGGATTCGAACAGTGGCGCGACTTCATTCTGCACAAACAGTACACGCCGGAATGGGCCGAGCAGGCCACCGGTATTGCTGCGGCGGACATCAAGCGTCTGGCGGAGGAGATTGCTGCCGCGGACGGCTGCGTGATTT
The DNA here is from genome assembly GCA_022841375.1 of Burkholderiales bacterium. Taxonomy (GTDB): domain Bacteria; phylum Pseudomonadota; class Gammaproteobacteria; order Burkholderiales; family SG8-41. The sequence continues at coordinate 58,645 of JALHRQ010000006.1, forward strand.
TCGCCAGCCGCGGCGTCAACCAGCACACCAACAGCACGCAGACCAATCGCGTATTGATGTTCGTATCGGCGATTACCGGCAACTGGGGCCGGCGCGGCGGCGCGTTTTTCAACATGAGCGCAGGCACGCCGATTGCCGCCAAGGTGCCGGAACACCGGGCACCGAAAATCAACAAACAACGCGTGCGGCGCAGCCCGGCGGGCTGGACCGAGGCGATGCTGCATGGCATGCCCTACCCGATCCGCGCGCTGATCACCTGCAACAATCCGCTGGCGCAGTGGCCGGGGCAGGCCAAGGCGCGAGAGGCGTTTGCAGCACTCGACCTGATGGTGCATATCGAACTCTTTGCCAACGAAACCTCGGCCTTTGCTGATTATTTGCTTCCGGCGGCGAGCGGTATCGAAAAAGGCGAAATCGGCCGCTCCAATGACGACCGTCGCATTGTGTGGATCGACAAGATGATTGACCCGCCGGGCGAGGCGAAGTCGGATACGTGGATCTGGATCGAACTCGGCAAGCGTTTCGGTTTTGATGATGTGCTCAAAGACAAATACAAGGATCCGGCGGTGTTCTGGGACGAGGTGTGCATCGACAGCGACGGTTTACGCGGCTGCACCCAGAAACGCCTGCATTCGGTGCCCTACCGCTGGGTGCGTCAGCCGGTGGCGACTGAAGACGCGCCGGAGATTGAAACCCTGTTCCTCGAAGGCACCACGGTGCCCAATGGGGCGCCGGGACGGCGCTTCCCGACGAAATCGGGCAAGCTCGAATTCTGGACCGATGAGCTTGAAGCCAAGTTCAACGTGCTGGGCCTGTCGGCCTTGCCCGAGTTTTATTCCGAACGTGAACAGCTGGTCGATCTTCCGTACATGGAATTGCTTGAAACCGATGCCGAAGCCGGGGTGATTTCACCGTTCTGTTCACCGGCCACCGGCAGCGCGCGCGGCCGCATTGTTGCGCCGGGACCTGATCATCCGGGCATCAAGTTGCGCGCGCAGGGTTTCGACACCGAACTCGTCACCGGTCGTCCACCGGCCGCGCATTTCCACAGCTGGACGCATTATTTCTGGCAGTCGCAGGAAATGTGGCCCGACCTGTATTGCCAGATTCATCCCGACAAGGCAGCGAAACTCGGCATCAACGACGGCGATCGAGTGCAAGTCGAATCCGCGCACGGCCGCATCGAAGCCATGGCCTGGGTACACGCCGGCATCCGCCCGACCGCCGTATTCATTCCCATCGGCTGGGGCGAGCGCCAGCCCTACAATCCGTGGCGTCCGGTGAATTTTCTCACCGACAGCACGCAGCGTGATCCGGTGTCGGATCAAACCAATCTCAAGGTGCTGCTGTGCCGGGTGTCGCGCGCCTGAGCAGCCGCAGCAAGCCTTTGCGGAGGGCGGGCCACTGTTTAGCGATCGGTGATCTCAGGGGGCTGCGCCCATTGCGCCACGGGCTGTTGATATTCGCAATGTTGTACTGCGGCTGGGCTTTCGCGGCATTGCCCGGTGTGACCGAATTGGGCAAGACCCCCGAGACCGTCACTGACCGCGAACTCGCGGCACTGCTGGACCGGCGCGTGACCCAGGCCGATGTCGTGGCCATCGGCGAGAGCGTGCACGGTTCTGCCGGCATGCTGCACCTGCAGGCGCGGCTGATCCGCTATCTTGTGGTCTATCACGGCATACGCCTGCTGGTTTGGGAAACAGCGGTGTTGCGCAGTCACGAATTGAGTCGCTGGGTGGCGGCTTGTGCAGACAGCCGGACACCCCCGCCGATCGATGTGTTGTATATGCCCACCGCGGCGGACCTGCCGTTGTGGGAATGGATTTGCGACTACAACCGCGCCAATCCCGGATCGCCGTTGGTATTTCGCGGCATGGATGTCTGGGATCGGCCGTGGCTGCATTACGCACAGCTCGAGTCTGCAGCCGCTGCAGTCGCAATCGACGGCGCCGTGCTGGATGCCGTGCGTGCGAATTGCCCGGGCCATCGCGCCACGGACTGGGCGCAAATGCAGGCTGTATTGGCGCAACTGCAGCGCCCGGGGAGCGCGTTGCGCGAAGGCGGCCATGAACGCTGCCGCAAGGCTTTGTCCGGCGTGCTCGATCATGCCCGGCAGCGGGCGCAGCAGAGCAGGACCGCGAATGCCGTTGCAGCCGATGCGGCGTTCGAAGCGGCATTGTCGGCATCCACGCTGCTGGGCTGGCTGGGTTTTCATTATTACGACGGTGTAGACGACATTCGCAGCTGGAACGAGCGTGACCACGCCCAGGGCCGCAACCTGATGCTGATCATGGCAAAGCACAGCGCGTCGCGGGCGATCCTGTCGGCGCATATCAGTCACGTCTCGCACAACCGCTCCCCAGCCGACTGGTGGGGCTACGGAGACTTCAAGTCGGGGGTCCATTTCTATCAGCAACTCAGCGGTAAAAGCGTGTTCAATATTGCGCTGACGGCGTACCAGGCCAGCGGCACCCAGGGCGAGTGGATGCTGCCGACGGCGGCCAATTCGGTCGACAAGGCGCTGCACGACGCCGGGCACCGGCTGGCATTTTTTCACGCCGATGCTGCCTTTCTTTCCCGGCATTCGCGGTGGTGGATGCAGAACGGCAACGCAACCGGTTTCGAGAACGGGATCGAACTGGTGCCGCGCGATCATTTTGATGCATATTTTTTCATCGACGAGTCGCTGCTTGACCGGCCGTTGCCGGGCCGGCCGATCTGGCAACCTTGAGATCACAGTGGGCGCGTCCGTTCTACGCGTTATTGAAACTGCAGTAGAATCAGCAGTCTCGCGGGTGTAGTTCAATGGTAGAACGGCAGCTTCCCAAGCTGCATACGAGGGTTCGATTCCCTTCACCCGCTCCACGCCTTGCGCTGATTTAGCGATGATCCGGCCTCCTGACTCCAGAACCGCACTCTGCACGATGATCCTGCAATGAAGACGCAGCGAGATTCCGCGGTTGAAGACTTTGCACCCGCATTGATTACCTGGCAGAAACGCCATGGCCGCCATGATCTGCCGTGGCAGCAGACGCGCGACCCCTATGCGGTGTGGCTGTCGGAGATCATGCTGCAGCAGACGCAGGTCACCGCCGTCATTCCATATTACCGGCGTTTCCTCGAGCGTTTCCCGACCATCAGGGCGCTGGCCGCTGCGCCTGCCGACGACGTACTGGCGTTGTGGAGCGGGCTGGGTTACTACTCGCGCGCGCGCAATCTGCATCGAGCGGCACAGATCATGGTTGCCGAACATAGCGGGCAATTTCCGCAGACGCTGGATGCGGTGATGGCATTGCCGGGTATCGGCCGTTCAACGGCGGCGGCAATACTGGTGTTCGCTTTCGGCCAGCGTGGCGCGATCCTTGATGGCAACGTCAAACGCGTGTTGTCACGCGTGCGCGGCATCGCCGGTTATCCCGGTGAATCGGCGGTGACCGCGCAACTGTGGGCAGAGGCCGAATTGCTGTTGGCTAAAACCGGGCTGCGCGCCTACACCCAGGGCCTGATGGATCTCGGCGCCACGGTGTGCGCGCGCCGCAATCCGCGGTGTGCGGAATGTCCGGTACAGAAGCTTTGTGTTGCGTACAAATCAGGTCGTACCGCAGAGTTGCCGATGCCAAAGCCGCGCAAGGTGCTGCCGCAGCGGCGGACGCAGATGCTGATACTGCAACGCGCCGGCGAGGTGATGCTGGAAAAACGGCCGTCATCCGGTATCTGGGGCGGCTTGTGGTGTTTTCCCGAGACCGATGCCGATGCCGATGCCGCTGCTGTCTGTGCGCAGCGTTATAGCGCAACGGTGGAACTGCGCGAGACGTTGCCGGTGATTGCACACGGCTTTACTCATTACCACCTCGATATCCTGCCGCAGCCGGCGCTGGTCAAGTCGTGGCCGTTGCGCGCGGCCGAGCCCGGGCTGATCTGGCTGTCGATTGAAGAGGCGGGTGAGGCGGCGATTCCGACACCGGTGCGCAGCATCCTGGCGCAGTTGGCGCGTTCGCGAGGAAGTTGACGTTCGGTGTGCTCAGCGCGGGCTTGCTTTTGGAGTGAGCGCCAGATTTATTAACTATTTGTTTTTATTGATTTTTTCTATGATGCCGTGAGCCAGCAGTAATTCGCGCAACTTGGCCATCCGCGCATCGGTGTCGGTCATTTCCAAAAGCGCCTGTTTTTCCTGCGACGTGATCGGCAGGATTTCGGCCAGCCGGTAACTGACCCACACCGGATTCTCGAGTTGTATCGGCCCGGGCACGCTGTCAGCGCCGGCGCGTTTGATCGCCAGCCGCAGCACTTCCTCGCAGGCCTGGTCCATTTCGGCGTTCGTCGTCGGCTCGGGCAGCATTTCGATCTTGCCGATGATCAGTCCGCTGCTGTTGACGCTTGTGTCGAGGATGCGAAAGCGTGCGCCGCCCCGCGCCAGCAGCGCGAACAGATTGGGATGCGGCACATCCCATTGCTCAATGGTTGCGAGGCAGCCGGTGGACTGCGGCGTTGCGGGCTGACCGATTTCCTGGCCTTCACGGATCAGGCAGACGCCGAAAGGCGTGTCGTCGCGCAGGCAGGCCTTGGTCATGTCGACATAACGTTGTTCGAACACTTTAAGCGGCAGCAGTCCGCCCGGGAACAATACGGTGCCCAGCGGGAACAGCGGTACTTCGAGCGCGGCGCTCATGCACCCAGTTCGCGGTGGCGGGCGAGCGTGCGGGTGCGGTCGCGGAAGCGGGCGGCGAGGGTTTCGACCAAGAATACCGAACGATGCCGCCCGCCGGTACAACCTATGGCCACCGTCAGATAGCTGCGGTTGTCGCGTTCAAATGCCGGCAACCAGTCGCCAATGAAGCGGTTGATGTCTTCCAGCATGCGCATCGCATCCGGTGTCGCGCGCAGGAAGGCGGCAACCGGCGCGTCGCAGCCTGTCAGCGGGCGCAGTTGCGGGTCGTAATGCGGATTTGGCAGGCAGCGCACGTCGAATACAAAATCCGCATCCAGCGGAATGCCGTGCTTGAAGCCGAAGGACTCGAACAGCAGCGTCAGTCCGGCTACGGGGGCCTTGGCGAAATCCTTGACCCAGGCGCGCAGCGTGTTAGTGGCAAGATCGCTGGTGTCGATGTGGTGCGCCATGTCGGAGATGCCGGAGACCAGTTCCTTTTCGCGGGCAATACACTCCGGCAGCGTCAGTCCGGAGGCCGAGAGCGGGTGGCGGCGGCGGGTTTCGGAGTAACGCTTGATCAACGTCTCCGATTTCGCCTCAAGGAACATCACGCGTACTTCGATCCCGTCGTTACGCAGGCTGGTAACCAGTTCCGGCAATTTCGCGATTGCTTCACCCGTGCGCACGTCAATCGTCAATGCCACGCGCCCGGTTCCGGAGGTGCGCAATGTCTCGACCAGATTTCCGACCATGTTGACAGGCAGGTTGTCTACGCAGTAAAAACCGGCGTCTTCCATTACTGCCAGCGCCACGCTTTTGCCGGAGCCGGAAAGTCCTGTGATCAGAATCAGTTGCATGGCGTCGGCCGCATCCGGCGTCAGTCGTCGCGGGTGTTCAGAGCCTGCGCCTGGCGCTCGACAAACTCGCGGGTACTGTCGATGCCGCGCATCTGCAGCACATGGTTGCGCACGGCGGCTTCGGTGAGCACGGCGAGGTTGCGGCCCGCCGCCACGGGGATGGTGACCTTGCGGATTTCGACTTCCATCAGCGATTCGCTGCCGGGTTTCAGCGGCAGCCGGTCGAGAAAAGCCGGGTCGGAGCCCGAAGGCTTTTCAAGATGCACGATGATCTTGACGTTTTTATGCGGGCGCAAGGCGGCTTCGCCGAATATCGTGCGGATATTAAGCACGCCGAGCCCGCGTACCTCGAGAAAATCGCGCAGCAGTGCAGGGCAGCGGCCTTCGACGCTTTCAGGGCCGATGCGGTAAAGTTCGACCACATCGTCGGCAATCAGGCCGCTGCCGCGGCTGATCAGTTCCAGCGCCAGTTCACTTTTGCCGACGCCGGAGTCGCCGGTAAGTAGCACGCCGACACCGAGCACATCGAGAAACACACCATGCACCGTGGTCGAGTCGGCGAGCGCGCGGGCCAGATGTGGCCGCAGGATCCACATCAGCTCCACGCTGGGGATCGGCGAGGCAAACAGCGGCGTATGGGTGGATTCCGCGATCTCAAGCAACACTGGTGGTATGACGTTGGCGCCGGCGACGATAAAACAGGCCAGTTCGCGGGTTGAGGTACGCTGCAGCAGGTTGCGGCATTCCAGCGGCTCAAGGCCGTTGAGGTGATTGACCTCGGACTGCCCCAGCACCTGAATCAGGTTCGGGTGGATGAAGTTGAGATGCCCGACCAGCCCCTTCGAGGAGTCCTTGGTCAACTCGCTGTCGAGTCCCTTGTCGGCGCCGTCGCGGCCGGCGATCCACGTCAGCTGCAGTTTCTCGCGGGTGTCGTCAAACAGCCGGGCTATGCTGACCTGCGGCATTGGGTTCCCATTGTGTGATCAACTGCAGAAGTTGTTCCGGAGTCGCCGCTGTAAACAGGTTCTCGCGAAACTGCTTGTCGCAGAACATCTGCGCCAGCTCCGAGAGGATCTGCAGGTGTTCGTCGGTTGCACGTTCCGGCACCAGCAGTATGAAGGCCAGCCGTACATTCTGGCCGTCGGGTGCGTCAAAGGGTATCGGGTTCTGCATGCGGATGATCGCGCCGGCAGCGCCTTTAAGGCCCTTGATGCGGCCGTGCGGAATGGCCACGCCCTGGCCGAGGCCGGTCGAGCCGAGCTTCTCCCGCGCAAACAGGCTGTCGAACACCACATTGCGCGCGACCTGCTGGTTGTTCTCGAACAGCAGTCCCGCCTGCTCAAAAACCCTTTTTTTGCTGGTCAGATCGGTGTCCAGCATGATGTTCGACAAGGGCAGCAGTTTTGCGATCTGGTTCATGGCGGTTGGATATCGAAGTTCGTGACGAAGAATTTACTCTTCGACGGCGCGGTGTTTGATCGGCGCACCGTCATGGCGATGGGACAGGTTCTTTTCCTTGTGCTTGATGACCGCGCGGTCGAGTTTGCCGACCAGGTGATCGATTGCAACATACATGTCTTCGCTATGAGCTTCGCAAAAAATTTCCTTGCCGCTCAGATGCATCTTGGCCTCGACCTTGTGCTGCAGTTTTTCGACCGTCATGATGACGCTGATGTCGATCACGTGGTCAAAGTGGGCGGTGATTTTATCCAGCTTGTGCGCGACATGGTCGCGAATCGCCGGAGTGATCTGCAGGTGGTGGCCCGTCAGGTGCAGGTTCATGTTTTCTCCTTGTTAAAGCGTTTTTCTGAGATTCACTGGGAGGATCTGCATCGATTCCCGGTATTTTGCAATGGTGCGCCTTGCCACAACTATACCCTGCTGTCCGAGCAGCTCTGAAATCTGGCCGTCGCTGAGCGGCGACTTTGTGTTTTCCGCGCCGACCAGCTGTTTGATCAGGGCCCGGATGGCTGTGCTCGAGGCTGCGCCGCCGGCTTCGGTGGCAACATGACTGCCGAAGAAGTATTTCAATTCGAAAATGCCACGAGGCGTGTGCATGAATTTCTGGGTGGTGACGCGCGATACCGTGGATTCATGCAGGCTCAGCGTTTCGGCGATTTCGCGCAGCACCAGGGGCCGCATCGCGACTTCGCCGTGCTCCAGGAAATTGCGCTGGCGGTCGACGATGGCCTGCGACACGCGCAGTATGGTTTCAAAGCGCTGCTGCACATTCTTGATCAGCCACTTCGCCTCCTGCAGCTGCGAATTAAGCTGCTGGGCGCTGCCGCCGCGGTTGCGTTGCAGGATGTCGGCGTACATCCGGTTCACGCGCAGGCGCGGCATGGCATCGGGATTCAGCGCGGCAATCCATACGCCCTTGGTCTTGCGCACGATCACATCGGCGATCACAAACCGCGTTTCTTCGGATGAGAAGTCGCGGCCCGGCCTGGGATTCAGGCTGGTGATCAGTTTCTGCACGATACGCAGACAGGCATCGTCGCATTTCAGCGTGCGTTTCAGGCGCGCGAAATCACGGGCGGCAAGCGCATCCAGGTGATGATTGACGATTTCCAGCGCGGCATCGCGTTGCGGCGTGTCGTCAGGCATCGCGGCAAGCTGGAGCGCCAGGCATTCGGCCAGATTGCGCGCGCCGACGCCGATCGGCTCAAGGTGCTGCAGGTGTTGCAGGGCGATCGACAGATCGTCGTGATCCACGTCAAGCTCTGGCGGCAGCATTTCGCCGATTTCTTCAAGTGTTTGCGGCAGATAACCGTCGTCGTTGAGTGAGTCGATCAGCAGGCTGACCAGGCGCTTGTCGCGTTCCGACAGGTGGAGCAATGACAGTTGGCCCGCAAGATGCGCGCTAAGGCTCGCCGGTTGTTCAGCGAGCGGACCGTAGTCGTCATCATCGTTGTCGTTGTCGTTCTTGCTGGCACTGCTATAGGTCGGGCCGTCTTCAATATCAAACGCAGCCGGCTCATCGGAGGCAGCGGATTCCGTACTGTTTTCGCCGGCGGTGGCGGGTATCTCAGCGTTTTCGGATTGAGGCGTTTCGCGTTGAGGCGAGGAGGGATCGGATCCGCCATCGATCCGTTCGAGCAGCGGATTATCCTGGAGCAGACGCTCGATTTCCTGGTTGAGTTCGAGAGTCGACAATTGCAACAGCCTGATCGACTGCTGCAATTGCGGCGTCAATGTCAGGTGTTGCGAGAGTCTGAGCTGTAAGGAATGTTTCATGCAGGGCCGGATGAGAAGGATCGCGTCCCGGACAGGTAATCGTGCGCGCTAGCGGCGGCCTGTGGTCTTAAAGCCGGAAATGTTCACCGAGATAGACCTTTCTGACACGCTCATTATAGACGATCTCGTCCGGCTTGCCGAAAGCCAGCACCGTGCCGTCATTGATGATGTAGGCGCGGTCGCAGATGCCCAGGGTTTCACGGACATTGTGATCCGTAATGACCACACCGATACCTCTTTCCCGGAGGAAACCGATGATTTTCTGGATTTCGATGACGGCGATCGGATCAACGCCGGCAAAAGGTTCGTCAAGCAGGATGAAGCGCGGCTCGGTCGCCAGGGCACGGGCAATTTCCACCCGCCGCCTTTCGCCGCCGGAGAGACTGATTGCAGGGTTGTTGCGCAGATGATCAACATGCAGTTCCTGCAGCAGGGTATCGAGCCGGGCTTCAATGGTGGCGGTGTCGCTGTGATAAAGCTCGAGGATGGCGCGCACGTTTTCCGCGACGGTGAGTCTGCGGAATATCGAGGCCTCCTGCGGCAGATAGCTGAGGCCCAGTCGGGCGCGGCTGTGCATCGGCATATGCGTCATCCGGGTGCCGTCAAGATGGAGTTCGCCACCATCCATCGCCACCAGTCCGACCATCATGTAAAAACAGGTTGTTTTACCTGCGCCGTTAGGCCCCAGCAGGCCGATGACTTCACCGCTGCGCACTTCCAGAGAAACATCCTTTACGACCGTGCGCGCTCGGTAGCGTTTTTTCAGACCATCGGCCTTGAGTACGTATGCGCCGTTCACAGGCGTTCCGTTGCTGCTATCCAGCGGTGCCGGAGTTACCATGATCCGTCAGCGCACGGCGCCCGGCAACGGATCCCGCGGCGCATCGACCTCTGCGGCAGGTTTCAACGGAACCGGCGGCTGGGCTTCGGGTTTTTCCTTGGGCTTGGGCTGCAATACGGCGCGCACGCGGCTGTTGCCCTCCGGACCGGCCTGTTTGCCGCCGGTGACCTGGAAAAATTCGGTGTTGGCGTCATAAGAGATGTAATTGCCACGGACTTCGTCGCCGCCTTTTTTCATCGAGGCGCGATTGAACATCTGAACTTTGTCGGCCCGGCCATCGTATTCAATGCGTTCGGCCCAACCTTCGATATATTCGTCGTAGCCGTCGCGTTTCTGCCGGAAGTAGGCTAGGTTGCCCCAGGTGATGCCGGTTTTGAAGCCCTGATTGTCCTGGCGCACTTCCATACGGTCGCCGCGGATAATCAGCGTGCCCTGAGTCAGCACGACGCGTCCCTCGAAAGTCGAAATCTGTTTGGCGTCGTCTACCGATACGCGATCAGCTTCGAGGTTGATCGGTTTTTCGCGGTCGGCTTTTTCCGCATGTGCAGCGCCCGCGATGGACAGCATGAACACCAGTCCCCGGGTGAACCCGGTGAGCAGGCGGAAAACCGTTTCAGCGGCGTTTTTCTGCGCGGGACGGATCATGGTAGGTGCCACGGAATTGGGAGAGGAACTTGACGGTGCGGGTTTCACTATTCAATTCTAAGCCAATCGCCGTGGCAACGGTATGGGCGTCGGTGATGGTGACCGGGCGATCCGTGCGGGCGATATGGTCATCTGGCATGACATGCAGAAAGCTGGTTTCCAGCGTCATCTCGGAGCGATTGTCATAGGGCGCCCGGACGGCGCGGACATCGTCCTCAAAATACACGTTTTCGCCGCCGCTGGAGACCCGCGCCGTACGCGAAGTGATTGTCACCGGGGCATTGGCAGAAGCGTTGCTGATAAAACGCGGCGACACCAGACGGGTGCTGTCATCGTGCGGGAAATGCGACATCCGCGAGGCATAAAGAGTGTGTTTGACGTTGCCGTTGACATCAAGGCGGCGTGCAACGATGTTGTCGATGATGAAGTCAGGATCGGCTCGCGCACTCTCGGCGGGCTTGTCGCCCTGCTGCACCGCCTGGTCAAGCCAGAAGGTCAGCGCAGCGAGCACCGCCAGCAGCAGTAACGGGAAGATCTGGGAGAGCCGGTTCATCGCGGGTATTTCCTCAGGCCCTTAGCCAGCACCGAGAAAGCGTGCGGTCCGAGCCGCCAGCTTGCCCTGATTGTGCAGAATCACTTCGCAGAATTCGCGCGCGGCACCACGGCCGCCGCTGGTCCGGGTGACGTAATCGGCGTGGCGTTTGAGCACGGCCGGCGCATCGGCAACCGTCACCGCGAAGCCGCAGCGTTTGAGTACCGGCAGATCAACCAGGTCGTCGCCGAGGAATGCCGCCTGAGCCGGCGTCAGCCCCAGTTCGGTCAGCAGCGCTTCGAAGGCTGAATATTTGTCAGCAACGCCCTGCTGGATGTAGCGGATGCCGAGATCTGCGGCGCGTTCCCGGACGCTGCCCGCGCGGCGGCTGGTGATAATGGCCAATTCGATACCGGCTTCCTGCAGCAACTTCATGCCCATGCCGTCGCGCACGTCGAAGGTTTTCATCGCATCCCCGGCTTCAGCGTAATGCAGTCCGCCGTCGGACAACACGCCATCGACATCGAAAATGGCGATGCGAACCGTACGCGCTTTTGGAATCATCAGTGGGGGGTCAGACCACTTTGTTGCGGAACAGATCGTGGATATTCAGTGCGCCGACCAGGCGCCCGCTTTCATCGACGACCAGCAACTGCGTAACTTTGCTGCGTTCCATGATCTCGACGGCTTCCGCCGCAAGCCGCTCGGGTCCGATGGTGCGCGGATTAGCCGACATGATGTCGTGAATCGGGGTCTTGCGCAGATCGAGCCCCTTGCTGATGGCGCGGCGCAAATCGCCGTCGGTAAAAATACCCTTGACCGCCTGCACCTGATCGACCACGGCAGTCATGCCCATGCGGCCGCGCGACATTTCAAGCAACGCGTCGGCGAGTGTCGAAGACTCGGTAACGCGGGGAGCGTCAGCGCCGGAGCGCATGACATCGCGCACCATGGTCAGCAGCTTGCGGCCCAGCGTGCCGCCCGGATGTGACCGCGCAAATTCGTCCTGGGTGAACCCGCGCGCGCGCATCAGCGCCACCGCAATGGCATCACCGAGCGCCAACGCTGCAGTAGTGCTGGCCGTCGGCGCGAGATTGAGCGGACATGCTTCCTGGCGTGCGCCGGCGTAGAGGTGCACATCGGCTTCGCGGCCGAGTGTCGAATCCGGATTGCCGGTCAACGCAACCAGTTTGGCACCCTGGCGTTTGAGCACCGGGATAATGATCAGCAACTCGCCGGTTTCGCCCGAGTTTGAAAGGGCGACAAATACGTCATCGCGGGTGACCATGCCGAGATCGCCGTGGCTGGCTTCCGCCGGGTGCACGAAGAATGCCGGTGTTCCGGTGCTGGCAAAGGTGGCCGCTATTTTTCGGGCGATATGGCCCGATTTGCCGATGCCGCTGACCACAACACGTCCGCGGCATTGCAGGAGGATGCGGATCGCCTGCTCGAATCGCGCGTCGAGGTGGCCGAGGAGATCGGTGATCGCCTGCGCCTCGATGGCGAGCACTTCTCTCGCCGCTGTGATTGCGGAACTGGCGGCGGTGATCTCACCGGGGGAAGTCATGGTTCAAATTATAACAAACCCCTAACAAACTCCCTGCTGCGCATTTGCCCTTATGTGCTTGCAATTCATTGAAGAAAAGGCAATATTCGGAAGGTTCCCCCTGCTGATCCGGCCATGCACAATACTCTGCAACCCGTGCTCGTACTGCTCGCGGCCGCCGTGCTGGTGGTGGTGGTATTTCGCTCGTTGCGGCTGCCGCCGCTGCTGGGATACCTGATTGTCGGCGTCGTCATCGGGCCGCATGCGCTGGGCTGGATCACCACCACGGACGAGGTGCGCAGTCTTGCTGAAATCGGCGTGGTTTTCCTGATGTTCAGCATCGGGCTGGAGTTCAGCCTGTCCCGCCTGATGACCATGCGCCGCATCGTGTTTGGTCTGGGCGCGGCGCAAGTCCTCATCACCCTGCTGCTGGTGCTGGGAGTCGCGATGGCGATTGGTGCTTCGTGGCGTACCGGACTGGTGCTCGGCGGCGCTTTGGCAATGTCGTCTACGGCAATACTGGCCAAGTTGCTTGCCGAACGTTTTGAGCTCAATTCTCCGCACGGCAGGCAAATTATCGGCATTCTGTTGTTTCAGGACCTGGCCGTGGTGCCGCTGCTGATTCTGATTCCGGCACTGGGCGCGCCGGCCGAGGATTTTGTAGCGACCGTCGGTTATGCGCTGCTCAAGGCCGCTGTAGTGCTGACATTGTTGCTGTTTTTCGGGCAACGCCTGATGCGGGCATGGTTTCATGTGGTTGCCCGGCAGAAATCATCCGAGCTTTTTGTACTCAATGTGCTGCTGATCACGCTGGGTATCGCCTATATCACTGAAATGGCGGGGTTGTCCCTTGCCCTGGGCGCATTTGTCGCCGGAGTGCTGATTTCAGAGACCGAATACCGTTACCAGGTTGAAGAAGACATCAAGCCGTTTCGCGACGTCCTGCTGGGATTGTTTTTTGTGACGATCGGCATGCTGCTCGATGTCAGCATCGTTGTTGAAAATGCCTGGGTCAGCGTGCTGCTGGTGACACTGGTGATTGCAAAAACCATGCTGATTTTCGGGTTAAGCCGGTTGTTCGGTGCTTCAAGCGGCGTCGCAATGCGCGCCGGACTTGCGCTGGGGGCCTGTGGCGAATTCGGCTTTGTCATGCTTGCCCATGCCAGCGGCAGCGGTCTTGTTGCGCCGGACATCCTCCAGCCGGTGCTGGCGGTGATGGTGCTGTCGATGGTCATCGCCCCTTTTGTGATTGAGCGCAGTGAAGCCATCGTGCGTCGCTGGAGCGCAAGCGAATGGATGAGCCGCGCGATGCAGCTGCATAACATCGCCGTGCAGTCGATGACCGCTGATGAACATGTGCTGATCTGCGGTTACGGCCGCAGCGGGCAGAACCTTGCGCGGTTTCTGGACCAGGAAGGGGTGCCGTTCATTGCGCTCGACAACGATCCGCAGCGGATTGGTGATGCGACCGCCGCCGGCGAGCGCGTGGTGTTCGGCGATGCGGCGCGTCGTGAAGTGCTGCTGGCCGCGGGTCTGGCCCGCGCGCGGGTCGTCATTGTGACTTATGCCGATACGGCATCCGCCCTGCGCATTCTGGCCCATGTGCAGGAGGCCAGGCCCGGTTTGCCGGTTATCGTGCGTACCATTGACGACAGCGACGTCGAGAAACTGCGCAACGCCGGGGCGGCTGAGGTGGTGGCAGACCTGATGGAGGCCAGCCTGATGCTGGCTTCAAGCACGCTGATGCTGGTCGGTGTTCCGCTGACCCGGGTGTTGCGCCGGATCAGGGAGACGCGTGAAAGCCGCTATGAGTTGTTCCGCGGTTTCTACCGCGGCATGACCGATGCCGCTGAAGGCGAGGATCAGGCGCTGCAGCCGCGGCTGCATTCGGTGCTGGTGACGGCGGGGGCGAAGTCGATCGGCAAAAGCATGCAGGAACTCGACCTGGAGAAGTCTGATGTCGAAGTGACGGCGATCCGCCGGCGCAATGTCAGAACCGTCGCGCCCTCGCCCGAAATGCGCGTGGAAGAGGGCGATGTGCTTGTGCTGCTGGGTACGGAGGCTGGTGTGGCCGCCGCGGAAATCAGATTGCTGCAGGGCTGATCGCCAGCAGGTCAATCACCGGCAATAAAAAAGCCCGCGTGAAGCGGGCTTTTTTAGTGTCGATGTTGAAACCGCAAGTTAGTCTAAAACAGACTTGCGCCTCCGCAGTTGGTATTGCCGTTGGTCGCATTCCATGTGTCCGCTGCTGCAGTGCCACTGGCACAACCGGTGGCACCGGTCTGTGTTACTGCGCCGCCATTCCCTGCGTATGCCGAGATTTGGAAACCACCGGTATTCGGTTTGCCATCATCGATTTTGCGATCCACTTCGACAATGATCTCGACGGGAACTTGTGAACCTGTCTTTAAATTATGGCGCAATGCTGAAGGAGGAGTGCCACCATAGGCGCCATCGTAAATGAGTTGCATATAAATGCCATATGGGTTGGTCGGGTTGGTGGTAGCCGACGCAGTGGCAGCGTAGGTATAGGTGCCATTGATGAAGCCGGCCTTGGACAGATGCTCCCAGACCAAGATGTGTTCTTCCGCGACGGTAGTTCCCGTGGCAGTCAAACCAGATTCGACACGACCGTTGCCGTTACCGTTGTTGGTAGCGGCAACCCCGGTAATGTTGGTGGTCGCTGCGGTGTAATCGCCGGGCAGCGCGCGAAAGCGGTCGAGGAAACCGAAATAAGCGGCTTTGACCCCATCCTGCGTCGAAATCATATTGCGGACGCGAGCACTGGTGATCAGTTCCTGGCCTTTTAATACACCACCTAGCAACAGGCCAATAATGACCAGTACGATGGCGATTTCAATGAGGGTAAAGCCCTGTTGGCGCTGCATTTTTTTCTCCTAACCGCCGGAAGGCGGGAATTGACGGAGAACATTTATGCAAAGTTCGTACCACGATATAACCCTGATTCTTGGTTTCGATTAGAAGCAAGCCTGAGGCGAGGACGTGATCTAAGATGAATTAATTATGTATCTATTTGTTTTTAAAGAAAAAAATTTTAGAGTGTTTTTAAGAATTGTTAGTGACTATTTACATACTTGGAAGTACTCCGCCCCGCCCGTCGAGTACCTAACTGTCATTGTCGATTTTTCGACGTACCTCAGTTCTTTTCCGCCTTCTCGAGGGCTTGCAGCCTTTCGGTCAGAAAATGCAGTTCGCTCGGGTCGGTAACCTCGCCTGTTGCAAGCAGGCCGCCGAGAAGCACCTTGGCGCTGCTGGTTTCACCCATATCCTCAAGGATGAAAATCCGCATCTGGCGCGCCCACCCGGAGGCGGCGCCGGCGTGGCGGGAGATGTCGGTGGCGTAACGGAGTGACAGCGGCCGGTCCTGCAGCCGGTGTTTGGCCATGATGGCGCAGTGCGCCAGCCATCGCCAACGCAGATCCGGCGCCTCAAGAAACCGGGCATGGACAAATTCGCACATCTTGCGCTGCCGGGTTTCGTCAGACACCTGCCCGTAAAGCTGTGAAGCCATCATCAACGGATAACCGCTGCGCGGATCGAGCTGCAACGCCATATCCAGCCAGCTCATCACCCGGTCGTAATCAAGTGCTTTGAACGGGATGCTGATACCGGGCTGGTTATCAAAGGCCTGCAGGTGCAGTAATGACAACTGCGAAGCCACGATGGGTTCGCCGAAACTCGCTGCGCGCAATATCCCTGCGGCGGGTGCCGCCGACAGCGCTTCGGCGCGGGCAAGTGGTGGCGCCTGTCGCCCGTGCGCGTAAATTTGCAGTATTAGAGCGGCGGCAAGCAGCAGCGGCACCGCCGCCGGTACGGCACGCAATGAGCGTTCTTCACCCTCCCGGAACTGCGTGCGCATTACAGGCTCCGGCGGTGGAAATCGAACAGGGCTGCAGTAGTGAGGAGCGCAAGGTAGACCAGGCCTTGCAGCAAAATGCCGAGCAGCTGTGCCGGCTCCGGCGCAGTATCCACCAGCCAGGACGTGGCGGTCCACTGGTCCAGTGCAGGCAGCAGATAGCCCAGGCCTTCAACCAGTGTCGCGGTGATCTGCTGCGACAGCGTGCCTTCACCGGCGATTGGGTGAGCGCCGATCAGCCGCATTGAGCTGATGCTGCGTGCCAGCAGGTAAAACGCCGCGACAAACCCGGCCGCCGGCAACAGCTGGCTGAAGGTGACGACACAGAACAGCGACAGGGCCGTCACCAGCGCCAGTTCGACCATCAGTGAGGCCGTCCAGGACAGGGCCGCAGCAGCGGGCGCCAGCACCCACAACGGCAAGGCAACAATGAGGGCAATCAACAGGGCTGCGGCAATAAAGCCGGCCAGCTTGCCGCAGATATAATGCGTGCGCGGCACGTCCAGGGCGAGTACGACGTCCAGCCCCTTGTCATTGAATTCCCGGGTTATGCTGGACAATACGTAGACGCTGGTGAGAAACACTGCAGCCAGGCGCGCCGCCGCTGCATAAAAGCCGGTCTGGAAACGCGCCGCTTCAGTAATTGCGATTTCGCGGATGAACAGGCTGGCGCAGAGCAGCAGCGCCAGGGTTAGCAGAGCGGTCCCGGGAACCCGGGTGCGCAGTGCTTCGAGCGCCGTGTATTTGCCGATGGTGGTGATGTGCAAGACGGTAACCGGTTTTCAACTGTAGCGAGAGTATAGCCAATCGCAATGACCAACGATTCGATCAATACCGGGGAACGGCCTTTCGCATTGCGCATCGCTGCCTGGGGCAACGCGCGGCATCAGAACATTCTTCTCGCGGTAGCGCTGCTGACCTTGCATGGGGGCATTGTTATTGAGGGTGACGAATGGCTGAAGCGTGGGTTGTTAATGGCGCATTTCGGACTGTTCCTGATCTGGCAGCCGGTATGGCGCGGCGAGCGGCGGATACCTTTGGTCCATGCGCTCGTGGTGGTGGGTCTGGGCACCATTTTCGCCTTTGTCAGCAATTGGTGGCTAATTGCCGCCTGGATTGCGGCGCTGTTCGGCCTGATCGGCGGCGGAGTGCCGGGCACAGTGGCGCGGGGCGAGCGCATGGCCGCAATTCTTGCCGCGGTTTATCTGGTGGCGATGCTGCTGATGTGGGTTTTGCCGCAATTGTTTATCGACGATACGGTGGCAAAACAGGTCGTGGTTTTTGTGCGCTATGGCATGCCGTTATTGCTCGTGGTGATTCTGGCCATCCCGGGGGGCGAGCGGTTGCGCGGGGCCCCCGTGATCATCGACTTGTTTTACACGGTAATGCTGTTTCTGCTGGTGGTGGTGCTGGCGCTCGGCAGCTTTGTCATTCATCACCAACAAGATTCGCATGGCCAGTACCTGCTGGGCATTACCGAGGCCTTGATGGTCATTTCCGTGGTATTGCTGGGATTGTCATGGCTGTGGGATCCGCGCGCAGGATTCAGCGGCATCGGCACGCTGCTGTCGCGATATCTTCTGGGTCTGGGCCTGCCCTTTGAACGCCGTATGCGGCGGCTGGCCGAACTTGCAGAAACGGAGCTGCGGCCTGAGCATTTCCTGCGCGACGCGCTGACGGACATGCTCGACCTGCCATGGATCAACGGTTATTCCTGGGTAACGGCTGCGTCCTCTGGTGAGGTCGGCAAACGGGTAGGTAAAAACGAAAAATACGAGACCGGCGTATTGCAGGTGACGATGTATGTTTCGCGGCCGTTGTCCCCGGCGATCCTGCTGCATCAGAACCTGCTGATGCAGATTGTCGGGCATTTTTATGAGGCGCAGCGCCGTGAACAGCAGCGGCAGCAATCCGCTTATACGCAGGCCATCTATGAAACCGGGGCCCGGTTGACCCATGACGTCAAGAATCTGTTGCAATCCTTGCGTTCGATTTGCGCTGCTGCCGAAATGCGCGGCGCCGATGACACGGCGTTCCGTTCTCTGGTGCAGCGTCAGCTCCCGCACATCACGCAACGGCTCGGTGCGACCCTGGAGAAACTGAAGTCGCCGGAAGCGTCGGCGATTAGCGAAGTGGATGCGGCTTTGTGGTGGCGCGGCATACAGTCCCGGTATGCGGGGCGTGCTGTTGCATTTGAAAATGCGTTGATGCCAGACAATGCGCGATTGCCTGCGGAATTGTTCGACAGCGTAGCCGACACGCTGATTGAAAACGCGTTGTACAAGATTTCCCGCGGCGATGCCAAACAAGTCAACGTTACGCTGATCCCCGGTCCGCAATTGCGTGTTTGCGATGATGGATCAATGGTGCCTGAGGCGATCAATGAAGATCTGTTCCGGGGGCCGGTATCCTCGGAAAGCGGGCTTGGGGTCGGTCTTTACCAGGCAGCTGGTTTTGCAAGGCAGTCCGGTTATGTGCTGGATCTGGTCGATAACCGCGCAGGAAAGGTCTGTTTTGAACTGCGATGAGGGCGTTAAGGCAGTTTTCCCGCCGTCACCATTTTATTGAACAACGTAAATAGCGGCATCCATACCACGATGTCATCGAATTCCCCTGCTGCAGAATCCAGGGACGAGGCGACATGGCTGACGAAATCCCGATCCGCGTCGGTGTTCTCGAGTTCATCATTACTGGACGGAGCGACATAGGCAGTGCCGCTCGAGCTGTTGGTGCCGCCATAGCCGTTTTTGCCGTGCGATATCAGAACTGCTACTGCGCTGGAGGTCAGCGCGGAAGCACATGCTGATGTTGTACATACGCGCAGATTGGCAACAGCTGTCGTCAGCGAGAACATGGTTCGGCGGGCATATTCTTCGCGAATCGCATACGTGATGCGATTGCCCCAGGCATCCGCAGCCGATAGCCCCAGCGTTTGCCATGGCAACGAGCCATGTGCAATGTTGCTGGAAATCGTTGCGCAATTGCTGCCGCTGATGTTTTCAAGACCGTCGCCGTCGGTATCGGGGCAGGGTAAATAACCGTTGATGATGGCAAACCCCAGCATGGCGTCCCGCGCGTCTTCAAGAATCTTCTGCGTTGTCGAGTTCTGCCGCTGCTCGACTTGTGATGCGAGCGGCACGAGGATGCTGCCGATCAGCAACGTCATAATGAACATTGCGACCGCAAGTTCGATGAATGAAAAGCCTGATTGTCGATCGCGCATGTTCAGGGGGAGATGATGGTGAGTTTGTCGTTGCCGGCAACCGGAGTGATGTAATCGCGGTCACTGTCATTGTTTTCGGTATCATCGATGCACTGGGTCACCGTCGAACATGGACGGCTCTGGCCATTGGCAGCGCCCTGCCGGATCAATAATGCCCGGGTGCCGTCGGTGCCGTTCACGCGCAGGTAGTTGCCGCTGCCGCCGCAGATGGTTCCGGGATTGGTGGTGCAGCGTTCTGCCACTGCGTAATGGAGGACGTAATCCCAGTAGTTGCCGAAGAACCAGGAAGGCCAGCCCATGGTCCATTGCGCCGCCGAGACGCCGTTGCCGGAAGGCAGGCAGGGGTTCCCCGATACTGGATAAGGTAAACGGCCGCCGTAGGTCCAGCAGCTATAGTCGTTCAGGTATGCGTTGGACATCGGGAAGCGTCCGGCCACCGAAAAGTAATGCAGCAGGCGTTCTCGCGCAACGCGCATCGCACGCATTTCGATGGCAGGGAAAAAGGCGCTAGGGGTAATCCAGATCAGGCGATCGTTGATGGTGCTGGATTCGGCGGAGTTTACGAAAGCCGTATCCCCGTTGGCGTTGCTGAGTTCAAGGAAGTTTGCGGCGCTGAATGTGCCGGCATTGCGGTCCTGGGTGCCGATCGGCGTGCCCGGGGCGAATACGATGGCAATAACGCCGGTATCACTGTTTACGGTGAAATCCCCGCTGGTATCGGAATTCAGGGTTCCCGTTCGCGTGCTGTTTTTGAATCCATTGGATACGGCATACAGCAATGGTGCACCGGTGCCGTCACGAAGGTCGGGCAGCCCCAGCGTATTCCAGGGCAGGTAGCCGATACGCGTGGCTAACGAGTTGCAGGATGAGGCTGCGGTGCCTGTTGTATAACTGGTGGCCGGACAGGGCAGATCGCCGGGTCGTGCGGAATCTATTACGCTGACCGCAAAAGCCATCAGCGCTTCGCGCGCAGTTGCCAGCGCCTGCGCGGTTTTTTCGGCTGCCGCCAGTTTGTCGCTGTTGGTGGCGCTGGCACTGAGGATCATGGCTGATACGGCGATGCCGATCATCAGTACCAGAATCAGAAAGGCCGCGCCACGCTGTCGTTTTGGCGACGCAGGTTTCGGCTCGACTGCTGTCCGTTTGGACATGCGGATGCCTCAGGGCCGTTGTACCGGCGCCTGGTCTGGAGGCGTCGTGGCGCTGTCTCGAAGGCCCGGTGTTCCACGACTTGCAGCGTTACTTGGCTGAACTGCGGCAGCGGTCGACGCTGGTTTATTTTCAGGTTTGGGTTTGTCGGGCGGGGCCTGGGTATTTTGCAATACTGAATAGGATTCGCCGACACGTCCGGAAAGCAGTTCGGCACTTTGCCCTACTTTGAGTTGCATTTTTCCGGCGCCAGACGCGGGGCTGCCCAACAATATCTGCCCGTCGCGGCTGATTCGGCCGGAGACGGACTCGGCGGTACTTAATTCGCCTTCGGTCATCGCCTTGTTGTTGACCCATACCGTTGCCTTGCCGTCGCTGCGACGGACAATGCCGTTGTAGGTGACGACTTCCGGGGCCGGTTCGTCCTTGGTTTGTGTGGCCACTACTTTCTTGATTCGCAGAGTATCCAGCTGGGCGCGTTGTTCGGGTGTGAAAAACAGCCGCCCCACGGTAACGGACTCCGCTGCATGGGTGTGGATTGGTAACACCAGCGCCAGCGTAAGCAGTGTTCTCATCGTTTGACTCCCGGAGCGCTGGTGCCCGGCCGGGCAGTGATCCACGCAAGATCGCATTTGGCATTGAGATAGGGCTGGTTGCGCAAAGTGTCGGAACGGTCAGTGCGTATCAGCGTGCAGTCCCTGATGTGAAACAGCCCTACCTGCTGCGCGCGCAACTCGTTCACGAAACGCAGCAGATCGCCTTCGTGCAGCAGCCGCAAGTCCAGTTCCATGATCGACTCCTGCAGCGATATGGTTCCGGGGTCAAACTCGGCGGCGTAGGGATAGGGATGCTGGATGCCGATCTGATAATTCACCCCGAACAGTTCGGCGCGGGTGTTGGCATTGCGCAGGGCATCCAGCCAGTTGATGCGCTGCTCTTCACCGGCGAAGCCGGATTTTTCCAGGTCACGATATTTGTCGACGAATTGCACGATGGTGTTTTTTTCATCGCCGGACTGGCGCATGCGCGATTGTGCGGTCTGAAATTCACCTTTTTGCCGTGCCAGCGCGGCCGCGGACTGTTTGGCGAGCAGGTCGGTGTAATACACGGCTGCCGCGACCATGGCGATCACGACGAGCAATACGATCAGCGGGGTGCGCAATGCCTTGAGTTCTTCGCTGTTCATGGCGATGACTTCATGACGATGATCAAACGGAATTCGGTTGAACCGCCCTGCGCAGGGGTTTCTGACGTGCTTCCCGAGAGTGCGAGCCCGGGATTGACGTTCAGCGGCAATTGAGTGACCCGTACTACTTCGACCGCAGGATCGGCGCGGAGACGCTCGGCCAACCGGTTGATGCGGTTGATGGCGTCGCGGAAATCGCCCCGGAAGTTGCGCAGTTCGCCGGCGATCAGACCGCTCACCTTGCGCTTTTCTGCACCCGGAATCGGTGTGGGTAGTGGTGCCGCAGGCTGAACCGGCTGCCCGGCGGGGGCCTGGGTTCCCCTGTCGGTCCCTGAAATCTCATTGGCAGAATGTTGCCAGGTGATTTCCGTGGGCACGAGGTCGGGATCAGGCGTCAATGCGCGTGACAGCAATGCGTAGAAGGGCGCGGGCGTTTGGCCTGCCGTACGCAGCTTTTCTGCAAGTTCGGTGGTTCGCTTCAGATTTTCTGCTGACGTTGGTGCTGAGGGAAATTGCCGTGTAACGGCTTCATATTCGGCGTTGACCCTGGCGGTCTGGCGGACGATGTCTTCGCGTTCCGAGTCGAAAGAATATTGTTGCCAGAGATTGAACCCGACCCAGCAGGCTCCAATCAAGCCAATGGCCACGCTTGAGGCAAACACTTGCTGCCTGGTGCGGAGCCGGCGGTAACCGGCGGTGATTGCGGGTGCAGCAAGATTGCTGTCCGGCAACTTTGATGCGAGCAGTTGCAGGTAAATGCTTTCGGGCGTACTTTCGATCTGTTCGCGGGAAAGCTTGAGCTGGCGTGAGAGTTCGGCGCTATCGATGCGGCGGCAGGTAAAACCGGGGCTTTCTGACTGAATGAGCTGCGCTGCCGGTTCAAGTTGGTTGGCGTGATCGATCAGCAGCAGGGTAACCGGCTCATCCAGGGTCGCTGCGCGAAGTGCATGCAGATACAGCCGGGTATTGCTGACTTCGTCGAATATCGCGCGCGGCAGCCCTGCCAGGGTGGTGTCAGCGCGACTCAGGCGGCTCAGCCGGAATGCGCCTTCGCGGAAAAAAGCGAGGCGGATACCGGTGTCCATGGTTCCCACGGTCAGCAGATTGACCGTTTTCGGCTCCAGGGCCGTCACCAGCTGGGGCATGACAATCGGCAACAGATAAACGCCGGCTACAGCATGGTTGGCGGCAGTCAGTGCATCCAGCCACGGCGCAATCAGGTCGGGGTTAGTGAGCGCGCAGAACAGGAAGCGGTCATCACGGCGTTTGGTGCTGTCTCTTCCCACCAGTTGCGCTGAACTGAACGGCGAACTGCGATAATGCTGGCGCAGCTTGCGTTCGACCATCTGGTCGCGATCGGAACCTGAGGCATGGGGCAGGGTTTCGAAGCGATAATCTTCTTCGATCGCATCGACCAGCAGAAATGCCGGTGCAGAACTGTTAGCGGCCGCGTAACTCCTGAAGGCTTCAATGCCCGAAGCATCGTTGGCAAAGCGCTGGATATCGCCTTTAAGGCGACCACCGGCGCGTGATACGACTGCGCCCGCTGCGGAAATGTAGATGAGAAGCTTGGCGGCCATGATTGGAATAATTCGCGGTCGGGAGGCGGGGCGCGCGCCTAGAATTTCATTTTGCCGAGAATATCATAGACGGGGCCCAGCACCGCCCAGATCACGAAAGCGATCATGCCGCCCAGTATCAGAGTCAGCGCCGGGCCCAGCATTTTCATGCCCTTGTCCACGGCATCCTTGACGTCACGATTGTAGAAATAAGTCACATTGGCGAGTGCCGTGTCGAGCGCGCCGGTGCTTTCGCCGACGCGCAGCATGCGGATGACCAGCGGCGGGAACAGACCGAGGTTGTTGAATGCGTCGGTGAGGCCTTCGCCGGAAGCCACCTGCTGCACGGCACGATTCAGGCCGTCGGCGACCACCCGGTTGCCAACCACTTCCTCGGTGATGCGGATCGCGTCGAGCACGGTAATACCGGACCGGTACATCAGGCCGAAAGTGTTGGTAAAACGGGACATGATGATTTTCTGGATGATGGGTCCGATCACCGGGATGCGCAGCTTGGCGTGATCCCACAGATAAGCCGCCTTGGGGGAGCGTTTGACCACAACCAACACGCCGACAACGGCTGAAGTTGGCAGCAGCAATACCGGCAGCCAGTAGTTCTTCGTAAATTCCGATACCGCGAGGAGCAGTTTGGTTTGCATCGGCAATGCCATGCCCATCGATTTGAACAGACCGGCAATCTGCGGCACCAGAAAAACCAGCAGCGCCGCCATCACCCCGAGGACAACAACCAGCGTAAACATCGGATACATCAGCAGACGCCGCGTTTGCGACAGCAGTTCGTCTTGCCAGCGTATGGTTTCAGCCAGATTCTTGAATACCTCCGGCAGCTGCCCCGACTGCTCGCCGGCACGGATCAGGCTGATGAATACGCGGTCGAAAACATCGGGATGCGTGGACATGCACTGCGACAGCACGTTGCCGCCCTCCATGTCCTCGGTCATCACCGTCAGCACCTCGCGGAATCGCGGCGAGTCGATGGAGTCGCGCATGTCGCGCAGTCCGTCAAGAATCGGGATGCCTGAACGTACCATCTGCTCCATGTCGAAGCAGAAATTGATCAGGTCCTGGCGCGTGATCGCGCCGCCGGCACCAATTGATTTTGTTCTTCGATCGACCTGCTTGCAGGTAATCAGATCCAGTCCCATGCGGCGCAGCCGCAGTTCCAGATCGACCTCGTTGACCGCATCAAGCCCGCCGCGTGCCGGCTGGCCGGTCTTGTCGATGGCTTTGTATTCGAAGGCGGGCATCAGTCAGCCGGTACGCCGCGCGGCGTCCTCATTGCCGCAGGCGACCGGTCAGATCCACCGTGCGCGCGACCTCAGCCAGGCTGGTGATGCCGTCAAGTGCGCGGGTGATGCCTTCTTCTGCGAGCGAGCGGAACCCTTTCAGCACGGCTTCGGCACGCAGTTCCTTGGCTGTGGCGCGGCGGGCAACCAGTTCATCGATGTCGCCGTCCATGACCAGTAATTCCATGATCGGCGTGCGACCGCGATAACCCTTGTTACCGCAGCTTTTGCAGCCGACCGGACGATACAGAAATGATACGGAATCAGCAGCGTTTCCGAGAAGCATGCGCTCTTCCTGCGAAGGCGCGTAGGCTTCCTTGCAATGAGAGCACAGCATGCGCACCAGACGCTGGGCGATGATGCCGATGATGTTGCCGGCCATGATGTCGGGCTGGATACCGATGTCGAGCAGGCGCGGAAATGCGCCAAGCGCGGAGTTGGTATGCAGCGTGGTGAACACCTGATGGCCGGTCATCGCGGCGCGGAAGGCCATCTCCGCGGTTTCCTTGTCCCGCACCTCGCCGACCAGAATGATGTCCGGGTCCTGGCGCATGATCGAGCGGATGCCGTTGGCGAAATCCATGCGCGCCACTTCGTTGACCGAGGTCTGGCGCATCAACGTCAGTGGATATTCGACCGGGTCCTCGAGCGTCATGATGTTGACAGTCTCGTCATTGACCTGCGCGAGCAGTGAATACAGCGTGGTGGTCTTGCCGCTGCCAGTCGGTCCCGTTACCACCAGAATGCCTTCGGGACGCGCCAGCATGACTTCAAGCTTGTGCATCGTTTCATTCGACAGGTTCATGCGGTCGAGATTGACGATGGACTTTTCACGGTCGAGCACGCGCAGCACGATGTTTTCGCCGTAGATTATCGGCTGGGTCGAAACACGGAAATCCACAGGTCGGCCGTTCAGCGTCAGCGACATTCGGCCGTCCTGCGGTGCCCGCGTTTCGGCGATGTTCATTTCGCTGACTACTTTCAGGCGCACGGTGATGCCCGGCATGTAGGTCTTGTGCAGGCTGCGCACGGTTTCAAGCACGCCGTCAATGCGGTAACGGATGCGCAGGAACGCATATTCCGGTTCGAAATGAATATCGGAGGCGCCGCGTTTGACGGCGTCGACCAGGATCGCATTGACCAGCCGTACCATCGGCTGCGTGTACTCGTCACCACCGGCCTGCAGACTGTCGTAATCGATCTCGCCGGTTTCGATCTCGGTCAGGATGCCGTCGACCGAGAGTTCGTGCCCGTAGAACTGATCAATGTAGTCGCCGAGCTGTGCTTCCGCGGCGAGCTGGGTTTTTAATTCCACCTGCGGGCCGAGCATCGCGCGCAACTGATCCAGCGCTACGACGTTGAAAATCTCGGTGGTGGCAATGGTCAGTACATGGTCTGTCGGATCAAAGGCGATCGGCAGCAGATGGTTGCGGCGGGCGAATTCCTCCGGCACCAGACTCAATGCTTCGGGATCCGCGACGACCTGGGCCAGGTCGATCGATTCCTGACCGACGGTCCGTGCCATGATGTCGCGGATCGCTGTTTCGGTGACGAAACCGAGGCGCACCAGCAAACGGCCGATGGGGACGTTGCTGTTGCGCTGTTCGGCAAGGACGATGGCCAGCTGATCCTTGGTGATCAGCCCCTGCTGAACCAGCAGCTCGCCCAGCCGAAGTTTCTTTCGTTGTTCAGACATCGCGGTTGCCCGGCCGTTTATTCCGGCAGCGTGGCGAGTTGGCGGATGCGGTCTTGTGCCTGAATCACGTTGAAGCCGGCACGGCCGCGCGCTTGCGCCAATTCGACCGCGCGCCGGTAGAAGCCGGCCGCCAGCCTGGTCTGGCCGACATGTTCAAGGCCGACAGCCAGGTTATAGGCATAGTCGGGGTTGCCCGGTTCCAGGTGGTGTGCCTGGAAGTAGGATTGTTGCGCTTCAGCCCAGCGCGATTGATCGCCGTAGAGGTTGCCCAGCGTAAAGTGCAGCGAGGCCAGCGGTTCGCGTGCAATCAGCTGTTTGAGTTTGGCTTCGGCGGCAGAAGGATCAGCCCGCCCCATTAACGCGACGATGCCGGCCTGGGCATAAGTGTTTCGCGGCTCCATGTCGAGCACGCGGAAATACAGCCGGCTCGCTTCATCAGCGCCACTCTGCTGCATGGCGACTGCTGCAGAACCGAGCAGGGCCTGGATATTTTTCGGGTCGCTGCGCGCGACATCACCGTAGAGTTGGCGTGCGGCATCCAGCTTGCCCGACTGCAGCGCGGTGTATGCATCGTTCAGTCGCGGGTCCAGTTGCGGCTCGGCGGTCCCGGAACTGACTTTGATGCTGTCGCGCGGCGCCTCAGTACGCCCCTGGGTTGCTGCAGGCGTCGGGGGCGCAGCCTGCACCACGACGGCAGTATTCGGGGTTGCGGCCACCGTGGGGCGTGCGGGTTCCGCAGGTGCAACAAGCGTGCTGATGGCAATAGGCGGTTGCACGGCAGGGGCCTGTGCCAACGGTGGTTTCGCGGATGGCGGGGGTTGACGGATGAACAGCCCGGGATTGGTAATCTGCAAATACACGTAAATTCCGAAAGCAATCACCGCGATTCCGGCCAGGATGCCGAAGGCCACGACGGGCTTGAGACGTCGTGCAGCTGCAGCCGGTGGCGGTGTGCTGGCAGTGGCTTGTAAAACCGCTGCCGCCCGCGCTTGTTGTTCACCTGTTTTGGTAACGGGGGAGGATTTGGCGGATGAGGCCGCGGACACCGGCGTGCGCACAGTTTCAGGCGGATTATCCGACGTCAACGGTTCCAGGGACAGTTCCATTTTTGATGATGCGCCAGTTATGGGCGCACGAGGAATCGGCGACGTACCGGGCGGGGCTTTCGCTGCTGGCGCGGTCGCTTCCGGCGAGGGAGAGGGCTGCCCCGTCTCGTTCCGGTCCTTGGCGGCCTTTTCCAAGGCCTTCATCAGCAGGCTCATTTAGCGGCGGGCTTGGTCGTCGCAGCGGACTCGGCGGTCGGCAGGAAACGTTGGAAAAATTTCAGCTCGTCGCTTTCCAGCGTGGGGTTTGATACCACGGTAGGCCGCAGGAATATAACCAGCTCACTTTTTCGCGCGCCTTGGTTGCGGAAACGGAACAAGTCGCCCAGTGTACCCAGATTATCAGCGCCTGGAAGCTGCTCGCGCGAAGCACTAACGTTGTCCTGCATCAGTCCGCCTAAAATTACAGTCTGTCCGCTGACAATCTGCAGCACGGATTCCATTTCGCGAACCTGTATCTGCGGTACCGGATTGGCGATGCAGTTGGTTCGCGTTACGTCGCAAAGGCTTGGATTGGGGTCGTTGACAAACGGCTGGCTGGTGTTGAGACGAGTGATGGTCGGGCGCACGTTGAGCAGCACACGGCCGTCCTCGTTGATCTGAGGCGTAACGCCCATGACTACCCCGACGGAAACGCTTTTTGCGGTGGTGTTAAAGGTGGTTTGCGAAGGGCCGGTTGACGTCGTTGTGGTATCCGCTTTGATTTCAAAGTAAACCAGATTATCGACGACCTTGAGTAGCGCGGTCTGGTTGTTCATCGCCATCAGCTTTGGACTGGACAGCACGCGCGAACTGCCGAATTCTTCCAACAGTTTTATCGTGCCGCTGATGTTGCCCAGATTCGTCGTCGGGTTGGTGTATGCGATGGTCAGCGCGTTGCCCGGGGAGGCGCCTGCGCCCGTTGCTGCAGCGGTAAACCCTCCCAGCAACGCTTGGGTAATGGAAAGGCCGCCGCTGATCGGCAGCCGGCTCCAGTCGATACCGGCCTGAAAAGCGTCCGCGAGGACGACTTCGACGATCGTCGCTTCAATTAGCACCTGACGTTGTATCGCCGAGGTGACGCTGTCCAGGTGTTTTTGGATCAGTTGATGCTGCAGGTCGGTAGCGTTGATCGTGATCGTGCCCGATACTGCATTCACCACCACATCATCGGGCACCAGCGACGACTGTTGCGGATTGGTGCCGGCCGCACTGACCAGAGTCGATGCAAGCCCCTGCGCACCTTGGCCTGCTTTGCTGGCCGCTTCAATTTGGCGTACGCGAAGGTCCTGTTCCTGTTTGATCAATTCACGTCGCTCTGCCCGGGCATCCGCACTCAACGCCTGCAGCCTTGTCGAATTCAGGATGCCGCGGATGTTGTCGCGCAGTTGTTCCCAGAAATTGTTGTTGGATGAAGAGCGCACCGAGGTGCTTGAGCCGGAGGCGTTAGCGCCCCCGGCGCTGCCGCCAGAACCCGAGCCTGTGGAAATTTCGCCCGAGACACCGATATTCGAGTTCATGTCACGGGTGATGTTGACGTAATTGACCCGATAAGTCTTCACGTAGGCGGTGTCAGGGGACACGATGATCGTGTTGCCCTCGGTGCGATAGCGCAGGTTGACCTGCTTTGAAACCCGCTCCAGGATTGCCGGCAAAGTTTCGTTGATGGCGTTCAGGCTGACCAGGCCGGTAAGACCTGAATGGATGTCGATATTCTGTTTGGTATCGCGGGAGAGCGCCAGCAACAGTTCCTTGACCGGCACCTCATGCACGACAACGCTGTAAGTTTGCGGTTTTACCTGGGCCGAGGGCGGCGGCACCAGCGTCGGCACTCGTGCAGGTTGGGGTATCGCGGAGATCGCCGGCTGGGCAACCGGCGGGGCAACGATGTGACCTTCGGAAGGCTTAACCTGAGACTTATACTGTGCGCAACCGGACATAACAGCGACGACGCAAATCAGCGCAAACGGAATACTGCCGCAAGACACGGGAGTGCCTGAAGGTGGGGCAGACAGTCGACGTGCAGGCTGCCGTTCGGACATTTTTTGCATACTCCCCTGACTACGGGTGATTTTACGTGCCGTGACGGGAATGTGCCGCCGTCATGACGGATTATTGCTGGCGACTTCGGTTTTGATGCCCTGGACTGTGCGCAACAGCGGCTTGTAAGCTTTCAGGTGCGCCGGTAATTGTGCCATTGCCTCACGGGCTGCTCGTTGGCTGTCAAATGTGCCCCAAGTCATGGTCAGCGCAGGGTCCCCTTTTGCCAAGGTACGATACACAAAAACATTATTTATTTCAATGGTATTCGCGATAATTCTGAGATGTTGGTTCAGCTGTTGTTCGTCACGTGAGCCGAGCAATTGGATGGTGTAAGTCTGGGGGGGGGTGGAAGCCAACCAGGCGGTAGTTGCAGTGAGACGTTCCTGCAGCAATTTGGCGGAAACCGGTGTACCCGATGCGGTGGGCGGTTTTGCATTTTCAGGCGCCGGTGCAGCGCTGGCCTGCAGCGGCGATGCCGGGGGCGTAGTTGGAGCGCTTTCAGGCGGTGCAATGGCCGCAACATTTACGGGTGTATTATCATAAGTATTTGTTTTATTAGATAAATTATCAGATGCCGGGGCAATGCTTGTTGCGGCGGGGGTGGCCGGTGTGATTGCGGTAGTGGTGTTTTGCAGCGCGCCGCCCCATAGCGCGAAAAGTGCCGCACCCGTGGCCATGCCGAGCACTAGGATGCCGGCGCCGAAGGCCCAGTGCGACCGGGACTGCGATGCCGGCTGGTATTGCTGCTGCGCGAATTCGCTGTCGCGGATGGCCGCATCAACGTGCTTCTGCCGCAGCGTGTGGGTGTTTTCAGCAAACGCCGCCAGCAGCATCTTGTCCGCGATCAGGTTGATGCGCCGGGTCAGTCCGCCGGAAATCCGGGTCATTTCGCGAATAATGGTGTCGGTGAACAAATCGGGACCGCGATAACCGGCGGCGCGCAGTCTGAACATCAGGTATTCGCGGGTCTCCGGGCCGGTCAGCGGCTCCAGCCGGAAACTGTGGGTGATGCGCTCCTTCAATTGACGGATCTGATTCTGGCGCAGGTTTTCATCGAGTTCGGGCTGGCCGAACAGCACGATCTGCAGCAGCTTGTCGGATTTGGTTTCAAGGTTCGACAGCAGGCGGATTTCTTCCAGCGTTGGAATCGGCATGCCCTGCGATTCCTCGATGAACAGCACCACGCGCTTGCCTTCGGCGTGGCGCTGCAGCAGGTAATCCTGGATGAGGTGCATGACGGCGAGACGGCTTTCGTCGCGCGTGATCTGCAGCTGCAGTTCGAAAGCAATGGCGTGCAGGATTTCCCCGGGGGAAACGCTGGGATTCGCCAGATAAACCGTTTCGACGTTTGCCGGCAGCCGGGTTTGCAGCATGCTGCACAGCATCGTTTTGCCGCTGCCGACTTCACCGGTGACCTTGACGATGCCTTCGCCCTGGGTGATCGCGTAAATCAACGCTTCAAGGATGGGGCCGCGATTACCGCCGCCGAAAAAGAAGTCGGTGTTCGGGGTGATCTTGAACGGCGGTTGCGTCAGGCCGAAATGCTCGTAATACATTTATTTGTCCTCGCCCGCATCGCTGCGGGTCTGCATCCGGCTGTACAGGGTGGTGCGCTGGACGCCCAGCCGTTTCGCGGCTTGCGACAGGTTGCCGTTGGTCATCGCCAGTGCGGCTTCAATGAATCCGTGTTCCCAGCGCTTGAGCACTTCATCCAGCTTGAAGTCAGGATCGGCTTCAAGCTGGCGGCGCGCGGTATCGAGCAGCACGCTTTCTTCCGACATCCCGACGAGTCCTGCCGGCGCCTGAACTTCGCGATCGAATTCGGACTGCAGCAACAACGCCGTGATCTGCGTGCCCGCATATTTGGTGCACAGGCGGATAACCACGTTGCGCAATTCGCGGACATTGCCGGGGAAGGGGTAATCGCGCCACATGCGCAAGGCGTCTTTGTCGAGTTCGACGGGCTGCGCGCCGATCTGTTCCGCGTAAAACACCCGGAAATGATCGAGCAGCAACTGCTTGTCATCGCCAAGCTCACGCAGTGCGGGCACGCCGATGGTGAACACCGACAGCCGGTGATAGAGGTCGGCGCGGAACCGGTTGTGGCGCACTTCACTGCGCAGGTCGCGGTTGGTTGCGGTGATGATGCGCGCATTGGATACCTGGTTCTGCGTTTCGCCGACACGCTGGAATTCGCCGTTCTCCAGCACGCGCAGCAATTTGGCCTGCAACTCCAGCGGCAGTTCGCCGATTTCGTCGAGGAATAAAGTTGAGTCGACGGCATCCTCGAAATAGCCAGCGCGCGCGGTCACGGCGCCGGTGAAGGCACCTTTGGCGTAACCGAACAGCGTTGGTTCAACCAACGTCGGTGAAATTGCCGCGCAGTTCAATGCCAGGAAAGGTTTGCCGGCGCGGCGGCTCTGTTTGTGCAGGGCCTGGGCCACCAGTTCCTTGCCGCTGCCCGATTCACCCTCGATCAGCACCGGGAACGGCGCGTCGGCGAATTGGGTCAGCTGTTCGCGCAGCTTCAGCATCGGCGGGCTGTTGCCGATCAGGCCTGAGGCGTCGCCGGTTTCCGCCGAAGTGACTTCCAGCGCCTGGCGCAGCAGCGCCTTGATCTGTGCCGGGTCGGCCGGTTTGGAAACAAAATCGATGGCGCCCAGCGTGCGCGCGTGCCGCGCGTTGGATTCATCGTTTTGCCCGGAAAGCACGATGATCTTGATTGCGGGCGCGATTGCGATCAGTTCGGCGATCAGTTGAAAGCCTTCGTCCGGCCGGTGTGGCCGTGGCGGCAGGCCGAGGTCAATCAGCGCCAGCGCCGGCGGGGCATCACGTTGGCGCAGCAGCGCCTTGGCATGGCTACGCGATTCCGCGGTGGTCACCGTGAAATCCTCGCCCAGCACATAGCTCAGCGTGTCCACGATGACGGGATCGTCGTCGACGATCAGCAGTTCCGGTTTTACGGGTTCCGTCACGTTGAGGTCATTTTATAAAAGTTGCTGAAATATCAAGGCATTGTGCCAGATTGCCGGTGTCCCGTGAAACCAGCCCGCCGGAGGCGCTGCGTCAGTGTCCGGCAATACACGCGAGATACGCGCGTTCCATATCCGGTGCGGCATGTTGCACGATGAACTCCGCGGGGGTGCCGGCAAAACGCAGTTGCCCGCGGTGTATCACTGCCATGCGGCTGCACATTTCCGCGACATCATGCAGCGCGTGGGTCGTCATCAACACGGTGCGGCCGCGGGCGTGCTGAGCCTTCAGTTCTTGCTTCAGCAAAGCCCTCGCTTTCGGGTCGAGGCCGCTGGTGGGTTCATCGAGGATGTAGAGATCTTTTTCCGACAGCAGGCAGGCGGCCAGCCCCAGTTTCTGGGTCATGCCCTTGGAGTAGGCGCGCACCGGCTTGTCGAGTGCGCCGACGGCGAGTTCCAGTGCTTCGAGCATGGCGCAAACCCGTGTTTCGTCATAGTCGCGACGATGCAGTTCGCAGGTATAGCGCAGAAAATCGCGTCCCGACAGAAAATAAGGCGGCGTGAACCGTTCGGGCAGAAAAGCGAGGCGGCTGCGTGCCGCAGTCTGGCGGTGCGGCGTGCCGAAGATTTCGATGCTGCCGCCGCCGACATCGCAGAAATCGAGCGCGCATTTGATCAGCGTGGTTTTGCCGGCGCCGTTTTCGCCGACCAGTCCGAAAAAGTCGCCGGCGGCGACTTCGAGCGACAGATCGGTAAGCGCGGTGGCGCTGGCGTAGGATTTGGTGAGCTTGCTGATGCGCAGAGCGGGAGCAGACATGCCGCGTAACTTAGCGTAAAGCACCCCGGGGGTAAACACTGCGCGGCAGGCCGGGCCGCTGTGGCGGGGAATCAAAAGCGACGGTGCGCCATGCCGTTCGGCGGCCTCGTCAAAGACCGTCCCGGCGGTTGGTTGCACTGCCAATCTCGGCTAGAATCGCACCTTTGTTTCCGGCAGTAATGCCGCACCGTGGCCACCGAATCCCTCATCGAAATCAAGGATGTCAATTTTGCGTACGCGAAGCGTCCGATATTGACAGGCATCAACATGTCGATCCCGCGCGGCAAGGTTGTTGCGCTGATGGGCATCAGCGGTTCCGGCAAAACAACGCTGCTGCGGCTGATGGGCGGCGTGATGATGCCGACCACGGGCGAGGTCTGGGTCGACGGCGAATGCACCAGCAGGCTGGATACGCAGGGCATTTACCGGATGCGCCGGCGCATGGGCATGCTGTTCCAGTTCGGCGCGCTGTTCACCGACCTGTCGGTGTATGACAACGTGGCGTTCCAGATGCGCGAGCACACCGGATTGCCGGAAAGCATGATCCGCGATCTGGTGATGATGAAACTGCATGCGGTGGGATTGCGCGGGGCGCACAAGCTGATGCCGGCGGAACTCTCGGGCGGCATGGCGCGCCGGGTAGCGCTGGCGCGCGCGATCGCACTGGATCCGATGATCATGATGTATGACGAACCGTTTACCGGTCTCGACCCGATTTCGCTGGGTGTGATCGCCAACCTGGTGCGTGAACTGAACGATACGCTTGGCACGACGTCGCTGGTGGTAACGCACGACGTGCAGGAGGCGCTGGACGTTGTGGATTATGTGTATTACCTGTCGGACGGGAAAATGATGGCGCATGGCACGCCCGAAGAGATGCGCGCGAACAAGGATCCGCTGGTCTACCAGTTCGTGCATGGCGAGGCGGAAGGTCCGGTGGCCTACCAGTATCCGAGCCGGGATTTCTCGGTTGATCTGAAGCTGGGGGGACGCCACGAAGCAAGTCCTCCTGGGGGGCGCCGTGCCGCATAGAGCCTTACCCTCCATCCGCGGCATCGGCGCCAATGCGATCGATGTCGTATTGCGTCTCGGTTACGCGGCGCGTTTCATCGGATTGACGCTGGCGCATTCCGGGACCAGTTTCGCGCGGCCGCGGCTGATCATCCGCGAGTTGTATTACACCGGCGTGCTGTCGCTGATCATCATCCTGGTGTCCGGCCTGTTTGTCGGCATGGTGCTGGGCCTGCAGGGTTACCAGACGCTGACCACCTACGGTTCGGAGTCCGCGTTGGGCGTGCTCGTAGCGCTGTCGCTGGTGCGGGAACTCGGACCGGTGGTATCGGCGCTGCTGTTCGCCAGCCGCGCCGGTTCGGCGATGACCGCGGAAATCGGCCTGATGAAGGCGACCGAGCAATTGTCGGCGATGGAAATGATGGCCGTCGACCCGATAGCGCGGGTGGTGGCGCCGCGTTTCTGGGCCGGGGTGATTTCGATGCCGCTGCTTGCGGCAATGTTCAGCGCGATGGGTGTTTTCGGCGGCTATGTCATCGGCGTGGTGCTGATCGGTGTTGACGAGGGCTCGTTCTGGTCGCAGATGCAGGGTGCCGTCGATGTCCGCGAAGACATCGTCAACGGCGTCATCAAGAGTTTTGTGTTCGGGGTGGCGGTAACCTGGATCGCGTTGTTCGAGGGCTATGATGCGCCGCCGACCGCCGAGGGTGTTTCAGGCGCGACGACGCGCACCGTGGTAACTTCCTCATTGGCAATTCTGGGTCTGGACTTCATCCTGACCTCATTCATGTTCAGGGGTATGTAATGGGACGTTCAATGCTGGATCTGTGGGTGGGCATATTCGTCGTCGCGGGCATTGCCGCGCTGGTGATCCTCGCGTTCAAGGTCGGCAACATGTCGAGCATGGGCAGCGGCGAGACCTACGAAATTTCCGCCAATTTCGACAATATCGGCGGGCTGAAGCCGCGCGCGCCGATCAAGAGCGCCGGGGTGGTGGTAGGCCGGGTGACCTCGATCGAGTTCAATAATGAGCGCTTCACCGCGAAGGTGAAAATGTCGATCGAGAAAAATTACAAATTCCCGAAAGACTCCACGGCTTCTATCCTGACTTCGGGCCTGCTCGGCGAGCAGTACATCGGACTCGAGGGCGGCGGCGACGACCAGATGCTCAAGGCCGGCGACAACATCCGCCTGACGCAGTCGGCGGTTGTTCTGGAAAAGCTGATCAGCCAGTTCCTGTTCGACAAGGCCGCCGAGGGCGGCGACGCCAAAAAGTAAGCCCACCGTTTATCGTCACAGAGATATAGACATGATCAAGTCATTGTTTTCATTTGTTTTTTTTGCATCCTTGCTGGCGCCGGTGTCTGCCGGTGCAGCCAACGTCACTGCGCCGGATGCGCTGGCACGTGGTGTCACTGAAGAGGTGATGCAAATCCTGCGCACCGACAAGGACTTGCAGGCCGGCAGCCAGAAAAAGGCGCGCGAACTGATCGAAAACAAGATTGCGCCGCACTTCAACTTCAACAGCATGACCAAACTCGCGCTGGGCAAGAACTGGGCTGCCGCGACCCCTGATCAGCGTAAAGCGCTGACTGAAGAATTCCGCGCGTTGCTGGTGCAGACCTACACGGCATCGCTGACATTGTTCAAGGATCAGAAGATCGAATACCGCCCGCTGAAAGTCGCTCCTGACGAAACCGACGTGCTGGTGCGTTCGCTGGTGAAATCGTCGGGCGGCGGCGAACCGGTGCAGGTGGATTACGGCATGGAAAAAACCGATGGCGGCTGGAAGGTCTACAACGTCAAGATCGGCGGCATCAGCCTGGTCGAGAACTATCGCGGCACCTTCAACACCGAAATCCAGAAAAGCGGCGTTGACGGACTGATCAAGACGCTGCGCGATAAAAACCGCTCGCTGGTGGCGCAAACCAAATAATCGACCGCGCAAGACCGACTGCCATGATTGAGTGTAACGACGGGCGCTGCACGCTGAAGGGTGCCGTTAACATTGAAAGCGCATTGGCGTTGCGTGACGAAGGCCTGCGCCTGTTTACGACAGCGGATATGACGCTGGATCTGGCCGGGGTCACCGAGGTTGATTCAACCGCACTCAGTCTGCTGTTCGAGTGGCGCCGCGCGGCGCTCGCCGCGAACCGCCGTATCCGCTACGTCAACCTGCCCGAAAATCTCACCAGCCTGGCCCGGCTCTACGGCGTCACGGAACTGGTGGCCGCCGAGTAACGGCCGGCGCTGCGCCGACCGTCTGTTGTGCATCCGGCGATGACGCCTGCCATCGAAATCGTTGATGTCACCAAACGCTACGGCGAGCTGCACGCGCTCGCCGGCGTCAGCCTGAGCGTTGAAGCCGGCGAATTCTTCGGCCTGCTCGGTCCCAACGGCGCCGGCAAAACCACGCTGATCAGCATCCTCGCCGGTCTCAATCGCGCCAGCAGTGGGGTTGCGCGCATCATGGGACACGATGTGGTCGGCGCCTACCGTGAGGCGCGGCGCGCGCTCGGCATGGTGCCGCAGGAACTGGTGTTCGACCCGTTTTTTACAGTGCGCGAGACGCTGACTTTCCAGTCCGGCTATTTCGGCTTGCGCGACAACCGCGCCTGGATCGACGAGGTGCTGGAAAATCTCGACCTCACCGCCAAAGTCGACACCAATATGCGCGCGCTTTCAGGTGGCATGAAGCGGCGCGTGCTGGTGGCGCAGGCGCTGGTGCACAAACCGCCGGTGATCGTGCTCGACGAACCCACGGCCGGCGTTGATGTGGAACTGCGGCAGGCGCTGTGGCGTTTCATCCGCCGGCTGAATCGCGACGGCCACACCATTGTGCTGACCACGCATTACCTCGAGGAAGCAGAAGCCTTGTGCGGCCGCATCGCGATGCTGAAACAGGGGCGCGTGGTGGCGCTGGATCGCACCGAGAATCTGCTGCAGTTGCATGCCGGCTGCCAGCTGGTGCTGCGCCTGGGCGCTGCATTGCCGGAGCCGCTGCAACAGAAAGTTGTTGAGCGCCGCGACGATGGATCCGTGCGGCTCTTGCTGCCCGACCACGCGGCCGTCGAAGGCATACTCGCGGCACTGCGCGAAGCGCGGGTTGCGGTGCTGGAAATGGAAATCCTCCAGCCCGATCTGGAAGACGTGTTCGTGCAGATTATGAACAGATCGTGAGGGGTGAGGCGTGAAGAGTAAGGTGAGAAAATCGTCCCGATGAACCCCCCCCCCCCTTTTTACCCCTGACTTTTTACGCCTGACACGCCGTAAATGACCGGTTTCTATACATTGTTCCAAAAGGAGTGGCTGCGCTTCTGGAAAGTCAGCGTGCAGACCGTGCTCGCGCCGGTGCTCACCGCGCTGCTTTACCTGCTGGTGTTCGGCCATGCTCTGAGCGGCCGCGTCGAGGTGTTTCCCGGCGTTGAATACACCGCATTCCTGATCCCGGGGCTGGCGATGATGTCGGTGCTGCAGAATTCTTTCGCCAACGGTTCATCAAGCCTGATGCAGTCGAAAATGACCGGAAACATCGTATTCGTATTACTGCCGCCGCTTTCGCACCGCGAGTTTTTTGCGGCCTATCTGCTGGCGGCAGTGGGTCGTGGCGTGGTGGTCGGCAGCGGTGTGTTGCTGGTGACGCTGTGGTTTGTCGACCTGCCGCTGACGCATCCGTTGTGGGTGCTGTTGTTTGGTGTCGCCAGCAGCGCTGCGATGGGTGCGCTGGGTATCGTCGCCGGCATCCAGTCCGACAAGATCGACCAGCTTGCGGCCTTCACCAATTTCATCATCCTGCCGCTGACTTTCCTGTCCGGGGTGTTTTACTCGATCCAGTCGTTGTCACCCTTCTGGCAGGCGGTGTCGCACTTCAACCCCGTGTTCTATATGATCGACGGATTCCGCTACGGTTTTTTCGGCGTTGCGGATACCTCCCCCTGGCTCAGCCTGGCGATTGTCGGCGGCAGCTTCGCCGCCTTATCATGGCTGACCCTGACGCTGCTGCGCAGCGGCTACAAACTGAGAAACTAGATATGCCAACACCTGAAAGCATCAAACAATCCATCGTCGCCGGACTCGACTGCACTCACGTTGAGGTCGCCGGCGACGGCCATCACTGGGAAGCGGTGATTGTCAGCGAAGCCTTCCGCGGCAAGAACAAGGTGCAACAGCATCAGCTGGTCTACAAGGCGCTGGGCGACCGTATGCGCGAAGAAATCCACGCGTTGTCGATGAAAACGCTGACGCCGGATCAATGGCCGTAAACCCTGAAAACCTTGAGCCACAGAGGACACAGAGAGCACAGAGAACATCAACCGCGAATCCGTTCATTCGCCGTTCCTGGTTCTTGTTTTTCTCTGTGTCCTCTGTGACCTCTGTGGCTAAAAAGATTTTGACCTCATGGACAAACTAGTCATCGAAGGCGGCATCCCTCTGAAAGGTGATGTTGCGATCTCCGGCGCCAAGAATGCGGCGCTGCCCATACTCACTGCGGCGCTGCTGACCGACGAAGCGCTGCATGTCGACAATGTGCCGCACCTGCGTGACGTATCGACGATGCTCAACCTGCTGATGCAGATGGGCGTGACGACCTCGCTCGATGAAAAAGGCGGGGTCGAACTGCGCGCCGCCAAAATCACCGAACCGGTGGCGCCGTATGAACTGGTGAAAACCATGCGTGCTTCGGTGCTGGTGCTCGGTCCGCTGGTGGCGAGGCTGGGTGAGGCGCGGGTGTCGCTGCCCGGCGGCTGCGCGATCGGTCTGCGGCCGGTGGATCAGCATTTGAAGGGCTTGCAGGCTATGGGTGCGACCATCGAAATGGCGCAGGGTTATATGATTGCCCGGGCCGAGTGTCTGCAAGGCGCGCGCATCTGCATGGATATTGTCACCGTCACCGGCACTGAAAACCTGATGATGGCGGCTGCACTTGCCAACGGCACTACGGTGATTGAAAACGCCGCGCGTGAACCGGAGATTACCGATCTTGCGGCCTGCCTGACCGCGATGGGCGCAAAAATCAGCGGCGCCGGCACTGATGTGATTACCATCGAAGGTGTCGAACGCCTGCACGGTGCGCGCCATTCGGTGATGCCCGACCGCATCGAAACCGGCACCTTTCTGGTCGCTGCTGCGGTGACCGGCGGTGATGTTCGACTGACCGGGGCGCGTCCGAAAACGCTCGACGCCGTGCTCGACAAACTGCGAGAAGCCGGCGTTCACATCGAAACCGGCGACGACTGGATACACGTCAAAGCCAATGGCGCACTCAAAGCCGTCAACCTGCGCACCGCGCCGTATCCGGCATTTCCGACCGACATGCAGGCGCAGTTCATGGCGCTGAATTGTGTGGCGCAGGGCACTGCGCGCGTGGTCGAAACCATTTTCGAAAACCGTTTCATGCATGTGCAGGAAATGCAGCGCCTTGGCGCCGACATTGCCGTCGAAGGCAACACTGCGGTGATCCAGGGTGTGCCCGCCCTTAATGGTGCCACGGTGATGGCGACGGATTTGCGCGCCTCGGCAAGTCTGGTGATTTCCGGGTTGGTGGCGCGCGGCACGACCACCGTTGAACGCATCTATCACCTGGACCGCGGCTATGAACGGATAGAAGAAAAGCTGTCGCGGTTGGGCGCGCGCATCCGCCGCGAACGCTAGCAACCGTCTCAAAAATGCCTGCGCTTGGCAGGACTTCGTTGCGCGCTGCGTTCCTCCGCGCCTTACCAACTGTAATGTCTCGTCGGCGCCGCGCACGCGCCCTTATTCAGCTGAAATGAACTGCCGGCGCTCGGCTGATTGTTAGACGGTTTCTAGGCGTAGTTAATGTAACTATTTGTTTTTATTAATATTTATGCCGACAGTTCGAGGTCTGCGGCGTAGGCGTTCTGCTGGTAGTGGAACGGCACCGGGCCGTCGGGCAGGCCGCCGATGAACTGCTTCACAAACGGATCGGTCGAGTTTTGCACTTCTTCGGTTGAGCCTTGCGCGACGACCGCGCCCTCGGCAAGGAAATACACGTAATCGATGGCCTTCAGCGATTCCTTCGCATCGTAGGACACCACGATCGAAGTCACGCCCAGCGCGTCGTTGAGGCGGCGGATCAGTTTGCCAACGACATTGCAGGAAATGGGGTCGAGGCCGGCAAACGGTTCGTCGTACATGATCAAGTCCGGGTCGAGGGCGATGGCGCGCGCCAGACCGACCCGACGAACCATGCCGCCCGAACATTCAGAAGGCATCAGTTGCGCTGCGCCGCGCAGGCCGACGGCATTCAATTTCATCAGCACGAGGTCGTTAATCATGTCCTCGGGCAGTTTTGTTTTTTCGCGCATCTGGAAGGCGATGTTCTCGAACACCGACAGATCGGTGAACAGCCCGCCCTGCTGGAACTGCATGCCCATGCGCCGGCGCAGTTCGTACAGATCATCGCGATTCAGGCTGTGGATGTTCTGGCCGAGCACGTTGACGATGCCTCGCGACGGCCGCAACTGCGCGCCGATCAATTGCATCAGCGTGGTCTTGCCGCAGCCGCTCGCACCCATGATGCCGACGACTTTGCCGCGGGGAATGTTCAGATTCACCGATTTGAAGATCTCGCGGGATCCGTAGGAGAACGCGAGATCGCTGATTTCGACGACGTTTTCGGCGGCCATGGCTGCGGGCGGATTGAGGAGGCGGAATGGATGTGTGGAAATAAGGCTGCAGTGTAACTGCTGGAAGCGCTTTCGTGAACCGTTGGCACCCTGGTCTGCGCCGGTAATACGTTACAATTCATGACTATCCGGGCGTCTGCCGGCGCTTGCGTTGTTAGTGTGTTTTAAGTCTGTAAACTGGCCGTTTTCAATTCGTTTCAGTCATTACCAGCCATGATCACCATCGCCCTCTCCAAGGGCCGCATTTTCGACGAAACCGTGCCGCTGCTGAAAGCCGCGGGCATTGTCACGCGTGACAATCCCGAGACTTCGCGCAAGCTGATTCTCGAAACCAACCGCCGCAATGTGCGCGTGATCATCGTCCGCGCCACCGATGTGCCGACTTACGTCCAGTTCGGCGGCGCCGACCTCGGCGTGGCCGGCAAGGATGTGCTCGATGAACACGGCGGCGCAGGGTTGTATACGCCACTCGACCTGAAAATCGCCAAATG
The DNA here is from genome assembly GCA_022841375.1 of Burkholderiales bacterium. GTDB lineage: Bacteria > Pseudomonadota > Gammaproteobacteria > Burkholderiales > SG8-41. The sequence continues at coordinate 100,014 of JALHRQ010000006.1, forward strand.
CCGGATGATGGTCGCAGTGCGCAAGGACTTTGATTACGCCAGCGCGGTGCGCCAGGGCGCGCGGCTGAAAGTCGCTACCAAATACGTGCAGACCGCGCGCGAACACTTCGCCACCAAGGGCGTGCATGTTGACCTGATCAAGCTTTACGGTTCGATGGAACTCGCGCCGCTGACCGGGCTGGCCGATGCCATCGTTGATCTGGTCAGCACCGGCGCCACGCTGAAGGCGAACGGGCTGGTCGCGGTTGAAGAGGTGGTGCACATCAGTTCGCGGCTGGTGGTCAATCAGGCGGCGCTGAAACTAAAGCGCGAGCAGCTGCAGCCGCTGATCGACACTTTTGCCCGCGCCGTCGGCTGATCATGCGCCGGCTCTCCACCACCCAGCCTGATTTCGAACAGCGCCTGGCCGAGCTGCTGGCGTTCGAGGCGGCGCAGGATCCGCAGATCGACGTCACGGTCGCGGCGATTCTGGCTGACGTGAAAACCCGTGGCGATGCCGCCGTGCTCGAATACACCGCGCGTTTCGACGGCGTAAAGGCCGATACGCTGGCGGCGCTGGAAATCCCCAAATCCGAAATGCAGGCGGCGCTCGCACGCATCTCCGCAGCGCGGCGCGCGGCGCTGGAAGCGGCTGCGGCGCGCGTGCGTGACTATCACGAGCGTCAGCGCGCCGAGTCCTGGGGTTATACCGATGCCGACGGCAACGAACTCGGCCAGCAGATTACCGCGCTGGATCGCGCGGGCCTCTACGTGCCCGGCGGCAAGGCGGCGTATCCGTCGTCGGTGATCATGAACGCAGTGCCGGCCAGAGTCGCCGGGGTTACCGAAGTGATCATGGTGGTACCGACGCCGCGCGGAGAAAAAAACGATCTGGTACTGGCGGCTGCCGCGATCTGCGGCGTCGACCGCGTGTTCACCATTGGCGGTGCACAGGCGGTGGCGGCGCTGGCCTACGGCACGGCGACGATCCCGCAGGTCGACAAGATCGTCGGCCCGGGCAATGCCTATGTCGCCGCAGCGAAACGGCGCGTGTTCGGCGTGGTCGGCATCGACATGGTCGCCGGTCCTTCGGAAATTCTGGTGGTCGGCGACGGCTCGACCGATCCCGACTGGGTGGCAATGGACCTGTTTTCGCAGGCCGAGCACGATGAGCTTGCGCAGTCGATCCTGCTGGCTCCCGATGCCAAATATCTGGATGCAGTGTCCGCTAGCATTGCGAAGCTGCTGCCCGACATGCCGCGTCGCGCGGTGATCGAAGCGTCGTTGAACGGTCGCGGCGCGCTGATTCAGGTACGCGATATCGATGAAGCCTGCCTGCTGGTCAATCGCATTGCGCCGGAACATCTGGAACTGTCGGTCGAGAATGCGCAGGCACTGCTGCCGAAAATCCGCCACGCCGGCGCGATATTCCTCGGTCGCTATACTTCCGAAGCGTTGGGCGACTATTGCGCCGGGCCCAACCACGTGTTGCCGACGTCGCGTACCGCGCGCTTTTCGTCGCCGCTGGGCGTCTACGATTTCCAGAAACGCTCCAGCGTGATTTGTGTGTCTGCTGAAGGCGCCGAGAAACTTGGCAGGATCGCGGTGGAACTCGCGAACGGCGAGGGACTGCCGGCGCACGCACGATCGGCGGAACTCAGGTTGCGCGGCAAGAGCGGATCATGAGCCGTTACTGGAGCAAGGCAGTGCAGGGGCTGACGCCGTATGTGCCGGGCGAACAGCCCAAGCTGCCCAACCTGATCAAGCTCAATACCAACGAGAGTCCGTACGGGCCCAGCCGTCGCGTGCTCGATGCGCTGCGCGCCGAGATTGGTGAATCGCTGCGGCTGTATCCGGATCCCGCCAGCGACAAGCTGCGCGCGGCGGTTGCCCAACGTTACAGCGTCACACCGGCGCAGGTGTTTGTCGGCAACGGTTCGGATGAAGTGCTGGCGCACGTGTTTCTCGGCTTGCTGAAGCACGACAAGCCGGTGCTGTTCCCGGACATCACCTACAGCTTTTATCCGGTGTATTGCGGGCTGTACGACATTCCGTATGAACCGGTGCCGTTGAATCGTACGTTCGAGATTGTCATCGACGATTACCTGCGGCCCAACGGCGGCATCATTTTCCCCAACCCCAATGCGCCGACCGGGCGTTTTGTGCCGGTGGCCGAAGTCGACCGTATGCTGCGCGCGAACTCGGGGTCGGTGGTGGTCATCGACGAGGCCTATGTCGATTTCGGCGGCGAATCGGTGGTGCCGCTGGTACAGCGTTACCCGCATTTGCTGGTCACGCACACGCTGTCGAAGTCGCGCGCGCTGGCCGGATTGCGCGTGGGTTATGCGATCGGTCATCCCGACCTGATCGAAGGGCTGACCCGGGTCAAGGACAGCTTTAATTCTTATCCGCTGGACCGTTTTGCACAGGCCGGCGCGACCGCGGCGATCGAAGATGACGCCTATTTCAAGGCGATGTGCGGCAAGGTCATCGTCACCAAGAAAAAACTGCTGCAGGAATTGCAGGGTCTGGGTTTCGAAGTGCTGCCGTCGGCAGCCAACTTCGTGTTCGCACGCGTGCCGGGCCGCGACGGCGCGGACATTGCCGCGAAGCTGCGTGATCGCAGCATCATCGTTCGTCATTTCCGCAAGCCGCTGCGCATCGCCGAGTTCATGCGCATCACCGTCGGCACCGATGAGCAGTGCGCCGGGCTGGTTGAAGCGCTGCGCGAAATCCTCAAATCGGCCTGAAGCGGCGGGCTTTGGCGAATTCGTTTATACTCTGTAATCAACAAGTTACCTCAGGCAAGCTTACTTCAGGTTCACAGGCAAACATGGCACGCCAGGCACAGGTTATCCGCGACACCCAGGAAACGCAGATCAGCGTCATGCTGAATCTCGACGGCAGCGGCCGCGCGAAACTCGCCAGCGGCGTGCCCTTCCTCGACCACATGCTCGACCAGATTGCGCGTCACGGCCTGGTCGACCTCGAGGTCAAGGCCAAGGGTGATCTGCATATCGACGCCCACCACACCGTTGAAGATATCGGCATCACGCTGGGCCAGGCCTTCGCCAAAGCGATCGGCGACAAAAAAGGCGTGCGCCGTTACGGCCACGCCTATGTGCCGCTGGACGAGGCCTTGTCGCGCGTGGTCATTGACCTGTCCGGCCGACCCGGTCTGGAGATGAGCGGCAAGTTCACGCGTGCGCGTGTCGGTGATTTCGACGTCGACCTGGTGCGCGAGTTTTTCCAGGGCTTCGTCAATCACGCACTGGTGACGCTGCATCTCGATAACCTGAAGGGCGTCAACGCCCATCATCAGGTGGAAACGCTGTTCAAGGCCTTCGGACGCGCGTTGCGCATGGCGGTGGAGCTCGACCCACGCGTCAAAGGCGTGCCGTCGACCAAAGGAAAACTGTGAATCCCGGCTGAGCTACTGCGCGACCCGGTGACGGCGTCGCGCAGTGCTCGGAATCTCGCCTATCCTTTGGGATATGTCTCGGTTCCGCGCGCCGCGAAGCCAGTCCTCTTGGAGGACGCTGCGCTCCTTGTCACCGGTCCGCTCGCTACGCTCATCCTGCGGCTCGTTTCTTTACCACTCTGTTACCCGCTGTCCAATCGGCAACATAAAACTGGACCATGACCATCGACATTGCAGTCATTGACTACGGAATGGGCAACCTGCGCTCGGTGTCCAAGGCCATTGAATACGTCGCGCCGGGCCGAAAGGTCGTGGTCACCAGTAATCCGGATGAAGTGGTCGCGGCCGGCCGCGTGGTGTTTCCCGGCCAGGGCGCGATGCCGGACTGCATGCGCGAAATGGAATCACGAGGCTTGCGCCCGGCGTTGCTTGAAGCCGCGCGCAGCAAGCCTTTTCTCGGAATTTGCATCGGCCTGCAGATGTTGTTCGAACACAGCGAGGAAGGTGACACCCGCGGTCTAGGGCTGCTGCCCGGCGTGGTGCGGCGGTTTCCGCAAGCGCGGATGGTCGGCGCCCAGGGCGAAAAGCTCAAGGTGCCGCACATGGGCTGGAATGAGGTCGAGCAGGCGATCAAACACCCGCTGTGGGCCGGCATACCCGACCGCAGCCGCTTTTATTTTGTGCACAGTTATTTCGCGGAGCCCGCGGATGGTGCGCTGGTGGCGGGCTGGAGCGCTTATCCTTTCCGTTTTGCCTGCGCGGCGGCGCGCGGCAATCTGTTCGCGGTGCAGTTCCATCCTGAAAAAAGTCACACCGCAGGGTTGCAACTGCTGGCAAACTTTGTGGCGTGGCAGCCGTTGCCGCTGTAGTATGATCACCATCAATCCATTGATTCTGCAGTCAACATCTATCCCATCTGATCCGGTTTTTCTGTCGCCCACTCTTCCGATCAAATCCGGTTTCGCAATCCGTTTAATTCCATGCTGATCATTCCCGCCATCGATTTGAAGGACGGCAAATGCGTGCGCCTGAAGCAGGGCGACATGAGCGAAGCCACGATTTTTTCCGAAGACCCCGGCGCCATGGCCAAACAGTGGCTGGACCAGGGTGCGCGCCGGTTGCATGTCGTTGATCTCAACGGTGCGGTCGCCGGCAAGCCGAAGAACGAGGCGGCGATCCGCGCCATCGTCAAGGCCGTCGGCACCGACCTGCCGATCCAGTTGGGCGGCGGCATCCGCGACCTCGACACCATTGAGATCTATATCGATGCCGGCATCAGTTACATCATCATCGGCACCGCGGCGGTGAAAACCCCGGGCTTTCTGCAGGACGCCTGCACCGCGTTCCAGGGTCACATCATCGTTGCGCTCGACGCCAAGGACGGCAAGGTGGCTGTCGACGGCTGGTCGAAAATGACCGGACATGATGTTGTCGACCTTGCGAAAAAATTCCAGGACTATGGCGTCGAAGCGGTGATCTATACCGACATCGGCCGCGACGGCATGCTGTCCGGCGTCAACATCGAAGCCACGGTCAACCTGGCGCGACAGCTGACGGTGCCGGTGATCGCCAGCGGCGGTATTACCGATCTGAAAGACGTCGAGAAACTCTGCGCCGTCGAATCCGAAGGCATCATCGGCGCCATCACCGGCCGTGCGGTTTATCAGGGCACGCTGGATTTTGCCGCCGCGCAGAAGCTGGCGGATAAACTGGGCGCTAAGTAAGGAGTGAGGAGTTAGGCGTGAGGAGTAAAAAGAATCACCGCTCTGCATTGCGCTTCCTAACCCCTGACTCCTGACCCCTCACGCTTCAGCAATGGGCCTCGCCAAACGCATCATTCCCTGTCTCGACGTCACCGCCGGCCGCGTGGTCAAGGGTGTCAATTTCGTTGAACTGAAGGACGCCGGCGATCCGGTGGAAATTGCGCGGCGTTACGACGATCAGGGCGCCGACGAACTGACTTTTCTCGACATCACCGCCAGCAGCGACGACCGCGGTCTGATCCTCAACATCATCGAAGCGGTTGCGGCGCAGGTGTTCATTCCATTGACAGTCGGCGGTGGCGTGCGTGCGGTTGACGATGTGCGGCGTCTGCTCAATGCCGGCGCCGACAAGGTCAGCATCAATACTTCCGCGGTGCAGAATCCGCAGCTGGTGGCGGATGCCAGCGGCCGTTACGGTGCGCAGTGCATCGTGGTGGCGGTTGACGCCAAACGCGTGCCCGGCGATGGCCCGTTACGCTGGGAAGTCTTCACCCACGGCGGGCGCAAGGCCACGGGCCTCGATGCGGTCGAGTGGGGCAAAAAAATGCAGGCGATGGGTGCGGGCGAAATCCTGCTGACCAGCATGGACCGCGACGGCACGCGCGTCGGCTTCGATCTGGAACTGACCCATGCGTTTTCATCGGCGCTGGACATTCCCATCATCGCCAGCGGCGGCGTCGGCAACCTCGATCATCTGGCCGACGGCGTGACCATCGGCGGCGCCGATGCGGTGCTCGCCGCGAGCATTTTTCACTATGGCGAATTCACCGTGCGCCAGGCGAAACAGCACATGGCGCAGCGCGGCATCGAAGTGCGCTTGTAGTTCTTAAAATAATTTATTAAAATCAATAAGTTATAAATTAAATGGGCGCGTCCCTTGGGACGCCGGCTGAGACCATGGCATCCGACTGGCTGGACCGCATACACTGGAGCGCTGATGGGCTGATCCCGGTGGTCACGCAGGAGGCCGGTTCGGGACGCGTGCTGACGGTGGCCTGGGCGAACCGCGAGGCCCTGCAGCGGACTGCCGAGACCGGTGAAGCACATTACTGGTCGCGCTCGCGCAAAAAACTGTGGCACAAGGGCGAAGAATCCGGCCATGTGCAGAAAGTGCGGGCGATCCGCAGCGATTGCGATCAGGACGTGGTGCTGTTCGAAGTGGAGCAGGTCGGCGGCATCGCCTGCCATACCGGACGGCACAGCTGTTTTTTTCTGGAATTGCGCGACGGCGACTGGGTCGAAACCGATCCGGTGCTCAAGGATCCGCAGACGATTTACGGCAAATGACGGGCATCGTTGAACAACATGGCTGACAAAGATGTATTGCTGAAACTGGCTGAGACCATTGCGGCGCGCAAGGGCGCGGACGCCGGTACTTCGTACGTCGCCAGCCTGATGGCCAAAGGTGAGGACGCCATCCTGCGCAAGGTGCTGGAGGAGGCGGCCGAGACCCTGCTCGCCTCGAAGGAGGGTGATAAACTGCATGTCATCCGCGAAACCGCTGATTTGTGGTTTCACACGATGGTGCTGCTGGCCTGGCACGGCGCGGGTCCGCAGGACGTATTGGACGAACTGCAGCGGCGCGAGGGGCAGTCAGGTATCTCGGAAAAAGCCTCGCGTAAGCCGTCGTAAGACGCTGCGCCTAAAGATTGCAAATTCCCCGCGTGTGCGCGGGTCAACAGGAGCAAGTTATGGGTTCATTCAGCATCTGGCACTGGTTGATCGTGTTGCTGGTCGTGGTATTGATCTTCGGCACCAAGAAACTGCGCAACATCGGCGCCGACCTCGGCGGCGCGGTGAAGGGTTTCAAGGAAGGCGTCAAGGGTGCTGAAGACAAGGCATCCGAAATTCCGCCTTCGACCGGCCAGACCATAGACGGCGAAGTCCGCAAGGAAACGACGAAGTCGTGAGGCGTAAAAAGTAAGGAGTCAGAAGCGCGAGGACATTGCGCCGCCGTTCGGCGCAAGCCAGGCCGGATAATCCGCGCCTCTGAAATCCCTCCTTACTCCTCACGCCTGACCCCTTACGTCTGACACCCCTCCATGTTTGACATCGGCTTCTCCGAATTGATGGTCATTGCCGTGGTGGCGCTGATCGTCATCGGCCCCGAACGCCTGCCCAAGGTGGCGCGTACGGTCGGCCTGCTGTTCGGGCGCATGCAGCGGTATGTCAATGATGTGAAGGCCGATATCAGCCGCGAAATGGCGCTCGACGATCTGCGCAAGCTGCAGGCCAACATCCAGGACACCGCGAATTCGCTCGAGCAGTCGATGAAACAGGAAGTCGGTGCGGTGGAGTCCGATCTCAACAAGATTGCCGGCGACGCGAAGGCTGCGGCTGCGCCGGCGGCCTCCCCGGAGGAGACCGCTGCAGCACTGGCCGCTGCAGAAGCCTTGCCGCCGGCTGATCCGGCTGCCATTGCAGGCGAGGTCAAAAAGGCCTGATCCGCCGACCTGCAGCCCTGATGACCGAAGATACTTTCATCTCCCACCTGATCGAACTGCGCGACCGCCTGTTGCGCGCGCTGATCGTGTTTGCGGTGGTGCTGGTGGTGCTGATTCCGTTTGCCTCCGAACTCTACGATCTGCTGGCGACGCCGATGATGAGCGCGTTGCCCGAAGGCTCTAAGATGATCGCCACCGGGGTGATCACGCCGTTCCTGGTGCCGATCAAGGTGGCGATGATGGTCGCTTTTATGGTGACGCTGCCGTTCACGCTGTTCCAGGCCTGGTCGTTTGTCGCGCCCGGCCTATATAACCACGAAAAGCGTCTGGTGTTGCCGCTGGTGGTCGCCAGCACGCTGCTGTTCGTCATCGGCATCGCGTTCTGCTATTTCTTCGTATTCAACACGGTGTTCCACTTCATCAACCAGATCGCGCCGAAAAGCATCACGGTGGCGCCGGACATCGAGAACTACCTTAATTTCGTGCTGACGATGTTTCTTGCCTTCGGCCTGACGTTCGAGACGCCGATTGTCGTGGTGATGCTGACGCGCATGGGAATTGTGACGATCGAGCAGTTGCGCGAAGCGCGGCCTTATTTCATCGTCATCGCTTTTGTCATTGCCGCAGTGGTGACGCCGCCCGACGTGGTGTCGCAGCTGCTGCTGGCGGTGCCGATGTGCCTGCTGTTTGAGGTGGGACTGATTGCCGCGCGCTTTGTGCCGCCGCGCGCGCCCGCAGCCGACGACAGCTTTAGTCCGCCGACCGACGCCTGAACCGCGGCGCCCGCCGCCGGTTCCGTAATTATTCTTTACGCGCCTGTTTCGGCGGGCGTTTGCCCACGGTCACGCGCAGTTCCAGTGCTTTGGTTTCGCGCATCACGCGCAGCGTGGCTTCGCTGCCGGGCTTCAGTGCAGCGATCAGGTTAAGCATGGTCGCCGAGTCCGGAACCACTTTGCCTTCGACGGCAACCAGGATGTCGCCGGCTTTGACGCCGCCGCGGTCGGCGGGCGTGCCGCGGAATACCTCGGTGATCAGCGTGCCCCGGGTGCCGGGGATCTTGAATGATTCAGCGATTTCCGGCGTCACATCCTGCACGCCGACGCCGATCCAGCCGCGCTGCACCGAGCCGGTCTCGATGATCTGCTCCATCACCGTTTTGGCGGTGCCCGCCGGAATGGCGAAACCGATACCCAGCGATGCGCCGCCCGGCGTCCTTGAATAAATGGCGGTGTTGATGCCGATCAGATTGCCGTTGACATCGACCAGTGCGCCGCCCGAGTTACCGGGATTGATCGCAGCGTCGGTCTGGATGAAATTCTCGAAGGTGTTGATGCCGAGCTGGCTGCGGCCCAGTGCGCTGACGATGCCCAGTGTCACGGTCTGGCCCACGCCGAAGGGGTTGCCGATCGCCAGCACCACGTCGCCGACGCGTGCGCTGTCCGGTGCGCCAAAGGTGATCGCCGGGAGTTTGGGCAGATCAATCTTGAGCACGGCAAGATCGGATTCCGGGTCGGTGCCGACAACTTTTGCCGTGACGCGGCGGTTGTCGGTCAGCGCCACTTCAATGCCGTCGGCGGCTTCGACGACATGGCTGTTGGTCAGGATGTAGCCCGACTCGCTGACGATGACGCCGGAGCCCAGGTTGGTGTTGGGCTGGGACTGCGCTTCGGGTTGGTCGCCGAAGAAAAACTGGAACAACGGATCGTTGCGCAACGGATGCTGCTGAACCTTGACCGCCTTCATCGTGTAAATGTTGACCACTGCGGGCATGGCCTTTTTCGCGGCTTCGCTGTACGAGCCGGCGCGCGGGGCGCCGCTGCCGGCATCGGTCACCGGCTGGCCGACAGTGATCACAGCGTTTTGCGGCATGCCGTTGAGCAGGTCTGGCCGCAAAGTGCCGATCACGAACAACGCGGCGAGGCAGATCGTTGCGGTTTGGCTGAACAGGAGCCAGAGTTTTCGCATGAGAAGACCGCAACGGCGCGGTTACAATGACTTTTTGCTGAAGACGGGTGAATGGGATGGAACGCGCAGCACTCGATGACTATCTTGCTGATTTCCTGCAAGTGCATGATTTCCGTGATTATTGCCCAAACGGTCTGCAGGTGGAAGGGCGCGCTGAAATCAAGCGGATCGTCACCGGGGTGACGGCTTCGGCAGCGTTGATCGAGGCAGCCGTCGCCGACGGTGCCGATGCGCTGATCGTGCACCATGGTTATTTCTGGCGCGGTGAAGATGCGCGCATCACCGGCATGCGCCGCCGCCGTCTGGGCCTGCTGTTCCAGCACAACCTCAATCTGTTCGCCTATCACCTGCCATTGGATGCCCATCCGGAAGTGGGCAACAACGCGACGCTGGCCCGTCAGCTCGGACTTGATACCGCGACGCGTTTCGGTGAGCAGGATGTTGCTGCGCTGGGCACCATCGCCAGCGGCAGCACTGTGGCTTCGTTCGCACGCACCATCACCGAAAAACTCGGTCGCGCCCCGCTGGTAATCGGCGACCCCGCGCGGCCGTTGCGGCGCATCGCGTGGTGCACCGGCGGTGCGCAAGGGATGTTCGAACAGGCGATCGCGCTGAACGTCGATGCCTATCTCAGCGGAGAGATTTCGGAGCAGACGGTGCATCTGGCGCGCGAATCCGGCGTGGCCTATATCGCCGCCGGCCATCATGCGACCGAGCGGTATGGCGTACAGGCGCTGGGGGCACACCTGGCGCAGCGTTTCGGGGTGCAGCACCGTTTTATCGAAATTGAAAACCCGGTATAGGCCGGCCGGGCGGGCGGGCCCCCGGACGCCTGCCGCCGGACATTTACAGTCTGTAACAATTTAGTCTGCGCCGTTGGCAGGCCGCAGGTCTATCATGGGATCTCCCGCCCGTTGCGGATGTTGTCGAGGATGCAATGATGCGTAAAACTTTTCTTTTCCCGGTGATCGCCGCAGCCTTGGTGGCCGCCGCGATTCTTCCGGCCCACGCCGGCGGTGGCCATCGCGGCCATTCGCATGCGCGGATCGGTATCTCTATTGGGGCGCCGGTGGTGATCGGCGGCTGGTGGGGTGGGCCGCGTCCTTATTACTATCCTGCGTATTACCCCTCTTATTACTACACACCGGCGCCGGTAGTGGTGCGCGAAGTCGTGCGCGAGCCGCTGGTGTATTACGACGAGCGCGGCAATCCGGTGCCGCCGACGCAGCCGCAGAACCAGGCACAGGCGCCGGCACAAGCGCCGCAGACGACCGCAGCGGCGCCGACCTGGTTTTTCTGTCCGGATTCGCAGACTTATTACCCCTATGCCCAGACCTGCGCCTCACCCTGGCAGCGTGTAGCGCCGCATCCGCCGCCGCAATAATCCCGTCTGTTTCCGGTCGCTGCGACTGCGGCGCCGGATAATGCCCCGGTTTGCCGGCGCCTAAGTTACGTAACTATCTGAATTATTTGTTATTTTTCAGTTATTACTTAACTTTTCCCCCTGTCCGCGTGTAAAATATCGCCTTTTTCCGCGGCAACCAGTACTAAAGGGGTCTACAGGCATGTCCGAGCAAGATACCGATCAGGGGAAACGTCAGTTTCTGGTGGCGGCAACCAGCGTGGCAGGCGGCGTTGCCGCAGGTGTGGCCGCAGTACCGTTTGTGGCGAGCATGATGCCGTCGGAGCGGGCAAAAGCCGCCGGCGCGCCGATCGAGGTTGATCTCAGCACGCTGGCACCCGGTGAACGGGTGACGGTCGAGTGGCAGGGCAAGCCGGTATGGATCGTCCGCCGCACCAAGGAAATGCTCGACACCATTCGTGCGAACGACAGCCAGGTTGCGGACCCCAAGTCGCAAAAGAAAATGCAGCCGGCCTACGCCACCAACGAAATGCGCGCGATCAAGGACGAGTATCTGGTCGTCGTCGGTATCTGCACCCATCTCGGCTGCTCGCCGGTGGGCAAATTCGCCAAACAGGCGGAAACGTTTGATCCGAACTGGCAGGGCGGCTTCTATTGTCCATGCCACGGCTCGCTGTTTGATCTCGCCGGCCGTGTCTACAAGAACAAACCCGCGCCGGACAACCTGGTGGTGCCGCCGCATAAATATCTCTCCGACACGCGCATCGTGATCGGTGAAGACACCAAGGGAGCCTGATCAACATGGCATCCGCACCCAAAGAACCCGTTCAATTCAGCGGCGCCGGCCCGCTCAATGCGCCGATCAGCGGCGTACTTACCTGGGTTGACCAGCGTTTCCCGCTGATGTCGCTGTGGCGCGACCACCTGTCCCAGTATTACGCACCGAAGAATTTCAATTTCTGGTATTTCTTCGGCTCACTGGCGATGCTGGTGCTGGTGATCCAGATCGTCACCGGCATTTTCCTGGTGATGCATTACAAGCCGTCGGCGGCTGAAGCGTTTGCGTCCGTCGAATACATCATGCGCGACGTGCCCGGCGGCTGGTTCATCCGCTACATGCACTCCACCGGGGCTTCGGCGTTTTTTATTGTCGTTTATCTGCACATGTTTCGCGGCCTGCTCTACGGTTCATATCGCCAGCCGCGCGAACTGATCTGGATTTTCGGCATGCTGATCTACCTGTGCCTGATGGCCGAGGCGTTTTTCGGTTATCTGCTGCCCTGGGGCCAGATGTCGTTCTGGGGCGCGCAGGTGATTATCAACCTGTTTGACGCGCTGCCGCTGATCGGTCCCGACCTGTCGACGTGGATACGCGGTGACTTCGTGATCTCGGACGCCACGCTGAACCGGTTCTTTGCCTTCCACGTGATCGCGATCCCGCTGGTGCTGCTGGGCCTCGTTGCCGCGCACATCATGGCATTGCACGAAGTCGGCTCGAACAACCCGGACGGCGTCGAGATCAAGCAGCACAAGGACGCCAAAGGCATCCCGCTCGACGGCATTCCCTTTCATCCGTATTACACGGTGAAGGATATCGTCGGCGTAGTGGTATTCCTGTTCCTGTTCTTCCTGGTGGTGTTTTTCATGCCGGAGATGGGCGGGTATTTCCTTGAGTACAACAACTTCATCCCCGCTGACGCGTTGAAGACGCCGCCGCATATTGCGCCGGTGTGGTACTTCACGCCGTATTACTCGATCCTGCGCGCGATTACCGAGGACTTCATGCTGGTGCTGGCGATCGGCGTTGCCGCTTACGTGGTGCTGATCTGGCTGACCACCCGCAATGCGCTGGTGAAAATGGCGGCGCCTGCGATCGGCCTGGTGATCATCGTGCTGATGAAGGGTGGTCCGCTGGCGATCGAGGCAAAAGTCTGGGGCGTCGCGATGATGGGTGCGGCTACGCTGATTTTCTTCCTGATGCCATGGCTGGATCAAAGCCCGGTGAAGTCGATACGCTACAAGGGCCCGCTGTTCCGCACTGCGCTGTCGATATTTGTCATCGTGTTCATCGTGCTCGGCTACTACGGCACGCAGACCGTGACGCCGGCCGGCACCCTCATCTCGCAGATCGGCACGCTGATTTATTTCGCGTTCTTCCTGCTGATGCCCTGGTATTCGGCAATGGACAAGACCAAGCCCGTGCCTGACCGGGTGACCATGTAATGGGCAAAAACATGAACAAACTCAAGCATCTGTTCGCAGTCCTGCTGCTCGCTCCGGCGTTCGCGCTGGCGGCGGGCACCGAAGTCAAACTGGATCGCGCGCCGATCGATGAAAACGACCAGGCTTCGCTGCAGCGCGGCGCACGGCATTTCGTCAACTACTGCCTGAACTGCCACAGCGCGAGCTATATGCGCTACAACCGGCTGCGCGACATCGGCCTCACTGACAAGCAGATTGTCGACAACCTGCTGTTCAGCGGCGGCAAGGTCGGCGACCTGATGAAAATTGCGATGGATCCGAAGGACGCGGCGAGCTGGTTCGGCGCGGCGCCCCCGGAGCTGTCGGTGATCGCACGCTCGCGCGCGTCCCACGCCGGCACCGGCGCCGACTGGCTGTACAGCTACCTGCGCAGCTTCTACCGCGATGCCGAGCGTCCGACCGGCTGGAACAACACCGTATTCCCCAACGTCGGCATGCCGCACGTGTTGTGGGAGCTGCAGGGCGAGCAGGTGCTGGCCGAGCGCAAAGTGCAGGGCGCGGGTTTCGAGAAAACCGAGCACGCGCTCAAACTCGACAAGCCCGGCAAGCTGAGCCCGGTTGAATACGATCAGATGGTTGCCGATCTGGTGAACTACATGGTGTTCATGGCCGAGCCGGCGCGTGCCAGCCGCACCACCATCGGCATTTTTGTGCTGTTCGCCCTCAGCCTGCTGTTCCTGCTCGCTTATGCGCTGAAGAAAGAGTACTGGAAAGACGTGCACTGACGGCGCTTCCGGTCAGCCCGGGGCCGTGCGCGTGAACCGCGTTACGGCCCCCGGTTGTCTGAACCGCCGTGTTTCTGATGCACCTGCCACTTTCGATTTTTGATGCTGTACCGCCACGGATAACCGATCATGATGACACTCTACTCGGGCACCACCTGCCCCTTCAGCCAGCGCTGCCGTTTCGTGCTCTACGAAAAAGGCATGGATTTCCAGATCATCGACGTCGATCTGTTCAACAAGCCCGAAGACCTGGCGGTGATGAATCCGTACAACCAGGTGCCGGTGCTGGTCGAACGCGACCTGATCCTCTACGAATCGAACATCATCAACGAATACATCGATGACCGTTTTCCGCATCCGCAGCTGATGCCGGCCGATCCGGTGATGCGCGCCCGCGCGCGGCTGTTCCTGTTCCGCTTCGAACAGGAAATGTTTTCGCATGTGATCTCGATCGAAAAGGGCACGCCGAAACAGGCCGACAAGGGTCGCCAGATCATCCGCGACGCGCTGACCCAGATCGCACCGGTATTTGCCAAGCAGAAATACATGCTGGGCGAGGAATTCTCGATGCTCGACGTGGCGATCGCCCCGCTGCTGTGGCGCCTCGATCACTACGGCATCCAGCTTGGCAAACAGGCAGCACCGTTGATGAAATACGCCGAGCGGTTGTTCAGCCGGCCGGCCTACATCGACGCGCTGACCGCTTCCGAGAAAGTAATGCGCAAGTAAGTTACGCAGATAAGCGCAAGTAAACAAAGCCGATGGCGGAACGTTCGACCAAGCCGTACCTGATCCGCGCCCTGCATGAATGGGCGTGCGACAGCGGACTGACGCCTTATATTTCTGTCAAGGTCGATGAAAATACCCGTGTTCCCGCCGAGCACGTGCGCAATGGCGAAATCGTGCTCAACCTTGGGTATGACGCAACGCACCGTTTGACCATCGGCAATGACCTGATTCAATTTTCCGCACGGTTCGGCGGCGTGTCCCGCGAATGTTCGGTGCCCGTTGCTGCAGTGCAGGGGATTTTTGCGCGCGAAAACGGGCAGGGTCTGTTTTTCCCCGCGGATGCGCAGGCGCAGTCGGTCGGGCCGGGGAGCAACCCGGTGGAAAACGCCGGCACGCCAGCGCCGGAAAAACCGGACGATCCGAAACCCGACGCACCACCGCCCGGAGGGCGCCCGCGTCTGCAAGTGGTCAAATAGCCCTGCTGCCGGCGCGGTTTACAGCGTCCGGCAGGCGTCGCAAAATCCTCCGACGCCGTTTTACCCACCATAAAAAGCCGCACGCGGTCTCTCCACATTAGCCGCATCGCTGCGACATCAAACACGGCGGACGCTCAGCGCTTAATCCAGGAGGAGTCGCGCATGCTTACCCCAGAGGAGTTGGCCCAGGTCGTTGCCGCGGAATCCAGTATTTTTCCGTCGCCGATCCCCACGCAATGCATTTCCAGTGACGAGTACATGCCGACGCCGCAGACCGAGAAGCAGCGCGAGTTCGAGGCGCGGGTCAAAGCCATCGGCAGTGAAATGGCGAAAAAACACGGCACCACGCGGCGCCGGTTTTTCAAAGGTGCAGCAGGCATGGCCGCTGCGTTTGTTGCGATGAACGACACCTACGGCCCGCTTTACGCAGTAAGCCGCGCCGAAGCGGCGACGCCGGAAATGGCCAATGAGCGCGCCAACGCGCTGAAAAGCCAGTTCATCATGGACATGCACACCCACTTCCTGCGCGACGACACCCGCATCATGGGTTTTGTCGCCCAGCGTGAAGCGGTGGGCAAGGCCGGCTGGAATCCGCTGCTCGCCGGCAAACCGCAGACCATCGAGGATCTGAAGTTCCCCAACTACTTCAAGGAAATCTACCTCGACTCCGACACCAAGATCGCGCTGATCTCCGGTTCGGGCTCGGAAGATCCGCGCGACTGGTTCCTTACCAACGAAATGAAAAACGACGCGCGCTCGAGGGTCAACAAGGAGGCGGGCACCAAACGCATGTACTCGCATGCCATTTTCATGCCGGGCATGCCGGGCTGGATGGACAAGGTGGATCACGATCTCGAAGTGCTGAAGCCTGATTCATTCAAGGGTTACACCGTCGGCGACAACACCAACAAACATCTCGCCAAACATCCGTGGCGGCTCGATGATGAAAAGCTGTTGTATCCGTTCTATGAAAAACTGGTGAAGGCCTCGAAAACCACGCCGAGCCTGGCCAATGTCTGTTTCCACAAAGGGTTGTATCCGCCCGCCACCGCGAAGCAGTTCCCCCACCTGCTGGAGTACGCCGACGTGCGCGACATCGGCAAGGCGGCGAAGGACTGGCCGCAGCTGAATTTCATTTGTTACCACTCCGCATTCCGCTTCACCGGCGGCGCGTACAAGGTGGGCATGGAACAGTTCGAGCAGACCGGGCGCATCGACTGGGTGACCGACCTCTGCGATATCCCGCAAAAATTCGGCGTCAAAAACGTCTACGGCGATGTCGGTCAGCTGTTCGCGCAAAGCACCGTGGCCGAGCCGCGGTTGTGCGCGGCGATGATGGGTCAGCTGGTCAAAGGGCTGGGTGCCGATCGCGTGGTGTGGGGCACGGACGCAGTCTGGACCGGCGCGCCGCAATGGCAGATCGAAGCGCTGCGCCGTCTGGAAATCCCGGAAGACATGCGCAAGAAATACGGTTTCGCGGCGTTGGGACCGGCTGATGGTCCGGTCAAGCGCGCCATCTTCGGCGAAAACAATGCGCGGATTTACGGCGTAACGGCGCAGCATCGGGCGTCGCTGGACAATGACCGGTTTGCGCTGGCGAAGCAGGCTTATGACCGTGAGGGCGGGGATCGGACTAATCTGGCTTATGGGTATGCGGTGAAGAAGACCTGATGGTCAGTTGGTGTAAATAAAAAACGGCACGGGTGCGAACCTATGCCGTTTTTTATGCCGTCATTCCAGCGCGCCCCGAAGGAAGTCCCCTTGGGGGAGAAGCCGGAATCCAGGGGGCTTGGCACAAGCGTTGAGCTTCAACTTCGCCGGGGGTAGCCCGGCGGCTAGTTACTTTCTTTTGTGCGGACAAAAGAAAGTAACCAAAGAAAAACCGCCCCGGCTCGCCGGCCCTTCGGGCTGCCCTGTGCTGCTCGTTGCGTCGGGCGGCTCCGCAACTCGCCCTCGCAAGAAACGCGAGGGCTCAGACAGTGCTCGCCGAAGGCCCCCGACACAACTGCGCTGCTCGGCGGCTCACAAGGGGGAGCGGTGTATCCGCGTGATTGCTAAAAATCAGGTGCTACGTCGTCGGATTTCGCGAATCACTGCAGCATTGTCGAGGTCGGCTTCACCTGCTTTCATGCAACCTTCAACGATGTCGGTGTAGGTGTTCGCCAGCGGCAACTGCTGTTGCAGGCGCTGCGCGAGTTCGAGCATCAGCGAAAAATCCTTCAGTGTCTGTGCGATCTTGCCGTGCGGGGTGAAATCGCCGGCGATCATTTTTTTTCCTTTCACATCCATGATCTGCGAATAGGCGGCTGAATCGCGGGCGACACCGAGAAAGGCGTCGAGCGGCAGCCCCATGCGTTCGGCGAACACCAGGCCTTCGGCGAGTGCGGCGCGATTGATGCCGAGGATCAGGTTGATTGCCAGCTTGGCACGGCCGCCGTTGCCGGCTGCGCCGAGGTGATGGCGGCGCGGGCAGATGGCGTCGAGCACGCTGCTAACTGCATCCGCGGCATCGGGATTGCCACCGACCAGCCCCAGCGCGTCGCCGCGCGCGGTCTGGTCGCTGGTGCCGGACACCGGCATCTCGACAAAGCGCAGGCGTTGCGCGGGCAGGCGCTTTGCCAGTGCCTCGATGCGGTCCGGGTCGCAGGTGCTGACGCAGATCGCCGTCAGCGCGGGCGCATCTCCCCCAAGGGGACTTCCTTCGGGGCGTGCGGGCAGAGCCGCGAGCAGGGCGTCGCAGGTCGTTTCGGCCTGTTCGGTATTGAAGACCGCCAGCACCAGCGTGCGGCAGGTGCGCGCCAGTTCAACCAGCGATGCCGCGGACCGGCCGCCCATTGCGGCGAGGGCTGCGGACTTGGCGGGATCAATGTCGTAGCCGATGACGGCGTGGCCGGCCGCGAGCAGGCGTTTGGCGCAGGCGCTGCCCATCAGGCCGCAGCCGACGATGCCTACCGGACCTGTTGGAGAAGAGGTCATTTCGAGGGTGTCCCGAGTGTGAAATCGAGGCGCAATTATAGGAGGCCCGCCCTCTGGTGAGGCGCTATAATCCGGCCTCCCGCCGGCATAGCTCAGTTGGTAGAGCAACCGCCTTGTAAGCGGTAGGTCGTCTGTTCGATTCAGACTGTCGGCACCACTTCTGCTACTGCAGAAACCGTGCGGGCAACGGCGGGATTGTAAAATAATCCAATATAATCAATGGGTTATACGTATTCCACCCGGCAACGGGTGGCGGATGTCCTGTGGGGACGTTGCCGTCTTGAATTTTTCGGCGGCGGCGCTATCTAACAGGCCACAAAAAACGCGCAGCCGCAGAATGGGCGCGCATCGCAACGGAGAGAGGCATTGATTAACGTCGAACACCTGGTCAAGGCTTTCGGGCCCAAACTGGCGGTGAATGATGTGTCGTTCAGCGTCGAACGCGGCGAAGTGTTGGGCTTTCTCGGCCCCAACGGCGCCGGCAAGTCGACCACGATGCGCATGATCACCGGCTACTACCCCCCGACTTCGGGTCGCATTCTCGTTGGCGGCCATGACATGGTCGAAAATCCGATCGCTGCCAAGCGGCTGATCGGCTACCTCCCGGAAAACGCGCCGGGTTATGCCGACATGACGGTCAACGGCTTTCTCAATTTCTGCGCCGAACTGCGCGGCTTGCAGGGTGATGCGCGCAAACGCGCGGTGCACCGTGCGGTCGAGCTGTGCTTCCTTGAAGGCGTGCTCTATCAGTCGATCGACACACTGTCGAAAGGCTACAAGCACCGCACCTGTCTTGCGCAGTCGCTGATCCATGATCCTGATGTGCTGATCCTCGATGAGCCCACCGACGGTCTCGACCCCAACCAGAAACACGAAGTACGCGGCCTGATCAAGCGCCTCGGTGAAAACAAGGTGGTGATTTTTTCGACGCACATCCTTGAAGAAGTCGAAGCCGCCTGTTCGCGCGTGATCATCATCGACCGCGGCCGTATCGTTGCCAGTGGCACGCCGGCAGAACTGAAAGCGCGCTCCCCCGAAGGCAAACTCGACGAAGTGTTCCGCGCGATCACGCTGCCGGACACCGTCAAGCACGAGGTGCATGCATGAGCGAAAATATCCAGCAACAACCCTCTTCCCCGACCCTTCTCCCTGAGGGAGAAGGGAGGCAGATGCCGCCCGCCGCGCGCCGCGCGTCAGGCGGAAGTGTCATGACGGCCTGGGCCAACATCCGTACCATCATGAAACGCGAGCTGTCGGGTTACTTCACGTCTCCGATTGCTTACGTGTTTCTGGTGATTTTCCTGCTGCTGACCGGTTTTTTTACATTCACCATCGGTAACTTTTTCGAACGCGGTGAAGCCTCGCTGGTGTCGTTTTTTACCTGGCACCCGTGGCTGTACCTGTTCCTGGTGCCCGCAGTGGGCATGCGCCTGTGGTCGGAAGAGCGGCGCCTCGGCACGATGGAACTGCTGCTGACCATGCCGATCACCAGCTGGCAGGCCATCGTCGGCAAGTTCCTCGCGTCCTGGCTGTTCCTCGCGCTGGCGCTGGCGCTGACCTTCCCGGTGGTGATTACCGTCAACTATTTCGGCGACCCCGACAACGGCGTGATTTTCTCCGGCTATATCGGCAGCCTGATGCTCGCCGGTTCGTACCTCGCGGTGAGCTGCATGACTTCCGCGCTGACGCGCAACCAGGTTATCAGCTTCATCCTGTCGGTGATGATCTGCCTGTTCCTGATCCTCGCCGGCTACACGCCGGTCACCGACCTGCTGACGCGTTTCGCCAGCCCGGTGGTGGTCGACGTCATTGCAGCGTTTTCGGTGATGACCCACTTCGAAGGTTTTCAGCGCGGCGTGCTCGACACCCGTGACGTGGTGTTTTTCGCCTCGGTGATCGGTTTCATGCTGTTCACCACCGGCGTGATCATCCGCAACCAGCGTGCGGGATGATGTTACGGAAACTCAGACCATGAAAAACAAAAATCTCGAAACATTGATGTATTCCGCCGGCGGCATTCTCGCGCTGGCGCTGATCCTGGTTGCGGCCAACTTCATTTTCAGCGCGCTCAATGCCCGCGTCGATCTGACTGAAGGCCGTGTCTACACGCTGTCCGAAGGCACGCGTTCGATCCTCGCCAAGCTCGAAGCACCGGTGAAGATCCGCCTCTACTACTCGCAGGGCAGCACCGCGGTGCCGCCGGGTCTGAAGACCTTCGCCAGCCGCGTCGAAGATGTGCTCAACGAGTTCAAGGCGGCATCAAACGGCAAGGTCATCATCGAGAAGTTCAACCCTGAGCCCGACTCCGACGCCGAAGAATCCGCGGCGCTGGACAACGTCGAAGGCCAGATGACCAACACCGGCGAGAAGTTCTACCTCGGCCTGTCGGTATCCTTCCTCGACCAGAAAGCCGCGATCCCGGTGCTGACGCCGGACCGTGAGCGCCTGCTTGAGTACGACATCACGCGCTCGATTTCGCAGGTCGGCCAGGCGAAAAAACCGGTGATCGGTATCATGAGCAATCTGCCGGTGCTCGGCCGCTCGCTCGACCCGGTGAAAAAACAGCAGCCGACCGATCCGTGGGTGCTGGCTGCGGAACTCAAACGCATATTCGACGTGCGCAAGGTGGATCTCGCCGCGACCAAAATCGACGATGACATCAAGGTGCTGCTGATCATCCATCCGCGCGACATCCTCGAGCCGACCGAATACGCCATCGACCAGTTCGTGCTGCGCGGCGGCAAGGTTATTGCCTTTATCGACAGCTACGCCTACTTCGACCAGCAGCCGGATCTGCAGAATCCCTTCGGCGGCAGCGCGGCGGGGCAGTCCAATCTGATGAACCTGTTCAAGGCCTGGGGTGTGGAATCCAGCCAGGGCAAGGTGGTGGCCGATCTGACTTTCGCCAGCGGCGAAGGCCCGCGCCTGCTGCCGACGCTGCTGTCGCTGAACAACGAAGCGCTGAACATGGACGACGTGGTGACCAGCCAGGTCGGCACGCTGCTGATGCCGTTCAGCGCCAGTTTTGTGGTGAAGGCGCCGGAAGGTCTGAAGCAGACCACGCTGGTGCACACCTCGAAAAACTCGATGCTCGCCGACCTGATCATCGCCACGCTGTCGGGTGAACCGTCGACCCGCGGCTTCCAGCCTTCGGGCCAGGAAGAGCCGCTGGCGTTCCGCCTGACCGGCAAATTCAAGACCGCATTCCCCAACGGCAAACCGGCTGACCCGTTCGCGCGCGGCAAAGCGGTTGATCCGGCGCAGTTTGAAGCCGACCGCAAGTCGCATCTGCGCGAAGCCGCTGCTGAAAACACCGTGGTCATCGTCGGCGACGTCGACATGCTCACCGACGGCGCCGCTGTCGAGATCCAGGAAATGTTCGGCCAGCGTGTGGCGGTGCCGCGCAACGGCAACCTCGCGTTTGCGCAGGGCCTCGTCGAACAGATGGCCGGTGACAGCGCGCTGATCAACCTGCGCAGCCGCGCCGCATTCAGCCGTCCGCTGACGGTGATCAAGCAGATGGAAGCGCAGGCGCAGGAAACCTACCTCGGCAAGATCAAGCTGCTGGAAGACACGCTCAACCAGACCACCGAGAAACTGCAGGCGCTGCAGAAGGGCAAGGCTTCGGGCAGCGCCACCGGCGGCGCGATCCTGACGACGGAACAGCAGGCCGAGCTGGAGAACTTCCGCAAGAAATCGATCGAAACGCGCAAGGAACTGAAAGACGTGCGCAAGAATCTGCGTGAAGAAACCGAAGCGCTGCAACTGCTGACCAAGATCATCAATATTGCCCTGGTGCCGCTGCTGGTGATGGCGCTGGGCATCGGTCTGGCGATCATCAAGCGCCGCAAGGCCAATGCAAGGATTCGCGCGTCATGAACCGTAAACAGTTTCTGTGGCTGATGCTGGTTGTTGTGCTGCTCGGCGGCGCGGGCCTCGCGCTGTTCTGGCAGGACATCACCTTGTACCGCGACAGCGGCGCCAAAATCGGCGCGCGGCTGATGCCGGAGCTGAAGATCAGCGATGTTGCGAAGCTGCGCCTGCAGGATGCCGGGCAGGAAGTGACGCTGGCGCTGAAAGATAAAGTCTGGCGGGTTGAGCAGCGCGGCGGTTATCCGGCGGACTTTGCCGAAATCAGCGGGCTGATCCTCAAGCTGCTGGACGTCAAGGTTGTGCAGACTGAAACCGTCGGCGCCAGCCTGCATCCGCGGCTGAACCTGCTGGCGCCCGACAAGGCGGCCAAAGGTGCCAAGGAAGGCACCGGCACGCTGATGGAATTAAGCGATGCATCCGGCAAGGTGCTGGTGAGCCTGGTGCTGGGCAAGGTATCGCTGAAAAAGGATCCGATGAATCCGCTGCCCAACGCCAAGGACGGCGTGCCCGCAGGCCGCCATGTGCTGGTGGCCGGACGCGGCGACAGCGTGGCTGTGGTCTCCGACCCGCTGGAAAAAGCAGTGGCTGCACCCGGCGCATGGGTCGCCAAGGATTTTTTCAAGGCTGATCGCATTCGTTCGCTGCAGCTCGCGGGTGAAGGCGTGTCGCCGTGGAAAATCAGCCGTGACGAAGAATGGGGTCAGTGGAAATTCGCCAGCGGCGGCGGCACGCTGCATCCGAGCGCTGCGGTCACCGCGACCAATGCGCTGGGCAGCCTCGCCTTCAGCGACGTGGTGATCGATGATAAGGTCGATAACGACAGAGCGGGCAAAGAGAAAGCCGCGGTACTGACCGCGGAGACCTTCGACAATCTGACCTATACCGTCAAACTGGCGCCGCTGGCCAATGGCGATTTTGTGCTGCGTTACACCGTCGCCGGCACGCCGCCGAAAACGCGCAAGCCCGAAGCTGACGGGAAAAATGCGGAAAAGCCCGAAGACGCTGCCAAGCGTGACAAGGAGTTTGCCGACAACCTGCAGCGGCTCGAAGCGCGGGTACTGCTGGAACAGGCGCGTTCGCAGTGGGCTTATGTGCTGCCGGGCAAAATGGCCGCGCCGCTGCTGATGAAGCGTGAACAGATGGCGGTGCCGGGGCGCTAAGAATGCTTTAGCGCTGCCGCAGCTTGCTTGCGCTGCCTGCATCATCTTGTTGTTTCAATTGAACATTTTTGCAGGTTTCGGGGTTATCTCAGGGTTATACTGAACCCATGAAGCAGCTCATTGCCATTGCTGTCGTTGTTGCCGTGCTGCCCGGTTGCACCACCACGCTTTATGGCACCCAGACCAGCGGCGGTGGATCGAGCACCACAACCACCGGCAGCAGCATCCGCGGCAGCACGCAGGCAGGTAATGCGCGCTTGAGCGGCTCGTTTGGTGCGCCACCGCCGGCTTCGTTGCAGGGTGGTCAGGTAACCTTGTCGAATGGTGCGTCAGCCGTGCTTTTTGTCGGACTGGCGATCGCCGGTCTTGCCGAGGTTGCAGGCAACTGGTTCAGCAAGCCGCAGGAGCGCCGTGAACCGCTGGCGCCCGGCGGCATTTCACACACCTGTTCCTGTTATGGTTGGCGTCCTGAATTATTGACGCCTGCCCCCGAGCCGCAGTAACTTGCGGAGTGATTTCAACGATACCAACCGCATTGCGAGTCCGTCATGAGCGATAACAACAAAGTACCGGAATCCCCCGTTTTCCCCGCTGGAAAACAATGGGAGATCAAAAAGCGTCCCGGCATTTACGAGTCCGACATCACCGCGATGGTGCGCGGCATGCTGCAGGACGAATCCATCAGCGCCGACCAGCGCAGCGCGTGGGAACGCTGGCGCAATGATCCGGCGGGGTTGAAATGATCAACGCACCGATGCTCAAATCCATACTGATCGGCGCCGCGCTGCTGACCACGGCATCAACCGTTGCCGCGCAGGCCTATCCGACACGTCCGGTGCGTTTTGTCGTGCCGTACGCCCCCGGCGGCAGCACCGACACGCTGGCACGGTCGATCGCGACCGTTCTCGCCGACCAGCTCGGCCAGCAGGTCGTCGTCGACAACCGCACCGGCGCCAACGGCGACATCGGCATGACCATTGTCGCGAAAGCGCCCGCCGACGGTTACACCGTGGTGCTCGGTTACATCGCCAACCTCGGCATCGGCCCCAGCCTGTACGAAAAAATGCCCTACGACCCGGTGAAGGACTTCGCGCCGATCACCCAGGTCGCCGGCGCACCCAACATTTTTGTCATTCATCCCTCGCTGCCGGCGAAAAACTTCAAGGAGTTTCTCGCCTACACCAAGGCCAACCCGAAAAAGGTGAGCTTTGCGTCAGCGGGTGTCGCCAGCGTCGGACACCTGACCGGTGAGCTGCTCAATGAACTGGCGGGCACCGACATGCAGCATGTGCCGTACAAGGGCAGCGGCCAGGCGATTTCCGATCTGCTCGGCGGACACATCAAGGTGATGATCAGCGGTATGTCCTCGACCCTGTCGCATGTGCGCGGCGGCAAGCTGCTCGGCATCGCGGTCACCAGCGCAAAGCGTTCACCCTCGGCGCCGGAAATCCCGACGATTGGCGAAACATTTCCGGGCGTTGAAGCCAGCGCCTGGTACGGCGTGCTTGCGCCCGCCGGCACGCCGAAGCCGATCATCAACCGGCTGAACAAGGATATTCACAAGTCCTTGCAGGATCCGGGGGTGGTGAAGCGTCTGGCCAATGTGGGCTTTGAGATCACCTATGGTACGCCGGAGCAGTTTGCGGCGTACATCCAGTCCGAGATCAAGAAGTGGGCGAAGGTGGTTAAGGCGTCCGGAGCTAAGCCGGAGTAACGCTGGCTTTGCTTAAAACAAAACCCCGCTTCGGCGGGGTTTTGTTTTTTGGTTGATCGAAAATTTCACGACGTAATACTCCGTCATTCCGGCGGAAGCCGGAATCCAGAGTTTTTTGGTCGGTGCCTTGTGCTGCAACTTCAACTTCGCCGGGGGCAGCCCGGCGGCTGGTGATTTTCTTTTGCTTGCCCAAAAGAAAGTCACCAAAGAAAAGGGCACCCTGGCTCGCCGCCCCTTCGGGGGTTCCCTGCGCTGCTCGTCCCGCCGGGCGGCTGCCACCCAAGGTGACTTCCTTCGGGGCGCGCAACTCGCCCTCGCTACGCGAGGGCTCAGACAGTCCTCGCCTACCCCTCCCGGCGTGACTATGCTGCTCGGCGGCTCACAAGAGGGGGCGGCTGCGGGTTGCGCCGGCACGAGTCTTTTGCCTTGTTGCCTAGCAACTTTTGGTAAATGATAATGATCCGGGATGTTTCCATTTCAATAGAAAGGCATCAGGCGTTTTGTCTTCTAAAACCACCTAGCTCGCGAGGCGTGAATGGAACTGAGAGACTTGCTCGCTTTTGCCATGAAGAATCAGGCGGCCGAGTTGCATCTGGCGCCCAATTCTCCAGTGGAACTGCTCGTTGCGGGGAATGTGAAGGGAATCAACCTTCCGCATTTGCTCGCGCAGGACGTCGAGGAAATGGTGGTGCAGAAACTGGGTGCAATGGCGCGTGAGTCACTTCGCACATCCGGCCGATGCGAAGGGTCAATAAAGGTGGAGGGTCTTGGGGAGTTTCAGGCTCTAGTTGAAGCAGGAAAGGCGCGGATCATCTTGCCGGTGACGGCATCCCCAACAAAGCGATCTTCGCAGAGTGCTGAGTCACATCGTAGCCCTGGCTCGGTGCCGACATTTGCTGAGCGTTTGCGCGGGCTGTTCGGTGGAAAACAATGAATGCGCAAGTGGATTAAATGGGGTCAGTGTAAGTTTTTATGGTGCATTGATGCTATGACCAAAGGTGCCGGAGTAGATTTCTTTTTGGCCAAAAAGGCGCGCTTAATAATTCGGAACGTTGTTTTTGATCCCGCAACCTACCGCCGAGCAATCCCCAGCTTCTCGTAAATTGGCCGAATCTGTTCCCGTAAGCGGTGCCGGTTGCGCGCGAGAATGAGCGCAGCCGTCACGCAACTCAATCCCCCCAGCGTCAGCGTCGCCCGCGGGCCGATCAGGTCGGCCAGTGCGCCGGCGGTCAGTGCGCCGAAAGGCATGACGCCCAAGAAGGCCGCGGTGTAGAGGCTCATCACGCGGCCGCGTTTGTCGTCGTCGACGATCGTCTGCAGGATGGTGTTGACCGACACCGACGTCACCAGGATGCCGAAGCCGACGACCGACAGCAGCGGCAGGGCGATCCACACTGAAGGCGCGTTGGCGAACAGCGCTAGAGCGGTGCCTGCGGCGAGCACGGCGATGATGATCAGGCGAACCAGTCCGCGCGCGTTTTTGCGTGAGGCCAGGTACAGCGTGCCGCAAATCGCGCCGCCGCCGGAGGCGCTCATCAGAAAGCCCATCAGTTCGGCATTGCCGTGGAAGACTTCGCGCACCATCACCGGCATCAATGTTGAATAGGGTGCGGCAAGCAGTGCCACCACCGACAGCGTCAGCAGCAGTGCGCGGATCGGCAGCAGATTCCATGAATAGGCGAAACCTTCGCGCAGGCCTGCCAGCAGGGCTTGCTTCGAGGGTTCGCGGGGTTGTGTTCGGACGCGGATCAGCATGAACGAGATCACCACCGCGATATAGGTCAGCGCGTTGATCAGAAAACAGTGGGCTTCGCTGAGCACGCCGATCAGCACGCCGGCGAGCGCGGGGCCGACCATGCGGCCGCTGTTGGCCATCAGCGAAGTCAGGGCAATGGCGTTGGGCAGGTCTTCCTTGCCTTCGACCAGTTCCAGCAGATAGGCGTGACGGATGGGCAGTTCGACGGCGACGAGGATGCCCATCATCATCGCCAGTGCAATGATGTGCCACGGTTGCAGGATGCCGGTCAGAGCCAGCGTGGCGAGGGTCACCGCCTGCAGCAGTTCCAGCGCCTGCGTGGCGAACATCGTGCGATGCAGATTGCAGCGGTCGGCCCACCAGCCGGCGACCGGTGCGAGCAGCAGGATCGGCAGGCTGCTGGCGAAGGCCAGCACACCCAGCAGCGTGGCTGAACCGGTGAGCCGGTAGAGCAGCCAGCTCTGCGCCACGATTTGGATCCAGTAGCCGATCAGCGCAAAAATCTGCCCGGTGAGGAACAGCCTGAAATTGCGATGCCTGAGGGCGCGAAGAGAGGGAAAAGCCATGTGCCTGAACCGGAAACCCCGATTCTACTTCATGGACTTAATGGCGAGCGTGCGGACCCGCTGCGGTAAAATCGCAGGCTCTCATGTCTGACGACTCCTCCGCCGCTCCGGTCGCGACCGCGGCCCGACTGATCACCATTTACCAGTTGATGGCGGTGGTGTTGCTGTGGAACAGCGCCTACAAGGGCGCGCGCGTGCTCAACACGCTGTATGCGCTGGAACTCGGCGCCTCACCGCTGCATATCGGCCTGCTGCTGTCGACCTATGGCGTGTTTCCGCTGCTGCTCGCGGTGTATGCGGGGCGCATCGCCGATCGTTACGGCGCGCGCATCCCGATCCTCTCCGGTCTGGTGGTGTGCACGCTCGGTGTCATGCTGCCGTGGTTTGCACCCAGCCTGCCTTGGTTGTTTGTCGCTGCCGCTGTCACCGGGCTCGGTTTCATTCTCGGCCAGGTGGCACTGCAATCTCTGGTCGGATCGCTGGGCGAGGGCGAACAACGCACCAAGAATTTCAATTTTTATGCGCTGGTTATTGCGGTGGCCGATTTTGTCGGGCCGGTGTTTGCCGGTTTCTCGATCGACCATGCCGGCCATGTCATCACCTATCTGTTTCTGGGATTACTGAGCCTGGTCGCCGCGGTGACGCTGATGGTGATGGCCAAACGCGTGCCGCGGCACCGCCGGCCCGAGCCGCGGCCCGCTGCACACCGCATGTCCGACCTGTTCGGCAACGCCGACATGCGTCGCGTGCTGATCGCCAGCGCGGTGGTGATGACCGGCATCGACCTGTTCCAGCTTTACCTGCCGCTCTACGGGCACCAGACCGGCTTGTCCGCTTCGGCGATCGGCATGATCATGGGTTCAGCCGCTGTGGCTGCTTTTGTGTCGCGGGCGCTGCTGCCGCTGATGGTCGGCCGTTACGGTGAAGAGAAGACGCTGCTCTACGCGCTGTTCCTGACTGCGGCGATGTTCGTACTGATCCCGTTTTTTTCGAGCGCGCTGGTGCTCGGCGTGATCTGTTTCACGCTGGGCCTGGGCATGGGGCTGGGCCAGCCGCTGACGGTGATGCTTTGCTACAACTACTCGCCAGCCGGACGCTCCGGTGAATCGCTGGGGCTGCGCATTGCCATCAACAATTCCATGCATGTGATCGTGCCTACGGTATTCGGCGCGGTCGGCGCGGCCTTCGGTATTGGTCCGGTGTTCTGGATCAACGCCGGCGTGATCGCCGCGGGCAACTGGTACTCGCGCCGGCGCGAAGCCGCGTAAGCATCGACGGAGCCGGCACCTTGTCCATTTATCTCGTCCTGTTTGCGGTGCTGCTCAATATGAGCGCCTTTCGCGGCAGCAAGGTGCTGGTGTCGCTGTTTGCGCTGGAGCTGGGTGCTCCGCAGATCATGCTGGGCATCATCGTCGCGTTGTATTCGCTGTGCCCGATGCTGCTCGCGCTGTATGCCGGCAAGCTGACCGACCGCATCGGCGTGCGCTGGCCGCTGATGCTGGGTTCGCTGGGTATTGCTGTGTCGCTGGTGCTGCCTGGCGCGATGCCGTCGCTGACGATGCTGTATCTGTCAGCGCTGCTGATCGGCGGCTCGCATGTGTTTTACAACGTCGCGGTGCAAAACCTGATCGGCATGCTCAGCACCACGCCGGAGTTGCGTACCCGCAATTTCAGCAACTTCAGCCTGGTCATTGCCAGCGGCGGATTTGTCGGCCCGCTGATCGCCGGTTTTGCGATCGATACCGTTGGCCATGCCATCGCCTATCTGCTGATTGCCGTCGCGCCGGCAGCTACCGCGGCCATAGTGTTCTCGGCGCGCCGGCGGCTGGAGGAAATGCGTGGCGGCAAGTCCAAGGGCGAAGACGAAGCGATTTATGCCGTCGGCCTGCTCAGCAACGCGCCGCTGCGCCGGACCCTGATCACCAGTGGCATCATTCTCACCGCCATCGATCTGTTCCAGTTCTATATGCCGGTTTATGGCCATGCCATCGGTTTGTCCGCGTCAGCAATCGGCATGGTGCTGGCGATGTTCGCCGCCGCGTCGTTCATCGTTCGCGTCATCATGCCCAAGTTCATCGCCCGCGTCGGCGAGGAAAAAGTGCTGACGGCTTCGATTTTTATCGCGTCCGGCACTTATCTGCTGTTTCCGCTGGTGGAAAGCGGCCTGGTGCTCGCAGCCATCGCATTCCTTCTCGGTCTGGGCACTGGCTGCGGCCAGCCGCTGACGCTGATGATGATCTATGCCCGCGCGCCGGAGGGGCGCTCCGGCGAGGCGCTGGGTCTTAGAATGGCGATCAACAACGTGACCCATATTGCAGTGCCTTTGTTTTTCGGGGCGGTCGGCACCGCCTTCGGCGTGACCCCGGTATTTCTCGCCAACGCCTTCATGCTCGGCGTCGGCGGCTTCATCAGTCGCCGGCGCTGACCCCGATATAATTTCCCTTATTGATCTTCCTAATTGACCTTCAGCATTCACCATCAGGACCCCACCATGAAAATCGCCATCATCGATGACTATCAGGACGCCTTCCGCAACCTGGAATGCGCCAAACAGCTGGCCGGGCATGAGTTGCTGGTTTACACCGATACCGAAAAAGACCCCGCCAAACTGGCTGACCGGCTCAAGGATGCGGATATTGTGGTGCTGACGCAGCAGCGCTCGAAAATGACCCGCGCAGTGATCGAAAAGCTGCCCAAGCTCAAGCTGATCAGCCAGACCGGCCGCAATGCCTATCACATCGACATCGAAGCCTGCACCGAGAAGGGCGTGCTCATTTCCGCAGGCGGCGGGGGTAATCCCAATCCCACGGCGGAACTGGCGTGGGGGCTGATTCTGGCAGCGCTGCGGCGCATCCCGCAGGAAGTGCAGCGGTTGAAGAACGGGCAGTGGCAGGGTTCGGTCGGCGTCGGGCTGTCCGGCAAGACGCTGGGCATTTACGCCTACGGCCGCATCGGCAGCCTGGTGGCACAGGTCGGCAAGGCCTTCGGCATGCGCGTGTGGTGCTGGGGCCGCGAGGGTTCGACGGCCAAGGCAAAAGCCGCAGGTTTTGAGGTCGCACCGAATCGTGAAGCTTTTTTTGCCGAGTCCGATGTCATTTCGCTGCATCTGCCGTTGAACGACGGCACGCGCGGCATTGTCACCGAAGCGGATCTCACGCGGATGAAGCCAACGGCGCTGATCGTCAATACCAGCCGCGCGCCGATCATTGCCAAGGACGCGCTGGTCAAGGCGCTGAAAACCGGACGCCCGGGTCGCGCGGCGATTGACGTGTTCGAGGAAGAGCCGGTGCTCAATGCCAATCATCCGCTGATCGGCATGGACAACGTGGTGTGCACGCCGCATTTGGGGTATGTCGAAGAGCGCACCTACGATTCGTATTACGGCACCGCGGTCGAGCAGATTCAGGCTTATCTTGCGGGGGCGCCGATCAATGTTGCCAATCCGGACGTGCTGAAAAAATAAGCCGCCGGTTTTTTTGCATCTGGAGGAGATCATGAGCACAAAAAAAATGCGTTGCGGCGTTGCCGCCATCGAGGCGCTTCGGGCGGCTGGTGTTTCCAAAGTCTTTGGCCTGATGGGTTCGAGCACGCTGGAAATGTATGACGCTTTGTATGACGCGAAGGACATCGAATACATCGGTGTGCGCCACGAAAACTGCGGCATGCACATGGCCGACGCCTACGGCCGCGTGACGCAGACGCCGGGCGTGTTCATCTGCGGGCAGGCGGGCCCGGGTTCGGCGAACATGGTGCTGGGACTGGCGCAGGCCAGGTTTGCCTATTCGCCGGTGGTGGCGATCACCGGCCTCGCATCGACTGAACATCTCGGCCGCGACGCATTTCAGGAAATCGACCAGAACACACTGTTCCTGCCGGTGACCAAACGGGTGATGACGGTGCCGCGTCCGGAACGCATTCCGGAATTTATTCTTGAGGCCTTCCGCATTGCCAACGCCGGACGTCGCGGTCCGGTAGTGGTGAACATTCCGCGCGATCTGTTCAACCATGATATCGATGTTCATATGCCGATGAATCCGCCGGCATCCAGCCGTCCGCCGGCGGCTGATCCTGCGGCACTGGCGGAAATCAGCAAAATGATTCTTGCCGCGAAGCGCCCGGTGTTTCATGCCGGCGCCGGTATCAAATGGGCGCGTGCCAGTGTCAAGCTCGCCGCGCTCGCCGAAAAACTGCAGATTCCGGTGACCAGTTCTGCCGGCCATGCCGACATTCTGCCGATGGATTTTCCGCTGCATGCCGGCGGTGTCGGTCCGCGCGGCAATCCGGTGGCGAGCGAGCTGACCCGCGAAGCCGATCTGATCATCGCGCTCGGCACACGGCTCGGCTTCAACACCACGTTCTACAAATACACCGATATCGCCACCGGCGCGAAAATCGTTCAAATCGATGTCGATCCCGCTGCGCTTGGTCGTTATTTCCCGACGGCGCTGGCGGTGACCGCCGACGCCGGTTCGGTGATCGACGGCCTCACCGCGCTGATGGCGTCGATTGCCGCAGACAAAGCCCCGTGGCGCGCGCGCAATGAGCAGTATCTGAAAGCGCGTGCCGCGTTGTGGGCGGAGCGCGAAGCGTCCGGCGCACGCACGCAGACGCCGCTGCATCCCGACGTGATCTATGCCGAACTGCGCAAGGCGGCGCCGCGCAATTCGATCTTCACGCTCGATGCCGGCACCACAGGGTTTCAGGCCACAGACCAGTTGCCCTGTTACGAAGCGCCGTCGCTGCTGACGCCGCTGGATTGCGGCATGGTCGGTTTTTCATATTCGGCCGCCCTCGGCGCCCAGGTGGCGGCGCCGCACCGCGCGGCGATTTCACTGATGGGCGACGGCGGCTTCGGCATGACCATGGGCGAAATGACCACGGCGGTGATGAGCAACATCCCGGCGATCGGCATCGTCATGGACAACGGTACCTGGGGTTCGGAAATCGCCTACCAGCGTGATTTCTACGCCGGGCGTTATATCGGCGCCCATGTGCACAGCCCGCGTTTTGATGAAGTGATGAAACTCACCGGCGGCAACGGTTATCACCCGACCGCAGCCGGCGAAACCGCCGATGCCTTGCGTGATGCCCTGAAAGCCGGCAAGCCGGCGATCATTCACGTCAAGGTTGATCCGGAAGCGACGATCAGCTTCCGCAAGGACGCGCTGCAAAAGCGCGCTTGAGCTTTAGCCATTGAGTTTACATAATTGGCCGACCCGATTCCGTTCGCCCCGAGTCCTTCGACAGGCTCAGGACAGGCTTGTCGAAGGACTCAGCCCGAACGGTGTCAGGTATTCAGGAAAGATCATTAACTGATGAGTCTGCAGATTACACCGGTGCAGGTGATGGATTATCTCGGCGTCGCCGTGTTTGCGGTCAGCGGTGTGCTGGCGGCGGGCCGCAAAGAGCTCGACTGGTTCGGCGTACTGGTGATTGCCACAGTGACCGCGATCGGCGGCGGCACGCTGCGCGACCTGCTGATCGACCGCCCGGTATTCTGGCTGGCGGATACGGGTTATCTGTGGACCATTCTCCTGGCCACGCTGCTGACGCTGCTGGTGGTGCGCGTCCGCTATATTCCGCTGCGCGCCTTGCTGGTGGCCGATGCGCTGGGTCTCGCCCTGTTCGCGATCAGCGGTGCACGCATTACCGAAGCCGCAGGTCATGGCGGCATCGTCGCGGTGATCCTCGGCACCATGACCGGCGTCGCCGGCGGTGTGATCCGCGACATCCTGCTCGCGGAAATTCCGCTGCTGCTGCGCGACCGCGAGATCTACGCCACCGCCGCACTGGCCGGCATCATCGTCTATCTGGGATTGCAGGCCATGGGCCTGGAACGTACGACAGCCGCTTATTTCGGCATGGCCGTGATCGTGGTGGTGCGTTTTACCGGGATTTTTCTCGGACTGCGCATGCCGGCGTTGCGCCTCGGCGATTCCAAAAAACCGGATTAAGCGCGGGACCGGTTTTTCAGTTTTTCACCAGCCACAAGCCACCAGTTACCCATCACCGGTTTCAGTGAAGATGACGGTTGCGCGGGTGCAGCGGAATCACCGTCGAGCTGGTAGTGCCCGCAGATTCATTCGCCGGTTTTTCCGGTTTGTGCGCGTCGAACATCCGCGTCACCATTTCGGTGACCTGCTCGACTTCGGTTTTACCGATATGGCGCGACAGCATGTGGCCGAGATCCTCGACCACGCACTGACGGCGGAATTCATGGATGGCTTCCGGCGTCGGGCCGACAAAAAACTGATAAAACTCGTCTTCGCCGCTGTCCGGGTAATAGGTGACTTCGACTTCGGAGGCGTATTCGGTCAGCGGGCCGAGGCTGTTGCAGGCTTCGGTCAGCTTGTTGTGAAAGCTGCGACCGACTTCAGCCGTCCAGCAGAAGCTGACCACGCGTTCGCCGGCTTCGTAAACGATGCCCGGTTCATCGCGCTCCAGGCTTTTGGCGTCGGCCAGATGATCGGCATCCACGTAATCGAGCCAGGGGCGCAGCGCGAGTTCAACCTGCGCCAGGCGTACGCCTTTGCACAGGAATACGCTGCCGTGGACATGGACTTCGGTTTTCATTGCAGGTGACTCCGATGGGGAAGCTGATGCAGGTGGTTCAAACCTGCGGGGGGCGCAAAGGATACCACAGACAACTAAGGCTCTATAAAAATATAAATAAAAACAATTAGTTACAGTATTATCCGGGCAGCACATGAGGCCCGACAACTGCAAGCTAAGCCTGTGCCAAGCCCAGTTTGCGCAGCAGTGCGCCCATCACCACGCGCTCCTGATCGAGGAAGGCATCCAGAGCAGCGCCGCCGAGGTAGGTGTTGGCCCAGTATTTGTCCGCGAGCTCGCTATTCCATTCCGGCGTCGCCGTGGCGGCCCGCAGCGCGTGATCCCAGAATGCGATCTGCGCCGGCGTGATGCCGGCGGCGCAGATGACGCCACGCCAGGTACCGATCACGCAGTCGACGCCGCATTCGGTCCAGGTCGGTACGTCGGCATAAAGCCGCGGCAGGCGCTGTGGTGCTGAAACCGCGATGGCGCGAACCTGTCCGGTAGCCATGGCTTTGGTCGCGCTGACCGCGGTAATCGCAGCCACTTCCGCGCGGTGTTCAATCACGTCGGCCACGGCATACAACGCGGAATCGAAGACGTTGATCTGCAACGCCTGGATGTCGCCGCCGGCTTTGGCGGTGACCTGCGCCAGCGCCATGTGATTGATGTTGCCGATGGCCGTAGCCAGCGCGATGCGGCAGCCCGCGGTGTCGTCGGCAAGGCGCTGCATGAAATCCGCGGCATTGCGGATCGGTGAATCCACGCGCACTACAAATGCAATGTATTCGGTGTAGAGATTGGCCAGCGGCGTCAGCGCGGTATGGTCGAAATCCGCTTCGCCGAGTTGGCGGTTGGTGATCACGGTCGGTGAATTGATTGCCAGCACATGCGGGTTGCCGGTCTGGGTGTGCAGATAATCCCAGCCGTTGCCGCCGCCGCGACCGGGAATGTTGGTGAGCTTGATCGGCTGGTTGACGAGTTTGTTGGCCTCGAGAATGCCGATCAACGCCCGCGCCGGCCGATCCTGTCCGCCGCCGGCCGGGGTGCCGGCAACGAGTTCGATGCCGTGTTCAGGTTGCCATTCCGGTTTCATGCGGCCGGGGAGCGCAGATCCTCGCGCGGCACAAAAAGCACCAGCAGGTTGGCGGCGATGATGGTGCCGGCGAGAAAGTAGAAAGCAGCGTAGACATTCCAGGTATCGGCGATCAGGCCGAAGGTCGCCGGTGCGATGCTGCCGCCGATGGCGAGAATGGTGAACTGCAGTCCCACGCCGGTGCCGGCCAGCCGCTTCGGCGTGTTTTCCACCGCCCAGGCCTGCATCACCGGGCGCATCGCGTATAGGAAAAAGCCAACCAGCGCGACAAACACGATGAACAAAAAGGATTGGCCGGCGAAGACCATGCCGATGATGGTGACCCCGGTCAGGACCATGCTCGACAGCACGACCTGACGCCGGCCGACCTTGTCCGAGACATGTCCGGCAATCGGCCCGGCGATCAGACCTGCGACCTGCAGTACGGTCATGCATACGCCGATGGCAATTGTTGAATAACCCTGTTCATAAGCCAGGTACACCGGCAGGAACACCATCAACCCGACCTGGGTCAGGGTGCGGCAGCCGCCACTGATGCAGATCAGCATCAGCGCGCGGTTGCGCATCAGCGTGCCCAGATCATGCAGGTACTGGCGTGCGTTCCATTTGCTGTCGTTACCGGCGTTGACGCCGTCTTTTAAATTTTCTTTATTTGCTTCTGCTTTGTCCTTGCTGCCATCCGTTGCGCGGGTGGTGGCGAGTGCGCCGACCAGCACCAGGATCATCGTCGCCATTACCAGGCCGGGCACGATGTTGATCACTACCACCTCGCGCCAGGTGAACCAGGCGAGCAATGTCCCGGCGGCCAGCGGCGCCAGAGCTTCGCCGATATTGCCGCCCATGCCGTGAAAGGACAGGACCAGACCCTTGCGCTGCGGATACTGGTGAGCCAGCGTCGGAATCGCTGCCGGATGCCACAGGTTGTTGCCGATGCCGACCAGCATCACGCACACCACCAGCATCCACATGCTGTTAGTCAGGCTCATCAGTGCGTAGGGAAACCCGACCCAGAACAGCGAGGCCGCCATCAGGTAACCCTTTTTGCCGATGGCATCGACGATCATGCCGCCGGGCAGGTTGGACAGCGCGCCGGCGATGTGCTGCGCGCTCATCAGAAAACCGATTTGCGTATAGGAGAGGCCAAGTTCCTTGCCGATCAACGGCAGCAGGATATAAAACGTTGCCGGATACCAGTGGGTGAGGCCGTGACCGGCGGAAATCAGCCAGACATCGCGGAAGGTACGTGGGGGCAAAGCGTCGGCGGCAGTGATGCTCATAATATGGTCTCAAGCAGGGGTCGAAGTCATCTTAGCATGGGGCTTTGCACGTAAGCCGCGGCGTATAATCGGCGCCTCTCCCGCAACACAAAATATAAATCCGGCCTCTCATGCGTACCGACATCGAGCGTTTTTTCAGCCCCAAATCCATCGCCATCATCGGCGCCTCGCAGGATCTGATCACCATCAGCGGCCAGCCGCTGAAACACCTGACCAGCCACGGCTACAAGGGCAAGCTGTATCCGATCAATCCGAAGTATCAGGAAATCATCGGCGTCAAATGCTGGCCCTCGCTGGAGGCGTTGCCGGAAGTGCCGGAGCTGGCGCTGATCCTGGTCAATGCGAAGCGCGTGGCCGACATGCTCACCGCCTGCGGCAAAAAGGGCGTGCCTTATGTGATCATTTTCAGCTCCGGCTTTTCAGAGACCGGCGGCGACGGCGTGGCGATGCAACAAAAGCTGGCGGACATTGCGCGCGAATACAACATCGGCGTCATCGGCCCCAACTGCCAGGGCATGATCAATGCGGCCGACGCGGTGTATGCCGGTTTCGGCTCGGTGTTCAACGCGGACTACGACGGCGGCACGGTGAGCATGGTGTCGCAGTCGGGCGGCTTCGGTTTTTCGGTAATGAACCTGTCTTCGCTCGACGGCGGCCTGCCGTTCCGCCAGATGGTGACCACCGGTAACGAAATCGGCGTGTCGACGCTGGACTTCATGGATTATTTCATCCGCGATCCGCATACCGAGATCATCGGCACCTATATCGAGGGGGTGAAGGATGCGCGGCGCATCCTCGACGTCGGTGACAAGGCACTCGCGGCCGGCAAGCCGATCCTGATGTGGAAGGTCGGCAATACCGAACAGGGGCAGAAGGCTGCGGCGTCGCATACGGCGAACCTCGGCGGCGCAATGGCCTTGTACAAGGCGGCGTTCAAACAAAAGGGCATCATCCAGGTCGAGGACATTCAAGACCTGGTGGATTACGGCCGCGCGCTGCGCAGCAACCGCCTGCCGCGCGGCAACCGGCTGGCGATCATCACCATCTCCGGCGGCGCCGGCATCCTGATGACCGACGAAATCGTCGCCGGCGGCATGCAAATGGCGCAGTTGTCACCGGACACGGTGGCCAAGCTGAAGGAATTCGTGCCTTCATACGGTTCGGTGGGCAATCCGGTCGACGTCACCGCGGCGATATTCAACGATCTCACCCTCATTAACCGCACGCTGCAGGCGATCAACGATGATCCGGGCGTCGATTGCATCGCGATGATCAACGCTTCGCTGCAGGGCGAGATTGCGCTCAACGTCGCCAATGAGATCGTTGCTGCCGCAGCCAAAACCGACAAGCCGATTTTCATTTCGTGGAGCGCGCGCGATGCCGTCGCGCCCGAGGCTTACGCTGCGCTGGATGCGGCGCGCATCCCCCATTACAAGTCGCCGGTGCGCTGCGGCCGCGCGCTGGCCGCGGTGTCCTGGTATGCCGAAGCCAGGCGCCGCAATGCCGCGCAGAAAAACGACAAGCCGCCGGTGACCAACCGGCCCGCGGCGCACGCCATGCTGAAGGGCAAAAGCGGTGATGTCGCCGAATACGCGGCCAAGCAGGTGCTGGCCGAGTACGGCATTTCAGTGACGCAGGAACAACTGGCGACCAGCCGCGAAGCCGCTGTCGCTGCCGCGCAGAAAATCGGTTTCCCGGTGGCGATGAAGGTGCAGTCGCCCGACATCTCGCACAAGACTGAAGCCAAGGCGGTATGTCTCGGCGTGGCGGATGCCGCGGGCGTTGCCGCGGCGTACGACGAGATCCTCAAAAATGCCAAGGCCTACAAGGCTGACGCCCGGATTGAAGGCGTGCTGGTGCAGGAGATGGTCGGCGGCGGCATCGAAGCGATTATCGGTATCACCAACGACGCGCTGTTCGGCCCCGCGGTGATGTTTGGTCTCGGCGGGATTTTTGCCGAAGTGCTGAAGGATGTGTCCTTCCGTCTCGCGCCGATCACGCCGGCGATGGCGCGTGAAATGGTCGAAGAGATCAAGGGTTACCCGGTACTCGCCGGTGCAAGGGGAAAACCGCCGGCCGATGTTGATGAGCTGGTCGATACGCTGGTCAAGCTGTCAGCACTGGCGGTTGATCTGAAGGATCAGGTCGCCGAGCTCGACATCAATCCGCTGATCGTCATGCCCAAGGGCAAAGGCGTCAAGGCTGCGGATGCGTTGATTAGAATGAAGAGCTAAAGACCAAAATCTTTAGCCACAGAGGGCACAGAGAACACAGAGAACACAGAGAACACAGAGAACGGCAAGACAAAAATAAATAAAATCATAATTTATGTAATCTTCGCGGTGTGATTTTGGGTGTGAGTTTTTTTCTGTGAACTCTGTGTCCTCTGTGGCAAGTTTTTGAACTTGGGGTTTCTTGATGATATCTACCGAAGTGCGTTTGCTGTGCGACGAGGTCGCCAAGTTCGTACGCGAGCAGGTCGATCCGCGTTCGCGCTGGATCGAGGAAAACGATGCGATCCCCGATGACCTGATGCAGCTCGCCCGTGACATGGGTCTG
Organism: Burkholderiales bacterium; assembly: GCA_022841375.1. Taxonomy (GTDB): domain Bacteria; phylum Pseudomonadota; class Gammaproteobacteria; order Burkholderiales; family SG8-41. Next base: position 138,670 of record JALHRQ010000006.1, read on the forward strand.
TTCGGGTTGACCATCCCCGAGGAATACGGCGGCAGCGGTCTTGATCTCGCCGGCAAGTGCGCGATTGAAGAAGTCATGGGACGCACCAACTATGGTTTCGCCACGCTGATCGGCAACCACACCGGCATCAGTACCACCGGTATTACCGCACTGGGTAATGTGGAGCAAAAGCAACGGTTCCTGCCGAAAATGGCCAGTGGCGAATGGATCGGCGCGTTTGCGTTGACCGAGCCGCAGGCCGGTTCCGATCCCGCGGCGATGCGCACGATGGCGGTGAAAAAAGGCGACCGTTATGTGCTCAACGGCGAAAAAATCTACATCACCAACGCCGGCCCCGCCCATGTGTTCACGGTGATGGCGATCACCGACAAGTCCAAGGGCATCAAGGGTATTTCGGCGTTTGTCATTGAACGCGATACACCGGGCTTCAGCGTCGGTAAAAACGAATTAAAAATGGGGATGCACGGCTGCACCACGGCGCCGTTGTCCTTTACGGATTGTGAAGTCCCGGCAGCCAACCTGCTCGGCGCCGAGGGCATGGGTTATGTGCAGGCGATGAAGACGCTGACCGCGGGCCGGGTCACGGTGTCGGCGCGCTGCTGCGGCATGATGGACAAGCTGATCGACCAGACCGCCGAGTACATGAAAACCCGCAGCCAGGGCGGCAAGAAGCTCGCCGAACACCAGGGCTTGCAGTGGATGCTCGCCGACATGGCGGTGGCGCGTGATGCGGCGCGCGGCCTGACCTATCGCGCGATTGACACGCTGATGCGCGGGGAACGCGGCACCATGGAAGCTTCGACCGCGAAAGTGTTTTCCACCGAAGCGCTGGGTCGTGTGGTCGATGCCTCGGTGCAGATTCACGGCGGCATGGGTTATATGCGCGAGGTCGGTATCGAAACCACGTTCCGCGATGCGCGCATCGTGCGCATTTACGAAGGCACCTCTGAAATCCAGCGCAATATCATCGCCGGGCTGTTGTTGAAGGATGACTGAAAGGCTTTAGCCACAGAGGACACAGAGAGCACAGAGGACGGCAAACCCGAGGGGTGGAGTCTCTGTAAGTAATTGTTTTTATTGTTTTTCTCTGCGTCCTCTGTGATCTCTGTGGCAAAAAGATTTTTTGAAGGAGTTGGAAATGGCAAAAGTCCAGGAATTGATGAACCTCGAGGGCCAGGTCAGTGTGGTCACCGGCGGCGCTACCGGCATTGGCCTGCAGATGGCGAAAGGGCTGGCGGAAGCCGGCTCCAACATCGTGCTCTGTTCGCGGCGCCTCGATGTCTGTGAACAAGCGGCGGCGGAGATCGAAAAACTCGGCGTCAAGGCGCTGGCCATCGCTTGCGATGTGACCAAGCCGGATCAGGTCGAAGCGATGAAGGACGCGGTGCTGAAAAAATTCGGCCGCGTCGATGTCCTGGTCAACAACGCCGGCCGTGCCTGGGTGGCGCCGCCCGAAGACACGCCGCTCGAACGCTGGCAACAGGTGTTTGACCTCAACATCACCGCGCCATTCCTCTGCGCACAGGCGCTGGGCCGAGAATTCATCAAACAGAAGCGCGGCAAGATCATCAACATCGCGTCGATCGCCGGCCTCGTCGGGCGCAATCCCGCCGCCTACAACTCGATTGCCTACGGTTCGAGCAAGGGCGCGCTGGTCAACTTCACCCGCGACCTTGCGGTGAAATGGGCGCAGCACAACATCCAGGTCAATGCGATTTGCCCGGGATTTTTTGTGACGCCCATCAATGAAAAGATGTACATGAAAAACAAGGAAAACGTCGAGCGCGAGATTCCGCTCGGCCGCACCGGTGGCCCGGATGACCTGAAGGGCATTGTGGTGGTGCTGGCTTCAGCGGCTTCCAATTTCATGACCGGGGCGATCATTCCGGTCGATGGTGGTTCGGTGGCCTGGTAGGGTAGGTGAATACCGGCATGGGGTGCAGGGTCCAGAAATACGAATCCTGTCGCCACTACCACTTAAATCAATCACTTCGGTTGATTTCTGGTTCATGCTTTCCTCTGTCACGAGCACGGCGTGGTCGAGGTTAATGCCGCGATGAGCTTTAAAGAAGTTCTCAGGATCGATTGCAAAGGTCAACTTCGACGCGGTTCCGCCCACTCTGCTTCGCACGGTAAAGCATCCTGTCAGCCCGGTTGATAAATAATTCGCAGTTATCGCTGTCGTCGCGAAAATCTGTAATTCCAACACTCACTGTAACTTCTAGAGCGCCTCCAGCAGCGTCGAGGCCAATCGGTTTCATCGCCACCGCCTGGCGAATTCTCTCACCGATCATCACCAGCGAATCCACGTCAGCCGCGACCAGGATCAGCATGAATTCTTCGCCGCCATAGCGCACGGCGATATCCGGTCTGCGAACGCAATCTGCAATACGACGGCTTACTTCCTTCAGAACTGCATCGCCTGCAGGGTGTCCGTAAATGTCGTTAACCCGTTTGAAATTGTCGATGTCACACATCGCAAGCGCAAGCGCAGACTTATAACGACCAGCCGCAAACACGGCCTCGTTTAGTCGAGCAAGGCCATACCGCTTATTTTTCAACTGGGTAAGCCCGTCGGTGATCGCCCCGGTGTAGTTGCGCGAGTTGACCGTCGCCAGCATCAAATGCGCGCCGAGATTATTGAGCATTTCCTCGCCGACGCGTATTCCTGCCGTTACACCGACGCACACCAGCAGGCCCACCAACCGTTCTTCTGCAACCACTGGGAGCGCAAGTGTCAGCTCTTCGCGTTGTCGTTTAAACTGAAGTCTTTTTGTGCGGAGGGCATCCGTGACAAGTTCGGGTGGAATGCCCCCCAGCAGTTGCTGCACCTGCGCCGTGTTCGATACGAGTGCTGCCTCCAGCGTGCCTTCGCCCCTTGCCATGATCTCTTCCTGCTGCTTTCCCGCAGCGGCACAGATCCAACTGCTGTCTGCAGTTTCCAGAAAAAAGGCGGTATGCGCCGGGTGCAGTTTTTCGAAGATTACGTGGGACAAGCTCATTGCAAAATCGGTTGTTTCCAGATTCTTGGAGGCCTCGGTGACGAGTGTATAAAGCAGCGCTGATTCGGTGTTGGCAGCCTCGATTTTCGTCACCTGTTCCTCAATGCGCTCGGCCATGCGGTTAAAATCACACGCCAGAAGTCCCAGTTCGTTCCTGCCCAGCACTTCGGTGCGTTCTCCCAGATCGCCACTCGCAAGTCGTTGCACGGACTCAATCAAGGCATGAACGGGCCGCATTACCAGTCTTTTGAATAACAGGGCAATCAGCACCAGCATTACCATTCCCGAAATCAGGCCCAGCATGAGGATGCTGCGGCGCCGTTCCTGGGCGCTGTTTTCGAGTGACGAAAGGTCGAAATCAATTGTGATAAATCCACGTATTTCCTCGTCCTGCGCATGGCAGGCTTTGCAGGCATGAACAGCAGGAATCGGGCTAACGACACGCAGGCTCCGTGAGCCATCCGGTGTAGGAAGAATCGCTGATGTCGGGAAATCCCCAGCGTGCGCGCTGTCGCAGGCCGGGCATTCCGCATTGTTCGAGGTGTCAATGCGTGTACCTATCGAGGCGCTTTCTGATCCGGCCTTGACGAGGCCATCTTTATTCAGCACAAGGATGCGTAACGCGCCGACAAGCTGACCACGCTGCACTGCTTTGGTAGAGACGGTACTCCATGCCGTCGTGCCACCTCCGGCCATCATGAGGTCACCGAGTTCGGCGGCAGTGACCACGGCGATATTGCGTGCCTCGTTAAGATGCCTATTGGTGTATTGATTTTCTTCCTGCTTGGCTGCGATCAGGAGCATAAGTGCAAACGCAGCCGAAGTGACAACCAGTACCCCTACCCCCAGCCTGACAGGAATGCTATCGCGCAGTCGCACTTTCATTTCAATGTCCCCGAATTGGTCTTTTTATTCTTCTCTTGAACCTCAAGCTTCCCCTTGCTGGAGCCTGTTATAACTTTTACTAACAGGAGAGATAAGGCAAATGGCGGGGAGGAAAAATCTCGCCAAGCCCCTCAAGCTTCTCCCGCTGATGCATACGACATGGAATGATCATTTGGTGGCCCGCAGTCAATGCGCTCGCGAGTGATTGTGTCCTCACTCATTGCGACGTTGCATTCTATGGATACCAATTGCATTCAGTTAATTGGCATCGAACCGAGACTCGCGGGATTTTTTCCCGGTAACGGGAACGTGAATTACTTCGTGTGGCACGCCAGGCAAAGAGTGCTACTCGAGTTGCTGACGCGCAGAAAGGTCGGATTAAACTGGCTGCCTGGGCCACCGGACGGCACCCCGTGCGGGTCATGGCAGGTAGCGCATTCGACCTCGAAGCCCTCACCGGTGTCATAAAGTCGTATCTCGTTTTTGTCGGGTCGTGAATTACCGTTGGTGTCGAAGAAACGGATATTGCTGAACGTGGCGGTTGTGCTCTTGAAATCTGCATTCGATCCGTTGGCGGGGTAGCGCACGCCGACGGGATGGTCGTTACGGAGGTCGGTGCCGATCAAGAACGCCGAGAAGTCGGTCGCGCCCGCGCCGACAACACCCGCGGAGGATGAGTGGCACGTCATGCATTCGACCATATTGGCGTGCACGCTGGGCCCGAGCCCGGAGGGATTGCTCCACGTGCTCAGAAAACCGATGTTGGTGCTGGATGCCTGCGAGGCCAGATAGCGTCCCGAGCCGGGCATGTTGATAATCGAATCAATTGCAGTCTGACCATCGTGACATGACAGACAGGCCAGTGAATTGACCCCCGGCTGGGTGACAGGTTGAGTCATCGTAGAAGTGTTCAAAGCGCTGTAGACCTGATAAGTCGTGGGGACGATCGTGCGGTTCCATAGCGGTAACCTCGCGCCGGCGCCACTTGCAGATGCGCCATGGGGCGTATGGCAGTACACGCAGACTTCCCCGTAATCGCTGCGGTACTGATCCATCGTGATACCGGCCGGCCCGCCGCCGCTGGACTGCCGTTGCGTCATATTGTGGCGCGTGTTGGCCACGCTGCCCTGATTGGAAAACTTGGTCGTTCTGTCGCCGTCGGCGCTGGCAATAAACGTGAGCACTAATCCGAGCAATATGGTCAGGAATTTTGCGGTTGTGCTCATATTTGGGAATATCTATCAAGAAGAGTAAGAAACAAGCAAAAATCGCGCCCTTACTGCTTCAACCGGTCAGCTTCCCGCCTTTGAGCAAAATATCGGCTTCAAAATCCTTCAACGGCCGCAGCACTTCAATCTTGTTGAACAGCTGGTCTGCAATGTAAATACGACCCGTCTCGTCCACCGCAACACCGCTGACCAGACCATAGCGTCCTGGAAGGTCGCTGCGGCTTAATTGGCCGACCGCCAATAGCAGTTGCCCCTTCGGGTCGAAGATTTGTACGTTGTTAAAGCTTGCGTCACTGACATAAACGTTGCCCTGTCCATCGACTGCCAATCCCCGGGGCCGGGCGAGATCGCCGAAGCCGATACCAACGCCGCCGAAACCGAATTTGAATTCGCCATCGGCTGTTAGCGCCTGCACGCGGAAATTGCCGGCGTCAAGCACGTATAAGGTGCCATCCGGAGCGCACGCGCCGGCGACCGGCACGTTGAATTCCCCATTGCGACTTCCTCGCTTCCCGATGTGGCGCAGGAACCGGCCTTCACCGTCGAACATAGCCACCCGATGCATATCGCTTTCGTTACTGGCACGGTCGATGGCATAAACGCGTGTACCAGCGGCATTCACGGCAACACCCGTAGGCCGTTCAAGCGTCTTGGCATCGCCAAACCGACGGACGAGCAGTCCCCAAGCGTCGTACATCATGATTTGGTGTAGACCGATGTCGGCTACGTAAACGTTGGACCGTGCGTCAAGTGCTATGCCTATCGGTTTTTGCAACTGCCCCGGCTCGCGCCAGCCAAACACAAACACTTTGCGTCGTGGCACGTCGAAGGTAACCACCCGCCGCTTGACACTGTCGGTAACGTAGATGCGACCCTGGTGCGCAGCAACCGCCACCGGTTTTTCGAATGCCGGGAGATTTGCGGAGCGATCACCGGTGAGCATCTGCCGGATTTGGAGTTCCTTCACGTCGGCGAGAATATCGGCCGGTGTGCGCAGCGCGTGTTCGTAGAGGTAGCGCGGTCGATCCGGTGGACGCGGCCAGAACGGGTGACGATCAACCTTGTCATCCGTTTTGAGGGGGGGCGCCGCGCAGCCCGCGAACACAAGTGCAGAACCGGCGAGCACGCTCAGCACCATGCTTCTGCGTTCCAAATGAATCGCAGGATGCGCATCAACGACAAGTTGCTGACGTATGGCCACGGTAGCGCATCTACCTGCTGTGTTTACAGTCGAAGGGGCAATAGTGAGGCATGAGGAGAGTTAACTACACAAACGAGATGAGAAGTCATTCAGAAATATAAAATATAAATAAAATCATATGGTTATACACGCTGACAGTGAACTGTCAGGCGGGCCTTTTTCTCGTATGGCCCAGATAGTTCTCGCGTGTCATTTTCTCATCGCGTTCCCATCAATCAGGTCACGCGGGTGGGATTCCACAATGCACCGATTCAGTCCGCTCATTGCCGTCCGCTGCGAGGCAGATTCGCTTGAGGCGCCTCTCCAGTCCGACCCGCGTGCAATTCCCACGCCACGCTGTCTTCACTGGCGCGGCCCCTGTCATGACAGCTTACGCAAGAGGCGAGATACAAGCGCTTGCCAGCGGCTTGGCGTGCGCTTAACTGATCCCACGCTGTGTCGACGCCAAGTTCGCCGGTGGCGAACGCATACGCGTCAAGGTAGCGTTCGTGTTCCGGCCAACCGTTTGCGGCGGTGTGATATCGGGTATTGACCGCCTTGCGCACCATGAATTCCTCGCGAACGAAATCGGTGACCAACTCTATCTCGCGCGATGTAAGGATGCCGCGAAAACCCGCCATTCCTGTGCCGGCATGACCGTCGCGTATGGTTACTGTCATAGATGCGCGGCTCATTTTGCCGGGGTCGATAACGGTAAAATCACGTGGCTTGGGATCTAGGAACGTGCTGGCGAGCGTGCGTGCGTCACCAGAATACCCGTGGCAATAGTAGCAGCGGAAGTTGTAGATCGCCCTGCCGGCCTCGAGATCTGTCGCGTGTGTTTGGGTCGAATTGGGGAGGGCAGAACCGGGGGCCGCATTCGGTTGACAGCCCGTTACAAGCAGCGTAACGAGCATCATCACTGCGAGCGTCAGGTGGTGCAACTTATGCGGCTCGCGGTCATTTGGCGCTCTTACCCACGGCGACCGCGGCTGACGGCTGCACAAATGTGACAAACACGTATTCCGTTACATCCGCAATCTCCTGCGGGGTGAGCACTTTATCCCATGCAGACATTTCAGTCCCTTGCTTTCCCTTGGCGATGCCGGCGTACAGCACCGGGCGGTTAAGCAGTTGACGCGATGCCTTATCGATGAAGTTACGGGGTCTGGGTCGGATGAAGTGCGCACGCGGCCCCTGTCCGTCACCTTTCGCGCCGTGACAGGTAGCACAATTGGCGAGAAATAATTTCCCGCCGCGTGCACGGTCCCCGGAAAGCGCATCGGGCAGGGGAAGTGCCAAATCAGCCTTGGTCGCAGCTACGACATCCTTTTCCCGGCCTCCATGCGCCGAGGTGCCCGATATACTCGCGGCGTCAATCTGCATGAACGCAGTGCGGATGTAATCCACAATAGCCTCTATTTCTGCAGGCCTTAGTTGCGTGGAGAAACCCGCCATGGCAGTTCCCGGCTTGCCGTGAGTGGCGACCGTGATCATGGTGGCGCGAGTCAGCTCCTTTCGGGAGGCCGCTGTGGAGAAGTCGCGCGGCGGACGCGCCATGTTTCCGCTGGCCCACGCCGCACCCTGGCCGCGGTCGCCGTGACAAACCGAGCAATTCTGAATGTAGAGCGTGCGGCCGGGCCCAACATCTACATTCATGAAGGCAGTGCGGATGTAATCCACCACGCCCGCAATATCCTGCTCGCTCAGCTGCGTTTTCCAGCCTACCATCGCAGTGCCTGGTTTGCCGTCACGCGTCACCGTAATCATGTAGTCGCGCGGTAGTTTTATGTTGGACGCGGTGAAGTCCCGCGGCGGTGGTGTGAGGCTGTTGCGTGCGCGGCTGAGGCCGTTGCCGCGGTCCCCGTGGCAGACCGAACAATAATTATGGTAAATCGTTTCGGGGCGCGTTTTTCCCGTGGCCGCTTTCGTTTCTGCCCCGAACGCGTTGCCGACAAGCATGCACGTCAGTAGAAGCAATAAATCTGAAAATGCCCTGGTTTTCATGATGGTTTGCATTGTAAAGCAAGAATCGCACCCGTCTATTGTTGCCGCATGGAGCATTCCTTCAGGGTTAGTTGGAACGCTATTTGCGTGAGGATGGGTCATCGAAGCAGTTAAAGCTTCAGTTTTGGTTGCCAAGTTGGTGCGGCGGCTCGCAACGCTATTAATATGACGCTTCACACTTGGACAAGGAGTGCGTGCATGAGCAGACGAAAGTTTCTCGGCGGCGCAGCTGCGCTACTCGCAACCGCGGTTGCCGGCTGTGCGCCGGTCCAAGTGGTAACGCGACGCGATACCGGGCCGCTGGTATTCCCCAAACCCCCGGACGACCCGCGCTTTTATTACGAACGTACGATTTATAGCAGCGTTGACGTGGTCTCAGATGAACAGACATCCCAGTTCCGGCGCCTGGTTACCGGTGAAACCCGCAGGGGTGCGGGTCTTGCCAAACCCTATGCAGTTGCGGTTCATCAGGGCCGTATCTTTCTCTCGGATTCGGTGGAACGATTCATCAAAGTATTCGACGTTCCGAAGGGGCGTCACTTCAATATCGGCGGCGATGAGCCCGGACTCCTGCAGAAACCATTGGGCATAGATGTAGATCGTCAGGGCAATCTGTATGTAGCGGACGCCAGCGCAAAGGCGATTATGATTTACGACCGCGATGGCAAGTTTCTGCGCAAGATTGGTGGCAGCGCAAAGGATAAATGGTTTGACCGTCTGACGAGTGTAACCGTCGATCCCAAAGGTGACCGTGTCTACGTGACCGATATTGGTGGAGTAAGTTCCGAGGCGCACCGTATACGTGTGTTCGATCCGGAAAGCGGCAAGCATTTGTTTGATTTCGGCAAACGCGGCACAGGCCCCGGTGAATTCAATTTACCCCGCGACGTGGCGGTGGGACGCGATGGGCAACTCTACGTCGTCGACAGCGGTAATTTCCGCATTCAGGTGTTCGATCGCAACGGCAGGTATTTGCAAGCCTTCGGGCGCGTTGGGCGTCAGGTCGGCCAGTTTGCGCGACCCAAGGAAGCCGCTACCGACAGGGAAGGCAATCTTTACGTAGTGGACACCGCGTTCGGTAATATTCAGATATTTAATCCCGATGGCGAGCTGCTGATGTTCATGGGCGACCGTTCGGAGCAGGACGGCCCTGCCAAATATATGTTGCCGTCCGGCGTCTACGTCGACGAAGACGGTCGTGTTTATATGGTTGATCAGTGGTTCCGCAAGGTCGATGTTTTTCGTCCTGCCGGGTTGAAACCCCAGGATGGGTATCTCGGGCGTATGACTGCCAGCAAGCCAATGATTAAGCAATAGCTTGTTAACACTGTGCATTTAGTCACTGCGACAAATCCCGGGTATGGGAATCCCCTGTTCCCATTTTCGAGAAAAACGGCGCCGGGAATACCCGGCTGATGGTCCCAACGGCATTCTGTGTCCGGGCAATGTGACTTTTTGCCTATATATCGGTTCATTAGACGGTGCGAGCACAGGATGACGGCGATATTGGGTTCTGGCACGAATGCTGCTCTTTAAGGGTTGTGACGCACGGCTTTTTTAGGAGCGAGACGGTTTCGCCGGCTGTTGCGAGTATTTAACCCTTGAAAGGGGGTATTCCATCATGAAAACCTCAATGCAGTTGTTTGCCCTCGGAACATGGACCAAAGCAATCGCTGCGTCAGCAGTGGTGCTGACTACAATGATCGCGGGACAGGCAGTAGCGGCTGGTATCGCTGATACCAAGCACAACCTCGGCACGAGCAATCCGAGGGTAGGTGAGAACCGCGTTAGTGCCGGTACCGAAGAAATCTGTGTGTTTTGCCACACGCCACACGGCGCGGATACCACAGCGCCGGCGCCCCTGTGGAACAAGCGACTGACAACCGGTGCGGCTTATTCAACCTACGCCACTCTGAATTCGAGCACCATAGACGGCACCATGTTGGCCGTGGGTTCGGTCTCGCTGGCCTGTCTGTCGTGCCATGACGGCACTCAAGCCATGGATAATATTATCAACGCGCCAGGTTCCGGTGGTTATGACGTCACGGGAGGTGGATCAACCGGTTTGGGTTACACGTGGGCAGGGCCCCGGGTTGACGCCGACGGCAAAATGACCGGCATTGCGAATTTAGGTGCGGATCTCAGCAACGATCACCCGATCGGCATCCAATACTGTGGCGGTGGCCCCAATGCTACAACGCCGACCGGTGCATGCACGGATACCGACTTCGTGGCGCCTCAAAATGCCACGATCAACACCAATCTCGTTTGGTGGGTCGATACGTCGGGAGGTACTGCAGGTACTCGTCAGCGTACCGACATGTTGCTCTATACCCGCAGTTTTGGAGGCACCAACGGGCCGTCGGTAGAATGCGGCAGCTGCCACGATCCGCATGCGCCGGCGGTAGGCACGCAAGTAGCATTCCTGCGGGTTTCGAATGCGGGCAGCGCGCTGTGTCTGGCCTGTCATGTGAAATAGGATCGGGAGCCCGGCACTAGGTAGGCGGGTCGGGCGAGCAGCCCGACCCGTTTTTTTTGACGATCCGCGAACGGAAATTATCATGAGACGTACTCTAAGTTGTGCTGGCTGCGCCGTATTGTTTGCGGCCATGCCGTGGGTCGCCTTGGCTGCGGCGCCAGTGGAATCCTCCGTGCAAAAGCCGGCGCATCCTGCGGCGGCAGTATTCGCCAGTGTGAACAACTCGGTAATCACCGTGCAGGAATATGAAACGGCAGTTGCGCAGGCCGCCCGCCAGAAGTTCTACCACCGCACTCCCGACGGCGACAAGCTGGCTGAACTACAGCGCGAAGTGGCGGATAACCTGATTAATCATCGGCTGTTGATCGCGGAAAGCAAGCGCCGCGGTGTCGTACCCGATCAACAGAGCGTGCAGAAGCAGATTGCCGTATACGATGAGCGGTACAAAGATAGTCCACAGTGGAAAAGCAATCGCGCGCAAATGCTGCCGCCGTTGAAAGCGGAGCTTGAGCTGCGCAGTTCACTTGAAAGTCTCGAAAAGCAGGTTCGCGGGACGGCTGACCCCACCGAACAACGGCTGCGCGCCTACTATGACAGTCATCACGATCTTTTCACGCAACCGGAGCAGGTGCAACTGTCGATAATACTCCTCAAGGTGGACCCGTCGGCGCCGCGCCTGACATGGGACAAGGCGCGCGAGGAAGCGCAGACCATACTGAAACGACTGAAGGGCGGAATGGCGTTCGCGCAACTGGCACAACTGCATTCTGCCGATGGGAGCGCGCAGAAGGGCGGTGACATGGGATACGTACATCGCGGCGTACTGCCCCCTGCCGCGCAGGAGGCCATTGACAAGCTGCAAGCGGGCATGGTCACGGAAGCTGTGACCTTGCTCGAAGGCGTGGCGCTTTTCCGGCTGGAAGATCGCAAGCCGGCCCAATTGCGCAACTTCGCAGACGTGCGTGTGCGTGCGGCCGACCTGTGGCGGCGTGAGCAGAGCGAGGCCAAGTGGAAGGACTTCCTCGCATCCTTGCGCAAGGCGGCGGTCATCAAAATCGATACGACGCGCTACCCGGGTCTGGGCGCGGTGCAAGCGGCTCAACTTGATGCAAGGCGATAATTTATTGTCTATCAATTGTTGCTGCGTGGAGCCCAGCGCGTGTACCGAAGACAAGTCGAATGGGCATGCGCATTTGGCTTTTTATGTCTATTGCGTGCCATGTGCAGTTATGCGGCAGAACCGGAGGTTGCGGCATCAACCGCGGTCGCCGCGCAACCTGCAGCCTCGTCAGTGGGCGACGATATTGCTTCAATCGCCAGTTTTATCGATTGGCGGCTGGCACCCATCCGCTGGAGCGGAGCGTTCGGTACCGGCTTGCGGCTAAGCGGCGGCACCGATCAAGCGCGAAGATTTCAGGACGTGGAGACCGCGAACATACAGGGACGCAGCTACATTTGGCAGCCGTGGTTCGCGCAGTTTTCCGCAGGACTCGGATTGGTAACCTCACTTGATCGCGTCAGCAGCCGTGCGGGGGATGCCAACGGTGCAACGGCAGCCAGCTCCAGGAATACATCCACTACCCACACTGGTAATCTGGGACTAAATCTGCTCCCGGTCAGCCGCTTTCCGTTTCAATTCACCTACGACATCTCGGACAGTCGTGCCAGTGGAGAGCTCACAGGAAACGATTTTCAGCGACGCCACCTCGGTCTGCGCCAGAACTACCGCCCGCTTACGGGTAACACCAATTATGTGGTGGGTTACGACCGTAACACCCTCAATTCGGCATCGTTCGGCGCCGACACCGTGAGCGCGCTGAATGGTGGTGTTACCCACAGTTGGAATACCCAAAATGTCGATGTTAACGCTAGTCGCACCCGCAACACGCGCAGCAACACCGGTGAGAGTTCGCTGATCAGCCGGCTTAACGCGCGGCATGGCTACCGCCCGGATGGTACGTTGTCGCTGGATACGCAGGCGAGTTACAGCGGGAGCGATCTGCATCTGTTGAGTTCCGGGCTTGCTGCCGATATACGTTCGAGATTCCTGCAACTCAACTCGGTGGGGACCTGGCGACCCGAGGAAGATCATCCGCTTTACGTGGTGGGCAGCGCACGCCTGTTCCAGAACTCGTTTTCCAGCGGTAACTCAAATTCCGATTCAACTTCACTCGGCGGCAATATTGCAGCCAACTACCGCTGGACGCCACAAACAACGATTTATGGCACCTTCGGGCTTACCCAAGCAGCAAACGACATCGGAAGTACACTTCTCACCAGTCAGGCGACGGGAATTAACTATACGCCGGATCCGATCAATTTTGGCGCGTACAGATACTCATGGTATGCCGGCGGCAATGTGGCCAATCAGACCGGCGGTAGCGAAGGCGCCCGCAATAACGTCGGCGGCAACATCGGCCAAAACCTCACGCGCGGAATTCAGCTCAAAAGCTCGACCACACTGAGTCTCAGCGCCGGCCAGTCCTATTCTTTGAATCGCGACAGCGTCGCGTCGCTTGCACAGACACTCTCGCATACGGCCACTGTTGCGCTGCGCACTTCACCAACGCTGAACTCGAACGCTTCTGTAAGTGCGACAGCAGCTGACTCGCGTACCTACGGAGTGAATGAAAATACCTTTCAAATCATTAACATACAGACGAACGGTCAAATCCAGTTCGGGCGCTATTCGTATGGATCGGCGAGCCTCACCCTTCAGGGCACACGCCAATACACGCTGGCTTCGCCTGCCAGTGATTTCATTTTCAATACCAGCGGCAACCTCACCTATAGCCACACCCGCGCATTCGATATACCGCTGTTGCGCTACACATTGATTTACAGCGGCAATCAAAATCAATTTCAGTCGCGCCTGCTGGGAGACATCAATGCGCCGCGCGAGCAGATCAGCCATTCGCTCGAACAACGGCTCGATTACAACATTGGTCGTATTGAGCTGCGCTTGAGCGCCCGTATCGCGCACATCGATGACCGCGATGACTGGCTGATTTTTTTCACCCTTAATCGTCGAATCGGCGAGTATTGATTACATGCCGCGAATGAATCTTGCTTGGAGCAACTGCATGAGAACAGAATTTCGTAAATTTTACCGGCCGGGCGTGCTGTGGGCGCTTGCGCTGCTGGCGGCCATTGCCGGCACAATGATCACGACATCGGAGGCGCAGGCGGAATATGGCGATGTGGTGATCAATAACCATTCCGACGCTGCGGGTATGCGTCCGGTCGTGTTTCCCCATTGGTTTCATCGCGTGCGTTTCCGCTGCAAGGTATGCCACGCCGATCTCGGCTTTAAGTTCAAGGCCGGTGGCAACGATATCAATATGGTGAAGATTATCGATGGCCAGTTTTGCGGCTCCTGTCACAACGGCAAGGTTGCGTGGGCGGTTGACAGTTGCGATTTGTGTCATTCCGGCAAACCCGGCACCCCGACGCAGGTGCACGAGAGCACGATCAATCTGTTGGTGACACCGGGTGCCTTGACACCGGCTCCTGCAGCGGCCGGAAAGAGGTGACTATGCGCCGTACTGCATTCATTATCGGCCTGCTGCTCGGGCTGCTGAGCAGCGCTCATGCACAGACACAGGAACTGTCTGGCGGACGTTCAATATATGACGTGCAATGCTTGCCATGTCATGGGAATGGTCTTTTGGGAGCGCCGCGCACGGGCGATGCAGCGGCTTGGGCGCCACGCATTGCAGCCGGTGTTAACGGGCTTTACGCCAATGCGATCAAAGGCAAGGGCGGCATGCCGCCGCGTGGCGGAAACGCCGTGCTGACCGATACGCAAGTAATCGCTGCGGTCAATCACATGCTCAATTTATCCGCTGCCAAACCTGCCGCTGATGTTGCCAAAACCACTGTGGCGCCAGTTGACGCCGCTAGCGGCCGCAAGGTGTACCAGGCATCCTGCGCGGCGTGTCACGCCACCGGTGCTGCTGGCGCGCCAAAGCTCGGCGACAGTGTGGCATGGACCCAGCGATTGAACGCGGGCGCCGGTGCGATGCATACCAGCGCACTAAAGGGCAAAGGCGCGATGCCGCCGAAGGGTGGCAATGCCTCGCTCGCCGATGCCGACGTTCGTGCCGCAGTGGATTTCATGCTGGCGCAGGCGCGCGGGGGGGCAGCCACCCCCGCCGCGGTGGCTCCCGCAACAGCACCCGCAACGCCGTCCGCGCCACTCTCCGCAGATGGGGGTAAGGGACGCATGGTGTATCAGGCTTCGTGTGCGGCATGCCACAGCACGGGAGTGGCAGGAGCGCCGAAAATCGGAGACAGTGCTGCGTGGACGCCGCGATTGAAAGCGGGCGCCGGGGCAATGCAAGTCAGCGCACTCAAGGGCAAAGGTGCAATGCCGCCGAAGGGCGGCAATGCCTCGCTTGCCGATGCCGACGTTCGCGCCGCGGTGGATTACATAATCTCGCAAATGCGCACCGGCACGGCGGGGGCGGATGCGGGGACATCAGTGCCAGCCACGGCGGTGGCGAGCGTCACCCAGTCAATACCGCCTGCTCCGGTGGTGGCGCCAGGCCCGGCGGCCCAGTCCTCGAATGATCCGAATGCCTTTAACCGGCTGATGACGCCACCTTCTAAACGCAACGCCGCGCCGGCCGAAGACGGCATACACGACCCGGCAAGTCCCGGCACCATGCTGTTACAGGCGCCGCTGGCATCATTTACAACGCTGCCGCGCAACAATACCGGCAACTACGTGGACTGGGGTGCGGCGCTGAGCAAGAAACAGATACTGCCGCGCTGGGACGTGCGCGACCCCAAAGCCGACGCCACAGTGATGGATTTGAACATCGTGCGTGAAGTCAAAGGATCAATGCCCGACGTGGTATTTCCGCACAAGCAACATACGGAGTGGCTGGATTGTTCCAATTGCCATCCAGCGATATTTATTCCGCAAAAGGGCGCCAACCAGATTAGCATGGCGGCGATCATGCTCGGCCAGAAATGCGGTGTGTGCCACGGCAAGGTGGCGTTTCCGGTGTCGGAATGCAGATTGTGTCATTCGCGCTCGAAGAACGCGCAGCCCACCGGGGAGGTCAAACGATGATATTGCGAGCGTTGTGGACGGGAGTGATGATAGGGATATGCACTGCCGCGTCTATTCCTTCAATGGCTGCCGAGTTGCCTGCAACCGGCTCTACAGTTGCGATTACACGCCAATTGGTCGAACAGAAAGAAGCGCTGGTAAAGCGGCTGCTTGCGGACTCGCCGGCCGTGCGCCGCGTGGAGGCAAGTGGCAACGCCGAGGCCAGAAAACACCTGGTGTCTGCCCAAGAAGCCTATCGCAAGGCGCTGAGCGCACTAAAGGCCAACGATTTGCAAGCGGCAGACAAGCAACTCAATAACGCGACCTTGTTGATTGGTAAGGCGCGCCAGTTAGCACCAGATCCCGCTACGCGCAATGTCGAGCAGCATCTCCGGTATGCGCAAATGTTGGAGTCGGTGGAGTCGCTCAAGGTAACTTATCACAGGCATTTGCAGCGCATGCGCAGACAGCCGGCGGACGCGATAACGAGCGACGCGCAGCTTGTGGAAATATCACGACGGATCGATAGCGCGAAAAGCCAGGCCAATGCCAAACAGTTTACGGAGGCTAACCGGACCCTGAGCGGTGCGGAGAATACGCTGATGGTGAACATCAGCCGCATGTTGGGGGCGCGTACGGTCGAGTACACCCTGCGTTTCGAAACCCAGGAGGAGGAGTACGGCTTTGAGCTCGATCGCAATCGCAGTTACCTTGACCTGATACCGGTAGCAATCGCGGAGTTCAAACCGGGCAGCGAAGCTATACGGCAAGTGAATTACTTTGTAGATACCAATCGCCAGATGCGTGAACTGGCACAGCAGCATACAGCAACAAAAAATTACAAAGAAGCGTTGGCGGCTGTGCGGGGTGGTACCGGATATTTGCAAAGCGCGCTGGAGGCAGTCGGGTTGAAAGTGCCGCCTGACACTAAGCCGGCTGCAGCGAGGCGGCCATAATGCCAATTCGCTGGCCTGGCGTGTTAATGGCCTGTGTGTTGGCGCTGCCGGTGTTCGCGCAGCAGGGGGCGGACAATTCGGCCGTGGATCACTTGCGGCTCGAACAGCGCTTTTCCTCAGTGGAGACATTGATCGAACGCTCGTCCGGTGCGCGGCAGATCGAATCCAGCGGCGTAACGGAAGCACGCGACAAACGCGAAAAGGCGCGGGAAATTTACCGGCAGGCGCGCGCGGCCTACGATAGTGGTCAATTTGCGCGCGCGTCGCAGTTGCTGCCGCAGGCGAGCATGCAGATGTTCGAAGCGGTGCGGCTGGCCGCGCCGGAACAGATCACGGCGCCGAGGGCGCGCAGCGATTTTGAGGCGCGGCTGGAAAGTGTGAACTCGTTGCACGCCGCGTACCGCCGCGTCGCCGCCGAAAAAAATGGCGTATCGGACGCCGCCCAAACCAGCCGCGACATTGAGCGTCGGATCAGCGAAGCGAGGCGGCTTGCCGATGAAGGCCACGTCGACGCCGGGCGCGCCGAGCTTGATCGCGCTTATCTCATAACCAAGGCGGCAGTGAGTTCACTGCGCGGCGGCGACACACTGGTCCGTGCGCTTGAATTCGGTAGCAAGGAGGAGGAGTACCGCTATGAGATCGACCGCAACGACACGCACCAGATGCTGATCAAGGTGCTGCTCGACGGCAAGCCGGAAACATCGCAGTCGCGCGGTTTCATCGATCGTGCCGAGCAACTGCGCAGGCAGGCCGAAGGTGCGGCCGCGCGCAACGATCATCTGGGCGCGATACAGCTTCTGGAACAATCCACGCGTGAACTGGTGCGTGCGATCCGCGGCGCTGGCGTTTACATCCCGGGTTGAGCGCATGCGCCAAGCCAGACACAGGATGGTATCCACGATCTCGCGGCTGCCGGTACTGATCCTGCTGCTGGTGAGCATGGCAGCGTGGGCGCAAACCGCACGGCAGTGGTTGCCGCTCGCCAAGGACGGCATTCACGATCCGCGCAATCCAGCATTGCGGCTGCTTCAGGAGCCGGCCGCGGCGCTGTCCCGGTTGCCAGCGGATGGTGCTGGCAATCAAGTGAACTGGGTGCATGCGCTGGAGCGCGGTGTCATTAACCCGCGTACCAATATTCTTCCCGAAACGCAGGTGATGGTGATCGATGTCGATATCTATCTTAACCTGCGTGGTGGTACCCCCATTGTGCGATTTCCGCATCGTGCGCACACCATGTGGCTGGATTGCACGAACTGCCATCAACAGTTGTTTGCATCAAAAGCGGGCGCCAACAAGTTGAGCATGGAGGCGATGCTGAAAGGCGAGCAGTGCGGCGTGTGTCACGGCGCGGTTGCATTTCCGCTTACGGAGTGCGCTCGCTGCCACAACACGCCGCGCAACCAGCCATTGCCGGTGGGTGCGATACGCGGATCATGACAAGCGGCCTGTTCAAACGCCGCACGCTGATCGGGATGGGCAACGGCGTAAAACGCAGCGTGGTGTTGGCGCTGGTCGGATTGACGCTGCTGGCAGCGCCGGCGGAGGCGGAATATGGTGACGTGGTGTTGAACAAACTTTCAGAGAAGAACGGGGTGCGTCCTGTGGTGTTTCCGCACTGGTTTCACCGCGTGCGCTTTCGCTGCAAGGTTTGCCACAGTGAACTCGGGTTCAAGATGCGCGCCGGTGCGAATCATGTGACCATGGCCGATATTACCAACGGAAAATTTTGCGGCATGTGCCACAACGGTCAGATTGCGTGGGGCGCCAATCAATGCGATTTGTGTCATAGTGGAAAGCGCGGCCTGAAAAGCGGCATTTACGGCGGGCATCAAACCAGCGGACCTGGGCAATGGTAACGAAAGCAGTCCGTTTTCATTGTGTTCTTCATCTCTCCCGTCTACCGGGCAATGCACTGCGGGTCGCGACAGCGGCGTTTGCGCTGCTGCTCGCGGGCTGTGAGACGGCACCAAGCGCAGCGCCCGCAACGCCTGCGGGCAACGTGGTGCGTGCGCGATCCGCGCTGTCGCTGATGCCATGGCTGTCGCTCACCGGAGCGCGGCTTGCTTTAACCACCGATCACACCGGCATGCCATCGCCGAACGCCGGCCCGCTTGCCTTCATGCGCTTCATCCGTCCGCTTTCACTGGCTGCACGCAATGGTGATCTGGTGATACTCGATTCGGGCTCCAACACGGCTTATCGTTATGACCCTGCACTCAATCTGATGAGCGCATTGCGCGGCGTGCCGACGCAACCCGGAACGCAGCTGGCACTGGGCGCAGACCATTCGCTCTATGCCATCGACCAGCCGGGCGCTCGCGTGCTACGTGTGGGAAGAAATGGTCAGATGCTGGCGAGCTACAGCGACCCCCTCAACATGCCACGTCCGGTTGATATTGCGGTCGACGATGCGCGCGGTCTGGTAATTGTTGCAGACGGCACTTACAATCATCTGATTGCATTTCATGCGCTAGGCGGTGCCTCCTATGTGATTGCCTTGCGCGGCGGCGAACTATCCGTGGGGGCGGTGGGTGCAATCGCGCTGGGGCCGGATGCGATTTATGTGACTGATCCGCTGTGCAGCTGCATAGCGCGCGTAGCCTTCACCGGCGGCGTGCTGAGCAATTTTGGCCGCGGTGCCGTCGTCCAGCCGGGATCGCTCGCCGTGGATCGTTTCCGGCGGGTGTTCGTCATTGATCAGTTCGAGCGCGCTCTTAAAGTATTCGACCGTGGACAATTGATTGACACCATACCCGCACGTCGCTTCAACATGCAGCAGATCGACGATATATGGATCGATGAGGGTGTGCTTTATGTTGCCGACGGCCTGTCTGCGCGGGTTGAAGCGCTGCGTATCGCCGCACCGACAGGCCCCTAGCATGCACCCGCACCGGCTGCTCATCTTGATTGCGGTGTTGATGCTCAGCGCTTGTGCGGGTGATGGAGTTCCGCGGGTGTTGCATTTCGGAATGTCCGACGCGCCGGAGGGTAAACGTGTACTGTGGCCGATGGCACCCGACGTGCCGCGCTATTTATACGCCGGCGAACTCGTCGGAGAAGCAAATTTTCGGAAGACCGAACGCGCGCATGAGGGCGTGGGTGGTTTTCTGCGCTGGATCGCAGGAATCATTGCCGGCGAGCAGGCACCGGTGGTGTTGCAGCGACCGCAGAGCGGTGCAGTGGATGAAAGTGGCCGTATCTACGTCACTGATGTAAGCCGACAGGCACTGTTTGTGTTTGATCAAAATGCGGGTGATCTGCTGGTGTGGGACAAAGCTGAGGGGCTGGCGAATTTTGTCACGCCGGTTGCAGTGACACCGGGTCCGGCTGGACAGATTTTGGTCAGCGATGCAGAACTGGGTATGGTCGCGCGACTGGACAGCAAGGGTAATCCACAACGCGGTTTCGGCAAAGGCATACTCAAACGTCCGACAGGAATTGCCTACGACGCCAAGCGGGGTCTGATCTACGTAGCGGACACGCGCGCCCATGACATTAAGGTCTTCAATAGTGACGGCGTACACGTTAAATCAATTGGCCGGCCTGGGGAAGGCGATGGGGAATTTAATGCGCCGACACATCTCGCATTCGCGCACGATGAACTCTATGTAATTGACACCTTGAACAACCGCGTGCAGGTCTTCAGCAACGGTGGCGCTGGAGACTATAAAATGCGGCTGAAGTTCGGCGCGCGCGGGCTCTACATCGGCAATCTGGTGCGTCCCAAGGGCGTGGCGGTCGACAGCGAAGGCAACATCTACGTCGTCGAATCCTATTACGACCGCCTGCTGGTATTCGACAAGTATGGCAATTTTTTGATGCCGATCGGCGGCACCGGGCCGGAGACCGGGCGCTTTTACTTGCCGGCGGGCGTATGGATTGATAGCCGTAACCGTGTGTTTGTCGCCGACATGTTTAATGGCCGCGTGGCGCTATTTCAGTTTTTGGGCGGAGGCGCGGATGGCGAACCATAACTTTACGGATGCCATGGCACTGACGCTTCTAACCACAGTGTTCGTTATGCTCATGACCACGTCTGCGTATACCGCAGCCGCGGTCGCCGATGTGCGCAGTACGCGTCACAATCTTTCGGTGACAGGTCCCGGCACCGTCAAGGCCACTACCGAGACGCAGGTATGCGTATTCTGTCATACGCCGCACGCCGCGACGCCGGGTGTGACGCCATTGTGGAACCGCAAACTCTCGAATGCCACGTATACCACCTACACTTCGTCGTCGCTTGATGCCATAGAAATTCAGGGCACGCTTAACCAACCTGGTGGCAGTTCGAAGTTGTGCCTGTCGTGTCACGATGGAACGCTCGCCATTGGCAACGTCAATGTGCTGAACGGTCAAGGGTCGGCGACGCTGCAGGGCACAGTTCCGGTGCTGATGAGCGGCGCCGGCACGGGGGGCGTGATACCTGATGGTGCTGGAGCAACTACCGGCTTCACGCGCAACCTCGGTGTAAATCTTACTAACGATCATCCGATATCGCTCACCTACAGCAATACGCTCGCAGCGCGCGACGGCGAGCTGCGTAACGTCGATGCCAGCCAAAAATGGCCGCCCGGCGATGGTAGCCTGATCGGTGTCAGGAGTTCGGGCTACCGGCCCAAGTTACCGCTTGAGCCCACCGGTGCTTCCGGTCAGGGTCAAATACAGTGTGGCACCTGTCACGATCCACATCTGCACGAGCCTGACACCACCAAGGGCAATCAAAAGTTCTTGCGTCAGAACCGTTTTCAGCAGGCCACGCCGACCAATACGCACGATAGCGTGAACGACATCATTTGCGTGGCATGCCACGATAAGAATCAGGGCAGCGGCACGTGGGCATACTCGGCGCACGCAAATCCGCTGGTGGCAATACAGACCTATAATGCCACTGCCGCCACGCAGCGCGAATTTCCCGCCAATCTGCCGGTTTGGAAAGCGTCATGTCTCAATTGCCACGACACGCATACAGTGCAGGGTGCGCGCCGGCTGCTGCGCGAAGGCACCGACAGCGTGACCACGCCGAAGAGCGGCGGCAATGCGGCGCTGGAACAGACGTGTTACCAGTGCCACACCGACGCTGCGTCCAGTGTGATTTCGCCCTCGACCACGGTGCCCAACATTCGCAGTGATTTTCAGCTGGCGCGGCGCATGCCGATCACCTCTACTGATCAGGCGGCGGGCAGCGAAGCACATGATATCGGCGGCAATTTCACCGATACCGGTCTTGCCGACTGCTCCACGCCGACCAACAAATGCGGCAAGGATTTCCTTGAATCGCGGGCCAGACTCGGAGCCGGCAACCTGTCCAATCGCCACGCCGAATGCACCGACTGCCATAACCCCCACCGCGTGGTGAAATTCCGCTTGTTTCTCGGCAATCCGCCGGGCAGCCTTGCCGGTGCGCCCGACGCCGCCGGCACGCATAGGCATACCGATACCACGGGTTATACGCATACCAATCTCATCTCCGGCGTGCTGCGCGGCACGTGGGGTGTGGAGCCGGTGTACGGCTCGGCTTCATTCCAGAATCTGCCGACCAGCTACCTCGTCAAGCGTGGTGATCCGGGTTCCAGTGTGGATACATCGGTGACCGCGCCGTATGTGACGCGCGAGTACCAGATTTGCCTGAAGTGCCATTCTGATTATGGTTACAGCGACAACAATGTTTATCCCATCGGCAACCGGCCCAATCTCGGTTATCCGGGCGGCACGCCGGCGGGCACGAATAACCTTCAGCAGTACACCAATCAGGCCAAGGAATTTCAGGCGCCGGTCACGCATCGCGGCGCGGCGACCACCAATGACTCCGGCGCGGCGGTGGCGTATGGCACGAACAATCAGCGCTCATGGCATCCGGTAATGGACGCGACCGGGCGCACCGGCACCATACGCGGCAACGGCACCAACATCAGCGCGCGCTGGCGCCTGCCGTGGAGCAACGCGGTGGGCACGCAAACCATGTATTGCAGCGATTGTCATGGTTCGAACGTGACCTCGGCCACCTCGGTGATACCGGACGGCGGCGAGAACGGCAATTCGTGGGGCCCGCACGGCTCCGGCAACAATTTCATACTCAAGGGATTGTGGAACACCTCCACCGGCACCGGCCAGCAGGCGAATGGCTTGTGCTTCAAGTGCCACGACTATGCGAGCTACGCCACCAGTTCCGGCAACCGCACCGGGTTTTACGACCTGGGTGGCCGCGGCGATCTGCATTCGTACCATGCCAACAGGATTGGGCGCATGCGCTGCAACTGGTGCCATGTCGCGGTACCCCACGGCTGGAAGAACAAGGCGCTGCTCGTCAATCTGAATGATGTCGGACCCGAAGTCGGACTTGCTGCCGGTACGCAGGTGCGCAACAACACCACGGCGGCTTACAACAACGGCCCGTACTACATGAACGCGGTGCTGAAAATCCGCAATTTCCGTCCGAGTGGACAGTGGCAGCAAGCCGATTGCGGCTCCAGCGGCGCGCCCGGCAACGGCCAATCGGGGCGCAACTGGATGCGCGACAGCAATGAGAACTGCGCCAATCCGCCATGATTAATAAGTTGTTGTTTTTAATGGATATTATTTGAACACGTCCGCAGCAAACGCGGGTGTCTCCAATACCGGCGGCTGGTACGCGGCGGCATGGCTGCACCGACTCGCCAGTACGCGGCTGACGCTGCTGTTCATCGTGTTGCTCGCGTGCGGCGTGATCGCCTATGAACCTGCGGCGGGCCGTGGCGCGTGGCTGATCGTTGCACCGCTGTCGCTGGGCGCGGCGAACCTTGCTGCGGCAATACTCACCAACGCAGTCATACGTCAGCACACGGCGCTGCTGGTGTTTCATCTAGCATTGCTGGCCATCGTGCTGCTGGCGGCGGCGGGGCGGCTCACGTATCTCAAGGGGCAGCTTGAACTCGCCGAAGGCGAGGCATTCAGCGGACAACTGATGCAAGTCGAGCGCGGCCCGTGGCACCGGTCGCAGCTCGAACGTGCGGTGTTCAGCAACGAGGGCTACACCATCCGTTATGAAAAAGGCGTGCGCCGCGCGGATACGCGCAATGCCGTGCGCTGGGTGGATGAGAGCGGGCGCGAGCAGCGTGCGGTGATCGGCGATCACACGCCGCTCACGCTCCACGGTTACCGTTTTTACACCAGCTTCAACAAGGGCTTTGCGCCGGTCTTCATCTGGCAACCTTTCGCCGGTGTACCGCAACGCGGCAGCGTCAACCTGCCGTCGTATCCGATCCATGAATACCGCCAGGCGCTGGAATGGAATCTGCCCGCAACGCAAACCAGCGTATGGACGATGCTGCAATTCGACGAGGTGCTTCTGGATCCCGACAAACCCTCGCAATTGCGGTTGCCGTCGCAGCATGCGCTGGTGGTGCGCATCGGCGAGGCGCGGCATGAGCTCGCGCCTGGCGCACGGATTGCCCTGCCGCAAGGCGTGCTGACGTATGAGCGTTTGAGTCTGTGGATGGGCTACACCGTGTTCTACGACTGGACCTTGCCGTGGCTCGCCGCGGCATGCGTGCTGGCGGTGGCTGCGCTGGCGTGGCACTTCCGGCGGAAATTCGCGGCACAGCCCTGGGACGCATGAGCGATGACAATTGAATTGCAATTGCTGTGGGGCGCACTGGCGCTGTACACGCTCGCCGGATCGACCGCGATCGGCGGTACCGTGCTGGCGCGGCGTGTGGAGCGGTCAGTGCTGGCGTTGATCGTGATCGGACTGGTCGTACATGCCGTCTCCATCGGACTGCGCTGGGAGCGCGTCGGACACGGCCCGTTCATTACGATGTTCGAAATCCTGTCCAGCAATGTGTGGAGCCTGTTGCTGATTTTTGCGCTGGCTTACTGGCGAGTGCCGGCAGTACGGCCAGCTGCTGCCGTGGTGATGCCGATACTGTTCGTAATGATGGGCTGGATGCTGGTGACCAGTCCCGGCGACGGGCATTATCCGCCGACGTATCGTACGGTATGGCTCTATATCCATGTGTTTTTCGGTAAGGTGTTTCTGGGTGCAGTGCTGGTAGCGGTGGGCATCGCCGGTCTGATACTGCTGCGCCGCGCGGGCTTCGGCGTGCAGCGTCTGGCACGCCTGCCGGACAGCGCACGTCTGGAAAACCTTGCCTTCCGTTTCATGATCCTCGGCTTTGTGTTCGAGACGCTGATGCTGATTGCAGGCGCAGTATGGGCGCAGGACGCGTGGGGGCGTTACTGGGCATGGGATCCGCTGGAAACCTGGGCGTTTCTGACCTGGCTCACATTGGCGTTTTTTGTGCACGCTCGCGCGACGTTCCGGCTCCAACCCCACCACAGTGCATTGTTCATCATGGGCGTGTTTGTGCTGGCATTCCTCACATTTTTCGGCGTGCCGTTTGTTTCGACGGCGCCGCACAAGGGAGCGGTATGAACCTGCGCCGATGGCGCGATGCGCGCTGGACTGCGTTGACGCTGACCGCAATCGTTATCGCGGCAGGTGGTGCTTTGGTGGCTGCGTTTTCCGACAGTATGGCGGTGGGCGGTAGTGTAATGCAGGCGCCAATGGCCAAGAAATTATCGGTGAATCCTGAAGTCCATCAGCGCTTCCAGCAGGGTGTGATGATGCTGCACGCTAAGCAGCATGAACATGCTTTCACCGCTTTTCATCGCGTAATCGAACTTGCGCCCGACATGCCGGAAGCGCACGTCAATATGGGTTTTGCGCTACTCGGCTTGCAGCGCTTCGACACCGCACGGCAGTTTTTCGAGGGCGCGATTGCGCTGCGCACGAACCAACTCAATGCCTACTACGGCCTGGCGATGGCGTTCGAAGGTTTGCGCGATATGCCGGGTGCGATCGGCGCGATGCGTACCTACGCGCACCTTGCCCAACCCGACGATCCGTTTCGACGCAAGGCTGAGGCCGCACTGTGGGAATGGCAGGCTGCGGCGCAACCTGGCGCCCCAACCGCAGCGCAGAACAGAAAGTAGCTGTACCGGACTCAGTCGGAACGTTATTTATTTCCAAAAAACAAATACCTGGAAAAGTATTTCGGGGTAAGTGCAAATGCTGGTGGTGAGAGTGCAATGACTCTTTCCCCGGAATCGGAATGCTGAGTATCCAGGACTCGCGCATTAATGGGATCCAATACGCCGCGCAGCCAATTTTTTCCCCGCGCCGGGGCCTTTAATACGCTCCCCCGGGCTTGAACTGATCGGGCAACATGCCCGATCAGTTCTCCGTGACGGGTGTGATGTCGCGCAGCAGGGCGGCCGAGCCGATCGGCGTTCCATCCTTGGCGTGGATCGTGGCGGCGATGATCCTCAGCGCGTGGCCCTTGTAGCTGACCTTGAACGGGCTGGGGGCCGCGCTGGTCTGGCGCTGCAGCAGCGTCTCCACGATCTCAGGGTTATCCAGCAGCTTGTGGAATCCATCCGCCATGATTCTCTCGCGGCGCTTGCCCAGCAAATGCACCGCTGCGTCGTTGACCAGGACGATCCGGCCCGTGGCATCGGTGACCACCACCCCCTCGCCGGTGCTCTGGATCACCGTGTTGAGTTTGTCCTGTTCCAGCTTGAGCCCTTGGTAGAGCTCGTTCAGGCGCGCCATCATGATATTGAAGCTTTCCGCCATCTGCCCGATTTCATCGTTGCCCGGCACCGGAACCACCTGGTCCAGATTGCCTTCGGCGGCGCGCTGCATGGCTGCAGTGACCGCTTCGATCGGCTGCACCACGGATCGGCGGATCATTGCACCCACCAGAACCAGCGCAAGAATCAGAGCCGCGCTGGTGGCGATCCAGGTGTCGCGGCGCGCCTTGGCCATCATCGCGTCCACCGCCTCCATCGATGCCGTGAGTTTTACCGCACCGAGGTAAGGGCGCTCGGCACCGTGGCAACCATGGCAGGCGGTCTGGTTCGGGATCGCATGGATGAACGTCAGTTGCCGCGGTCCGCTCGGATGCAGCTCTTCATAGGAAACCAGATCGTGCCGCGTGGGTTCCATCGCCGCCCTCAGGTTGGGGTCCGTGGCCGGCAGCACCGGCGCCACTGTTTCGCGCTCGTGCAGCGCGAAGACCCGGCTGCCGAGCCTGGCATTGACTGCTTCCAGGGTATGGTTGTCACGAAAGGCCTCGGTGCCGTCGCTGCGCATGATGCGGAAATCGACCACGTCCGGGACCGTCTTGAGCCGTTCGGCGTAGGACTGCGCGAGCGACGCCTGGCCCGGCAGCATGATGCCTTCGATGCCGCGGGTGACGCTTTCCATCAGGCGCTGCATATCGCGATCGCTCAGCGCGCGGATGGTCTCCTCCTGTCGCACGGCATAAATCTGGCCGAAGGTGATGACGATGATCGCGACGCAGGTGCCGACCAGCGCCAGGATGCGGGTGCCGATCTTGCGGGGTTTAATTTTCGGGATGTCCGGCATGGCCTGTTTCCTATCTTAGATTGGAGGAGTGGCTACCTGGTTGAGCTCGTGCAGCGGCACAGCGCAGGCAATCGCCACGCCCTGCGCGTAGTCGACTCCGAGTTCGCGCAGTTTGTCTATAGTCTCGCGGCTTTCGACCAGTTCGGCGATGGTATTGATTCCGATCGCGTGCGCCATGCGGACAATGCCACGCATCTTCGACACGCTCGCTTCGCTGCGCAGGAGGTTGTATACCAGCGAGCCCTCGATCCTGAGGAAATCAAAATGCATCTCCTTGATGATCTCCATCGATACCTTGTCGTACCTGAAGGCGCCGAGCATTGTCCGGTACCCGTATGATCGCAGGTTACGGACCAGTTCCGCGGAGTCCACCGCAAGCGCGGTCACGTCCGGTTCCAGGAACTCAAAGCACAGCGCCTCGGCCGGCACGCCCGACTGCGCTACCTGCGCCTGGACGAACTCGGGAAAGTAAGGGTCGCTGATGGTGTCGCGTGAAAGGTTGATGTAATACAGCGAGGGCCGCCAGCCGGCGCGTTCGCGCCTGCACGCGGACACCCATTCCAGTACGCCACTCACCACCGAGCGGTCGAGTTCCGACATCAGCCCGTATTCCTCCGCCAGTTCGAAGAAGCCGCCCGGCGGCAACATGTTGTTCTCTTCTTCGACATGGCGGACGAAAATGCTGCGGAACGGAGGGACGTCCGCGGCCAGATCCTGGACCGCCTGGGAGTACAGACGGAACTCGCCGTTGCGGATCGCGGATTTGACGAGCCGGGCCGCCTCCTGCCATTCGGTTTGCGCCTTTGTAACCGCGCCCTTATGCAACTCCGGCGCGTCCTCCGCGGCGTCAGCGGGACCCAGCGGCTCGATCAATTGCAGGGTGGCGGCGGTTGCGCTTTCGAATGCCGCCATCACCAGACCCTGCCAAGGTGGAAATCATCGTTTTGAACGGTGTCTGTGGATGAGCGTTCCGTTCCCACCATCACCGGAGGATTGACCTTCCGGGAGCAGAGCCCGGCCACCGCTCGCCGTTCATCGACGTTCGGCATCTGGGGCATGCAGATCTTCCGCGTGCCGGCGCCGCGCTCGTCAAACCTTGAAACGGATGCTCTTCTCATACTGTTACGCGTTTTTATACACTGCCGCTCGAGCAGTTGCCTTTCGGACACTGAAGTCTCGCGCCGGCGGGTCAACTGCCAAACAGTCTGCGGAAGCTGGCACCCAGTTTGGAGGCGAGTCCTTCGTCTGCGTGGGCAGGCGCAACGGCGCCGGCTGGCGTCGCTGCGGCCGGTTGCGGCATCATCGGGGTAGTAGTGGCCACCGCCTGCCGGACGTCGCGCAGCAGCGACTCGGCGGTATTCTCCGCCACTGGTTCAACTGCGAAGCGGCGCCGCAGCGCCGGGCTGTCGAGCAGTTCGCGATGGCGCTTGAGCGCCGTATTGAGTACGATCCGGATGAACCCGGGCTTGAACGGCTTGGGAATGAACCGGTAGACTTGGCCCTGATTGATAAGCGTCATCACGACCTCGGCATCATTCTGGTCGCTGAACACAACGCTCACGGTCTCGGGATATTTGGCTTTCATCAGCCGCACCAGACGCGTGGCGTCCAGCTTGCCTACCTTGACCTCGGAGACGATGACACTGACCGGCTTCTCGTTCAGCATCCGGACCGCGTCGACCAGGTTGTAGGCGTGCAGCACCTGCACCGAATCGCCGCAGACCTGATTGACCGCTGCATGCACCTCGGGATTGTCGTCCACCAGCAGAATGCTCTCAGTGCAGTGCAGCGCCACCGTGGTGACCTGGTGTTTGAAGGCGATTTCGGCGGCGGCGGCCTTCTCCTCGGGCTGCACCTGAGAAGTGGTATCGGCTTGCGCAATCCGCGCGGCTTCGGCGATCAGTTCGGGAAGTTCCTTGATGTCCCACGGTTTGTTGATGAAGCGGAACACTTCACTCTCGTTCACCGAACGCACCATGGCGTCCAGATCGGTGTAACCGGTGAGCAGGATCCGCATCGCACGCGGCGCCGCGTGGCGCACCTGCTGCAGGAAATCCACGCCGGACACCTCCGGCATTCTCTGGTCACTGACCACGACGTCGAAGTCGTGGCTCTGCAGCAGGCGCAGGCCCTCCTGCGCGCTACCCGCAGTGTGGACTTCGAAGTTCCGGTTCAGCAGCCACTGCAGCGCGCGCAGCACGTGCGGTTCGTCGTCCACGCAGAGCACTTTGCCGATTTTATTGCTCATCTTGCCACCCTCCCGGTGCGTTGCCTCATCTCATGCCGCCATCGGCAGCGCCTGCTCCCCGGCGATCGGCAGCCAGACCGTGAACGTGCTGCCCTTTCCGACCTGGGTGGTCACTTCGATGTCGCCGCCATGGTTGCGCACGATGTCGCGCGCGATAGTCAGGCCCAGGCCGGTGCCCTCGCCTTCGGCCTTGGTGGTGAAGTAGTTGTCGAAAATCTTCGGCAGCACCTCCGGCGGGATGCCGCTGCCGGTATCGGATACATCCACCCGGACGCGACCGTGCTCGACGCTGCTGCGCACGGTTATGGTGCCGGTACCTTCGATGGACTGCGCGGCATTGTTGATCAGGTTGAGGAACACCTGGTTGAGCTGGGAGGCGTTGCAGTGGATCGGCGGCACGTCGGCGTACTCCTCCACCACGCGCACCCGTTCGGGAATCACACTGCGCGCGATGTAGGTCACCGTGGCGACGCCCTTGTTGACGTCGAACTCGGAGGTACGGGCGCGGTCCAGGCGCGTGAAGTTGCGCAAGTGGGTGACCAGCTCCGTCATCTGGTGGATGCCCGAAAGCACGTCTTGCAGCATTTCGCGCATCGGGTTTACATACTCGGGACGCGCCTCGCAGGATTCGATCTGGGTGCGGGAACGTGTGAGGTTGAGCACCACCTGGTCTCCCGGCGTGCGCCGGACGATATCGGCGAACTTGGAGGCAACCTGCAGCGGCAGTTCGATGCCTTGGAGCTGCTCCAGCACCAGACTCACGTTGTTGTGTGAGAACGCCAGCGGCGTGTTGAGCTGGTGCGCGACGCCCGCCACCATTTGGCCGAGCGACGCCATTTTTTCGGACTGTGCGAGTTGCTGCCGCGAGTGCTCGCGCTCTGCTTCCTGTGCGCGGAGCAGGGTTTCGGCGCGCCGCACGATCACAAACAGCACTGCGAACAACAGCGCCAGCAGACCCATCACGACCAGCAGGCCGATGTTCGACATCGATTCGGTTTCCTGTTGGTTGCGCCTGGCGGCTTCCTCCAGGCGGGCCTGGTCGCGGGCCGCCCCGGCGCGGATCTGCTCGGATGTGGACTTGATCTGCGCGAGAAACGGGGTCACGTCAGAGTAGACCTCAAACACGCCGACGATCTTTTCGGAACCGGGTTCCAGCACCGGCAGGTAGCTGGAGATCAGGTCGCGGTTCTCGACCACGCCCTCGAAGGCGCTGAACTTGCCGCGGTGGGTAAGTTCACTCGCCGGTTTGCCCGCCATCGCCGACTTCCAGCCGGCATTGCCGAGCTTGTCCTCGCCGACCTGCGCATGCTCTGAGGAGTAGACGGTGATACCGCGCAGGTCGAACACCTTGATCTTGAACACGGTGCTCTTTTTCATTGAATCGTAAACTTTTGCGTCGAGCGCTTTGAACTCCGGAAGGGCCACAATCCGCCGGCCGGCTTCCGCGTAGCAAGCCTTCTTGGCGGGCGGCTGGACCGTCTTTCCCGCCGCATCGCTCGCATCGGGCATCCCGCGGCAGTGCTCGACCGGAATCGCCAGCGCCTTGGCCACGAACGGCGCGAAATCGCGCTCCCAGAGGGAGTTGGCGAACAGACGCGTCAGGTTGACATTGCCGCTTTCATGTACTGAAAGGAGATCACGGCGCGCCACCTCGTCCTGACGGCGTGCGAACTCGTCCTGCAGCCGCCCGACATAGGACCTTTGCTCGTCCTGCACCCTGCTGAAGAACAGATCCTGTCCCCGCTCATGCCAGGCCAGTGCCGCCGCCGTCAGGCCGAATGCGCCCAGCCCGGCGATCGTGAAATAGCGCAGCAGCCGAAAACGCCCCGACTGGACCCGGTGTACCGCCTGTTCCTTGCTCTTGGACGGCTTGCCAAAGATTCTCGCCAGCACTTTGTCCTCCGTTTCAAATCCTGCGATCACGCATTCTTCGGAAGAATAGGCAAGATCCGTACCTATACCGGGTTGCCGCGCGTGAAGGGTGCATCTGTTTCATATGCGTGGCGGCGACTTGCCGGGGCATCTTGATTCCGGGAATTCCCTGTCTCAAAATCTCGTTGTCGAGAATCGGGACGCAGCCGCGATTGAGGGGGGGCAGAGGCCGTCATGATCGTGGTCCATGTTGACCAAGCGCCAGGGATGCGCATCGATTACGCGGACACCGGTTTTTCCGGGCCGGGTGTTCCAATCGGGCACGTTGGTGAGTGTTCCTGCAGACGAGCGGCCGCGAGAAGCGGGCCGCTGGCTCGAACGGCAAGCCTGGCGCGAAAGAGTTCAGCACCGATTTACTCCATTGCCAGCGCCTTTTTCGCCCGTTGCAGCAAACCTATCCGCGCCACCTCGTCACGCTCCATCAGTGCCGCCTCCCACTGCGGAAACATGTTGTGTTCCTCGCCGGAATGATGCTTGGTCAGCGTTTCCGACAGGAGCCTGCAATGGACGGCGAGTTGCGCCGCGTCCGGCCGGTTCTGCGCCAGCAATCTTTTGACATGCGTGAGTTGCTGGGAAATTTCGCGGTGTTCGCGCAGCAGGATTGCTGACGACTGGTCAGAAACGGTCTCCGCCACCCCGTGGATCGCTGCCAATTCACCATCCTCGAACGCGACATGCCGGTCCAACGCAACGACAAATGCCTGCACCAGCGGCACCGCCGTCGCGGCATCGCCTTGATTCAGAAGCCCCAGCGCGCGTGCCAGCAACCCGATGATGCTTTTGTGGTCTGCTTCGAGCAGCGCCAGCACGGCGGACACCTCGATGTGGATTTGGTCATTCACGGTGAGATTCCAATCCCCGCCGGCCTCGGTGGTGTCCCAGGTCAGGCGCTCTTGTCGCTCCAGGTTGAGGTTTGCCGGCAGCAATGACGGCTCTTGCGCAAGGATCAGCGCCACGCAAGACTAGATGGTTCTCACACAGTCCAACGGCGGCGGCGACCTGATTTGATGATTGCTTACGCAGGTCGTGTACGGTCGGTAGGGATATCAAATTAGTCCAGTAATACGATGGTTAAAAAAATTTTGCCGCTCACCTTTAATGCTGCGAGACGGCCCCGATTACGAACGGCTTGAATTAAACCACGTTAAACAGGGGGGTATCAATTACTAAATGCTACAAAACCACAATAGCAACAAGCGTACCATGATGCTGCTTTAAAGCACAAGCATTCGGGGTGAACAACTCGGCAGGGCACCGGAAACTCATCAACTTTCGTGGTCTGGTGTTCAGCTACCATGCAATGGCATCCAATTGCGCGCTCGAGTTCGGCATCCTTGAGCAGATACTGTCGCAGCAGTCCATTTGGTGTACTCGTTGATGCCGCGTTGCCACGGGCTGTGCGGGTCGCCGAAGTACACTTACACACCAGTGGCATTCAGAAAATGAAAGCCAACGATGAAACACTCGCTTTCAAACGCTATTGATGGAAGAACCCGTATGGTTATATGCAATTTGCAAGCCCACATGCGCAATGCACTGCTGGGCGTGCTCTTGCTGCTGTGCGTGATCGGCGCCTTAGGTGCCTGCAGCGAGAGCCCGGCGCCCGGCGCTGCACCGGGAACGGCTTTTCCTGTTCTACCGCTTGCCAGCCTCACCGGCGGTGCAGTGCTGTCGCCGGACGTGTTGTCGGGCAAAGCGCTGGTAATCAATTTCTGGGCGACCTGGTGTGAGCCCTGCCGCAAAGAAATGCCGAGTCTGGAGCGCCTGCACCTGCAAGCCGATCCCGAAAAGCTGGCCGTGCTGGGGGTTTCCGTTGATACCGATCTGCATCTCGCCCGCGAATTCCTGCTTCAGCACAAGCTCACATTCGCCAATTACACCGACGGCGAGCAGAAACTCGCGCGCGGCGCCCTTAATGTTCAGGCGTTTCCCGTTACTTTCCTCGTGGCGCCCGACGGTACGATCAAGGCGCGTATTAACGGCGTGCGTGACTGGGGCAGCGCCGACACGCTGCGTATGCTGGAGCAGGCGCTGGTGACGCCCATTGCGATGCACTAGCAGTGTGGCGGACTGAATATCCGAAAATGACGCAAGTCATTGATTTATAATAATAATATGTATAGAAAAATAAAAACTTTAATTAAAACAATGACTTACGAGTTAAGCCCGGGGCTGCTAGTGGTCAATTAATTGGGGTTGATCGCCGTTGTCTGTCCGGCATCGTACTGCTTCATTCTCATATGCAAGAAAAGTTGATCTGGATCATTAAACTGCCTCCCCGCTGCAATCAGCATGGGCATGTCCATTAATGAGGGTTGTGATTGATGCTGAATCCCAGAATGATTTCCCGGCTTTTTGCGCAGGATACGAACCGTAGCCAATCCGACCCAACTCCGCTGACCGGGATCGGCAAGCTAACGCTGCGCATGAAGGGCATCATCGGTTTTGTCGCGCTGGTTGCCTACATTGCAGTCGCTGGTGTGCTGATTGCTCAACAGCGCGAAGCGTTGCTGCACAACGTACAGGAGCTGGAGCAGATACATGCCAGGCAGGACGCACTGACCAAGGTCAGCAGTTCCCTTGCGCATGCGGTCACAGAAGTCAATGCGGCGTATTACGAAGTTCAGGTGGCGCCCCGCTTCGACAACATCGCGATTGATGTCGAAGCGGTTCAGGCGGGACTGCATGCGCTGACGACCGATTCACCGGCGCTGACGAAAATCGTAGAACGGATCAATCAGAATATCACTGCCTTGCGTGCGATGCCGGTGCGTTCAGGCTTGTTGGGATTGCGTGACAATATGCATGTGCTGGTGGGCGAACTCGACACGATTACCCGAGGGGTAAGTGAGCGCCGCAAAATCCTCTCCGATGCTTATCGCATCGCCTACAACTCAATAACGGTCATTGCGCTCACCATGGGGATGGCCGGCATCATCCTGTTTGGTTCTGTTACGGCATTGTTTTTCTCAAGGCTGGCGTGGGATCTCAATACGCTGGAGAAGCGGGCGCGGCAAGTGGTCAAGGGGTATCGCGGCGAGCCGCTACCAGTAACGCGACACGACGAAGTGGGCGGGCTGATGAAAGCGGTCAATCAGATGCAGTCCGATCTGCGCAATCATGAACAGCAGCTCGAGATTGTGCGCCAGCAGCGCTTTCACCAGGAGCGGATGGCTGCGGTGGGCTCGCTTGCGGCAGCCATTGCGCACGAAATCAACAACCCCATCGCCGCCATCACCGGTGCCACTGAGGAAATGTGCCGCACCCAGCGGCAAGGCCTTTGCAGCAGTCACGGCAACTCATGCAGTCCCGATCTGGTACTGGAGCAGGCCCAGCGCATTGCCCGCATCACACGCCAGATTTCCGATCTGACGGCGCCCCAATCCGCGCAATCGCAATTGATGGATGTCAACGGATTGCTGCGCAGCACCGGAAATTTCCTGTGCTACGACCAACGTCTTCGCGAGACTGGAATCAATTATGATCTGGATAACCAGTTGCCGGCATTACTCGCCGTGCCTGATGAAATCACCCAAATCGCGGTGAACCTGCTGATTAATGCGGCGGACGCGATCGCCGCGGTGCCGGGTCTCCACGGACGCATTGATTTATCCACCCGGGTTGAAGACCACGCTATTGTCATCGCTGTGGCTGACAACGGCTGCGGCATGAGCGAAGCAGCGTGCGAGCATGCATTTGACGAAGGATTCACCACCAAGTCTAACGGCAGCGGCATCGGCCTGTTCATGTGCAAGTCGTTGGCCGAAGCGTATGGCGGAACTGTTGAAATTACTTCAACACCCGGCAAAGGTACCCGGGTGCGGGTGTGCCTGCCGTTCGAGACTGAAACCAGCTCTGTGACCGCAACAGGATAAATCGCCATGACTGCATTACATATACTCGTGATCGATGATGAGCCCGCCTTGCGGCAAATAATTACTGCGGCGGTAAAGAAGGCCGGTTACAGCGTGGATCAGGCTGCGACCGCACGCGAAGCATCGTCCCGGCTGGTTCGCGGAGACGTGGACGTGGCGTTATGCGACATCAAGCTTCCCGATGGCAACGGTATTGACTTGTTGCGTGATGCCAAGGCCGCGGGCATCGATACCACATTCGTGATGGTCACCGCTTTCGGCTCGATGGAAACAGCGGTAGAGGCGCTGCGTGCGGGCGCATTCGACTATGTGGTAAAGCCGGTGTCCAACGAGGAGCTGTTGCACCGGCTGTCGCAGATCGCTGCGATGCGCGGCTTGCGTGAGGAGAACAACGCGCTGCGCAAGGTGGTCGGCGACAGCTTGCACAAGCTTTATTCCTTTGCTTCCCCCGTTATGCTGGAAGTCGAGCGGCTTGTGTCGAAAGTGGCGCCAACAGACAGCACGGTGCTCATCACCGGCGAGAGCGGTACGGGAAAGGGGGTCACTGCGCGTCGCATACACGAGTTGAGTACGCGCAGCAGCAGCCCGCTGGTGACAGTGAATTGCAGCGCAATTCCCGAAAATCTGATGGAGAGCGAATTCTTCGGACATACCAAGGGTGCGTTTACCAGCGCCGATCGCGCGCGCAAGGGACTTTTTCTCGAAGCCGATGGCGGCACGCTGTTCCTGGACGAGATCGGCGAGCTGCCACTGCCGATGCAAACCAAGCTGCTCCACGTGATCGAGGACAAAACCGTGCGCGCGGTAGGCGGCGAGCAGATGCGGCATGTGAACGTGCGCATCATTGTGGCCACTAATCGTGATCTGCAGGAGATGGTAAAACAGGGGCGTTTCCGCGAAGACTTGTTTTTCCGGCTGTCAATGTTCCACATCCCGGTGCCACCGTTGCGCGAGCAGCGGGCTGACATGCCCGGATTAATCCGGCATTTGCTGCGCGAGTCGAAATACAATGGTGCTGGTGCTGACGAGATTGATCCGCTGGCGGTAGAAGCATTGATTTCGTATCGCTGGCCGGGCAACGTGAGGGAACTGGATAACGTGATTAACCGCGCGCAAATCCTTGCCGAAGGCCCTGTCATCAGGCTCACCGACTTGCCGCAGGACATTACGCATGCGATAGCGAGCCGCACTTCTGGCACGACAATTGCTCGGGAAGAAGGATGTCTGCGTGACCAGGTGCGGCGTTTCGAGGCCGAGATCATTGCCCGGGCGATAAAAGTTGCAGGCGGAGACCGGCGTCTGGCTTCGCAGAAACTGGGTATCGGGTTGTCCAGTCTGTATCGCAAGCTGGAAGAATTGGAGCGTGACGGTTTGATGTCCGGCGCTGGCGCTCAATCTGCGCAACCCGAGCATGCGCCTGGATTTTAACGAGTTGCGCTACGCGGGAGCGATGAGGGATGGATGGGATGCAGCACTTGAGGCGGAACCATATCCATTGGATATCGAAGGCGGCGTGCGCGGTGGTCGCGCTGTGTTTTACGCTCACTGCGTTCGCGGCGGCGGAAGACGACTATCGCGAAGGCTTCAAGTTCTATCAGACGGGCGATGTCACTACCGCGATGGCACGATTGAAAAAGGCCGCTGATGTCGGGCA
This sequence comes from Burkholderiales bacterium, assembly GCA_022841375.1. Lineage (GTDB taxonomy): Bacteria > Pseudomonadota > Gammaproteobacteria > Burkholderiales > SG8-41. The sequence continues at coordinate 175,584 of JALHRQ010000006.1, forward strand.
CGCGCCGGCGCAGGTGCTGCTGGCCGACATACTTGACCAGGCAGAATTCAATGAAGAGGCGGTGAGTTATTACCGCAAAGCGGCGGAGCAGGGAAATGCGGACGGGGAATTTGGCCTGGGCAACATGATTGCAAGCGGCGAGGGGGTCAAGCGCGATGCCGCCGAAGCGCGCAAGTGGATCACCAGCGCGGCAGACAAGAACCACCCGCGCGCGATTGCCGCGCTGGCTCAGGCTTATATCAGTGGCGGACTTGGCATTGAGGAGAAACAACGCGGCGGCGAGGACGCGCGCCGCTGGATTGTACGCGCCGCCGACAGTAGCTATCTGCCGGCGTTGGACTATCTTGCCAGATCTTATCGTACGGGAATGCTCGGCCTGTCGGTGGACCTAAAGCAGGCCGAAGCACTGGAAGCCAAAGCCCGTACCATACGTGGCGTGACTACCCGGAAAGGGAAAAAATGATAAAAAACATAATGCTATGCATACTCTGCTGCTGTTGACGCTGATGATGGGTACGGCTGCCATCGCTGATGCGGCTGATATCAACAAGGGCGCGTTAATTTACAGTGTCCATTGTGCCAATTGCCATGGCGGCTCAGGCGCTCCGGTGATGCCAGGATCGCCCAATTTCCAGCGCGGCGAGAAATTGCTTCAGGCTGACTTTGCGCTGCTCGCCTCGATACGTCGCGGGAAAAACGCGATGCCCGCATACATGGGCCTGCTACGTGATCAGGAGATCATGGATGTAGTCGCCTATCTGCGGACGCTGCAACGATGAGGTGTGACTGTCGACGCATCGCGGTGGCGTGCATACTGAGCGTTTTGTGCGGCGTGGCGGTGGCGCAGTCGAAGGCGCCGGCAGTGCCAACTGTGCCGGGTGGTCTGCGTGTAATGGAATCTTTCGAGGTCGGCGCCAATGTTTATGTGCGCGCACTCACCGTGGAGCCTGCAACACGCACTTTGTGGGTGGGCACTTCCACCGGTGTAAATGAAGTCGATCTGGCGAGTGGAAAATTGCGCAACACATTTACGCGCGATCATGGGCTTGCAAATGAGTATGTATTCGCGGTCGGCATTGACCATGATGGTTACAAGTGGTTCGGCACCAACGCCGGCGGCGCGTCGCGGTACCGCGACGGCAAATGGAAAACTTATTTCCCCATGCACGGAATTGCCGACTATTGGGTCTACGCATTTGCCAATGATTTGCGTGGCAATTTGTGGATTGGCACGTGGGCCGGCGCCACCCGCTATGAGCTTAAAACCGCCAAGTTCACCAACTACGTCAAGGAACTTGTCAACGAAAAGGTCTATGGCATCGCCGTGGACAAGGCAGGAAGCGTCTGGTTCGGCACCGAAGGTGGAGTATCAATGTTCGACGGCAAGGCATGGAAGGCATGGAAACATCGCGATGGACTCGGGGCGCCGAATGAAGCCAAACTGCCTGCGAGCACGAAAACTGGCCCCGATACGCGCTCACGCCATGATATTAATGTGGAGGCCGGCGGCATTGCGACGTTTAATCCCAACTATGTGTTTTCGATACACACTGCAGCCGACGGCTCGGTGTGGGCCGGCACTTGGGGCGGTGGCGTGGCGCGCTTTGACGGCAAGCGGTGGCGCAATTTCACGGTGAAAGATGGTCTCGCCGGCAATATCGTTTATGCCATTGCTCAAGACGAACAGGGCGTAATGTGGTTCGGCACAGAGAACGGCGTGTCGCGTCATGATGGCAAGGAGTGGCGCAGTTTCCGTCGTCAGGATGGCCTGCTGGAAAATAATGTTTATGCGCTTGCCGCCGAAGTCGGTGGCAATATGTGGGTAGGTACCAAGCGCGGCGTGGCGCGCATCGCCAAGCGGTAGCGTATCCGATCAAGACAGGAGAGATCTATGGGAATTAATTACAAGCTTGCTGGAATCGCACTGATCGCTGTGGGCGTTGTGGCTGCAGGTGCCTACACGCTCGGTAAACGCAGCGGGGAATCAGCGAGCGTCGATGCGGCCAAGTCGATTGCTGCCGCCGCGCCAGGGGCTAAAGGTGCCCTGCCGACGAACCATCCGCCGATGGCAAACAAGGACGGACAAACCGAGCGGCAGGGAAAAGTGCAAGTCGATACGACGCAGGCATTCACACACTTTCGTGTCGGCAACAAGAACGTGAAGGCAATCCATGCCGAGGGCAAGGTGATGTGGGTAGGGACTTCGGGTGGCGTCATTCGGTATGACACGACGACTGACGAGTTCAAGCTGTTTGATGCTAAAAACGGACTGCTATCCAACGGCATTTTTCACATTAGCAGGTTGCAGGGACGTATCGCCGTAGGCACTTACGGCGGCGGGCTGTCGCTATACGACGAAAAAACCGACAAGTGGGAGACTTTAAATATCCCCGATGGACTGGGTGATGCTTTTGTCTACGACGTTGTGCAGGCATCCAACGGTGATGTGTGGATTGCGACTTGGTCGGGTGCCAATCGCATACGCGGCGGCGCACTCAAAGACCGCTCAAAGTGGGATCTTTACACCGTGGCGAACACCAAAGGCGGATTGCCCAACGACTGGGTATATGGCCTGGCCGAGGGCAAGAACGGTGACATCTGGCTTGCCACTGAGGGTGGCATGGCGCGGTTCGCCGGCGGCAAGTGGGAGAACTGGAACCACGCAAAGGGTGTAGGAGCGCCCTACGAAGCCGTTAAAAAAGACATCCAGTTCAAGGAGGATCCGTCGAAGCAATCAGCACATCACGCTCGACAGAAGGAAGAAATGGGGCTGCAAAAAATTGATGTTGCCTACAACCCTAACTATATCGTTTCGCTGCGTGTGGATGGTGATGGCATAGTATGGGCCGGAACCTGGGGCGGCGGGCTTGCGCGCTATGACGGCAAGCAGTGGAAAAATTATACCGTTGCCGATGGACTACCCGGCAACCATGTGTTCATGTTGCACATTGATCACAAAAAGAAACTATGGATTGGCACCAACAATGGCCTTGCATTCATGAAGGATGGCAAGTTTCAGGTAATGACAACCGCTAATGGACTGTTTGCCGACAACGTATTCTCCATGGCGACGACGCCCGAAGGTGCGTTGTGGGTTGGCAGCTTTGGTGGCGTGGCCAATATTCGAAAAACGTCGTTAAATTAAAATGGGCGCGCTTATCAAAGGTGTAATCAAGAATCCGCTCATATTTACGCCTGCGTTGCGGCGCCTGGCGTGTCTGGCGGTCTTCGGCATCTTCCTTGTATTCGCGGATCTGGTGTATGCCGCCGAACCGGTGCTAACGCCCGCTCAGGCAATCAACGTTGCGGGCCGCCAGCGAATGCTCAGCCAGCGCATTGTCAAGGCCTATGTGCAGGTTGGTCTCGGCATAACACCAGAACTTTCGGTCCGACAGCTGGCTGATGCGGTGCTGCTTTTTGAGAAACAACTGGCGCAATTGCGAAGCGGTGCGCCTGATGCTCAAAGCCGACAATCGCTGGCTGCAATCGAAAAACTTTGGCAGCGGTTCAGGTTCGTGGCCAATGGCCAGGTCAACCGCCGCAACGCCGAGGTCCTGTTGGGCATGGGCAATGATTTGCTCGCCGCTGCACATGAACTGACGCTCGCGCTGCAGAGCCGCTCCGGCATTTCTACTGCGCGCCTCGTCGAAATCTCAGGGCGGCAGCGTATGCTGTCGCAGCGACTGGCGAAATTTTATCTCGCGAGAGCGTGGGGAATTGATTCTATGGTTGCCGCCCGCGAACTCGGTTCCGCGCACGTGGAATTTGATGCTGCACTCGTAATGCTGCGATCAGCTCCGGAAAACACCGCCGAGATTAACAAGGAACTCGATGCCGTCGCGCTACAGTGGGAGTGGTTCAAGAATGCGCTCTCACTTGAAGGTGCGGCAAGTTATGGTCTGGTGGTGGTGCATGTGAGTGAGGCAATACTGAATAGTATGGAACTGGTAACCACCCTATACGAAGAATTACCGTGACCAGAATTTGATATGGACATCGATATCTGACCCTGTGGGTGACGGCATAAGATATGGTGATGCGCTTATGAGCACGGTATTCATTTTGGATTCAACAAGATTGGAGAGGCAGTGACACATGTGATAGACATAGCGGTTATCGTATGTGGGAGAGCACATAAGTCAGCAGGGATAATGCTGCTGGCTTCGCTGTTTAGCTTCGGCGCCATGGCGGCGCAGTCTCAGGGTGAGCGTCAGGTTGCAAGTGTGGACGCACCTGGCACCCTCTATCAGAACAATTGCTCCGTTTGTCACGGTGAGAGGGGTGACGGCAAGAGTATGGCGCGGTTCGCGCTCGACCCTCCTCCGGCAGACTTCACTTCAGAAAAAACCCGCAAGAAACTCTCGCGTGCTCACATGATTGAAGTGCTGAGCAAAGGAACTCGCACCAAGCAAGGTAATCCTACAGCCATGGTTGCCTGGACGCACCAATTGAGCCGCAAGCAAATGGAGACCGTTGTGGACTATGTCATAGTCAAGTTCATGGACGGCAAGGTGGCGCAGAATGACCAGATTCACGCCGAAGGCCACGAGCACCAGGGCCATGACCACTCAGTGGCAAATGTCAAGGAAGTAAACTATCCATATGGTCTCCAGGCAAATGCTGCGCGCGGGAAATCGATTTACTCGGCAAATTGCGCGCGGTGCCACGGCGCAAAGGGTGACGGCACTGGCAACTCCGCGGGTACGGGACCGAATAAGCCCCGAAACTTTCATGACGCCGACTTTCGCAAGTTTGCCACCGGATTCTCGTTGTTCTCAGCGGTATCGCGTGGCAGCGGCCACATGCCCGCATGGGGCAAGACACTAAGCAACCAGGAAATAGCGGACGTCTCGGAATACGTCCGGCTAACTTATGTCGGTCGGCGGCGCACAGGGGCGGTGGCGAAGTAATTGGATTGGGTTGTCCGGAGTATCAATACACAGCCCCCCAGTTAGTAGCCGGGGATTTTTGATCGGACCTGATTGCAGAGCGCAGGTTTGATTCAATGGCTGGACTGCGGTTTGGATTTGCTTTTCGACAGCATATTTCTCATCCGCGAACCACTCTTGCAAGTGTCGTGAGTGACGAAGACTAAACGCTTTCGTCCAGTGCCGGAGGTGGCAAAGTAATCTCGATCTCGAAACCAGCCGCAGTGAGATGCCCACCCATGGCGGTTACCCGACGGCACGTCGATTCTATCCGGGGATCGGTTTCCGCATTGGACAAAAGTCTTTCGGCGGATATCGCATCACAGGTGACCCGAATCAGCACATCTGCTCCGCTCGCCAGGGTTGCTACCATGATCAGTTTCGGAACGGGTTGTTCTTCATCATCGCTGTCAACGTACGCGTGCAGCAGATTCATGAATGCTTCGGTTAGGTGATCTGGGACGACAACACGAGCTGGCAGGCCGGTGCCAGGCATGAATTCTATGGTCGTTCCCCGGAAGCCGTGATCGAAAGCAAGGAAATCACAGATCGCCTTGACCATCTGGTTCACGTCCACCGGTTCCATTGTCTCGCTGCGGGCCGCGGCGAAATTGACGATCTGCCGCGTCTTTGCCGCAATGCGCCGGGTCTGCTCCATAATCATGTCAGACTTGCAGTCATGGCAATCACCATTACGCTCCCGATCGGCAATGCCCTCCGCAAGCCCTGATATTGTCGCCAGTGGATTGCCGATTTCGTGCGCGAGGGAAGACGCCATCGTCGCAAGTGCGGCCATTTTTTCACGATGCCAGCGCTGTTCGCGAATGATCGATAGCTCCTGCGCACGCGTCTGCGCATCTATGATGCGTTGGCCGTAGCGCACGATCAGCAGCAGGACGAAATAGAGCAGCAGGAGGAGCGCACCCATGACTGCTAGAAGAAAATTCGAGGATGCCTCGACCTTGCGTTGGTTCTCAATGGCGCCTTGTGTGAGCTTCGCCTGGTTAGCGGCGGAGTGCTCCGCAGTCCGTGCCAAGGCGCTCTTGATTTGGTCAAGGAACGGCGTGATGTCTGAATAAATCTCGAACACGCCCACGACATTGTCACCATCAGCGCCAAACACTGGCAAATAGCTTGAGATGAGGTCGCGGTTTTCCACTACACCCTCGAAAGCACTGAATTTGTCGCGATGCGTGAGTTCGCTCGCGGGTTGGCCACTGATTGCAGTGCGCCAGCCCTGGTTATCGCGCTTGTCCTCTCCAATCTGGATGTGTTCCGTGGAATATACGGTGATGCCGCGCGAGTCAATCACCTTAATTTTGAATACGGCGCTTTTCTGTATGGTCGCGGCTATTTTTGTATCAAGTGCTGCAAATCCCGGAAGGGCGAGTATTTTCTTTCCAATGTCAGCGAAACAGGCACGCGCTGCGGTTGGAGGGGGCGTTACGTCCGTCATGGGACTGTTCCCAGCCATAGCGCGGCAGTGCTCGGTCGGAACTCGTTGGGCTTGCGCGACAAATGGCGCGAAGTGTGAATCCCATATGGCATTTGCTAGCAGGCGCGTGAGCTTGACGTGCCCCGCTTCGTGAATGAGAAGAATATCCCGGCGGACTACGGCCTCTTGCTGTCTGGAAAAATCCTCATGAATTTGTGCAACGAAAGCTTTCTGTTCGTGCTGTACCTGCCTGAAGTAAGCGATTTCCTGGAGTTGGAGAAAGTAGAGCACGATCGCAACAACTAAAAATGCCCCAAGCGCTGTGGCCGAAAAATAGCGGATGAGATGAAACTTTTTTTTATTGAAATCAAGTGCAGCAGATGCCCCCTCAGCTTGTCCGGACCGCGTCGTAGCCCGCTGGCTCATGATCTATTTATCGTTCCAATTCAAATGGTTGCAGTGCCGGACTGTTCATCAATCTTACTTTGCCCGACTTTATTGATTATTGGTGGTTTAACCAACGGGGTATTGACGTATATCAATCCGGTATGCACAGAACAGCCCTCAAATAGCCGGAATCCTGCCGAGTGAAGTTCGCTTTTCCAGACTTCCGGATGAACACTCCATTTCGCGAGGAACTGAGATGGCAGCCGAAGAGTCATGCGGGGGTGGTGCATGCGAAATTTGAAATTCATAATAAGGTCAATACTTTCCGGACATTGAGCGGGAAAGGCTGGATAAGTGACTGATTAAATTGAATATCCAAGATATTTTCCTGACATCGATTTGAACAGCACCGCTTCGATTTGCGAACCTGCACTCAACACACTTCATGGGTGCAAACCTGCGCAATTTCATCAGTCAAAAAAGGGCTCCTTGCGGCCTTCACGGCCGCGCAGGGCTGGCTCCCTTACTCCGGCCGAGGGTGGTTCGGTAGCTAGGTAGCCGCTGCTGGGCAAGGCGGGTTACCGTACAGATCGGTCCGCTCAATTTGTGCAACATCAACCCCCAACTTGGGGGTGATCCGTGATGAAAATCGCACAAATACAAAGTGATGTTCCCGCCCCACGGCCCAAGGCAACCAAACAGGCCGAATCCCTGTCCAAAGTGCTTGGTCAAAGCGAGCACGTCAACCAGTTAGTGAAGGAATCCGCCGAGGAACTATCCTCGGTAAATACTGCAATCAAGCAGGAACTTCAAAATCAACACGTGCAGCCCGCAGTAGCAAACGTTATCGTCCAAAGCGAAGCCGTTGAGAGCAAAGTTCAGGATGCATCTGACAAGCTCACGGTTGTAAATCTGGCCTTAGAGGTGGAAATCCGCGAGCGGATTATTGTTGAGCAGGAATTAGCCACCGCCATCGAACAAAAGGAAGTTGCTCAGGATGCCGCCCTTCACGATGCCTTGACCGGCCTGCCCAACCGCGCGCTGTTTATCGATCGGCTCGAGCATGGAATTGCGCAGGCGAAGCGGGATTGTGGAAATCTGGCCGTTATTTTCGTCGACCTGGACAAATTCAAAAGCGTTAACGACACGCATGGTCACGACGTAGGTGATTTGGTTTTACAAACAGCGGCGCAGCGGCTGAAAAGCCATTTTCGCGATGGCGACACGGTCAGCCGTTATGGCGGCGATGAATTTTTGTGCTTGCTGACGGGTATCCAGAAGGAAAGCGACATCGCAATGATTGCGCTGAAGATCATCAAGGGGATGCAAGCCCCCATCAAGGTGAATGTACGCGACGTCAAGGTGAATGCGAAAATCGGTGCAAGTATTGGAATCGCGATTTTTCCGCAGCACGGCACCACCGCGGAAGTGCTGATCAGACGTGCCGATGAGGCGATGTATCAAGTAAAAAAGAGCAAGTGCAAGTATTTATTCGCGCATTAGGACAAACAAAGGTCAAAGGGCTCCGCAAGGAGCCCTTTGTTATTTGACAGTCGCAGGATCAGCTGGGCTGTACTCCCGCAGCCCTGATCACCTTGCGCCACTTGTCAATTTCGCTCTGCATGTATTTGGCGAATTCAGCAGGGCTGTTGCCCACCGGATCCGCGCCTTCACGCGTCAGGCGCTCGTTCAGGTCCGGGCTTTTTAGTCCCGCCACAACTTCGGCATTGAGCCGGTTGACAAGTTCTGCCGGTGTGGCAGCGGGAGCGACCAGGCCGTACCAGGTCGACGATTCGTAACCCTTGATGCCCGCCTCGACCATGGTCGGCAGTTCTTTCGCAGCGGGTGAGCGTTGCGCGCCGGTCACCGCCAGCGGAAACAGCCGCTTGCTGGCGACCTGCGGCATGCCTGAAGCGATGCTGGCAAAAGCCATCGTGACCTGGCCGCCGACGACGTCCATCATTGCCGGCTGCACGCCTTTGTATGGAATGTGCAGGATGTCGATTTGCGCCAGCATCTTGAACAATTCGCCCGACAGGTGACCGCCGACACCGTTACCCGCTGAAGCGAATGTCAGCTTGCCCGGTTGCCTTTTCGCCAACGCCACCAGTTCCCTGACCGACCTTGCCGGAATCGACGGGTGGATCAGCAACACCAGATTCTGCGTGGCGACCAGGGTGATCGGCGCGAAATCCTTCACCGGATCGTACGGCAGCGATTTGTACAGGCTGACGTTGGTGGCGAGGGATGCGATGGTGCCCATCATCAGCGTATAACCGTCGGGCGGTGCCTTGGCCACCAGTTCGGCGGCGATTGCGCCGCCGGCGCCGGGCCGGTTATCAACCAGCACCTGCTGATTCCACTTCGACGACAGTTTCGGACCAATGGCCCGTGCCAGAGTATCGACACTGCCGCCGGGTGTGCTGACGACAACAATGCGTACCGGTTTGGTTGGATAATTCTGCGCTGCCGCCGGCAAGGCCGCGGTCAGTGCGGTGATGATCAGCAGTGCGGACTGGCTGCGCATGAGTATCTTCCTCCCTATATTTCGCAGCATTGTAGTCCTGAGTTTGTGGCGATGCGCCGGGGAAGTCCATGATCCGGTAATTGTTCTCCGGGGTATTGCCGGCGGTTCTACAATCCTTCACATCGTTATTCACCTGAGGAGTTTCACATGATGAGCCGCGGCAAGCAGTTCAAGGAGCTGATCTACAAAAAGGAAATTCTGATCCAGCCCGGTGTTTACGACGGTTACAGCGTGCGGCTGATCGAGCAGGCGGGGTTCAAGACGGCGTCGATTTCCGGCGCCGGCGTGTCCGAAAGCCGCATGGGCTGGGCCGACCGCGGCGTGATGACTTTTGAAGAAAATCTCAACAACGCGCGGCGGCTCGCCGATTGCTCGGACCTGCTGCTGCGCGCGGATGCCGATACCGGTTACGGCAATGCGATGACCGTGCACTTTGTCGTGCGCGCCTTCGAGAAGGCCGGAATGGCGGCGCTGATGATTGAGGACCAGGTGTGGCCCAAACGCTGCGGCCACATGGCCGGCAAGTCGTGCATACCCGCTGAAGAGATGGTGCAGAAGGTCAAGGCTGCGGTCGATGCGCGCCGCGACAATGACTTCGTCATCGTTTCGCGCACCGATGCTGCGGGTCCGCACGGCGTCGATGAGGCGATCCGCCGCCTCAATATGTATGCCGAAGCCGGTGCCGATGTGATGTATGCCGATGCGCTGCTGTCAAAGGAAGACATTGCCAAAGTAGCGAAAAACGTGCCCAAGCCCTTGATTGTGAATATGGGTCTTGGCATGCGGCCGCGCAAAACCACCCCGCTGATGAGCCCGCAACAGCTGCAGGACATCGGCGTTGCCGCAGTGAGTTACCCGCGCCTGCTGACCACTGCCGCACTGCGCGGCATGATGAATGCGCTGGCGGTGTTCAAGGACGAGGTGGTGGGCCAGAACAAGGTGGTTGAGCGCACCGACCTGCAGGTCGGGTTTGAGGAAATCAACGACCTGATGGGCATGAAGGTGCTGGACGAGATGGAACAGCGTTACACGATCAAATAACGGTGGCTGGTGGCTAGTGGCTGGTAACTGGAGAAAACCGGGGCGGTGCTTTGCCAGCCACCAGCCACCAGCCACTAGCCACCGGTTAGATCCCCCGGAACGAAGAGGCAACCAATGGGCATGACCATCGCAGAAAAAATCCTCGCCGCCAAAAGCGGGTGCAAGGCCGTGGTGCCGGGGGATGTGGTTACGGTGGATGTTGACACGGTGATCCTGTTCGACAACAACTTCCTGCCGACCAACTGGCGCGACATTCTCAAGGTCGCTGACCCGGAGAAGATCGTTGTTACTTTTGATCACCGCGTACCGGCGCCGACCCAGCAGGCCGCTGCGGCGCAGGTCACCGGTCGCGCCTTTGTCAAAAAGTTCGGCATCAAGCGTTTTCATGATGTCGGCCACAATCAGGGCATCAGTCACCAGCTGGTCGCCGACTATGGTTATGCCATGCCGGGTTCGGTGCTGTTGTGCAGTGACTCGCATACCTGCAGCGCGGGGGTGTTCAACTGCCTGGCGCGCGGCGTCGGCGGACCCGACATCATTTACGCCGCAATCAAGGGCCAGACCTGGTTCCGCTGCGGCGAAACGGTGCGCTACGAACTGACGGGTTGCCTGCCGTCAGCGGTGACGGCCAAAGATGCCTTCCTGCAGATTGCAGGTGTGCATGGTGCGCACGCAACGATGAATGTTGAATACGGCGGTCCGGGAGTGGCTTCGCTGTCGATCAATGCGCGCAAGACGCTGACCGCGATGTCGGCGGAATTGTCGGCCGAGTTTGCGACCTTCGAGGCCGATGCGGTGCTGGCGGAATGGATGCGCACCCGCAATCCGGCGCCGTTCATTCCGGTCAGGCCCGATGCCGATGCAAAATATCTTGCGGTACGCACCGTCGACCTGTCGGCGCTGGAGCCGCTGGTGGCATTGCCCGACAGCGTGGTCAACAACTCGCAGCCGGTGGGTCAGGCCAAAGGCACGCGTATCGATCAGGCCTATATCGGTTCCTGCGCCAACGGCACCCAGGACGACATTGAACTCGCGGCAATGGTGGTCAAAGGCCGTCGTGTCGCATCCGGCGTGCGGTTTATTGTCACGCCGGCTTCGCAGACCGTGTATCGCGATGTGGTGGCCAGCGGCGCGATCCGGATTCTGCTCGAAGCCGGTGCGATGATTGCGCCGCCGACCTGCGGCGCCTGTGGCGGCGGCCACATGGGCGTGCTCGGGCCCGACGAGGTCTGCATTACGTCGAGCACGCGCAACTTCAAGGGCCGCATGGGGGATCCGAGTTCGCAGGTGTGGATGGCGTCACCGGCGACAGTGGCGGCTTCAGCACTGACCGGTTTCATCACCGATCCCAGGGAATTCCTGAACTAGAGACAAGAAAGTCAAAAGCAGCCACAGAGGACACAGAGTTCACAGAGAAAAACCAAAACTACTCCACCTGCCGGGATTTGGTTTTGAAGTTCTCTGTGTTCTCTGTGAACTCTGTGCCTAAAAAGGGGTTGAATCATGAACTTCAAAGGACGCGTCTGGATCGTCGGCGACAACATCAACACCGATCTGATCCTGCCCAACAAGGCGTTTTACCTGACGCATGAAGAACAGGCACAGTACGTGTTCAGTGCCAACCGCCCGGGCTGGGCGCAGCAGGTGCAGCAAGGCGACATCCTGATCGGCGGGCACAACTTCGGCATGGGTTCGAGCCGCGCTGCGGCGCGTTCGCTGAAAAACCTCGGCTTGGCTTGTCTGGTCACTGAATCGCTGAACGGCCTGTTCCTGCGCAACTGCGTGAACTTCGCGTTCCCGGCGCTGGAATGTCCGGGCGTGCACGCCGCATTTAGCGAAGGTGAGGAAGCCGAGGTCGAATTCGAGATGGCGCTGGTGCGTAACGTCACGCGCAATACTGCGCTGCAGGGCAAACCGCTGCCGCAGCAGTTGATGGCGCTGGTGCAGGCCGGCGGGGTTTACCAGTTGCTGGAGCAGGAGGGGCTGATTGCCCCTAAAAAATAACCATTAAAAACAGATAGTTATATTCATTTCGCTGCTTCGGCTGATGAGCGTCCTGGCTCCGCGTGATGCGGCACATAACGCGCCAGTTGCGCCAGTATTTCTGATTCCTGATACGGCTTGCCGAGGAAGGCGTTGACGCCGATCTGCTGAGCCCGGCTGCGGTGTTTTTCCGCGGTGCGCGAGGAAATGATGACAATCGGTACGGCCGCAGTGCGTGCATCCTGGCGGATGCGCATCGACAACTCAAAGCCGTCCATGCGCGGCATTTCGATATCCACCAGCATCAGATCCGGCAGCTGGTTGTTGATTTGCTCCAGCGCATCAACGCCGTCCTTGGCGGTCAGTACCCGATAACATTCACGTTCGAGCAGGCGGCTGGTGATTTTTCGCACCGTCAGTGAATCGTCAACGACCATCACCAGCGGCGCTGAGGAGTTTGCCGCCGCCGCTTGCGGTTGTTCCGGTAACCGTTGCGCGGGCAGCGCGCGATGGGTCAGCGGCACCGGATTGATGATCAGCACCACGCGGCCGTCCCCTAACACGGTGGCCCCGGTGATTCCAGGCACACGCGCCAGTTGCGGGCTCAGGTGTTTGACGACGATTTCCTGATTACGCAACAGTTCATCAACATGCAGAGCGATGCGCTGGAGGCCACTGCGCAACAGCAGCAAGGTGGAATAACCCTGAGCCGGCGGAGATTTTGCTTCGCCGAGCAAATCGCCCAGGTTGTGCAGCGGGTAGTCGTTGTCACGATGGCGCACACGGCCGTCCTGTTGCACGCTCGCCAGTGCATCAGGCTGCACGCGCTGCACCTGTTCAACCATCGCCGACGAAATGGCGAAAATGCCGGAGCCGGCGCGCACCAGCACCGCCTGTGCGACGGCCAGCGTCAGCGGCAGGAAAATGCTGAAGGTCGTACCCCGGCCTTCGACCGTGGTGGTGTCGATATGGCCGCCGATCGCGGTAATTTCGCTGCGCACCACGTCCATGCCCACGCCGCGGCCGGCGAGTTCGGTGACCGATTCCGCCGTCGACAGACCAGGCGCGTAAATCAGCGCGGTCAGTTCTTCTGTTGACGGTTCGCGCGCGGGATCCAGCAATCCTTTTTCAATACCCCGGGCGCGCAGTTTTGCCAGATCCAGACCGGCGCCATCATCGCGGATGACGATGGCGATTTCGTTGCTTTCCTGGCGCAGCGCAATGGTGATTTCCCCGGTTTCCGCTTTGCCGGCGGCGCGGCGGGTTTCCGGGGATTCGATGCCGTGACCGATGGCATTTCGCAGCAGATGTTCGAGCGGGGCAGCGATGCGTTCGAGCACGCTGCGGTCGAGTTCGATATGGCTGTCGCTGATGTCGAGCTGGATTTTTTTGTCCAGTTCGCGCGCTGTCTGCCGGGCGATGCGGTACAGGCGGTCTTCAAGCGTGGCGAACGGGATGGTGCGGGTGCGCATCAGGCCCTGCTGCAGTTCGCGACCGACCCGCGCCTGCTGCAGCACGGCGGCATCGATTTCACCGAGGTTGCGCAACAGCGTCTGCTGCACAGTGGACAGATCGTGCAGGCTTTCCGCCATCATCCGCGTCAGTTCCTGCAGCCGGGTGTAACGGTCGAATTCCAGCGGATCGAATTCTGGGCGGTCTGTGCCAACCACCGAGCGGCGCGACTGCATCTGGCTGTCGGCTTGCAGTTCCATTTCCCGCAACTGGTTTTTCAGACGCGACATGCTGTCGTTCAGTTCGCCCAGCGACTGGCGGACGTTGCGCAGTTCGCCTTCAATGCGCGAGCGGGCGATACCGACTTCGCCGGCATCGTTGATCAGCCGGTCGAGCACATCGGCCTGGATGCGCAGCGCGGCGGCGCTGTGGGTGACGGCATCGACGCCGGAAACGGCCGCGGTCGTTGCGGCCGTATCCGCAGGCTGTGCGGCTTCGGTTGCGATTGCGTCTGGAGATGCGGTCTGATCCACGCGCAGCTTTACCACGCCATCGGCAAGCCGGTCCGCATGATTGAGCAATTCTTCCAGTTGCTCCGATCCCGCGGAGCCGGCCGAGAGGGCGGCCTCAACACGGGTTTCCATGCGATGCGCGAGTTCGCCCAAACGCATCGCACCCGCCATGCGCGCGCTGCCTTTCAGCGTATGCAGGGCGCGCTGCAATGCCAGTGGCGGTTGACGATCGGCTGGCGCATCGCGCCATGCGCGCAGGTCGCGGCCGATTTGCGGCAGCAGTTCCTGCGCTTCTTCGAGAAACACCGGCAGCAGTTCATGATCGATGTCGTCGCGGATCAGTCGCTGATCCTGCGCAGTGAGCGCTGCGGCGGCACGTACCAGCGCCTCGTCGTCGATGGGTTCAATGACTGGTTCGATAACCGATTCGATAACTGTTTCAACCGGGGGTTGCGCGGCCGCGGGCGGGGCATTTTGTGGAGCATGGGAATGCGCAGCCTGCAGCCGCCGGTTCAACGCGTCGAGTTCGGTCACCAGAGTGTCCGCCCGCCGGGGTTCCTGCTGTCGGGCAATGTCGTCGAGCATGCCACGCAAACGGGCCACGGCCTGCGTCAGCAGTTGCAGGTCGGCAGCTTCGGTCACCAGCCGGGCGCTGGGCAGGCATTGTTCGATGCGCATTGCAAGATCAGCCGGCGCAGCCAGTCCTGCGGTCCGCGAAATGCTGGCCAGGGTATGTGCGGCTATGGTCAGCGGCTCGCTGGCCGCGTGGCCGGGCGCATTGCGCCAGGCGGTAGTTTCGGTTTCGAGTACTGCCAGGTGTTGTTGCGCTTCCTTGCAATAAATGTCGAAAAAAGTCGATGAAATGAGTGCGTCGCCAATCCTGATCTCGTCAGTCACGGGTGCTGCTGCCGCTGCCGGTTGTGCAACGGGTTGCGGCATGGCCAGCAGCACAGCCGCTTTTTCAATCAGCGGCTGGCTGTCGATCATCACCGGTTGTCCTGCGTTCAGCGCCGCAGTCCATGTCGACAGGGCGGTAGTGGCAGCATCGGTCAATTCGAGCAATTCCGGCGTCGCCGGCCATTGTTGTTCCAGCCAGCGGTTTAGCACGCGCTCGACCGACCAGGCCACTTCGCCCAGCGCATCGAGCCCGACCATGCGTCCGCTGCCTTTCAGCGTATGGAAGCCGCGGCGGATGGTGCGCAGGGCCTCGATGTCGGCGGGATTGTTGCGGCAGACCGGCGTCGCCGTACTGATATCGGCGAATACCGTCTGCGCCTCCTCCAGAAAGACGCCCAGCAATTCGTCGTCCGCGGCGGCTGGTGCCGGCTCTGCGGCGGGAGCAACTTCGGTGGCCTGCGCTGCAGGCGCTGCTGCGGGCTGTTGCGGCGCGTTGCGTTGTTCGAGCCGTGCAAAAAAAGCGTCCAGCGCATTTTCCGACGGGGCCAGGCCGCGCAGGCAGGGGTCGAGGAAAAAGCCGAGGCTGGTCAGTCCTTCAACAACGGTTTCGAGATCATTTTCGGTCCACGCAGGATCGGATTCCGCGCAACGGGCAATCAGCCGGTTGCATTGCGACTGGATTTCAGCGGCGCGGTCAAAACCGAGTATTGATAGCGCGCCATGGATCTGTTTGAGCAGCGGCGACAGCGTGGCCAGAGTGGCGAGTCTCGAGCGGTCGCGCGCGAAGCTGTCGAGCACCTGTTCAACCTGTTGCAGGTTGCTGATGATTTCGCGGGCGACCTGGGTCTGCAGTTTCAGCCGGCTGACTTCCTGGCTGAGGTCTTCGCGCAAACCCTCGGGGATGAAGTCTGACGATTTGCCTTTGACCGCATCAAGCAGCCAGCCGCCCATGATTTCAACCTGCGTGCCGAGATCCGGCGGCGTGTCGGTGAAATTGTCGACGATGTTTTCAATCAGCAAAAAGGCCGAGGCCATTTCCGTGATCATCAGCTGGCTTTGCCGCGGATACGGATTGGGCAGCCGGGTCGACACCATCGCCACG
This sequence comes from Burkholderiales bacterium, assembly GCA_022841375.1. Classification (GTDB taxonomy): domain Bacteria; phylum Pseudomonadota; class Gammaproteobacteria; order Burkholderiales; family SG8-41. Next base: position 191,848 of record JALHRQ010000006.1, read on the forward strand.
ACGTCAACCATACGGATCATGTGAATGTTGCCGAGGTCATGGATCTTGGTCTTCAGCGCCGTCAGCGAATCGCGCAGGCGCACCAGTGCACCTGCATCGCCCGAGACATAAGCCACCCATAAATCCTTGATCGCCTGCACCCGGCTGCGCACATCGCCCAGCGCCGGTCCCAGCCAGTCCATGTCGAATTCCATCAATCCGGGCAGATCCGGTTCCGGAAACAAACTGTCCAGCTGAAAAAGCTGGCGGATGTCGCGGATGCGCTGGGTCGCGGTTTTGCTTTTGCCGATGACGTAGAGCACATCGCGCAGGATCTGATCCTGTTGCGGAACGCCGCCTTTGGCGAGGTCGCGCATGCGCAGATCGAGCTTGGCACACAACGCTTTTGCGCTGATGGCCCACGCATCCTTGGGTTGCGCATGCAGCAGGCCGTCGATCAGTCCCGTCGCGGCCCACCACAACGACCGTGGCGGCGGCAGTTGTGCCGCCAGCATGTCCAGGGTTTCCAGCGACAGGCGCATGTCTTTCAACCCGTCGCGGCTGCTCGGGTCGCGAAGTATGGTCAGCAGGCCGCGCTGGAAGCGCGTGCGTTGGGCATTGAGCAGTGCCGGCAGTTTCTGCGCGGGCACTTCTGCAGCCGAAGGATGCGCCGGCGCGGCCGGCGACAGATCCGGATAAAACAGGTCTTTTTCCGAGACGTCGGCTTTGCCTTGCAAGCAGGAGATTTCCCGGTAAACCGGAAACAGCTTGATCGGTGCGTTGGCCTCACCCTTGGCCAGGCCGTCGATGAATTCCTTCAAGGCCAGCACCGCGCGATCCAGAGTACCCACGGCCGAGCGGCGCGGTTCGGCGGTGACCCCGGAGAAGGCGTGTTCCATTGATACGCAGAATCCGACCACGCCGTTCAGCCCGAGAATATTCAATGCGCCGGTGACCTGATGGATTTGCGGCGGACATTGTTGCAGCAGCGTTAGTTCATCCGGGCGCTCCAGATATTGCGCGATGTTGTCCCGAACCGATTTCAGGGCAAAGTCGACCTCGGGTTTGACCCAGGACAGCGGCGGAGCGAGCGGGGTAGGCATGGCGACGGCCTTCTGTGACGAGTTCAGTGCTGGGCGTTCTGCGTTCAGGTGAGCTTGAAGCCGGAAACCGAATGTTTCAGTTCGGTCGCCAGGGTGATCAGCTCGGTGGCCGACTGCGCGGATTTTTGCGTACCGGCCGTGGTGAGCTGGGTGATGTTGAGAATGCCCTTCATGCTGGCGGAGACCTTGGCTGCGGATTTCGACTGTTCCTGCGTCGCATTCGAGATCGCGCCGATGAGTTCGGCCAGTTGCGTTGAAACGGCCTCGATCTCGTGCAGCGCCTGTCCCGCTTCGTCGGCGACCCTTGCGCCTTCCACCACGCCCTGGGTGCTGCGCTCCATCGCTTCCACGGTGTTCTGCGTATCCTGCTGAATGCTTTTGACGATTTCGGTGATGTGTTTGGTGGCTTCGCCGGAACGTTCGGCGAGCCGCTGCACTTCTTCCGCGACCACGGCGAAACCGCGGCCCGCTTCACCCGCCGAGGCGGCCTGGATCGCGGCGTTCAGCGCCAGCACGTTAGTCTGTTCGGTGATGCCGGTGATCAGCTGCACGATCTCGCCGATTTCCTGTGAGCTTTCACCGAGGCGTTTGATCCGCTTCGAGGTTTCCTGGATCTGTTCGCGGATTTCGTCCATGCCGCGGATCGCATTCTGCACGGCATGAGAACCTTTTTCTGCAGCGCTCAGTGAGTTCTGCGCGACCTTTGCCGATTGCGTGGCGTTCTCCGACACCTGGTTGATCGATTGCGCGATCAGCAATACCGACTGTCCGGTCGACTGGATCTCCGTCGATTGCTTCTGTGATGCAGCGAGCAATTGCGTTGCAATTTTCTGCGCGTTGCCGGTGGCGTGCGTGACCTGGTCCGCCGCTTTGGTGATGCCGCCGACCAGACCGCGTACCTGTTCGATGGTGAAGTTGATGGAGTCCGCAATGGCGCCGGTGACGTCTTCAGTGACGGTGGCCTGCACCGTCAGATCGCCGTCGGCGAGGTTGCCCATTTCATCCAGCAGCCGCAGGATGGCTTCCTGATTGCGGCGGTTCTGCTCTTCGCTTTGCAGCGCCCGTTTGCGGGCGTCGGCGACGAGCAGCTTGTCCAGAGCCACGAGAGAGACCAGCAAGACCAGGGCGCAGGCAGCCGCCCCAACCAGAAACAACGGCAGTCCTGCTTGTTGCCGGCCATAAGCGGCCGCGAGCTGGTCCGATATTCTCAACATGCCGTCAGTGCTTTCGCCGACATCGCGTGCGGCCTGCTTGGCGAGAGACAGCGAATTCATGTTTTCGGTGATTGACTGCACAGCGGCGGAAAATGGGGAAATCAGATTCAGCAGTTCCTGTGCGGATTGCAGCGCACCGGGGTCGCTTAGGGGCTGGATGCCTTTTTTGGAGGGTTCGGCGCCTGTGAGTTCTTTCAAGGTGGCGTGGTAACGACGCACGTTCTCCGCAAAATTGAGCGCTATCTGGGGATTGGGCTGATCTGTGGACAGAAGGACCGAGGTTTCGCCGAAATTGAAATTAGAGATGTCGGCGAGCAACTGCTTGCTGTAAGTCACGGTGGCATAGGGTTCCCGCGCAAACTGCGCCTGAACTGCAACCTTCTGAGCCAGCAGGCCAAGCTGTGCCGGCGTGTTGCGTATCGTTTCCTCCAGCGCACCGAGTCCGATCAGGTTGTTGCCCTGGGCCAGGATCAAGTCGACGTTGCTTGCAGTCGCCGGCCAGCGGGCGGACAGGTTCTTCACCATCGGCTGCAGTTCGCTGCCGGCGGCCGCCACGGTCATGCTGTCGCGTTCGCCGCCTTCCTGCAGCAGCTTCAGGTCTCGCGTGATTTCGTCGCGCGACTCGCGCAGCGATTCAAATGCCGAAGGGGTTCCGCCGGCCGCCTGTTGCACGTTTTTGGCAATGCGCAAAAGGTTGAAACTTACTTTTTCCGAGGTGAAGGTTGAAGCGGTCTGCAGACTGGTCTCCCTGGTGTGCAGCACTGTGAGCACGATGCCCCCGATCATGCTGGCCACAATCAGGGCGGAAAGGAGCTTTTTCACGACACCCGACTCCAGTTTCGGCCATTTGACCAAACGCCCGACCCGCGGCGCAGCAGTGGCCGATGGAAAAGTTAAGGGCGAGAAGCTTTGCAGTTTCAGCAGATTGTTCAGCACGTTCATGGTGATCCCCTGTCAATCGGTGTGGCGACGGTTCAAACGGCAATGTTCAGAAAAACCGTCGTCCTGAGCAGTCCGGGGATTCCGGGCCTGAGCCAGGTTTCACCGGTTTGTGCATGTTCGACTGCCTGCAACCAGTTCTGCCCGGTGTTTCCGGAGACCGGAGCCAGAAACTGGTCAGCCCGGAACAGACCACTGATGCGGTCGACCAGAAAGCCGCAAAACATGCGATGACGTGGTGCGACAAGTACAACCCGCGACTGGTCGGAGAGCGTTGCGGCACTATGCCCTGCGAACAGGCCCAGATCGATCAACGTATGCAGGTCGCCGCGGATGTTCGACACGCCGAGCAGCCAGGGCTGGGTCAGCGGAACGGGATGCAGCGCAGGCCGCGGCAGGGTCTCCCCGACATCAGCGAGGTCGAGCAACCAGGAATGGCCGCCAGATTCAATGCCCAGCCAGATTGCCGTGGGGGCAGATTGCGGATTGAGCAGGCGCGCGGACAGCGTGCGTTGGTAGTCGCGCAAAGAGGTTGTGGCGCTCATGTCAGCCCAGCGCCGCAATTTTGCCCAGCAGGTCGCCGGCGTTGATGGGCTTGACCACGTAATCCTTCGCGCCTTGACGCAGCCCCCAGACCTTGTCGGTTTCCTGCCCTTTGGAGGAGCAGATGATGACGGGGATATGGCTGGTGTCGTTGGCGCGGGTCAGCGCCCGGGTCGCCTGAAAGCCGTTCTGGCCCGGCATCACGATATCCATCAGCACGAGGTCCGGCTGCAGTTGCCGGGCTTTGGTGAGTCCGTCCGCTGCGCTGTCAGCACCGAACACCTTGTATCCGTTTTTGACCAGCATGTCGGTCAGGTGCTGGCGGTCGGTGGCGGAATCATCGACAACGAGGATATTTTTGATCGGCATGGCGGTGTCTCCTGGGTGAAAGTGTTCAGACCGTGATCAGGCGGGGACGGCTTCACGCGTGTAATCGATGACGGTCTGCACCAGTCCTTCCTTGTTGAAGGGTTTGGTCAGGTAACGGTCGGATCCTGCGAGGCGACCGCGAGCGCGATCGAAAAGTCCGTCCTTGCTCGACAGCATGATCACCGGGGTGTTGCGGTAATGGGGGTTCTGCTTGATCAGCGCGCAGGTCTGGTAACCGTCGAGGCGGGGCATCATCACATCGACAAAAATGATGCGCGGCTGGTGATCGCTGATTTTGGACAGCGCGTCAAAGCCATCCTCGGCGAGGATGACTTCATACCCTGCCTGGCGGAGAAACATTTCCGCGCTGCGCCGAATCGTGTTGCTGTCATCGATGATCAACACTTTGACTGCGCCCCGATTTGCCATGTCGCTCATATCCATAACGCTCTCCCTGACCGTGCTCTGAGGCGTGTTTGCCCGCGCATGTGTGGTTTTCATGCGGTATCCGGCTGCTTGTTGTTGTTCAGTGCCGAGCCAAGGATGGCCCGCGATTACCGCCGGTTGATGACGCCGGGTTTACGTTGAACCCTTTCGGCTGGCCTCGCGGCTGGCATGCGCATTTCAATGCAGAGAAGCGCATGTGGTGTTCCCTGTTTCAGATACGCAGCCTAAGTTACTGACTGCGGCAACCGTGCACAAACCTAACAAACTGATAAGTTCGTGCGCCGCGCAGGGCGCGGAGAAAATTAATAATGCTATTAAATACAATGGGTTGCGAGCTCGCGGCGAGCCGCATCTGCAGGCATTGTGGCCGTTTACGTATTTAACGCATTTCGCGGAATGTTCACGAAATGTTCGTGACTAATTTCACGTCGACCACCAGTGCCGCACCAGATGAAAGAACACGGGGGCGGCAAAACAAACGGACGCCACGCGATCCAGCATGCCGCCGCCTTCGATGCTGCCGCCCCAGTCTTTCACGCCGCGGTCGCGTTTCATCGCCGACAGCACCAGGCCGCCGAAGAATCCCATCAGCGCAGCGGCCAGCGAGACCAGCGCAGCCTCGCCGATCGAAAAGGGGGTCATCCACGACAGCAGCATGCCGAGCACGACCGACGCAGTAATGCCGCCGATGAAACCTTCGATGGTTTTGTTGGGTGACACCTGCGGCGCAATCTGGTGTTTGCCGAAAAGGCGGCTGCAGACATGATGCAGGATGTCGCCGCTCTGCACGATCAGCACCAGGAATACGATCAGGAACACATTGCGCTGCTCGTAGCCGGGGATGCGCAGGCTGAGCAGCGCGGGTATGTGCGAGATGCAGAAAACCGTGACCATCAATCCCCACTGGATGGTACCGGTGCGTTCCATGAAGTTGCGGGTGTCAGACTTGACCGCCGAGAGGATGGGCAGGAACAGGAAGGCATAAACAGGAATAAAAACCTCGTAAAAACCCAGCCACTCCACGCCGATCAGAAAATACTGAAACGGTAATGCCACAAAAAATGCCATGACCAGCGCCTGATGGTCGCCGCGGCGGGTCGGCGCAATGGTCAGGAACTCACGCAAGGCAGTGAACGACACGAAGGCGAACAGCACCACCACGCCGATGCGTCCGGCAAGCAGTGCTAGGCCGATGGTGACGGTCATTGCCCACCAGGCCTGAATGCGCAGATTCATGTTGTCGATCAACGAATGCGGGCGGCCTTCGGCACGCACGATCTTGAGCCAGGTGCCCAGCACCGATGCCCCGACCAGCAGCAGAAAAACGCCGCCGGTAATCAACAAGGTGCCCTGGAAGTGGGTCATGTTTCCGCCGGCCGCGCGCTATGCATGGTGGCCAGCAGCGCGTCGCGTATGCGGGCCAGGAAGATTTCCTTGTCTTCGCCCTCTTGCAGTCGCAGGGGTGTGCCGAAACTGATTGAACACAGCAACGGCACCGGCACTATTTCGCCTTTGGGCAACAGGCGTCCGAGATTTTCCATCCACACCGGTACCAGGTCGATCTGCGGACATTTTTGCGCGAGATGATAGATCCCGCTTTTGATCGGCAGCAGCAATTCGTCTGTAGTGTTGCGGGTGCCCTCAGGAAACAGGATCAGCGAATCGCCATCGTTCAGCGCCCCTGCCATGATATCCACCGGATCGATGGTGCTGCCCTCACGGCTGCGTTCGATGACCACGCCATGGAGCACTTCATGAATGATGTAACGCCGGAGCGGACTTGCGTTCCAGTAGTCGGCGCCGGCAACCGGGCGTGTCATCCGCCGCAGCGGGAGCGGCAGCGAAGCCCAGATCAGCGCGAAATCGGCATGGCTGTTGTGATTGCCGAAATAGATGCGCTGCACCGGCACCGGTGCGCAGCCAAGCCAGCGCGCCTGAGCGCCGGTGATCAGCCGGGTGAAGCGCGTCAGCACCCACGATACGGCTTCGGGCACTGGGCGCAACATGAAAGTGGTCGGGCGCATCCTCTCCGGGTGTTTTGATCCGCGTTTAGTTGTGTTTATTGTGTTTGTCAGTGACGGTAACGCGGTTCACGCATTGTAGACGAGCGGGAGACAATGCGCGGTGAGTCCACGCTGCGTTGACACCGGCGCTGCGGCATTTGGTATAGTCGCCAGCGCCATTCCGCCCGGGCAGTACTGCCGCAGGTGCGGTCACCATCCATCCACGGAGGAATCATGTCCAAGATCACCCTGCAGCAGGCCAATACCCTGATTGAAAAAGCCTTCGCCAAGGCGAAGGAAATGAAAGTGAACCCGCTGGCTGTGGTGGTGCTGGACCCTTCCGGCCACATCGTTGCTGCGCAGCGCCAGGACAATGCGTCGATGTTCCGTTTCGATGTGGCGTTGGGCAAGGCCTGGGGTGCAGTGGCGATGGGCGCTTCCAGCCGCGCGCTGGCGGGCCGTGCCAAGGAAAACCCCAATTTCATGATCACGCTGGCATCAACGGCGCAAGGCAAGTTCCTGCCGCAGACGGGTGCTGTGCTGATCAAGGATGCCGCAGGCAACATCGTCGGTTCTGCCGGCGCCAGCGGCGGCACCGGTGATGAAGACGAAGCCTGCTGCGCCTACGGTGCTGAACAGGCCGGACTCAAAGCCGTCATTTAATTCATCGGGAACAGACTGACATCATGGCTGACGCAGAAACCAGGACCAAGGGCGCCATCAAGGGCGGCAACGGCAAGTTCATTTTCCAGATGATGGAGATGGACAAGATTGAGGCCGGCACCGGCTATTCCACCGCGATGGGCCCGGTGATCGAGGGCGAGCGCATGCAATGCACGCTGGTGACCAAGGAGAAAGGCACCGGCTCGCGCCCGCATCTGCATCCCAATGAACAGTGGAACTACATCGTCAAGGGCATGATGCGGGTCAAGGTCGGCGACGGCCCCGAGCAGATCTGCGGTCCCGGCACGCTGCTGTATTTTCCGGCGAACATCGTGCATTACACGATAGCGATGCCTGAAGAGGATGCGATGTTTTTCGCGGTGAAGGATCTGTCGCACGGCATCATCGGCAAGGCGGCTGACGGCACCATGACCGGCGGTTACTACGATCCCGGCCACGGGCCGAAGACGGCGTAAATCATGCCGCATATCCCACCCGCCCGGCCGGGCATGACGCTGGCGGAAGTTGACACGCCGGCGCTGATTCTTGATCTTGATGCCTTTGAGGGCAACCTGCGGCAGCTGCAGGCGTCGATTGCCGGTCGCAAGATCATGCTGCGGCCGCATGCCAAGAGCCACAAATGCCCGCAGATTGCGCTGCGCCAGATCGCACTGGGTGCGGTCGGCGTGTGCTGTCAGAAAGTCAGCGAAGCGGAAGCGATGGTCGAAGGCGGGGTACCTGATGTGCTTATCGCCAACGAAGTGGTCGGCATGACCAAGCTCCGGCGCCTGGCCGCACTGGCGAAGCAGGCGAAGGTTGCGGTGTGTGCAGATGATGAAGGCAACGTCAAGGACATCGATGCCGCCGCGCGCGAATTCGGTGTGGTCATCGATGTGCTGGTTGAAGTCAATGTCGGCGCCAATCGCTGCGGGGTCGAGCCCGGTGAAGCCGCGCTGAAGATTGCCCGGGCCATCGCCGCCTGCAAGAATCTGCGTTACGCCGGCCTGCAGGCTTATCAGGGTGGCGCGCAACACATGCGCAAGGTTGAGGAGCGGCGCACTGCGATTGCCGCGGCTGTGGACGGTGTGCAGCGCACGCTGGCGTTGATCGAAAAAGCCGGCTTGCCACGCGGCAAGGTCACCGGCGCCGGCACCGGCACTTATCTTTTCGAGGCGACAAGTGCGGTGTATGACGAATTGCAGGTCGGCTCCTACATATTCATGGACGCCGATTACGCCAAAAACGACTGGACCGAAAGCGGCATTCCGCGTTTCGAACACAGTCTGTTTGTATGGACCACGGTGATGAGCCGCACCCGCGCCGACATCGCTATCGTCGACGCCGGGCTGAAGGCTTCGAGCATCGATTCCGGTATGCCACGCGTCGCTGACTTCCCGCAGGCCGAATTCCTCAAGGCATCCGATGAGCACGGCGTCATCCAAATGAATGGTTCCGCAGGATTTACGCTGGGCGACAAGCTGAAACTCATCCCCGGCCACTGTGACCCGACGGTCAACCTTTACGACCACTATGTCTGCGTGCGCGGCGGCAGAGTCGAGGCGTTGTGGCCGATCACTGCGCGCGGAGCGCTTTGGTAGGTCTGCAAAAGCTTTTAAACCTTTAGCCACAGAGGGCACAGAGAGCACAGAGAACTTCAAAACCAACCCTCTATTTGAGGTGTGCTTTGTTTTTCTCTGTGTCCTCTGTGACCTCTGTGGCTGCCTTTGATCGAGGGGTTTCCTCATGAGCACCATCAAAAAAATCGGTTTCATCGGCGTCGGCAACATGGGCAATCCGATGGCGGCGAATCTGCTTAAGGGCGGCTTCGATGTCTCGGTGTTTGATGCGCGGCCGGAAACCGCGGCGGCGTTTGTCGCGCAGCATGGCGGCAAGGCCGCGGCGTCACTGGCGGATCTTGCGCAGGGCGCCGATGTCATTGTGACCATGCTTCCCAACGACCAGATCGTGCGCAAGGTCATGCTCGATACCGGCGGCGCGGCCGCGGCAATGGCCAGGGGCGCGATGCTGATCGACATGGGCACCTGCGATCCGACGGGTACCCGGACCACGGCTGAAGCGCTGGCGAAACTCGGCCTGCACATGGTCGATGCCCCGGTGATGGGCGGCGTGGTGTTTGCCCGGGATGCAACCCTGGACATCATGACCGGCGGCAGCGCGGAGTTGGTCGAACGCTGCATGCCGGTGTTGAAGACCATGGGCCGCGGTGTCACCCACTGCGGGTCTGTGGGTTCAGGGCATGCGATGAAAGCGCTGGCCAATTACATCAATGCCTGCGCGCTGATCAATGCCATCGAGGCGCTGACCATTGGCAAGAAATTCGGCCTCGACCCGAAAATGATGGCCGATGCGCTGGTGCCGATGTGCGCCGGGCGCAATCATCCGATCGAGAAAAAAGTTATCCCGCAAATCCTCACGCACAAATACGCCACCGGCATGGCGCTGAGTTTTATCGCCAAGGATGTGAAAATTGCCGTCGATACTGCGCATGCCATCGGGGCAGCGGTGCCGCTTGGCGAAAAAGTTTCGGAGTTGTGGAATGACGCGGTGATAAAGGTCGGTGCCGGCGTCGACCAGACCGAGATCGTGCGTTACTGGGAAGAGGCCACCGGAGTCAAACTCTGACGCCGCGAAAGCATCAGCAGCACGCAGAATACCGCCGCTGCGGCCAGCAGATGCTTCAGCGAATGGCCGCTGATAATTCCGGCTGTGGCCGAATAAATCTCATGGTCGAATAATTCTGCTGTCTTGGCCAGCGCATACAGGGCGACGCCGTAAATCAGGTAATGTCGCAGCGTGTACCGTCCGGGAAATGCGGCGACCACGTAAGGGATGGCCAGCAGCGGTGCGCCCTGGACCCAGATATAAATGCGCAGGTCGCCGCTCGATTGCCACCACAACACACTGAGTAAGCCGATGGGCAACGCGACGGCCAGCAGCGGAATTTCAACTGTTGACGCCATATGTTCGCTGATCAGCGCTGCGAACAGAGCCATGAAGGCAATGGTCATCGGCAGACGATCCCATACCAGGGTGTTGTCGTTGGGGTTGCCGTGGTAATGCGCGGACCCGAAAAACACCAGCGCGACCCCCGCAAAAACACCAGCCATGACCGCCAGGCGCCGCTGCGCCGGCGCCAGCAACCCATTGCACCGGCGACCCCGGCAAGCAGGAACAGCAGGTTCGACGCAATGTTGGCGAAATTCGCCACACCGAGGCAACTGCGCGTGTCGGCAAACAGATGGTAGCCGCGGTCCTGAGCGATCGGCGCGCCGTGGCCGATCAGCAGCCAGACGAGGGGGCCCAGCACCAGCAGTACCAGTGCGGCAATGCGTCCGGGTTGGGCGTGGCGGGACTGATTCATGCCGACATGCTAATACAGCGGATAACTCCCCATGCCGCGAGATCGCGTTTACTATTCGCCTTTCGATTCCCGGAGGAGGTTGAGGAAATGGCAGCGCAAAAAACAAAAGTCGTGCTCGGCACCGCAACGCCCGGCGGCGGTTTTCCCGCTTACGGCTGGCCCTACGCTGAAGTGCTCAATGCAACCGATGCGACTCTCGATATCGAACCCATCAACACCAAGGGCAGCGGTGAGAACGTCGGCTGCATCGAAGACGGCTCGCTCGACATCGCGTTGGCCACCGGAGAGGTGACATACGAAGCGATCAACGGCATCGGTCGTGCGCCGTGCAAAAACATCCGCATCATCAACGCCACGTATTCGCAGGCGGGCATGTTCATGGTGCGCGCCGACAGCCCGTACCAGAGCATCAGCGACCTCATCGGCAAGACCGTGGTGTGGGGCGCATCGAGCTCAGGTTTTGTCGTGCTCGCGCGTTATGTCTTTGACGGCCTCGGTCTCGACATCAAAAAGGATTTCGATGCGCGGCTGCTGGAAAAGGCCGGCGACGGCCCACCTCTGGTCAATGGTGGTGAGGCGGCGGCAATGTGGGGCGGCGGCGTCGGCTGGCCGCCGTTCATGAACATCGCGAACAATCCCAAGGGCATGCGTTTCATTTCGCCCAGCGCGGATGAAATCAAGCGCATTCAGGGTAAACACGTGTTCCTCAAGCAGACCACCATGCCGGCGGGCAGTTATCCCGGGCAAAAGGGTCCGGTCAATTCGGTGGGGTCGTGGCCGTTCGTGCTGGCGCGCGCGTCATTGCCGGATGATGTGGCTTACCGGTTGGCAAAAGCCCTGCATCAGGGCCAAGCCGCGCTGACCGCCAAACTGGATCAGGCGGCAGAATCGACGCTGGCCAACACGCTGGCGGCAGCGCCGACGCGGGATTTGATTCATCCCGGGGTGTTGCGGTACATGAAAGAGGCAGGTTTGATCTAGAAGCCGTACAGCCGGGCAGGATTGTTCACCAGCACCTGTTCGCGCTGCTTTTCATCCGGCACCCACTGCAGCAGCAGGTTGGTCAGATCGCCATCATTGGGGATCTGACCTTTGTGCATCACATGCGGCCAGTCGGTGCCCCAAATCACCTGAGCGGCATTGGCTTTCACCAGCGCGTGGGCATAGGGCACGGTGTCCGCATGCGGCAGATCCTGCGCCGAGATGCGGTACGGACCCGTCAGCTTGACCCAGGCCTTGCCCGCCTGCATCAGTCGCAGCAACGCCTGGAAGCCGGGGTTGTCCACCCCGGGGCAGCCTTTCATATAACCGAGATGGCCAAGCACGATCGGCACCGGGAAATCGGCGAAGCTGCGGTCGAGATCCGGAAATTCGTTGGCGTGCATCAGAAATTCCATGTGCCAGCCCAGCGGCGCAATACGCGCCGCCAGCGGGCGCAGCACATCCAACGGCAGCGTGCCGGCCTTGCGGTCCTTGACGTCGACGATGTTGACGCGCACACCGCGCACGCCGAGGGCGTGCATGGTTTTCAGTTCCGCATCGTTGATCGACGGATCGACCACCGCCACGCCGCGCAGGCGCTGCGGATCGGCTTTCATCGCATCGAGCATTGCCGCATTGTCGGTGCCGTAAACACTGGGCTGGATCAGCACTGCGCGGGTCACGCCCAGCGTGTCGAGCAGGTGGCGGTACTGCGCCGGTGAGCAGTCGGGCGGTGTATAGACGCGTGCCGGCGAATAGTCGTAACGCGACGCCGGACCCATCACATGGGCGTGGGTGTCACAGGCATTCGCCGGCATTTTGAAGGCGGGCGGATGCGGGTTGAAATCCGGACCCGCGCACAGCGGCGCAGCAGCAGTGGGCGTGTTGACCGACATGGCGTATATAAGTATTTGTTTTTATTAATAAAATTTATAAGGTTCAGGCGGCTTTCAACCCCGGCATCTGGAAGCCGATGGCCTTCAGTTCGGCGGCGAGCGAGGCGCGCTGTTCCTTGTTGAGCTCCACCAGCGGCGGACGCACGGTACACCACTGATCATCACCGCTGTACTGGGCGATGCCGGCCTTGAGTGCGGCGATCATCAGGTATTTGCTGTTGCCGAAAGTGCCGCGCACGACATCGAGCGCTTTCTGCTGGGCTTCGGCATTGGCGTTTTTCCATTCGCGGAACAGCTTGTCGATCGGACCCGGATTGACGTTGGCGGTGGCGGAGATGCACCCAGCGCCGCCGTTCTGCATATTGGCGAGCAGGAAGGATTCGCTGCCGGCAAACACATCGAAGCCGCTTTTGGCGAAGGCATCGAGGAAGGTCTTGGTGTTTTTCCAGTCGCCCGAGCTGTCTTTCATGCCGGCAATCGCCGTCGGGTATTTTTTCAGCAGACGCTCAACGAGGTTGGGCGTGATGCCGACCACGGCGACAGGGGGGATGTGATACAGGTAAATGCGCAGGCGGTCGTCGCCGACGCGTTCGATGATTTCAGAATAGTTGCGGTAAAGGCCTTCGTCGCTGACACCCTTGTAATAAAACGGCGGCAGCATCAGCACGCCGGCACAGCCGGCCTTTACAGCGTTTTCCGTCAAGTGCACCGAATCGGAAATCGAACAGCAGCCGGTGCCCGGCATCATGCGGGCGGGGTCGATGCCGGCGGCGAGGATGGCATCCAGCAGCGCCATGCGTTCATTGACCGACAGCGAATTGGCTTCGCTGTTGGTGCCGAATGCGGCGAGGCCGCATCCCTGCGAGATCAGCCATTTGCAATGAGTGATGAAACGCGCGGTGTCCGGGTTCAGATCGTTGTCGAATGGCGTCACGACGGGTGACAGCACGCCCTTGATACGCGGGGTTTTGCTCATGGATCAATTCCTCGGAGAAAGTGTTACGACGGCATTGCCAACGGCGGCGCGGCGCACCGGCGGGCCCATAGAATAACATCGCAACCCCTATCACCCAAGCCACCGGTTTTTGCATTGTCAGCGTCGGGTGCTGTTGTTAAGCTGGCGGCCCGGTCGCGCACCAGACGCGCCTGCCACAGGAGGAATCAGTGATGAAATGTTCAACATTTGCCGCTCTCGCAGGCGCCTTGCTCGCCGCAACACCGGTCGCACAGGCTGCGGATTATCCAACCAAGACGGTGCGCATGGTCATCGCATTTACACCTGGCGGACCCAGCGACATCCTGTCGCGGCTGGTGGGCGGCAAGCTGGCTGAGCGCATGGGTCAGCCATTCGTGTTTGATAACCGGCCCGGCGCCGGCGGCAATGTCGCGGGTGAAATCGTCGCCACCAGCCCGGCTGACGGCTATACGCTGATGATTGCCAACAACGCCGTACTGGCGGCCAACGCGTCGCTGTACAAGAAAATGACTTTCAATCCGGCCAAGGATCTGGTGCCGGTGGTATGGGTGGCTTCGCAGCCGAACATTCTCGTCGTGCATCCCTCAGTGCCGGCAAAATCGGTGAAGGAACTGATTGATTACCTGAAATCGCAGCCCGGCAAACTGAATTACGCGTCCTCCGGCAGCGGTGCGGCGGCGCACCTCGCCGGCGAATTGTTCAAGAGCATGACCAAGACCGACATGGTGCACATCCCGTTCAAGGGCGCCGGACCGGCGATTGTCGACGTGCTGGCCGGACGCAGTCAGATGATTTTCGCCACTGCACTGTCAGTGAAGGCCTATATCGATGCCAACCGCCTGCGGCCGCTGGGCGTGACCACGCTGAAGCGCATGGATACCATGCCCAACCTGCCGACGATTGCCGAATCCGGCGTGCCGGGGTTTGAAGCATCGACCTGGCATGGCCTGGTCGCCGTCGCCGGCACGCCGCGCCCGGTGACGACGCGGCTCAACACCGAGGTCAACGCCATTCTCAAGGATCCGCAGATGGCGAAGTTCCTCGAAAGCCAGGGCGCGATCGTCGAAGGCGGTACCGCTGAAAAATTTGCTGCGCATATCACGGCCGAAATTCCGAAGTGGGCAAAGGTCATCAAGGATTCGGGCGCCAGAGCTGATTAGATGCGGCCGATTGATCGCAGGGCTAAAGGGAGCAGGGCATGGCGCAATTGAAAGTGTTGGGTGCAGGGCCGGTCAAACGCGGCATTACGCAGCTGGCAGCGCAGTTTGAAAAATCTTCCGGTCATCAGGTCGGAGTCGAATTCACCGGCGCGCCTTCGGTGCGAGAACGCGTACTCGCGGGCGAGGCGGTGGATGTCGCCGTCGTGCCGCAGTCGGCAATGGCGGATTTTGTCGCACAGGCCAGGGTGGTGACGACGACACGGATGACCGTCGGTCGCTCGCGCATGGGTTTGGCAGTGCGCAAGGATGCGGCCAAGCCGGCGCTCGGTTCGGTGGATGCATTCAAGGCGGCCGTCGCTGAGGCGGACGGCGTGGTGGTCAATGTGGCGTCCAGCGGCAATTACATCGCGAAGCTGCTGGAAAAACTCGGGCTGGCGACACCCGGCAAGACGGTCACGCAGCCCGACACCGTCAAGGTCATGGATCATGTCGCAGCTTCATCGCAAAATCTGCTCGGTGCCGGTCAGTTGCCGGAAATCCGCGAACTGGTGGACAAGGGGGTTGCCATTGCGCTGGCGGGTCCGCTGCCGGATGAACTGCAGAGCATCACCGGTTATGACGCTGCGGTGACCGCTGCCAGCAGCAACGCTCAAGCTGCAGCAGCGTTCACTGCTTTTTTGTCGACCGACGAAGCGCGCAATGTAATGGCTGCGACCGGCATCGACTGAAACATTCCGGGGAATATTGCATGACCACTCTGAAATTACTCAGCGCCGGCGCTGTAAAACGCGGCGTCGCCCGCGTTGCTGCTGCCTTTGAGCAGGATTCCGGCACCAAAGTCACCGTTGAGTTCACGCCGGTGCCGGAGGTGCGCAAACGCATCAGCGCAGGCGAGGTTGCTGATGTGGTGGTTGCCACGCCCGCAGTGCTGGACGAGTTGGCCGCACTGAATAAAATCGATATCGCCAGCCGCGGTTTTCTCGGCCGTTCCCGCATGGGCATCGTCATCCATGCCGACGCGCCGGTGCCGGCGGTTGACGATGTCGAGTCATTCAAGAAGCTGCTGCTCGAAGCGAGTCATTTCGTGCGCAACGAAGCTTCCAGTGGCATCTATACCGAAAAGCTGTTGAGCAAACTCGGGCTGACGGAGGCGCTGAGTAGAAAACTCATTGTCACCAAGACCGGTTCTGAGATCATGCTGGCGGTTGCCGGGCATCCCCGGGCCGTAGGGCTGGCGCAGATTTCGGAACTGATGGTGATGATCGACAAGGGTTGCAAGGTCAAGCTGGCGGCGCCGCTGCCTGATGAGATCCAGAACATGACCCATTACGATGCCGCTGCGACGCCCGGAGCACCGGCGGCCGCAGCGGAGCTGTCGCGCCGTCTGGCCTCCGAAGATGCAAAAAAGATATTTGCTGAAACCGGTATTTTTTGAAAATCTCTTACGGAGCGACACGATGAAACGAATGATTGCAGTCCTTGCCGGACTGATGCTGGTCACTGCGGTGCATGCGGCAGAAATCACCGTGATCAGCGGCGGTGCGATCGAGCCCGGCTTGAAATCGGCTGCGGCCGCTTTCGAGAAACAGACCGGCCACAAAGTCATTATCACCTTCAACACCACGCCGCAGATGACCAAACGCGTCGCGGCGGGCGATACCTTTGATGTGATCATCGCACCGCCGGCAGCGGTGAAACAGTTCGCTGCGGCGGGCAAGGTCGATGCGGGCGGCGTCGATGTCGGCCGCGTCGGCAGCGGCGTGGCCATCCGGCCCGGCGCACCGATGCCCGCGATTGCCACCGGCGAGGACATCAAAAAGACCGTATTGGAAGCCGAATCGATTGTTTTCAACACTGCTTCAACCGGGATCTATTTCGAGAACCTGCTGAAGAAGTGGGGAATCTACGAACAGGTGCAGGGCAAGGCCGTGCGCTACACCACCGGCGCTGAAGTGATGAAACACGCGCTCAAAGGCAAGGGTAAAGAGGTCGCTTTCGGTCCGATTACCGAAATCCTGCTGGAGAAGGAACATGGCCTGATCCTGGTCGGTCCGTTCCCGGCGGAAATACAGAACTACACCTCTTATATTGCAGTACCGATGACCGCAGGTACACAGAAAAATGTCGCGCAGGAACTGGTGAAGTTTCTCGGCGGGCCGACGGGAAAACCGTTGTTTGTGGCCGCCGGCATCGAATAGCGTGTTGCCGGTTTTGCCGCGATACGCGGCGGATGACCCTGCAAAGGCGGCTGAGGCCGCCTTTGTTTTTTTCAGGCGCTCACCGGCTCCAGGCCGCTGGCGGTAATCGCCGGATGTGCTTTTTTCGAAGCCAGAAATGCAATCACCTTGCGTGCGAGCGCCGGATCGGGCGAGTGCGCGCCGACACCCGCCGTAAAGTTCGATACTTTCTGCAGTTCCGGTGGCAGCGGCGTGACGTGGGCAATGCCGGGCACCGGCAGCAGTTCGCTCATCTGCTGAAAACCGAAGTCGAGTTCACCGCGGGCAATCACCGTGCCGACACGTTCACCGCCGCCGACCAGCCGGCTCTTGGGCAGCACCTGATCGGCGATGCCGAGACGCTGCACCAGTTCAGTGGTGAAGTATTTGCCACTTTCGCTGGCGGAGTAGCCGATGCCTTTCGCTGTGAGCAGGGCCGCCCGCAGGTCGTCAGCGGTGCGGATCGCGGGGTCGGGCGCGCCGGCACGTACTGCAAATCCCATCATTGAGCGTGCGATGATCGTCACCTGCTCTGCAAGCACATAACCATCGGTGATGAACTGACGCAGCACACCGTCGGCGACGATGACGAGGTCCGCCACTTCGCCGCGTTTCAGGCGGTTGGGGATCGAGGTGTCGCCCGTGCCGATCGACGTGGTTACGGTGACGATGGTCTTGCCGGTCAGTTGTTCCAGTTGCGGGATCAGTGCTTTGTAGGCGGCGGTAAATGCACCGGAGGTCATGACGCGGAATTCGTTGTTATGGGTTGTCATTTTGGTGTTGCGAATTGATGAATAAGTCGCTTTGGCTGTGTAAGCAGGTTGAATGGCATGCAGTTTCTTCAGATGCCCACATATTTTGCAAAGGCGGTATTGAGTTTGGCCTCTGCTTCCAGCAGCTTGTTGTTGCGTTCTGCGAGCCACGCTTGATCCCTGGCCAGCGTATCCCGTCCCACCTTGATCATCCGCTGAACTTCGGCGGGCTGCGGTCCGCCGATTCCAACCCGCGTCCGCACCATCGCTTCAGCCGACAGTGTGGCTCTGAATGCAGTTTCATCGAGCGGGAATTTTCCCAAGGGCTGCTGATATTTGTCTGCGGCCTCGGCGTAGAGTTTTACCGCCGCTTCGTACGGGAACTGGTTGGGCAGCAGATTCTTTGCCTTGGCATCGTTGACCACCAGTGTTGCGAAATGGTGCCCGACCCGGAAAGGCACCTGATGCAGGCGTTGCAGTGTTTCAGCCAGCTCCATGGAAGTGGTCCAGTCGCCGTTCAATTCTTCGAGGGAACGCTTTGGATCCACACGGATCGCGTTCAGCACGCCGTTGAACTGGTTGAGCATTTCGACCGTCCAGACGAAGGTTTTCGAGCTGTCAAACGTGCCCTTGTAGTCGGTCATGCCCGGGGTGATGTTATGCACCCGCATCAGCATCAATTGCGTACTGGCAACGACGTCGGAGGCTTTCGCGCGCGCGGTCATGATTGACCCCGGGTTCAGTTTCTGGGGCATGGCGCTGCTGGTGTAGGTTTGCGAGTTGTCCAGAAGCATCCACGGATGACTTTGATGGTATTGAGTATGGATATCCTGCAACATTGCCCCGACGCGGATCGCGACCGAGCTCATGATGGCCGCGGCTTCCAGCGGCACGTCCATGCTGTGTATCTGACCTGAGTCATAGGAATTCACGACTACACCGTCAAAGCCCAGCAACTCCGCTAGGCGCGGCCGGTTCAAAGGCCAGCTTGAATTGGCCAGAACCGCTGTGCCCATCGGGCTCAGATTCAGACGCGGATAGATGTCGCGCAGGCGTTGTGCATCCCGCGCAAACGAGTCGGCAAACGCCATCAGGTAATGCCCGTAACTGACGGGCTGCGCCTGTACACCGTTGGTGTATGCGGGCACAAAGGTCTCGGTGTTCTTGCTGGCAATGTCGAGCACCAGCTGGCGGGTAGTCATCAGTGCATCAGCGGTGTCGAGCACCGCGCGGCGCAGGCGCATGACGCGGATGGATGCCCCCATGTCCTGCCGGCTGCGGCCACTGTGGATCAGCGTGGCATCGGGGCCGGCCTTGTCCGAAATGATGCGCTCAACCTGCAGTACATCGGTAGGCCGCTTGCCGCCGGGCTGCTGTGCCTGGGTTATTGAATACTGCACGCCTTCGGCGATGGGCTTGGCCAGTCGTGGCGGGATGATGCCTTCTTCCAGCAGCATGACTGTCGATGCCATGTTGATCCGGCCCAGCCAGTAGAACTGGTCCTGAGCCTTTGCCGTGGCGCTGGTTTCGTCACGAACGATCACGCCACGGATGCGGTTGGATTCCTCCTGACATTCCTTGGTAGTTTTGCAGGCAGTATCCCGCACGTCGGCTGCGGTTGCAGTTGCCGGGGTGAGGACTGCGGCCGCGATGAACGCACAAATGAATCGTCTCATTTCAGGCTCCATGGGTGGATATTCAGGAAAACAGGAAATCGACAGATTGCCGGACGTGCAGTTGGAACGAAATCCCCGGATTGCTAACGGGCGGGTTTGCCTGGTGCGGACCGTGCTAGTTAGCCTGCATGCCGATGCTTTTCGCAACCTTGGCCCAGCGGTTCATTTCATCGGCGTACATTTTTGCAAATTCATCCGGCGTGTTGCCGATGGGATCAAGACCCTGACCGATCAGTAGTTTCTGCGCATCCGGCGCGTTGACCGATCGGGCGACTTCCTGCTGGATGCGCGTGGCCAGCGCCTTGGGCGATGTGCCGGGCATGAACAGTCCGTACCAGTTGTCGAAACCGAAACCGGGTACGCCGGATTCGGCGACAGTCGGGTACTGCGGCAGCGCCGGGGTGCGTTTCGGGCCGACCACCGCCAATACCCGCAGCTTGCCTGAATCAAAAAAGGGTCGTGTCGAGATTACGCTGGCGATGGTCACCGAAATGCGTCCTGCGACCACATCGGTGATGCTTGGTGCGGTGCCCTTGTACGGCACATGGGACATTTTGGTTCCGGTCATCTGCGCGAACATTTCCATGGCGAGATGCTGGCCGGAACCCTGTCCGGAAGACGAGTAGAACACCTCGCCGGGCTTGCCTTTGGCCAGTGCAATAAGCTCTTTCACGGTTTTGGCCTGAACCGAAGGATGAACCACCATCACGCCCGGCGAAATGACCGCCAGGGATACCGGCAGCAGATCTTTGCGCGGGTCGTAGGCCAGTTTCATGATGCTCGGTGTGATGGAAATGCCGGACGAGGTCATCAACAGTGTGTAACCGTCGGGCGGCGCTTTGGCGACGATCTCCGCGGCAATCGAACCGCCGGCGCCGGGACGGTTGTCGGCGACGACTTGTTGATTCCAGGCTTCGGTCAGTTTTTGGGCAATGAAGCGTCCGGTGGTATCGACGCCGCCACCGGGCGCCAGCGCAATCACCATACGTACCGGCCGCACCGGATAAGCTGTCGATTGCGCCAAGGCACCGGTTGCGGTGCACAGCGCGACTGCGGTCAGAAGCAATCCCTGCGATTTCGATGCGCGGTTCATGGCGTTTCTCCTCGGGTCGTTGTTGTAGTCAGCGGCGGCCGCTGTATTCCAGAATGTCGAATCCGCAGTAACGATCAACAATATAGATCAGTCCGCGGTCATCGACATCGGTGTCATTGGTCTGCGGGCAGGGTTTGCCGCCGCAGGGCTCGGGGATGTACCAGCCGACTTCCTGCGGTGCTGACGGATCAGCGACGTCGACAATGCGCAGGCCACCGGCAAACCACGCGCAATACAACAGCGTGTCGCCGCCTTTCCAGTTTTCCTGAAACTGGTGCGCACCGAAGCGGCCGGGCGTGGTACGGCTCCACGGACTGTCGAGTTCACTGACTTCAAACAGCGACAGCGGTTTGATGTTGGACAGGTCGGTGACGTCGAGCACCCACAGGCAGCCGTGCGGGCGGCCGCGGCGGCGCGCCATTTCTTCGGCGTCATGTGCGTGGTCTTCTTCGTCGATGGCCACCGCGATGCGTTTGCCGTCGAGTTTTTTCAGCACCGGCATGAAGGTGTGCGAAGGTTCCGGATACGGCGGGTGATAGTTGTAGGCGCCAACGGTTTTCGGCTGGCGGATGTCGGTGACGTCGATCACGCGCACGCCGCCATGCCAGCAGCCGGCCCACAGTTCATTGCCGAAACGCAGCGTGTGATGCAGACGGTGCTGGCGGCCCGACCACGTGGGTTTCTCGCCGCCGGCGATATGCTGGCCGGGCATCCACCACTTTGACACTTCCTCGGGTTTTGCCGGATTGCGAATGTCATAAGTAACGAGGATGTTGCCGATGAAGCCCGGCATCTCGGTGGAGATGTAGGCGTAATTCTGGTCCATGTCGAAGCGGTGCACGCCGCGGGCATGGGTTTTGTGGAAATGGATCAGTTTCGGCTTGGCCCTGTTCGATACGTCATACAGGCTGAAACCGCCGCGCTCATAAGGATTGCGTTCGGCTTCCTCCACGGCGGGGATGTCAGCGACGGCGACGCCGAGTTTTGCGGCGAGTTCGGCGTGGGTGGCATCGCGGCCGAGTTCGGCTTTCAGCACGGTGCGCAGTTTGGGCAGTTCATCGGCCTTGCGGCCGATCGCGGTCATATTGCGTTCGCTGTTGATGATCATCAGGTCGCCGATGACGCGCGCCTTGTGGCTGTGCGAATCAGGGTCTGCGACGTTGAGCTGCGACACAATGCGCGGATTTTTCGGGTCGGCGATGTCGAGGATACTGGTGCCGAGCTGCTGCTTATTGGGGATATGGCCGATGTAGGCGTAATTACCCTCAACATAAACCTGGCCAGCGCCCGGCAGATCCAGGTGAGACAGCCGTTTGACGTTGTGGGCCAAAGTGCCGGGTTTAGTGATGGTGTCCAAGGTTCGTGCCGTCCATGATGTGGTTTTTGCTCTGCGATGAGGCGGAAAGTCTACCGCAAGGGTCTCGCTACGGCTCGGTTAGAATAGAAAAACCCCGCAAAATTATCCGTCGTGTCCAGGCTGGCGCGAACGGATGTCTACCTGAGGAGAAGTCCGGATGGCGAGAACAAAAAAACGCCCGGAAGAATTGCGCAGTCACCGCTGGTTCGGCGTCAAAGGGTTGCGCTCGTTTACCCACCGTTCGCGCACACTGCAGATGGGTTATGCCCGCGAGGATTTCGCCGGCAAGCCGGTCATTGCGATTATCAATACCTGGAGTGACATTAATCCCTGTCATGCGCATTTCCGCATCCGCGCCGAGGAAGTGAAACGCGGCGTCTGGCAGGCCGGCGGTTTTCCGCTGGAAATGCCGGCGATTGCGCTGGCCGAGCCGTTCCAGAAACCGTCGACCATGCTCTATCGCAACCTGCTGGCGATGGAAACCGAGGAACTGCTGCGCGGCTATCCGGTCGACGGCGCCGTGCTGATGGGCGGTTGTGACAAAACGACGCCTGCATTGATCATGGGCGCGACTTCGATGGGCCTGCCGTTCATTTATGTACCG
This sequence comes from Burkholderiales bacterium, assembly GCA_022841375.1. Taxonomy (GTDB): domain Bacteria; phylum Pseudomonadota; class Gammaproteobacteria; order Burkholderiales; family SG8-41. Next base: position 214,201 of record JALHRQ010000006.1, read on the forward strand.
GCCGGGCCGATGCTGCGCGGCAACTGGCATGGTGAGCCGCTGGGTTCGGGCAGTGATTCCTGGAAATACTGGGCCGAGCTGCGTGCCGGCACCATCGGCGAACGCGAATGGGGTGAGGTCGAGGAAGGTATTGCCCGCTCATACGGCCATTGCATGACCATGGGCACGGCTTCGACGATGACTTCGGTGGCAGAAACGCTGGGTCTGACGCTGCCAGCGGCCGCATCGATCCCGGCGCCGGATGCCAACCACGCGCGCATGGCAACGGCCAGCGGCCGGCGCATTGTCGAGATGGTGTGGGACGACCTGAAACCCACGGAAATCCTGACACCGCAGGCGTTCGATAATGCGATCACCGTGATTCATGCATTGTCGGGTTCGACCAATGCACTGATCCATCTGGTGGCGATGGCCGGTCGCGCCGGCGTACCATTAAAGCTCGAGCGCTTCGATGAACTGGCGCAGCGCACCCCGGTATTGGCCAACATCCGGCCTGCCGGTGATAAATATCTGATGGAGGATTTTTATTACGCCGGCGGTCTGCGCGCGATGATGTCGGAGCTGAAGGACTTGCTGAATCTCGATTGTGCCACCGTCAATGGCCGTACGCTGGGCGAGAATCTGGAAGACGCCAAAATTTACAACGACGATGTGATTCGCCGGCGCAACAATCCGCTGGCGGCCAACGGCGGTCTGGCGGTGCTCCACGGCAATCTCGCACCCGACGGTGCGGTGATCAAACCGACCGCGGCCGAAGCGCATTTGATGAAACACACCGGACCGGCGGTGGTGTTCAGGAATTACGACGATCTTTATGCCCGTATTGACGATGAAAATCTGGTCGTCGACAAGAACTCGGTGCTGGTGTTGCAGAATGCCGGTCCGCAGGGCGGACCGGGCATGCCGGAGTGGGGTCAGTTGCCGATACCGAAAAAACTGTTGCAGCAGGGCGTGCGCGACATGGTGCGCATTTCGGATGCGCGGATGAGTGGTACTTCATACGGCGCCTGCGTGCTGCATGTTGCCCCGGAGTCGTACATCGGTGGCCCGTTGGCGCTGGTGCGCGACGGCGACCTGATCGAGCTGGATGTCGCCGCACGCAAGCTGGAGCTCAAGGTCAGCGCCGAAGAGCTGGCCAAACGCAAAGCCGCGTGGAAACAACCCGAACCGCACTACACCCGCGGCTACGGTGCGATTTATTCTCAACACATCACGCAGGCGAACAAGGGTTGTGATCTCGACATCCTGCATCATGGCAAGCCGACACCCGATCCCGAAGTGATTCACTGAAAAATGCCCGTTCTCGCCATGACTGCGTCGCCCGCGGAGTTTATCCCGGGGATTTTTCCGAGGTTCTTCCTCGCCTTACCTGACGGTAATGTCTCGTCTGAGCCTCGCGTGCTCCTTGTCCTGGCTTCGCGCGGATCATTTTTTGATTGCGATCATTTTCTTAAAACCCATTTTTAACCGGAGAGCACCATGGACTTACCCGTCAATCAATTCAAAAAAGCCATCCAGGCCGGCAAACCGCAGATCGGAATCTGGTCGAGCCTGTGCAGCGCGATTTCCGCCGAAGTGCTGGCCGACGCCGGTTTTGACTGGGTGCTGCTCGACTCCGAGCATTCGCCGAATGAACTGCCGATCGTGCAGAACCAGCTGGATGCGATGCTGGCCGGCACCACCGAACCCATCGTGCGTCCGGCGTGGAACGACACCGTGATGATCAAGCGCTTTCTCGATGTCGGCGCGCGCACGCTGCTGATACCGTATGTGCAGAATGTCGAAGAAGCCAAACGTGCGGTCGCCGCGACGCGTTATCCGCCGCAGGGCGTGCGCGGTGTATCCGGTTGCACGCGCGCCAACCGCTACGGTCGCACCAAGGATTATTTCAAGCGGGTGCATGACGAACTGTGCGTATTGGTGCAGGTCGAAACGTTGACCGCGATGAAACAGATCGAGGCGATTGCGGCGGTCGAAGGTGTGGATGGCGTGTTCATCGGCCCCAACGATCTTGCAGCCGACATGGGGCACCTCGGCAACTGGCAGCATGCGGAAGTGTGGAAGGTGATGGAAGACGCGGCGAAGCGCATTACCAAGGCCGGCAAAGCGCCAGGCATTCTCGTCGGCGAGGGCGATGGCCAGCGCTGCCTCGACATGGGCTACAAGTTCGTTGCGGTCGGTTCTGATCTGGTGATGCTGGCGCGGGGCAGTGAAGCGCTTGCCGCGAAATTTAGTAAATAAATATCAATAAAAACAAATAGTTACAATAATATATTCTACATAACATCCCGTTCGGGCTGAGCCTGTCGAAGCCCGTTCACCCTTCGACAGGCTCAGGGCGAACGGTGTGGGTTAGGTGATCGCTGACGTTGATGCCCACATTGAAACCCTCCACGCTGCTGACCTCTGCGGTGCTATTCGCCGCGGTGATCATTTATTTCCTGCCGCCGCCGGCCGGGGTGTCGGTCAACATGATGCACACCGGCGCACTGCTGGTGCTGGTGATGGGTCTGTGGGCGATCGGCACCCTGCCCGAATATTTCGTCGCGCTGATTTTTTTCACGCTGGCGATCCTGCTCCACGTGTCCACACCTGCGGTGATTTTTTCCGGCTTTGCGTCGGGCACGCTGTGGCTGGTGCTGGGCGGGTTGATCATCGCCGAAGCGGTGCGTTCGACGGGGCTGGGTGAACGCATCGCACGCCTCACCCTGGGCGACAAGACATTGGGTTACCGGCAACTGATTACTGCCGCGGTGCTGGTGTCGCTGGCATTGTCGTTTTTGATGCCGGCGACGGTCGCGCGCATTCTGCTGCTGGTGCCGATTTTTGTTGCTGTGGCTGCGCGTCACGGTCTGCAGCCGGGCAGTACCGGTTACACCGGTGTGATGTTGGCGACCATTCTCGCCACCTTCCAGTGCGGCACGGCGATCCTGCCGGCGAATGCCCCCAATCTGGTGCTGGCCGGTGCTGCGGAGACGCTGTATGGCGTGCAACTGATCTACGCCGAATATCTGTGGTCGCAGTTTCCGGTGATGGGGTTGGTCAAGGGGTGGCTGATCATCGTCATGGTGTGCCGGCTGTGTCCCGCGCAGACAACCGACGCCGGCGCTGCCGCACCGTTGCCGCCGATGAGCGCCGAGGAAAAACGGCTGGCGGTGATCGTGTTTTCGTCGCTGGCCCTGTGGGCCACCGACTTCGCGCACGGTATTCGTCCGGGCTGGATCGGGCTTGCCGCCGGGGTGATGGCGATGATGCCGCGCGTGGGAGCGGTGCCGGTGAGCCTGTTCCAGGAGCGAGTGCGGTTCGGCACTTTCTTTTATATCGGCGGCATCCTCGGTCTGGGTGCGGTGATGCTGGAGAGCGGTCTGAGTGTTGCCATCGGTAATGCGGCGCTGGGTCTGTTCCGGCTGACACCCGACGCCGACGCCGCTAACTATGCAGTGCTGAGCCTGCTGTCGACCTTTGCCGGTCTGATTACGACCAATCCGTCACAGCCGGCGCTGATGGCGCCGCTGGCGGGGCATTTCGCCGAGGCTGCAGGCTGGCCGCTCAAAACCGCGCTGATGACCGTGGCCGTGGGTTTTTCGACGGTGATCCTGCCGTACCAGGTGCCGCCGGTGGTGGTGGGCTTGCAGGTCGCAAACCTGTCGATACAAACCGCAATCCGCGTCACGGTGCCGCTGGCGGCAATCAGTATCATCGCGCTGATCCCGTTGAATTATTTGTGGTGGCAGTTGATTGGCTATTTTGGACCCTGAGCAGTAACGGCGCGAAGGGATAACCCCCTCTCCCGCAGCGGGAGAGGTCGGGGGAGAGGGAAGGCACTCCCCTTTCGAAGGCGAGTTGATATAAACAGAGATAACGTCAGGGAGACCGCATGACCTCACAACTGTTCACCCCGCTGCAGATCGGCCGGCACTCGCTGGCCAATCGCATCACCGTCGCACCGATGTGCCAGTACAGTGCCGTCGACGGTTCGATGAGCGACTGGCATCTGATGCATCTCGGCACGCTGGCTATTTCCGGCGCATCCATGCTGGTGATGGAAGCCACGGGCGTCACGGCGGCCGGCCGCATAACGCCGTATTGCCCCGGGCTGTATTCCGATGCCAACGAGGCGGCGATGAAACGTGTTGCGGATTACGTGCGCAGCATTTCGCCCATCTTGCTGGGCGTGCAACTCGCGCATGCCGGCCGCAAAGCTTCGAGCCACCGGCCGTGGCAGGGTCACGGCCCTTTGCAGGCCAACGAGGGTGCATGGGACACGCTGGCACCTTCGGCGCTGCCGCTGGCAGCGGGCTGGCCGGCGCCGCAGGCGATGAGCAAGGATGACATGCGGCAGCTGACGCAGTCGTTTGTGCAGGCGGCGCAACGCGCGGCGCGCATCGGACTGGATTTCATTGAATTGCACTCGACGCACGGCTATCTGCTGTCGGAATTCCTGTCACCGCTGTCGAACAAACGGACCGACGAATACGGAGGCAGTCTGGACAACCGCATGCGTTTTCCGCTGGAAGTGTTCCGGGCGATCCGAGCAGCGTTTCCGGCTGAGCGTTTTGTCGGCGCCAAAATTTCGGGTACTGATTTTGTCGAGGGCGGGTTCTCCCCCGACGAGGCAGTCGCCTATGCGCGCGCCCTGAAAGCCGAAGGCTGCGCGTATGTGACGGTGTCGGGTGGCGGCGTGGTGCTCGATGCCAAGATTCCCGTTGGTCCCGGTTACCAGCTGCCGTTTGCGGAGCGCGTTAAAAAGGAAACCGGCATCATCACCGGCGCGGTGGGCATGATCACCGACCCGCAACAGGCCGAAGCCATCGTCGCCGGCGGTCAGGCGGATTTCATTTCGCTGGCGCGCGCAATGCTGTTCAATCCGCGCTGGCCGCAGCATGCCGCCGTCAGTCTCGGTGTCGAGCTTGCATACGCACCGCAGTACGAACGCGCGGCGCCTAAGGTGTGGCGGCCGGGCAGAACACTGGGCAAAATCAGTTGAGGGAGGCTGCCATGCGAAACGACATCATCCACGTAATTGCTGTGCTGGTCATTGGGATGTTCGCCCCGGCTGCGCTGGCGCAACCTGCAACAAAATATCCGACCCGCCCGGTGCGCATGATCGTACCGGCGCCGCCGGGCGGCACCACAGATCTGCTGGGCAGGCTGGTGGCTGAACGTCTGGCGGAAGCGCTGACGCAGCAGGTGGTGGTGGATAACCGCGGCGGGGCGGAGGGCATCGTCGGTACTGAACTCTTGGCGCGCGCGCCGGCTGATGGGCATACACTGGGCATTATCTACACGCCGCACACCGTGTTGCCGCATCTACAGAAAAAACTGCCTTATGACCCGCTAAAGGATTTTGCGGCAGTGTCGCAGTTGACCGAGGCGCCGCTGATCCTGGTGGTGCATCCGGCGTTGCCGGTGCACAAGGTGGCGGATCTGATTGCGCTGGCGAAATCAAAACCGCTGGTATACGGCTCCGCGGGCAACGGCAGCGGTGGTCATCTTTCGGGAGAACTGCTGAAGCAGTTGGCGAAAATCGATGCGACGCATGTGCCATACAAAGGCGCGGGACCCGCGGCCATCGATCTGATGTCGGGACAGCTGCAGTTCCAGTTCGGGTCGCATATCACCACCAAGGGTTTCGTCGCTGCGGGCCGACTGCGCGCAATTGCAGTCAGCAGCGCCAGACGTTCGCCGGAATTACCTAACCTGCCGACGGTGGCGGAGCAGGGGCTGCCCGGTTTCGAATTCGTCAACTGGTTCGGCATGGTGGCTCCGGCCCGCACGCCGGCTTCGATAGTGAGCGGGGTGCAGAAAAAAATTGCGCTGGGCTTCCAGCAGCCCGCAACGTTGGCCAAACTCGTCGCATTGGACTCGACTGTGGTTGCCAGCACGCCGGCAGCCTTCAGCTTATTTCTGGCAGCTGACCTGGAAAAATGGGGCAGGGTGCTGCGCAATTCCGTCGTCAAAGCCGACTGATCCTTGACTTGATGGGGCGGTGCGCGCCGACCTGCCAGCAGGGTTATCCCGCTGACATCGTCCCGGTGAATCACGGTGGCGCGACTATAATGTGCGCATGCAACTCCCTTCTGCCGCGCCCAAGGACATTTTCAGCCATCGCAAATACTGGGCGGCGCGCTTTGGCACGGCGCCTTTTCTGCCGATGTCGCGTCCGGAGATGGAAAAACTCGGTTGGGACGAGTGCGACATCATTCTGGTTTCCGGCGATGCCTATGTCGATCACCCCAGCTTTGGTATGGCCATTGTCGGCCGCTTACTTGAAGCGCAGGGGTTCCGTGTCGGCATCATTGCCCAGCCGGATTGGCACAGCGTCGATCCCTTCCGTGCACTGGGCAAGCCCAAGCTGTTTTTCGGCGTTACTGCCGGCAACATGGATTCGATGGTCAATCGCTACACCTCGGACCGCCGGGTGCGCAGCGATGACGCCTATACGCCGAATGCGGAAGGTGAAAAACGTCCCGATCGTGCGGTGATTGTTTACAGTCAGCGCGCGCGCGAAGCCTATCCGGAAGTGCCGATTGTCATTGGCGGAATTGAAGCCAGCTTGCGTCGTATCGCTCATTTCGATTACTGGTCGGAGAAGGTGCGGCGCTCGGTGCTGGTCGATGCCAAGGCCGACATTCTGGTGTACGGCAACGCCGAGCGCGCGATTGTCGATATCGCGCATCGTCTGGCAGCACGGGGGACAACCGACAGCATTACCGACATCCGTGGCACCGCTTTCCTGCGCGTGGCGACGCCGGCCGACTGGATCGAAATCGATTCAACCCGCATCGATATGCCGGGACCGTTAAACCCGCCGATTGATCCGTATGCGATGGAAGGCGTGACGACCAAAGCGGATGCACCTGAAGTGCCGAAGGGCGCGCAAGTGGTCCGCTTCATCCGCGAAGTGAAAAATGCAGATCGTGCGCGGAGTGTGATCCGCATGCCGTCGTACGAGGCCGTTGCCAGCGATCCGATCCTTTATGCCCATGCCTCGCGCATCCTGCATGTCGAGTCCAATCCCGGCAACGCGCGTGCGTTGATCCAGCGCCACGGCGAAGGGAAAAATGCGCGTGAAGTCTGGATCAACCCGCCGCCGATACCGCTGACCATGAAGGAGATGGACGCTCTGTACGAACTCCCGTATGCGCGCGTGCCACATCCGGCTTACGGCAAGGCGAAGATCCCCGCCTACGAGATGATCCGCTTTTCGGTGACCATCCAGCGCGGTTGTTTCGGCGGCTGCACCTTCTGCTCAATTACCGAGCATGAAGGTCGGATCATCCAGAACCGATCGGAAGATTCAATCATCCGCGAGATCGAGCAGATCCGCGACGAGGTGCCGGGTTTCACCGGCGTCATATCCGACCTCGGCGGACCGACGGCGAACATGTACCGGCTGGCATGCAAGAGCAAGGACATCGAATCGTCGTGCCGGCGGCCGTCGTGCGTGTATCCGGGCGTTTGCCCGAACTTGAACACCGACCACTCGTCGCTGATTCATCTGTATCGCCGCGCCCGCACGCTGCCCGGTATCAAGAAAGTGTTGATCGGTTCCGGCGTGCGTTATGACCTTGCGGTTGAGTCGCCGGAATATGTGAAGGAACTGGCGCAGCATCATGTCGGCGGTTATCTGAAGATCGCGCCGGAGGCGATCGGCGAGGGTCCGCTGTCGAAAATGATGAAGCCCGGCGTCGGCACCTATTACAAGTTCAAGGAACTCTTCGACAAGTTTTCGAAGGAAGCCGGTAAGGAGCAGTACCTGATCCCGTATTTCATTGCCGCGCATCCCGGCACCACGGATCAGGACATGCTGGAATTGGCGTTGTGGCTGAAGCTGAACGGTTTCCGCGCTGATCAGGTGCAGGCCTTTCTGCCCTCGCCGATGGCGACGGCAACAGCGATGTATCACTCGGGCAAAAATCCGCTGCGCAAGGTCACCCGCGACAGCGAGGACGTGATCATTCCCAAGGGACTAAAAGTGCGCCGACTGCACAAGGCCTTCCTGCGTTACCACGATCCCGAGAACTGGCCGGTGCTGCGTGAAGCCCTGCGGCGCATGAGGCGCGCCGACCTGATTGGTTCCGGCAAACGCCAGCTGGTGCCGTCGTTTCAGCCTGCGGGCACGGGACTCAAGCCGGAAGGCGCGCGCAAGCCGAGCAAGTACCAGTCCTTCCGCACCCAGCACACCGGCTTGCCGCCGGCGCCCGTGACGCGCGACCGCAAGGCTGCGCCTGTCAAGGCGAAGCGTCCAGCCAGGGTGGCCAAGGCGCGTTAACTGGTTTGCAGCAGGGTTTGGTTCCGGCGCTGAAGTACGGTCATCGTAGTCACCACCAGCATGTCGAGCATGCAATAGAAGGTGCCTGCTGCCAGGGGCGGATTCAGCGTGGTCCAACCGGTCACCGGTACTTCGTGCAGCCAATACCAGTTGCCGACGGCGGTGCCGTAGATTTCCAGTCCCAGCGACAGCATGAACATCACCGCATACAGTTTGCGCCCCTTGCTGAAGATCATGCACAGCACCAGCAGCGTATAGAGGATCAGGCCCATGGTGTCGGCGCCGATCCACGCCAGTATGAACACCGGCGGCGCTGCGGCCAGCGGCACCGCCCAGGTGATTGAGTCGGGCATGCGTTTGCTGATGGCGATGCCCAGCACGAACACCAGCGCGTGTGCCGGCGGCACGAACAGGGGGATGTTGTTGAGCCGGTATTCGTACAGTCCCCAGCCCAGCGACAGGAAAATTTCACCCGCGGTGGCGTAGGCCACGCACAGGATCATGCTGGTGCGGGTATCCGGGGTGGAATGCGCCAGCCAGTACAGCAGCATGGCCCAGGTGACGATGCTGACCGCATGCTGGCCCCATACGGGGACATGCTGATCAACGAACAGGCCGATGGTGATCAGCGCGACGATGGTCCATGCCGGCGCCGGCGAGGTGGTTGCAGAGTCGCCGACAATGGCAATGCTGCGCGGGTTGAGGATGGCCCGCAGTGTGGAAGCAGCTGAATTCATGGTTCGGCCAGAGCATAACATCGACGCCCTGATTGATCCGCGCGCCAGGGTTGCGTGCCCCTATAATCGCCGGGCAAAACATCATTCTCGGAGAACACGATATGGATGGCGTAGCGGTGGTGACGGGGGCCAGTTCGGGCATCGGTGAGGCAATCGCACAGGATCTGCTTGACCAGGGGTTGACGGTGGTGACGCTGCAGCGCCGCCCACCGCGGATCAAGCACGACCGCATTCTGTTTCACGAAGTCGATTTGGCCGATGCCGGGGCCACGACCAACGTCGCGAAAGAAGTTGCTGCCAAGTATGCGGTCCGATATCTGGTCAACAATGCCGGCGCTAACCGGCCGGGCACACTGGAGCAGGCAACGATCGACGACATGGATCATGTGTATGCGCTAAACGTCCGGGCGGCGATGATTCTGATCCAGACCCTGGTGCCGGGCATGCGTCAGGCCAAGTTCGGGCGCATTGTCAGCATTTCGTCGCGAGCCATTTTGGGCAAGACGCAACGCCTGGCCTACGCTGCCGGCAAAGCGGGGCTGGTCGGCATGACTCGCGTACTTTGCCTGGAGTTAGCGGGAGATGGCATCACGATAAACGCAGTTGCACCTGGACCAGTGGCTACAGAGCTGTTTGATAACGGCCATCCGATCGGCAGTGCCAAGCGTCAGGCGGTGATCGACAGCATCCCGGTCAAATTTGTCGGCGGTCCCAAGGACGTGGCCCGCGCGGTCAGTTTTTTCCTGAATCCGGACAGCGGGTATATCTCGGGGCAGACTTTGTTCGTTTGCGGTGGAAGTAGTGTCAGTGGATCTGGCGGCAATTGAAATAATCATAACTATTTGTTTAAATTGATATTATTTGAACCCAGAGTCTTTCGAGGCCTTTTTCAGTTGGTAGGCACTTACATTTGGGCGGCATCCCCGAACCCGGATTCCGGAAAAGCTCTGGCAGGGGCGCCTTGCTGGCGAACTTCAAGCTATTCATCTTCCCAACCCGTAGCGACCCCGGGGATTGGTATCCATTCGTTTTGGGCGGGTAGCGTGCCGGCGCACCACAAAAGCCCGACGGCTTAGCATTTTCCATGCCGATTCATTGACACAAGCCTCTGATCCCACGATAATTGTCGGTTTCGTTCGGAGGGGTTCCCGAGCGGTCAAAGGGGGCAGACTGTAAATCTGTTGGCTCAGCCTTCGAAGGTTCGAATCCTTCCCCCTCCACCAGGTTTT
>JALHRQ010000007.1 GCA_022841375.1 Burkholderiales bacterium
AACAAAAGCCGCACTCAAACGATGCCTAAGTTAACTTTCAAGGAGACGATTATGGCAGCGAAGAAAAAAGCGAAAGCTAAAAAGAAAGTAGCCAAGAAGAAGGCAGCCAAGAAGAAGTAGTAGTGTTATGCGGAAGCCGGGTAACCCCCGGCTTCCGCATTTTAATTTCTGCATCACGAAGTTTCCCCTCCGCAATATCCCCGCGCAGTTTCAGTAATCCTCTTTTTTGATTTTTGCAGTGTTGCGTCAGCATGCCGCCAGTGAGTGCCAAGGCCAGAGCTGATCGCTGTCGATGCCGTTAGGGCGTCAACAAAAAGTTGTTTAAAAACAAATACTTATATTAAAGCCGGCGGTATAATGCCAAGCACTGTCGCGCGCGGGCGCAACGTCAACTGCACTCAGGGGTTGAGTTGCTGATAAACCGCGTCGGCCACGCGCAACAATTCGTTGCGATCGGTTTCGCCGGATAAAGCGTAGCCCAGCCGGCCATCGAGCCAATAAAAAACACCAACGCCGCTCTCCTGCGCAAAACGAAACGCAGTCGGCGCGCGCACATCATTACTGACGCGAACATACAAGGTCAGGCGCTGGCCTTTGGCATCCTGATACATGAACTGCGCGGCGGGTCCGCGTTCACCGGGAAGCAATCGGCCGCCGACCAATGCATAACCTTGCGGCGCGAGATGCGGAATTTTCAGGCTTGCCCCTAACCGCTTCGACAGCCAGCGCACCAGGTGCTCTTCCTGATCCGCGCCCACTTCGACAGGATGCCGGACCTCCGGGCTGTAAACGGCATGGGCCATCGCCGCAACCCGGGCGATCTGGGTGGTCTGCGCGCGTGCTCCCGTCACCCGATCATGCAAATGCCAACCCGCGGTTCCGCTGGCCAGCATCAACAGCGCAGCGGCTGCATAGGGATACCAGGCCCGGCGCCGTGCAGCGCCGCCTACCCGCAAGCGCCGGGGCAATGCCTCCACCAACAAGTCATCAAAGGCGGTGTGTAAGTGGGCGTTTTGCTCACGATAAGCGGCGACCCGCTGCGCGGCCTCTGCGTTCTGTCCGAGGTATTCGGCGATTTCCGCCGCCCGGACCGCCGGCAATGCGCCGTCGACATAGGCATGCAGTTCCGCTTCAGTGACCGGAACCGCGTTCATTTCACCACTTTCAACGGATGCGGCTCCGGCATACCCTGCAGCAGCCGGCGCAGGCGCTCGCGCCCGCGCGACAGGCGCGACATGACGGTGCCGATGGGCACTTCCAGCACGCGGGCCGCCTCGTCATACGTCATCTGCTCCAATCCAACCAGCAACACCACAGTGCGCTGTTCTTCGGGTAATGCTTGCAGTGCCGCATCGAGATCACGGATTTCCAGCCGGTCAGAGGCCTGCAGCGAGTGCGCATCGGCAAAAGCATCGGCAGCCACATCATCGATGGGCACCAGCCGGTTGGCTGCGGCGCTGCGGACCTGATTGATAAATATGTTGTGCATGACGGTAAACAGCCAGGCTCGCAGATCCGTACCCTCGCGCCACAACGATTGTTTGAGCAAAGCACGCTCCAGCGCGTCCTGTACCAGATCGTCGGCGGCGCTGGCATCACCGGTCAGCGCGCGCGCATAGCGGCGCAGACGGGGGATGTACTGCATGGCCCGGGTGGCGAACGATTCGACAGGTTGATCCAACGGTCCCTGACTCCTGAACATAAGGCGGAGCGGATTTATTCCCAGCCGCTTTGGATGGCGAATCTGATTCTACGCGGCGGTCACCCGTCCGAACAACCACCGCTGCAGCCTGGTTTTAATGCGGGAAATACCACTCCTGCAAACCCCGCTTTAAACCGCCCCTTCAGCCACTCGAACGCGCAGCCGCTCAGCGGCCCTTGCAACCAGACGAGGCCAATCCGTCAGTTCCAACCCGGAAATGATCTCCACCGACGGATACCACAGGCAACGGTGGTCCCCGCCGTGCGCCCAGTAATGAAAAGGCGCGCGCTCGGACGGATAAAGCAGCCAGACCGGCTTGCCCAGGGCGCCTGCCAGATGCGCATTGGCGTTGCTGGTGGTGATCAGCAAGTCGCAGGCCTCAAGTATGGCCAGGACTTCATCCAGATCATTGTAAAAATCAACCTCCTCGACATGCTCAATCTGCACGCCGTGGGTCTGCGGCAACCCTTCGCGCTCTGCAACCGTATCGCCGTATTGGACATCGATGCCCCGCACACCCGGTATGGCCAGCAAGGGGGCGAAATCGGCAAGACTCCCGCTCTTGCTCGCGCCCAAACGGCCGACGCGCGCGCTGCGCCAGGACAAGGCCAGTTTGAACCCGTCACCGAGACGGCTGCGGTAGTGTTCGACGCGCCCGGACGCTGCTTGAAGAATCCGCCGGGGTTGCCGCGCAAAACTTGCAACGGAAGGTCGAAAAAATCCAGGCAATGAACCGCAGAACAGCGCCGCGCCAGCGGTTGTCAGCGCGACATCCGGCGGATCGTTCAGCGCCACGAATTTAACGCCGGGAAAAGCGCGCTGATAGGCCGGCAGCAGGCGGGTGTCGACTTCGTACAGGAACGGCTGTCCAGATTCCATCAATTCCGGGATCATCGTGGAGAACAGAATCTGATCGCCGATGCCCTGTTCATACCAGATGCCCACCGCAGCGGCGACTTTATGTCCGGGCCCCTTCCACAAAGGCAGGCGCTCAAAGTCGGCGATCGACGGCGCTTTTTTGCGCAGGTTCGCGCGATACGCGTTCGGGTCGCAACGGTGATCATATTCGGACCAGCCCCCGGCAAAATCGCGCTTGTGCAACCGCGACACCGCCAGATTGTGATGCACATCGGGAAAATCAGGATTCAGAGCAAGGGCGCGTTCGTACAGTTTTTCTGCCGCATCGACATCGCCCTGATCATGCAGCGTCATGCCCAGTCCGTTGTAGCCCTGAGCGTTTTGGGGATCGTGATCGATAATCCACTGGAAATCAGCTGCCGCGCCCGCATGATCGCCGGCCTCATAACGGGTATTGCCGCGGTTGTTGCGAAAATCGACGTTGCCTGGCTCCAGCGCCAGCGCGCGCTCGTATGCAGTCAACGCCTCGGCGCCGCGTCCCAGCGCGTTCAGCGCGCTGGCCCGGTTGTAATGCAACATGCCGACATCGGGCCGGTATTTCAGACCATGATCAAAACTCTTCACCGCGTCCTCGAAGCGCTTCAAGGCCACCAGCGTGTTGCCGTGATTGCACCAGACTTCAGCCCGGTCGGGCGCTGAGGCCAGCGACAGGTCATAACTGGCCAGCGCGTCCTCGAATCGTTCCAATCGCTGCAATACCACGCCGCGTCCGAAATGCGCATCGGCCTCGCGTGGCGCGATCACCAGTGCCTGGTCGTAGCTCTGCAACGCCAGTTCCGGAGATCCGGTCTCGGCCTGGATTCGCCCCAACAAGGTATGAGCGCGAAAAAAAGCAGGATCGGCTTCGAGCGCGGCGATCGTGAAAAAATGGGCTTCGGTGAACGCACCGGTCTCTGTTTTAAGCAATGCCAGATGGTAAAGAGCTTCTGCATCGCCGGGACGCACGGCCAGCGCCTTGCGCAGCAGGGCTTCGGCCTGTTGCCACTGCCCCTGCCGCTTCAATGCCAGCGCTTGTGCAATGCGGCCTGCAGGTTTTTTTGCCATGGAAAACGTCCTGTTGCCCCGGTCAGATCAGGAACAGGGTCGCCAACCCGAGAAAAATGAAAAACCCGCCGCTATCGGTAATGGCGGTGATCATCACGCTGGATCCGATGGCCGGATCACGGCCGAACTTCTCCATGACCAGCGGGATCACCACTCCCATGATCGCCGCCAGCAGCAGGTTCAACGCCATCGCCCCGGTCATCACCAGCCCGAGCTGCCAGCTGTGATAAATCAGGAACGCGAACAGACCGACCACACTGCCCCAGATCAGTCCGTTCAACGCTGAAACACTGAGTTCTTTGACGAACAGCGTGCGTGCATTGTCCCGGGTGATCTGCCCCAGCGCCAGCGCACGCACGATCATTGTCGTGGTCTGGTTGCCGGAGTTACCGCCGATGCCGGCAATGATGGGCATCAATGCGGCCAGCGCCACCAGTTGGGCGATGGAATGTTCAAACACGCCGATCACCCGTGAAGCCACAAAGGCCGTCACCAGATTCACCGCCAGCCAGGCCCAGCGGTTACGAACACTTTTCCAGACCGAGGCAAACAAATCCTCGTCTTCAGCCAAGCCGCCCGCGGCCAGGGTCTCGGTGTCCTTGGCTTCACGGATGTAATCGACCACCGCATTCACCGTCATGCGACCGACCAGACAGCCCTCGTTGTCGATCACCGGCGCCGACACCAGGTCATAACGTTCGAATGCCCCGGCGGCATCATGCGCGTCCTGTTCCGGCACAAAACTGGTGTATTCGCGGGTCATCACCTCGGCCACGAGTATTTCCGGATCACTGACCAGCAGCCGGTTGACCGGCAGCAGCCCCTGCAGACGCTCGTCGCGGTCGACCACGAACAGCTGATCGGTATGGTCCGGCAGCTGATCGAGACGGCGGAGGTAACGCAGCACCACTTCGAGCGTCACGTCTTCGCGTACCTCGATCATCTCGAAATCCATCTGCGCGCCGACCGTCTCTTCCGGATACGACATCGCCTCGCGCAGCTGCTCGCGCTCTTCGGTCGACAGCGATTTGAAAACATCGCGAATGACTTCGCGCGGCAGATCGGGCGCCAGATCGGCGATTTCATCGGTATCGAGCTGGCCGGTTGCAGCGACCAGTTCGTCCTCGTCCATGTGCGCGATCAGCGTTTCGCGGACGGCATCCGAAGTTTCGAGCAGGATTTCGCCGTCACGCTCGGCCTTGACCAGATCCCACACCACCAGCCGCTGCTCAAGCGGCAGCGCTTCGAGGATGTAGGCAATGTCGGCCGGATGCAGCCGGTCCAGCAGCTGCTGGAGTTCGGTCAGGTGCTGGCGGTGCACCAGGGTTTCAACCAGGTCGTGGCGCGAGCCTTCCTGCCGGTGCACCAGGTTTTCAACCAATTCGTGACGATGCAGCAGCGCGACCACCTGGTCGAGATGCTTTTCAACGCCGGATTGGATGTCCTGATTATTGGCCACTGCGGTCCCGAAATCGTGCCCTGGTCGCGAGGATGCGCCGCGCGAATAGTAGCTGGGAATCTGCCGGCTTGTGAACTGATATCTGCCCTGCGGGAGGTACAAAAAAAGGGGGCGCCGAAGCGCCCCCTTTAAGGGTATTGCCTGTTACATAAAACTTAGAACGTGTGATTCAGACCCATCACGATCACGCTCGAGTCGTCGCCAGCACGCGGGGTGCCGCTGTGACCGGTCAGCATGTAGGTACCGGCGCTGTCGTTGCTCATGCGGCCGTAGCTCAGGCTGGCGTTAGTGCGCTTGGACAGGGCATGGCCGTAACCGATCTGGAACAGCTTGGCACCGGTGTTGGCACCGCCGCCAGCGCTGGTCTTGGCATCGCCCGCATCAGCGTAACCAAACTTGACCGAGTGCGGTCCGCCCAGCTTCCAGTCAGCCGCGATGTTCCACGACTTACGCTCGGTCGTCACCTTGGCGCCAACAGCGCCGGCTTCAATTTCAGCGTCAACGTAGGTCAAGCCCAGCTTGACGGGTCCAAACTGGTAGGTGCCACCGATCAACCAGGCAGTATCTTCATTGCCGTTCTGATAGGTCGCAGCCGTACCGCCGCCCGATGCCGTGTCCTTGTCTTTCTTCGAATAACCGGCAACGATCGCCATCGGGCCCGCGACATACTGGCCGCTTAAGCCGATCTGGCGACCTTTCGCGGTCGGGGTCAGGTTATTGCTGATCGTCGACGTGACGGTGTTGTTACGCGCCACTTGCAGCGTGGTGTACTGCGCGCTGGCCGAGAAACCACCGAACCTCGGGGTGTCGTAGTTCACGGAGTTGGTGTTGCGGGTCGAGAACGAACCCGTCCACGCGCCGCCGTTCGACAGGGTCATCAGCTGCGAACCCACCCAGCCGGTTTCGTTGGTGATCCGGGTGATCCCCGAAACACGCTTTATCGGCGAATCCCAGGTGCCGATAAACAAGCTGCCGAATCCACCTTTCAGGCCGATCGCGCTGTTGCGATCGCACAGGCTGCCGCTGGATTGCGAAGCACCGCCGAGGAAACGCACGTCCGATTCACACTGCCAGAACGCCGACAGGCCGCCGCCGAGCTTCTCTTCACCTTTGAAGCCGATGCGCGAAGCGCCGGAGTTCAGTGCATCAACGTTGGAACGGTTTGCGGGGACAGCCCCACCCGTATCCGGCTGGTTAACAAAACCGTATTCCACGTTCAGCAGGCCGTAGATCTGCACAGTGCTGGTTTGCGCGAACGCTGCCGGGGCAATAAACGCGCCCGCTACAGCTGCTGCGATCAGTTTTTTGTTCATCCTGGTTTTCTCCTATTGGTCATAGTGTCGCCATGCCTTTATGTGATTAATTGGCTTGACGGATGTCTTCTCTACGTAACGCAGAGACGCGCAAATTATCCATCATGGGTGACATTCGTCACTGATAATCAGGAGAAATGGTTAATTATTATTGCTTTGTGTGTTTTTTATACAACATCCGAGAATTAATGTTGCATTGCAGCATGACGGGGTGCCAAGCCTCTCATGGTTTTATTCTCTATTTAACCCCTTATTAGCTAACTAGCAGGCCAGGATAAATTGACGGATTGACACTAACCGTCCCAATCGTGCGCCCGTTTGCACAGTACGAAAAAAAGGGGGCGCCGAAGCGCCCCCTTTAAGGGTATTGCCTGTTACATAAAACTTAGAACGTGTGAACCAGACCCAGCACAATCACGCTGGAGTCATCGCCAGCACGCGGGGTGCCGCTGTGACCGGTCAGCATGTAAGTACCGGCGCTGTCGTTGCTCATGCGAGCATAGGTCAGGCTGGCGTTAGTGCGCTTGGACAGTGCATGACCGTAACCGATCTGGAACAGCTTGGCGCCGGTGTTGGCACCGCCGCCTGCGCTGGTCTTGGCATCGCCGGCATCAGCGTAACCAAACTTGACCGAGTGCGGTCCGGCCAATTTCCAGTCAGCCGCGATATTCCACGACTTACGCTCGGTCGTCACCTTGGCGCCAACAGCGCCGGCTTCAATTTCAGCGTCAACGTAGGTCAAGCCCAGCTTGACGGGTCCAAACTGGTAGGTGCCACCGATCAACCAGGCAGTATCTTCATTGCCGTTCTGATAGGTCGCAGCCGTACCGCCGCCCGATGCCGTGTCCTTGTCTTTCTTCGAATAACCGGCAACGATCGCCATCGGGCCCGCGACATACTGGCCGCTTAAGCCGATCTGGCGACCTTTCGCGGTCGGGGTCAGGTTATTGCTGATCGTCGACGTGACGGTGTTGTTACGCGCCACTTGCAGCGTGGTGTACTGCGCGCTGGCCGAGAAACCACCGAACCTCGGGGTGTCGTAGTTCACGGAGTTGGTGTTGCGGGTCGAGAACGAACCCGTCCACGCGCCGCCGTTCGACAGGGTCATCAGCTGCGAACCCACCCAGCCGGTTTCGTTGGTGATCCGGGTGATCCCCGAAACACGCTTTATCGGCGAATCCCAGGTGCCGATAAACAAGCTGCCGAATCCACCTTTCAGGCCGATCGCGCTGTTGCGATCGCACAGGCTGCCGCTGGATTGCGAAGCACCGCCGAGGAAACGCACGTCCGATTCACACTGCCAGAACGCCGACAGGCCGCCGCCGAGCTTCTCTTCACCTTTGAAGCCGATGCGCGAAGCGCCGGAGTTCAGTGCATCAACGTTGGAACGGTTTGCGGGGACAGCCCCACCCGTATCCGGCTGGTTAACAAAACCGTATTCCACGTTCAGCAGGCCGTAGATCTGCACAGTGCTGGTTTGCGCGAACGCTGCCGGGGCAATAAACGCGCCCGCTACAGCTGCTGCGATCAGTTTTTTGTTCATTCGTGAATCTCCTAGAAGTTTATGTTTCGTGTCGCGATGCATTACACGTCTATCAATTTTTAAATCCAAACGCGAAGCTGGTGCGACCTTTGCCTCCTCCGAGTAGCGAGGCTGCATGGATTGTCAGTTTTCAACCAACGCGCAACAAGAAAATTCGTTAAATAATCCTCCACTCACAGCGTGTTTGTTGCGAAAACGAATCTGCTTATGAAAGACGTTGGTAACACATAAAAGACATTAAATTTCGGGTCGCAAATGACTGTGAAACAATTGTCATTCATGCGCGACAAAATTAGAGTGGCCGCCCTGCCACTTTGACCAACAACGTCGCGCGTGATCACCCATCCGCACGGCAGAACATCGAATCCCGCGACAAAATCTGTCGTCTGTTCAATGCCGTTTTACATAAAACCAGGGGCCGCCGCATGGCAGGCGCCGATCCGTAAGGTTGGTGAAAGTTTGGGCTGCGATCCTCCGCTGTCAAATATGGGTGCGCGTGCGGATCGGCTTTCGCATGCCTGCACTTTGCGAAGGATGTGGAATTTTGGCCAAAGCACTCTCTCGCTCCTGTCAGCCCTGCACTGCCTGCTGTGACGGCTGGCTGCAGATCAAGGTCAGCGGGCTCCAGGTCCACCCGGGCAAACCCTGCCCCCACAGTACAGGCAGCGGCTGTCGGATATACGCTGCGCGGCCCGTTGATCCCTGCGTCAACTTTATCTGCGGCTGGAAAATGGAAGGCAGTGCGTTGCCGGACTGGATGCAGCCGCACAATGCCAAAGTCATTTTCCTGCCCAACCAGACGGTGTGGCGGAATTTTCCGGTGGATGTTGCCGTTCCGGTGGGCAAACGCATCCCACCGCGCGCGCTGAACTGGTTGCAGCAGTTTGCCCAGAGCAACAACCGCATGCTGCTGTACTCGCAACAAATCGCGGAGGCGGGTACTTTCACCAACCGTCAGCGCGTCGCAGCCTACGGCCCGCCCGACTTTCAGCGTGAAATGGCCGAACGTTTTGCCGACGGCAACGTCAATCTCGGCGTCATCGACAACGGCGCGCAGAACCCCGCAACCGGATCCTGATCAACCTGACTGCACCGCAAAACTCTGCGGGGCTTCGCCCCGGCGACTGCGCGCCATCATCTCGCAATAAGCCGATTCCAGTCCGCGACAAAATCCTGCGGTATCAAACAACGGGTATTGAGTCCGCTGCTGCGCAAGTCGATTGCGTAAATCGGTAAGCGATTGCGGCGACGTGGCCAGTTTCAGTGCGAGCGCTGCGTAATCTTCCGCCTGATCCGTTATCAACTCCGGTAAACCCATTGCATTGAGAAGGCTGGCCGCCATCCGTGAAGCAAAAGCTTCGCCGCTGCAGGTCAGCACCGGTACGCCAGCCCACAAGGCGTCGCTCGCCGTTGTGCCGGCATTAAACGGCAGCGTATCGAGAAACAGATCGGCCAGTTGCAGACGCGCCAGATGATCGGCATACGGCAGGCGACCGGCAAAAACCAGCCGCGCCGGATCAATCCCCCTATTCCTCGCCTGAGCGCCAAGGTTTCGCACAACAACCGGTTGCTCGGCCAGCAACCACAGCACGCTGCCCGGCACCTGATGCAGCAGATCCATCCACAACCCGAACACCTGCGGCGTGATCTTGTAGCTGTTGTTGAAACAACAGAATACGAATCCTGACGCCGGCAAGCCCGCGTCGGCGCGTGCAGGTTTGCGCGAGGCAATGACGCGGCGGTCATCGTTGGCCTGAAAACAATACTGCAGGTAAACGATTTTTTCGGCGTAATCGGCTTGGCGGTCCGGGGGCACAACCACCGGGTCGGCGATCAAATAATCCATATACGGCGCGCCCATCGTTCCCGGAAACCCGAGGTAATTCACCTGCACCGGCGCCGGCCGGCGGGCAAATATTTCGGTGCGGCAGTTGAAGGTGTGCCCCATCAGATCAACGGCAATATCGATTTCCATTTCACGCAGTAACGTTGCGATTTCGCCGTCGGAGCGGGCCTGCACGTCGATCACATTGCCCAGCGCGCTTCGCACACGACGCGCGGTCGGGCTGCCATCGTCGTTTCGGAGCGCGAACCCGGTGAATTCAAACCGCTGACGGTCATGGTGCTCAAACACGCCGGCCATCAGATACGACACCGGATGCTCGCAAAAATCGGCCGAAACATAAGCGACGCGTATGCGGTCATGGTTGTAGACCGCGCCTGACCAAAGCGGCGGCACTCGCGCGGGATATTTGTCGGCGATATGGCTTTGCGCGCAGATGCGTTGCGCCGCGGACGAAGAAGACACCGCCAGAAACGCCAGCGGCGTGTCTGCCTTGCGGCCGGACTCAACGGCGGCCAGTAACGCAAGCCGGTTCTGTTCGTAGCCGTTCCAGTCGCAGCAATGGGCACGCGAATGAAACAGCTCGCCCGGCGCGTATTCCCAATCCGGGGCCAGTTCCAGCAATCGTGAAAGCGCAACGACCGCCTCTTCGTGCCGTCCCAGGGCGCGCAGACACTGCGCCCGGTTGTTGATCGCCTTGAGATTGTCGGGCGCCGCGATCAAGGCACGGTCGAGGTGCGCGAGCGCTTCCTCATAACCGGCTTGTTGGTAAAGCAGGATCGCGTAATTGCAAAGACTTTCGACATCGGCAGGATCGATCTGCAAAGCCCGCTGATAGGCGGCGACCGCCTCCTGTTCACGATGCAGATCGTGCAAGGCATCGGCACATAACCGATGCACCATTGCGGCGCCCGGATTCAGCGCCAGCACCTGCTCATATTCGGCCAGCGCAGCGGCGCTGTTCCCCGCGTCCTGCAACAGGTTGCCGCGATTGATCCGGGCCTCGTGAAACCCCGGCTCGATCGCCAGCGCGCGATCAACGCTCGCCAGCGCCTCGGCCGGACGCTGCAGGGCCCGCAGCGTATTGCCGCGATTGTTATGCAGCATCGCCAGTCCGGGCATCTGCTGCAGCGCCTGGTCGTAATCCGCCAGGGCTTCTGCAAATCGTCCGCGGTCGTGCAAAACATTCCCGCGATGGGTCAGGGCTTCCACCCGTCCCGGCGCCAGCACCAGTGCGCGGTTGTAAGCCGCCAGCGCATCATCGGTGCGTCCCAGCGCATGCAGCGCGTTGCCGTAGCCGTACCAAGTCTGCGCATCATTTGCATGGATGCCCAGCACATGCTCATAACCGGCCGTCGCTTCGCGCAGTTCTCCCCGCGCCATGCGGATCTGGGCAAGATGCACGCCGGCCTCCACCGCCCGCGGTTCCGCTGCAACCGCCGCTTCCAGATAGCGCAGCGCCGCGTCCAGATTTCCGGACTGCGCCGCGATCAGACCCAGCTGGTGCAGCGTGGCGCCATGCTGCGGACTGCGCTGCAGAATTTCCAGATAAAGCCGCTCGGCTGCGACCAGATCACCCGCCTGATGACGGGCTGCCGCGTTTTCGAACATCGCTGTCAACGCGGAAGATTGTGATGGAGTCGCCATGCGGTTGCAGATTCTCGATTGAGTCTGATCAAAATAAAGATGCAGCCCGTATGGTAACAATTGACGGCTCTCACGCGCCGGGCTGTCACCGGACTCAACGTGATAAGCTTGCGCGACACACAAACCATCCACCGCATTGCATCCATGATCCCTGTATTTATCGGTTACGACGGTCGCGAAACCGTCGCTTACAACGTCTTGGCGCATAGCATCCTGGCCCGCGCCTCGGAACCCGTCACCATTGCGCCGTTGATGCTTTCCCAATTGCACGGCGTATTCAAGCGCGAGCGGCACCCGTTGCAGTCGACGGATTTTTCTTTCTCGCGCTTCCTGACGCCTTATTTGTCCGGCTTCACCGGCTGGTCGGTATTCATGGACTGCGACATGCTGGTGCTGGAAGACATCGCCAAAATGTGGGCGTTGCGCGACGATCGCTACGCGGTGATGGTGATCAAGCACGATCATGTGCCTAAAGAAGAACGCAAATTCCTCAACGAACCGCAGACCAAATATCAGAAAAAAAACTGGTCCAGCGTGATGCTGTTCAACAACGCGCGCTGCAAGGCACTGACGCCGGAATACGTCAACACCGCCACGGGTCTTGAACTGCATCAGTTCAAGTGGCTGGGCGATGACGGCCTGATCGGCGCTTTACCCAAGCGCTGGAATCACCTCGTCGCTTACGACGAGCCGCGAGCGGACGCCGCCTTGGTGCATTACACCCTGGGCGGCCCTTACTTCGATGATTTTCGCGGCTGCGAGTACTCGAAAGAATGGTTTGCCGAGCGTGACGCCATGCTGCATGCCGGGGTCAAGGCGCGCTGAGCAGCGAATTCAGATCTGTTTCGCCAGATCCTCGAAGAACCAGCGCCACTGCGCTGATTGCGACGACGGCACGTTGCCAGCCTGCTGCGGCCACTCCGGTGCGCAAGCGGATGCTGGCGAGGTGCGAGTTCAACAGGGCGGTTTCCGGCGGCGCATTGCCGATGTCGTTGATGACCACCGGCGGCACCAGCCACAGCGCGTCCTTGCCGGTGTCAGCCCTCGTGCAAAACCGTCTTTGCTGCCGGGTTCAGGTTCAGATGCCCAGCGCTTTCAGCTGCTTCTCCGGGTAACGCGTGCCGGCAGTGACGCCGGGCGGAAACGCAGCGGACAGTTGAGCGAGTTCGGCCACGCTCAACTGCAGCGATACGGCGGCCAGATTCTGTTCGAGATAGGCGCGTCGTTTGGTGCCGGGAATCGGCACGATATCGTTGCCCTGTGCCAATAACCAGGCCAGTGCGACCTGTGCCGGCGTAGCTTGGTGAGCACTTGCTATCGCCTCGAGAGATTTCAATAAGTCATTGTTTTTATTGATGTTTACTGGAAGGAAGCGCGGGTGTTCGCGGCGCCGGTCCTTGGCAATCAGGGCATCGACGCTTTTAATGGTGGCGGTCAGGTAGCCCCGGCCCAACGGTGCATACGCCATATAGCCGATGCCCAATTCGCGACAGGCTGGCAGGATTTCGGTTTCGACATCGCGGCTCCACAGCGAATATTCGGTTTCAACCGCAATGATCGGATGCACCGCGTGGGCGCGGCGGATGGTCTGCGCGCCGGCTTCCGACAGCGCGAGATGGCGCACCTTGCCCTGTTCGACCAGGCGCTTCATCGCGCCGACGGTGTCTTCAATCGGCACCGTTGCATCAACGCGATGCAGACCGTAGATGTCGATGACATCAACACCCAGCCGTTTAAGGCTGGCGTCGCAGGCCTGCGGCACGTAGTCGGGATGACCGCCAGTCAGCGCCGGCGCATCGCCGCCGCCGCGCGCGGCCAGCCCCAGATTGCCGAATTTCGTGGCAATCAGCACTTGGCTGCGCCGGCCCTTGATGGCCTGTGCAATCAGCGATTCATTGATACCGCTGCCGTAGGCATCGGAAGTCACCAGCAGGTTGCAGCCGAGTTCAATGGCACGGTGCATGGTTGCCACCGATTCGGCGTCATCGGGTTCACCATAGCTGATCGACATGCCCATACAGCCGAGGCCCAACGCCGGCACTTCAGGACCATGACGACCGAGTCTGCGTTTCTGCATCACTGATTCTCCTCACGATCACCGGCGTCGCGCCGGAGCGGTACTGCAAGACGGCGCGCATTGCGCGCGCCGCCCCTTACTGCGGATTGCAGCTTTTATTTTGCGTAGTTCAGGGTCAGATCACCGACGCCCTCGACATGGCCTTCGAGCTTGTCACCGGGTTTGATCGGGCCCACACCTGCGGGCGTGCCCGACATGATGATGTCGCCGGGACGCAGCGTGACCAGGTGCGACAGGTAGGAAATCGTTTCCGGCACATTCCAGATCAGTTCCGACAGATCGCCCTTCTGCTTCACGACGCCGTTGACCTTCAGCCAGATGGAGCCCTTCGCCGGATGGCCGACCATCGCCACCGTTTTCAGCGCGGTGCACGGTGCGGAATTGTCGAAGGCCTTGCCCATTTCCCAGGGACGGCCCATTTTTTTGGCTTCGCCCTGCAGGTCGCGGCGGGTCATGTCGAGGCCGACGCCATAACCGAACACGTGGTCCAGCGCTTTTTCGACCGGAATGTTGGCGCCACCCTTGCCGATGGCGACGATCATCTCGATTTCGTGGTGCACGTCCTTGGTCATCTGCGGATAGGCAATGGTCGCGCCATTTTGCACAATCGCGTCGGCCGGCTTCATGAAGAAAAACGGCGGCTCGCGATCCGGGTCATGGCCCATTTCGCGCGCGTGTTCCGCATAGTTGCGGCCGACGCAGTAAATGCGACCGACCGGAAAAGCTTTGCTGCTCTCAACAACCGGCAGGGTGACGATGCCGGGGAAATCAATGACATAACTCATCTTCTTTTCCTTTAATTGGTAAAACTGTGATTTGAAACTGGGGGTTCAGCGAAACAGCGATTTCAGGACCTTGCGCAATATTCCCGGCGGAGATTTGCTCGGAGTCTCCGAAAAATTATCCGGCTGCTCGCCGGTTTTTGGGGTAACAACCACACAAAAACCATTTGAAACAGGCTCAAACGCCATCAAGTCAAAACGATCCCGAAGCTTTGGTAACCACCACTCTGAAGGCCGTTGGATCAAGTGAGCATTACGGCCATCAACTAATATTTTGATAGCCGGACCAGTATGCACGGTAAAAAAACCATGGCCCACGGTCACCCGCTGCAGATCGTCCAATACGTTATCCAGCAGTTCTGGTTCAATATGTTCAAGCACATCAATGCAGGTGACAAAAGCCGCGGGTTGCGGCATAGCCGACCACTCCGGACGCGCAGGATCGTAGTGTCGAATATGTAACGGACTCGTCACCAGCTCTTTTAAGGCTTCACCAAGTCGCCCTTTACCTGCACCATAGTCAAGCAGTTCCGATGGATTAATCTGCTTGAGGAGTTTCGCCACAGTCGAGGCATGTTGCATGGAAGCCTCCCCATACTTGGGGTCGTTGTGCAGTTCTTCCTGCATCTTGCGGTATTCTTCAGAAATCAGCGCACTCATGACGGTCGCAATCCATAAAGTCCGGCAATCTGGTCGGGCAGACCCGGGAGTTTAAAGAACCGCGGCCTCCAGTTCAAATGATTACCAAGGCAGAAATGGCTGCCCGAACTGCATGCAAGCAGTCCTGTCTGCGGGATCGTGTAGTAGACTCCGCCGGCTTTGTGGTCAAGAAGCTCTTAATCCAACAGAAAACAGCGCAATGGGCGATCTGAACCAATTGCTTTACACCAAGGCCGTGCTCAGCGGCTTCAAAGGCCGGATTCTCGAGGTCGGGTCGAAAAACTATGGCAATACCCAGCCCTTCCGCAATCTGTTCAAAGGCTGCGAGTATGTCGGGATCGACCTGGAAGGCGGTGACAATGTTGATCACGTTGTCAATCTGGAAGAAGGCGCGGGCCCGGTTGCAGGCCGGCAATTCGACCTGATCATCATTTGCTCAGTGCTTGAACATTCCAAGCGACCGTGGGTAATCGCTGAACACATCCAGAGCGTCCTCGCGCCTGAAGGCGCGGTGCTGAGCTGCCACCCCTGGGTATGGCGATATCACAAATATCCCGACGACTACTTCCGCTTTTCGCCGAAAGGCATCATGTCGCTGTTTCCCAAGTTACAGCACTGGCTGCCGGCGCTGTATGCGACCAGCATTCAAGGGGAGTTCGTTTCCTTTGCTGAAAACGAAGGGATCGACAACAAGCTTGCGCTGTTTAACGACGACGGGCGGAAACATCTGCCTTATCTTCAGAGCATGATGACCGGAACCGCATCTGTGGCCACTCACCAGATACTGCTCGACCGTTTTTCACGGAACATGAAAAAAAACCCCGCCCTTGTTCCAACAACGCAGCACATCCGCCCGGACTCAGCCTGAACCCTATCGGCGTATCCGCAAAGGTTCGTTCTTTTTTCGTTTGCGGACCGCAATTACGCTGTCAAAAAATTCGATGGAAAAGATCTCCCGGCATATGTCGGGCTCCTGCTTGACGGCACTGCGTTTTTCCCTGGGCATTTTGTAACGGCTCTTTCTGAGTCCCGGATCTATAAAATCCAGATTCAGCCTTTCGGATAACCCCTTGAAATAGTCGTAAATATTCAGTCCAAAGAAGGATTGCTGGTGTTCCGGCGAATAGCAGGTATGGGTATCCTCGATGATGTAGACGCCACCTTCTGCAAGCGAAGGAAACAGCTTGATAAAAGATATGATCATGTGCTCTTGAATATGGGAGCCATCATCAAGAATCACGTCAAATTCCGGACAGTAAGCCGTCAATGCTTTTAAAGTAGCCTCTTCGCTCTGCGAGCCGACGAATATCCGGTCGGCAATCCCGCTGGCTTCCAGCCCCTTGCATTTGGCATCTACATCCAGCCCGACCAACCGGGAGCCCGGCGCAAACAGCAAACGCGCCGTCTCCAATCCGCCGCCTTTTTGCACGCCGATCTCAAGATAATTAATTTTTTCCCCGTATAGACCCGCCAACAAATGGTCGTAAATCGCAAAATAATGTTCCCACTTGTCTGATGTATTTTCCCGTTTGGCGAAGAATGCTTCCTGATAAGTCGGAAATGCCGCAGCCTTGGTTTTTTTGGTCTTCCCGGCGACGTTAATATCTGACTTTTGTATTTGATTTACTGATTCCCTTTTCGGCACCTGCATGCTCGGTTCGTTCTCAGAAACCAGGTTACCGAATAAACCCAGCCATTGTTTTCCTAAAACCCCCGGCATGACGGTGGCCTTTACCAGCGCTTGCCCACGCCGGATCCGTGCATTCACTTCCTGCGGTTGCGACAAAGCGAAGCGAATGCCGGCCGTGAGTTCCGTACCCAGCCACGCAGCCCCCTCGTACGGCAAATAGCTCCCCAGCGGACTCGCCACCGGAAAGCGGCCGGCCTGCAGCGCTTCTGCAATTCGATTCGATGACACACCGGATTTGCGCGGATCGGACGCATCACCGGGGATCAACACCAGATCGCAGGCGGACAATGCCTCACGCTGCGCCTTGAAACTCCAGGGTACGAATTTAATGTTGAAATGCGGGGACATTCGCTTGCCGATCACCGGAATTTTGTCCTTGATTTCCGCTGATGAAACGATGGTCAACCGGCAATCCTGCCCTTCGCTGAATTTCGTCAGAGCCGGCAGGAGGGGGAGCATGAAATTGAAGTTGGTGGGATGTCCGAACCACAGTAATTGCAACTGCTTTCCCGGGTCGAACCGGGGCTTTTGCAAGGGTTCGAGAATCGCATCTTCGATAATCCGGGGCGCGCTTCTCGCATGCGGCGCCATCAGTTCCTTCATCCGCGCCGAGTTGACAGTCAAGGCGTCGCAGTAGGGAAGGGCTTTTTTGTAAAAATCGACGATTGCCTTGTTTTTTTTGTCGATGAAGGGGTATTCGCAGATGTCCAGCAGGATCTTCCTTTTGCCCTTCTCCAGACGGGCGATGACATCCAGCCACAGCTGAGCGCTGCTTTTGCCCAGGAACTTGGTGACTACGCAAAGATCAATCGCGCTCAAATCCACACCGGCTATGGCGGCCGGATCATCGGCGTCAAGGAACACATTGCGATGCCCGGCGCGAAGCGCGAAAGTGGATGCAATGCCGGCGCGCAAACGTGCACTGGCCATCAGTGCATTCAGCAACCGGTGCTCCTGTTCATCGCCGGCGATGGAGTTCGCCACCGACGCCGACAACAACCACAATATCTGCACAGCAATCTCCCCTTGAGGAGACGGACGAAGTCGCCCGTCGCCACGCTAATTCAAAAAACCCAGAAGGATATACGGCCCCCCGGCCACACATGACGCCTCACCCCGGCAAGACGTGAGGCGGGTTCATCTTTGCGCACCGCGGCAACCGGGTCCGAACATCATTGGAGATCATCAAGGCACAGCGTTCAAACTGGACTCGCAACCACACCGCTCAGTGAACGATCGCCCTGATGATATTTTCTTAAGTTGTTGTTTTAATTGAGTTTATTGCAAACCTGATTGCACTGCGAAACTTCTTGCTGTTACGGTATTCTGTGTCAGATTTAACGGCCCCATAGTCAGAGCGCCAACGCGGAACATGCAGGAAGTGTAAAGAACCGCGCTTCCCTCTACAAATCACCCTACTTATAGCGCTTATTTACCCTTGGATGCTTCCGCCTCCCTCGGCGCCCTGTTCGCCAGCAGTTTTCTCGCTGCGACCCTGCTTCCCGGGGGATCGGAAGCCGTGCTGTTCGGCGTGCTCAAACTGCATCCCGAGCAGTTGTGGCCGGCGTTGGGGGTGGCCACTCTGGGCAATACGCTCGGCGGAATGTCGTCCTACCTTCTCGGCCGGCTGATTCCGCAGACCAAGCCCCTCAAGGGACTGGCAACCGTGCAACGCTGGGGCAGCCCGGTATTGCTGTTGTCCTGGGTGCCGCTGCTCGGCGATCCGCTGTGTATCGCAGCAGGTTGGCTGCGGCTCAACCCCTGGTGGTCAACCCTGTTCATTGCGTTCGGCAAATTTGGACGCTACTGGGTCATCGCGGTACTGGCGACATGAAGCCTTTGCGGCATTGCGCTAATATGTTTATTTGCGCATTCCCGTCACCGCGCAACGCGGCTTGCCGCTGACTTTTCAACACCCATCCCCGTGCAATGACCGCCCGCCTCAGAGAAATTCCCTATAACTACACCTCGTTCTCGGATCGCGAGATCGTGATCCGGCTGCTTGGCGCGGCACGTTGGGACCTGCTCAATGAACTGCGGGCGCAACGTCGCACCGGCCGTTCGGCCAAAATGCTTTACGAGGTGCTGGGCGACATGTGGGTGGTCAAGCGCAATCCGTATATCGAAGACGACCTGCTCGGCAACCGCAAACGCCGCGGCGCTCTGGTCGAAGGCATGCGCAACCGGCTCAACAGCATCGATGCGCGACGAGACAACGACGACCGGCGGGTAGCCGAACTGCTGGATGCCGCGCGCACGGCGGTCGACAACTTCGAAACCGAATTCGAGGATACCCTGGCGCTGCGCCGGCGCGCGCGGGCGCGGCTGTCCCGCACCACGCGGCGCGACAACGTGCAGTTCGACGGACTGGCCCGCGTATCGCATGTCACCGACGCCACCGACTGGCGCGTCGAATACCCCTTCGTCGTCATCAACCCGGACAATGAAGAAGAAGTCCTGGAGATCGTGCGCGCCTGCATCGAACTCGGACTGACCATCATTCCGCGCGGCGGTGGCACCGGCTATACCGGCGGCGCGATTCCACTGACCCGCCACTCGGCGGTGATCAACACCGAAAAACTCGACACCCTCGCGGCCATTGTTCCGGTCGCGCTGCCCGGCGTCCCGCAACCGGTGCAGATTCTGCGCTGCGGCGCTGGCGTGGTCACCCGCCGCGCCATGGAAGCTGCAGAATCCGCAGGCCTGGTGTTTGCGTGCGACCCGACCTCGGCCGATGCGTCGTGCATCGGCGGCAACGTGGCGATGAACGCCGGCGGCAAAAAAGCGGTGTTGTGGGGTACCGCACTGGACAACCTCGCGTCGTGGAAAATGGTCACGCCGGACGCGCAATGGATGCTGGTCGAACGCCTCGACCACAACCTCGGCAAGATTCACGATCTGGCGACCGCGCGTTTCCGTGTCACCCGTTACACGCGCGACGGCAAAACGCCGGATGGTGAGCCGGAAATTCTGGATATTCCCGGTTCGACCTTCCGCAAGCGCGGCCTCGGCAAGGATGTCACCGACAAGGTGCTGGGCGGACTGCCCGGCATCCAGAAGGAAGGTTGCGACGGCATCATTACCCAGGCGACTTTCGTACTGCATCGCATGCCGCCGGCGATCCGCACCGTGTGCCTTGAGTTTTTCAGTCCGGTGCGCGAAGCCGTGCCGTCGATCGTTGAAATCAAGCGTTATGTCGACGGCAACCCGGACGCCATCCTCGCCGGCCTCGAACACCTCGACGAGCGCTATGTGAAAGCTGTCGGTTATGCCACCAAGTCACGCCGCGCCGGTCGGCCGAAAATGGTGCTGGTCTGCGACATCGTCGGCGAAAACGAGGACGCGGTCGCTGCCGCTGCATCACAGGTCGTGCGGATTGCCAACGCCCGCGGCGCCGAAGGTTTCATCGCCGTATCGGCGGAAGCGCGCAAGACCTTCTGGATTGACCGCGCGCGCACGGCAGCGATCGCGCGCCATACCAACGCCTTCAAGATCAACGAAGATGTGGTCATCCCGCTGGACCGCCTGGGCGATTATTCCGACGGCATCGAACGCATCAACATCGAATTCTCGATCCGCAACAAGCTGCGCGTCCTCGACGCCGTCGCCGCAGCGATCGAAGGCGATCTGCCGGTGGTGCAGCAGGACGCCGGGGTCTCCGCGGCCGAAGTCATAGGCGACCGCGTTGAACGGGCACAGGCGCTGATCAGCGCTGCGCGCATGCGCTGGCAGTGGCTGCTCGACCACATCGACACGACACTAAAAGTTCTCCATGAAGGCCCGAGCGATGCTGGGGATTTTTACTCCTCACTCCTCACAGCTCGCCCCGAAGGAAGTCCCCTTGGGGGGAACTCTTTACAGTCTTCAACGCTGTTCCACGTTCTGCAGAGCCACGTGGTGCGGGTATCGTGGAAAGACGAAGTGCGAGCGCACCTCGCCGACATTTTCAGCGGCCGGCCCTTCGCCAAAGTCATCGAAGCGATCGATGCCGCCCATCGCCAGGCGTTGCGCGGCCGGGTGTTCGTTGCGCTGCATATGCATGCCGGCGACGGTAACGTGCACACCAACATCCCCGTCAACTCCGACAACTACGAAATGCTGCAGGAGGCCGCCGAGGCCGTATCACGCATCATGCATCTCGCAGAATCGCTGGACGGCGTGATTTCCGGCGAACACGGCATCGGCATCACCAAACTCGAATTCCTGCCGCCGGAACGCATTGCCGCATTTCAGGCATACAAGCAGCAGGTAGATCCGCAGGGGCATTTCAACAAGGGCAAGCTGCTGCGTAACGCGGAAACCGCGGCCGACCTCAGCAATGCCTACACGCCGAGCTTCTCACTGCTCGGCACCGAAAGCCTGATCCTTGAACATTCCGACGTCGGCGCCATTGCCGATTCGGTCAAGGACTGCCTGCGCTGCGGAAAATGCAAACCGGTCTGCGCCACGCACGTGCCGCGCGCCAACCTGCTCTACAGCCCGCGCAACAAGATCCTTGCGACCAGTCTGCTGATCGAAGCCTTTCTTTACGAGGAACAGACACGCCGCGGAATCTCACTGGAGCATTTCGACGAGTTCGGCGACGTCGCCGATCACTGCACGATCTGCCACAAGTGCGCCAACCCGTGCCCGGTCGATATCGATTTCGGCGACGTGTCGATCGCGATGCGCAACTTCCTCCGCCAGCACGGCAAGCGCCGTTTCAACGCCGGCACCAAAGCGGCGATGTTTTTCCTCAACGTCACCGACCCGCGCACCATTAACATTGCGCGCAAGCTGATGATCGACTGGGGTTACAAGGTGCAACGTCTGGCCTACGGGGTTGCGAAAACGCTGGGCATTTCGGGCAAGCAGGTCTGCAAACCGCCGGCGACCACCGGTAAACCGGCGATGCGCACGCAGGTCATCCATTTCATCAACAAACCGATGCCCGGCAAACTGCCGAAAAAAGCGTCACGCGCGCTGCTCGATATCGAAGACGCGCGCATGGTACCGGTGATCCGTGATCCCGCCAAAGTCACCGAGGATTCCGATGCAGTGTTTTATTTCCCGGGCTGCGGCTCCGAACGGCTGTTCAGCCAGGTCGGTCTCGCCACCCAGGCGATGCTGTTCGACCTCGGTGTGCAAACCGTATTGCCGCCGGGTTATCTGTGCTGCGGCTATCCGCAGACCGCTGCAGGCGAAGAGGCGAAAGGCCAGGCCATCACCACCGCCAACCGTGTGTTGTTTCATCGCGTGGCGCATACACTGAACTATCTCGACATCAAAACGGTGATTGTGTCCTGCGGCACCTGCATGGATCAATTGCAGAAATACGAATTCGGCAAGATTTTCCCCGGCTGCCGCTTGCTCGATATCCACGAATACCTGCTCGAACGCGGTGTGAAACTTAACGGAGTGACCGGCACCCGCTACATGTATCACGACCCCTGCCACACGCCGATGAAAACCCACGCCCCGATGAAGGTGGTCAACGCACTGATGGCTTCACCGGTCGCGCTCAGCGACCGCTGCTGCGGCGAGTCCGGTACGCTCTCGGTGACGCGGCCCGATATCTCGACGCAGGTTCGTTTCCGCAAGGAAGAGGAAATGCGGCGCGGCGCGGCGCAATTACGCGCGGACAGCGACGCACCGCTGAAAGTCCTCACCTCCTGTCCGTCCTGCCTGCAGGGACTCGCGCGCTTTTCACCGGATACGGGCGTCGAAGCCGACTATATCGTTGTCGAAATGGCGCATCATCTGCTGGGCGCGAACTGGATGGAAACTTACGTGGCGCGCGCCAACAATGGCGGCATCGAGCGGGTTTTGCTGTGATGCGTGGCATTCGTCACAGTGAAATTCACGCCGACTGTCGTGGAACAGCGACATGTGACATATTTACTTGCCGCTTATTTTTAACCGCTGGATTATTCGTACTCGCTCAACATTGGGGTACGTCATGGCTACTGTCTTGAGTGCCAAACAAGGTTTACTGAAAATAGCCGATGCCGCCGCAGCCCGGGCCTTCATTGCCCAGTTGGCGAACGCAACGCCAGCACAACGGCAGGCGCAGTTGCTGACGCAATTGCAGCTACTTACTGAAACCGGTGTCACCGGCACCCCCCGCCTGCAGGTACTGGAACTGCTGCGCGAGACCACGTTCGAAACACAGCACGCGCGCAACCGGGAATACTGGGGCCAGCCGGTACCGTTCGACGACGCGACCCGCGAAACCTTCACGCGCAGCATTGCGCTGTGGCGGTCGCTTGCCGATGCTTACGAATCGCTGATCACCGATATGGCTGAAGCGGCCGAGCTTGCCGGCCATGCCGCACTGGTGTGTTATCGCGCCATTCGCTGCACCGGGTTCACGATGAATGCGCATAACCGCGCCTACCATGCAGTGCCGGGTGCGGTTTGGGAGCAGTTACACAGGCTTTATGCGTTTGCTGAAAGCGCTGGCGTCATCGACACGCCGGTGTCAGAAAGCGCGGACGGCAAAAGCACCGTTAATCTGGCCTACCTGCAGATCGTGCTGACCCAGCGCGCCAACCCCGATTCGCTGTCGCTGCTGCAAATGAATACCATCGACCGCGCGCTGGCGCAGTGGGTTCCGCTGGGCGGTCTGTCGCTAACGCCGGTCGCCACCGACGCCAATGTCGCACTGGGCGTCGACCTCGGCTCTGCTGAAGGGGCACGACGCCTGAAAAATCTTCAAGGCGACAACCTGCGCTATTTGGATCTTGAAAAAATCGGCGATAAGCTGCGGCAAACCGCAGTAGCCCTGAAAAGCCAGAGCCCCGACAAACTGGGGCTCGGCCCGATTCCGCGTGAAGTTTGCGATAAGCTGATGCTGAGCCTTAATGCAAGCTGGCTCGCGCCCGGAACCGGCCGTGTCGATGAGCGCAAAGCCGTCTCATTCAACGTACTGGTTTCTGGAACGCTGGCCGCCATGCATTTCAACATCAGCGGCAAACCCTTTTCTCCGCCTGATGCGGGCCTGCACTCGCGTGCCCGTTTTGAAATGGCCGGGTTTGATCGCGTTGACGGACCCACCGTCGGCGAAGCTTCAATGCGCAGCCGCACGCTGGAGACCTGGACTGTGGCCAACCAGAGCGCATCCGGCATTCTGGGGATGTGCCGCAAACCCACCGACACCACGCGCCTGACGCAAAATCAGCTTCTGGGACTGGTCGCACCCAACGGCAACACCTATCTCGGTTTTGTGCAGCGGCTGAGCGTCGACAGCGAAGGTGTGACCTGGCTGGGCTTCCGGCTGCTGCGTGTCAAGGCGCAGGCTGTGGCGGCCCGTGTCGCCGACAACCAGATTCCGTACGACCGTGCGCTGCTGCTCGCCGGCGTGCCGGGCAGTGAACCGCAAACCATCGTGGTTACACCGGGCACCTACGGTCCCGGACGAGTGCTTGATCTGCACGACGGCAAACCCCGCCAGATCCGGTTGACGGCGCTGATCGACAGTGGCTCGAATTTCGAGCGCGCCACCTACAACGCGGCCTGAGCCGGCAATTGCGGGCTCCGGCGCGGCGTGGTTCTCCGCAGACTACCCCGCAGCCCGCACGCGTTTTCTCGCTGCCGCCCGGGAGCAGAAGGCGGCTGTTGAAACACTGACCATCGCCGCGCGCGGTCCCGCCAATGAAGACCTGGGCATTGATGTCGCGTGGCTGGGTACGTTCGACGCGCGCCGTATCCTGTTGCACGTCAGCGGCGTGCATGGGGTCGAGGCCTACGCCGGTTCTGCCACCCAGCTGGTACTGCTCAACGCGCCGCCGGCCATTCCCTCAGACGGCGCACTGGTGTTTGTGCATGTGCTCAATCCCTACGGTATGGCCTGGTTACGCCGGACCAACGAGGCGAACGTTGACCTCAACCGCAACTTCCTCCCGCATACCGCCACCTGGGCTGGAGCGCCGCCGCTTTACCGCCAACTTGATCGCCTGCTCAACCCGCCCTCACCGCCGACGCGGGACGGCTTCGGCCTGCGCCTGGCGATGCGCGGCCTGCGTCATGGCTTACCCGCGGTGCGGCAGGCCATCGCGCACGGCCAGCATCGTTACCCGAGGGGACTTTTTTACGGCGGCGCCGAACTGCAACCGGGACCGCGGCAATTTTGCGACTGGCTGCAACGGCGGCTGGCAGGCGCCGATTCCGTGTTCGCCATCGACATGCATACCGGATTGGGAACCCACGGCGGCAGCACGCTGATCGTTGAGCCCGGAACCCGGGCCGCGACCACTGCCGAACTCGAGGCTGCCGTTGCGCAAGCGCTGGTCGGCAGCGCGGCGATGCCGGCCGCCTATAGTGTCCGCGGCAGTCTGGGTGCCGCGCTACCGCGCCTGCTGCCGGGCGTTGATGTGAAGTTTCTCCTGCAGGAAATCGGCACATGGTCATCGCTGCACGTGCTAAACGCACTGCGCGATGAAAATCGCTGGCATCATTTCGGTGAGGGGCATCTCAACCACTCCGCAAAAAGGCAGATCCGGGAGGCCTTATGCCCGGCATCCCCGGCATGGCGCTGCGCGGCGGTCGCGCACGGCAGCGATCTGGTTTATCGTGCGGCGGATTGGTTATTCTGGAAAAAAGGCACATGACCTGCGAATTATGCGCAACACCACCGGGCGGTGCCGTGCTTTGGGAAGATGCGCGCTGCCGCGTCATCCGAGTCGAAGAACCAGGCTATCCGGGTTTTTGCCGTGTCATCTGGAAGGCACATGTGCGTGAAATGACCGACCTGGCCCACGCCGACCGCTTGCATTGCATGAATGTGGTATTTGCCGTGGAGCGCGCAATGCGCGATGCGCTTTCCCCAGTGAAAATCAATCTGGCCAGCCTCGGCAATATGGTGGCGCATGTGCACTGGCATGTGATTCCGCGTTTTGCCGACGATCCCCATTTCCCGCAGCCGATTTGGGGAATACGGCAGCGTGAAGACCGGATCGCATCCGCAAACGCTGATACGTTGACGAAGGCCATCCGGTCTGAAATTGCTAAAGTTTTAAATTGATACCGGAAGCCGCGCTCGAATGCCGCCCACAAAAAGGATTACGCGCTGCGAACGGCGCTTTCCGTCGCAGCACCGCGTTTGATGTCTATGCGGGCCTCGGGAAAAATTACGCTGAAACAGCTGCCTCGACCAGGTTCGCTGGTGACCTCCAGCTTTGCGGCGTGCCGGTTGACCACATGTTTGACAATGGCCAGACCGAGACCGGTGCCACCGGTTTCGCGCGAGCGGCCGCGATCCACGCGATAAAACCGTTCGGTGAGTCGCGGCAAATGCTGCGTCTCGATGCCAATCCCGGTATCCCGCACCGAAAACACTGCCCCGCCGTCGGCACCGGCTTTCCACAACAATCGCACTTCGCCACCGGCCGGCGTGTAACGAATCGCGTTGCTGACCAGATTGCCGAAAGCGCTGCGCAATTCGTCCTCCGCCCCGTTGATCCAGGCCGGGCTTTCCAGCAGCAGCGTGACCTTGTGGCGTCCCGCCGACAGGACCAGCGCATCGTGATAAAGTCCGCGGGCGATGTCCGGAACATTCACCGGCTCTTCACGGGCCGGATTGCCCTCTGACTCGAGGCGCGACAGCGTCAACAGGTCTTCAACCAGGGTCTGCATGCGCTTGGCCTGGTCGCTCATCAGCGGCACCGAGCGGCGGATCAGTTCGGGATTCGGCGTTTTCATGTCGGCAATGGTTTCGAGAAAACCGCCGATCACGGTCAATGGCGTGCGCAGCTCGTGTGATACGTTGGCGACAAAATCACGGCGCATGGTTTCCACGCGCTCGCGATCGGTGACATCGCGGCTGATGATCAGTTTGCGGTTCGCCTCATAGGGCACGATCAGCACCGACAGCACGAGATCTCCTCCGTGCGCGCTGCGCAAGGTCAGCGGCTCGGCATAACTTCCGCCGAGGGCTTCCGAGAATTGCGGCTGCCGCACCAGATGGGTCACCAACTGCCCGAAGTCGCGCTTGGCATCGAGCCCGAAGTGCTGCTCCGATTTCGGGTTGCACCATTCGATGCGGTTGGAGCCGTCAAGAATGACCAGGCCGTCTGGCATTGCCATACCGGCACGCTGAAAATCATGCAGCGTTGCCGTCAACCGGGATTCGCTGCGCCGCTGGCGGCGCAGCAGATGATAAAACGCCGCAAAAACATCTTCCCATATGCCGGAGCCCGCCGGCAACGCTTCCGGCCGTGGATCCGCCAGCCACTTCGACAACTTTGCGAGGTGACGGGCGTGATGCAAAACCATGAACATCAGGACGATCGCAACCAAGGCTAACGCCGTGACTGGATTATCAACCTGCCAGGTGATCACCCCCAGAATGGCGAGTAACGCCACCCTGATAATCAGGGGCCACCAGACCCCGCTCATCCGGACACCTTCTCGCTCAAGGAGGTCGGCATGTTAAGCGTCGCCTAACCCGCGGAAAAACGATACCCGGAGCTGCGTACGGTCTGGATCAGGGCATCGTGCCGGGTCGGCTCCAGCGCTTTGCGCAGGCGGCGGATGTGTACATCCACCGTGCGCTCCTCGACAAACACATGATCACCCCACACCTGATCCAGCAGCTGCACCCGGGTGTACACGCGTTCGGCATGGGTCATGAAAAAATGCAGCAGACGGAATTCGGTCGGCCCGAGTTGCAAAGACTGTCCATTGCCGATAACCCGGTGACTGTTGGGATCGAGCTGCAACCCGGCGGATTCAACCACATCGTCAGTGACCTGAGGCGAGCGCCGGCGCAGCACGGCTTTAACCCGGGCGTTAAGTTCGCGCGGAGAAAAAGGTTTGGTGATGTAATCATCGGCACCGGTTTCGAGCCCTGCCAGCTTGTCCTGTTCGTCCGCCCGCGCGGTGAGCATGATCAAAGGCACTGACTGCGTGCGTTTGTCGCTGCGCAAACGTCGCGCAAATTCCACGCCATTGATCCCGGGCAGCATCCAGTCGAGAACTATCAGATCGGGCAACTGCTCGCGAACCATCAGCATGGCCTGTTCCGCTGACTCGGCGCGTAACGCGCGGTGTCCTGCGAGTTCAAGGTTGCAGGCGACCAGTTCCTGGATGGCCGGTTCGTCTTCCACAACCAGAATTGTTGCCGCCATGCGCACTCCAAAAGGTGTTTTTACCGCCCTATATTATGAACCTGTTGTTACAGCGGCATGACAGTGCTGCGGAACCTGGCCGTAACTCCTTGGTATTCAAAAGAATTTTTGGATGATCTGCGGGGTCGGTTATGATCATGCCTTCAGTTTCATGACCCGCAGACGGAAC
The DNA here is from genome assembly GCA_022841375.1 of Burkholderiales bacterium. GTDB lineage: Bacteria > Pseudomonadota > Gammaproteobacteria > Burkholderiales > SG8-41. The sequence goes on from JALHRQ010000007.1 coordinate 27,953, forward strand.
ACCTATGGCCGGACTCCACAAGGGCGTGCCCCAGCCCACCGAAATTACCCTGCACCAGGCCTCGCGCGCGCTGGAAATCTCGTTTGCCGACGGCAAGAGCTTCCGCCTGCCCTGCGAATTCCTGCGCGTTTATTCGCCATCCGCCGAAGTACGCGGCCACGGTCCGGGCCAGGAAACGCTGCAGTCCGGCAAGAAGGATGTCACCATTACAGCGGTGGAACCTGTCGGCCAGTACGCGATCCAGTTGCGCTTTTCCGACGGCCACGACACCGGCATCTACTCCTGGGACCTGCTTTACGATTACGGCATAGAGCAGGAATCGATGTGGCAGCAATACCTGCAGCGGTTGCAGGAAGCCGGCGCCAGCCGCTAGACCTGAGTTCGACGATGACCAAAACTACCGATTTCGGATTTCGGAAAGTCGCCGAGGACGAAAAAGCGCGCAAGGTCGCCGAGGTCTTCGATTCAGTCGCTTCGCGCTACGACTTGATGAACGATCTGATGTCTGCGGGGTTACACCGGCTGTGGAAGCGCTTTGCCGTTGAACAGAGCCTGGTGCGTCCGGGCCAGCGCGTGCTCGACGTTGCCGGCGGTACCGGTGATCTGACCCGGTTGTTCTCTGAACGCGTCGGTCCGTCCGGATCGGTAATCATTACCGACATTAACGGTCCGATGCTGCGTCACGGCCGCGACCGTCTGCTCGACGGCGGAAAACTGATTCCCGCGGTGCAGTGTGATGCCGAAAAACTGCCCTTTCCCGATGAATATTTTGATTGTGTTTGCGTCGCCTTCGGTCTGCGCAACATGACACACAAGGACGCCGCCCTGGCTGAAATGCGCCGTGTTCTGCGCGCCGGCGGACGGCTGCTGGTGCTGGAATTTTCGCGGGTGTGGCAACCGTTGGCGCCGTTGTACGACACCTACTCGTTTCAGGTGCTCCCGCGGCTGGGCAAAATGATCACCGATGATGCCGCCAGCTACCGTTATCTGGCCGAATCCATTCGCATGCATCCTGACCAGGAAACCCTGAAATCGATGATGCAGGATGCCGGGCTGGAGCGTGTGGAATATTTCAACCTTGCGGCGGGTGTGGTCGCGCTGCACCGAGGTATCCGTTTTTAAACTTTGTGGTGCTTATAGCCAGGACATCGCTCCCTATCCCTACTATTACAGTTTGCAATGAACAAGCCGGGAGCTAACCCTATAATGTGCTGTCATAGCTGCATCCATAAATCGAGGAGTTGAAAATGAAAATCCTGATATCAGCGCTTGCCCTGTTTTTTGGCATTGCCATGGTCGGCGTTGAAGCCGAGGCCGCCAAACGCCTCGGCGGCGGCAAAAGCATGGGCACCCAGCGCAACATGACCCAACAGGCAACGCCCAAGGCGCCCGCGCAACAGCAACAAGCGGCCGGCGCGCCGGCGCAACAGCCGGCAGCAGCCCCGGCGCAGACGCCGGGCAACAAGTGGCTGGGACCGCTGGCCGGTCTTGCCATGGGCGCGGGATTGATGGCGCTGTTCATGAACAATGGTCTTGCCGGCGCGTTGTCCGGACTGTTGCTGGTTGCTGCCATCGCGGCAGTTGCCCTGCTGGCATTCCGCGCCTTGCGCGGCCGCACTGCACCGGCGCCGATGCAATATGCCGGCCATCAGCGCGGCGTTGCTCCCGAACCGCTGATCACCGGCGGGGGCGCGGCAGCGCATTCCGTTGCGGCGACCACCGAACGCTGGCCTGCTGATTTCAACGCGACCGAATTTATCCGTCACGCGAGGCTGAACTTCGTCCGCCTGCAGGAAGCACATGATGCCCGTGACAGCGCGGCACTGGCAGACTTCCTCTCCGCCGATCTGCTCGCCGAGGTGCAGGGACAATGGCAAAGCGAAGGCGCGGTGCAAGGCAAAACCGATGTCGTGACGCTGCAGTCCGAAGTGCTTGAAGTCGTCAGCGAAGGCCTGCTGTATGTGGCCAGCGTGCGTTTCTCCGGTCTGATCCGCGAAGATGGCGCCAGCGAACCGCAACCGTTCGACGAAATATGGCACCTCGAAAAACCGATGCGCGGCGCCTCTGGCTGGCTGGTTTCAGGCATTCAGCAGGCTTGAGTAACGATGGCTGCAGCGCCATTCGCTTTTGATGCCCTCGTTGGCGCGCCGCTGAATCATCTGTTGCGCGCCAGCAGCTGGGCGCGGGAATCGCTCATACCTTACACGGGCAAAACCGTCAGCGTGCGCTGTCTGCCGTTTTCCGCCAGTCTGCAGATTATTGCTTCCGGCGAAGTCACACCCGCAGCTGCAGGGGCATTGCCCGACGCCACACTGACTGTGACGCCCGGCCTGTTGTTGCGAATGGCGACCCGGGATGACACGGCCTGGCGCGATATTGTGATTGAGGGTGATACCGCACTGGCGGGCGCAGTGCATCACCTGTGGCGCCATCTGCGCTGGGATGCTGAAGAAGATCTGTCGCGCGTGGTCGGTGACGTCGCCGCGCACCGCCTGGCGGGCACGGCACAGGGTATGGGGCAATGGGCGCGGATCAGCGGCGAAAACCTTCTGCGTTCCTTCACCGAATACTGGACCGAAGAACGGCCCGCGGTTGCCGCGACCAACGACCTCCGCGGTTTTGCCGCCGATGTCGACCTGCTGCGGGAGGACCTCGCACGGCTCGAAAAGCGCGTCTTGAGGCTGGCCTCCCGCTGATTCCCGCTGTTCCGCCCCCCGGCAATGCCGCGGGCGGATAAAATGCGCAGGTGCGTATCCTCCGCCTGCTGAAAATCCTCAGTGTTTCCCTGCGTTTCGGGCTCGACGAGTTCCTGCTCGGTCATGAGCGCGTGCGCGTGTTGCGGGCCGCGGTGAGCGCACTGCTGTTCCGGCGCGACCTGTCGGCGCCCCGCGCCGTGCGCCTGCGCCATGCACTGGAAACGCTGGGACCAATTTTCGTCAAATTCGGTCAGGTGCTGTCGACGCGACGCGACCTGATTCCGCCGGACATCGCCGAAGAACTGGCGCGGTTGCAGGATCAGGTGCCACCGTTCGCCAGCGCCGACGTCGACCGTATTCTCAACACCGCCTATGGCAAGCCGCTGGATCAGGTGTTTTCCCGGTTTGATCGGGTGCCCATCGCCAGCGCCTCGGTGGCCCAGGTGCATATCGGTGCGCTGCCCGACGGCAGCGAAGTGGCGGTGAAAGTATTGCGTCCCGGCATTGCCGGCATCATCGCCAAGGATGTCGCGCTTCTCGACGCAGCCGCCGTTCTGCTGGAATGGCTGTGGCTGGACGGCAAACGGTTGAAGCCGCGCGAAGTCGTCGCTGAATTCGCCCGACATCTCGAAGATGAACTCGACCTGATGCGGGAAGCCTCGAATGCCAGCCAACTGCGCCGCAATTTCCGCAACTCACCACTGCTGGCGGTACCGGAAATTCACTGGGAGTATTGTTCGACTGAAGTCATGGTCATGGAGCGCATGCACGGCACCCCCGTCTCCGCCGTTGCCGAAATGCGCGCACAGGGCATCGACATCCCCAAACTCGCCCGCGTCGGCGTCGAAATCTTTTTCACTCAGGTATTCCGCGACGGCTTTTTTCACGCCGACATGCATCCCGGCAATATCCTCGTCGCATCAAACGGCCAGTATGTCGCGCTTGATTTCGGCATCATGGGCACGCTGACCGAGGTCGACAAACATTACCTGGCACGCAACTTTATCGCCTTCTTCCGCCGCGACTACCGTCGCGTCGCCGAAGTCCACGTCGAATCGGGCTGGGCGCCGCCGGGTACGCGGGTCGATGAATTCGAGACCGCGATCCGTGCGGTGTGCGAGCCCATTTTCGACAAACCGCTGAAGGAAATTTCCTTCGGCAAGGTGCTGCTGCGGCTGTTCCAGACCTCGCGCCGCTTCAACATCGAGATCCAGCCGCAACTGGTGCTGCTGCAAAAGACGCTGCTCAACGTGGAAGGGCTGGGCCGCGACCTCGACCCCGATCTCGACCTGTGGAGCACCGCCAAACCTTTCCTCGAACGCTGGATGTCGGAACAGGTCGGCTGGCGCGGCCTGGTGCGCCGGATCGGCGAGGAACTGCCGTTCTGGAGCGAACAGCTGCCGCAGCTGCCGCGGCTTGCGCAGCAGTTTTTGGCACGTGATTCCGAAGCTGCGTTGCGCGCGCATTTCCATGCCCTGCTGTTGCAACAGCGCCGCAACACCTGGCTGCTGGGGATTGCGGTCGTCCTGCTCGCCGCGCTGCTGGCCCTGCAACTACTGTCGTAATTACTTCGACCGCGGCTATAATCCTGCGGCAAAAAGGGGATTTGCGATGCTGCTGTGGTTTGTTATTGCCTATCTGATGGTGTCGGTCGGGATCGGCCTGTGGGCTGCGACCCGCGTTCATAACACCAAGGATTTCGCCGTCGCCGGCCGGTCGCTGCCGCTGCCCATCGTCACCGCTACGGTGTTCGCCACCTGGTTCGGCGCCGAGGCCGTGTTCGGCGTCTCCGCGCAGTTCGTCAAGGATGGTCTCTCCGGCGTAGTCGCCGACCCCTTCGGTTCCTCGCTATGTCTGGTCATCGCCGGACTGTTTTTTGCGAAAAAACTCTACAAGCTGAACATTCTCACGGTCGGCGATTACTACCGGATGCGCTATAACCGCACGGTGGAAGTGATCACCTCGCTGTGCATCGTCGGCTCCTATCTCGGCTGGGTCTCAGCGCAAATCAAGGCGATGGGGCTGATTTTCAACGTCATCACCAACGGCGCCGTCAGTCCGGAGCTGGGCATGATCATCGGCGCGGCCATCGTACTCACCTACACCACCTTCGGCGGCATGTTTTCGGTCGCCATCCTGGATTTTGTGCAGATGACCGTCAGCATGGGCGGCCTGCTGTTCATCGCCTGGATGGTCAGTGGCATGACCGGCGGCGCCGGCGTGGTCATCGACCATGCGGCGCAGGCCGGCAAGTTTGAATTTTTCCCGCCACCTGATCCGTGGATGTGGCTGACCTTCATTGGCGCGTTTCTGACCATGATGCTGGGATCGCTGCCGCAGCAGGACGTATTCCAGCGAGTGACTTCGGCCAAGTCGGCAAAAATCGCCATCATCGGTTCGATTCTCGGCGCTTCGATCTACTTCTGCTTTACCTTCGTGCCGATGTTCATCGCTTATTCAGCGACGCTGATCGACCCCAAGCTGTTCACCGAGCTGCTGGAAAAGGATTCGCAGCTGATTCTGCCGACGCTGGTGCTGCAGCACATGCCGCTGTTCGCGCAAATCCTGTTTTTCGGTGCAGTGTTGTCGGCGATCATGAGTTGCTCTTCAGCGACTCTGCTCGCACCTTCGGTGATGTTCGCGGAAAACATCGTCAAGGGCTATTTCCCGCATCTCTCCGACCGCAAGCTCCTGTGGATCATGCGCATCACCATCGTGACTTTCGCCGCGATCGTGCTGCTGTTCGCGCTTAATTCGAAATCGTCGATTTTCCATATGGTCGAGTCGGCGTACAAAATTACGCTCGCCGGCGCCTTTATTCCGCTGGTCGTCGGCGCATTCTGGAAACGCGCCACCACGCAGGGCGCACTGGCGGCGACGCTGGGCGGACTGATCTCGTGGATCCTGATTGAGCTGCTGGTCGGCGAAGCCAGCCCGATCCCTCCGCAGCTGATCGGCCTGGTCGTTTCGGCATTCGGCATGCTCATCGGTTCACTGCTGCCGCAGCGTTACGGCGTCGCACCGCACCACGAACATCCGCCGCATCACCACCCGCAGCCGCACCCGCAACCCCCACACCATCACGGCTGATCACTGCCGTATCCCTCGGACGTCTATGCCGCGGTCATCCCTGATCAAAGCGGCGTTGTTGCTGTTGCTCGGCATCAACGCCGCGATTTATGCCGCGACCGGCCGTGGCACCGAAATCCTGGACGCCGTCGCCTGGTTTGCGCTGCTGCTGCTGTTCGAGTTTGAATCCCGTTCACCGCAGTGGACTCGCCGGTCGCGCAACGCCCTGCTGCTCGACGGCCTGCGCCTGCTGGCGGCGAGCGCCATCGCCTGGGCTGCGATGGCCTTTGTGCGGGAACATGAGTGGCTGGATGCCGCGAATGCCTGGCTGTGGATCGGCGTCGTCATCCTTCTCGAACTGCAAGTGCGCAAACCTGCACTGATCGCGCGCTGCCGGCGTGCAGCGATGGCGGCTACGACAGCGCTGTACGGCGGATTAGCCGTGATCGCTGTCGCGTGGTTGGCGCAGGGCGAGTGGTTCGATGGTTACGACGCAGTATTGTGGATCGCCGCGTTTGTGCTGCTGGAACTGGATTTGCTGGGACGCATTCCCGGCGCGTCCCGGCCGCCCCCATGGAATATCAATAACTAATTGTTTTTATTGATTATTTATAAGCGGCGCGAAACGCGGCTGCAAACCGCGTCAGATCTTCCGGCAGCAGGTGATTAATGCCGGCCGCTGCCTGCCGACCACCGCCCGTAGCGAATCCTGAGCACAAGGTTTCGGCGCCGACCGGATTGCTGCGCGGCGCACGCACACTGACCACATAACCATCCGCCTTGGACACCAGCACGGCATGCGCACGCTGCGGTTCCGCCTGTGCGAGACGATTGCTGAACACGCCGTTGACGCGCCGGCTCCAGGCCGCATCCGGCAGCACATACAGCGCTGCAGTGTCATTGGCGAATTCGGGCTGCAGGTCTTCGGCGCGCGCCAGATCCTCGGCGCCGGCCTGCTTTAAAACCTCGAACACCGGTTCATCAAAAATGAAATGTCGAGGGTCGCGATACGGTGCGATCAGCTGATACAGATCCGCGGGATGGTAGTGCAGATCGTCGATGCTCTCGCCATAGGCGTTGTAATTGATCGCTTCACCCAGTTCATGCAGGCGCGCGAGTTCGGTGTGATCGAGTTGCAGCGGCTGCGCGGCGCGGATCGCCGATTCGACCAGGTTATCCCCGAACGCGGCCACCACCGCCCATAAGCGGTGACGGCCTGCAAGATGACTGTCGACAATCAGGCTGGTGCAGATATCGGGCGCAGTATCAATGTGCGAGCGGAACGCCGGATGCTGCGGCACGTCGCCGGCGGCGTGATGATCGAAATACTCAATGGTCGCGCCCAGCTGCAGTGCACGGGCGACCGCCACGGCATTGGTGCGCAGCGAAACATCGAGCACCGTCAGGCAGTCCCCGGGCCGCGCATCGGCGCGCGCCACCAGCCCGATGTCGCGTTTGACGCCGGTCACCAGTTCCGCGGCGCGGGGTTCGTCCAGCCGCAACTGGTGCAGCGCGCAGATACCGTCGGCGTCGCCGTTGAAGATGTCGTAGAATTTCATGGATGATGCCGGATTACACAGCGGGTGCCATGCCGCACGATTTCCGGTCGCGCGGATACCGCGTCGCTGCCATGGCGGCGCTAGCTTACAGTCTGGTGATCATCTATGCCAGCCTGCATCCCTTCACCGGCTGGCGCACAGACCTGCCGTTTGGCGCTTTTTTGTTCGCGCCGTGGCCGCGCTGGATCAGCCTTGAAGATGTCGGCTTTAATTTCGCCGCATATCTGCCCCTGGGTTTCCTGCTGGCGCTGGCATTGTGCGCGCGCCTGCACCCGCGTAATGCCGTGCTGCTGGCGCTCATCAGCTGCGTCGCGCTCAGTCTGGTGCTCGAGTCGGCCCAGCAATACCTGCCGGTACGCATTGCGTCGACGGTTGATCTGCTGGTCAATGCCTGCGGCGGCATGGTCGGTGCGCTGATCGCGCCGCTGTTTGCACCGGGTCACCGCCTCGGCGAAAGCCTGGCGTTGCTGCGCCATCGCTGGTTTATCGGTGGGCCGCGCGGTGATGCGGTTCTGGTGCTCGCCGGATTGTGGCTGCTGACCCAGTTGCATGCGGCGCCGATCAACATGGGCAACGGCGACCTGCGCGCCAGCCTGGAACTGATTGCGCAGTTTGCCTATACCCCGGAATCGTACCGCTACGCCGAAGCCGGCATCGTCCTGCTCAACATCACTGCGCTCGGCCTGCTGCTGGGCAGTGTAGCGCGCAACATCGGTTCGGAATACTGGCGCGCGTTGGCACTGTTCATTGCCGGCGCCTGTGTGCTGAAAACCCTGGCGGCATGGCTGATCCTGCGCACGCCGACACCCTGGAACTGGCTGACACCGGGCTTTTTCATGGGCCTGGCAGCCGCAATCGCACTGTTGCTGGTGCTGGTTCGCCTGCCGCCGCGAGGGCGCGGTTTTGCCGCCTTGCTGCTGCTGATCGCCGCTCTCGTTCTGGTCAACTCAACGCCGGAAAATCCGTACCGCAGCCTGCCGGTTCATCTGCTGCCGGGGCGGGTCGGTCATTTCCTCAGTTTTACCAATATGAGCCGTGCGCTGTCCGATCTGTGGCCGTTCCTGACCCTGCTGTTCCTGGTGGTCAGCCTGCCGGTGCGCTACGCCTCGAACCATCGCTGAACCCGGAGAACCGCATGCCCTCCCAACGTCCCGCCACATTATCCAGCCTGCGCGGCGAACTACGCCGTTTTGCCGAAGCCCGTGAATGGCAGCAATTTCATACGCCGAAGAATCTCGCTATGGCGTTGAGCGTCGAAGCCGCCGAACTGCTGGAATGTTTTCAATGGCTGACGCCCGAACAAAGTGCCCGCCTCAGCGCTGGGGACCGGCGCGCCGTGGAGGAGGAAATCGCCGATGTGCTGTTGTACCTGCTGCGGCTGACCGATGTGCTGGATATCGATCTGCTGCAGGCCGCCCGGCGCAAGATGAAACTCAATGCACGCAAATACCCCGTGGCACTGTCGCGCGGCTCGGCGCGCAAGTATTCCCGACGGTGATTCAGGCGCAGCGCGGTTATAATCCGCACTACGCCGCACCGCGGCTCCTGAACCTGCCCTCTCCCGTTCCACAACCCGATGAGCCATTACAAGCATCACGTATTTTTCTGCTGCAATCAGCGCGAACCCGGTGCCAATTGCTGCAACAATCATGGGGCGCAGCACTTGCGCGACTACGCCAAGAAGAAAGTCAAGGCGCTGGGGCTCGCGGGTAAAGGCAAAGTGCGCATCAACCAGGCCGGCTGTCTGGACCGCTGTGACGAAGGTCCGGTGCTGGTGGTTTATCCGGAAGCCGTCTGGTACACCTACATCGACCGCGAAGACATCGACGAAATCGTCATCGAACATCTGCAGCACGGTCGCGTAGTCGAACGGCTTAAAATCTGAAACACCGGTCCCTGCAATCCACCGCTCCACGCATCGCCGATGACCGCCACCGAACTCCGCCCGATGCCCCCCTCGACGCTGGAACGCCTTGTGATCGACGGGCCGACGGGTGCGCTCGAAACCGATCTTAACGATCCCGGCCTGCCGCGGCGCGGCATCGCACTGATCGCACATCCCAATCCGGTTCAGGGCGGCACCAAAGACAACAAGGTCGTCACCACACTTGCCAAAACACTGTTTGGCCTGGGTTATGTCGCCATCCGCCCCAACTTTCGCGGCGTCGGCGCCAGCGCCGGCGCGTTTGATCAGGGCAACGGCGAAACCGACGACCTGATTACCGTAATCCGTTACGCCAAAGCGCGTTTCGGCGAGTTGCCGCTGCTGCTGGCGGGTTTTTCGTTTGGCGCCTTCGTGCAGACCCGCGTCGCCCTACAGGTGACGGCGGAACGGTTGGTGCTGGTCGGCCCGGCGGTGAGTCGCTTCCCGACCGAGGCCGTACCGGCGAACACGCTGGTTGTCCACGGCGAGCATGACGAAGTGGTGCCGCTCGCCGCGGTGCTCGACTGGGCTCGCCCGCAGCAACTGCCGCTGGTAGTGGTGCCGGGCTGCGAACACTTTTTCCACGGTCGCCTGCACCTGCTCGCGCAGATCGTGCGCGTGCATTGCGGGTGAATCCCCGCGTGAACCCGATTTCCCCGCTCATTGCGACCGGACTGCGCAAGTCATACGGCGCGAATGAAGTCGTCTGCGGCGTCGATCTGGCGCTGCAACCGGGCGAATGTTTCGGCCTGCTCGGCCCCAACGGCGCCGGGAAGACCACGACACTGCGCCTGTGCCTGGGCCTGACCGCGCCCGACGGCGGCAGTATCAGCGTGCTTGGCCATGACGTGCCGCAGGAAGGACGCGAAGCCCGTCAGCGCATCGGCGTGGTGCCGCAATTCGACAATCTCGATCCCGACTTCACCATCCGCGAGAACCTGCGGGTGTTCGGCCGTTATTTCGACATCGACAACGCCACACTGCGTGCACGTATCCCCGCACTGCTCGAATTCGCCGGGCTGTCCAGCCGCGCCGATACCCGCATCCAGACGCTCTCCGGCGGCATGAAACGCCGGCTGACGCTGGCGCGCGCGCTGATCAATGACCCTGAGTTGCTGTTCCTGGATGAACCGACCACCGGACTGGATCCGCAGGCGCGCCATGTGATCTGGGAACGCCTGCGCAACCTGCTGAAACAGGGCAAAACACTGCTGCTGACCACCCACTTCATGGAAGAGGCCGAGCGACTGTGCAGCCGCATTGCGATCATGGATCACGGCAAAATCATCACCCGCGGCGAACCGCGCGCGCTGATTGCGCAGCATGTCGAACCGCATGTGGTCGAAGTCTACGGCGAAGGCGTGCAGGAATGGGCCAAGGCCTGCGGACGCCGCCATGCCGAACGCTGCGAAGCCACCGGCGAAACCCTGTTCTGTTACACGCGTGATCCGGCGCCGCTGATTGCCGATCTCGACAGCCGCGGCGACCTGCGTTACCTGCACCGCCGCGCCAATATCGAAGACGTTTTCCTGAAACTGACCGGGCGCGACCTCAGGGACTGACATGACGGCAAAACACTGGTCCCCGCCGCGATTGAGCCTGCGCTTTCTCCATGTCTGGCGGCGCAACCTGCTGGTGTGGCGCACGCTGGCCATTCCGTCGATGCTCGGCAATCTTGCCGATCCGCTGCTCTACATGTTCGGCCTCGGCTACGGCCTCGGCCGCATGCTGGAGGATGTCGGCGGCATGTCGTACATCGCCTTCCTTGCCGCCGGCGTTATTTGTTCGAGCACGATGATGAGCGCCTCGTTCGAAGCCATGTATTCGGCGTTTTCGCGTATGCATGTGCAGAAAACCTGGGACGCCCTTCTCAATGCGCCGCTGACGCTGGACGATGTGCTGCTCGGTGAACTGGTTTGGGCGGCCAGCAAAAGTTTTCTGTCGGGCAGCGCGGTGCTGATTGTCGCCGCCGCGCTGGGCCTGGTGCCATCAACGCTGGCGATTGTGGTGATTCCGCTGATTTTCCTCACCGGTCTCGCTTTCGCCGGACTGGGCCTGATCATGACCGCGCTGTCGCCGAGTTATGACTTTTTCATGTACTACTTCACGCTGTGCGTGACGCCGATGATGCTGTTGTGCGGGGTATTCTTCCCGCTGCACGAATTGCCGGCCCCGGCACAGCTGCTGGCGCAGGCGTTGCCGCTGACCCACGCCGTCGCGCTGGCTCGTCCGCTGGTCAATGGCACGGTGCCGCCGGCGTGGCTGCTGCACATCGCAGTGCTGGCGGCCTACGCCGCCGGCAGCGCCTATATCGCGCTGGCACTAACCCGGCGCCGGCTTTTGCAGTAACATCAGCATCATGCTCTGGGTCAAAATCTTCCATCTGCTGTTCGTGATCTCCTGGTTCGCGGGGCTGTTTTACCTGCCGCGCATCCTCGTCAATCTGGCGATGGAGAACAACGAAACCGCATATGCACGCCTGCTGCTGATGGCCCGCAAGCTTTATCGCTTCATGACCCTGATTGAGGTGCCGGCATTGGTGTTCGGACTGTGGCTGTGGCTGGGTTACGGCATCAGTGGCGGCTGGCTGCATGCCAAACTGGTGCTGGTGGTGGTACTGATCGGCTACCACCACGCCTGCGGCAGCCTGCTGAAAAAATTCGAACAAAAACGAAACACCCGCTCCCACGTCTGGTTCCGCTGGTTCAACGAGGTGCCGGTGCTGGTGTTGTTCGCCACGCTGATCCTCGTCGTGCTCAAACCGTTCTGATTCCCGTGTCCCGGTTTGCCGCCCTCTGTGCGCTGCTGTTGGCGCTGGCGCCGGCCTGCGCCGCCGAAGCCCGCATCATCGTGCAGCAGTCGCCGCTGGCCGGATTCCAGTATTACGACGGCAAGGTGCTGTGGGACGGCATGCGCGTCGGCGATGCCCTGGCCCTGGTGCGCGAACCGCAGAATCCGCACGACGCCAACGCGGTGCGCGTCGAGTGGAAAGGTCAACCGCTGGGTTACGTGCCGCGCCGTGACAACCGCGATGTCGCGCGGCAGATCGACCGCGGTGTGCCGGTGCAGGCGCGCATCATCCAGCTGAAGGAAGCGCGCAACCCGTGGCAGCGCGTCGAATTCGAGGTTTATGTCGACCTTGCGACCGCGCGACCCTGAAATGGAACATTTTTTCGCCACCTGTCCGCGCGGCCTTGAAGGCGTGCTCGCCGACGAACTCAAAGCGCTGGACGCCACTGATATTCAGGCTGCCGACGGCGGCACCGGCTTCCGCGGCCCCTACGCGTTGTGCCGCCGCGTCAACCTCGAAAGCCGCATCGCCAGCCGCGTGTTATGGCGAGTCGGGCACTGCAGCTACCGCAGCGAGAACGACATCTTCAATGCGGCCAAAAAAATCCGCTGGTCGCAGTGGTTTGGCCCGAAACAGACCATCCGCGTCGACACTGCGGCAATCAAAAGCCCGCTGCAGAGCATCGACTTTGTCACCTTGCGCGTGAAAGACGCCGTGTGTGATGTGCTGCGCGACACCGAAGGCCTGCGCCCCGATGTCGACACCCGTGCCCCCGATGTGCGCATCCATGTGTTCCTGACCCGTGATGATGCGGTGTTTTATCTCGACACTTCGGGTGATGCGCTGTTCAAGCGCGGCTGGCGCACGGCGGCCGGCGAAGCCCCGCTGCGTGAAAACCTCGCCGCCGGCATCCTCAAGCTTGCTGGCTGGACGCCGGATCAGGCGCTGCTCGACCCGATGTGCGGCAGCGGCACCTTCCTCGTCGAGGCTGCGCTGATGGCACGCAATCGTGCGCCGGGCCTAGGTCGCAATTTCGGTTTTGAAAAGCTGCGCAATCATGACGCCAAAGACTGGGCCGCACTGCGTGAACAGGCTGCAGCCCGTGAAAATAATTCAATAAAAACAGATATTTACGGTTATGACCGCAGCGGCGACGCGATTGCCATCGCGACCCGTAACGTCACTTCGCTCGGCCTGGAATCGCAGATTGCGCTGAAGCAATGCAGTATCGAAGACTCGAAACCACCAGTCGCTGCGGGGCTGCTGATCACCAACCCGCCGTATGGCGTGCGCATGGAAGAACTCGACGACCTCGCGGACTGGTATCCCAAGGTCGGCGACGTGCTCAAACAGCGCTACGCCGGCTGGACCGCTTTCATCCTCACCGGCGATCTGCGAATGGCCAAACTGATCGGATTAAAACCGTCCCGACGCACGCCGCTGTTCAACGGCGCGCTGGAATGCCGCCTGTTCCGCTTTGAAATGGTGGCCGGCTACATGCGCAAGGACGCGCCGCCGACAGCCTAGTTGCGCATTGCGCTCACGATCTGCGGACAAAGTGCGGCAGCGGCATGGAATTATCAGCTTCTCAACGGCATTCGGAATTCCACAGCTCACCCTCCCTTGAATGCGCAGGTGGCGGATTTGCGCAGGGATTACGGTGGGGTTCAGTGACCGGAGTCCCCGGATGTACCGCCGCAGAGGAACGCAATCCGGGGTACTTCGCCTGAATTAACCCGGCGATCTGCCAGAGCACCAACGCACTCACCAGGGTTGCCGCAGTCACTGCAACGGCAATACCCATGCCCAATCGCCTGAGCAGCCACTCCACCAGTCCGCCTGTCAGCGCCCCCGCTGCCATGCCGGCAACAAGCCCGATACAACCGAAAAAAATATAAAACCCCAGCGCAAAAACCAGCGCAAAGCTGTCTGCATTCTGGAGAAGTTGCGGATAACCGCCAAAGCCGAGCCAGCCCCCCCACAGCCCGCCGAGCACAGGCCATGAGATACGAACGGACTTCCAGAAAGAGGCCCGATCCCTCACCGCGCGCTTTCTCCGGACACCAAGCTCTGCATGGCTTTGCGGGCCCGGTCAAGGTGACGTGCTGTGGTTTCCAACTTCTGCAATTGGCAGGCAGAGGACTGCTCGTCGCTCCACGTCAGTCTCAAGGATTGATTGAATCCGCTGCTGATTACAAATTTCCCCAGTGGCATGATGCGCCGCCGTGGTGCGGCGGATAAAGGAATGATTTTTTCGACCTGTAGCGCCTGTTGCCGATTACGCCATTGCAGTCGAGCACCAAGCCAGTCACCCGACCCGCCATCAATCAGCACCCACCCCCAACCATCGGTATTCAGCTTCAGATAGCAGTAGCTGCCATGCCCGCCGTTTCCCGCCCATTCGCCCGAAAAGAATGCGGGGGAATTGTCCGGCAGGGGGGTTAGGGCGTTTGCGGTTCCCAACCAGGAAACGAGCAGTATGAGTTGCATCAAGAAACGCATGGTTTTTGCTTTTACAGGTGGCTGACAGGAGTTTCGTAAATTTTAAAATAAAATCAATAACTTAAAAATTTCAACGTTATCCGGCATCAAGCATACTCAGCGCAATGTGCGCACGATCAACGACGCGCCGATCAGCAGCAGCATCACGCTGATGATCTTGAGCAATAACTCGCGCGACACCTTGAGCTGGATGCGGTGCCCCGCCCAGATGCCGCCCAGCGCGAACGGCAGCAGCAGCAACGCACCGATCACCCGGTCCATCAGTATCAGACCGCCGATCAGGAAAACCAGCGCACGGATCGATGTCGACAGCAGCACCATGTTCGACAACGTGGCGCGCAGCACCGCCTTGTCGGGCAGGCGTCGCGACAGGTAGATCGCATAGGGCGGCGCACCGACGCCGAACAGGGTGCCGGTTGCGCCGCCGCAGAACCCCGAAATCACCGCCCACGGGTGGCGCGGAATGCCGATTCGCGGCACACCCGCATACAGCGAATACAAGCCGTAGCTGCACAGAAACAGGCCGAACACAGCAATGGTCGCCTGTTGCGGCAGTGTCACCAGCGCGGTAACCCCGGCGACCGCTCCAGCGAGAGAAAACGGCGCCATCCATTTCAGTTCGCTGCGGTCGGCATCGCGTGAAAACCGGGAGCCCAGCGCCAGCGCCGCCGACACATCCAGCAGCACGCAAAGCGGCAGCACGAATTCGAGCGGGAAAAAAAATGACAGTGCTGGAACGGTAAACATCGCCGCGCCGAAGGCAGTGATGCCGAAGATCACATAGGCGCCGGCGACGATCGCCGCGCAGGCCACGTAGGTCGGCCAGTCAAACGGCATGGCCATCAACAAAAACGCCGGCCAACGGGCCGGCGTTGTTTGTAATAGGAAGGCCGGTCAGACAAGGTTCAGATGCTCAATGCCGGTCATCACATCCTTGTCCTTGGCGTCCTTGCTGTTCAGCTTGATCATCAGCCGCAGTTCGTTCATTGAGTCGGCGTTGCGCAACGCATCTTCGTAACTGATGTCGCCGGACTCGTAGAGATCGAACAGATGCTGGTCGAAGGTCTGCATGCCAAGCTCGCGCGACTTCGCCATGATGCCCTTGATCTCGTGCACTTCGCCCTTGAAAATCATGTCTGAAATCAGCGGCGAGTTGAGCAGGATCTCGACCGCGGCGGCACGGCCCTTGCCATCCTTTTTCGGAATCAACCGCTGCGACACCAGCGCGCGGATGTTCAGCGACAGATCCATCAGCAGTTGCTGTTTCCGCTCTTCCGGGAAAAAGTTGATGATCCGGTCCAGCGCCTGGTTGGCGCTGTTGGCATGCAGCGTTGCCATCGCCAGATGGCCCGTTTCGGCAAACGCAATGGCATGGTCCATGGTTTCGCGGTCACGGATCTCGCCGATCAGGATGACGTCTGGCGCCTGACGCAGCGTGTTTTTCAGTGCGGCGTGCCAGGAGTCGGTGTCAACGCCGACTTCGCGCTGCGTGACCACGCAATTTTTGTGGTCGTGCACGTATTCGATCGGATCTTCGATGGTGATGATATGGCCGTAGCTGTTTTCATTGCGGTAACCCATCATCGCCGCCAGAGACGTCGATTTGCCCGAACCGGTGCCGCCGACCATGATCACCAGGCCGCGCTTGGTCATCACCACATCTTTCAGCACCGGCGGCAGTTTCAGATCATCGAATTTCGGGATTGAGGTGTTGATGGTCCGCAACACCATGCCGACGCGGCCCTGCTGCATGAAGGCATTGACACGAAAACGCCCGATGTCGCCGGGGGCGACCGCGAAGTTGCATTCCTTGGTCGCTTCGAATTCACCGGCCTGCTTGTCGTTCATGATGCCGCGCGCCAGCTCGGAGGTGTGCTGAGCGGTCAGCGACTGCTGCGCCACCGGTGTCATCTTGCCGTCGAGTTTGATCGCCGGCGGAAACCCCACCGTGATAAACAGGTCGGAGGCCTTTTTCGCGACCATTGCCCGCAGCAGATCGTGCATGAACTTGACTGCCTGCTCTCTTTCCATGCTTTTTACTCCCGTATTCGCTGCATTGTCCGCCGGTTCAGCGGAACGAGTCCTTGTTCATCGCCTTGCCGCGCGCCTCTTCAACTGACACGATATTGCGTTTGACGAGATCAATCAGATTCTGATCCAGCGTCTGCATGCCAAGCTGGGCGCCGGTCTGGATCGCCGAATACATCTGCGCAACCTTGTTCTCACGGATCAGGTTGCGGATCGCCGGTGTGCCGACCATGATTTCATGCGCCGCTGCGCGCCCGCTGCCGTCCTTGGTCTTGAGCAGGGTTTGTGAAATCACCGCGCGCAGGGATTCGGACAGCATCGCGCGCATCATTTCCTTTTCTTCCGCCGGGAACACATCGATGATCCGGTCGATGGTCTTGGCCGCGGAACTGGTATGCAGCGTGCCGAACACCAGATGGCCCGTTTCAGCCGCGGTCAACGCCAGGCGGATGGTTTCCAGATCGCGCATCTCGCCGACCAGGATGATGTCCGGATCTTCGCGCAGCGCGGAGCGCAGCGCATTGGCGAACGACAGCGTGTGCGGACCGACCTCGCGCTGATTGATCAGGCACTTCTTCGATTCATGCACGAATTCGATCGGATCTTCCACCGTCAGAATATGACCCTGCTCGTTTTCGTTGATATGGTTGACGATGGCGGCCAGCGTGGTCGACTTGCCCGAGCCCGTCGGTCCGGTGACCAGCACCACGCCGCGCGGCTGGTTGGCAATGTCCACAAACACCTTGGGCGCCTTCAGATCTTCCAGGCTCAGCACCTTGGACGGAATCGTCCGGAATACCGCGCCGGCGCCGCGCTGCTGCACAAAGGCATTGACGCGGAACCGCGCCAGGTTGGGGATCGAGAACGAAAAGTCGCACTCGAGGTTTTCCTCGTAAAACTTGCGCTGCCCGTCGTTCATGATGTCATACACCATGGCATGGACATCCTTGTGCTCCAGTGCCGGCAGGTTAATGCGGCGGATGTCGCCATGAACCCGGATCATCGGCGGCAGCCCGGAGGACAAATGCAGGTCGGAAGCCTTGTTTTTGACAACGAAGGCCAGCAGTTCGGAGATGTCCATTTATAATTCCCTGGGAAGTGTTGCCATGCGGGCTGAGCGAGGTGCCGTCTGCGCGCACCCATGCGCTGGAACATGCGCCAACCAGCCTCTGAGCGCGTTGAAATTATGACCATAATCGCCGAGAACTTGCAAGCCGTACACGACCGCATCCGGCGGGCTGCAGCTGCTGCGCATCGCTCGGCGGAAGACATTCGGCTGCTCGCAGTCAGCAAAACTTTCGACGCCTCAGCGATTAACGCTGCATGGCAGGCCGGACAACGTGCATTCGGCGAGAATTTCGTGCAGGAAGCCCTCGACAAGATCGCCGGGCTGAATGACTTCGACATCGAATGGCATTTCATCGGCCCGGTCCAGGGCAACAAGACCCGTCCGATTGCCGAACATTTCGCCTGGGTGCACAGCATCGAACGCGAAAAAATTGCACAACGGCTCAATGACGCGCGGCCGGCCCACCTGCCGCCGCTGAACGTGCTGATCCAGGTCAATGTCAGCGGCGAGTCCAGCAAGAGCGGCGTCGCCCCCGGCCAGGAGCGTGCGCTCGCCGCGATGATTCGCACCCTGCCGCGACTGCGCCTGCGCGGCCTGATGGCCATCCCGGAACCGACACCGGATGCCACCTTGCAACGCCGGCGTTTTGCGTTGTTACAAAGCCTGCAGCAGGAATTACAGTCTGATGACAGCAGCGCGAATACGCTGTCGATGGGCATGTCCGACGATCTTGAAGCGGCCATTGCCGAGGGTTCAACGATGGTACGGATCGGCACCGCCATATTCGGTTCGCGGAAAGCAGTGAAAAGCGGCCACTGAACCGTATAATGTGGCGAGCGGGTTTGCGGCCGCTTCCGGGAATCCGCAGTCACTTCAGTCACCTTTCGCGTCACTGCTTCAACACATGAACATCCTTTTCATCGGCGGCGGCAATATGGCGGCCGCGATTATCGGCGGCCTGGTGGCCAAAGGCTGGCCGACCGCTGCCATTCACGCCGTCGATGTGCTGCCGGAAGCCCTGAAACGGCTGGAGCAGCAATTCGGTATCCGCACGTCAACAGACGGCGCTGCGGCTGCGCAAAATGCCGATTGCATCGTGCTCGCGGTCAAACCCCAGCAGTTGCGGGAAGTCGCGCGCAACCTCGCGCCCGCGGTCTGCGGCAAGCTGGTGATCAGCATCGCCGCCGGCATCCGCGGCGCCGACCTCACCCGCTGGCTGGGACCCGCGGCACGCATCGTGCGGGCGATGCCCAACACACCGGCACTGGTCGCCGCCGGCATCACCGGATTGCATGCAATGCCCGGCGTCTCCGCAACACAGCGGCAGGACGCGGAGCGCATACTCGCTGCAGTCGGTGCCACGTTCTGGGTTGAAACGGAACGCGACCTCGACGCCGTAACTGCCGTATCCGGCAGCGGGCCCGCCTACGTGTTTTATTTCATTGAAGCCCTGGAACAGGCGGCGCTGGAACTGGGCCTCCCTGCAGAAGCGGCGCGGCAGAGTGCGCTCGCCACATTCGCCGGCGCGGTCAAACTAGCGCTTGCGGACAATACCGGTCCGGCCACGCTGCGCGCCCGTGTCACATCCAAGGGCGGAACCACGGAGCGCGCCATCGCCATGCTCGACGATGCCGCAGTCAAAGCGGCGTTTGTGCGCGCAGTGCGTGGCGCCGCCGAACGCGCTGCCGAACTCGGTGACCAACTGGGCAAGGATTAGGGGACTGGGAGCGCCGGACGCCATGCTGGGCAATGCAATGATTTTTATCGCGCAGGTCATTTTTGGCCTGCTCACGCTGACGCTGTTGCTGCGTTTTTATTTGCAGTGGGTGCGCGCGCCCTATCGCAATCCGCTGGCGGATTTCGTCAACGCCCTCACTGATTTTATGGTGCGTCCGGCGCGCCGCGTGCTGCCCGGGTTGTGGGGCATCGACTTGCCGACGCTGCTGCTGGCGTGGCTGATGCAATTGCTCGAGTGGTTGATCGTACTGCAACTGCGCGGTTTCCGCTTCGGCGCCGAAGTCGGCATGGCGCTCGTCGGCATCGCCGCCGTGGCCGCTGTGGCTGTGGCGCAAATGCTGGTCTACATCGTGCTGTTTTCGACGCTGCTGCAGGCGGTGCTGTCATGGATCAATCCCGGCAGTCCGATCGCACCCTTGCTGGATGCCATGACGCGGCCATTCCTGCGCATGTTTCGCCAGCGTATTCCGCCGATCGGCAATGTCGATCTGTCGCCGCTGTTCCTGATGGTGACCTGTCAGCTGTTGCTGATGTTGCCGATTGCCTGGCTGGAAGGTGCGGCACTGCGCCTGTTGAGATGAACGACGGGTGGCTTCGCTATCAGGCGAAGACCGCGCGTCTGACGCTGCAGATTCACGCCCAGCCCAATGCCAAAACCACCGGCGCCGCCGGTTTGCACGGGGACGCGTTGAAAGTGCGTATCGCAGCGCCAGCTGTGGATGACAAGGCGAACACCGTGCTCCTTGCCTGGCTTGCAGCAGAGCTGCAATTGCCGCGCAACACCTTGAAAATCCGTTCTGGCGCGACTTCGCGGCGCAAGGTTGTCGAAATTGAGCCAGCGGATGCCGCCGTCGCGTCACGGGCTGCACGTCTCGCCGACGTATAAGCCTGCGCGACCGGCCGTTAACGGTCCTCTTCGGGACCGCCTTTGCTCACCCGCCAGGCCCGCACCAAAAGCGTCAATCCGATCCACAAGGCGAGCAGGGCCAGCGGAACCGTCACTGCCAGGGGCATCAGCAGCGCGATGACTGCGAACCCGAGAAAACCCATTGCAACGCTGAACATCAGTCCGGATTCGGCCGGGCCGAGCATGCGCCGGTTGCTGAACGCAGCGCCCACGGTGTTGCCGATGCGCAGCGCGCCGGCGGCGGCACGGGAAGCACGGCCGCCGGATCCGGCCGCACTGCGCGGCCTGACCAGAGGCCGGGAACGGCTCACGCGATGCTTGGGTCCGAGCACGATTTCCGTGGCATTGCCAAGATCATCTTCATACATCTGCTGCATCACCCGCGCGCATCCCTGGTCCTCGATGGCGATGTCGAGTTCGTAATTGCCGATCCAGCTGGCGATGTTCAGATTGGTGGAACCGACCCGCGCCCAGCGACCATCGGCAACCGCGGTCTTGGCGTGCAGCATGGCGCCGTTCCACTCGAACACCCGGATGCCGGCTTCGAGCAACGGTCGATAGCCCGACCGTGAGACCTGGCCGAAAAAAGGGATGTCACTGGTGCCTGGCACCAGCAGCCGCACATCGACGCCGTCATGGGCCGCGGCCCGTAATGCCTGCACATAGGGCGCGATGCCGACGAAATAGGCATCGGTCAGCCACAAGGTCTCGCGCGCCAGTGCGGCAATCATCTGGTCAAGGCGGTACAGTCCGGCGAGATTGGGTTCGGTCGCCAGCACGCGCAGCATGACGTCGCCGGCGGACGCGGCCGTGACCGGCACCACATCAAGCGCCCCTTCCCCGTTCGCCGCCCAGGTCTGGGCAAACGCCCGTTCAATATCGGCAACCACAGGGCCGCGGATTTCGATCCCGGTATCTCGCCACGGCGCAATGCCGCGCTGCGGATCGCCGCTCCACTTGTCGCTGACACACAAACCGGAGACATAACCTATCTCGCTGTCCACGGCGACCATCTTTCGATGATCCCGCGTCAGCCAGCCAAACGGGCTGTCGAATCGCGGCTTGTTGAAACAACGGACCTGCCCGCCGGCTTCGATCAACGGCTGCAGCATGCCGTGCGTGCCGACACCGAGTGCGCCCATCCAGTCGTAGATCAAGCGGATGGCCACTCCCGCGCGCGCACGCTCTGACATCGCGGCAATGAATTTGCGGCCGATGGTGTCGTCGGTGAGGATGTAGTTTTCGAACAATACTGAACGCCGGGCGCCTGCGATTGCAGACAGCCAAGCGGGATAGTTTTCGCCGGCATCGCGCAATACGTTGACCGCGTTGCCGCCGACCAGCGGTGCACCAGCCGCACGTGCGAACATCTGTTCGGCGACCAGCCGCAATTCTGCGCCGGCGCGCGGCAAGGCTCTGTTGCGGGCCTGCAGTGGTGCAGAATGGGTCATGGCTCGCCTTGGACCGGTAAGAATCCCGTTACATCAGAACGATGTCGAACTGTTCCTGATTGTAGGCTGACTCCACCTGCAGCGAAATCGGCTTGCCGATGAAATCCGAAAGCATCGCCAGATTGTGCGATTCTTCGTCGAGAAACATGTCGACGACCTGTTGCGAAGCAAGGATGCGGTATTCGCGGGCCTCAAACTGCCGCGACTCACGCAGCAATTCACGCAACACTTCGTAACACACCGTCTGCGCGGTTTTCAGCGCGCCACGGCCCGCGCAGGTCGGGCACGGTTCGCACAGGATATGCGCAAGGCTCTCGCGGGTGCGTTTGCGCGTCATCTCCACCAGGCCGAGCTGGGTGAAACCGTTGATGGTCATCCGCGTGCGATCCCGCGCCAGTGCCTTGCGGAACTCGTTGAGCACGGCGTTGCGGTGCTCTTCGGTGTCCATGTCGATGAAATCAATGATCACGATGCCACCGAGATTGCGCAGTCGCAACTGGCGCGCGATGACCTGCGACGCCTCCAGATTGGTCTTGAATATCGTATCGTCAAAAGTGCGCCCGCCGACGAAACCCCCGGTGTTGACGTCGATCGTGGTAAGCGCCTCGGTCTGATCAATGATCAGGTAACCGCCGGATTTCAGATCGACCCGCCGCGCCAGCGCACGCTCGATGTCATCCTCGACATTGTGCAGATCGAACAGCGGTCGTTCACCCTGGTAGTGGGCCAGTCGCGGCACCACGTTCGGCGTGAACTGCCGGGCGAAATGACTCATCGCCAGGTGCGTCTCGTTGGAATCGACGTAGATGCGTCCGGTGTCCTCATGCGCAAAATCACGCAGCACGCGCATGCTGAGATTAAGGTCCTGATAAAGCAACGCCAGCGGCGGCGCCCTGCGTGCCTGCTCCTGGATGTCGTGCCAGTGCTTGCGCAAATATTCGACGTCGGACGCCAGCTCGCGGTCGGATGCGGCTTCAGCCATCGTGCGGATGATGAATCCGCCCTTCTCGTCAGCCGGCATCAGCTGCTGCAGCTTCTCCCGCAAATGCACGCGCTCTTCTTCATCCTCGATGCGCTGCGAAATGCCGATATGCGAGTCTTGCGGCAAATACACCAGCAGCCGCCCGGCGATGCTGATCTGCGTCGACAGGCGAGCGCCTTTGGTGCCGATCGGATCCTTGACTACCTGCACCATCAGGCTTTGGCCTTCGTTGAGCAGCCGCTCGATCGGCAGGCCAGGCTCGCCATTGACACGGTTGCCCCAGATGTCGGCGACGTGAAGGAAAGCCGCGCGCTCGCCGCCGATGTCGACAAAGGCCGACTGCATGCCGGGCAGCACGCGCACGACCTTGCCCATGTAAATGTTGCCGACAAAACCACGCGCCGAAGCGCGCTCGATGTGCAGTTCCTGGGTCACCCCGTGCTCGATGACGGCAACACGGGTTTCCTGCGGCGTGACGTTGATCAGGATGTCTTCACTCATGGCACGACAATGCCGTAGCTGCGCAGCAGCTCTGCGGTCTCTGCGAGGGGAAGGCCCATGATACCGGAATAGCTGCCGTCGATCCGGGTGATAAATGCGGCGGCCTGGCCCTGCACCGCATAAGCGCCGGCCTTGTCATACGGTTCACCGGTGGCGACATAACGGCGTATTTCTGCAGCATCGAGCGTGCGAAACCATACCTGCGATTCCGAAGCGCGGGTCTCCAGCCGGTCCTCTGATGCGACCGCAATAGCCGTCAGCACGCGATGCATCCGCCCGGCGAGCCGGCCCAGCATGACCACAGCATCGTCGGCGTTTGCCGGTTTGCCGAGAATTTCGTCGTCGCAGACAACGGTGGTATCAGCCGCCAGCACCGGTCGCGGAATGATGCGGCGCGCAGCAACGATTCGGGCCGCGGCAAGCGCCTTGTCGCCGGCCACCCGCAGCACATAATTATCGGCGCGCTCTCCCGCATGTGGCGTCTCGTCAACGTCGGCACTGCGCCCCGCACCCTCGCGCAACGGAATCAGTTCAAACGTCACGCCAATCTGGCGCAGCAGTTCGCGCCGCCGTGGACTGCGCGAAGCCAGATAGATAGCCCTGTCGTTCATCGGTGGCATTCTTCCCGTATATCAGTCGCGGTGATAAGGATGACCGGCAATCAGCGATGACGCGCGGTAGAGCTGTTCGGCCAGTACCACGCGCACCAGGCCATGCGGGAGCGTCAGCGGCGACAACGACCACAGCAGGTCGGCGCGCGACTTGACGCTGTCGTCCAGACCGTCGGCGCCGCCGATGATGAAGGCAATATCGCGGCCATCGTTGCGCCAGCGCTGGAGATGATCCGCGAGGGCGCGGGTCGGAAAGCTGCGGCCATGTTCGTCGAGCGCCACCCGCAACGCGCCCTGCGGCAGTGCGGCGTTTATGCGCTCAGCCTCGGTCTGCAGCCAGCGCGCAGTGTCACCGGCTGCGCTGCTGCGCTGTGCGGGTTTTAGTTCTTTCAGTTGTAGCGGCATTTCGCGCGGCAGACGTTTCGCATATTCCTCGAACGCCGCGTTCACCCACGTCGGCATGCGATGACCGATCGCGAGTATGGCCAGCTTCACTTCGTGCTGCGGCTCGCTGTTTTGGCGGCCGGCAGCTTGCGGGCTGCGGTTTTTCGGGTCGGGGTTTTTCTGGGTTTGGGCTGCGAAGTGCCCCAAATCTCTTCGAGATTGTAGTACTGGCGGATCGCCGGCTGCATCACATGCACAATCACCGCGCCAAGGTCGACCAGTACCCACTCCCCGGTCTGTTCACCTTCCGTGCTCAATATGCTGCCGCCGGCTTTTTTGACTTCTTCGCAGACGTTGTTGGCCAGCGCGCGCAGTTGCCGGTTGGAGTCCCCACTGACAATGATGACCTTGTCGAACAGGGCGGTCATTTTCTTGACGTTGAATACAACAATGTCGCGCCCCTTGATGTCTTCGAGGGCGGCGACGGCGATTTTGGCGAGTTTTTCAGGTCCCATCAGTTTCCATTATACAAGCTATGTTCTTGAATATATTTAATAATTTGATCCGGAAGCAAATAACGCGGATTGGATCCCGCACGCATCGCATCACGGATCAATGTCGCCGAGATATCCAGCGCGGCAATCGGCACCACCACAATACCGCCGGCAGAAGCCGTATGCACGCCCAGTGGCTGACGCATCAACCTTGCGTTGTATTCCGCCGCCAGCGGTTGCGGCATGCGCGACTGCCAGGTGTCGACCGGAAAACCGGGACGATAGGCCACGGCAACATGCGCCAGCGTAAACAGCTGGTGCCAGCGGCTCCACGTCGCCAGTTCGAGAAAGGCGTCGGCGCCCAGCAGCAACACCAGCGATTGTGCAGGGCCGAGTTCGGCGCGCATGGCCGTCAGTGTATCGACCGTATAACCTGGTCCCGACCGCAACGTTTCGTGGGGATCGACGGTGAACAGCGAATTTCCGGTAACGCCCAGTTGCACCATTGCCAGCCGATCCTCGGCCGGCGCGCCCGGCGAAGAGCGGTGTGGCGGCGTGCCGCTGGGCATAAAACGCACCTCGGCGAGCCGCAGTTTATCCGCCACTTCCTGCGCGAGCCGCAGATGCCCGTAATGGATGGGGTCGAACGTGCCGCCCAGGATGCCGATCGGGGCGGCCATTCAGCGCGGGTCGCGATGCTGCGTTACGAAGGTCAGAGGATTCAAACGGCACTCATGATTAGCACGCAACTTTAAAGTACAAGCCGTCGTATATCCGACAACACGGTGGTCAGGTAAGTGCTGAAACGCGCGCCGAGTGCGCCGTCAATCACGCGGTGGTCATAAGACAGGGACAGCGGCAACATCAGCCGCGGCACGAATTCCTTGCCGTTCCACACCGGCTTCATCACCGCCTTGCCGACGCCGAGGATCGCCACCTCCGGCGCATTGATGATCGGCGTGAAGAAGGTGCCGCCGATGCCGCCGAGGCTGGAAATCGAGAAACAGCCTCCCTGCAGGTCTGCCGGAGAAATTTTGCCGTTGCGCATGCGGCCACTGAGATCGCCCAGTTCCCTGGCGATTTCCAGCAGACCTTTTTTGTCGACGTCGCGGATTACCGGCACCACCAGCCCGCCGGGGGTGTCGACGGCAACGCCGATGTGGAAGTAATTTTTCAGCACCAGGCTTTCACCGTCGGGCGACAGTGAGGCGTTGAATTCGGGAAACTGTTTCAACGCCACCACCGCGGCTTTCATCAGGAAGCCCAGCATGGTGAACTTGATGCCGCTTTTTTTCGCTTCCTCGGACTGCGTCTTGCGGAAAGCCTCCAGTTCGGTGATATCGGCCTCGTCATGCTGGGTGACGTGCGGAATGCTCACCCAGTTGCGATGGAGAAAACCGCCTGACAGCTTTTTGATGCGCGACAGCGGCTGCGTGGTAACCGGGCCGAATTTCGAAAAATCGACCGGCTGCATCGCCGGCAGGTTGAAGCCGAATCCGCCACCGCCTTCACTGCCGCGAGGCCGTGACAGTTCGGATTTGACGAAGGATTGAACGTCATCCTTGACCAGGCGATCCTTGGGACCCGAGCCTTTGACGCGGGAAAGGTCGACGCCGAGTTCGCGCGCGAAGCGCCGCACCGAGGGGCTCGCATGTGCCTTGCCGAACGCAGTTTCATCCACTGCCGCGGCTGCAGGCACAGCCACCGGCGCCGGCTTCGCAGGTGACGGTGGCGTCACCGGTTGCGGCGCAGCCGCTACGGGAACAGCGGGTATCGCCGGCGCACTCGCGGCCTTGGGCGCTGCGGCCTGCGCTTCACCGCCGGGCTCGAGCATCAATACCAGCACGCCTTCCGACACTTTGTCGCCGACCTTGATGCGGATTTCCTTGACCACGCCGGCAGCCGGCGACGGCACTTCCATTGTCGCCTTGTCGGATTCGAGCGTAACCAGCGGATCTTCCGCGTTAACGGTATCGCCGGGTTTGACCAATATCTCGATCACCGGGATGTTCTTGAAATCGCCGATGTCCGGAACTTTGACTTCGATTGCATTTGCCATGTGCGGGGGTCGCCTGCGTTATACGGTTACCGGATTCGGCTTGTCGGGATCGATGCCGTATTTGACGATGGCATCGGCAACAGTCTTCTGCGGCAGCCGTTCCTCGTCGGCCAGCGCTTTCATCGCCGCCACGGCGACATAACGCCGGTCCACTTCGAAAAACTGGCGCAGCTTGCGGCGCGTGTCGGAACGACCAAAACCGTCAGTACCCAGCGCAGTGAAATTGCGCCGGGGCAGGAACGCGCGCACCTGGTCAGCAAAAATCTTCATGTAGTCAGTTGCCGCGATCACCGGACCAACGCGGTCCTGCAGGCAGGTCTCGACATGACTCAGGCGCGGCTCGGCTTCCGGATGCAGCAGGTTCCAGCGCTGCACATCAAGACCATCGCGGCGCAGTTCGTTGAAGCTGGTGACGCTCCAGATGTCGGCGGCAATGCCGAAGTCTTTCTCCAGCAATTCGGCACCGGCAATGACTTCGCGCAGGATGGTGCCGCTGCCCAGCAATTGCACCTTGGGCTGGTTTTTCTTCGCCTTGCCTTCAGACAGCAGGTACATCCCCTTGAGGATTCCCGGTTCCGCGCCGGCGGGCATCGCCGGGTGGGTGTAGTTCTCGTTCATCACGGTGATGTAAAAGAACACGTCTTCCTGTTCCTGGTACATCCGCCGCATGCCGTCCTGGATGATCACGGCGACTTCATAGGCAAAGGTCGGATCGTAGGTCACGCAATTCGGAATGGTCGAGGCCAGGATGTGGCTGTGGCCATCCTCATGCTGCAGGCCTTCGCCATTCAATGTGGTGCGGCCGGCCGTGCCACCGAGCAGGAAGCCACGTGCGCGCAGGTCGCCCGCCGCCCAGGCCAGATCGCCGATGCGCTGGAAACCGAACATCGAATAGAAAATGTAGAACGGGATCATCATCTGGCCGTTGTTCGCATACGAAGTCGCCGCAGCGATCCACGACGACATCGCGCCGGGCTCATTGATGCCCTCCTGCAGAATCTGGCCGCCCTTGTCTTCCTTGTAGAACATCAGCTGGTCGGCGTCCTGCGGCGTGTAGAGCTGGCCGACGTGGGAGTAGATGCCCAGTTGGCGGAACATGCCTTCCATGCCGAAGGTGCGCGACTCGTCGGGCACGATAGGCACCACGCGTTTGCCGATTTTCTTGTCGCGGATGATCGTGTTGAGGATACGTACGAAAGCCATTGTCGTCGAAAACTCGCGATCCTCGCTGCTTTTCAGCTGTGCTTCGAACGCCGACAGCGGCAGCACCTCCAGCGGTTCGACCTTGCGTTTGCGCGACGGCAGCGAACCACCCATCGCAGTGATGCGATCGCGCAGATATTTCATCTCGGGCGAATCTTCCGCAGGCTTGTAAAACGGCACGTCTTCCAGCTTGTCGTCGGGAATCGGCACGCTGAAGCGGTCGCGGAATGCGCGAATCGAAGCGGTGCCCATTTTTTTCTGCTGATGGGTGATGTTCTGGCCTTCACCGGCTTCCCCCATGCCGTAACCCTTGACGGTTTTCGCCAGGATCACCGTCGGCTGGCCGGTGTGCTTCATCGCCGCGGCGTAAGCGGCATAAACCTTGTGCGGATCGTGACCGCCACGATTCAGGCGCCAGATGTCGTCATCGGACATGTTCGACACCATGTCCGCAAGTTCCGGATACTTGCCGAAAAAATGCTTGCGCACGAAGGCGCCGTCATGCGACTTGAACGCCTGGTATTCGCCGTCTACGCATTCTTCCATGCGCTTGAGCAAAATCCCGGTCTTGTCCTTCAGCAGCAGCGGGTCCCAGTATGAGCCCCACACGACCTTGATCACGTTCCAGCCTGAGCCGCGGAAATCAGACTCGAGTTCCTGGATGATTTTGCCATTGCCGCGTACCGGACCGTCGAGGCGCTGCAGATTGCAGTTGATGACAAACACCAGATTGTCGAGCTTTTCGCGTCCGGCGAGCGAGATTGCCCCCTTTGATTCCGGCTCGTCCATTTCGCCGTCGCCCATGAACGCCCACACTTTGCGTCCCTGCGCCTCAATCATGCTGCGGTCCTTCAGGTAACGCATGAACCGCGCCTGGTAAATCGCCATCAACGGACCCAGGCCCATTGACACCGTCGGGAACTGCCAGAAATCAGGCATCAGCCACGGGTGCGGGTATGAGGAAAGTCCCTTGCCGTCAACCTCCTGACGGAAGTTGCTGAGCTGCTCTTCGCTGATGCGTCCTTCAAGGAACGCCCGGGCGTAGACACCAGGGGCCGAGTGCCCCTGCACATACACAAGGTCGCCGAGAAAATGATCGTTGGCGGCGCGGAAAAAATGGTTGAAGCCGATATCGTAGAGCGTGGCCGCGGAGGCAAAGCTGGCAATGTGGCCACCCAGCTCGGATGATTCCTTATTCGCGCGTATGACCGTCGCCATCGCGTTCCAGCGCACCAGGGCGCGGATTTTTTCTTCGAGCACGGCATCCCCCGGTGAGCGTTCCTCCCGCTCTGGCGGAATGGTATTCAGGTAAGCGGTATTGGCGTTGTATGGAATATAAGCGCCGGCGCGGCGCGCTTCGTTGACGAGACGTTCGAGCAGGAAATTGGCACGGTCCGGACCTTCACGCTCCAATACGGACTGGAGTGCTTCCATCCATTCTCGGGTCTCCTCGGGATCCAGATCTCGCTGGAGGTCGTTCATGTCCATGGGCAATACCTTTTTGATGCGGTTTTTCTCAACGCAATCGGGCGCTTATGGTGCCCGAATCGGCATGGGGATGGGATGAATAATTATAACTTCAGCCCTGAAAAACTCAGGCGTTATCTCAGCCGCAAAGCCACCTCAAGGAAGTGATGCACCGCAGCAATCATGCCGGGTAACGCAATTCTATTCGCCGCAAAAGCGGGGCACGCGTTTTTCGACAAATGCGCGCATGCCTTCCTTCTGGTCTGCCGTGGCGAAGGCCAGTGCAAACAGGCTGGTCTCGTAAACACAGGCATTGGCCAGATCCAGGTCCTGGCCGTGTTGCACGGCCTGCTTGGCCAGACGTACCGCGACCGGCCCCTTGGCCGCAATGCTGCGCGCAACAACCAGTCCCGCCTCGCGCAATTCGGCGGCGGCGACCACTCGTGTCACCAGACCGATCGCCAAGGCCTCGTCGGCCTTGACCTGGCGCGCCGTAGTCACCAGTTCCAGCGCCCGTGCCCGACCGACCAGCCGGCTCAGGCGCTGGGTACCACCAAAACCCGGGGGTATGCCCAGGTTGACTTCCGGCTGTCCGAACACGGCCCGGTCCGAGGCAATGATCCAGTCACAGGCCATTGCCAACTCGCAACCGCCACCCAGCGCGTAACCATTGACCAGTGCGATCACCGGTACCGGTAGTGCCTCCAGGGCATGCATCACGCGCATGCCGGAGGCTGAAAACGCCTGGGCCTGCTCAGCGCTGAGCGCCTGCATTTCAGTGATGTCCGCACCGGCTACGAAGGCCTTTTCGCCGGCTCCGGTGACGAGCAGCACGCGTGCGCCGGCATCGCCAGCCACCTGCGCAATGGCGCGGGTCAGTTCGTCAAGCGTGGCGGCGTTGAGGGCATTCAAGGCCTGAGGTCGGTTCAGCGTCAGCAGGTAAACGCCCGGCTCTGGCTGCTCGAGCAGCAGATTCTGGAAACTCATCGTGGCTCCGCCTTCCGTTTAAAGCCGGATTATCCAACGCGCCGTTTCACATAGGAACCCGGAGCGTCCTCCAGCGCCTTGTATTTGCCCTTGCCGGGGGCCCGCGGCGCGACCTCGGCTCCGGCATGGCCGGCAACCCATTGTGCCCAGTCGGTCCACCAGGAACCGGCATGCTGGGTGGCGCTGGACAACCACTCTTCGGACTTTTCCGGCAGCTTTTTGTGGGTCCAGTAGCAGTATTTATTGGCCGCCGGGGGATTGATGATGCCCGCGATATGACCGGATCCGCCCAGCACAAACCGCACGGGGCCTTTCAGTAAACGTGCGCCAGCATAGGTGGATTGCCAAGGCGCGATGTGGTCTTCCACCGTCGAGATGAAATAGGCCGGCGTTTTTGACTGGGTGATGTCGATCGGCGAGCCGGCCAGCGTCAGCGCACCGGGTTCGCGCAGCAGATTCTTCAGGTACATGTTGCGCAGATAAAAACTGTGCATCGCCGCCGGCATCCGCGTTGAATCGCCGTTCCAGTGCAGCAAATCGAACGGGAACGGGTCGCGGCCCATCAAGTAGTTATTGACCACGAATGACCAGATCAGATCGTTGGCTCGCAACATGTTGAAGGTGGTGGCCATTTCCGAACCTTCAAGATAGCCGCGCTTCTGCATTTTCTTTTCCAGCGCGCTGACCTGCTGCTCGTCGATAAACACTTCGAGTTCGCCCGGGCGCTCGAAATCGATCATGGTTACGAAGAAGGTCGCGCTGTTGATGCGCTCCTGCTTCTGTGCCGCCAGCCAGGCCATCGTGCAGGCCAGCAGCGTGCCGCCCAGGCAATAACCAATCACATTGGCTTTCGCTGCACCGGTGATGTCGCGCAGCACGTCAAGCGCCGCCAGCGATCCTTCAGTCAGATAGTCGTCGAAGCGTTTGTGGGCAAGCGTTTCGTCCGGGTTGACCCAGGAAATGATGAACACCGTGTGGCCCTGCTCCACTGCCCAGCGCACGAACGAGTTGTTTTCGCGCATGTCGAGGATGTAGAACTTGTTGATCCACGGCGGGATGATCAGCAGCGGTGTCGCGTGCACCTTGTCGGTCAGCGGCTCATACTGGATCAGTTGCATGATGTCGTTCTGGAACACCACCTTGCCTCTGGTCATCGCCAGGTTGCCGCCCAGACTGAAAGCCTCGGTGTCGGTCATGCGCACCTTCAGCTGCTCGCCATCGCCGCGTGACAGATCCTCAAGCAGGTTGTTCAGCCCCTTGACCAGATTCTGGCCGCCGGAATTGACAGTTTCCCGCATCGCCTCCGGATTGGTCAGCAGGAAATTCGACGGCGCCAGCGCATCAATATACTGGCGCGTATAAAAATCGACTTTTTTCGCGGTCTTGTCGTCAAGCCCTTCCACCCGGGCCAGCGAATGATGCAGATGGCGCGCCGCAATCAGATACGACTGCTTGACGTAGTCGTAGAGAAAATTGCTTTCCCAGTCATCGTGGCGAAAACGCCGGTCGGTCTTGTGCGGCTCGGCGACTGGCGCCGCAACCTGGCCCATCATTTTCAGCATCGAGTTCTGCCACAACGACAGATAGTCCTGCCACAACTTCATCTGCAGATCGGCCACGCGCATCGGGTCCGCGAACACCTGACCCCAGGCATCAAAAAAAGCCTTGGCGATTCCCAACTCATCTTTCATTTCCGGCATGCCCTGACCGGTCGCACGGGTCATGAACTTGCTAAGTAGCGCGCCGCTTTTTTCAGCAATGTCGGCGTACAGTTTTGCCATGACGGCAGGATCCATGGGCTGCTGTTCGGGCTGGGGTTTCGGTTTCGAAGTCATCGCAAGACCTTAATTTCTAATTTTGACAATGGGTTGAAACAGGATTCGTAGGTTTAGTTTGACGTTTACGTAAAAGCAATGTTATACATCATTGAATCAATGTTACCTGCCACTGCTGCATAGCACAATGAGCAAAACCTACACCATCAGCGAACTCGCGCAGGAGTTTGGCGTAACTACACGAACCTTGCGCCATTACGAAGATCAGGGGCTGGTCACGCCCACGCGCGACGGCATCAATCGCATTTACAGCCACCGCGACCGTGTCCGGCTCAAGCTCGCACTCCGGGGCAAACGCCTGGGATTTTCGCTCAGCGAATTGCGTGAACTGTTCCAATTGTACGACCTCGCCAACGACGAACGGCGCCAACTGGAGGAATTTGCCGTCAAGCTGGAGCGTCGTCGCTCGCAACTGGAACAGCAACGTGAAGATGTCGGGGTCATGCTCAACGAAATCAATTTTTTCGCGACCCAATGCCAGCGCTTGCTGGCTGAGACCGACCCCAAAACATCATCAACATAGCTCTGCAGCAGAACTTACGTTTACGTCAACGGAATTGTATTTTATTTAATAAAAACATATATTTATAAGAACATTACCTATCCGATCTCAACGTGGCTTTTATGATCCGAAGGAACCCATGGCCCGCCCCCTGGAATTCTATTTCGACTTTTCCTCACCCTACGGTTATTTCGCTGCGGCCAAAATCGATGCCTTGGCTGCCCGGTATGGCCGCACTTCGATCTGGCGCCCCATCCTGCTCGGGGCCGTATTCAAAATCACCGGGCAACAACCGCTGACCACCATTCCGCTCAAAGGCAGTTACGCGGTGCACGACCTCAAGCGCTGTGCGCGCTGGTTTGAGCTGCCTTTCAAGATGCCGGGCAAATTCCCGATCGCAACTGCGGCGCCTTGTCGCGCCTATTACTGGCTGCATGATCGCGATCCCGACGCCGCAAAAGTCCTCGCGCAGGCGCTCTACCGCGCGTATTTTGCCGAAGATCGGGACATCTCCAACCCGGAAATCACCATCAACGTCGCCGCCAAGCTGGGACATGACAAGGATGCCGTGGCGCAGGCGCTTAACGACCCGGCCTTCAAAGAGCGGCTGAAAACGGAAGTCGATGCGGCCATTGAGCGCGGCGTGTTCGGATCACCCTATTTCGTCCTCGATGGCGAACCGTTCTGGGGTTCGGATCGACTTCCGCAGATCGAACAGTGGCTCGCCAAAGGCCCCTGGTAAACCGGTTAGCGCAGTCCAGGACGAGGCGCGCAACGCTCGAAGCGCTGCAGGTGAATATCGTCACACTGGACGTGGATGCCATCGTCAATGCCGCCAATACCACACTGCTCGGCGGCGGCGGCGTTGACGGCGCCATTCATCACGCTGCAGGCCCGCAATTACTGGAGGAATGCCGCGGACTTCGCGGTTGCCGCACTGGCGAAGCCAAAATCACCCACGGCTACCGTCTGCCAGCCCGGCATGTCATTCACACAGTGGGGCCGGTATGGCACGGCGGCCAGCGCGATGAAGCGCAGCTGCTCGCTTCCTGCTACCGCGCAAGCCTCGCACTGGCAGCGGCACACCATTTGCGTTCGATTGCGTTCCCCGCGATCAGCTGCGGCGTCTATGGTTATCCAGCAGCTGAAGCGGTCGCAATCGCGGTGCGCGTTTGCAATGACTACAAGACCGCCGAACTGGAGCGCATTGTGTTTGCCTGCTTCGATGCCAACATGCTGGCTCTCTACGCCGCCGCACTGCCAGACCACGCTAAAGCGTGATGACGCCATCAGTCTGATCGAACCCGATCCACACGGTGGAAGCCGCGGCACCCGTGATGACGCCGTTGCGTATAATCGCCCGCAGTGGCGTCACCGCCGACAGCACACGGGTACGCTTCGCCCCGCAGCCCGCCCGACTCCACCACCGACCTCGATTTAAGGACAGATTATGAACAAAGCCACCGCCAGCGCACGGGTGCTGACCCAGCGGGACGAATACGGCAACGTCACCGTCAGCCTTAACCGCCCGGATGTGCATAACGCCTTTGATCCTGAAATGGTCGCTGCGCTGACCGGGGTGCTGGAAGTCATCGCCCGGGATGATTCGATTCGCGCCGTGGTTATTGCCGGCGAAGGCAAGAGCTTCTGCGCCGGTGCCGACATTGCGCACATGCGCAAAAGTGCCAAGTTCACCAAGGCGCAGAACCATCGCAACGCCACCGAGTCGGCACGCATGTTCCATGCGTTGTATGCGCTGAACAAACCGACAGTCGCTGCGGTTCACGGCGCCGTGCGCGGCGGCGGTTGCGGCATCATCGCCGCCTGCGACATCGCCATTGCCACGCGCACCGCCACCTTCAGACTGTCCGAAGTGAAAATCGGCATCATCCCGGCGATGATCAGTCCGTACATCATCGGCGCCATGGGCGAACGCCAGGCGCGGCGCTACATGCTGTCGGGTGAAGAATTCGATGCGGCGGAAGCCTGGCGCATCGGCCTCGTCCACGACATCGTCGAAGAGGAAGAACTGGCGACCCGCGTCGGCGAAATGCTCGGTCAGCTGTATTCGAGCGGCCCGCGTGCCGTCCATGCCGTCAAACAGCTGATCCCTGACGGTGCGCACAGCCCGATCGGGCCCGATATTGTTGCGAGCACATCAAAAATCATCGCGGATCTGCGGGCAACGCCCGAGGCGCAGGAAGGCCTGACGGCGTTCCTGGAGAAGCGCAAACCGTCGTGGACGGAAGCGCCCAAGGCCGGCAAAACCGCCGCCAAAAAAAGTAAAAAACGCTGAGTCAGGCGCTGCGCGCTCGACCGAACGGAGATCCCGCGATGGCATTGCCGAGAACAGTACGCATCCTCGAAGTAGGGCCGCGCGACGGTCTGCAGAACGAGTCGGCCCCGGTTCCGGCCGCCGTAAAAATCGAATTGATTCACCGTCTGCAGGATGCCGGTATCACGATGATCGAAGCCACCGCATTCGTGTCGCCGAAGTGGGTGCCGCAGATGGCCGACAACGCTGAAGTCATGGCGGGCATCCGGTGCAAACCCGGGGTGAACTATCCGGTGCTGGTGCCCAACATGAAGGGTCTGGAGGCCGCCATTGCCGCCGGCGCGGAAGAAGTCGTGGTGTTCGGCGCAGCCAGCGAAAGTTTCTCGAAACGCAACACCAACTGCAGCATCGACGAGGGTCTCGCCCGCTTCGAAGCGGTCGCCAGGGCCGCCATCGCGCAGGGGCTGCGGGTGCGCGGCGACATTTCCGTTTGCCTGGGTTGTCCTTACGAAGGCGAAGTCGATCCCGCTGCGGTGGTCCATGTTGCCCAGGCGCTGGATGCGATGGGCTGCTACGAAATTACCATCTGCGACACCATCGGCACCGGCACCGCGGGTAAAACCCGCCGGGTCATTGAAGCGGTGGCTAGGCACATTCCGATCGAACGGATGGCCGGCCACTTTCATGACACCTACAGTCAGGCCCTGACCAACATTTATGCAGCGCTGGAATGCGGCGTTGCGACTTTTGACAGTTCTGTGTCGGGACTGGGCGGATGCCCTTACGCGAAAGGCGCCACTGGCAATGTGGCGACTGAAGACGTGCTCTATCTGCTCGACGGGCTGGGCATCGCAACCGGCATCGACATGAACAAGCTGATCGCCGCCGGCGATTACATCTGCGATTTTCTGCAACGTCCGACGTTATCGCGCGTCGCACGAGCGATCCGCGCCAAGGCTGCGTGATGGCGGAGCCGGTCGATCAGCAGGACGATTCGCCCTGCGTACATGTTTGCCTGATGGATTATGCGCAGGACCTGTGCGTCGGCTGTCATCGCACGCTCGACGAAATCACCTACTGGGCCACCTATCCCAGTGCCCGTAAAAAAGAAGTGCTTGCCGCCGTGGCGATACGCCGCAGCGCAGCCCAATCTACCCCCTGAAACCGGAGTCCGCGTCATGCCGTTGCCCGCCCCCGCCCCCCGCACGCTGAAACACACCCGCGCCGTCGAATGCAAAGGGTATGAGCGCGAAGACGGCCTGTGGGACATCGAGGGCCACCTTGTCGACACCAAGACCTATGTGCACTCACGCCGCGACGGCGGCCGTGAGCGGCAGCCGGGCGACCCGGTACATAATATGTGGCTGCGCCTGACCATTGATCTGGACTTGAAGATTCATGACGTCGAAGCTTTTACCGACAGCAGTCCTTATGAACACTGCAGCAACATCACTGTAAACTTCAAGAATTTGGTCGGGCTGAGCATCGGCCCCGGCTGGCGCAAGGCCATCAATGAGCGTGTCGGCGGGGTGCTTGGCTGCACACATTTGGTTGAACTGCTGGGCCCGTTGGGCACTACGGCCTTCCAGGCCACTGGTCGCGCTCGCGAGGCGCGAAATGCCGGCAAACCCGTCACCAAAAAACCTTACCAGATCAACTCCTGCCACATCTACAAGGACGACGCGCCGGCGGTGCTGGAACGCTGGCCGGATTTCTACACCGGACAGCGCTGACGCCGGACGCGGCCCCGCTCAGGGCACGAGGGTATCGATCACAATCTCGATGCCTGTCGAACCGCCGACCTTGACCGGTTGGCGAATGCCTTCCAGGTCCCCGCTTTTCGATCCCGGACTACCCGATTTTGAAATCCGTGCACCGACTGTAACCTCGGTGTGCTGCGCCAGCGACATTTCAGGCGACATTGCCGCGGATTTATCGAGCACAAATGCAACCGGCAGCTGCGCCGCGCGAAACCGCCGTACTGCCAGCGGCGCACGCGGGCCATTGATCGCCCGCGCGAAAACAAACACCGTGTCATCCGGTGATACCTTCGCGGCCAGCTGCGGGCTTAAACGCACCGTACCGCGGATCACCGGCTCGACCACCGCCGGGGACGACTGCGCTTTTGCGGCAGGTACTGCGCCACCAGCCAATTGCCGCGCCTGTGCGAGACTTCCACCAATGGATTGTGCGAACTCGCTGTCAGGGGGAATTTTCTGCGCCAGCCGCTCCCAGTGGCCGATCGCCGCGGCATAGTCAGCGATTTCGAACGCAGCGGTGCCGGCCAGCGCCAGCGACTTGAGGTGATCGGGATCAGCAGCCAGTGCGCGCGCGATGATGCGGCTGGGTTCTCCTTTCAGGCTGCGTCCCTGGGCCATGCCCAGTGCATCCGCGTAATCCGCCAGCAGTTGCGCCTCCGCGGGCATCAATTGGACTGCGCGACCGAACGCTTCGGCAGCTTCCTTGAAACGCCCCAGAGCGGAATACGACCGACCGAGCATGCTCCACCCTGCCGGATCGTCAGGTGAAGTTTCGAGCCGCTGCGCCAGTTTGGCGACCATCTGTTCGATCTGCTCTGCCGTGACTGAATGCGCGGCTGCATCAGGCGTTGTTTGAACCGGATCAAGCGCACGCGGGGAGCCGATGACCAGATAAAGCGCAACGGCCAGCAGCGGCAAGCCGGCAATTACGATTCCGGTGATGACTTTGCCATCGCCGGCCGCAGCAACAGGCGTCGAATCAGATTCCAGTTCTTCCGCGAGCCGGCGTTCAAGCTCCGTGCGCGCCTGCTCGTAGCGATCCGCTGCCAGCGCCCCAGACTGCAGGTCGCGCTCGAGGTCTGCCATCTGATCGCGATAAATCGCCAGATCGGGTCCGGCGTCACTGCGCCCGCTACGGCGACGCAACAGCGGCGGCACCACAAACAGCATGGCAACTGCGATCAACACTGCCGCTGCGATACTGAACGTAATCATCGACCATCCTTTTTGCTGCGCAGAATCTGCGCAGCCTCATCGAGGCGTTTCTGGGATACCGCATCGCTTTCGGGGAGCTGACGCCGGCGGCGCATAAAGCGCAGCAGCACAAACATGCCGCCGGCCAGCAGCAGGAACGGGCCAACCCACAGCACCAGCGTCTGCATTTTCACCGGGGGTCGATAGCGCACAAAATCGCCATACCGCTCGACCATATAAGCCAGTATTTCTTCTTCGGATTTACCCTGCTTCAACTGCTCGCGGACCTGATTGCGCAAATCAACCGCCAGATCAGCCTGTGAGTCGGCAATGGTCTGGTTCTGGCATACCAGGCAGCGCAACTCATTGGCAAGGTGCATCACCCGCTGCTCGAGAACGGGATCTTCACTGACCGGTTTGGCTTGCCCCCCCGCCACCGGACCCGCGCTCCAGCCGGCGATGAGTACCAGCAACAAGATGATTTTATGCATTGAGTTTGCGCACCAGCGGCAGAATGGTATCGCGCAGAATTTCCGGCGTCAGCGGACCGATCTGCTTGTAGCGAATGATTCCCGCTTTGTCGATCACATAGGTCTCGGGCACGCCGTAAACCCCGTAATCAATACCGGTCGTGCCCTTGGGGTCCATGATCGACAGCTTGTAGGGGTCGCCCCACTGCTGCAGCCAGCGCAGCGCTTCGTCGCGCTGATCCTTGTAGTTCAAACCATAAATCGGCACCACGCCGGACTTGGCCAGATCCACCAGCACCGGATGTTCCTGACGGCAGGAAACACACCACGATGCCCAGACATTAAGCATCCATACCTGGCCGCGCAACGATTCGGGACTGATGCGCTGGTCAGTGGCATGCAACTGCGGCAAATTGAAGGTCGGTGCCGGACGATCGATCAGCGGCGAAGGCACCTGGCGCGGATTGAGTCCGAGCCCGACACCCAGGAAAACCACGATCACCAGAAAAATGCCCAGAGGAACCAGATAACGCGCCACTTTGTTCCTTTATACAGTGGCAGCGGCTGAAGCCGCTGCAGTCGCCGCCATGGCGCCGACCCGATAACGCCGGTCGATGACCGCCAAAAAGCCGCCAAGCGCCATCAACAGGCAACCGCCCCAGATCCAGTCCACAAAAGGTTTGAAATAAACGCGTACGGTCCACGCGTTATCACCGACGGACTCGCCCAGCGCGACATACAGATCGCGCGTGAAGCCCGTATCAATCGCCGCCTCGGTCATCGGCATGCGCTGAGCAAGGTAAATCCGCTTCTCGGGATGCAGCGTGCGCACGGTTTTGCCATCGCGCAGTACCGTCAACGTTCCCCGTGCAGCGACATAATTCGGGCCCTGCACATCATTTACACCATCGAAGCGGATGTCGTAACCGGCAACGGCGACGCTGTCGCCGATAACCATTCGCACATCGAGTTCACTTTCATAACCCTTAACCATGGTGACGCCGACGATGAACACGGCAACACCGCAATGCGCAAGCAGCATGCCGTAATAACTGGCGGGCA
Organism: Burkholderiales bacterium; assembly: GCA_022841375.1. Lineage (GTDB taxonomy): Bacteria > Pseudomonadota > Gammaproteobacteria > Burkholderiales > SG8-41. The sequence goes on from JALHRQ010000007.1 coordinate 67,472, forward strand.
GCATACGTATCCGGGAAAACAGCGAACCGGCGGCGCCCGGCCGCAAGCGCTCGCGCAAATTGACTGCGGCGGTAGATACTATCCACAGCGCCATCAGCAGGCCGAAGGCCACCAGTGGCTGCCAAGTACCCAGTGTCAACGGCAGCAGCAGTGCCGTCGCCAGACTGATGCCGAATGCCCAGCGTACGCGCTTGAGCAGTTCCGGTAACGCGGCCTGTTTCCAGCGCGCCAGCGGTGCAATGCCCATCAAAAACAGCGCCGGGGTCATCAGCGGCACAAAAACGGCCTCGAAATAAGGCGGCCCGACGGACAGTTTGCCCAGGCCCAATGCGTCCAGAAACAACGGATACAGTGTGCCGAGCATGACCGCGCCGGCAGCGGCCATCAGCAGCACATTATTGGTCAGTAATAGCGATTCACGCGAAACGGTGTCGAAGCTGCCGCCGCCGCGTACGGTCTGTGCTCTCCATGCGAACAGCAGCAATGAGCCGCCAATCACCACCACCAGAAACGCCAGGATGAAAACGCCGCGCTTGGGATCGGTCGCGAAGGCGTGCACTGAAGTCAGTACGCCGGAACGAACCAGAAAAGTTCCGAGCAGAGACATTGAAAAAGCGCAGATTGCCAGCAGCACGGTCCAGATGCGGAAGCTGCCCCTCTTCTCGGTAACGATCAAGGAGTGCATCAGTGCAGTACCAACCAGCCAGGGCATGAAGGATGCGTTTTCTACCGGATCCCAGAACCACCAGCCGCCCCAGCCCAGCTCGTAATAGGCCCACCAGCTGCCCAATGCAATGCCAATGGTCAGGAACACCCACGCCACGGTCGTCCACGGACGCGACCAGCGCGCCCATGAAGCATCCAGTCGGCCGCCGAGCAACGCAGCCATCGCAAATGCAAAAGCCACCGAAAATCCGACGTAGCCCATGTAAAGCATCGGGGGGTGCAGCACCATGCCCGGATCCTGCAACAAGGGGTTAAGATCTCGCCCTTCCGCCGGCCCCGGGAACAGCCGTTCAAACGGGTTGGAAGCAAACAGGGTGAAGGCCAGAAATCCCACACTGATCAATGACATCACGCCCAGCACACGGGCCGACATCTGCTCCGGTAAATGACCGCTGAACAAACTGACAGCCACCATCCACGACGACAACATCAGCAACCAGAGCAGCAGAGAGCCTTCGTGGCCACCCCACACTGCGGCCACCTGGTACTGCAGCGGCAATGCCGTATTGGAATGATTGGCGACATATGCAACCGAAAAGTCGTTACTGACAAAGGCATAGGTCAGCGCGGCAAAAGCTATGATCACAAACACACATTGACCCTGCGCAGCCGGTCGCGCAAAACCGATCCAGCTCTGCCTTCCTGTAGCGGCGCCGAACAACGCGAGCGGACCGCCGGCAAGGGCCAGGCAGAACGCAATGATCAAGGCAAAATGGCCGAGTTCCGGAATCATTTTTTCTTGCCTCCATGGGCTTTTTCGAGCGCTTCGGCCGCCTCGGGCGGCATGTAGTTTTCATCGTGCTTGGCCAACACCTGCTCGGCACGGAAAATGCCGTCTGCCTCCAGCCGTCCCTGGGCAACCACACCCTTGCCTTCGCTGAACAGGTCCGGCAGGATGCCGCGGTAAACTACCGGGATCGTGTGTGCCGTATCAGTCACCGCAAATCGCACGGTTACACCGTCCTTGTCGCGGGCCACGCTGTCATTCTGCACCAGCCCGCCAATACGGAAGCTGCGGCCGACCGGCGCCTCTTTGCTGGCGACCTGTGACGGGGTGAAAAAAAACACCAGATTGCTCTGAAAGGCGTTAAGCACCAACGCTACGGCGCCGCCGAGAGCCAGCAAAGCCGCGGCGATCGCGATGAACCGTTTATGCCGTGGCTTCACGCCTGTTCTCCATTGCGCGTCTGCGCCGCCCGCTCATTCAGAACAAGGCTCGTCATTTCGCCGGCCATACACACCAGCGTCACCGCAAAGGAACCCCACACGTAAAGACCGTAACCACCCATCGCCCAGAACTCCGCCCAACTGCCCCATTGCATGATGCTTAGTCCTCCGCTGCCGCGCGCGGTTCCCGCTCGCGAATAATAGACCTTACCCGAAGCATTGCTGCGGCGAGGCTGTACAACCAGAACGCCACTGCCAGCAACAACATGCCCAGCAGCATGGTGGTTGCCATCTTGGGCGCGCTTTTCAAACTGACCGATGCGCCCTGATGCAAGGTATTCCACCACACCACCGAAAAATAAATAATCGGGATATTGACCACACCAACCAGTGCCAGCACGGCACCCGCGCGATCGGCGCGACGGTCATCCTCGATGGCGGCGGTCAATGACAGAAAACCGATATACAGAAACAACAGGATCAATTCCGACGTCAGGCGCGCATCCCACACCCACCACGTGCCCCAGGTCGGCTTGCCCCATAACGCACCTGTCCACAGCGCCAGAAATGTGAACATCGCACCCGTTGGCGCCAGCGCCCGGGCCATCATTCCCGACAGACGGGTGTTGAATACCAAACCCGCTCCGGCCCATCCCGCCATCACCAGATAAATGAACATCGACATCCAGGCCGCAGGCACATGAATGAAAATGATACGGTAGGACTCGCCCTGCTGGAAATCGGTCGGCGCAACAAAAAAAGCCACGTACAGCCCGGTGATCCCGAACAAAGCCGCTGCCCCCAGAAACCACGGCACCATGCGGCCGGCCAGCGGATAAAAGCTGTGCGGAGAAGAATACTTGAACCAGTTGATTGCGGACAAGACGGTTACCGAGTTTTTCCAAATAAGGGGGTGTCAAGACCAAAGTCGATACGCCCGGCATCATAAGGCAAAACAGGCCATGGTTTTAGATGTCGCAGGATAGTACTTTAGATGTCGCAGGATAGTACAAGAACGCTTCCTGTCTCCATGATTTAAATCAACAAACCGGTTATTCCATTGATATGCGTAGGGCCAATGCCGCGGTCCAGGGTGCCAGTGCGATGCTGGCCAGCAGCAAGGCGCCGAGAATTGAAAAATGCGGCGTTACCGCGAGTCCGGACGCATGGGCGCCGCTGGCGGCTGCGCCAAACACCAAAACCGGGATGTACAGCGGCAATACCAGCAACGCCAGTAACACACTGCCCGCGCGCAGTCCGACCGTCAGCGCAGCGCCAATCGCGCCAATCAGGCTGAGCACCGGTGTGCCCAGTAGCAATGCTCCGGTCAACACCGCAATTTCCTCGGCTTGAAGCCCAAATTGCAAGCCCATCAGTGGAGACAACAATACCAGCGGCAAACCGCTGGTCAGCCAATGCGCGCAAACCTTGGCAGCGACCACCAGCCATAACGGCTCTTCGGCCAGCAGCATCTGCTCCAGCGTTCCATCCAGATGATCAGCTGCAAACAGCCGCCCCAGCGACAACAGTGTCGCCAGCAATGCAGCCACCCATAAAACGCCGCTCGCCATCAGCCGCAGCGTTCCCGGTTCCGGGCCGACACCCAATGGAAAAAGACTGACGACGATAATGAAGAAAAAAAGCGATGACAAGGCGTCAGAACGCCGGCGCCAGGCAATGCGCAGATCCCGTTGAACGATGAGTGTCCAGAGCGACATGAAATCTATACCGGTATGGTGATCGAACGCAGTTCGGCGGCAACCGTGAACGGTTGGTGGCTGGTCATCACCACTACGGCGCCTGCCGCCAGGCGCGCGTCAATCAGCGAAATAACACAATCTGCCGCATCGTTATCCAGCGCTGCCAGCGGCTCGTCAAGCACCCACAGTGCAGCAGTCGTATCAGGCAACGCCAGACGGGCAAGCGCCACTCGACGGCGCTGCCCTTGAGACAGCATGCGCACCGGAATGTGGGCAAAGCGCGCCAACCCCAATTGCTCAAGTGCCGCGCGCGCAATGGACGCCGTAATGTTGACCCCGGACAATGCGGCAGCAAATATCAGATTTTCTGCAGCTGTGAACTCGTCCTTGATCCCGGCGAGATGACCGATGTAGCGCAATTCACGCCAGTAGGCCTCACGCTGCTGCCGGATCGGCACATCGCGCCACAGCACATCGCCGCCGCTGGGAAGCAGCAGCCCACAGAGCATGCGCAGCAGGCTGGTCTTGCCCGCGCCGTTGGCGCCGGATACCCGCAACAACGTGGCGGAAGGCACCGCGAATGAAAGATTCTCAAACAGACGGCGTCCGCCGCGCACGCAGTGCAGATTCTGCGCGGTTAACATGTCACCTCACTCATGGTGGCGACCCCTGCCGGCGTACATCCATCGCGCCAGCGGCGATATAACGCCAAAAATGCCGATGCTGGCAAAAGCCAGCCCCCAGGCAGTGACGCTCTGGTTGCCGCCGGCAAGATCCAGTGTCATGCCGAACACCAGAGGCGCCAGAAATGCGGTGCTGAATCCCATGAAGGAATACACCGCCATCATCGCCCCGCGCATCTCCGGCGGCGTACTGGCAACCGCACCCGAAGTCAATGCGGCTGAGTCGCCGAGCATCGCGCCGTAATGCACCATCATCAGTAAAACGACCACGTACCAGGGCCAGGCTGCGGTATAGCCGATCAGACAGGCAATCAGTCCGGACAGCGTCATGAACAGGAAAATGATGCGCTGACGGCCAAAGCGCAACGCCATCTCGTTGCCGGTAATGCTGAACACCGGCCCCAGCAGGTTGATCATCGCCGCCAGCGTCGCCGCGCTCAAGGCCATGGGCGCATGCGCTGGCTGCAGCGCGGCGCAAAACACCAGGAAAGCCACCATCCATGATCGTTGTCCGAACAGTTCATAATTATGGACAGCGTAGCCGATCACATACGGCAAAGTCTTGCGATTGCGCAAGACCGGGCGAAAATCCAGCAGTGCGGTTGTGTGATGTTCGCTGGACCGAACGCGCCCCATCGGCACCGCCAGCGTGACCACCAACCCGGCCAGCACCGGGCCAATGGCACCGAACCAGAACGCCCATTGCCAGCCCAGTGTCGCACCCAGCTTGCCAGCCACCAGAATCGAAATCGTCGACCCCACGCCAAAGCTGGCGGTATAAAACGCTGTCGCCCGTGACTGCGCCGCACCTTCCAGATGATCGGTCAGCGCCTTGAGTCCCGGCATATAGGTGCCGCCGAGCGCGGCGCCGATCAGAAACTGGGCGAACGCCGCACTCCAGAAACCCTGGCCCATTGCGGCAAAAGTTGCGGCGCCGATGCTGCCGACGATACAGGCCAGCAGATAAATGCGCCGCGAGTCCATGCGATCGGTAAGGCTGGTCAGCACCGGAACCGAAACCATGTAACCGGCAAACAGAAAACCGCTGATTGCGCCGGCCTCGGAATTGGACAGCCCCCACTCGCGCTGCAACTGCGGAAGCAGCGTCGTATACGCAGCAAAGCCGGTCATCGACAGCGCTTCTGCGGCGCACATCGTCAACGTAAGCCGCGCCGCCGAGAGTTTGCGGGTGCTCATGCGTCAAACCGCCCCGGCATCGCGCAGCAGTTTGGCGATAGCCTCCGCCATCTGCCGGTAACCGTCTGCATTGGGATGGATGGGATCGGATTTCAACTCGGACTTGTAGAGCACTCTGGTGACAATCTTGCCTTCGTAGGGAATGCCGAACTCTTTAGCCAGCTTTTCATAAAACTCCGGTGCACTGGTAATAAGCCCCGGGGCGGGCACACCGACCAGCACCGCATCCAGGCCACGGCTGCGGATCTCTTTCAGCATCGCCCGCAGATTGGCTTCGATATTCTGCGGCGCACCCTTGCGCAGCATGTCGTTGCCGCCCAGGCATACGATGACCAGGCGCGGCCGATGCTCATCAAGAACACCGGGGAGACGCAGCACCCCGCCGGCGGTTTGCTCTCCGGGAAGACCTGCGCGCACTACATTCCTGCCGACGAGCTGTGAAAGCACGGCGGGATAACTCTCCTCCGGCTTCGCGCCTGTCCCATAGGTCAGGCTGTCACCGAAAGCCAGCACCACATCCGTGGCCGCCAGTTTCGCCACTTTCGGCGTGCCGCCGCCGCAGCCGGTCAGCAGCACAGCGATGGTTACAGCCGCAATCAACCAGCGTCTCATGCGCGTTTCTCCTTCATGCGACCACTTTTGAAATCGCGGATGATTTCGCGCGCGGCGTTGCGTCCGGGCAAGCCGGTGACGCCGCCGCCCGGATGCGCACCGGCACCGCAAAGATACAAACGGTTTACCGGCGAACGGTAGTCGCCGTGGCCCAACACCGGCCGCGCAGTCCACAATTGATCGAGTGTGAGTGCCCCATGGAAAATGTCACCGCCGGTCAATCCGAACTCGCGCTCCAGATCCAGCGGTGACAATATTTTGCGCGCGATCACCGCATCCTTGAAATTTGGCGCATGTCGCGTCACGGTATCGATGATGTGATCGGCGGCTTCTTCGCGGATGTCGTCCCACGAAAGGTTGTTTGGAAGATCAGGGCTGAAATGCTGGCAGAACAGGCTCGCTACATGCTGCCCGGGCGGTGCCAGCGTATTGTCAACAGTCGACGGAATCAGCAATTCCACCACCGGTGCGCGCGAACAGCCGTACGTGCGCGCATCAAAATAGGCCTGCTCCATATAAGCCAGCGACGGCGCAATGATAATGCCGGACTGGTGATGCTGGGCGGACTCAATACCCGGCAGGCATTTGAAGTCGGGCAGCTCACGCAAGGCGACGTTCATGCGGAACGTGGCGGAGCCGCATTTCCAGGCCTGCATGCGCCGCCGGAAATCAGACTCCAGCGCCGGGGCGTCGATGAGTTTGAGATATAACAGCTTCGGATTGACGTTCGCAGCCACGCACCGCGCTTCGATCACGCGTCCATCTTTCAGCTGCACGCCCTGGGCGCCGCGCGAATCAACGCAGACATTGACAACTTCGGCACCGGTGTCGATGTGCACGCCACGGGCGCGCGCTTCCGCGGCCATGGCCTGGGTGATCGCCCCCATGCCGCCGATGGCATGACCCCAGATACCCCGCTTGCCGTTCACCTCGCCAAATACATGGTGCAGCAGAACATATCCGGTCCCCGGCGCATAAGGACTGGCAAAGTTGCCGACAATGGCATCAAAACCGAATGCCGCCTTGATCGGCGCCGACTCAAACCAGAAATCCAGCAGATCGCCGGCACTTTTGGTGAACAGGTCCAGCACGTCACGTCGGGCAGACATGTCAAGCCGACGGAAACGCCGCGCTGTTTTAACCGCCGCCAGGAAGTCTCCCAGCCCGCCGCCGACGTTGGGCGGCGTCTCCAGGGCCAGTTCTCGCAACACTTCCGCCACCCGTTCCAGCATCACGTAGTACGCCGGTAACTGCGCGGCATCAGTCGTAGAAAAACGGGCGACCTCGGCCTGGGTCGCTGCCAGCGTACCACCGACCTTCAGGTATTCGGTATCCGACAGCGGCAGGAAATTGGAAATGGGCCGTTCGACAATGCGCAGGCCATGCTCGGCCAGGCGCAGATCGCGAATGACCTGTGGATTGAGCAGGCTGACGGTATAACTGGCGGTGGAATTGCGGAATCCGGGATGGAATTCCTCGGTGACTGCGGCGCCCCCCACCACCGATCGGCGTTCGATCACGCGAACCTTAAGGCCGGCAGCGGCAAGATAGCAGGCGCAGGTCAGGCCGTTGTGGCCGCCACCGACGATCAGTACATCGCAGGCTACGGGTGGGGGCATGGGCTGGCGTGCGTAGAGGTGAGTTGGCGCGCAAAAGGGGATGAAGCTGGGCACTGGCGCGAGGTTGTTTCGATATTGTAACAAAGGGGGTTCGATCCTTTGTCAGATCTCCAATCAGGGCAAAAGCGGGCACTGGTGCGAGGCTATTTCTGTGCTCTGAACGGCAGGAATCGTCATATAGCGTGGACGGATAGGCTTTCGGAAAGCAGGCGCTCGACGTCCACAACCACCGGCGCGCACCTCCTGAAGTGACAGGTGCGCACTGTTCACTCGCGCGCGAGCGTCAGCACGGCTGAGCACATCTGATGACCCAAAGCGAAGTAGTAAAGAAGTATGATGTCGAGGGAACTTATTCTGCCGCCATACGTTTATAAGATGAGGTAATCGATGTGCTGGCTTCCGATGGCCGTGACGAAGACTGGGTAAGGTGCGCGCAAGCGGGTGATCGAAAAGCCTTTTCCGAGCTGGTGCGGCGTCATCAGGATCACGTTTACCGCTATTTGCTGCGTATGCTCGGATCGCACGACGACGCGCTGGAGTTGACGCAGGACGCTTTCGTCAAAGCTTGGCAGGCGCTGCCGCAATGGCAACCAGAGGCGCAGTTCCGCACCTGGTTGTTTCGGATCGCCAATAATGCTGCGCTCGACGCTTTGCGGCGGCGCAAGCTGGTCGAATTCGTACCGTTGGAGGACTCGTTCGATGCGCCGAGTTCCGAGCCCGATCCGGAGCATCAGGCGCAGGCTACGCAGGAAGTGCGGCAACTGGAAGCGAGCCTGAAAAAGCTGAGGCCGGAGCACCGAGAAATATTGCTGTTGCGTGAGGTGGAAGAAATGTCTTACGAGGAGATCGGACGCGTGTTGTCGCTGAGCGAGGGGACGGTGAAGTCGCGGCTTGCGCGTGCGCGAGTCGCCCTGATCGAAATTCACGCGAGGAGCGGGCCATGAGCGATGCCGGAAAATGCCCAAAAACCGAGGCACTCTCGGCTTTGGTCGACGATGAGTTGGTTGGATCCGTTCGCCATGCGCTCGATGCGCATGTTGCGGGTTGCGCTATCTGCGCGTCGTTGCTGGCCGAGCTCAGGCAATTGCGGACCACTTTCACCGCACTGCCCGATGTTGCGCCCGGCGTCGACTTTGCGTCTCTGGTGGACCGGCGCATCGCTGCCGCCGCAGTCGTCCCGAAGACCGAGCCGAAGTTGCGGCCGCAGAGTTGGTACTGGTGGCCGGTCGCGCCGGCCGCGTTTGGTGGCGTGCTCTCACTTTCGGTCGGAGCCTATCTAGGAAGTGCGCTAATGCTTGGGACCCAAGTCGCGGAGCAACCTGCAGCGCTGCAGATGGCTGCATTCACTGCGATTCCTCCGGGCGCCCTGTGCCCGGGCCTGCAAGTCTGTAATGCGACGGGGCGCTGACATGAAACGCTACTGGGTTCATTTGCTGCTCGTGCTATCGCTGCTCGTCAATGCGGGCGTACTCGCCGGCGCATGGTTTCAGGCTTGGCGCGCGGAAGGCGCGACCGAGCTTACATTTTTCGGCATGGGCCATGAACGCGTTCCGGACTATTTGAAGCTCGATCCCACGCAGCGCGAGCGCTGGCATGTAATGGAGCGGGATTTCGTCAAGACCTTGAATGACGCCGGACGCGACATCCAGACCCACCGCGAGCGCTTGGTGCGCGAGATTTTTTCGACGCAGCCCGATGCAGATCTCATCGAGCGCGAGCGCGCTTCGATTTTCGCGCTGCAGGCGGCACAGCAGCGCAATGTCATCGCGCAATTGCTGAAGGAGCGAGAAATGCTGAGTCCGGAGCAGCGAACTGCCCTTGCGGACCTTCTGCTCAAGCAAGCTAGCGGTGCGCAGCAACTGCACGTACGCTGATCTACACCAAGGTCGATTAATCGCGCACAAGCGTGCCCGATCGGGCGCGCGCGGTGAGGTTTAAGAAAAATCCTGGAACAAATCCCTCACGACTTCGTTTAATGACTAGGACCCGGTCGAATCGGGACCGGGCCGAGATACTCCGCCCATCGCGGTGCATCCCGGATGAGAACGAAGTCCGTAACTAACACTGGAGAATTAATTATCATGAAATATTATCAAATCACTGCTAAAGCTGCGGCCTTAGCGACTGTCTCGTTGGCCCTGCTGTTCGCGGCGGGTCCTGCATCGGCGCATTGCGACGGCGAAGACGGGCCCGTGATCAAATCAGCACAACAAGCGCTCGACAGCGGGAACTTGAATCGCGTGCTAATCTGGGTGCGGCACACTGACGAAGCGCAGATCAAGGACGCATTTCGCAAGGCGCTCGAAGTCAGGCAGTTGAACTCATCGGCCAAGGAACTGGCTGACCGCTACTTCTTCGAGACCCTAGTGCGAGTGCATCGCGCCGGAGAAGGTGCGCCTTACACCGGGATAAAACCCGCGGGCCGCGACCTTGGGCCGGCGGTGGTGGCCGGCGACAAGGCGCTGGAAACGGGATCGGTCGAGCCTTTGGCGGAATTGCTTACACACGCGGTGCACAAAAGTGTGGGGGGGCAATTCAAAGACGTAATCGCGAAGCAGAACTTCAAGGCTGACGACGTTGCGGCCGGACAAGATTACGTGAATGCGTATGTCAAGTACATCCATACTGTCGAGCGCATCTACGAAGCGGCCGCGAAGCCGGCTCATGGCCAAGTCCCGGAAACCGCGGCAACCGTTCATCAGCATTGAGGGCCTGCTACAGCGCAAGGGGAAATATCCCCTTGTGCTCCCCCTCGCCAGGGAACACAGGGGCCGACGTATACATTACCCGGGAATAATACGCCGCTAAGCCAATAATCGGGGGAAATTGCGCTAAATCAGTGCTCGAATCTGTACCGGATTGGCTCCCCGACCTGGGCAAAAATGGACACTGGAAGCAAGTAATTTCTACACCCTGAACGCCGGCTTCCGACACCAGGCGATTAGTCGGCCCTCTCCTAAGTAGTCGTTCTGCGTCTGCTGTTAGCAAGCATTTTGCGGCCGAGACCGGATATGCCTCTAAGTGTATGAGATCTTGTGGATTTTGATCGAATTCCCGCCGTCAATAAACTCGCGTTCAAACTGGTTGTATACGTGTTGCGCTCTTGCGAGGATCGTCACAACAAGTACTTCATTGCCGGTGTGTACGGTAACGAACAGATTACTGTGCTGTGCAGCGCGATTATCGTTCCTGTATTACCCGTATGTTTCACTTCGCATATTTATACGGAGAACGATCATGACAAATTTGAACAGCAAATGCGCAAGATACTTTGCCGTATCGATAATTGCGGTGGTGGTAACGGGGTGGAGCGCGGTAGCGAGCGCGCACTGCGATACTCTCGATGGCCCAGTGGTGGGAACGGCGAGAATGGCCTTGGAAAAGCGTGATGTAACGCCGGTGCTCAAGTGGGTGCGTCCCAAGGAGGAAGCGGAGATCAAGGCAGCGTTTCAGAGAACTCTGGCGGTTCGAGTCAAGGGGCCTGCGGAGAAGGAACTCGCCGACCTGTACTTTTTCGAAACACTGGTCCGCATTCATCGTGCCGGAGAAGGAGCGCCATACACTGGTCTGAAGCCAGGGGTAGCAATCGACCCGGCTGTCGCGTTGGCGGACAAGGCCCTGGAAAGCGGCTCAGTCAACAAGCTGGCCGACGTGCTGAGCAACGCCATGACCAAGGGAATCCAGGAACGGTTTGCTGACACCCTGAAGAAGCAGAAGCGTGCAGACAGCAGCGTGGCCGCGGGACGTGAGTTCGTTGCGTCCTACGTGATATTCACCCACTACGTGGAGAAACTTCACGCACTGATCAAGTCTGGTGCAGCCCACGACAGCCATTGAGCCAAGCGCATGGTGGGTTCGGAGTTACCTCGTTTTTGTGGATGATCTCTGGCTTAGGTCACAAGCGGTGATCCACAGGAAGTACAGAGCCTCTTCTCTCGCAACCGAGCGCATGTATCCTTGGGCCGCGTGCTCGTTTTGCATTGCACGGCGATGCACGAACGAGATGGGCGAGATCCGGCGCGAGTCCCTCGTGCCGCCAACTACCAAGATGGGAAATGCGCAATGAGCATCGACTACCAGTCCCGCTGGAAACGCACGGTTGCTCTGATGGAGCAGGAGGGCGTGGATGCGCTGTTCCTGATGAAGCCGGCCAACCTCGCCTATTTTACGGGCGACGGGCGGCCTTGTGCCCTGGCGCTATTTACCCGCAAGATGGAGTGCATCGTCGCAGTGCCTGAGTGCGATCTGGCAAGCGTTCGCAGATCCTCCGTTGCCACCGAAATTCGGGCCTTTCGCAGTGAAGAGGAGCTTTTCCATGGCTTTCGCGATGTACTGCACACATTGAACCTGATGCAATCAACCATCGCGCTCGAGAAGAACTTCTTCGACGCGGCACTCCACGAGGTCTTCACGTCGCATATTCTGCCTCAAGCCAGAATCGTCTCTGCGAGTCCGATCACATCGCAGCTACGAATGTTCAAGGATCTCTCCGAGATTGAGTGCCTGAAGGTTGCTGGTCACGTTGCCGACGAGGGGATGGCTGCTGCAGCGCGCGCGTTGCGGCCCGGCGTGCGCGAATGTGATATTGCCGGCGAAGCCGAATTCGCGATGCGTAGAGCTGGTGCCGAGGGCTGGTCGTCGGCGACCTATGTTGCGTCGGGGTGGCGTTCGGCGATGGCGCACGGTCCAGCTTCGCCGAAGATTATAGAAGCCGGCGAAGTCGTCCAGGTGCATCTCGCACCGATTGCGCTTGGCTATACGGTGGATCTGTGTAGAACCTTTCTCATCGAGCCCGTGGCGGTGGAAACTGCGAACGCATTGCGGGCCTACCTCGAAGCGCAGGAGCGCGGTATTGCAGCGGCGGTGCCGGGTGCTGCGCTGATGGGCATAGATGAGGCAATGGCTGCCTCGTTGGAGCAGGCTGGATTCGGTGACGGATTCCTGCGGCCTGTGTTTCACGGTGTCGGCATCGAGCACGAGGAAGCGCCAATTCCCGGAGGCCATGCCGTGATCCACGGTGAACAGAAGGTCGAGAAGGTCGCTGCCGGCATGGTGCTTGCTATCGGAAACTGCGGCATCTATCGCGAGCACTTCGGCGTGCGCGCGGAGGATACTGTTTGGGTAACCGAGCAGGGGCCGGTCGCTTTTACGCGCCATCCAAAAACGTAAATGTGCGATCCACGATCAGCAAACGTTTAGAAGAAGGAGCTGCCCCACCGTACAGCGATTATGGTGCGATATTTGACACCCATTTAGTGTATAGCCTTAACTGACACCACCTCCCAGGGCCTGATACAAAGCAACGCTATCGACCAGGCGTTGTGCCTGGGCCGCAACCATACTGATCCGGATTTGCTGTGCCTGTTGCTGCGCGATGAGCAGTTGCAGGTAGCTGGCTGCACCCAGCCGGTATTGCCGCTCGACCGACTGCAAGGATGCCTGTACAGCCGTATCAGCGGCAGCGAGGGCAGTCAAGGTCTGTGCATCGTTTTCCACCGCGCGCAGGGTGTCGGCGACGTTTCGCAAAGACTCCAATACGACGCTCTGGTAATTGGCTGCTGCAGCATCAAAAGCAGCGAGCGCTGCCCTTTTTTCTGCGGGTAGCCCTGCATTAAAAAGAGGCTGGATGAGCTGCGCAACCAGGCCCCACACCGCCGAGCCACCACCGAACAGGGCACCGGTGGTCAACGCTTGAGAGCCAAGGTTGGCGCTCAGGTTGATCTGTGGGTAAAGCTTGGCGACCGCCACGCCATAGTCTGCATTGGCAGCATGCAACAACGCCTCGGCCGCCTGGATATCCGGTCGGCGGCGCACTAGTTCCGAGGGCACGACGAGCGGCAGCTCGACGGGCAGAGTGAAATCTGCCAGAGTGAAGGCCGGGACGCCACCCGTGCCCGGGGCACGACCGGCAAGCACCGCCAGTAGATGTTCGGTTTGTTGCAGTTGCTTGCGCAGCGCCGGCAGTTCAGCCCGCGTTTGCTCCGCCTGAGCTTGCAGGCTCAACGCTTCATCAGGTGAGGCCTGACCGATACGCACACGTTCATGGGCTAGACGCAGTTGCTCATCCTGCATGCCCAAGATGGCAGTAGTGCCTTCCAATTGCGCGGCGAGGCGTGCTCGAGCGATGGCAGCGGTTGCCATGTTTCCGGCAAGCGTCAGGCGCGCAGCATTCAGTTCGAAGCGACGGTAGTCGGCGCGAGCAGCCAAGGCTTCGAGTGCCCGCCGGTTGCCGCCAGCCAGATCGAGGTTGTAATGCACGCCAACGCTGGCGTTGTACAGGCTGAATTGACGCGCATCTCCGCTCAATCCTTGGCTGCTAGGACTCATTTGCTGGCGCTGAGATCCCAGTGCGACATCTACCTGTGGATATTGCGTCGAGCCCGCCTGTGCGGCAAGAAGCTCCTGCGCTTGTCGCAAATTGGCGCTGATGTTCGCCAGCGTCGGGCTGACATGGAAAGCTTCGTCGATCAACCCGTCGAGTGCGGATGAACCCAAGCTTTGCCACCATTGCGTTTCGATCGGAAGCCCTTCGACTAGACGTTGTGCTTCGCCAAACTGCGTGGGTGCGGACGCGGTTCTGTCAGCCACCAATGTTGCAGTGTAGCGAGCCACATCAGGTGCGGTGGGACGCTGAAAATCAGGACCGACGGCACAGCCGGCCAGACCAGCGGCGACCAGACCAGCTACCAGGCAAGTTACCGCAAGCCGCCTTTCGGGGCTGATGGGGCTCTGGCATGTTTTAGCGTGCTCCATAAAAATGCTCCACGAAAGGTTTACGGAAAGCTTGGTGGCAGCCCAAGCAGCTTTCCTGCACACGGGCGAATGATTGGATCACCGTCTTGCCGTCGCTGCTCGCAGCAGCCAGGGTGATAGTTTCAGATGCTTGGCTGTGTTTGCGGTTGGTCATGAAGTTCTCCTGTAATCAAATCGTTCTCTCATTCGAATTCCCGCCCTTCGCCAGCTTCTTCATGGGTCACGCCGTCGCGGATGTGGTAGATGCGCTTAAAAGTGGGGATGATTTTTTCGTCATGGGTGACGACGATGATGGCGGTCTCGAATTTCCGGGCCATGTCATTGAGGATGCGGATCACAGCCATGGCGCGCTCGCTGTCGAGGGGGGCAGTGGGCTCATCGGCCAGGATCACCGGTGGACGATTCACCAGTCCGCGCGCGATCGCAACCCGTTGCTGCTCACCGCCGGAGAGTTGCGATGGCATGGCGCGCGCTCGGTGTTGCACATCCAGGGCCGTAAGCAGTTCCAGTGCCTTCACGCGCGATTCCCCATTCGGGATACCTGCGAGCATCGGCAATAGCGCCACGTTGTCGGTGACATCGAGAAACGGGATCAAATACGGCGCCTGGAATACGAAACCGATCTTGTCGCGCCGCAAGGCACGCAGGTCACGGACTTTCCAGCCATCGTCGTAGATCACTTCATTGCCCAGCGTCATGCGACCAGCGGTCGGATCAATTACCGCGCCCAGGCATTTGAGCAGGGTGCTCTTGCCCGAGCCGGAAGGGCCGACCAAGCCGACGACCTCGCCAGGCGCCACCTGCATGTCCACGCCCTTCAGAGCATCGACAGCAGTTTCGCCTTCGCCATAACGTTTTTTCAAACCTTCGATGCGAATGCCTTTGCCACTCATTTCAACCTCCAATGGCTTCTGCCGGATCGACCTTGAGTGCCATGCGAATGGCGACAATGCTGGCCAGTACGCAGATCACGAGCACGGCGAAAAAGCCGGCGATGGAGTCGAATGGCATCAGCAGCACATACTTGGGAAACAGGGGCGCGGCGAAGGTGGCGGTGATCTTGCCGACCACGAAGCCGATCACGCCCAAGGCGAGTGCCTGCTGCATGATCATCGCAACGATGGTTCGGTTGCGCGTGCCGATGAGCTTCAATACTGCGATCTCTCGGATCTTGTCCATCGTCAGCGAATAGATGATGAAGGCAACGATGGCTGCGCTGACGATGGCCAGAATCACCAGGAACATGCCGATTTGCTTGGCCGATGTGGCGATCAGCTTGCCGACGAGGATGTCTTCCATCTGCGCCCGGGTGTAGACCGTCAAACGCTTCCAGCGCCGGATGGATTCGGCCACCTCGTCCGGTGCATGATCAGGCTTCAGTGTGACCAGTACTGCATTTACGAACGCGTTGGTGCTCTGCGAGGCAATAACGGCATCCAGCAAGCCTGGAACACCGGGTCGATTGAAGGCTGGGTTGGCTTCGGTGCGACGCCGGCTTTGCCAAATGGCGTCGTTGTCCTTGAGGAACTGAGCCTCCTGGGCATCCTTGAGCGGAATGAATACCATCGGGTCGCCGCTGGACGACACCATGCGCCGGGTCAGCCCCACGACTGTGTAGCGGTTACGGCGGATTTTCAGCACGTCGCCACGCCTGAAGCCGGTGGCGATGTCGGCCACCGCTTCGTAGTGACCTCGCGTGATCTGACGTCCAGCGACGAGATAAGGAGGCCATCCGGGGGTAGCCCCCAATGCGCCGGGCGCGATGCCGACCACCATGGTGCGGACATCACTCTCGCCCTTGCGTACCTGCATGGTCAGGTAGGTCACGTTCGCTGCTTGGGCGACTCCTGGCATGGCGAGGATGGTGCGATACACGTCATCGTTGAGGCTGGACGACTCCGCATAGGGACCCAGCGTGTCCTTTTGCACCACCCAAAGGTCGGCACCACTGTTGTCGAGTAGCGCCTTGCCGTCGTCCACCATCCCCCGGTACACCCCTGCCATAACCAAGGTGACGCCGATCAGCAAGCCCAGACCGATGCCGGTGAATACGAACTTTCCCCAGCCATGGATAATGTCGCGGCCGGCCAGGCTGATCATTCTGAGACTCCCGGAATGCGGTCGACCACTTGGATGCGGCTTTTCACCGTGACTGTCTTTTCGCTATACGCCACAACTTGATCCCCATTTTTGAGCCCTTCGCGCACCTGCACGTAACCATCGAGGTCAGAAGCACCGAGCTTGACCGAGGTGATACGCAAATCGCCCTCAACGATTTGCCAGACCACAACTTTGTCACCGTCGCGCCGGACAGCAGTGTTGGGGATCAATGGAGCGGCCGGGAGCGTCGGCAAGTCAACCGTGACTTCGGCCAATTCCCCCACCGGGGGCAGCGGCTGCGGGATGGCATTGAAGACCACTTTGGCCAACGTTTCCTCGGTCACCGCGTCGGCCATGGGTTCCACCCGCAGCACATGGCCTTCCAATATCTGGCCGCCACGCGAACGCAGGACGATACGTGCCGACAGTCCTCCCGAGAGCCCCCATGCGCTGATCTGGTCAAAACGCACGTTGATCCACAGGCTCTTGGGGTCGATGATCTCCACCACGGCTTGGCCTGCGACGATGGTCGTGCCGGGATCGGCATCGCGCACGGCGACTACACCGTCGACCGGCGCGATCAGGCTCAGATTGCTCCTCTGCGCGACGAGTCCTTCGCGGTCGGAGCGTGCCCGGGCAATGTCTTCCTGAGCGGCGGATAGGGCAGCATCGGCGATCTGCAGTTCCTGCCGCTTCGTTGTGACGATTTCCTCGCTGGTCGAACGTACCGCAAACAATTGCTCATAGCGGCGCGCTTGGGTTTGCGCGTAGGTTTGCCGGGCCTCCGCCTCGCGCAGAACCGCTTCCGCACGCTTGAATGCCGATCCCTGTGAGCGGACTCGATCATCGAGATCGACCGGATCCATTTCACCGAGCACCTGTCCGGCCTTGACTTGATCTCCCACATGCACATCCAGACGCTTGACGCGCCCTGCAAACGTGGGCCCGATTTTGTAGGTGTAGCGGGCCTCCACCGTGCCAATCCCGAAGAGCGCCGGCGTGACTGCCCTAGACTCCACGGTTGCAACAGTTACCGCGACCGGAGCGAGCGGGCCTGATTGCAGGCCGACATAGATGAAGAGCGCCAGCAATGGAATGATGACGGCAAGCAGCGCCAGGGTGCGGCCTTGCAAGGGTAATTTATTCATTATGTATTCCTTATGCCGCGTCGATAAATCGCAAAGACGCGCGGCGCATCACGGTGCATACGCCCCACATCACCTGCCAGCAGCGATTGCATGACCAAGCCCTGGACCGTGCCAATGAACAGCGTTGTCGCCGCCTCGTTGTCAAGTGAAGGCGGCAACTCGCCGCTGGCCTTGCCTTTGTCGATGAGACGATGCAAGCGTTCGCCATAGCGCTGAATCAAGGTCTGAACCATGCGCTTGGCCGGTGTCGCTTCAGCACGCTGAAGCTCGCCAAACATCATCCTAGGCACGCCGGGGTGATCGACCACGAATTCGATATGACTCATGAACATCGCCTCCATGGCTGCCAAGGGCGACTCGATTCCTTGTGCGGATCGATCGATTCTGGCTAATAGGCGCTCTGCTACCCACTCCATGACCGCGTGCCAAATGGCTTCCTTGTTCGGAAAGTGCCGAAACAGAGCACCCTGGGTCAAGTTCATGTGTTTAGCGATAGCCGCAGTCGTTATCTCGTTTGGGTTTTGTGAACCAGCAAGCGCCACGACGGACTCGACAGTCACGGCACGACGTTCACTGGCCGGCAGATGCTTTGGATTGGTATTCACGAGAGGCCCCCGTAAGATAGTAATTGATTACTATCTTATCACAAAAGGCGACTCAAACAAGAAATAGGTCAAAATCCGAAACGCTCCCCAATATTTGGCGTCTGCATTGGGATTCCTGCAGTGCCTTGGCGCTCAAATGAGCATACCGCTGAGTCACTTTGGCGTCGCTATGACCCGAGATACTCTGGACCTCATACAGTGTCCTCGCGCTATTGACCAAGAACGAAGCTTATTGATGCCGGAGGCCGTGAATTCGCAGATGCGGCAATCCTGCCTTCTTCCGCGGCCGCGTCCAAATCCTCATGATCGTCGTATAGGGCTTTCCCGTTTCAGTGTTGATAAGCAGGTGATCAAGCGTGCCCTCGGTATCTAACTGCAAAATAACCTCAAGGGCATGCTCCCGGCAGTGCAGGAGCAGCCGCAGGTAATCGCAGCGGTAGGGGAGTTCAAAGCGTCGCCGTGTTTGATGCGTGTGGCCAGGATTTCCTTGGCTGCGGCCACGATACTGTCGGCCTCGCCGGACTGCGCAAGGCGTAATGCTTTGGTTACTCGGCGATAGGCTCGCCTGTGTTCTGACATAGGGAATCTCCAAATTAAAAGCCCCTGCAAGCAATGCCTGCAAGGGCGTAAAGAGTCTTACTGCTGTGTGTTAGTTAAAGGAAGTGATGCTGGTGATTACAGTAATCTTGAAAAGATTGCTCTAGAAATTGGGAGCGGTGATATCTATCTCATTTTAATAAAAGATACTCAAAAATCCTCATCGTCGAAAATGAGGGAAAGGATTATCATGCAGTGAGAGGGATTATCGCGCGCCTGCAATGTTTACGCGAACGCTGGAGTTATACGCATCAGGAGATTTACGCATGTTATTTCGCATCGCCTTGTACTGGTTGGCCGCGCTGCTCATTAGCATGCATTTCCTGCGCGCAGGCAATATGATTTTTGCGTCAATTTGCGTCGCCATGCCTTTTATCTTCCTCTGCCGCCGCTGGTACAGCTTGGTGCTGTTGCAAGTCCTCGCCTATGGCGCCGCTGCCACTTGGCTGTTCACGGCTTGGCACTTGATCGAGAAACGCCAGGCCCTCGGGCAGAACTGGGCGCTTGCTGCGACGATACTCGGTGTGGTGGCGGTATTGAGCTTGCTGGCGGGTCTGCTGCTCAACTCGCGCGTGATGCGTGAGCGGTATATCAAATAATCCGCACAAAGCATTACAGTCTTGCGCACCCGCGCGCAGCCTTGAACCTTACCTGGTCTTAGCGCTACTTCGGTTTTTCCGGCAGGCGTGGTGAAGGACGCCGACCATCGATGATATGCAGGATGCCCAGTATGGGGTGGCGACTCAACATGCGCGGTCCCGTCCAGCGCATAACGATCCGTACCTGCTCGCGCTTGTCCGCGCTGTAACAGTGAACCAGGCAATTAGTGCAGGTTGGCTTGGCATCACCAAAGACGCAACGCTCCAGCCTGCGACCCGCATACTCCAGCAGTTCGTTGCAACTTGCACACAGTAGCGCTCGCGGCTGGTGTCCGTGGGCGCGGCAATACATGCGCAACATGGCACCTATGGTTTTTAACTCGCGCGCACGACGTACGAAGCGTTTGTCAGTGACGAATGGGATTGTCTGGTTGGGCATTGATGCGTCCGATTCTCCGGGCGAAACCAAAAAACTTTATTGCTCCAATCCTGCGCGCTCTAACATGCCTGCCATTGATTCCACAGTTTGACCGCAGCCCCGAGCTGGGCAAAGCTGGGCACTGGCGCGAAGTCAATTACTTGGTCTGAATGTCCGCTTTCGACTGCGGATTCAACCGGTCAGCGCAACATTCTATGCTCCAACGGGCGAGAGAGGATGCTGCAAATGAAGCTGAGACCCGCTTGCGCCAAGTGTAAATCGTCTGCTAGCTGACTTTGTGCTTCCTGGCCATTTCGGGAACCGGCATCTTGTCCGCCTCCCGTAGGATCTTGACCATTTTGCTCTTCGGTGAATCTGCTCGTCTTCATGGGCTCCACGCTAGCGGGCGAGAGCCATTCTATCAAGTTACGGTTGACCCTGAAAACTGGGGCAAGTCACCAGGTCGCTTCAATGGCAGAGAATCCCCGGTAATCGCGGGTGATCAAAAGGCCCTATGCAAGCAATCGCAGAACAGATTTACTCGATTTTTGATCAATTGGGCTACTTCGCGATCTTCTTTGGCGTCATGCTTGATAACGCAGGATTTCCGGTTCGGGGGGAACTGGTATTGCTGATAACAGGCAGTCAGGTTGCGAAGCAGGAGTTACTGATGATACCCGTGCACTTTGAAAAAGGACCAAACGCGATGACCGAGCGCATCACAGCATGGCAGTGCATCGGCTGCGGGCGGATCGAGGGCGCGCAGCCTTGTGTCGGGATTTGCGAGGACCGCAAGACGGATTTCGTGTACGCCTCCGACCACGACGAGGTGATCGCGCAGTTGACGTTCGCGCGCCGGCGGACGGAAGTTCTTGCTGCATTGGTAAGCCAGCTTGCGCACACGACGCCGCGCGAGGGCGAGTGGGAACGCACTTACCGCGCACTGCAGGCGCGCGCGCGTCGGACTCTGGCGGCGCTTGCCGGCGATGAACAATCCAGGCCAACGTAACTGTTTTCATGTATCGCGGTCATCGCCAGCGCCGATTCGAATGGCCTTATCGTGCACGCGAAAGGGATTGATTTTGGCCACGACAAGAAGATCAATGAAATGGCATGGCGTGGCGTGTCGTGTTCATCGCACAAACGCGCGCGGGAGCAGATCGGCTGGTGGCCAGACTGAAGTTCTTCGTGATGCGGGTGCCGGCAAACGCTCGCACCCGGCGCGGACGAACGCAGCCAAATCGGATTCGTCGGTTCGCCGGCATACTTCCTATTAAGTTGCAGGAATGATGCGCAACGATCAAGCGGGTTCAGACCGGCCAGACGTGCATGGCCGCAAAGTAAAACCGCGCCGATTCGTCGCGGGCAGTACGGTTTTCTTCCCGGCAGCGACGCTCTACGCGATTTTCGTTCTGCCCGCGTCCGTGTTCTCAATGCTCGGGTTCACGGGCGCATTGCCGGCGCTGGCGTCTACGACTGGACATACGCACGAGATGCTGTTCGGCTTCGCGCTGGCCGTGGTCGCCGGCAACCAGCTGGGCCCCATGCCTCTGCTGCGCCTCGCCCTGCTGGCCGGGCTGTGGGTGATCGCACGGGCAGCGTTTCTCTTTGCCCCGCAAAGCCTGACGGCGGCCGTGGCCAATATCGTGTTCGCTGCGCTGCTTGCCGCGCATCTTGCGCCGCGGCTGCTCGGGGCCGCAAAAAAGCTGCGCAACCAGGCGTTGCCGTTGGTGCTGATGGCTATTTGCGTCAGCGGCATCGCATTTCATCTCGCACCTCACGCCGGCTTTACCGCCGCTGGCCACACTATACTCACCGTTGCGGTCCTGCTTTTCGCCCTGCTGATGATTTTCATGGGTGGACGGCTCATCGCGCCAACGGTCGCCGGCCAGTTCTACCGGCAAGGCGGCAAGCTCGACGCCCGTGTGCAGCCGCGCATCGAAGGCGGGCTGCTCGCCGCCATGGCAGTTGCCGCCGCGGCGTCGATGTTCGCCGGCGAGCCGCTGTTCTTCATGCTGGCGGCCGTTGGCGGGATTGGCGATGTTTGATCCTCACTGTTGCTCGTGATTGCATCGGCAGCCTGGAGCAGTGCGTTTGCCTTGCTGCTTGTGTTACTTGTTCGTTTTCGAACCATCAAGGTTTAATGCGCATTATGGATGCGGCACTCGCTCGGTAGCAGCCGTTGGATTTGGGATGCAGGAATTGAGCTCACGTCCGCAAGCACGTCACAATCAGGAGAGCGCATGTGCGAATCGGAGCTGATTCCAAGCAATGGATAGCGCCCGGATTCAGAGTTGATTCAGTGGACGCGGGCGCCAGGCCGCAGTGCGCAGTTACGACTTGATTCCCAGTCGTCGCGCCAGCTTGTGCAGATTGCTTGGATCCACTTGCAGTTGTCGGGCAGCCCGGGCCCAGTGGCCATTGTGTGCCGCGAGGGCCGAGCGGATCGCTTGACGCTGGCAAACATCGACTGCGTGACGCAGTGTGTTGCCGTCGTGCGCTGTGGTGACCGCCGCAGTTGTGTCGACCGTCGCTGCCGGGGGTGGAAATTCCAATCCGTCGAGGTCCATCAGGTTGGCTTGCAGGGTGATGATGTCGTTTCGATTCACGCCTCGGCTGACCGCTTTGAGCGCGGCCCGGCTGATCACGTGTTCGAGCTCGCGCACATTGCCGGGCCAGTGATAACGGCACAACGCTTCTTCGGTTTCGACGGACAGGCGCAGGCTGCGCAACCCCAGGCGCGCTCGATTCAGTTCGAGGAAGTGACCGGCCAGCATCAGCACGTCATTGCCGCGTTCGCGCAGTGGTGGAATCGGGATGGGATAGACCGACAGCCGGTGATAGAGATCGGCACGGAACGAGCCATCGCGCACATGATCGCGCAGACTGCGATTGGTGGCGGCAATTATCCTCACGTTCACATGCAGGGGCTGATCGGCACCCAGGCGCTGGATTTCCCCGTTCTGCAGCGTGCGCAGCAATTTGGCCTGCACAGCGAGGGGCAGCTCGCCGACCTCGTCTAGTAGCAGCGTGCCGCCTTCGGCGGCCTCGAAGCGACCTGGTCGATCGCTCACTGCACCGGAGAACGCGCCTTTGACATGGCCGAACAACTCGCTCTCGGCCAGCGATTCCGGCAGTGCCGCGCAGTTGACATGGATCAGCGGGTGATCGTGCCGCCGTGACAGCCGGTGCAGCCGGTGGGCAAAGAGCTCCTTGCCAACCCCGGTTTCACCGAGCAGCAGCACGGGCAATTCCGAGTCGGCCACGACTTCCAGTTCGTGCAGGAGGCGTCCGATGGCTTCGCTATGACCGATGATTTTGCTGTCCTCGAACAGCGGCCCGGTGAGGACTGACGGCGCGCTGCGCGCGAGACGCAGCGCGCGAGTCTCGGTTTCCAGCCGCGTGATGCGGATGGCGGCTTCGATCAGCATGGTGAACCGCTGCAGGTCAGCCTGGGTGTCCGCGTTGAAGGTGGTTGCCTGCAGTGCATCCAGTGTGATGGCACCCCAAAGCATCCCCTCGATGTACAGGCTTGCGCCCATGCAGTCATGCACAGGCAGCGGTTCGCCGGGGTGCGCATCAATCAGGCCGTCATAAGGATCGGGCAGGCCGCTGTCATGATCGAAGTAGGTCACGCCGCGACGGGCAAGTATGGCGGCCAGCCGGGGATGCTGACCCATTGCGAAACGGCGGCCCAGTACGTCCTGGACCAAACCGTCGACCGCAATGGGGCGCAGGTGCTCACTGTCCAGCTGTAGCAGCACCACGGCGTCGCAGCCAAAGTGTGTGCGCAGGGTACCGACCAGTCGTTGCAACCGGACTGCTGACGGCAACTCGGCGATCAGATCGGCCAGTAGTAAATGATCAATCATGGTAAATACGACCCTTCTAGGGTTTTATATACCCTAATAGATTGCGGTTAATATTACCATCATAATTATAATACATTGATTTAATGAATTAATTTTCTGGTACGGAATTCGCATATAGACCATCAGTCGTATTTCATTCATGGAGATTTGATATGAACCTGATTGACCAACCCATAGGCCAACTGGCGCGCCGTATTGCTGGGGCCACCCGCGTGTTCCACGAACATCAGCTCGACTTCTGCTGCGGCGGTAAACACAGCCTGCGCGAGGCGGCCGAAGCCCGCGGCCTGGATGCGGCGACAATTGCCGAGCGGCTGGCGCAGTTACAGACTTCCGGGCTGCCCGGTGAACGCGACTGGAATGCGGTACCGCCGACCGAGCTGATCGACCACATTCTCGAGCGCTTTCACGAGCGTCATCGCGAGCAGTTGCTCGAGCTTATCCGGCTCGCACGCCGGGTTGAACAGGTGCACGGTGAACGCGCGGACTGTCCCGCCGGTCTTGCAGATCATCTGTCGGCAATGCACCAGGAACTGGAAAGCCACATGCAGAAGGAAGAACAGGTGCTGTTTCCGATGCTCCGTAGCGGCTACGGTGCCGCGGCCTCGGGTCCGGTTGCGGTGATGCGCATGGAACACGATCAGCATGGCGTAGCACTTCAGCGTCTTGCCGAACTGACTCGCGATTTCACATTGCCACGTGATGCCTGTAACACTTGGCGAGCGCTGAATCTCGGGCTGCGCACCTTCCGCGACGACCTGATGCAGCATATCCACCTGGAAAACAACATCTTGTTCGAGGGCGCTCCGGACATCCGGATGGCGCAGGTCTGATCGAGTGTCGTCCGCTGGCGCAGCCACTGACAACATTCATCGATAGAAGAAAGCGAGATTTACACCGTGGGTCCTTATCGCAAACTGTGGTTCCTGCTGATCGCCGTGCTGGCGGTTACCTTTTCCCTGCTCGGCTATTACGGTAGCGAGGTCTATCGTCATGCACCGCCGATCCCGGCTCAGGTTACTGTCGCCGAGGGCAGGGTGTTGTTCTCGAAGGACGACATCCTGGATGGGCAGACAGCCTGGCAGTCCGTCGGTGGCATGCAGCTTGGCTCGATCTGGGGGCACGGAGCCTATCAGGCGCCGGACTGGACGGCGGACTGGTTGCATCGTGAACTAACGGCCTGGCTGGATTTGGCGGCCCAGGAGGCACACGGCCAGCCGTTTGCCTCGCTGGATGCTGCGCGCCAGTCAGTGCTGCGCGAGCAGCTCAAGACGGAATACCGTTCCAACAGGGTTGACCCGCAGACCGACGTGCTCAAGGTGTCGGTGCGGCGTGCCAAGGCAATCGCCGTGACGGCTACCTATTACGATCAACTGTTCTCCGATGCCGTTGCGCTGCGCAAAAGCCGCGAGAGCTTCGCAATGAAGGAAAATACGCTGCCCGATGCTCAACGGCGCCTACAGCTCACAAGATTCTTTTTCTGGACCGCCTGGGCTGCGGCTACTGAGCGGCCCGACGCGAAAGTGACTTATACCAACAACTGGCCGCATGAACCGCTGATCGACAACCGGCCGAGCACCGAGAACATCCTATGGTCGATCGCCAGTATCGTAGTGCTACTGGCCGGTGTTGGTTTTTTGATATGGGCATGGGCATTCCTGCGCCGGCACGACGAGCCGCTGCCTGCGGCCGCAGCCAGTGATCCGTTGACTGCCTTCACCCTGACACCGTCGCAGAGGGCATTGGGCAAGTACCTGTTCCTTGTCGTCGCGCTGTTCGTGTTTCAGGTATTCGTAGGCGGTTTCACCGCGCACTACACTGTCGAGGGGCAGCAGTTCTACGGCATCGACGTCTCGCAGTGGTTTCCATACACGCTGATGCGTACCTGGCATATCCAGAGCGCGCTGTTCTGGATCGCCACCGGATTCCTCGCCGCGGGGCTTTTCCTCGCACCGCTGATCCACGGAGGCAAGGATCCGAAATACCAGAAGCTGGGCGTGGACATCCTGTTCTGGGCGCTGGTCGCGGTGGTCGTGGGGTCGTTCATCGGCAACTACCTGGCGATTGCGCAGATCATGCCGAAGGAATGGAATTTTTGGCTAGGCCACCAGGGCTACGAATACGTCGATCTCGGCCGTCTATGGCAGATCGGCAAGTTCGCCGGCATTGTGCTGTGGCTGGGCTTGATGCTGCGCGGCATTGTGCCGGCACTGCGCCAGCCGGGTGGCGACAAGAATCTGCTCGCTTTGCTGACCGCCTCGGTGGGAGCGATCGGGCTGTTCTACGGCGCCGGCTTTTTCTACGGCGAGCGCACCCACCTTTCGGTAATGGAATACTGGCGCTGGTGGGTGGTGCACTTGTGGGTGGAGGGCTTCTTCGAAGTCTTCGCGACCACCGCGCTCGCGTTTGTTTTCTCGACGCTCGGCCTGGTGTCGCGGCGGATGGCGACGACTGCCAGTCTGGCCTCGGCCTCTCTGTTCATGCTTGGCGGCATTCCCGGCACATTCCATCATCTGTACTTCGCCGGCACAACTACGCCGGTGATGGCGGTGGGTGCGAGTTTCAGCGCGCTGGAAGTTGTGCCGTTGATCGTGCTGGGCCTTGAAGCCTGGGAGAACTGGCGATTGAAGGCGCGCGCGCCGTGGATGGAGAGCTTGCGCTGGCCGTTAATGTGCTTCGTCGCCGTGGCCTTCTGGAATATGTTGGGTGCTGGCGTATTCGGTTTCATGATCAATCCGCCGATTTCGCTGTACTACGTGCAAGGGCTGAACACCACGCCTGTGCATGCGCATGCCGCGCTGTTCGGGGTCTATGGTTTCCTGGCACTGGGTTTCACGCTGATGGTGCTGCGGTACATCCGGCCCGGATATGCGTTGAGCGACGGGCTGATGAAAACCGCATTTTGGGGACTGAACGCCGGGCTGGTCTTGATGATCTTCACCAGTTTGCTGCCAATCGGGTTTATACAATTCCACGCCAGCGTCAGCGAGGGCCTGTGGTATGCCCGTAGCGAGGCCTTCATGCAGCAGCCGCTTCTGCAGACACTACGCTGGGTGCGCACGATCGGCGACTTGGTCTTTATCGTTGGCGCATTGGCGATGGCACTGGGGGTGGTTCGCGGATTGTCAGGGCGCCGAGATTCGCAGCCAGCCGTGACGGCAGGCGGGGTTGCGCTGGATACGCGCGCGCGATAAGCGGGGCGGTAACGCATGGCCATGGTAAATAACAAAGGCCAAGAGGAATACTAAGGCTGCTGACAAGTCCAGGGTCATGGAAAACTGGAGCGAGATAAAGGCATGGCGCAAAGGGCAGCGCGGGGAGTTGATCGCCGCGAGGGTTGCTGTTGCGCCGGCCCAACGCAAGACCTGGGGCGAACGGATCACGACGTTGCTGGAAACGGGTTTCGCGGTGCCATCCGGCGCGGTCGTTGGTTTCTGCTGGCCGTACAAGGGTGAGTTTGATGCGAGGTTTGTCGTTCGACATTGGTGCCAGCAGGGACTGACAGCCGCATTGCCGGAGGTGGTCGAGAAGGCCCATCCGCTCCAGTTCCGCAAATGGTGGCCGAGCGCGCCGATGAGGCCTGGCGTGTATGACATTCCGGTTCCCGATGGCACGGAGGTGCTGCTACCCGATGTGATGGTGGTGCCGATGAACGGTTTCGACGAGCAGGGCTACCGCCTGGGCTACGGTGGCGGCTATTTCGACCGCACACTGGCCGCCCTGCAGGGGCGCGTGCTCACGATTGGAGTCAGCTTCGAGGTGTTGCGTTTGCCCACGATCCATCCGCAATGGCACGACATCCCGATGGATTTTGTCGTGTCCGAAGCAGGCATTTACCGCGCGGGAGGCAGAAAACTGGTGCCGCTCGATGCGGAGGCGTGCGCGGACAATGCCGGGGATTTGCTGCAAAGCCGCGGCTTGCCGCGCCAGCGCCGATCGTCATCGATGGCCGTAGGGATGACGCAGGGGGCGAGTGGCTACAGTTCGCCGGCCTGTTATGCGCACGAGATCGCGCCGGACTACTTTGGGGAGTCGCAGGTAATGCCAGCGGAAGAACTGGTCGGATTGCTCAATGAGTTGCTGGAAGCGGAGCGAGCCGGTGCGAAGGTGCTTTCGGCATTCCTGAACGATTACGAGCGGGATACGCTGACGTGGAAACGGCTGGCCGCCGTGCAGCGGGACGAGGCGAAGAACTGCGTGGTGCTGATGGACTTGATCCGCGGTGTGAATAGCACGCCGAGCGCAGCGACCGGAGATTTTCTGGGTAAGGCGCTGGCGGTGGAGGGCAAAGTGGCTCGGCTGCAATTCCTTAACCGCGGACAGCAATGGGTGGCACGCAGGATCGGCGAAGCGCTGCCACGCCTGGAGCAAGACTTCGTGCGCGGCGCACTTTTCGTCATGCACGAGTCTCTTCTGCTCAATATCGAAGCGTGTGATGCGCTGGTGGAATTGGAAACCTGATAGTAGTGATCATGAGAACAGCCAACAGGTATAAAGTCGCAGCCTTTGTCTTGCTTTCAGCGTTGGCTGCGGCGGTATCCGCCGACGACAGGACGAAGCGGTCTCTCATCAATGGCAGCTACCGGCAGATCTGCTTCCGGGAATTAGCCACGAGTTGAGGCAAAGAATGGGGCGGATCGCCAAAGGCGGCGCGCAGGCGAGCGTCGTTGACGGGGCGTGACTGGCGGTTGCCCAGCTATTGGTCGGGGCAAAGCACACGTCGCCCCGCGGCTTGCAGGTCACTGGTGACAACTATTACTGTCAGCACTGCTGACGGTTTCAATTCCAGATCTTTCCCATCAACCGGCGCCAGCAGCGGCTATTACGCCAATTCGAGCCGATCGTTCTGCGAGAACGGATCGATGTTGATCCGGAGCGAATGAATGGTCGTCGTCGGTACCTTGCGACGATCGACATTCTTCAGCCGCACGAAACCAATGGCTACAAGCTTGCCCAGGGTGCGTGTAAGGTTAGGTTGTGCGCGGCCCGTCAACTCCGCGAGCTCGGCAATTGACTGCGGTTTTTTATCCCGAATAATGGCCAGGAGCTCACGGTTCTGAGGTGTCAGCAACCGTAACAGCGCCTCGACAGAGTCGACTGTCGTGCCCCCGGCGTCCTTCGGTGCCAACCTCTCCCCACGTGCAACAGCCTTCATTTCCTCACGCAGGGACGCATGGCCTTGAATCTTGATATGTTTCATGGGCGATCTCCTTCCGTTACTTCAACGATCTCGAACGGGATGCCGTGCTCGGTGAGCACGCGTTCGACCTCGTAGAAAAAATCAATAATCAATGTTTCAGCGTCCTTAAACGCATATGGACGGCCCTCGTCTGTTTCCGTTCGATGCCAGTGATCCATCGCTTTAGGACGCTTCTTGAACCGCGCCCCCTTGGCCGGAACACTGTGTGCATTGTCAAAACCGATCAGCCGCCGGTTGTCTGGACCATGCAAGGTAAACGAGTAGTCCAGTCCATGCGGTTTTCCATCGTTCGCTACTACTTTCGTGATCTCAAACTTCAGCCAATAACCGCCAGCGTAACGGTGCACATGCCCGTTGAAACCCAGCAAGAATTCAAGCGTATGTGCGCCGCTCTTTTTTGGCATCTATTACCATATCCTCACGTGATAAGTATAAAAGCGATGAAAACGTGGAGTCAAGACCCCTGTGAGGCCGTCATGCGCCCGCTTACCGCTGTCCTGGTGCCTGCAGTGTTACCGCCGGTAACACCCGGAGCGGATGGGGGATCTGGTACGGCAGGTCGATCGATAGTCGGGAACCATGCAGCCAGCGCTCCGGCCAGAACGCCGGCTGCGCCAGTCTTCCCTGCATTTCTGCGACAACGGCCTGCGCCAACGCGCATCGTCACTGCACAGCGCGAGCTGGTAGTGACGATGCGCGTAACCCCATGACAGCGTTGGGTTCTGGCGCAGTTTTTCCAAGTGACGGAGCGCCATGAACTCAGTGACGGACCTGCTGGCGCATCCGATATCCGATATCCGGCACCTGGCGCAATCGCCCGCCAAACGTTCGGTCTCCGGGGACAGTCGGGCAGACCAGGATGCTGCCAAGGTTGGGTGCCACAACATTGGATGACTGTCTCATCGAAAAGATTCCCCGTTGCAGCGAGTACACGCGCTACACCGACTGCACACCAGCTGCAATCGGACTGCAGAACGACTGCATATTCTGAATTCAGTCGATCAGGAACGACCGTCAAGACGCTTGGCGTTGGTCCGTGGCGCAGAGGTTTTGCAAAAAATATTGACGACTGGCAATCTGGCGATTTTAAACAGTAAATTGCCGGCAAGCGTCGAGCGTCGCTATAAATTGGGCCGGCCGTTGGGAACTCGCAGCACTGCTGCCCGGTCGAATTACGGACCGCGCGTCAATGGTTATTCCAGCGGCATCCGATAAGGGTTGGTGAACCACAATAGACGCCGCGCGGAACAGAATTTGAATAGGTTTTACGCTGGCTGTGTCAGCCCGGTTGATGCCCGTTACGCATCGCCTTTCGCTCGCAAGAGCGCCGAAACCGGTCAGATCTCCTGAGAACCGGCAAGTCGCAAGACTTGGAGATACGCGTCATCCCCTGCAGTCAGCATAACGACCGCACCGTCTGAGACTGCCGTTCCCCAAACGGCACCGTTCGTAACACTTGCATCGCACCGCTGCGGTTTGTCAGCCCATGGTTGGCAGGCGGCCGCACCCGCTGCGCAAGAGTCGTTTGCCTTGACCGTCCCATGCGTCCTGCATGCGCCGGTCCCTCAGGTTCTCCTCTCACGACCCCTTGCGGGGTCATTCCTCTGTTACCGCGCGTGGTGCAATGCCGCGCGCCGGGTGATCCCCGTTAACGGATCAGTGTACGCGTCATTGCGACGCCCCCCTTCGGTCTTGGGTGAATGACCTTCGGTGCAACCCGCGCTCCGCGCGGCATCGACATCGACGCCAAACCAAAGCGCTGTGCAGCGCCGGCGAGTAACAAAACCCCTGCACAAAACGGGAGCGGTGTCTCTCGTGCCCCTTGTGATGTCCGACATGCATGACGCATGCGGGCTGGGCAGAAACACTAACCAGACGGAACCGACACCAACGTAGCACGCAGCACTGCAACAACACGAAACAGATGGATGCAATACAGGTAACCATGAAACGACAGGGGCGTTTTCCACGGGGGCGGGCGTGCGGCGCATCACTCGCACGCAAGCGCACGCCGCGGTGGGAAACGCCAAGGCAGAACGGCTGCAGGAATGGTGAGGATTGGAACATGAATACGCAATGGTTGATGCCATGCTGACCAGGGAGATGATTCTGCCGCTGGTCAACGCACGGCTTAACCGCGTGCTGCTGATCGCGCAGGCCGCACTCCCGGAACACCAGTTCGAGGCGTTTCGCCGGCTCATTCTGGACGAATTCGGCAGAGCCGGGCTCATCAGGGATCTGGACACGATCGCTGATGCGTCCCGGCCGGAACGGCACGGTACGGGCAGGACCACTTGAGCAAAGAAGGGAGGTGTAGCATGATTGCAAGCACAGAACCCTGAAGTCTCGATCGAGTTCAGTCCGGACATCTCGCAGGACGCCGTGTCGTGCGAGGAACTCGATCTCATTCAAGCGCATTTCGCGGGCCTCCTTCGCCAGTTGCTGATCGAGGCCGACTCAAGCCAGAACTGAGGAGCCAGGCTATGGATGTGGTGATCTACGCCCGTGTGTCCACGGGCAAGCAGGTGGAGAACGATCTCTCCATTCCCGATCAACTGCGCCAGTTGCGTGAGTGGACCAAGGCGCAAGGCCATTGCCTGGTCTCGGAATACGTCGAGGCAGGGGCGACGGCCACCGATGACCGCCGCCCGGTGTTCCAGCAGATGATCGGGGATGCGGGTTTGTCACCGCCGCCGTTCGAAGCCATCATCGTCCATAGCCTCTCCCGGTTCTTTCGCGATGCCCTCGAATTCGGGCTCTACGAGAGAAAGCTTAAAAAGGCCGGCGTGAAGGTCATTTCGATCACGCAGCAAACGGGCGACGACCCGTCCGGCGAGATGGCTCGCAAGCTCTTCAGCCTCTTTGACGAATACCAGAGCAAGGAGAACGCCAAGCACACCCTGCGTGCGATGAAGGAGAACGCGCGGCAGGGCTACTGGAACGGTTCGCGCGCGCCGTTCGGTTACCGCGTGGTCGATGTGGGGGTTGCCGGTTCGCGGGGTCGGCAAAAGCGCCGGCTCGAAGTGGACCCGGTGGCTGCCGAGACGGTACGCAAGATCTTTGACCTGTATCTGCAAGGGCATCACGGTCGCAGGATGGGCATGAAAAACCTAGCGGCCTACCTGAACGACCACGGTATGACCCTGCGCGGCAAACCCTGGCGCATGCAGAAAGTGCATGATGTGCTCTCGGACCGGGTCTACATGGGCGAGTTCTACTTCAACCGCCACGACTGTCGCACGGCCAGGATCAAGCCGCTCGCCGAGTGGATCAAGGTGGACGTGCCTGCGATCGTTGACGAAAAGACCTTCGACCGCGTTGCGGCGCGCCGACACGCCCAGCACCCCAGCAGAATACCGGGGCAACAGTTGGCGTCCCCGGCCATTCTCATCGGGTTGATGAAATGCGGGCACTGTGGCGCCAGCATGACGCAGGCGACGGGCAAGAGCGGGCGCTATCGCTACTACAAATGCACCACCCGAATGGGTATCGGCGTGCACCGCTGCACTGCCCGCAACCTCGCCCGCGAATCGACGGAGCAGATTGTTCTTGCCACCCTTGCCGACAAGGTGTTTACGCCCAGTCGGGTGGAGATCATGTTCCGGGAATTAAGAAAGCGTCAGCGCGCCACACGCAGTGCGGAGGATGCCCGGTTCCAGCAATTGACGCGGGAATTGAAGGAAATCGACGCCGGCATTGCGCGCCTGTATGAAGCGGTCGAAAAAGGGCTGCTGCCGCTGGACACAAGGCTCCAGGAGCGCTCGCAGAAGCTCCAGGCACGCCGACAGGACGTGGTGGTCGCCAGCGCCGCACTGCGCGATTCATGGGATGTCCCGCTGAACAGGCTCACGCCGGCCCATGTCCAGAAATTCACACGAGCGCTGAGGACCCGGTTGCTCGATACCACCTCGGGGTTCGGCAAGGCCTATCTGAACCTGCTGGTGGAAGAGATCCGGCTCAAGGGTGACGAGTTGCACATCCGGGGCAGCTATCGTGCCTTGGCGCGTGCCGTCACGTTATCAAAAGAGGCGAAGCTGGGGGAGGTGCCCAGCTTCGTACCAGATTGGCGCGCCCGAGACGATTCGAACGTCCGACCCCTGCCTTCGGAGGGCAGTACTCTATCCAGCTGAGCTACGGGCGCGTTGCGGGCAGGATTCTACCACGCCGCCCGGGAGGGGCGTTTTACCGGCCATGGCAATGCCGATATAATTCGCGCTTTCCAAGAAGCACCGGGACATCGCAATGAGCGAACATCACCAGACGGAACACTCCTCGCCAATCAAAACACCTAAACAGCTGGCTATCGTTGTCGTGCTGGCATTTGTGGTGCCCGTCGTGGTCATCATTTTGCTGGCCCAGATGGCTGCCGGCACCAAAAAATCCACCGCTTCGCCCGCCGCACAGGAAGAAGCCATCGCCAAACGCCTGAAACCGGCCGGTGAAGTGATCATCGCTGCGGCCAGCGGTGCGCAGCAAATGCGCGACGGAAAAACGGTCGTGGAAACCGCCTGTGCTGCATGCCATGCCACTGGCGCGATGAATGCGCCGAAAATTGGCGATAAAGCCGCTTGGGGCAAGCTGACGGGGCGCAGCCTCGAAGCACTGACCGCGAGCGCCATCAAAGGCGTGCGCCAGATGCCCGCCCGCGGCGGCAATCCGGACATCCCGGATGTTGAAATTGCTCGCGCCATCGTCTACATGGCCAATCAGAGCGGCTCCAATTGGAAAGAACCTTCTGCGCCGGCTGTTGCTGCACCAGTTGCAGTTGCTGCCGCACCTGCGCCAGTCGCCGCCGCGCCCGCGACTGGCGGCGATGCAGCCAAAGGCAAAAGCGTTTATGAATCAAGTTGTGCCGCCTGCCACCTTGCCGGGGTTGCCGGCGCACCCAAGACCGGAGACAAGGCGGCCTGGGCGCCGCGCCTGAAAAACGGCCAAGAAGCCCTCTACGCTGCCGTGATCAAGGGTAAAGGCGCGATGCCGCCAAAAGGCGGCAACGCCAGCCTGACTGATGCGGACATCAAAGCCGCCGTTGATTACCTCACGGGTTTGGCCAAATAATCCGGCCGAGCGACTTCATCATTCAAAACGCAAAGGTGCAGCACTGCTGCGCCTTTTTTGTTTGACCCGGCAAACAGGCCATGGCCACTTACGCGATCGGCGATATTCAGGGCTGTTATGACGAACTTAGGCGACTGCTGGACATCGTCGCCTTCGACCCGTCGCGAGACCGGTTATGGATCGCCGGCGATATCGCCAACCGCGGCCCGCAGACTCTTCAGGTGCTGCGTTTTATCCGCAGCCTCGGCGATGGCGCCATTGTCACGCTCGGCAATCATGACCTGCACCTGCTGGTGGTGGCCGCAGGCGTGCGCAAACCGCACCGTGGCGACACCCTGGACGAACTGCTGTCAGCACCGGACTGCGACGAACTGCTCGACTGGTTGCGCCGCCGGAAACTGATGCATGCCGGTAGCGGCTATGCCATGGTTCATGCAGGGCTGCTGCCGCAATGGACGATTGCCAAAGCCATGGCGCTGGCGGCCGAAGTTGAAGCGATATTGCAGGGCCAGGACTACGGCGATTTCATCCAGCACATGTACGGCAACGAACCGCTGCGATGGCACGACGGTCTTGCGGGTTACGACCGGCTGCGTATCGTGGTCAACGCGATGACCCGGCTGCGCCTGTGCAAACCTGACGGCGCCATGGAGTTTTCGCACAAAACGGGGCTCACTGACATACCGCCGGGCTTTATCCCCTGGTTTGACGTGCCTGATCGGGCCAGTGCAGACACGCCGCTGATTTTTGGCCACTGGGCCGCACTGGGGTTGTTGCTGCGCCCTAACCTGTTCGGTATCGACTCGGGATGTGTGTGGGGACGGCTGCTCACCGCCGTGCGTCTGGAAGATCGAAAGGTTTTTCAGTGCGATTGCGCTGGCGTCAACGGATCAGGCGACTAGCGATCGACGTGTGCGCGGCGTCAGCCAGCGCACGGCGATGTGGAACATCCATCGCCAGCAGCGGCAGAAAATACAGATGCACATCGATTTCCTGCAACGCGATGATCTGCAGCAATGATTGCCCGAACGATTTGTCGCCGTCGAACGCCGCTTCAACACATAGTGAACCGTCTTTATGCACAAAGCGCAGCGCCACCGGCTGCACTGCCGCATCAGCGATCAGTGCGGGCTGCAGCAGCGAACTGTGAAAGCGCAACACCTGCGCGCCGTCCGTTGTGGTGCCCTCGGGAAAAACCGCAACCACTTCATCCTCAAGCATCGCTTCAGCAATCAAACCATTGACACGGGCGGTGTCGCTGCGTCGCCCTCGCTCAATGAAAAGAGTACCGGTTCTGGCGCTCAGCCAGCCAATGGCCGGCCAGCTGCGAATTTCGGATTTCGCGACAAAACGCACCGGATTTACAGAATTCAAGGCAAAAATGTCCAACCAGGAAACATGGTTGGCCACCAGCATCAGCGGACGAACCCGCGCGGGCGCACCGTGCACATGCACCTGAATGTTAAGTATGCGCAGCAGCACGGCCGACCACGTTCCAATCTCCTGCCGGCATCGCGCGCTGGAAAAGAACGGGAAAAACAGCGTCGCGGTCAACAAACCGTGCAGCAGATGCAAAACAATTCGCGCCAGCCGCAGCCCGCGCATTGCCAGCGATGATGTTTCACGGCCGCTCATGGCGGCCATTATAGGGGTGCGCAGCGCGCCGGCCATCAGGCATGCCGGAAGTGCCGGGCGTAACGCGCGCTCATGCGGGAAAGCGGCAGCAGCATTCACAGGTCTGCCGTGTTGAAATCGGGATCCCAGGCCGGCGCCCCGCAGATGTAAGCGCCGACACGGAGGTAACCCTTGATCAGCGCCGGCGGCTGCGCATCGACATCGCGATCCAGTGCGGCAATCGGCAATTCGCAGTGCGGAAACACGCGATACTCCACCGGCGAAAGATGGGTGCGGACAAGCCGGCGGTAAATGCTTGCCGCGGCACAACCACCATCGGCCATGTTTAATGAAGCGCAGCCGATCAAATAACGATAGTCCTGGAGCGCTGCAAACGCGACCAGTGCCGACCACAGCATGGCGATGGTGCTGCCGGTACGATATTCGGGGTGCACGCAGGAGCGGCCGATTTCTACCGTGGCATCACGCAAATGCTGGATTCGGGTCAGATCAAATTCGCTGTCTGCATAGAAACTTCCAATCTCGAGCGCCTTCGGGCCCGGCAACAGCCGGTAGGCGCCGACCACTTCGCCGCTGCCGGTATCCCGTACCAGCAAATGCTCGCAATGGGCGTCATACAAATCACAGTCAATGCCCCGTTCTGCACCGGGCACGCGCGCGCCCATTCCCTCGGCAAACACCCGGTCACGCAGCCTTTGGGCTTCGAGCACCTCACCGGGACTACGGGCGAACGACACCGCCAGTGCTGTGCCATTGCCTGCACGCGCTTCTGCAACTTAAAGGGTTTGGTCCAGCATTGGGCCTGTCTCAGTCGTTGTTTGACGAAGACGAGGCTAAGGCCGAACAATGACAACGCCGTGAAGAACCGGTTAAAAATCAGTGACAGTGAAATCGGCGCCGGCTTCCAGCGGCGCGTCAGTGCGTGACGCGGGAAGTGCGTCCGTCTGAAAGTATGCGCACACGTTCGCCGGCCTTGAAGGTCTCATCTGCTTCCTGAACAATGGCCACCAGCGCGCCATTGTCGAGTTTGACGGTGACCTCGACGCCGGTTCGACGCGTCGTGCCCTGCTCGATCGCCTGACCGGCAACGCCGCCGGCCACCGCGCCCAGCACGGCGGCAATATCCGAACCGCGACCGCCGCCGACCGAACTGCCGGCAATGCCGCCAACCACCGCGCCGGCGGCCGGGCCGACGATGGTGCGGGTACCTTCAATCTGCACCTGGCGCACGCTTTCGACCATACCCATCCGCACATTCTGTTCGCGGCGCGCCTCGTCACGGGTATAGGAACCGCCGCCAAGTCCTTCGGCACACCCGGCGAGCATTGCCGCTGCCAGTATTGCTGCCGCAATCTGCATCCGTTTGTCCATATTTGATTCTCCAGTCACCACAAGTTCATGCCAAAAGCCTGCTGGAACCGATCCGCCGCCTCTGCGCGGTCAAACCGGTGATTCTGCCCGCCCCGGCGGGCAATCTTCAGCGACCCCATCAACGATGCCAGCCGCCCGGTCAATTCCCAGTCGGCGCCTGCAGCCAAGCCATAGAGCAGACCCGCGCGGAATGCATCCCCGCATCCGGTCGGATCAAGCACCGCCTCCGGTTTAACGCTGGGAATCTCGATCTGTTTACCGCCGGCGTGCACAACCGCGCCCTTCGCACCCAATGTGACAACAACGGCCTTGACGAGTTTCGCCAGTTCGTCGAGTTTTTTGCCGGTGCGATCCTGCAACATTTGCGCTTCGTAGTCATTCACCGTGACATAGTCGGCAAGCCGCACGAATTCTTCCAGTTCCGGCCCGCCGAACATCGGCAG
Organism: Burkholderiales bacterium; assembly: GCA_022841375.1. Classification (GTDB taxonomy): domain Bacteria; phylum Pseudomonadota; class Gammaproteobacteria; order Burkholderiales; family SG8-41. The sequence continues at coordinate 104,975 of JALHRQ010000007.1, forward strand.
TCCCTGTCCCGGATCAAAAATGAACGGAATGCCAGCCTCGTGAAATTCACGCGCATGCTGGATCATGCCGTCACGCCCGTCGGGCGCGACAATCCCCAGCTTGGTGCCCTTGGCATCGGCCACATGGTTGTCATGGGCGAAATTCATCGCACCCGGATGGAACGCCGTGATCTGGTTATCGTCGAGATCGGTGGTGATGAAAGCCTGTGCGGTGAAAGTGCCCGGAACCAGCCGGATGTAATCCTGCACGAGACCCTGGCGCTGGAGCCGCTCGTCGTACGGCGCGAAATCATCGCCCACGGTGGCCATGATGCGCGCCTCCCCGCCGAGCATCTGCAGGGTATAGGCGATGTTGCCGGCACAGCCGCCGAATTCGCGCCGCATATCAGGCACCAGAAAAGCCACATTCAGAATGTGCAGCTGGTCGGGCAGGATGTGGTTTTTGAACTGGTCACGAAACACCATGATGGTGTCGTAGGCCATCGAACCGCAAATCAGGGTGGACATCAGCGAATGCCTAGAAGAGTTGGAGTGTGGATTATAACAACGCGGCCCTCACCATCCGGCGACGCGTTGGAATTCAATCCCTTCCTGCTGCATAATCCGCTGACCGGCGGCTGCCTGCCGGCACCGACAACCCAAAAAATCAACCAGGGAAATCCATCATGCTCAAGGAATTCAAGGAGTTTGCAATGCGCGGAAATGTCGTCGACATGGCAGTCGGCATCATCATCGGCGCCGCCTTCGGCAAAATCGTCGAGTCGCTGGTCAAAGACATGATCATGCCGCCGATCGGGATGCTGCTCGGCAAAGTCGACTTTGCCAATCTGTTTTTGGTCATGCGCGAAGGCGCGACAGCCGGTCCGTACCTCAGCGTGGATGCGGCGCAAAAAGCCGGCGCGGTCACCTTCAATTACGGCATGTTCATCAACACCTGCATCAGTTTCGTAATCGTGGCCTTTGCGGTGTTCCTGCTGATCCGCACCATCAATCGCATGAAAAAGAAAGAGGCGGAAGCGCCCGCCGCCCCCGCGGCGACTCCGGAAGACGTGTTGCTGCTGCGTGAAATACGCGATGCGCTGAAAAAGTAAGCGCCATGCAAAGTCCGGCCCTGCGGGGCCGCAACTTTGAAAAGAAACATAAATACTTGTTTATATTGATATATTTATAGTGGCGGCACTTTACACTCTGCCGCCGGTTCAGCCGAACAGCACCAGTCCCCACACCACCGGCACATTGATCAGCGCCAGCAGCACCGCGGCGCTGGCGATGTCCTTGGCTCGCTTCGCCAGCACATGGTTTTCCAGCGAGATGCGATCAACAACAGCTTCAACCGCCGAGTTCAGCAACTCCACAATCAGCACCAGCAACACCGACGCGATCAACAGCGCCTTGCCGGTGCCGGTCGTGGGGGCAAAAAATGCTGCAGGTATCAATATCGCGACCAGAAAAACTTCCTGGCGAAAAGCATCCTCATGCCTGAATGCTGCGCGCAATCCATCCATTGAATAAAAAAACGCGTTGCAGATGCGCTGGAGTCCGGTCCTGCCTTTATGCGGACTTTCCGCCGGGCGTGCTGAATCCGTTTGTTCGTCCATGGTCAGCGCGGGCAATCTGACGGCGTTGTTCGCGCCCATGCCTCACCTGACCCTGATGGAATGCAATCCGGTGTGTTGCATCGCCTGCGGATGTTGCGCTGGTTCACGACGGAGTCAGGCCTCGGCGTCGGCAATTTTCTGATATGCCGCAGCATCCAGAAGTTTTTCCATTTCTGCCGCGTTGTCCGGCTTGAGGCGGAACATCCATGCCGAGTAGGGTGACTCATTGACCTGCTCGGGCGCATCGGACAGTGTCTCGTTGACGGCAACCACCTCGCCGGAAATCGGAGAATAAATATCAGAGGCCGCCTTCACCGACTCCACCACACCGCACGCTTCGCCTTGCTGCACTTTTCGCCCGGGCAAGGGATGCCCCACAAAAACCACATCGCCGAGCTGTTGCTGCGCATGATGCGTGATGCCGACGGAAATCAGACCGTCATTTTCACGATGCGCCCACTGGTGCGTGGCGCTGTATTTCAGATGCTCCGGTGTGCTCATTGCGTCTCCGTCTGTATCAAATCCATGCCTATCGGGGCTAACGAAGCGGCGACGCCAGCACTGCCAGGCGAAAACCCGCGGCACCCAGATTGCCGGTGTCGAGCGCAAGCCGCACCGTCATTTCCGCATTGGCCGCAATTCCGGCGGCGGCGTCACGTCCGGCACCGAGATAATCTGCGGGCAGGAAAATCCGTCGCGCCAGTGTATGGTCGTTGACGTTGGTCAGCACCAGATCCAACGCCGGGTAAGCCACATCGTACCCGGCATGGTTGCGCAACGTCGCCGTCAGCTGGATGCGGTTTGGATTCGCAGGATCAATCACCTGCAAATCCGAAGCTTCAATCAGAATCGACTGCGGGCGCTGCGGCAACGTCACCACACAACCGGCTTGTGCGCACAACCAGCCCAGCCCCTGTTTGGCGATGGGAAACCGTGCCGCAACTTCACTACGGTAGAAAAACACCGCCTGCGCAGCCAGCACAACGGCCAACATGCCACCAGCAATAAACAAACGGCGGCGCGGCGGCGCAGGCCGCGATTCGGCTTGCGAACCGGCAAACGGATTGTCCGCGTCGATGGCATTCACCGGCGGTATCGGCGCCGGACCGGCCTCCATTGAAGGCAGTTCTTCTGCTTCTGTAATAGCAGGTTCGGCAGCCACGGGTGCGTTGATGCCGGATTGATGCTCAGGCAAAAGCTCTTGTTCTTGAAGCGGTGCGGATGCCGTGTCGGTGGGCGCGGCAGATACCGGCGGTTCAAACGGTTCAGGCGCCGCCGCAGCAACCACCGCAATGGGCTCGCTGACCGGCTCTTGCACCGCCTCAACCGGCGCAGTTTCCGGGGCCAACCCGGATAGCGCGTTGAAGACCTGCATGCAGCGGCCGCAACGCACCTGACCGGCGTGCACCTGCAACTGTGCCGTTGTCACACGAAACACGGTATGGCAATGCGCGCAGCGCGTGGTCAGGGAGGGGGAAGCCATCAAATAGTTGAAAATTGAGTCGGTATGACTTGCATCTGCCCAATGATACCGAACGCAGCGCCCTGTAGCCGCAGTCCCGGTAAAAGTCGCGGCTAACGGCGGCGTCCGGTCAGCAGCACCCACCCCTCGTCCGTTGCAGCACGCGTCATCGTGAACTGCGGCGCGTAAGCCTCCAGCACGGCATCGGCCTGTTCGACAAGGATGCCCGAGAGGGCAATTTGGCCGCCGGATCGGGTCAATCGCGCCAGCAACGGTGCGAGCACGGTCAGCGGATTGGCCAGAATATTGGCCACGACAATCTGCGCCGGTCCGGCCACATCCTGCTCCGCGGTAGCCCACGTGATTTCAACGCCGTTCTGTTGCGCGTTATGTTGCGCCGCCTGCACCGCCTGGGGATCGATATCGATGCCACAAGCGCGCGCTGCGCCCAGTTTCATCGCGGCAATGGCCAGAATGCCGGAACCGCAACCGTAGTCCAACACATCGGCATCCGCAGTGACGGTTTCGTGCAGCCAGCGCAGACACAAACGAGTGGTTGGATGAGCGCCGGTACCGAAAGCCACGCCCGGATCGAGCGCGATATTGATCGCCGCAGGGTCGGGCGGGGTATGCCAACTCGGCACAACCCACAGCTGCGGCGTGATCTGGATGGGATGGAACTGGCTTTGCGTCAGCCGCACCCAGTCGGCGTCTTCAACGCGTTCGATCCTGAACGCCGCGGTCGCGGCCAGGCCGGCCGCAGCCAGCGCCTCCGGCACCAGAACATAAAGATCGGCATTCGCCGCAAACAGCGCACCGACGCGATTGGTGCGCCACCCCGTGGCCGGCGCCTCACCGGGTTCGGCGAATATGGGCCGCTCGTCCGCGGTGCCCGCGGCAGCATCCTGTACGTCGACCGCCAGCGCGCCGACTTCAAGCAGCGCGTCGCTGAGAGTTTCGACCGACTCTTCCGCGGTTTCGATGATTACACTTAGCCAGGGCATTGCTGACTCCGGACAGACCCGGCGCTATTCCGCGCGGGTCAACTTGGCGAGGCGTTCTTCGAGGTAATGGATGCTGGTGCCGCCGCGCCGGAATGCGGTGTCGCTCATGAGTTCCTGGTGCAGCGGCAGATTGGTCTTGATGCCCTCGATGACGGTTTCCGAGAGGGCGATATGCATCTTCGCAATCGCCTGTTCACGGGTATCGCCGTAGGTAATGATCTTGCCGAGCAGAGAATCGTAGTTCGGCGGCACGAAATAACCGCTGTAAGCATGCGAATCGACACGCACCCCGGGCCCGCCGGGCATGTGCAGCGAGGTGATGCGTCCGGGAGACGGCGTGAATTTGTGCGGGTCCTCGGCATTGATCCGGCACTCGATCGAATGCCCCTTGATGACCACGTCCTTCTGCCGCAGCAGCAATTTTTCGCCCGCGGCGATGCGGATCTGCCATTGCACGAGGTCGAGCCCGGTAACGCACTCGGTGACCGGATGTTCCACCTGCAGACGGGTGTTCATTTCGATGAAATAAAACTCACCGCCCTCGTACAGAAACTCGAAAGTACCGGCGCCCTGGTAACCGATTTTCCGGCAGGCTTCGGCACAGCGCTCACCGACTTTGGCCCGAGCCCGTGCATCCAGCAGCGGCGCCGGGGCTTCTTCGATGATTTTCTGGTGCCGCCGCTGCATCGAGCAGTCGCGGTCTCCCAGATAAAGTGCATTTTTATGTTTGTCCGCCAGCACCTGGATTTCAATATGCCGCGGCTTCTCCAGATATTTTTCCATGTACAGCGACGGATTGCCGAAGGCCGCCTGCGCTTCGGAGCGCGTGGTGTTGACCGCATGATTCAGCGCCGCCTCGGTATGCACTACCCGCATGCCGCGGCCGCCGCCACCACCCGCCGCCTTGATGATCACCGGATACCGGATCTGCCGCGCGATCTTGACGATTTCCTTGGGGTCCTCCGGCAATGCGCCATCCATGCCCGGCACTACCGGTACACCGGCTTTTTTCATGGCGTTCTTCGCGCTGACCTTGTCGCCCATCAGGCGGATGGTCTCGGCTTTGGGTCCGATGAAGGTGAACCCGCTTTGCTCGACACGTTCGGCAAAGTCGGCGTTTTCGGACAGAAACCCGTAACCGGGATGAATGGCCTGGGCATCGGTGACTTCTGCGGCGCTGATGATCGCCGGGACATTGAGGTAACTGCCGCTGGACTGCGCTGGCCCGATGCACACCGACTCGTCGGCCAGACGCACGTATTTGGCTTCGGCATCAGCTTCGGAATGCACGACCACGGTCTTGATGCCCATTTCGCGGCACGCGCGCTGGATACGCAGTGCAATTTCGCCGCGATTGGCTATGAGAATTTTTTCGAACATGGATTCAGGGGTTCCCCGGCGCCGCAATCATCCGGAAGTCCGCCGCTGGCGAGCCGTTCCGCACGATCTGAGACAGGTGATAAAAAGCTCAGCCGATAATGAACAGTGGCTGACCATACTCGACCGGCTGGCCGTTCTCGACCAGGATGGCCTTGATCACGCCATCCGCGTCGGCTTCGATTTCATTGAGCAGTTTCATCGCCTCGATGATGCACACGGTCTCGCCGGTCTTGATCGGCGAGCCGACTTCCACAAACGCCTTTGATCCTGGTGCCGCCGAGCGGTAAAACGTGCCGACCATGGGCGACTTCACCGTATGACCTTCGGGCTCTGCGGGCGCGGCTTCCGCGACGGGCGGCGCCGTTTCCCCGGTATCAACCATGGGCATCTGCATCATCGGCTGCGGCGCATGCACCATCATCGCCGGAGCGGCGCCGCCACCGAAGCGGCTGATGCGCACCTTTTCCTCGCCTTCGGTGATTTCGAGTTCGGCGATGTCGGACTGCTGCACCAGGTCGATCAATGTTTTCAGTTTTCTCAAATCCATGACTAACCCTTCTTTTTCGTGTGACTCAGGGCGTAATCAAACGCCAGTTCATAACCGGCGGGGCCTAGACCGCTGATCACGCCGACCGCAATATCCGAGAAATAGGATTCGCGGCGGAACGACTCCCGCGCAAACACATTGGACAAATGAATCTCGACAAACGGAATGGCCACCGCCGCCAGCGCATCACGCAGGGCGACGCTGGTGTGGGTGAAAGCCGCAGGATTGATCAGGATGAAATCGGTGCCATCCCGACCGGCCTGCTGCACACGTTCGACCAGATCCGCTTCGGAATTGCTTTGAAAAGCCGACAGTGCAATTCCGGCAATCCGCGCCCGCTCCTGCAGACGGCTTTCGATTTCTGCCAGAGTGGTCGCCCCATAAATGCCGGGTTCGCGCGTGCCCAGCAGATTCAGATTGGGGCCGTTAAGCAACAACAATTGTTTGGGATAACTCATGACTTCCCGCTTAAGCTTATATTTGTTTGACATTTCGCGGAGAGGCGCTTCGCCAACATCGCCGTCCGGGCTGCAAATCTAGTTCGCTGATTTTGCCTGAAATTAACTAATTTTGTCTATTAAAGCCCGCGGGATAAACGGACTTAGGGGTTCTTCCAGTCCTGCCATAGCGTTGAGGCCGGGGTTCACGTCAATCTACCGCCGGGATTGCTTCCATTGATTTTTTAAAGCGCCGCCATGAATGGGGGCAAAACATCTGTCTTTGCAAATAAGCTGGTAATTAAGTACAAATGATCGATTTTATAGGGTCTTTTTAAGATGAACAGCGCATTTAAAGTCTTCCAACGTTGCCGTATTGCCCCAAAAACCAGGGTTTTGCACCCCGCTTACAGCATGGGCTGTAGCGCACTGCGCATCCGCGCTTCGGAAATCCCGCCCACCAGCTTGGCGGCAATCTGTCCGGCCGGATTGATGATCAGGGTGTAGGGCAAGACCCCGGCCTGGTTACCCGCCTCACGCGACAGTTCCATGCTGTCCATCGCCCCGATAAAGAACGGATAGTTAACCTGAAACTCCATGGCGAATTCACGCACTTTATCGACCTGATCGATGGCAATCCCTACAAATTGAACGTTTTTAGCTGCAAATTCCTGCTGAATCCGTACAAACATCGGGATCTCCTCCCTGCACGGCGCACACCAGGTTGCCCAATAATTCACCACTAGAATGCGGCCGCGGAATGCCGTGAGGTTTTGGGAGACGCCGTCAAGACCAACCAGCCGGCTGCCCAGAATTTTTTCACCGAGGCCGGACGATTTGATACCACCCAAGCCGCCGATCCGGGCGAGATTCGCCATATATCCTGCCGCCGCAGCCAGTCCGCCGACGCCGGCCAGCAACAAGGTCCGTCGAAGCGGGGTCACCGAACGCCCAGCGCCTGGTCCAGTACCGTTACAAATTTGTCTGCTGCCTGGAAGCCGATCACCCGCAAACCCTGAATTTCACGTCCGGCCGGGTCAAAAAAGACAATGCCGGGGGGGCCGAACAGGCGGAATCGCTTGAGCAGCGCCTGATGATCTGCACTGCCGGCGGTCACGTCCGCCTGCAGCTTGATCATGCGGGCCAGCCGCGCCTGTACGGCCGGATCAGTAAAAGTGTAGCGCTCCATTTCCTTGCAGCTGACGCACCAGTCCGCATAAAAATCGAGCATCACCGTTTTGCCTGCGGCGGCGGCAACCGCGGCATCAAGCTCCGCAATGCTGCCGACGCGCTGAAATGCCACGGCCGGGCCTGCGGACGGAGCGCCAGCCGCAGCGCCGCGCAATCCGGACAGCGGCTGTAGCACATCACGGCTGCCGGACAAGGCGCCGATGACATAGGCGATCCCTGCCACCAGTGCAATGATGCCTACCCCCTTGCCGATCCGCGCAAAACCGCGGGCACCCTGCGGCAGGGGATCGATGGCACGGAGATACACCCCGCTCAGTACCAATAGCGCTGCCCAGGCCAGCATCTGCAAGGCTATCGGGATCACCGGGGACACCAGATAAATCGCGACCGCCAGCAACAACACGCCGAAAAACCGTTTGACGCCTTCCATCCACGGCCCGGCCTTGGGCACCAGCGCGCCGGCTGAAGCGCCAACAGCCAGCAGCGGTACACCCATGCCCAGTGCCATCGCGAACAGCGCGATGCCGCCGAGGACGGCATCACCGCTTTGCGAAATGTACAGCAGCGCGCCGGCCAACGGCGCTGCCACGCACGGGCCGACAATCAGCGCCGACAGCATGCCCATCGCAAACACGCCGAAAAAATGTCCGCCATGCAACTGTCCGCTGGCGCCGGCCAGTTTGGACTGCAACGCGCTGGGTAACTGCAGTTCGTAAAACCCGAACATCGACAGTGCCAATACGACAAAAACCAGCGCAAATCCACCCAATACCCAGGGATTCTGCAACGCCGCAGACAGCAGCGCTCCGGACAGCCCTGCGGCAACCCCGGCCAGTGCGTAGGTAATCGCCATGCCCAGCACATAAGCTGCTGACAGCATCAAAGCATGCATGCGCGTCAGATGATGGCCGCGGCCGACAATGATCCCGGACAGAATGGGCACCATGGGCAGCACACAGGGTGTAAACGACAGCAGCAAACCGAAACCGAAAAAACTCGCGATCAACAGCCACGTTTCACCGCGGAACAGTTCAGCAATCAAAGCATCCTCGCCCAGCACGCTCGCCGCTCCCGCGGGCGCGCTGCCAGCCGCTGCCAGCCGCAACTCCGCTTTCTGCTCGACCGGAACATAACAAACCCCGACGTCGGCGCAACCCTGCGATACCGCAGTCAGTACCACCCGTGAGTCCGCGCCGCCCGGCACAACCGGCAGCGCAATGCGCACTTCATTGCGAAACACCGCCACTTCACCGAAAAACTCGTCCTTCTGGATGATGCCCGGCGGCAGACGCGGTTCGCCCCCCGCCACGGTGGAAGGCTCCAGCGTGAAACGGAACTTGTCGCGATACAGGTAATACCCCTTGGCGATTACGTAGCGGACTTCAATCGCATCGGGCGCAATCACGCGGGCACTGAAGGCGAACGCTTTCTCCGGCTCCAGAAGCTCGGGTTGGGCAGCCTGCGCCAAACCGCTGCAAACCAGTAGCGCAAGTAACAACCAGCGAAAAATCATGTCTGCATCCGCATCAAAGTGGCAGGAAAACGAATTGAATTAAGCGGCAGTCGTCTCGACGGCTACCCAGTCGAGGTACGCCGGCAGACCGCGCGCCAGTGGGACCGCCACAATCTCCGGGAGTTCATACGGGTGGCGGGCCCGGATGACTGATTCCAGTTCAGCATATCGTTGCGCGGTGGTATTGATCAGCACCGGCACCTCGGTAGTCTCTTCAACCGCCCCGCGCCAGTGATAGGTCGAGGCGCATGGTGCCAGTACTTTGACACAGGCTGCGAGCCCCGATTCAACCAGGTGTCGCGCCAGTTTTTTTGCCGATGCCTCGTCCGGAAGACTGGAAATCACCAGTAATACGTCGGTTGTCTCAGCGGACATGACGCTGCTCCGTAATCGCGACCGCAGCGGCAATGCCGTCACGCACCGTCGGGTAACGAAGCCGGACCCGCAATTCCTGTTTGACGCGATCGTTGCTCAGTCGGCGCGATTCGCTCATGAACGAATATAGCAGCTCCGGCAGCACGGCGCGGGCCTCCGCGCGGGCAACACGAGGAGGACGCGGAAGACTGAACCGATCGGCGACCAGATCAAAATAATCGCCCATCTTTTGCGGGGCATCATCGCTGGCGTTGTAGCTGCGGTTCGCCTGCCCTCGATGCAAGGCGGCAACCACCATGCACGCCAGGTCGTCCGCGTGCACATGATTTACGTAGGAATCATCCTGCGGCAGCAGCGCCGGCGTGCCGCGCTCAATGCGTGCAACCGGCAACCGGTCCGCAGCATAAATGCCCGGCACGCGCAGAATACTCACGCACACTCCTGTGCGTGCGCCCCACTCGCGCAAGCGCTGTTCAGCATCGGCACGGCGGCGCGCACGGTCAGTACGCGGACGCAACGGCCGGGTCTCGTTGGTCAGGTCGCCACTGCAGTCTCCGTAGACGCCGCTGGTACTAATGTAAACAAAGTGCTGTGGTAGACTGCGCCCCCGTCCGAGCGCTGCAATCAGGTGTGCGGTACGGGTGTCGGTAGTGCCGACGGCCGGCGGCGGCGCGAGATGAATCACGTCATGCGCGAGTCCCGCCAGTCCCGCCAGCGTTGCCGGCCGGTCCAGATTCCCGGTCAATGGCGTCAGACCGTGATCGCGCAACGCGGCGCAGCGCTCCGCATCGCGGGTCAACGCATAAATGCGATGACGCGAACGCAGCAGCATCGCGACGCGCAGTCCGACGTCGCCGCAACCAATGATCAGCAGGCGTTTCATATAGTGTCTTATTCTAGCGCAGTCACCCCGCACTGAACCCCGGAAATCCCGCAATGTCCCGGCAGATCACCATCCGTCCCAGCGGCCATGTATTCCAGGCACAGGCAGGCGAAACCGTACTCGAAGCGGCGCTGCGCGAAGGTTACATGCTGCCGTATGGCTGTCGCAACGGCGCCTGCGGTTCATGCAAGGGCAAGATCATCGAAGGCGCAGTCGATCATGGTAATTCCCAAGACAGCGTGCTGCCCGCAGCGGAACGTCAGCGCGGCGGCGCCCTGTTCTGCCAGGCGCGCCCGGAATCGGATCTGTTGATCGAATGCCGTGAAATCGGCGCGGTCAAAGACATCATGGTCAAGACGTTGCCCTGCCGGGTGCAGATGCTCGAGCGGGTCGCGCCCGACGTGATGCGCATCCGCCTCAAGCTGCCCGCGGCCGAGCGTTTGCAATTCCTCGCCGGACAGTATATCGACATCCTGCTCAAGAACGGCACCCGGCGCAGCCTGTCGCTGGCCAATCCGCCGCATGATGACGGCATGCTTGAACTGCATCTGCGCAATTACGGTGGCCCGTTCAGCACCCACGTGTTTACGCAGATGAAGGAAAAGGACATCCTGCGCTTCGAAGGCCCGCTGGGCAGCTTCTACCTGCGTGAGGACAGCAACAAGCCTGTGGTGCTGGTCGCAGGGGGCACCGGTTTCGCGCCGATCAAGGCCATTATCGAGCATGCCATTCACCACAAGCTCCAACGACCCATCATGCTTTATCGTGGTGCGCGCCGGCCGGCCGATCTTTACCTGAACGAGCTCCCGGAACAATGGCAACGCGAGCATGGCGTCACTTACGTGCCGGTATTGTCCGACGTTACAACTGAAGACAACTGGAACGGCCGGCGCGGTCTGGTGCATCGGGCGGTGATCGAAGACCTGCCCGATCTCTCCATGCATGAGGTTTATGCCTGCGGCGCACCGGCGATGATCGAAGCGGCACGCCGTGATTTCAGCGCGCGCTGCGGCTTGCCCGAAGCTGCTTTTTACGCCGACGCATTCACGCCGGCGGCATCGCCCGAAAACTGAGGCTCAGACCAGCAGACGCCGACGCCCGCCGCCGGCACGCTTGAGCTGAGTCACCGCGAGTACGAGGCTGGCGCGATAGTGTTTGCGTGCGTCATCGACACGTTCCAGCCGGTCATGCAGTTGCGCCAATTCAAGATGAGCCGAATAACTCGGCTCCACCGCAACGCTTGCCTCGAAATAACTCTGCGCCTTTCCCCATAGTTGCTGCTGTGCGCACAAACGGCCCAGCGTCAGCAGCAGCGCGTTATCCTTGCGGTGGTCACGCAGCCAGCGTTCAGCGCGTTCAATCTGCCGCAAAACATTGGCAGAACTGCACTCGCCGTAAAGGACCACCAGCCCGCTGTCCCAATCGCCGTCCAGGCTGCTTTCAATGATTGTGATGGCCTCGTCGCAGAGTCCCATGGCATGAAATGCCGCCGCCGCGGCGGCGGCTATCGACGTCTCGCGGCGATAACGTTCGGGCAGCCGTTTCCAGAGTTCTTTCAACCCGGCGGCGTCACCGGACCGGCGTTCAAGCAATTGACGCCATGCATGGCGGCGCTCGGCATCAGCCTGTTCAGCACTGAATACGCCTCGCTTTTCGAGTTGATCGATCAGCGCCGGCGCCATTTCCCATTGTCCGATGCGCTGGCGTGCTCGCAGTTCGAGGCGCAGCGCGGCGGTATGTTTGACCGGCAGCAAGGCCAGCGCTGCCAGCGCCTCTTCCGGTCGCCGGTCGTCGAGCAGCATCTGCGCTTTGCTGACGGCAGTCATGGCATCGGGCTTGACCGGATCAGCCGGCATTTTCTGCAGATAACCGTCGCGCCGTTCCTGTGCGCGAAGTCCATGCGCGGCCTGCGCAGCCACCACGCCGCCGATGTCCCCGGGTCCACCCAGTTCGACCGCACGCACCGCCGTTTTTTCGGCGCGCGCATAACGTCCGGAAAAAAAATCGCGCAATGCTTCAATCATCGTGTGATATGCCGCTTCGCGGCGACGGGTCGCCCTGAATCGGGCCACCCGCGATGGCAATGCCACCGCGGTAATCAGCAGACGCAACAGCAAATACCCGCCCACAAACCCGGCTACGATCAGCACGATTGCGAAATTCAGGGAAAGCTCGATGCGCTGGCCCGGAAGGGCGATCAGCACATACCCCGAATTGAGATCGGCGAGCAGCGTCAGGCCTGTCGCCAGCGCCCCCAGCCCGAGTATCCAGATCAGCCAGCGCATCGTCCGCTCAGTTCGACGGCTTGGCGCGCGGCAAACGCAGCTTGCGCAGCGCTTCCAGCGTTTCCGCGAGATCGGGTATGTCGACCTGCACCTGCGCCGCCTGCAGTTTGCGCAAGGTGCCGGTCATCGCCGTCACCGCCGGGTCGGTTTTTTCGAAATGCTGCTCCAATGCGCCGAGCGCAGCGCGCAGATCGACCTGATAACTCTTGGTATCGCGTGACAGCATGGCCACCCGGGCGCCGACCAGTCGAAGCTTGAGATTTTCGCGCACGAAAAAAGCCTGATCCGGCGCGAGCAGTGCGGCATCCTGAACACCCGTGCGCTGTATACGCACCAGTTGCCGCAGCTCCTGCCACATTTCACCCAGAACGCGCTCCCACGCCGGTGCATCGGCGGCCGACGTCATTGCCGCAGCCTTGTCGGGTTTTGCGCGCGCATCCATCGCCAGCGGCAGTCGATCAACGGCTGCGATCACATCATCCAGTCGCGCACTCGAGCCATAAATATCGACCAGCGGCAATCCCTTGAGCTTTTCAATGTCGCGGGCCAGCGCGCGGCGTAACGCCGCGTAACGCGGCTGGTTCATGCGCTGCAGACGGGCTTCCGCATTCTCCAGCCCGATAAGCGCGGCACGCACGTTTGCCGCAATCTGCAGCTGCTGGCTGGCCAGCAATACCGATTGTTCAATTTCGGCAAACGCCCCCTCATCACGATTGCGCGACAACTCCTGATACAGCGTCTCCAACGCTACCTGCTGACTTTGCGACTCGGCGAGCTTGGCTTCCAGCACACCAAGCTTGACCTCTGACTCGCGCAATGCCGTCGCGGCCTGGGCAGCGCGCGCAGTAGCTTCCTTGTTCTGGGTTTCCATTTCAGCCAGCCGGCGCGCGAGATCGCGACGCAGCGTGTCATCTGCGTCACGATTTTGGAACCACTGATAGCCCGAGAACAACGCTACCGCCAGCGCGACAGCCAAAGCCAGCATCGCCAGACTACTGCCGCCTGCACGCAATGCCGGCGCCGGATCTGCAGCTCCGGCACCGCCCGTTGCGGGACCGGAAACCGGCCGGATTTCACTGTCATTCATGATTTGGAGGATAGCATGTGCACCGAGACGCTAAGGCTGTGCAAAGTGCCTGATTAACGCATCCATCAGCCCGTCGTCGCCGGGAGCGGTATCGATAACATGCTTGCAGCCCAGTTCGCGGGCCACGGCGACAATACGCGGATGCGGCGCAAACACCGGCGTCTGCTGCAGCCGCAACTGTCCGGACCGGCCAATCATGTCAAACAGATTGCGCATGCCTTCGCTGCTGGTGATGGTAACGGCATGCAATGCATCACCGGCCCATGCCTGCAGCAATGACGCTGAATCGGCATCCGGGCGGAGCCGGCGATAACATTCGACAGCGTCCACCCGTGCACCCCGCGCCGCCAGCGTGTCAGCCAGCAATTCGCGGCCGCCGTCACCGCGAAAAATGACCACACGCTGGCCCGCCACATTTTGCAGTTCGGGCAATTCCAGTAAATGCTCACTGTCAAAATAACGCGTTGGTGCAATCACGCCGGTGATACCGAAGCGCTCCAGTTCCCGGACGCTGCCTTTGCCGATGGCGGCGACGCGCAACTGCGCGGGCCAGCTGCGACGGGGCAGGACCTGATTCATCGTCCGCACCACGGCATTGGGACTGATAAAAACCGCCAGCTGATAATCCTCCAGCCGGGCGATGACATTGATCAGCGGCTGAAGATCGGGGGTGTCGATGATTTCCAATACCGGAAACAGGATGGGATGCCCGCCGACCGCGAGGATGCGTTCGGCAAGCGGCCCCGACTGCTGCGCCGGTCGGGTCACGACGATGCCGCGACCCGCCAGCGGCAGCGCCGTCATGATTGTTGCGCGAGGGCCGCGAGGATGTCGGCAGCGCCCCGGCTCTTGAGTTCGTCAGCCAGCGCCAGACCGATGGTCTCCGCGGTGGCAGGCATCCCGCAAACTTCACCGCGGATGACCTGTGAACCGTCGGGCGCGCCGACCAGGCCGCGCAGGCGCAATTGCCCGCCGGCGATTTCGGCAAATCCGGCCAAGGGAACATTGCAACTGCCGGCCAGCGCGCGCGAAAACGCGCGTTCCGCCAGCACGCATTGCCGCGTCGGCGGGTGCACCAGAGGCGCCAGCAGTTCGAACACATCACTGCGGTCCTCGCGGCATTCAATGCCGAGGGCCCCCTGGCCCACCGCGGGCAGACTTTCTTCAGGCGTCAGCAATGCGGCGATACGCTCCGCCAGGCCCAGTCGCTTCAAGCCGGCGGCAGCAAGAATGATCGCGCCGTATTGGCCTTCATCCAGTTTGCGCAAGCGCGTCTGCACGTTGCCGCGCAACGGTTCAATGACGAGCTGAGGAAAATTCGCGCGCAACTGGCATTCGCGACGCAGACTGGAGGTGCCGACACGGCTGCCTGCCGGCAATTCCGCCAGCCCGCGAAACTGATTCGAAACAAAAGCATCACGCGGATCGGCGCGCTCCAGCGTGGCTGCCAATACAAATCCCGGCGGCAGATGCATCGGTACATCCTTCATCGAGTGCACCGCGAGATCCGCCCGGCCGTCGGCAAGCGCGTCTTCCAATTCCTTGACGAACAATCCCTTGCCGCCAATTTTGGCGAGCGACGTGCCGAGATTGCGATCGCCCTCGGTGGTCATGCCGAGTATCGAGACCGGTCGCCCCGGATATAATCGCTGCAGTTCGGCCTGCACATGCCGCGCCTGCCACAGCGCCAACGCAGATTCCCGCGTAGCGATCACGATCGAACCGGCTGCACACCGGGGATTACTCTGTATCATATTGATTAAATTGAATATTTTTAAAGCTTACGGTGTCTGGATTGTAACATGCGTGCTGCTGGCCGCTGCACCGGCCACAGCGCAGTTGCGGACCGCGGACGATCTGGCGCAGGTCGCAGCCGAAGCACGCGCCAAACGTATACCGGTGCTGATCGCCTTCATGCAGCAATCCTGCCCCTATTGCGCAGTCGCCCGCCGCGATCATCTGCTGCCGCTGCAATCCGATCCGCAATGGCGCAACCGCGTGCTGATCCGCGAAGTTGATGTAGACCGTAATACACCGCTGCGGGATTTTTCCGGCGCTTCCACGACGCACCGCGCCTTCGCGCGCCTGCATGAAGTGCAGAAAGTACCAACGCTGATCGTTTTTGATGCCGACGGCAAATCCGTCGGTTCGCCGCTGGTCGGCCTGCTCACCCAGGATTTCTATCAGCTCTATATCGAGCAGGCGATCGAAGGCGGCCTGAACAAATTGCGCAGCCGCTGAACACGCTCAGCGCGCCAGTTCGCGCACGATGTGCTGCTGGCGACGGCTCACCGGGATGCGTTCCTCAAGCCCGGCGAGCAGTACCTGCCACGGTCCCTCGCCCGATTCCCCACCGAGGCGTTCGAAGCCGCGGATCGCCGCACGCGCGACCAGGCAGTTGCGATGCACGCGGACAAAACGCTCCGCGAACTCCTGTTCAAGATGAGTCAGCGATTCCTCGATCAGGTGCTCGCGTGCCGCGGTGCGCACCGTCACATACTTCAGTTCGGCGCGCAGAAAGAGGATGTCGCCGACCGGGATCAGGTGCACCTTGCCGCGCTCCGAGGCACTGAGAAAGACCCGCGGCGAGCGTTGCAGTACGCGCAACGTTTCCGCCTTTGGCACAACACCACGTGCACGGGCCAGCGCCTCCTGCAACCGTGCGGCACGGATCGGCTTCAGCAGATAATCCACCGCATGCAATTCGAAAGCGCGAATTGCATAGGCATCGTAGGCCGTGGTGAATATCACCGCGGGTGGCGACTGAAGTTGTTGCAGATGCAGTGCCAGCTCGACGCCATCCATGCCGGGCATGCGCACATCGAGTAACGCCACATCAATGCCGCCCGCAGCGGCGATTTCCAGTGCTTCGCGGCCATTCTCCGCCTCCGCTGCTACTGTCACCGGCAGCGCGCCATCAATGTCCACAAGCAGGTCGCGCATACGGCTGCGCGCCGGCGCCTCATCGTCGACAATCAGCACCCGCAGCGGCGCGGCGCTCACGACCCCTCCGCCCTGACGTATGGCATCGCGATGCGCACCTCATAAAAATTGTCGCCCACCCGCGTTGTCAGTTCTGCGGCTACGTCAAAATGCAGCTGCAGCCGCTCGCGGATGTTGCCCACCGCCATCTTGTTGCCGCCATGATGTATGCCAGTGGCGCAATAGGGATTGCGCAATACGACATGCAAGCGGTCACGCACCGCATAAATGTTGATGCTGAGCACACCCGGGGTCTCGCTCGGCTCGATGCCGTGATAAACGGCGTTCTCCAGCAGCGGCTGCAATGCCAGCGGCGGCACCAGCGCGTCGCGCGGCATCTTGTCAATATGCCATTCGATCTGCAGGCGGTCGCTGAGCCGCAGCTGTTCCAGGTCCAGGTATTGCCGGCACAGTTCGATTTCGTCGGAGAGCGGCGCCAGCTCACGATTGTCGGCCATCAGCGCGCGAAAGAGACCGGCCATGTCCTCCAGCGCCGCTTCGGCGCGGCGCGGCTGCTGGCGCACCAGCGACAGGACGGCAGTGATGCTGTTGAACAGAAAATGCGGCCGGATGCGCGCTTGCAGCGCCTGCAAACGGGCCTCCGCCAGTGCCGGCGACAGCGCGCGTCCACGCAGGTCGAAATACGCCAGCAGCATCGCGGTGACCAGCACCACCACCGCCAGCCAGCGTGTCAGAGAAGCCGGATCGACGATCAGCAACCAGTGGCTGGCGTAATGCAGCGCCGCCGTCAGCGCAGCTTCAATGCCAACCACCGCAGCGGCACCCGCAGCATAAGGCAGCCGCCGAATCACGCGACCCAGCGCCGCCAACACCAGCAGGCTGAGTATCAACAACGGTTCAACCAGGGCTGCATTACCGGTGATCTGGCGCGGCCAGTCGCGCAACTGCTGTACCTGCAGCAGCGCTGTCAGCAGAACCACGCCGTTGACGATCAGCAATATGCGCAGCAGGATCCCCAAGTTGCGGAAGTCCGGGAGAGCACCGGTGTGGGCGTTATGATTTATACTCAGCGCCATGGCAGTTTCATTCTAGCAGGCCCCACGCACAGGCAGTTCGCAACACCATGTCCGCAAAAGAAAAATCTCCGAGCAGCAGCGCCAAAACCGGTACCACCAAACCATGGTCCGGCCGTTTCAGCGAACCCGTCGACGATCTGGTCAAACGTTTCACCGCATCCGTCGGCTTCGACCAGCGTCTCGCCGAGTTCGATATCCAGGGTTCGATCGCCCATGCGCGCATGTTGCACGCCGTCGGCATCCTCACCGCCGCTGATCTCGAAGCCATCGAAAAAGGGCTGGCGAGCATCGGCACTGAAATCCGCAACGGCACTTTTCCCTGGTCGATGGATCTGGAAGACGTGCACCTGAACATTGAGCGCCGCCTCACCGACATGGTCGGCGACGCCGGTAAACGGCTGCACACCGGACGTTCGCGCAACGATCAGGTCGCCACCGACGTGCGTCTGTATCTGCGCGCCGCCATTGATCATGTGCTGACGCTGATCAAGGGGCTGCAGCGCGCGTTGCTGGATCTGGCCGAGCACCACACTGAAACCGTGATGCCGGGCTTCACTCACCTGCAAGTGGCGCAGCCGGTGTCGTTTGCACATCACCTGATGGCCTATTTCGAAATGCTGTCGCGCGACGCGCAGCGTTTCGCCGACTGCCGCAAACGCGTCAACCGCCTGCCGCTGGGCGCTGCCGCGCTCGCCGGCACCTCGTTCCCGATCGACCGTCAGATGGTGGCCAAGGAGCTCGGTTTCGACGGCGTCTGCGAGAACTCGCTGGATGCCGTGTCCGATCGCGACTTCGCCATCGAATTCGTCTCAGCCGGCGCGCTGACGATGACCCACCTGTCGCGTTTCAGCGAAGAACTGATCCTGTGGATGAGTCCGCGTTTCGGCTTCATCGATATCGCCGACCGCTACTGCACCGGTTCATCGATCATGCCGCAGAAAAAAAATCCCGATGTCGCCGAGCTGGTGCGCGGCAAGACCGGTCGCGTCAACGGCCACCTGGTAGCGTTGCTGACCCTGATGAAAGGCCAGCCGCTGGCTTACAACAAGGATAATCAGGAAGACAAGGAACCGCTGCTTGACACCGTCGACACGCTGACGATGAGCCTCGCGGTGTTCGCCGGCATGGTTGGCGGCATCACGGTCAACGCCGAGCGCATGCGCGCCGCGGCCCGCGAAGGTTATGCCACGGCGACCGATCTCGCCGACTATCTGGTGAAAAAAGGCCTGCCGTTCCGCGAGGCCCATGAAGTCGTCGCGCTCACCGTGCGCCAGGCAGAAACCCGCAACTGCGACCTTCCTGACATGTCGCTGGAAGACCTGCGCCAGTTTTCGCCGCTGATCGGCCCCGATGTGTTCGAGGCGCTGACGCTGGAAGGTTCGATGAAAAGCCGCAGCCACATCGGTGGCACGGCCCCGGCCCGGGTCAAAGCGGCCATTGCCAAGGCGCGCAAAGCGCTGGCCTGAGTTCGCGCAAAGGCAGCACGACCCCTCTGTAGCCCCCTCGCGGCCTGCGTGGGGTTTCTTCAGGCAATGCTTAATGTTGCCTTAATTCCGGACCTGCACACTGCAACCGTCTAAACAACGGAGCAGACCATCATGCATATCCGGATTCATTCCCGCCTCGCAGTTCTTGCGGCGGCCTGCGCGTTCGCCGGCGCCAACGCATTTGCCGCAACTCCCGCCGAGATGCGCAAGGATTTTGAAGCCGCCGCCAAAACCGCAATGCCCGGTTTCAGCGGCCTGTCGGCTGCGCGCGGCGAACAGTTTTTCAAAACCACCCACGGCAAGGACTGGAGCTGCGCGACATGCCACGGCGTGCGCCCCGTCACTGATGGCAAACATACCGTCACCGGCAAGCTCATTACGCCGCTGGCGCCGGTCGCCAACGCCAGCCGCACCGATCTGGCCAAAACCGAGAAGTGGTTCAAGCGCAACTGCAGCGACGTCCTCGGCCGTGAATGCACCGCTGCAGAAAAAGGCGATGTCCTGGAATACCTGCTTACCTTGAACAAGGGCTGATGCCATGAAAACCAAATGGTCAAAAACGTTGTCTCTCGCATTGATTTGCAGTCTGTCGGTTCCAGTCGCTGCTATTGCCGACAACCTATTTGCCGGCACCAATGCCAAATGGAAAGCCGAATGCGGCTCCTGTCATGTCGCCTATCCCGCACAACTGCTGCCCACGAGCTCTTGGCAGCGCATGATGAAAGGTCTCGACAAGCATTTCGGCACTGATGCTTCGGTCGATACTTCCACCGCGGCGGAGATCGGCGCCTTCCTCGAAAAACATGCCGGCAGCAAACGTGGCATTGCCGGGGAGACCACGATGCGCGTCAGCGAAACCGCCTGGTTCGAGCGCGAGCACCGCAAAGTCGATGCCGCGACCTGGAAAAACATCAAGGTCAAAAGCGCCGCGAACTGCGCCGCCTGCCACACCGCAGCCGAGGCCGGTGATTACCGTGAACGCGGCATCCGCATTCCGCAACAGGAGATTACGCGATGACCCAACAATCAATCCTGGTGTGGGATCTGCCCACGCGCGTATTTCACTGGCTGCTGGCCGCTTGTTTCGTCGGGGCGTTTGCAACCGGCGACTCTGAACGCTGGCGCGACATCCACATCATGCTCGGCTACACGATGCTGATTCTGATCGCGTTCCGGGTGATTTGGGGGGTCATTGGTTCACGTTACGCAAGGTTTGCCTCCTTCGCTTTCGGCCCCGGCCGGGTAGCGGCCTATCTGGGTTCGCTGCTCAGCACAAAGCCGGAGCATCATGTCGGCCACAATCCCGCAGGCAGCTGGGCGATCTATCTGCTGCTGGGCCTGGCGCTGACCGCAGGCATCACCGGTTATGCCGTGCAAAACGAACTCGGCGGCGAATGGCTGGAGGGATTCCATGAAGGCGCCGCCAACGCCATGCTTGCAGTAGTGCTGGCGCACATCGCCGGCGTCATCGTCAGCAGTTTGCGCCACAGCGAGAACCTGGTCGCCGGCATGATCACCGGCCGCAAAATCGGCGATATCGCCGCAGGGATCCGCAAACCGCACCGCATCGTTGCCGTCGTGCTAATGGCCGTCGTCTCCGGATTCTGGGCCTTCGGCAAGCCTTACGTAATGCCGACCGATGCAGCGGTGGCCGCTGTGTCCAGCCCGGCTGATGCAGATCATGAAAACGATCGCCCGAGCCGTTAAACTGGCTTCATGCGCATATTGCTGGTCGAAGATGATGCATTGCTCGGCGACGGCGTCGAGGCCGGTCTGAAACAGGCCGCTTACGCCGTTGACTGGGTACATGACGGCGTAGCCGCAGAACTCGCGTTGCGCAACGGCGGCTACGATGCCGTCATCCTTGACCTCGGCCTGCCGCGCAAATCCGGTCTTGAAGTGCTGGCCCAGCTGCGGCGCGCCGGCAACCGGATTCCGGT
Source organism: Burkholderiales bacterium (assembly GCA_022841375.1). Classification (GTDB taxonomy): domain Bacteria; phylum Pseudomonadota; class Gammaproteobacteria; order Burkholderiales; family SG8-41. Next base: position 126,183 of record JALHRQ010000007.1, read on the forward strand.
ACTGATCCTGACCGCGCGCGATACGGTCAACGACCGCATCAAGGGGCTTGATGCCGGCGCCGACGACTATCTGGTCAAACCGTTTGATCTGCACGAGTTGACCGCACGCGTGCGCGCACTGATCCGCCGTGCGCACGATGCGCCGGCGCCGGTTCTGCGTATTGCCGGCATCGAACTCGACCCGGCCACGCGAACCGTACGCCACGACGATAAATTACTGGATCTGCCTGCCCGCGAGTTCGGACTGCTGCATGCTTTGCTGCTCAACGCCGGACGCGTGCTGACCCGCGAACAACTGGGGGATGCGCTGTACGGCTGGGGTGAAGAAGTTGAAAGCAATGCCATCGACGTGCACATTCATCACTTGCGGCGCAAGCTCGCGCCCGATGCCATCCGCACTGTCCGTGGCGTCGGCTACATGATTGCCAAAGACTGAAATGCTGCCGCCCGCCTATTCGCTGAAAAAGCGCCTGGTGATCGTGCTGCTGTCCCTGATTGGCGCAATCTGGACCGGCATCGCGGTATATACCTATTTCGATATCCGCCACGAAAGCGAAGAACTGCTGGATGCGCATCTGGCTCAATCCGCATCGCTGATCCTCGCGCAGGCCGAAAATGCCATTGAGGAAATCGAGACGGAGCACGTACCGCAATTCAAAGAGGGCCATCGCGTCGCATTCCAGCTCTGGGAGCGCGGCACAAAACTAAGGCTGCATTCCAAAAACGCGCCAAATACGCTGCTTTCAACCACCACCAACGGTTTCAGCAATGCCGTCGTCAACGGACAGGAATGGCGTGTCTTCAGCGTCTGGACACGCCATCACGAAAATCTGGTGCAGGTCGCCGAACGCGATGATTCCCGGCAGGACATCACGCACGCCATGACGATGAATCTGCTGCTGCCGCTGCTGATCGCGCTGCCGCTGCTGGGTCTGCTGGTGTGGCTCGCCGTGACCCACGCACTGAACCCACTGGACCGGCTCGGCAAGCAAGTGGCGCTACGCGAAGCCGCCAATCTGGAACCGTTACAGCCGCAGGGTGCGCCGCGCGAAATCATGCCGCTGATTGAAAACCTGAATACGCTGTTCGCCCGCGTCGCACGCCTGATCGAGCACGAACGTCGCTTCACCGCGGACGCAGCGCACGAACTGCGCACGCCGCTGGCGGCGCTGATGACGCAGGCCCAGGTCGCCCGCGCAGCTGCCGGCGACAGAGAACGCAATCACGCACTCGACAATGTCATCACCGGCTGCGGCCGTGCCGCGCGCATTGTCGAGCAGATGCTGACGCTGGCCCGGCTGGAACCCGACGATGCCGCCGGTCAGCACGCCATTTTTGATTTGCAAGCTCTGACACAAAGTGTGATCGCCGACATTGCGCCATCGGCCCTGCAGCGCGGTGTCGATATCGAATTAAAAGAAAGTGCGGAAACCCGCGTTTCGGGAAACAGCGGGCTGATCCAGATCGCGTTGCGCAATCTTGTCGACAACGCGGTGCGTTACAGCCCTGAAGGCGGCCGGGTCCAGGTTGAAGTGTTAATGACAGACGTCAGCGCGCGGATCCGGATCACTGATCAGGGTCCGGGACTGTCGGACGATGAACAAAAAAATGTCGGTCAACGCTTTTACCGGGTGCTCGGCAACGCGGCCAGCGGGAGCGGACTTGGATTGTCCATCACCCGCCGTATCGCCGAATTGCACGACGGTATGCTGGAATTGAAGCAAAACAGCGGGGGCCGGGGTTTAACCGCCGAACTGCAGCTGCCGCAAATCCGCACAACGGCTTAAGCAGCTGTTTTTGGCGCAGCTGCGCTGGCACGCACAATCAGCTGCGTCGGCAGCTTGTTGCGTAATTCAACAGCCTTGCCGTCAAGCCGTGCCAGCAGGTGATTGGCGGCATAAATACCCATTTCCGCAGTCGGAAAACGCACGGTGGTCAGTGCCGGCGTCATCAGCGATGCCATCTCCATGTCATCAAATCCGGTGATCGACACATCGTCCGGCACCCTGAGTCCCTGGGCGTGACACTCGGCCATCGCGCCGATGGCCAATACATCATTGCCGCAGATCACTGCGGTCGGCGAATCAGCGGAGTTCAGCACCGCGCGCATGCCTTCACGGCCGCCGGTATGGGTGTAAGGTTTCTCAACAATCTGGCCGGATAATAAAGTAATGCCGCGGGCGGCCAAGGCATCACGCACGCCGGCGAGCCGTTCCTGTGCGCGTTCATTATGTGCGGTGATCCCCGAGACCATCGCAAAACGACGATGACCCAGACCGAGCAGATGCTCGGCGATGCATATCCCCGCGGCGCGATTATCGAAGCCGACGCAGGGATGGTTGCCGCTTTCATCAAACGCCCAGGTCAGCACATATGGCAGGTTGTGCGACTCGATCATGCGGTAGATATCGGGATGGTGCGTAGTACCGAGCAGCACCAGACCATCAACACCCCGCTCGATCAACGTGCGCGTCACCCGTGCCTCGATGTCGGCATCGAACCCGTGGCTGGCCAGCAACAGCACATAACCCGCCTCATCGAGCGTGCGCTGCAGCGCCTGAATGGTGTTGGCAAAGATGGCATTGTCCAGTGTCGGCACGACAGCGCCTACGGTGTGCGTGCGGCGCGATGCCAGCGCCCGCGCCGCGCCGTGCGCCACATAACCCAGCGAACTTGCCGCCTGCTGCACGCGCTCCAGCGTGCGCGCCTTGACCTTGTGGGGCAAAGTCAGCGCGCGCGACACGGTCGCCGTTGACACTTTGGCGAGCCGGGCGACGTCTTCGAGGCGCGCTGCTTTGCTGGATCGTGTCTTCATCGGATAAAAAAGCCGGCACAGGCCGGCTTTTTCCTGAGCGGCGCGGGTTTCAGCGGTACTGCTTCGCGCTGTACTTGCGGTATTTGGGCAACAGACGTTGCGGCTGGCGGAACGCGTCGCGGCGGAACGGATCGCCCAGTTCCTGCGTCAGCATCATGTTGATCACCGTCGGCCTGTTGGATCGCACCGCTGCGCGCAACGCATCACCAACCTCGTCGACATGCTCCACGGTCAGACCCTGCGCACCCATGGCTTCGGCTACATCGGCAAAATTCGGATTCTGCAGGTTGGTGCCGAGGAAACGGTTGTCGAAATAGTCGACCTGGTTTTTCTTTTCAGCGCCCCACTGACCGTTATTGAACACCACCGCAATCGTCGGAATCTTTTCGCGTACGCAAGTCATCACTTCATTCAGGCTCATGCCCCAGGCGCCGTCGCCGACATAGGCAATCGCCGGGCGGTCCGGGCGGCCGACCTTGGCGCCCATCGCTGCGGGGAAGGCGTAACCGCAGTTGCCGAAGCTCATCGCCGCGAGGAACGACGGCGCCTGCTCGAAATGAAGATAGCTGTTCGACACCGAGCAGACATTACCGATATCGGTCGACACCATCGCATTTTTAGGCATTGCGCGCGCCAGCGCCGCCAGCGCCTGGCGCGGCCCGATACGCGTCTTGGTGTTGGGCGATACCCACTTGTCGAGTTCCTCGGTCCAGGCTTTTTTCTCTTTCTGCACTTCGGCCAGTCGCGCCTTGTTCGGCGTCATTTTGGCGATGGCCTTGACGCGTTCGAGCAGCGCAACGGCGGCGTGTTTGGCATCGCCGCAAATACCCACTGTTGTTTTCTTGACCAGACCGAGCATGCGCGAGTCGGCATCAATCTGGATGATCTTGGCGTTTTTCGGCCAATAATCGAGGCCATGTTGCGGCAGTGTGCCGAACGGCCCCAGCCGCGAACCCAGCGCCAGCACCACGTCGGCCTTGGCGATCAGTTTCATCGCTGCTTTCGAACCCTGGTAACCCAGCGGACCGCAGCACAAGGGATGACTGGCCGGGAAGGAATCGTTGTGCAGGTAGGAATTCACCACCGGTGCGGTCAGATACTCGGCCAGCGCTGCGCATTCCTTGATGCCCCCCGCCATGATCACGCCCCCGCCCGACAGAATCACCGGGAACTTGGCCTTGGCGAGCATGCGCGCCGCCGCATCCAGCGACTCCGGGCCGCCGGCGCCGCGCTCCAGCTTGTGCGGTTGCGGGATTTCATATTCACCCTCACCGTAAAAATAGTCGCGCGGAATATTGATTTGCACCGGGCCGCGTTCCGCCATCGCGATATCAAAGGCGCGCCCGGTCAGTTCAGCAATGCGCAGCGGCGAATTGACGTGCACCTGCCACTTGGTGATTTTCGAGAATATCGGCATCTGCTCGGTTTCCTGGAAACCACCCAGTCCCATGCTCAGGCTGCCGGACTCCGGCGTCACGCAGACCACCGGCGAATGAGCCCAGTACGCCGCGGCGATACCGGTGACAAAATTGGTGATGCCGGGACCGTTCTGCGCAATACACACCCCGTGTTTGCCGGTGACGCGTGAATAACCGTCGGCCATGTGCGCCGCGTTCTGTTCGTGCGCCACCGACAGGAAGCGGATACCGGCCAGCGGAAACAGGTCATGTGCATCCATGTACGCCGAGCCGACAATGCCGAAGGTGTCTTTGACGCCCTGCGCCACCAGCGTTTCAACGAACGCCTCGGAAGGGGTCATGCGTATCTTGCCGCTGGCGCCAGCCTTGGCGATATTTTTGCTGTCCGACATGGTGTTCATGAGAATGTCCTCCTGATAAAAAAGCGCGCCGCGCCCGTCTGCTGCGCAGGCTATGGCAACCTGAAACCCTTGCCTCGCCGGCATGCTGCGCCGCCGGGAGTCACGCATGATACGACGGGCTGACGCCCGGTGTAAACGCTTGCATTGAGAATCTTAACTACTTGTTTTTAAATGTAATTTACCGTTACAGGTCTTGTTACACCCCTGCCGCAAACCCTTGTTTTGGAAGCGATTTCTGGGCTGCGGCGGGTCACGTTACAATCGCCGGGCCGCTGGATTGTCCGGCATCCCTCCCGTTTGACCCGGAGCTACATTGAACGCCCCCGTTGATGGCCATCGTCTGCCGGTTACCGCCGACCGCGAATTGCTTGCCGAGCAATTGACCCGCCGCATCACCGGCGAAGTCTGTTTTGACACCGGCGCCTGTGCCGCCTATTCGGCGGACGCCTCCAACTACCGGCAGATCCCCATTGGCGTGGTCATCCCGCGCAGCATCGAAGATATCGTCACCACGCTCGATATCTGCCGCGAGCACGGCGTACCCATCCTGCCGCGCGGTGGTGGCACCTCGCAGAACGGCCAGTGCGTCAACGTCGCCGTGGTCATCGACACCACCAAATACCTGAACCGGGTGCTGTCCGTTAACCCCGTCAACCGCACCGCGGTGGTCCAGCCCGGCGTAGTCTGCGATGCGCTGCGCGATGCCGCGGAACAGCATGAACTGACTTTCGGTCCCGATCCCGCAACCCACAGCCGCTGCACGCTGGGCGGCATGATCGGCAACAATTCCTGCGGCGCTCACTCGGTGATGGCCGGCAAGACCGTCGACAACATCGAGACGCTGGACATCATCACTTACGACGGCCTGCGCCTGACCGTAGGCCCCACCAGCGAAGACGAACTGGTGCGCATCATCCGCGCCGGTGGACGCCGCGGCGAGATTTACGGCCAGCTACGCGACCTGCGCGACAAATACGCTGACCTGATCCGCGCGCGTTTCCCGAAAATCAAACGCCGGGTCTCCGGTTACAACCTCGACCAGCTGCTACCGGAAAACAGCTTCAACGTTGCGCGCGCGCTGGTCGGCAGCGAAGGCACCTGTGTGTTTACGCTGGGCGCGAAGACGCGCCTCGTTCACAGTCCGCAGTCGCGGGTGATTCTGGTGCTGGGCTTCCCCGACATCTACGCTGCCGGCGATGCGGTACCGCAGATCCTGCCGTTCAAACCCATCGCCACCGAAGGACTGGACGAACGCATCATCGGCGGCCTGCTCGAACGCGGGCTGCGCAAAGCCGATATTGCGCTGCTGCCGGCGGGCAAGGCGTGGATCATGATCGAGTTCGGCGCCGAGACCGTTGATGCCGCAACGGCGCAGGCCCAGGCGCTGGTGGATCATTACGCCGGCATGGCCGATGCAAAGGTCAAACCGTCATCATGGCTGATCACCGACCCGGCGATGTGCGAGCGCGTGTGGACCATCCGCGAAACCGGCGCCTCGGCCACCGCACTGACCATCCACCCGGACGAACCCGATCCCGTCGTCGGCTGGGAAGATGCCGCCGTCGATCCGCTGCGCCTCGGCGATTACCTGCGTGAATTCCAGACACTGGTCGATCGTCATGGTTATCAAACTTCGTTGTACGGCCATTTCGGCGACGGCTGCATCCACGCGCGCATTACCTTCAACACGCGCACGGCCGAAGGCATCAAGGTGTGGCGCAGTTTCCTGCGTGCCGCCGCTGAACTGGTCGTCAAATACGGGGGTTCGTTGTCCGGTGAACACGGCGACGGCCAGGCCAAGGCCGAGTTCCTGCCGATCATGTACGGCGAAGAACTGATGCAGGCCTTCCGTGAGTTCAAGGCAATCTGGGATCCGCTGAACCGGATGAATCCGGGCAAGGTCATTGATCCCTACCGCGCCGACGAAAACCTGAAGTACGGCCCGGATTACCAACCGGTGCGTCCGGTCACCCAGTTCGCCTACGCCAGTCTTGAGGGCAAAGGCTTCAATCGCGCGGTCGAACGCTGCGTCGGCATGGGCAAGTGCCGCGCGCATGAAGGCGGCGTGATGTGCCCGAGTTATCGCGCAACCCGCGAAGAGCGCTTTTCGACCCGCGGCCGCGCGCGCCTGCTCGGCGAAATGCTGCGCGGCGAAATCATCCATGATGGCTGGCGCAACGAAGCGGTGCGCGAAGCACTCGATCTGTGCCTCGCCTGCAAGGGCTGCAAAAACGATTGCCCGACGCACACCGACATGGCGACTTACAAGGCCGAGTTCCTGCACCACCATTATCTCGGCCGGCTGCGCCCGCTGCAGGCCTACACCATGGGCTTCATCAACCGCTGGTCGAAACTGGCCTCGCTGGCGCCGCGCATGGTCAACCTGCTCACGGCAACACCCGGACTGTCGGCGCTGCTGAAATTCGGCGGTGGTGTTGCACAGCGGCGCGGGATTCCGAAATTCGCGCGCCGCACCTTCCGCCAGTGGTTCGCACGCCGTCGCGCGGCGAACGGTTCCGGCCATCGCGGCCGCGTAATCCTGTGGGCCGACACCTTTAACAACCATTTCCAGCCGGGCTCCGCGGCTGCTGCGGTTGAAGTGCTTGAAGCACTGGGCTACACGGTGACGATTCCGCAGCAGCAACTATGCTGCGGGCGGCCGCTGTACGATTTCGGCATGCTCGACACCGCACGGTCTTATTTGCGCGAAGTAATGGATGCGCTGGCCACTGACATCAGCGCCGGCGTGCCGGTGATCGGCCTCGAACCGGCCTGCCTGTCGGTGTTCCGCGATGAGTTGCCCAACCTGTTTCCCGACGATGCGCGCGCGGCCAGGCTGGCCAAACAATGCCATCTGTTCAGTGACTTCCTGATGCGCATCAGCGACTGGGAAGCACCACAACTCGGCGGCGATGCGCTGGTCCACGGACACTGCCATCAAAAAGCAGTGTTCGGCATGACTGCGGAAATGGCGCTGCTGAAACGTCTCGGCATTCGTGCACACGTTCCGGAATCGGGCTGTTGTGGCATGGCTGGTGCCTTCGGTTTCAACCCGCAGCATTACGACGTCTCGGTGAAAATCGGTGAAGCCGCGCTGCTGCCGGCGGTGCGCGCGGCCGACGAACACACGATGATCATTGCCAGCGGCTACAGCTGCCGCGAACAGATTTCGCAAGGCTCCGAGCGTCACGCGCTGCACATCGCCGAAGTGGTCGCGCTGGCGCTGACGCGCGCCCGCGAAACAGCAGCGCACTGACCCGTGACCGGTCTCGAAACCCTGTCACCATGGGTGATTGTGTACGTCGCAATCGTGATCGCTGTCGCGGGCTGGATCCAGGGTGCGCTCGGCCTGGGCTTTCCGATGGTGGCCACGCCGCTGATCGCCGCTGCCACCAATATGCAGTTCGCCGTGGTCATGGTAGTAATTCCGTGCATTGCCACAGTTCTCATAAGCATCCTGCGCAGTCCCGGAACGACCGGGGTAGTGCAGCGCTTCTGGTGGATATCCATCGTCGCGCTGCTTGGTGCGGCGGTTGGCGCGCGGCTGTTCGTTTTGTTTCCCGGCTTCCCCTATGCACTGCTTCTCGCTGGCGTGATCCTGTTCTATCTCAATCTCGACCGGCTTGGGCTGTCGCAGTGGCCGATCATGAAGCGCAACGAAAAAAAGTTCGGCCTGCTGTTCGGATTTCTCGGTGGCCTCAGTGAAACCACCGCCAACATCGCCGCACCGCCGCTGATCATCTATTACCTCGGCATCGGCCTGCCGCCGCTGATGCTGGTGCCGGCGATGAATATTTCGTTCTTCGTCGGCAAGTCCACCCAGTTCGTCACGCTGGCGGCCAGCGGCATCGCATCACCCATGCACTGGTTGGTGACGCTGCCCCTTGCGGGGATCGCCATCATCGCCAGTCTCTACGGTTCCCGGGTGCGCAGCCGCATCGACGGCGAAACGTACCGGATCTGGATGAAGCGCATGTTGATGACCATGGCGCTGATCCTGCTGACGCAAGTCGGCTACCAATTCCTGCAGACGTAAAAAAGCCGGCGCAAGCCGGCTTGTTGCGAACGACTGCTGCGCTCAGCCTTGCAGCATTTTCTGCAGTTCACCGCTCTGATACATCTCGGTGACGATGTCGGAACCCCCGACGAATTCGCCGTTCACATACAGCTGGGGAATCGTCGGCCAGTTGGCGTACTGCTTGATGCCCTGACGAATTTCCGGATTCTCGAGCACGTTGACGGTAAACAGTTCGTTAACACCACAGGAACGCAGGATGTTCACTGCATTCGCCGAAAAACCGCATTGCGGAAAGTCGGGCGAACCCTTCATGTAAAGCACGACCTTGTGGCCGGTCACCTGATTCTTGATTTCATCTAAAGCAGACATGGCTGACTCCGAAAATTACTTGAGCAAAAATATCGGGTATAAGTTTACCGGCGCCTGCCACACCGGTCAAGCCGGCAGAGTACCGGAACCTGCTTTCGCCACCCCTAATACCGGCACGATCACGTTCAACCCTTGTCGTTTAATGCGGCCAATAGCGCTTTCGGCATTACCGCGGTGCCAAACGTTTCCAGTGCGGCCGATTCCATCAACTCGGCTTCCCAGCTGAACCAGCGGCCGACGCTGTCCGGCTTGCGGTGCTCCGCATCGCATAACGCAGGGTCGGTCACCACCAGCAGCTTGCGGCAGGCGTTGGGACGGGATTCATACACCATGCACGCGCCGTCGTCGCCGAGGAACGTGCAGGCCTTGTCGGCGGCCGGCTGTTGCCGCCAGGTATCCACGGTGTAGCGGCTCTGGCGTTCAAGACGCGCCGTGTCCAGCGCCATGCCGGTCTCGCGCGCGATCCCGACCAGCAGCGCCGCTTCGTGCGGCCAGATCTCGACCGCCTCGCGACAGCAATGGCTGCAGCCCTTGCCGCAGCGGACATTTTCGCTGCCCGGGTTTTTCGCGCGATCTCGTTCCAGTACTTCGTCCATTGCAATGTGCGCTTTGCGCGCAACCGACGGCGCATCCTGATTCCCGGCTGCACGGAACTGTACCGTATAACGATCATAGATCACGCGCAGGTATGCTTCTTTCTTTTCATCACGCGTCTTCCTGTTCGCGACGGCTTTGGAGTCGTCAGTCATGACTAACCCATCGGCATCCCGGTTTGCATCTCTCGCTGTTCATAAAAATAGTGTTGGCTCTGACCCTTGGGGTTTGATGCTTTAGGGTTTGATGCTTAGGGTTCTGGGGGGGAGACCCGATCGCAATCCCTGCGCCGACAACGATCACATCAACATCGATGCCGCTGTTCATGGGCGCCCTCCTGCCGGTGCAGCTCCTAATGAAAACCGGTAACGGCGCATCAACCCCTGACCGCCACCGCCAGCAGCATTGCATCCTCGCGAAACGAGGCGCATAGACAGGGCGCGCGCCGCACCCTGCAGTTCAATCACGCCTAATTGGCCGTGCTTTCCGGAACGCGGCCCTTGTTGAACATGTAGGTGATCGCATCTTTCAGCTCGGCATCACTAAGCCTGGCATCACCACCCCGTGGCGGCATGCCGCCGTGCCCGTTGACGGCAGACTTAATAAGGCTATCGAGGCCGTTCTTGAGTCGCGGGATCCAGGCATCACGGTCGCCGATTTTCGGTGCACCGCCCGTACCATTTTCGTGGCACTTGATGCACTGCGAATTCACGATCTGCTCGCCACTGCGCCGCACCGGCTTACCCGTTCTGCTGACAGACTCGCTCCACTGGCCACCGGACTGGTTGACCATGTAAGTAATGCCACGCTCGATCTCGGTATCGGTCAACGTCATGTTGGCGCCGTGCGGTGGCATCTTGCGAATGCCTGCGAGCGCGCTTTTCGTCAGGCCACTGAGGCCACGCGCAGACAGTTTGCTCCAAGCTTTCACGTCGCCGATTTTCGGCGCACCATTATTGCCCGTCGCATGACAACCGGCACAGGTGATTTCGACCACCTCTTTGCCGCTACGCTCTTTGCCCTGCGCTGTTGCGGCCTGCGGCACCAGCAGCACTGCAAGCCCAAAAACTGCGACCATCAACGACTGCTTCAGTAACCCTGTAAACAATGCAAACTCCTTCTAGCATCAGACTACCATCCTACTCTCCCGCGTCTCCCGCGTGCGGGAATAAGCTGATGTCCGCTCCGCTCGCTGGACTACGCTAGAGAACTCCACATAACTCTTTGAATTTAATGTACTTTCAATTTTCATCTGCCTTCCTTACGAACAATATCTGCCGCATCCGGGAAACATTCTTTGACCTGCGTCAATCACATAAAGATGCCCTGTGCAACGGAATTCTTGTCCGTTCGAGATCAAGCAGATCAACAAGGCCAAGGGGTCGGAGTCGCCATTGTTGGAAGTCGTCCAGGAAAACTATTATTCTGACTCCCGGTATTTCCCTAACTGGCGCGCGCAGCCTTTGCGCGCGTCCGCGTTGAGCGGCGTATTATGCGTGGCGTTTTCTCCGTCAATGCCAATAGGTCAGACAAGGCCTCGTTTCTGTCAGGCATCAGGCATACGCGCGTGGAAGCCGCGCATCCAGCGCCCGCCGCTCACCCGCGGAATGCCCGCCAGATCGGGCGCAGTCGTGATGTCCTGAAACCCCGCCGCGGCGAGCATCTGCGCGCACGCCGCCGCCTGGTCGTGACCATGCTCGAACAGCAGCCAGCCGCCTGGCACCAGATGCGCCGGCGCGCCGCTGACTATCCGACGGATGTCATCCAGACCGTCGGCACCGCCGACCAGCGCGGATTGCGGTTCGAAACGCAAATCGCCCTGCGCGAGGTGCGGATCACCGTCGGCCACATAAGGCGGGTTGGAAACGATCAGATCGTAATGTTCTGCGGCGATGGCTGTGTACCAGTCGCTGCGCAGCACGGTGGCGTTGGCCGGCGCCCAGCGCGCGGCGTTGGCGCGGGCAATTTCCAGCGCAGCCTCCGATGTATCAACCAACGTGACCTGCGCCTGCGGCCGTTCAGTGGCGAGGGTGACGCCGATGCAACCGCTGCCCGCACCGAGGTCGAGCACGCGGCACGGCGCGCCGACAGGTAACCGCTGCAACGCCAGCTCCACCAGCAGTTCGGTTTCGGGCCGCGGAATCAGCACTGCCGGCGTCACCACAAACTCGCGACCGTAAAGCTCGCGATGTCCGGTCAGGTAAGCCACCGGCTCGCCGGCAGCGCGGCGCGCGATCAACGCACCAAAAACGGCGAACGGTGCCGCCGTCAGATCATCATCGCCATGCGCGATCAGCCAGGCCTCGTCACAGCGCAGCACGTGACGCAGCAACACGCGGGCCTCAAACCGGCCGATGACCTGCTGCGCCTCCGCCAGTGCCGCTGCAATCGTCACGGCCGCCCCAAAAAATTAATCAATAAAAACAAATATTTAATCGACAGCAAGTTCCGCCAACAACTCTGCCTGATGTTCGGCGGCGAGCGAGTCGACCAGATCATCAAGGTCGCCGTCGACGAGCTGCGCGATCTTGTACAGCGTCAGGTTGATGCGATGGTCGGTGACGCGGCCCTGCGGAAAATTGTAAGTGCGAATGCGCTCGGAACGATCACCGCTGCCGATCAGCGATTTGCGCGTCGCCGCCTCCTTCGACTGCTGCTCACGCGTCTGTTTGTCCTTCAATCGCGCCGCCAATACCGCCAGTGCACGCGCCTTGTTCTTGTGCTGCGAGCGGTCGTCCTGGCATTCAACGACCAGACCGGTCGGCAGATGGGTGATGCGGATCGCCGAGTCGGTCTTGTTGACGTGCTGGCCACCGGCGCCGGACGCGCGGAAGGTGTCGATGCGCAGATCGGCGGGGTTCAGCACCACTTCGCCCACCTCGTCGGCTTCGGGCATCACCGCCACCGTACACGCCGAGGTGTGGACGCGGCCCTGGGTCTCGGTCACCGGCACGCGCTGCACGCGATGGCCACCGGATTCGAATTTCAGTTTCGAATACGCGCCGTTGCCGATGATCCGCGCAATGATCTCGCGGTAGCCGCCGAGATCCGACGGGCTTTCCGAGATGATCTCCACCTGCCAGCGCTTGCGTTCGGCATAACGCGCATACATGCGGAACAGTTCCGCCGCAAACAGAGCGGACTCATCGCCGCCGGTGCCGGCGCGCACCTCAAGAAAAATATTGCGTTCGTCGTTGGGATCGCGCGGCAGCAGCAGCTTCTGCAATTCTGCTTCCAGTCCCTCGATGCGGGTTTTGGTTTCCGTCACTTCCGCTTCGGCAAACTCGCGCATCGCCGGATCGGCGGCCATTTCCTGCGCCGTCTTCAGATCGCCGAGGCTGCCCTGATACTGGCGATACAGCCCGACCACCGGCTCCAGTTCGCTGTGCTCGCGCGTCAGCTTGCGGTAGTTGTCCATGTCCGCGGTGATGTTCTCGGTGGTCAGCAGACGGCCGACCTCATCAAGGCGCATCGACAGCTGGTCAAGTTTGGCGGCTATGCTGGGTTTCATCGAGGGTCATCAAAAGAAAAAGGGCGACACCCGCCGTAACGGCGGGCGCCGGCAGCAGCTACTCGGGCCGCTGGATCTGGTAGAGCCGCGAGATCAGCGCCGACAGTTCGTCGCGCTCATCATCTGCCGCATGGTTCAGCGCGTGTGACGGCGGATGCATGAACTTGTTGGTCAGTGCGCGCGACAGTTCGTCGATGACCTGCTGCGGGTCAGTGCCGTTGGCCAGGCGCCGCTGTGCGCGCTCCAGTTCATGACGGCGCGCGCGTTCTGCGGTATCGCGCAGCGCGCGGATTGTCGGCACCAGTTCGCGGTTATCCAGCCAGTGCAGGAAATCCGAAACCTGGTTTTCGATAATCACTTCGGCCTGCGCCACCGCGTTCTGGCGCTGGTCCATGCCTTCGCGGGCAATCTGGCCGAGATCATCAACGGTGTAGAGGAAGGCATCGTCCAGCATCGCGACTTCGGTTTCGATGTCGCGCGGCACCGCCAGATCGAACATCAGCATCGGCCGGTGTTTGCGCACTTTCAGCGCGCTTTCCATCAAACCCTTGCCGATGATCGGCAACGGACTCGCGGTGCAGCTGATAACGATGTCATACAGCGCGAGCTGCGCGCCGATGTCGTTCAGCGGGATGACGTGGCCGAAAAAACGGTCGGCGAGTTGCTGCGCGCGCGCCTGCGTGCGATTGGCAAAGGTCATCTTGCGCGGATGGTGCGCGGCAAAATGCGTCGCCGCGAGTTCGATCATTTCACCGGCACCGATGAACAGCATGCTCTGCTCGCCGATGCTCGGGTAAATGCGTTCAGCCAGCCGCACCGCTGCAGCGGCCATCGACACCGTGCTCGCGCCGATGTCGGTTTCACTGCGTACGGTTTTGGCAACCGAGAAGGTGCGCTGGAACAGCTTGTTGAGCATCCAGCCCAGCGTGCCGGCCTGCTCCGCGGAACGCACCGCGCCCTTGAACTGGCCGAGGATCTGCGGCTCGCCCAGCACCATCGAGTCCAGGCCGCTGGCCACACGGAAAGCGTGTTTCACCGCTCGCGCCTGTGGCAACTCATACAGATAAGGCTGGATCTGCGAGGGCTTCATGCGATGGTAATCCGCCAGCCAGTCGATCGCGGTACGCGGTTCCGCAGTCGTGCAGTAGACCTCGGTGCGGTTGCAGGTCGAAATGATCGCCGCTTCACTGACCGGTCGGTGGTCCACCAGGTCGCGCAGCGCTTGCGTCACCTGATCGGCGTGAAAAACCACCCGCTCACGCACGTTGAGCGGCGCGGTCTGGTGATTCAGTCCGAAGGCGAATAGCGGCATGGGAGCGACATGGGCGCGGGTCAAAAAAGGCCTTGCATTTTAACAGCTTACCGCAACCCGCTGCGGCTCAGTCCGAAATCGCAATCATGTCGAAATCGGCCTTCGTCGCCCCGCAATAGGGGCAGGTCCAGTCGGCGGGGACATCCTCCCAGCGCGTGCCGGGAGGGATGCCTTCATCGGGCAAGCCCGCGGCTTCGTCATAAATGAAGTTGCACAGGATGCACTGCCACTTCTTCATGGTTGTTCAGCCCTGTTCACTCAACTTTGTTCATTCTCCATGCGTTTGCCCGCTGCATAGAGTTTGATGTTTTCGGTAAATATTTTCGCCGCGCGCACATCGTTGCCGGACGACGCCGAAGCGTTGTGCGGCGAAACGATGACGTTGGGGATGTCCCACAGCGGCGAATCCGCGGGCAGCGGTTCTTTTTCGAATACATCAAGGTAGGCGCCGGCAATCTGTTTCGCCTGCAGCGCAGCGGTCAGCGCCTTTTCGTCCGCGCAGCCGCCGCGCGCGACGTTGATCAGGTAGGAATGTTTGGGCATCAACGCCAGGGTTTTGGCATTGACCAGCTGGTGGGTTTCCTTGGTGTACGGGCAGGCCAGCACCAGCCAGTCGCAACGCGGCAACAGTTCAGGCAGCTTGTCGAGGGTATGCATTTCGTCGACCGGATCGCCGTCGCGTTTCGGACTGCGGCGCAGGCCGATGACTTTCATTTCCAGCGCCTGGCACATCTTTGCCACAGTCGCGCCGATGGTACCGAGGCCGACGACAATCACCGTCTGGCCGCGCAGGTCGCGCGGGACGTGATCGCCGCGGGCAGGATCCCATTTGTGCTCGCGCTGGGCTGCAATCCAGCGCGGAAAATTGCGCGCCAGCATCAGCAGGCCGCAGACGGCTGTATGGCCCACGGGCTCGCCGTTGGAACCCGCAGAGGTGGTCAGTCGCACCTTGCGCTCGTGCAATGCCGGCAGAAAGGGATGCTGGTCGATGCCGGTGCTGACAAAATTGGCCCACTTCAGGTTCATCGCCGCCTTGAGGGTATCGCCATAACTTTCATACAGCTTCGAAAACCGGATGTCGCGCGTCAGGTACGCAACCTCGATCTTCGCAATCACCTCGGCCGGCAGGCGCTGCGCCGGATCATCCGGCAGATGAATGATTTCAGGCGTAATACCAGCGGCATTGGCCGCCGCCTGCAGATCGGCGCCGAACTGCGCGATGAACCCCCTGGATACCAATATGCCCTTCATTGCCGTGCTTCCCCTGATCGCAATGTGTTGATCAGCTTTTGTCACGCTTGAACAGCGCGTCGAGTTTCTGCTCATAGTCGTGGTAATCGAGATAATCGTACAGGTCGTCGCGCGACTGCATCAGGTCGACGACGTTTTTCTGATGGCCGTCCTTGCGGATGCTCTGGTAAACCTTCAGCGCTGCCGCATTGGCGGCGCGCCAGGCCGACAACGGATACAGTGCCATGCCGACGTTCGCGCTGGCCAGTTCTTCAACCGTGAACAGCGGCGTCTTGCCGAACTCGGTGATGTTGGCGAGGATCGGCACTTTCACTGCATCGGCGAATTTTTTGTACATCGGCAGATCAGTGATCGCTTCCGGGAAAATCATGTCGGCGCCGGCTTCAACGCAGGCCACGGCGCGTTCTATCGCAGCGTCCAGCCCTTCGATCGCCAGCGAATCGGTGCGGGCGATGATGACAAAGTTGGAATCGGTCCTGGCATCGGCAGAAGCCTTGATGCGGTCAACCATCTCGTCCTTGCTGACGATCTCCTTGTTGGGACGGTGACCACAGCGCTTCTGCATCACCTGGTCTTCGATGTGCATTGCCGCGGCGCCGAACTTGATCAGCGATTTCACGGTGCGTGCGATATTGAAGGCGCCGCCGAAACCGGTATCGACGTCGACCAGCAGTGGCAGATCACAGACATCGGTAATACGACGCACATCGGTCAGCACATCGTCCAGCGTGGAGATCGCCAGATCGGGCACACCCAGCGATCCCGCTGCAACACCGCCGCCGGACAGGTAGATGGCCTTGAACCCGCTGCGCTTGGCGAGCCGGGCGTGATAGGCATTGATCGCACCCACAATCTGCAGCGGTTTTTCAGCGGCAAGGGCTGCACGAAAACGCGCGCCGGCGGAGTCTGGGGCGCTGGCTTTGGAACGGTCGGTCATGACGGGAAGCTCCTGTAGAAATAGAAAATGGCTGAAAAAAGGCAAGCATGCACTGCCAGAAGTGGTAGGAAATTGACTGTATCGTCGGGTAAAAGTGTGAGTTGCTTATGGGGTTTTACGCTGTTCCACCCCGGCTTGCCGGGGCTCCGGGCAGCCGTCCGTTATCTGGACGAATCGGTTTTAAATGCTAAAAATAGTGTTCAAAAAGATAGCACATGGCAGGCTATTCCGCTAGGACGAACACGGTGGCATAATCCCGGCTCCCAAGTATCACGATTCGGACTAAGTTATGGCTACCGCTAAAAATTCTGACGACGATACCCAAGGCCGTCTCACCGGCACCCAGAGCATTGAAAGAGCGCTGCTGCTGCTGCGCGAGATTGCCGCACACAACCGCACCGGCTCCCGTCTGCTGGATCTGGCG
Organism: Burkholderiales bacterium; assembly: GCA_022841375.1. GTDB lineage: Bacteria > Pseudomonadota > Gammaproteobacteria > Burkholderiales > SG8-41. Next base: position 143,233 of record JALHRQ010000007.1, read on the forward strand.
ACACGCACCAACCTGCAACGCCCGACCGTGCATCGCATGCTCAAGTGCCTGGCGCATGAAGGCATGGTGCAGCAGGACTCCGAAACCCATCGTTATTTCCTCGGTCCGATGGCTTTCGAATTGGGCCTGACCGCAGCGCCGCGCTTCAACCTGCGCGAAATCTGCCACCCGGCGATGACACGGATTGCCGAAGCCACCGGCGACACGGTATTTCTGACCCAGCGTAGCGGGCTTGACGCCGTATGCATTGACCGCCACGAAGGCACCTTTCCGATCAAGACCTTCACACTGGAAGTCGGCATGCGCCGCCCGCTGGGCGTCGGCACCGGCAGCCTGTCCATTCTCGCCGCGCTGCCTGAAGAAGAATTTCGCAGCATCATCTCCAGCAACGAACCCCGCCTGCAGGAACACGGCCTCAACGTCCCGACGCTGATGTCGCAGGCGCGCAAGGCGCAGAAGCTCGGTTACGCCGTGCGCGAAACGCCGACGCTGGCAGGTGTACGCTCGATCGGCCAGGCCTTGCGCAACCAGAGCGGCGTGCCCTTTGCATCACTGTCGATTTCGGCGATTTCAAGCCGCATGGCTGACCGCCGGGTGCAGGAATTGGCAATCATCCTGCGCAACGAATCCCGGCTGATCGAACGCCAGATTGCCAATGGCATGGAAATCCGCTGAACCTGCATTACCTTCGGGCACCGGGCGTTGCGGAATAACCAGGAAAACAACATGAAAACCCTTTCCCGCACGTTCGCTGCCGTACTGCTCGCAGCATGCACTGCCGGCGCTTACGCCCAGGCCTATCCTGCAAAACCGATTCGCTTCGTCGTGCCCTATCCGCCCGGCGGCAGCAACGATGTGCTGACCCGCATCACCGCGCAGGCGATGGCGCCGGGCCTCGGCCAGCAGATTGTTATCGACAACCGCGGCGGCGCCGGCGGCATGATCGGCGCCGACCACGTCGCCAAGTCGGCCCCCGACGGCTACTCCATCGTCAACGTGCAGGCGTCGTTCACCGCCAACGCCGCATTGCGCCAGAAAATGGCCTATGACCCGATGGGCGACTTCGCCTACATCGGCATGATGGCGCGCGGCCCGCTGCTCGCAGTTGTCCATCCGTCACTGCCGGTGAAAAACATCCGCGAACTGGTCGCGCTGGCCAAGGCTAAACCCGGCCAGATCAACTACGGTTCAACCGGCACCGGCGGCCACAACCATATGGCGACCGAGCTGTTCCGCCGCATGGCCGGCATCAACATCGTGCACGTGCCGTACAAAGGCGTCGCACCGGCGCTGACCGACCTCATGGGCGGCCACACGCAGATGGTGATGACCAGCCTGCCGTCGGCAATGACTTCGGTGCAGGCCGGGCGCCTGAAAGCGCTGGCCGTGGGCAGCGAACAACGCACGTCGTTCATGCCGGAGATTCCAACCATTGCCGAATCCGGCGTGCCCGGCTACATGGCGGAATTCTGGTGGGGCCTCGCTGCCCCTGCCAAAACGCCCAATGACATTATTAATCGCCTGGCCACTGAGTTGAGCAAGGCCCTGCAGTCGGCCGAACTGAAACAGAAGTTTGCCGGCGAAGGCTCCGAACCCAGCGTGATGTCGCGTGAGCAATTCACCAAATTCGTCGCCAACGAAATCGTGCGCTGGCGCAAGGTCGCGCAGGATTCCGGCATCAAACCCGAATAATTTGCGATGTGCCAGGGCCCGCGCAGGCGGGCTTCGTTGCAGCAACTCCATCCCTGAAGCACCCTTTCCTCCAAGGAGAGCCGATGACCTGCCGCCCGTTTTTTTCACCCACGCTGTCGTTACTGTGTGCCGGCGCGCTGCTGGCCTGTGCCGCGCCCGCAACCGGACAACAGGCTTATCCGTCGAAATCGATCCGTTTCCTCGTCGGCGCCCCGCCCGGCGGCAGCAATGATCTGTTCGCACGCGCCATCGGCCAGCAGCTGCAACCGGTGATGGGCCAGCAGGTGCTGGTCGACAACCGCCCCGGCGCCAACCAGATGATCGCTGCCGACATCATGGCCAAGTCGCCGGCGGACGGCCACACCATTTACATCACCTCGACCTCGTTCACTACCGGTGCGGCGCTGCAGCCCAAACTGCCCTTCGATCCGGTCAACGACGTCACCGGCATCACCATGCTCGGCCAGGGCCCGCTGGTCTACGTGATCCATCCCGCGCTGCCGGCAAAATCGATGAAGGAGCTCATCAGCATTGCCCGCGCCCGCCCGGGCCAGCTCAATTACACCTCTTCCGGCATTGGCGGCATCAACCATCTCGGCACCGAAGTGCTGCTGTCGATGGCTAAGATCAACATGGTTCATGTGCCGCACAAGGGCATGGCGCCGGCGCTGACTGACCTGATCAGCGGCCAGGTGCAGGTGTTGCTGGTCAGCCTGCCTTCGGTGACGGCGCAGATGCAGTCGGGACGGCTGCGCGCACTGGCGGTGAGCACCGCAAAACGCACGGCATTCATGCCGCAACTGCCGACGGTCGCCGAATCCGGCGTGCCCGGTTATGACGTGTCGCTATGGTGGGGCGTGTTCGCGCCGGCAAAAACACCGAAGCCGGTGATTGACCGCCTGAACGCCGAAATCCACAAGGCGCTGGCCAGTGAAGCGATGAAAAAACATTTCGCCGACTTCGGCGCCGAACCCGCGCCGATGACGCCCGATGCATTCAGCGCGAAAGTCCGCACCGAAATCGCCAGCTGGCGCAAGGTGATCCAGTCCGCCAATATCAAGGCGGATTGATGAGCAAGCTGCCCCGAAGAAATTACGAACCCGGCGCAAAAGGTACGCTGATCAATCTGCGCGTACTCGACCTGTCGCGCCTGGTTGCCGGCAACATGCTGACGCAGTTCCTCGCCGACTTCGGCGCCGAGGTGATCAAGGTCGAACCTCCGGCGGGCGACACGCTGCGCGCCTGGAAAACCAAAGACGTCCAGATCAACTGGAAAATCTACGCCCGCAGCAAAAAAAGCCTGGGCCTCGAACTGCGCAAGCCCGAAGCACGCGAACTGCTGTTAAAGCTGGTGCCGACAGCCCATATTTTCATCGAGAGTTTTCGCCCCGGCACGCTGGAAAAAATGGGGCTGGGCCCCGAGGTGCTGCTCAAAGCCAACCCGAAGCTGGTCATCGTGCGCATCTCCGGCTGGGGCCAGAAAGGCCCTTACAGCAAGCGCCCCGGATTCGGCACGCTGGTCGAAGGCATGTCGGGCTTTGCGTCGTTCAACGGTTTCGCCGACCGCGAACCGGTGCTGCCACCGATGTATCTCGCCGACACCGTCGCCGGACTCTACGGCGCAGCCGCGGTGATGACGGCGTTGCGCGAAGTCGAGGTCAATGGCGGCAAAGGTCAGGTCATCGACCTGCCGCTGCTCGATCCGATGTTCGCCGTGCTCGGGCCGCAGGCGGCCAGCTTCCGCCTCACCGGAAAGGTCAAACCGCGCACCGGCAGCCGCTCGACCAACGCCGGCCCGCGCAACGCCTACAAATGCAAGGACGGCCTCTATGTCTGCCTGTCGTCGTCGACGCAAAAAATGGCCGAGCGCCTGTTCCATTCAATCGGCCATCCCGAATTCATCACCGACCCGCGCTACGCCACCAATGCCGAGCGCGTGAAACACGCCGAAGAACTCGACGCCGTGATCGGCGCCTTCATCGCGCAGCGCACCCAGGCCGAAAATGTCGCGTTTTTTGAACAAGCCGAAGTGACCATCGGCCCGATCTACGATATCCGGCAGATTTTCGAAGATCCGCATTTTCTCGCGCGCGAGCTGCTCGCCGATTATCCCGATGCCGACATGGAAACGTTTCCGATGCATCACGTGGTGCCGCGCATGTCGGGCACGCCGGGTTCGATCCGCACGCCGGCGCCGCAACTGGGCGAACACAATCGCGATCTGCTGCGCGAAGCCGGCGTTGACGACGACGCTTATGCAAAATTGCTGGCGGCCGGCATTGCCTGCGCCGGCGACGCCGCCACACCGGAACAAGAATAAACAAGTAATTAAAGCGCGCGGCCACGCCGCTCCTGCCACCAACCACTGCGAAGGATGCCCTATGTACCGTGAACTCCCCGTCTGGCGCTCGTTGATGTATGTCCCGGTCAACGTTGAAAAATTCGTCGACAAGGCACATACCCGCGGCGCCGACGTGATCCAGCTCGACATCGAAGACAGCGTGCCACCGGCGGAAAAAGCCAACGCGCGAAAACTCGTCGAAAAAAACGCAGCTCGCGTCAAACGCGGCGGCGCCGACGTCGTTGTGCGCATCAACCAGCCGCTGTCGCTGGCGGTGCGCGACATCGAAGCCTCGATCTGCCCCGATGTCAGCGGCATCGCCATCACCAAGGTGTCGGGCGTGTCGCATGTGCAACTGCTCGATGAACTGATCAGCGAACTCGAACAGAAACGCGGCATGGCCGTCGGCCACACCAAGTTCATCGGCATGATCGAAACGCCGGAAGCTTTTTTCAAGATCCGCGAGATCACCACCGCGAGCAGCCGCATGGTCGCCTGCAACATCGGCGGCGAAGACTTCGCGCTGAACTGCAACATGCAGCCCACCGGTGAAGCGCTTTTTTATCCCAAGCAGCACATGGTCATCGCCGCCAACGCCGCCGGCATCATGCCGCTGGGCTTTGTCGACAGCGTCGCCACCTTCGGCGACTGGGAAAACTTCCGCAAGATGGTGCGCCGCTCGCGCGACTTCGGTTTCATGGGCGCCGGCTGCATCCACCCCGGCCAGGTCACCATCGTCAACGAGGAATACAAACCCAGCGCGGCGGAAGTCGAATACGCGCGCAAGGTCATCGCGATGGACAAGGAAGCCGCCGCCGCGGGCCGCGGTTCATTCGCGCTTGACGGCAAGATGATCGACATCCCGATCATTGTCCGTGCCGAACGCCTGCTCAAACGGTATGAAGCGATCACCGCGCGTGAAGCGCTGACGCTGGCGGCAATGAAGGGCTGAAGAGCGGCAAGCGTGAGAAGAAAGCGGGTAGCGAAACGGCTGGCCTGGCTATCGCCGCCGTTTAGGCCATCGCTGGAATCATGTCCGGCATGGAATTGAAAATTTTGCTGCGATAGGTCCGTCCATTTGCTTTCTTTGACCTCTTCTGGCCATCCGCGCCCCACGCGCCCCATTGCTTGAAGAAAAACCCGACCTCGGCCGGTCGCATTGTCGTTTGACGCTGTCCACCCATTCTTTGCGCATGGGGCGGGCCTTGTGGCCTGACTCGCCGCCGACAATGACCCAATGAATTCCTTCGAGATTGATCGCACCCAAATCTTCGAGTAGCGGCTCCACGGACAGAAAACGGACTTTCGCCTGAATGGTCTGCAGCACCGTGATGCGCGGTACACCATGCTTCCTGTTTTCCACCGACACCCCGAGCCAGACGTTATCAGGGACTTCGACACCATGTCAGAACGCCTCTCCGATATAGAGCTGATGCTTGTGGGCGTCATTTCACAGTGTGGGGCCTGACTTCTGCCTGGGCCGATGAGGCATCACAGGCCGTAGTTCATGACGTAAAATCACTGTGCCCCCCACGCAACAACCGAGGTCACTCAAGCATGTCCGCAGAACTGGAATCCCTGAAAGAATGGATCGGCCGCACCGAAACCGCGATCGATTACGTGACCGTGCCCGCCGTCAACCGCCTGTCGGCGACGCTCGACCGCGATGACGCCTTCCCGAAAATGGGCGAGCCGCTGCCGGTGGGCTGGCATTCGATCCTGTTCCCGCGCGTGGTGCGTCATTCGCAGATCGGTCCTGACGGGCATCCGGCGCGCGGCGACTTCCTGCCGCCGGTGCCGTTGCCGCGGCGCATGTTTGCCGGCAAGCGCACGACTTTCATCGCGCCGCTGCACATCGGCGATGAGGTGCATCGTCTGTCGACCATCCAGAACGTCACCATCAAGGACGGCCGCAGCGGCCGCATGGTGTTCGTCACGGTGAAGACTGACATCCGCAACGCCAACGGCGTGGCGATCACCGAGGAACAGGACATCGTCTACCGCGGCGAACCCGACAAAAACGCGCCGCCCGCGCCGCCGCAACCCGCGCCGGGCAAAGCGATCTGGAAACACGAGGTCACGCCGGACCCGGTGATGCTGTTTCGTTATTCCGCGCTGACCTTCAACGGCCACCGCATCCACTACGACCATCCTTATGTGACCGGCGTCGAGGGTTATCCCAATCTGGTGATGAACGGCGGGCTGACGACGCTGTTAGCGTATGAATTGGCGCGCACCCATGGCTCGACGCCGATCAAATTCATGTCATCGCGCAATGTGCGCGCACTGTTTGTCGGTCGCGCCATCACGCTCTGCGGCGAACCCTCAACCGACAACAAGACTGCCAAGCTTTGGGCGCAGGATGATACCGGCGCACTGGCGCTGACCGCGGAAGCAGAGTTCGCATGAAAGGAATCCGATAATGGCCGGTGGCCCGCTCGAGGGCGTATGCATCGTCGACCTGACTTCAGTCGTGGTCGGTCCGCTGGCAACACAGATCCTCGCCGACCACGGCGCGGAAGTGATCAAGGTTGAGACCAAGTCGGGCGATCTGGTGCGCAACATGAACGGCAAGTCGGTGACGCCGGGCATGGGTGCCAAGTTCCTGCACCTGAACCGCAACAAGCGCTCGATTGTGCTCGACCTGAAACATCCCGGCGGCCACGCCGCGCTGCTGAAACTGATCGAAAAAGCCGACGTGCTGGTGTGGAACGTGCGTCCGCCGGCGATGGCGCGGCTGAAGCTGTCATACGAAGACGTGTGCAAGGTCAATCCGAAAATCATCTACTGCGGCATGTTCGGCTTCGGCCAGGACGGGCGTTACCGCGAGAAACCCGCTTACGATTCCATCATCCAGGGTTCCGGCGGCATGGCGGCACTGCATCACCGCGCGATGGGCGAACCGCGGTTCGTGCCGATGGTGGTCGCCGACAAGGTGGTCGGACTGATCGCGGTGCAGATGATCACCATGGCCTTGTACCGCGCCGCCAAAACCGGCAAGGGCTCTGCGATTGAAATTCCGATGTTCGAGAACATGGTCAAGTTCGTGCTCGAAGAGCACATGTACCTGAAGACCTTCGTCCCGCCGCTGGGCGAAACCGGCGATCCGCGGCTGCTTGACCCGCTGGGCAAACCGATTCCGACCAAGGACGGCTGGATCTGCATCTCGGCCAACACCAACGATCAGGCCTTTGGCTTGTTTGATGTCATCGGCCGCCCGGAATTAAAAACCGATCCGCGATTCAGCAGCGTGCCGGCGCGTTTTGCCAACGTCACCGCTTATTTCGAAGTGCGCATGGAAGGACTCAAAAGCAAGACCACAGCCGAGTGGCTGGAACTGTTCGACGCCGCCGACGTACCGGCGATGCCGTACCACACGCTCGACAGTGTGCTCGATGATCCGCACCTCGCAGACATCGGCTTTTTTGAAATCAAAGACCATCCGACGGAAGGCCGTACACGCAGCATGCGCCTGCCCAACAAATGGTCCTGCGGCACCCGTGAAGGCTGGACGCCGGCACCCAAGCTCGGCGAACAGAGCATTGAAATCCTGCGCGAAGCGGGATTATCGGAAGCCGAGATCCAGACATTGGTCGCTGCTGGCGCCACCGTCGACGGCCGCATCAAGCCAACATAGAGCCCTCGGGGCGGAGGAAAATAATTGAATAAAATCAAATATTTAGCAACTATCACTGTTATCGCCGGCGGATGCATGGGCTCGGCGGCTGTGGCGCAGACGGCCGCAAACTTTCCCAACAAGCCGGTGCGCTTCATCGCACCGTTCCCGCCGGGTGGCAGTACCGACACGCTGGCGCGACTGGTGGCATTGAAACTCACCGAAGCCTGGGGTCAGCAGGTCGCTGTCGAAAACCGCGGTGGCGCCGGCGGCACCATCGGCGTCGAACTCGCCGCGCGCGCTGCGCCCGACGGCTACACCATTGTCATGGGCCATGTCGGCACCTTCGGTTTCAATCCAACGCTGTATCCCAAGCTGCCGTATGACGCGATCAAGGATTTTGCACCCATCACCGTGCTGGCGACGGTACCCAACGGCATGGCCGTGCATCCGTCGCTGCCGGTCAAAACCGCGCGCGACTTCGTGACGCTGGCCAAAGCCAAACCGGGTGAATTGCTTTATGCGTCGGGTGGCAGCGGCAGCGCTTCGCATCTGGCCGGTGAATATTTCCGCCTGCTCACCAAAATCGACCTGGTGCACGTGCCTTATAAAGGCACCGGCCCGGCGATGATCAGCATGATTTCAGGACAGACCACGATGACAATCACCGGCATGGTCGCATTGATGCCACATGTCAAATCCGGCCGCCTCAAATTGCTTGGCGTGGCGACGATGAAGCGTCTGTCGATCATGCCGGAAATCCCCACCATCAATGAAAGCGGCGTGCCCGGTTATGACGCCAACCAGTGGTACGGGGTGCTCACACAGGCTGCCGTGCCACGAGACATCGTGATGAAACTGCATGCGGACACTGTCAAGGTGCTGGCGCGGACTGACGTGCGGGAGCGCCTCGCCGCCGACGGCGCCGAAGCGGTCGCCAACACCCCCGAACAGTTCTCAGCGCACATCAAGGCCGAAATTGCACGCTGGGCGCCGGTGGTCAAGGCTTCCGGTGCAAAACCGGACTGAGCACCACTCAATGCACAGTTGCATTGAGGCATAATTAAAAGCTGCCTATCACTGGAGACCGTCATGCGTTCGCTTGTTCGTCACGCCCTTTTGACTTTGTCACTCACCGCCGTATTCCTCGCTCCGGCCCACGCACAGACCGCCAGTAACGAGTTCAAACCGCAGGTTGGCCAGGCCGGCAAGGACGTGATCTGGGTGCCCACCCCGAAAAGCCTGGTGGAAAAAATGCTCAAAATGGCCGACGTCAAACCCACCGATGTCGTGTTCGATCTCGGCTCAGGTGATGGCATCACGGTGATTACCGCGGCCAAACAGTTCGGCGTGCGCGCCACCGGCATTGAATACAACCCGGACATGGTTGAACTGTCGAAACGCAACGCGCAGAAAGAAGGTGTTGCTGAAAAGGCGCAGTTCATCCGCGGCGATATATTCGCCACTGATTTCAGCAAAGCCACGGTGCTGACCATGTATTTGCTGCCTTATCTGAATCTGAAACTGCGCCCGACCATCCTCGACATGAAACCCGGCACACGCGTGGTATCGCATGCGTTCACGATGGAAGAATGGGCGCCGGACCAGACGGATTCCACTGAAGGCCGCACCGCCTATATGTGGATCGTCCCGGCCAAAGTCGAAGGCAACTGGAAAATGGACTCGGGCTCCATCGAGCTTAAACAGAAATTCCAGGATTTCGACGGCGTGTTCCGCAACGGCGACGGCATGAGCTGGCGTGTCACCAGCACCAACCTGCGCGGTGATCAGATCAGCTTCGCCATCGGCACCGCCACTTATACCGGTCGCGTCAGCGGTCCGGTGATGCAGGGCATGATGCGGCCGCGCCCCGATGCGCCGCCCACTTCGTGGAGCGCAACACTCGTCAAATGATTGTGGTGTTCCGCGCCATCACGGCTTCGGCCTGACGGCGCGGACATCGATTCCGGCGGGACGCATCACCCGGTACACCGGGATTTCGCTAGGTCCCGCAATCGTCGCCGGCGACCCCTTTTTGTCCGCCGGAATCATCCCGAACGACACAAAACTGCTCGGCGATTCCGGTTCCAGGGCCACCGCAATGACGTTGGCATTGGACTGAGCCATCGGAAACACATAGCTTCCCGCCGGAAAGCGGACTTTTTTCGGGGTAACTTCGGTCGTCACCTGATGGGTGATGCGCCCCTCGACAAAAGTGCTGCTGGCGCGGCGATCAGTCACCTGAAAACTTTCGACTTCCAGTTCAGCCGGTTTGCTCAGCCGCCGCACTTCAACACCCGACAGCATCAGCCGTTCGGCAACATCATGAAACACCGGTGGCATCACATAGGCCCACGGCCGCTGCCGGGCAATGTCGGCCTCGACTTTCAGGGAATCAGACCAGTCCACCTCGATGGTTTTCAAAGCACCGCTGGCGGGGTCCATCATGTCGAGCTTCTGCTTGATCACCGGACTTTTGAGCCGCACGGCAAGGTTGTCCCCCGGCTGCGGATCAAGGCCGCGGCGCACCGTCTCGGCACGCGCGGCGGCAACGGTGTCCATCAGCTCCTTCGAATTGTCCGCGGCAGTCTGCAACAGGCTGCTTACTGAAACGATGTGGCTGTGCACCCGTCGCGCGAAACTTTCGCGACCGATGCCGACCCCGCGGCTCTCGACCAGAAATGACACCGCATTCTGCAGGCCGGCGAAATTACGGCCGATGTCAGGTGAGGTGCCGCCCATCGACACCAGATAATTCTTCAGGTTGTAACTGGTGGTGTAGTACCAGAAATGGCTGTAGCCGGCGCTGGCCGTCGCCGTTTTGAACGCACCCAGAAACTTGCTGTCAGCAAGCGCGGTCAGCGCAGGATGCACGTTGGGATTGGTCGCGTACTGCACCATCAAGTCATAGGACTGCAACATACCGAATTTTTCGATCCAGCGCGTGGCGACGCTGAATTCATGAGCGTCGACAAACAGATGCGGCTCAAACTCGTTGACAATCCGGTGCAGCGCCCGCGTTTCCGGTAGATCCACTTTCACATGATCGCGGTTGATGTCGACGGTGCTGTACGGGGAACGGCGGAAATGGTACGCGCCATCGGGATTGGAATGCGGCACGATGACCACAGTCAACTTGTCGAGCAGCGGCCGCAGCCGTCCCGTCGCCAGTTCGTTGGCGAGCACCAGCATGGATTCTCCGCCGGCCGGTTCATTGCCGTGTTGCAATCCGGCCAGTACCACGACCGGCCTGCCGAGGCGACGCGCCTGCGCGCCCGTCTGCACGCCCTCGCCTGACAGCACGATGGCCGGCAGAGCGCGGCCCTCCTGTGACTCGCCGACCATGCGCACCCGCACCGCATCCGAACGCCGCCGCAGGGCCTCGACATAGGCCAGCATTTCCTCGTGCGAGGTGAAATCCTTGCGCCCCGACGCAAATCCCGGCGTGTCATAGGCGACCTGCGGGTCAGGGTAATGCAGGCGGACCTCGGCGCTTTGTTTATACGAACGCTCCGGGTCGAACTGTGCCTGCAGCGACGGTACGTGCAGCGCAAAAAAAGCAAGCAAAACCCCAAACAGATTGCTAAAAGAAACTTGGCGGTCAGACATGGTGGCTCCAACTGATAATCGGCAACTGCATTAAACCATTCCCCCGAAGGTCGACACAAACCATGCGCACTCGGAGGATATAATTGAAAAATCAATAAAACCGAAGCAAAACCAACAAGGAACCTGAAATGTCCGGCACCAATAAACATGCAGTAGTCATCGGCGGCGGCATCATGGGCGGCGATATCGCGACGGTTTTTGCCACTCACGGCTGGATCGTGCATGTGATGAGCCCGTCCGCCAAGACGCGCGACGCGCTGCCGGCACGGATTGCCGCCGGCTTAGCGAAGCTCGGCGCACCCTCGGGCCACGCCGCTGCCGTGCATTGCTACGCCGAACTGAAATCCATTCCGTGGGTCAATGTCGGCATCGTTGTTGAGGCCGCGACCGAAGACCTGCCGCTGAAGCAAAAACTGTTTGCCGAAATCGAAGCGCTGGCGAAACCAGACATCCCCTTGACCAGCAACACGTCGAATTTCCCGATCGGTGAAATCGCCAAGGGACTCAAACATCCCCAGCGCGTCGCCGGCCTGCACTTTTTCATGCCCGCGCACCTGGTACCGCTGGTCGAAGTCGTCAGCTCGTCGCATACCGATGCCAAAGTCGCCGAGGGCCTGGTGCAATTGTTGAAGGATCTGAACAAGGCGCCGATCTGGGTCAAAAAGGATGTTCCGGGTTTTGTCGGCAACCGCCTGCAGCATGCCATGATGCGCGAAGCGCTGTACCTGATTGACGACGGCGTCACCGACGCCGAGGGCATTGATACTGCGGTGCGTTACGGCTTCGGTTTCCGCTTCATTGCCTGCGGCCCGATGATGCAGAAGGAAATGTCGGGCTGGGACACGCATGATCTCGTCGCCAGTGCACTGTACCCGCATCTGCACGACGAAAAAGGCCCGCCGCAATGGCTGAAAGACCTGGTGGCCAAGGGGCGCACGGGGATGAAGGTCAAAGCCGGCATGTGGGACTGGGACGACGACAAGATCAAAAAGGAAAAAGCGCGCATCGAACGCGCATTGCAGGCTGGCTTCGCCATCCTGCGTTCCGATAACGACTGATGTTCTGAAGTCATGAGCAAAACCGCCGACCGACTCGCCCGCCTGCGCTTGCCTTTGCTGAAACGGCCGGCAAAAATCATCGGCGTGCTGCTGGTGATTTACGCGATCTGCGGTTTTCTGCTTGCGCCATGGCTGGTGCGCCAGCAATTACCGGGGCTGGTGGACAAACATCTGAATGCGCAGGGCTCGGTGGGAGCGGTGTACATCAACCCCTTGCTGATGATCTTCGATGCCAGGGATCTGGTCATCACCGAGACAAGCGGCGCCCCGGTGCTCCAGGCCAGCCGCGTGCTGGTCGATTTTGAGCTGAGCAGCCTGCTGCGCTGGGCCTGGACCTTCAGCGAAATCCGCATCGAACAGCCGGTGGTCAATGCCGAACTGGATGCGAAGGAAAACCTGAACCTGATGCGGCTGCTGACACCAAAAATCGCTGAGCCTGCATCACCTGCTGCGGAACCGTCGTCACTGCCCCGGCTTTTACTTCAGCATGTCGCCATCACCGGCGGCACCTTCCGTTTTACCGACCATACGCTGCAACCGAGTGCCCGCGACCAGATCAGTCCGTTCAATTTTGAAATCCACGACATATCGACACTGCCCAAACACAGCGGCGAACACGCACTCACTGCCCGCCTGCCCGGCGGCGGCAGCCTGCAATGGCAGGGCAAGCTTGGCCTGTCACCGCTGGATTCCAGCGGGTCCCTCACGCTGAAAGAAGCCAGGCTCGCGACCCTGTGGCAATTTGTACAGGACCATCTGACCATTGCAGAACCCTCGGGCACTTACGAAGTGGCATTGCGCTACCACGTGCGTTACAGCAAAGGCGTGCTGGACGCACTGGTCGATGATCTGGCCTTTCGCATGAAGGATCTCAAGATCGCCCAGCACAAAGACGGCGCAGTGCTGGCAAAACTGGCGACGATCGCCTTCGAGGGCGGCGCCTTCAACCTCGCACAGCGCAGCCTGGCGTTCAAGGACATCCGCATCGCCGATGGCGCACTCAATGTCACCCTCGACGAAGACAGCGTACCGGACTGGGCCAAACTGGTACGCAGCAAACCTGCTGACAGCAACACCGCCACAACCAAAAACACGGGTAAAGAAACCACTGCACCAGCAGCCGCGCGTTGGCAAATAGCGCTGCCGCAGATCAGCGTCGGCCCACTGGCGTTTACGGTGGTGGATTACAGCCGGATCAAACCACTGCGCCTCGCGACGGGGAATACCCAGATCAATCTCGGCGTGGCCGCAGCAATTGGCGATCAGACACAGGTCACCGTCAACGACGGCAAAATGACGATGAGCAACATCAATGTCATATCCGGCGATGAAAAAGAACCGCCGGTGACGCTGACCACCGCAGAAGTCAGCGGCGTCACCTTCGACTTGCAGAAAAAAATCATTAATGCCGGTCTGGTACGGCTGTCAGGCGGGCAAACCTGGGCCATGCGTGAAGCCGACGGCAGCCTGCATCTGGTCAGCATATTTACTCCGCGCAAGGAAAAGCCCCTGCAGGAAGCGGGCTTCAACATCACCGTGGATCGTGCGGAGATTGCCGGCTACGCGGTGGCACTGACGGATAAATCGTTCGAGCCGGCGCTGAGCTACGACCTGGAACAACTCAATGGCGCCATTACAAAAATTATACTGCCACCAACCAAGACCCCCAGTCCCTTCGAACTGGCGTTGCGGGTCAAACAGGGCGGATCGTTACAGGCCAAGGGCTCGCTCGACATGCTGCGGCATTCCGCCGATGCGCGATTCGAAGTCGTTGACCTCGCGCTGGTGCCGCTCAACACCCTGCTCAAGCGGGACACCACGCTGGCACTGACTTCGGGCAAAGCCGGTGTCAGCGGGCGGGTCAGCGTGAACGCCATGAACACTCCTGTCGCCGTGCAATACCGGGGCAACGCCAGCATTGCCGACCTCGACCTGAAAATCGAAAACTCCGCCGAACGCCTGCTCAGCTGGCAACGGCTGCAGGTCGCGGACATTGATCTGGATACCGGTAAAAGCCGGTTGACCGTGGGACAGGTCAGCCTCGCCAGGCCGTATTCCAAGCTGGTGATCGCCAAGGATCGTTCAACCAACTTCGGCACCATCATGCGACCACGCCCAGCCTCCGCCGCCGCAGCACCTGCTGCGACGGAGCAGGCCGCTGCCCCGATGGCCATCAACGTCGAGCGGGTCAGCGTCGAGCGCGGCGAACTCGATTTCGCCGACCTGAGCCTGGTCTTGCCGTTTGCCACCAACATCAAGTCTTTGGGCGGCTCGGCGAGCGGGCTCTCCTCCGCGCCCGAATCCCGCGCCAGCCTGAAACTGGAGGGGCGCATCGAAGATAACGGACTGGCCCGCGCCGAGGGCACGATCCAGCCTTTCGCGCCGAAAAAATTCACTGACATTGCAGTCGAATTCCGTAACGTCGCCTTGTTGCCTCTGAGTCCCTACACCGCGACTTTCGCCGGCCGCAAAATCGCTTCAGGCCGCCTGTCGCTGGACCTGCAGTACAAAATCAACAACAGCCAGCTAGCTGGCGAGAACAAGATGTTGCTCGAACAGTTCACGCTGGGGGAACGTGTCGACAGCCCCGGGGCCGTCAACCTGCCGCTGGACCTGGCTATTGCCCTGCTTACCGACAGCGACGGCAAAATTGACCTGGCATTGCCAGTAAGCGGCAATGTCGACAGTCCGGAATTCGCCTATGGCCAGGTCGTCTGGCAGGCGATCCGCACCGTCATCACGCGCATCGTGACCGCGCCGTTCCGTGCGCTGGGCTCGCTGTTCGGCGCCAACTCGGAAACGCTGGGCGACATCGTGTTCGATCCGGGCAGCGCACGCATTCTGCCCACTGAATACGAAAAAATCCGCCGCGTCGCCGAAGGGTTACAAAAGCGCGCGCAACTCCGGCTGGTGGTGCAGGGCAGCTACCATGTACAAAACGACGGTCAGGGATTGCGTGCCACAGCGGTACGCGCCGACCTCGCCAACCGCGAAGGACTGAAACTGGCGCCGGGTGAAGATCCGGGGCCAATCGGTTTTGACAGCGCAAAAATCCAGCGTGCGCTGGAGAACATGCTGAACGAACGTGCCGGTGGCGATGCCGCCGCGCAGTTCGCGGCAGCTTTCCAGAAAACCGCCGGACGTGATGCTCCTCGCGTCAATGCCGCGCTGGCGCTCCTCGGTCGTGGTGCCGGTGATCGCGAGCTTTATATCGCCATGCATCAAAAACTGGTTGAGCTGCAGCCCTTGTCGCCGACTGCACTGGAAGACCTTGCCAAGGCGCGCGCCGCCGCCATCACCAACGCATACATCAATCGCCTCAAATTCGATCCAGTGCGCCTGGCCGGCAAGCCGCCGGTGGCAACGGATGAAACGACCAAGAGCGGTGTGGTGATGAAACTGTCGTTTGAGCCGCTTCCCAGATAATCAGCTAACCCGTTCTGGCCGACGCTTCGAGATTACCCGGACTAGATAGCCGGGATCTCGCGTTGGGACGGCAACTCCTTGCCAGCTCGCCAGGAGCAGACTAAGCAATTGCCGGTTCTATTCGACCTTCAAGCCCGCCGATTTGATCACGGGCCCAAACTTCCTGATCTCTTCCTGCACGAACTTCAGAAACTCCTCGGGAGTATTGGTCACCACCTCGGCGCCCTGCCGGTTCATGATGTCCCGGGTCTCCTGCTGATTCATCGCCTTTATCAAACCCTCCCGCAGCTTGTCGAGAATCGGCTTCGGCGTCGCCCGTGGCGCCAGCAATCCCTGCCAGCCACCATAGTCATACCCCGGCACGGTTTCCGCGATGGCCGGCAGATCGCCCAGCAAGGCCGAACGCTTGGGCAAGGTATGTCCGATCGCCCGCAGCCGCCCCGCCTTCACGAGTCCCTGCACCGAAGGCGCCGGATTGATCGACCAGTGGGATTCTCCCGCAGCGACTGCCGCAGTCGACGAACCGCCCTTGTAGGGCACATGCAGCGAAGCGAATCCGCCCATGCTCTGAAGCAATACGCCCGCAAGGTGGCTTTGCGAACCCGCCCCTGCCGAAGCCATGTTGAGCTGTCCCGACTTCGATTTCGCCAGATCGATGAGATCCTTCATCGATTTCACCGGGAGTGCGGGATTTACCACCAGCACGTTGGGCGTCACCGCAAACAGTGACAGGAAGGCAAAGTCTTTGATCGGATCGTAGGGCAGTTTCTTGTGGATGTGCGGTGCGATCGACATCGCCGCCGTCGATGCCGAAATCAGCGTATAGCCGTCGGGATTGGCCATCTTGCCAATCTCCATGCCGATAAGACCTCCCGCACCGGCGCGGTTATCCACCACGATCTGCTGTCCCAATACGTCACCCAGCTTGTTGGCAACGACCCGGCCCAGGGCGTCGGTTGAACTGCCCGGTGCATTCGGCATCAGCATGCGGATCGGCCGGTTGGGATAACTTTTGATGGCGTCGGCCGCCACCGCCTGTTGGACGGGCATGAGCGGCAACCCTGCGAATGCAAGCACGCAGACTTGGCTGAGTACTGTGGCGGCGATCTTCATTGGATGAAATCCCTGGCAATGAATCGATTAGAGATCTGCTACGGTGCTCAAACCGGACATCTCGTGAGCAAGTCAAAACCGCTTTTCCCACCTGAGTCAGGCGTTCACACCGCAGCAACGAACACTTCTTCTGTCGCAGGCTCGTTCCTCACCACTGTGCGATCGGGATGTAATCCGATCAAGCGCCTGCTCATTACAGCTTTGGCCAATGGCTCAAAAATGTCAATCAAGAGAAAGGATGGCGGGGACGGGTGGGCCTGTATCGATTTTGCTTCGCTACGCTCAGCAAACCGTTGGTGGCCGGGGACGGAATTGAACCGCCGACACAAGGATTTTCAATCCTCTGCTCTACCAACTGAGCTACCCGGCCGCTTGCTGCCTGACCTGCGCAAGGACTGCGTGGTCTTATGAATTTCACCCGCAAGACATGCAGGACGAAAGGCCGCTATTTAAACCGCAAACGCGTTCTGCGTCAAGACGATACCGTGGAATGACCGTTGATTTCACGAGCGAAATCGCAAAAAGAAACCCCGCCGAAGCGGGGTTTCTATGCAACCACAATCCCAGGAGGGAGGGCACGGGAGGGAACCATCGGTTCCCTCCTGCTCGTTCACCTTCCAGGGGTAATGTAATTCGCTTTCGCGAATTACATTCCCATCCCTCCCATGTCACCCATACCGCCGTGACCATGGCCAGCGTGGCTGTCTTCTTTCGGCAGCTCGGCAACCATTGCGTCGGTGGTCAGGATCAGGCCGGCGATCGAAGCCGCGTTCTGCAGTGCGCAGCGCGTGACTTTGGTCGGATCCAGCACGCCCATTTCCACCAGGTCGCCGTATTCGCCGGTCGCGGCGTTGTAGCCGACGTTGCCTTTGCCTTCGACCACCTTGTTCACCACCACCGAGGGCTCATCACCCGCGTTGGCGACGATCTGGCGCAGGGGTTCTTCCACGGCGCGCAGCACGATCTTGATGCCGGCGTCCTGGTCATGGTTGTCGCCTTTCAGCTTGCCGAGGCCGAGTCGCGCACGGATCAGCGCAACGCCGCCGCCGGCGACAATGCCTTCTTCAACGGCAGCACGCGTGGCGTGCAGCGCGTCTTCAACACGGGCTTTTTTCTCTTTCATTTCCAGCTCGGTTGCGGCACCGACCTTGATCAACGCAACACCGCCTGCCAGCTTGGCAACGCGCTCTTGCAGCTTCTCTTTGTCGTAGTCGCTGGTGGCTTCTTCGATCTGGGCGCGGATCTGTTTGACGCGCGCTTCGATCGATTTCTGGTCGCCGTTGCCGTCGATGATCGTGGTTTCTTCCTTGCCGATCTCGATGCGTTTGGCCTGGCCCAGATCAGCCAGCGTGACTTTCTCCAGTGACAGGCCGACTTCCTCGGCAATCACCGTGCCGCCCGTGAGGATGGCAATGTCTTCCAGCATGGCTTTGCGACGGTCGCCGAAGCCCGGGGCCTTGACGGCACAGGTCTTCAGGATGCCGCGGATGTTGTTGACGACCAGGGTCGCCAGTGCTTCGCCTTCAACTTCTTCGGCGATGATCAGCAGCGGTTTGCCGGCCTTGGCGACTTGTTCCAGTACCGGCAGCAGGTCACGGATGTTCGAGATCTTCTTGTCGTGCAGCAGCACGTAAGGGCTCTCGAGCAGGGCATGCTGTTTTTCAGCATTGTTGATGAAGTACGGCGACAGGTAGCCGCGGTCAAACTGCATGCCTTCGACCACTTCCAGTTCGCTTTCCAGGCCCGAGCCGTCTTCGACGGTGATCACGCCTTCTTTACCGACTTTGTCCATCGCGTCGGCGATGATCTTGCCGATTTCGGAGTCAGCATTGGCGGAGATCGAACCGACCTGGGCGATTTCCTTGCTGGTGGTGCAGGGCTTGGACAGTTTTTTCAGCTCGGCGACGATGGCGGTGACCGCCTTGTCGATGCCGCGCTTCAGGTCCATCGGATTCATGCCGGCGGTCACATACTTCATGCCTTCCTGCACGATCGACTGGGCCAGCACAGTCGCGGTAGTGGTGCCGTCGCCGGCGATGTCGGAAGTCTTGGAAGCGACTTCTTTCACCATTTGCGCGCCCATGTTCTCGAACTTGTCTTTCAGTTCGATTTCCTTGGCGACCGAGACACCGTCCTTGGTGACGGTGGGGGCGCCGAAGCTGCGCTCGAGCACTACGTTACGGCCTTTAGGGCCGAGGGTGACCTTGACTGCATCGGCCAGTACGTTCACGCCGACGACGATTTTCTGCCGTGCTGACTCGTGGAATTTGACTTCTTTAGCTGCCATGTTTGTGATCTCCTGGATATTCTGTGTGGGTTACTCGATGACGCCCATGATGTCTTCTTCGCGCATCACCAGCAGCTCATCGCCTTCAACTTTGACGGTCTGGCCGGAATATTTGCCGAAAAGGACGCGGTCGCCGACTTTGACGTCGAGCGCAATGATTTTGCCGTCGTCGGTTTTCTTGCCTTTGCCGACAGCTTTGACTTCACCTTGATCCGGCTTTTCAGCGGCGGTGTCAGGGATAACGATACCGGAAGCAGTCTTACGCTCTTCTTCCAGCCGCTTCACGATAATGCGGTCGTGCAACGGACGAATTTTCATGGTGCATCTCCTCAAGGATCAAATGGATAATCAGGACAATAAACCGCGAGCCAGGCTGCTAGCACTCGACTCAAGCGAGTGCTAATGATAAGGGCGTACCGGGTTTATATCAAGAGCCCCGAGAACCGGGTCCTTGATGAAGCGAGTACTCGCTTACAGAAATTATATAATTAAAACAATAACTTATTTCAATTTAGCTGGGGCACCGGCAAGGCGCGATGGCGGGGTATGCCAAAGCGGTAGACCGTTTTGCGCTTGCCGGCACAGGTCGGGATGACCGGCGCATGCGGACAGGGCAGTGCCCGCCGCCCTTCCTCGGACAGGGTGGCGTCGTCGGCCACCTCGCGCCAGATGCCGCCGCGCACCGGGCGGAACACCCACTGCAAATAACCGCGCGCAGCGGCCAGTTCAACCAGATCGTCGGTGTCCGGCGCTTCCGCCACCGCCATCGGGTTGCCGTGAATGCTGTGGGGATAAGCGCCGAACGCCTGCAGACATTCGAGCGCTTCGGTGGGATCGGCGCCGGGCCGCCCGCAGCCGGGGCGTTCGGCGCGGGCCACATCCCACGCCCCCAGCGCCCAGCCGGCATCCATTGCCGCGCAATCGAGCGCCATCAGATCCAGCCAGCGTTCGTTCAGTTGCAGCGACGAGCTCGGCACCGAAGTGAATGCCACCGGTTCGGCTTCGTCCAGATCGACCAGCTTGTGTTTGATGAAACCGTGCCAGTGCAGCGTCAGGATCACCGGCGTGTCGGGACACGGTACCGCGGCGAGGGAAATGCCAACCAGCGGCAGGCCGGTGGCGTTGATCTGGTCTTCAATGCGATCGAGAATCTGCATGTGCAAACATCTCCTGTAGTGTGCTGTTAAACTCAATAACAACCGCCACAACCGCCGAAAACATTCAGAGCAAATTCAGTGCCACAGCACCGCGCCGGTTCAAGGCACGATGAAATACGCCGCACAATAGGTACAACGCTTGACCCGTGCGCAGGTTGAACGCCGAAAGTATTCGATAGCCACCCTCACATGCAAACCAGCACTCGCAACAGTGTGCTGCTAGAACGCAGCCGCACCGCGGTGTGGCATCCGTGCACGCAGATGAAGCAGCACGAAACGCTGCCCATCGTGCCGATCGCCCGCGCCCAGGGCTGCTGGCTCTACGACTGCGACGGCAAACGTTACCTCGATGCCGTCAGTTCGTGGTGGGTTAACCTGTTCGGCCACGCTGAGCCGCGTATCAACGCCGCGCTGATCGATCAGCTGCAAAAACTCGAACACGTAATGCTCGCCGGCTTCACCCATGAACCGGTGGTCGAACTCTCGGAACGGCTGGCGGCACTGACTGGCGGCCGGCTTGGTCATTGTTTCTACGGCAGCGACGGCGCTTCGGCCACCGAAATCGCGCTGAAAATGAGTTTTCATTACTGGCGCAACAGCGGCAAGGCGGACAAGACCGAATTCATCAGCCTCAGCGGCAGCTATCACGGCGAAACACTGGGCGCGCTGTCGGTCACCGATGTCGCGCTGTTCAAGGATACCTATGCACCCCTGCTCCGCCACAGCGCGCAGGTAACGAGTCCCGACTGGCGGCAGGCGGCCCCGGGCGTGTTGCCCCGCGATCACGCCCTTGCCTGCGCAAAAGTGCTGGAACAACATCTCGAACAGCACCATGCAAGCACCGCCGCCCTGATCGTCGAACCGCTGTTGCAGGGCGCAACGGGAATGGCGATGTATGACCCGGAATACCTGCGCCAGGCCCGCAAACTATGCGACCGCTATGGCGTACACCTGATCGCCGACGAAATCATGACCGGCTTCGGCCGCACCGGTACCTTCTTCGCTCACGAACAGGCAGACATCACACCGGACTTCCTGTGCCTGTCCAAAGGCATCACCGGCGGCTACCTGCCGCTGTCGGTGGTGATGACCACTGACACGGTCTATCAGGCGTTTTACGATGACCGGGTCACGCGCGGCTTCCTGCATTCGCATTCATACACCGGCAATGCACTGGCCTGCCGCGCGGCACTGGCAACGCTGGATATTTTTGAACAGGATGACGTCATTCAGAACAATCGCGCCCGTGCGCAACGCATGACTGCCGCGGCACAACCGTTGGCAACTCACTCACGCATCCGCAACTTCCGCACGACGGGCATGATCTGGGCGTTTGAGGTGGATAGCGCCGATACGACCTTCAGCCGCCGGTTGTTTGAAACCGCGCTGGCCCGGGAAATATTGCTGCGTCCGATCGGCAATACGGTTTATTTCATGCCGCCTTATGTCATCAGCGACAGCGAAATGGATTTGCTGGCGACCCGTACCCGCGAAGCCCTGGACGCCACCCCTTGAAGCTGACCTTCCTCGGCGCCGCAGGCGAAGTCACCGGATCGAGCTTTCTGCTGGAGACTGATGACGTCAAAGTGCTCATCGACTGCGGCATGTTCCAGGGCGGGCGTGAAGCCGAACCGAAGAACCGCGCGCGTTTCGCCTTTGACCCCCGAACACTGGACTGCGTGCTGCTGACGCATGCACATATCGATCATTCCGGATTGTTGCCACGGCTTGTTGCCGCCGGCTACACGGGTCCGGTGTACGCAACGGATGCCACCTGCGATCTGCTCGATGTGATGCTCATGGACTCAGCCCATATTCAGGAGAAGGAAGCGGAATGGGCGAAAAAATCAAAAACGCGTGGTTCAGGACGACCGCCGCTGTACACCATCGCTCAAGTACAGAGTACCTTGCGCCAGTTAAAACCTGCCGCCTACGGCGCTGAGGTGCGCCCGCACCCGTCGTTGCGCTGCGTCTTCCGCGACGCCGGCCATATCATCGGTGCGGCTATCATCGAGCTGTGGGTACAGATCGGCGGCAAAAATCGCAAAATCGTTTTCTCCGGCGACATCGGCCAGCCCAACCGGCCGCTGGTGCGCGACCCGACGCCGATCACGGAAGCCGATGTGCTGGTGGTCGAATCCACTTACGGCAACCGCCTGCACAAATCGATCGACGACACCATGGCGGAACTGGAGCACGCCATCACCGATACGCTGGTGCGCAAAAAAGGCAATGTCATCATCCCCGCCTTTGCCGTCGGCCGCACCCAGGAAATGCTCTACCTGCTGGTCGATCTGTATAAACAGGGACGGCTGCCGGAAATGAACATTTACGTCGATTCGCCGATGGCGCTCAAAGCCACTGACATCACCGCAAAACACTGGGGACTGCTCGATCATGAGGCCGCAGAACTGCTGCAATGGATGAAACGCGGACGCGGGAAGCCGCGCATCCATTTTGTGCAGGATGCGGTCGAATCCGTCAATCTGCAGGCCATCAAACACGGCGCGGTGATCATTTCCGCCAGCGGCATGTGCAACGCCGGACGCATCAAGCATCATCTGCGCAACAATCTGCCACGCCACGATTCCACCATATTGATCGTCGGTTTTCAGGCGGCCGGCACGCTGGGCCGACGCATCGTCGATGGCGTAAAAAACGTGAAGATCTTCGGCATTCCGGTGCCGGTGAAAGCGGACGTTTACACCATCGGCGGATTGTCCGCGCATGGTGATCAGGCTGCGCTGCTGGGCTGGCTGAGCCACTTCAAAAACGCGCCGCAACGCACCTTTGTGGTCCACGGCGAAGCCACTGCGTCGGAAAGTTTTGCCGCGGCCATTCATGACAAACTGGGCTGGAGCGGCGTCGATGTGCCGACACAGCACAGCTCGGTCATCCTTTAACTTTTCGCAAACGAATAAGAACCCATTATCCCCATGTTTACCCGACTGACCGCAATCGCCCTGCTGCTGTTACCCACCGCGCTTGCACTGGCGCAGCCGGCCACGACGCTGCCCGAACCCGTCGCCCGCGCGCTGGCGCAGGCCGGCATCCCCGAATCCGCAGTCGGTATCTATGTGCATGAAATCGGCGCCGATCAGCCGGTGCTGTCAGTGGGCGCGGAGCGTTCGCTGAATCCGGCGTCGACGATGAAACTGGTCACCACCTATGCCGGACTCGAGTTGCTGGGTCCGGCTTATGTGTGGAATACCGATGTATTGACTGACGGCGCGCTGACCCAGGATGTGCTCGCCGGCAATCTTTACCTTCGCGGCGCCGGTGATCCGAAGCTGACGGTGGAGAGCTTCTGGTTGCTGCTGCGCAACCTGCGTGCGCGCGGCATACGTGATATCCGCGGCGATCTGATCCTTGACCGCCGCCTGTTTGCTGAAGAAGTACAGGACCCGGGCGCATTCGATGATCAGCCGACGCGCCCCTACAACACCGGGCCCAGCGCACTATTGGTCAACTTCAAGGCGGTCACGCTGCAGTTCATCCCCGATGCCGCGAGCCGTGCCCTGCGTATCGCCGTTGAACCCCCCCTACCGCAAGTGCAGATCATCAACAATCTCAAACTTGCCGACGGCCCCTGTGGCGACTGGGTCGGCAAGCTGCGGCTGGATTCGCAGGGGAATGCTGATTCGGCACGGCTGGCGTTCAACGGGACTTATGCTTTGGATTGCGGTGAAAGCATGCGCAGCTTCAGCGTGCTGGGCCATCGCCAGTACATCGGCGCGTTATTTACACAATTGTGGAAAGATCTCGGCGGCACATTCAACGGTCAGGTGCGTGACGGCGCCACGCCGGAACAGGCGCGCCGCCTGACCACCGCGCGCTCCTTGTCGTTGTCGGAGATCGTTCGCGACGTCAACAAATACTCAAACAACGTAATGGCACGGCAACTGTTCCTTTCACTGGGCATGAACAACGGCACTCAGGCCACCACCGCTACCGCTGCAACCGGGGTCAAACAATGGCTGGCGCTGAAAGGCCTGGCGGTTCCCGAACTGGTATTGGAAAATGGTTCCGGCCTGTCACGCATCGAACGCATCAGCGCGCGCAATCTCGGCGCAGTGCTGCTCAATGCGTATGCGAGTCCGGTAATGCCGGAACTGATGGCGTCGCTGCCGGTGGCTGCAGTGGATGGCACGCTGCGCAAGCGCCTGAAAAGCGCGGAAGTCGCCGGCCAGGCCCATGTCAAAACCGGATCGCTGTCGGGTGTTCGTTCGATCGCCGGCTACGTGCTGGATGCGCAGGGCAATCGGTCAGTGATTGTGTTTCTGGTTAATCACGCCAACGCGTTTAATGCCCAGACGGCGCAGGATGCACTGATGGCGTGGGTGCACAACCGCGACAGCAGCACCTGTTGCGGACGACAGGAACGACGACGGCAAGGAAAAAAATAGCGGTCGCGAAGAAGCTGGCGTTAGACCCGCTTGCTGTTACACCCGTTATCTCATCGCGCCCGATGAGCAGCCGAGACGGCGTGACTGGTCAACCAAAGTCGCGTCAGCATTTGCACGATGCCCGCAGCGGCCAGCGCCCACAGGAAAGCCATGCCGACGCCAGTCGCGGAGAGTGCCCACGCCAGCACTGCGCAGAACATGCTGAACGCATAAAAGCCGAAAACCATGCCGCGCAACAACTGAACGGTGGCGCCAGCACCGGAACTGCGATGCGTGAACAGCACCAGCACCGTACCCATCACCGGAAACATCGCGAACACGCCACTCAGGTCCGGACCCAGATTCGCCGCGAAATGCGTGACCAGCAACACCAGTAACGCACCCAGAACCATGCGCAACAGCATGTCATTGGCGGGCTTTGATTGCGCCTTTGCCGCTGGCGGCAATACGGGATAAAAGCGCGGCGCAAGCCACAATCCCGCTATCACCACGAGACCCGCGAGCGGCAGCGAAGTGACATTGCACAGGTCCAGCATCGCGACGGCTGCGGCATAACCGACGTAAGCCAGCGGCAGACTCACCGGCCATGGATAACGCGCGGCCGCCCAGGCGTAACTGAGACCGAAAGCCAGTATCGCCAGCACGGCGGAAAGCGTGCCTACCGCCGCTTGTGCGGCAAAAGCCGCACCCTGCTCCATCGCGATAAACCACAGAATCGGCCCGGCGACGATCGGGAACGCCGACAGCCAACCGGCCACTGCCGGCCCCCAGCGCCGCCCGGCCAGCGTGACCAACGCAATCAGCGCAGGGACGATAAGAAGTTTGAGGAGAAGGATTGCGCTCATGGATAGTCGTCAACGACAGGCAGATTTGCGGCAATCGCCCTGCAGCGATTACGAAAGCCCCAACTGGCCCCACATCGCATCCACCTTCTTTTTCACTTCATCACTCATCGCAATCGGTGTGCCCCACTCACGGCTGGTTTCCGCCGGCCACTTGTTGGTGGCGTCGATGCCCATCTTTGAACCGAGGCCTGCAACCGGGCTGGCGAAATCCAGGTAATCGATCGGCGTGGCCTCCGCAATCAGCGTGTCGCGTTTGGGATCAACGCGCGTGGTCATCGCCCAGATCACTTCCTTCCAATCGCGCACATTGACGTCGTCGTCGGTGACGATGATGAACTTGGTGTACATGAACTGGCGCAGGAAGCTCCAGATGCCGAACATCACGCGCTTGGCGTGCCCCGGATACTGCTTTTTGATGCTGACGCACGCGACGCGGTACGAGCAGCCTTCGGGCGGCAGATAAAAATCGACGATTTCCGGAAACTGCTGGATCAACAACGGCACGAACACTTCGTTCAGCGCTTCGCCGAGCACCGCGGGCTCATCTGGCGGTTTGCCGGTATAGGTCGAGTGGTAAATCGGATCGCGGCGCAGCGTGATGCGGTCGACCGTGAACACCGGGAAGCGATTCTGCTCGTTGTAATAGCCGGTGTGGTCTCCGAACGGGCCTTCTAGTGCGGTGTCATTGGGATGAATATGGCCTTCGAGCACGATTTCGGACCGTGCCGGAACTTTCAGGTCATGCGTCATGCATTGTGCAATTTCTGTTTTTTCGCCGCGCAGCAGCCCGGCAAACTGATATTCAGACAGCGAATCCGGTACCGGCGTCACCGCGCCGAGCATCGTCGCCGGATCGGCCCCCAGCGCCACCGCGACCGGAAAGGGCTCGCGCGGACGCGCGAGGCAATGATCGCGGTAATCGAGTGCGCCACCGCGATGCGCCAGCCAGCGCATGATCAGGCGGTTGCGGCCGATCACCTGCTGCCGGTAAATGCCGAGATTCTGCCGCGTCTTGTTCGGTCCGCGCGTCACCGTCAGGCCCCAGGTCAGCAAGGGGCCGATGTCACCGGGCCAGCAGGTCTGGATCGGCAGCCGCGCGAGATCGACATCGTCACCCTCCCACACCTGTTCCTGGCACACCGGGTCGCGCACCAGCCTGGGTTGCATGGACATGATCTGCCGCAGCAGCGGCAGCTTGTCCCACACGTCCTTCAACCCTTTCGGCGGTTCCGGTTGTTTCAGCTGCGCCAGCACCTGACCGAGTTCGCGCAACGCAGCGACCGAATCGCGGCCCATGCCCAGCGCCACCCGGTGCGGAGTACCGAACAGGTTGCCGAGCACCGGCATGGTGTAACCCTTGGGTTTTTCAAACAACAGTGCGGGACCGCCCTGCTTCAGCACGCGGTCGCAGATCTCCGTTATCTCCAGCTTCGGATCAACTTCGACGCTGATGCGTTTAAGCTGGCCGTCGCGTTCCAGTCCGGCGATAAAGTCGCGTAGATCCCGATAACTCATAGCAGCACCTGCGGGTTTTGCCACCAGTCGATCGCGATGCCGACAAAGATGGCGCAGCCCACCCAGTTATTGTTAAGAAACGCCCGAAAACAGCCCTCGCGGCTGCGCTTCCGGATCAGAAAATATTGATAGATCACCAGCCCCGAGGCGATCGTCAGCCCGGCAAAATAAAAAGACCCGCGCAACTGCCACCAGCCGATCCCGGTCATCAAGCCGAGAAACAACGCATGCGCCGTCAGCACGCCCAGCACGTCGTAACGGCCAAACAGGATAGCCGACGATTTGATGCCGATTTTCAGATCGTCATCGCGATCAACCATCGCATATTCCGTGTCGTAGGCAATCGCCCACAATACCGTCGCCAGCAACAACAGCCAGCCCACCAGCGGCAGCCCTTTCCATACCGCAGCATAGGCCATCGGAATGCCGAAACCGAAAGCCACACCCAGCCAGGCCTGCGGCAGCGGAAACACCCGCTTCACGAAAGGATAAATCACCGCAAGCGCGGCTGCGGCAAACGCCAGCTTGATGGTCAGCGCACTCAAGAACAACACCAGCACAAAAGCGCACAGCATCAGCACGGCGGCCAGTATCAGTGCTTCCTGGGGCTGGATTACGCCGGCCGCAATCGGCCGTTCTCTGGTGCGCTCGACATGGGGATCAAAATTACGGTCGGCAAAATCATTGACCACGCAGCCTGCGGAACGCATCAGCGCGGTGCCGGTGACAAAAATCAGCAGCACGTCGGGCGGCGGCAGGCCGGCGGACGCAAACCATAATCCCCACAGCGTGGGCCACAGCAGCAACAGGATACCGATCGGCTTGTCGAGCCGCATCAAGCGCTCGTAGGCGTTGAGTCGATCTTTCAGCGTCAATGTGGAGTTCACAGGTCGTGTATTGCCGGCAGGAAAACTTCACTGACCAGTATAGGCGAATTGCCGGCGGCGAAGATCGAACGCCGCGCCCACAGAGGCGGCGGTAGCCGCTTCAACTGCGCAGCGGCGCGCCGGTGCAGCGGGTGCGACAGTGGCAGTTTTTTCTGACGCAGCGGAAAGCGTGCAATGCGTGGATCGGCAAACAACGCCGCGCCCAAGGGGCGCGTGCCCAGCGCCGTCACACTGCGCCATGCGCCGCGCAGTGCGCCCGGCGCGACCACGGTATGCGCAAACACCAGCGGTTTGCTTCCTCGCAACAACAACACTTCCCGCACCAGCACGCGGGCCGACGACGACGCAAACAGAAACGCTTCGTCCTGATTCACGCGGCGCAAGCCCTGGAACAATACCTTGACCTTGATCGGCCCGGCATGACGTTCGAGCCGCGCGGTCAAAGAACCGCGGTCGGTGAGCCAGCGGCGCAATGTACCGGCGGCGACCGGTGTAGCGCACCAGCGGGAATCTCGGGGGATGGATTTCACAGATGGGACGGGATTTTAAGATGCCGGATTATCGCATCAAGCCAATAAATTTATAGCGGTGCTACCCGCTTTGCTTTTGTGAACCGCCGAGCACTTCAACGTCGCCGGGGGTAGCCCGGCAGCTCACAAGGGGGTGTTGTCTTGCGTATGCGTTTATTCAATAGAAAAAGAAACCATTACACCTTTAAATACTCATTCCTTCCCCCGAGCCATCTCGCCAAATGCGCCTTCGCCACCTCTGGCTGCTCCCGCAACAATACCTCGGCGGCCTCCCGCGCCGCATCCAGCAAATCCAGATCTACCGCCAGATCCGCAAAGCGCAGCATCGGCACCCCGCTCTGCCGTGCGCCGAGCAATTCACCGGGCCCGCGCAATTGCAAATCCTGCCGCGCGATTTCAAAGCCGTCAGTGTTTTCGTAAATCACTTTCAGACGTTCTTTGGCCATCGGCGACAGCGGGCTTTGATATAACAGCACACAGGCGCTCTCGGTGGCGCCGCGGCCGACGCGGCCGCGCAGTTGATGCAACTGGGAAAGCCCCATGCGCTCGGCATGCTCGATCACCATCAAGGAGGCGTTGGGCACGTCGACGCCGACTTCAATCACCGTGGTCGCGACCAACAGTTGCACTTCGCCCTGCTTGAACGCCGCCATCACCTGCTGCTTGTCAGCACTTTTCATCCGGCCATGCACCAGACCGACACGGAGTTCGGGAAAGGTCTGCTGCAGATGGGCGTGGGTATCCAGCGCAGTCTGCAGCTGCAGCGTTTCCGATTCCTCGATCAGCGGACACACCCAGTAGGCCTGGCGACCGGCGACACAGGCATCGCGAACGCGCTGGATCACTTCATCTCGGCGATCTTCCGAAACCAGCTTGGTCACCACGGGCGTGCGGCCCGGTGGCATTTCGTCGATTACCGACACATCCAGGTCGGCGTAATAACTCATCGCCAGCGTGCGCGGAATCGGCGTCGCGCTCATCATCAGTTGATGCGGCTGCGCGCCCTTGTTGGATTGGGTGCCTTTCATGCGCAAGGCCAGACGCTGATGCACGCCGAAACGGTGCTGCTCGTCGATGATCGCCAGGCCCAGTTTTTTGAACGCCACTTCATCTTCAAACAGCGCATGGGTGCCGACAGTGATCATCGCGTTACCACCGGAAATTTCTGCAAGTGATTGTTTCTTATCACTTTTTTTAAGGCTTCCCGACAGCCACGCGACTTTCAGCCCCAGCGGCTCCAGCCACTCCGCGAACTTGCGGTAATGCTGTTCGGCAAGAATTTCGGTCGGTGCCATCACTGCGACCTGATAGCCGTTTTCGATGCATTGCAGCGCAGCCAACGCGGCAACAATGGTTTTACCGCTGCCGACATCGCCCTGCAGCAAGCGCTGCATCGGATGCGCCTGACCCAGATCGCCGCGCACCTGCGCCAGCACCTTGTTCTGCGCGGCAGTAAGCTGGAACGGCAGGCGCGCGAGCAAAGCACTGACCAGATTGCCGCGCACGCGCAGCACCGGTGCGCCGGCGGCGCGACGGCGCTGATAATGCACGCGCATCGATAATTGCTGCGCCAGCAGTTCGTCGAATTTCATTCGCCGCCACGCCGGATGGGTGCGCCCCTGCAGCGTGGCTTGCGCGATGTCCGGCGACGGATGGTGCAGCAGGTTCACCGCGGCGCCGAAGGCCGGCAAGCCCAGCGATTCCAGCAGTGCTGCGGGTAATGTTTCGGTCAGCGAATCGTCAGCCAGTGCACGCGCGATCAGCCGGCGCAGCGTGTCCTGGCCCATGCCCGCGGTGGTCGGATACACCGGGGTCAGTGCCTGCGCGACCGGCATTTCACCGGATACCACGCGAAACCGCGGATGTACCATTTCCGCACCGAAGTGACCGAGGCGTACGTTGCCGAATGCGCGGATCACATTGCCAACCGCCAGCAACTTGACCTGGCTGCCGTAGAAATTGAGAAAACGCAGCGTCAGGACTTCACCGCTGTCGTCGGCGATGCGACACACCAGTTGCCGTTTCGGACGAAACTTGATATCGCAGTCGGTGACGGTGCCCTGCACCAGCAACTCGTCGCCGGGCATCGCGTCGGCGATAGAACACAACGAGGTCTCGTCGTCGTAACGCAGCGGCAGGTGCAGCACCAGATCGAATTTTCGCGCAATGCCAAGCTTGCCAAGTTTGTCGGCAACGGTCTTGCTCAAACCCGATAATGAAGGGTGCGTGGCGTCCGGCGCAGCGGCACAGGTCCGCGTCATGCCGCCGGTCTTTCAGCGTTGATGCAGCGGCGGCTCACTGCAGAATCATCACCGCATCGACTTCAACCAGCGCATTGCGCGGCAGGCTCGCCACACCGACCGCGGCGCGCGCCGGATAGGGCTGATGAAAATAAGTCGCCATGATTTCGTTGACCTTGGCGAAATGTCCCAGATCCGTCAGGTAGACATTGACCTTGGCGCAGTCGTCGAGCGAGCCGCCGGCGGCTGCCGCAACCGCCTGCAGGTTCTTGAACACACGGTGGATCTGCGCATCAATGCCTTCGGTCATCTGCATCGTCGCCGGATCGAGGCCGATCTGTCCTGCCAGATAGACGGTGTCACCGCAGCGCACAGCTTGCGAATAGGTACCAATGGCCTGCGGCGCATCAGCGGTGTGTATGGCTTGTTTTCTCATGCGGGGCTCCTGCGCATTCTGGCTGGGGTGGTCAAACTGCGCTATCATGAAGTGCAACCAGCGATAATTCAACGCGCATTCACGTCTGATCCCCACCATGACCGGCTTGCAGGTCAACGCAACCCCAGCGATCATCTGCCCCGGCAGCACGGCGCCGGATCATCATCGGAGCAACGTCGCGGGCTGAAGCGCCCCGACGTCCTCATTGGCCAACACCCACAAACTGCGTGACATTGTCATCGGCGCCCCGCGCGATCCGATGAATCCCGAAACACGCCGGCACATCGCTCTGATCGCGTTTTTTGCCTGGGTCGGTCTGGGCGCCGACGGCCTGTCCTCGGCGTGTTACGGCCCTGAGGAAGCGTACCTAGCACTCGGCACGCATACCCAGCTCGGTCTTTATCTTGCCGTTGCGACCATTCTGACGGTGTTCATCATTTCGCTGGCCTACAACCAGGTCATCGAATTGTTCCCGAACGGCGGGGGCGGCTACAAGGTCGCCACACAACTGATCGGCCCGCGCGCCGGCCTTGTTTCGGGTTCGGCGCTGATTGTCGACTATGTGCTGACCATTGCCATCTCGGTGGCCAGCGGCGCCGACGCGGTGTTCAGCCTGCTGCCGCTGGACTGGCATGGCTGGAAAGTGCCGTTTGCGATGGTGCTGGTCGGACTGCTGCTGACGCTGAATCTGCGCGGCATCAAGGAAGCGATCAAGATTCTGCTGCCGATTTTTGTCGGCTTCGTCATCGTCCATGTCGCACTGATCGGCTGGGGCATCTACGCCCACGCGGACCGCCTGCCGCAACTGATCCCGGCGACGCTCGGCGAAACTGCGGTGATGGCGAAGGAATCCGGCTGGATGTTTGTTACTGCCACACTGTTGTTCGCCTATTCCCATGGCGGCGGCACCTATACCGGCCTGGAGGCGGTTTCCAACAACATCAACACGCTGGCCGAACCGCGCGTGCGTACCGGCAAATGGACGATGTTTTACATGGCGACTTCGCTGGCCTTCACCGCCGGCGGCATCCTGGTGCTTTACATGCTGTGGGATGCCGTGAAGACGCCGGGCCAGACGCTGAATGCAACAGTATTCAAGGCCATCATTGACGATTTTGATCTGGGCAGTGTCGCCATCAATCAGGGCGCGCTGCTGGTGGTGCTGATTCTTGAGGCCGGATTGTTGTTCGTCGCCGCCAACACCGGCTTTCTCGGCGGTCCCGCGGTACTTGCCAATATGGCAGCAGATTCCTGGGTGCCGCGGCAGTTCCGCCAGTTGTCGAGCCGGCTGGTGACCCAGAATGGCGTCGTGCTGATGGCCGCCGCAGCGTTGGTGGTGCTGGTGTGGAGCCAGGGCAGTGTCGCGCTGCTGGTGGTGCTGTACAGCATCAACGTATTCCTGACGTTCTCGATCGCGCTGTGGGGACTGTGCCTGTACTGGGTCAAAAACCGGCGCTCGGCGCCGAACTGGCGCGGCCGGCTGGCGCTGTCGGCGCTCGGCTTTTTTGTCACCGCCGGCATTCTTCTGGTGCTGATCCTCGGCAAATTCAACGAAGGCGGCTGGGTCACGCTGCTGATCACCGGCGGCGTGATTGCGCTGTGCGCCACCATCCGCTGGCATTACGAAGAAACGCGGGAACAGTTGCGCAAGATCGACAGCCTGTTCTCCAGCGGCAAACCGCTGCAGGAAGTCGACAATCCGCCGCAACCCGATCCGCAAAAACCAACGGCCGTTTTCTTTGTCGGCAAAAACCGCGGTGTGGGCATGCATGCGATGTTATGGGTGCAGCGGCTGTTCCCGGGGCACTTCCGCAATTTCGTCTTTGTCAGCGTCGGCGAAATCGACGCCCAGCGCTTTGACGGGCCGGGTGCGCTGCGCACGCTGCAGTATGAGATCGAAAATTCACTGCGTTATTACGAAAACTTCTGCCACACCCACGATCTTGCGGCAAAGTCCTACTGCGCGTTCGGCACTGAACCGGTGGAAGAACTGCTCAAGTTGACGGAACAAATCTCCCGCGAATTCCCGAACAGCGTGTTTTTTGCGTCCAAACTGATCTTCGTACACGACAACTTCTTCACCCGCTGGCTGCACAACCAGACGGCATTGGCGATGCAGCAGCGGCTGCACTTGCAGGGCATGCAGATGGTGATCTTGCCAATGAAGGTGGAGTAAAAGAGGCGACGTAGCTGCGTCAGGACGGCAAGTTGAGCACGTACTTGGCGAGAATGTTGCGCTGGATCTCGTTGGAGCCGCCGTAGATGGTGCCCGGGCGCGAGTTGTAGAACGGCGACAGCACATCGATGTTCGTATCACCGTAAGCGATTTCACCTTCGACGGCGCCGTATTCTCCCGCCGCATCCATCAGCAGCTCCGACAGGCGCTGGTAGGTATCCATTGACCAGACTTTGAGCATCGACACATCGGGCCCCATGGCCTCGCCGCGCCGCGCTTTGTCGACATAACGGCCATACAAAGAACCCAGATCAGCAAGATCCAGTTTCAGCCGGGTGAAGCGCTCCACAAAAGCCGGATCGGCGAGCAGACCGCGCGCTTGCGCCAGTGATTCGAGTTTCTCCAGCGCCTGCAGCGGCCGCCGCGGACTTCCAATGTTCAAGCGCTCAAACCCGAGGAGACCCTTGGCAATAGTCCAGCCCTGGTGCAGCTCGCCGACCAGGTTTTCCTTCGGTGTGCGCACGTTGTCGAAAAATACCTGGCAGAACTCTTCGTGACCAGCGATGTTGCGGATGGTACGCAGCGTAATGCCCGGCGTTTTCATGTCGACCAGAAAAAAACTGATGCCCTCCTGTTTTTTCTTTGCCTGTTTGTCGGTGCGTGCAAGCACGTAAATGTTGGTCGCATCGTGCGCCATTGACGTCCAGATCTTGCTGCCGTTGATGACATAGTCATTGCCTTCAGGCACCGCTTCGGTGCGCAGGCTGGCGAGATCGGAACCGGCGTTGGGTTCGGAGTAGCCCTGACACCAGGTAGCATCACCGGCGATGATTTTCGGCAGATAGTGCGCGCGCTGCGCGTCGTTGCCGAAACGGATCAGCGTCGGCCCGACCATGGTGATGCCCTGATCGGGCATACGGCCGACGCCGGCGCGTTCGGTTTCCTCGAAATAAATCAGCAGTTTCGACGGCGACAGGCCCATGCCGCCGTATTCACGCGGCCAGTTCGGCGCGATCCATCCTTTTTGGGAGAGTTTCAGGTACCAACCGCGGCATTCGCTCCAGCGCATGCGTCGCGGCAGAAACTTGAATTCAGCAGGAAACTCGTTCTCGAAAAAACGGCGTGCTTCGGCACGGAACTCTTCATCACTCCCGGCGTTCCAGTCGGTCATGCCGCCTCCTTGTGCTGCGGCTGCGCAGACAACCGCGCATAACGCGCCCTATGCGCCCGGGCATTGCCCAGCCAGGCTGAAACGGTCATGGCCCTTTTTACATACAGCCCGACATCGCAGTCCTCTGTAAAGCCGATCGCGCCATGAAACTGGATCGCGGCACGGGTGATTGCCAGCGCGGCATCAGCGCAGCGTGATCTGGCGCGGCTGACGGCAAGTGCACGCTCCCTGTCGGGGAGCGCGTCGTCCAGCTGCCCGATCACCTCGCGCAGCACGGCATCGGCCAGTTCCTGCTGAATATAAAGATCAACCGCGCGATGCTGCAGCGCCTGAAAACTGCCGATGGCCTTGCCGAACTGCACGCGCGTTTTCATGTATTCAAGACTCATCTCGTTGGCCCGTTTCATCACGCCGACGAGTTCCGCTGAAGCTGCTGCGGCCGCATGATCAAGCGCACGATCGAGCGCAGCGCGCGCCGCGCCGCCGGAAGCCAGCACCTGCTCGCGCGACACCGTCACGTCCTTGAAAGTGATTTCGCCATAACTGCGGCCATCGGCGAGGGGCTGCAGCCCGGTGCTGCAACCCTGAGCGTCGCGTGGCACCCACAGCAACTGCAGTCCGTCCGCAGCCTGTGCGGTGACCAGGTAACCGTCTGCAGCACTGGCGCCGATGACAAATTTTTTCTGGCCGCTGACGCGATATCCGCCTTCGAACGGCGTCGCCGTCGCGGCGATCTGCTGCCCGGCAAAATCATCCGCCTGTTCCTGCCAGGCCAGCACAGGTATGCGATCACCGGCCACCAGGCCGGTCAGCAATTCTTCGCGCAAGGTTGTGGCCGCAGCGTGTTCGAGCACACGCGCCGCCAATACGGCAACCGCGGTGTAGGGCTCCGGCGTCAGTGCCCGCCCGAGGCCTTCAGCCACGATCGCGGCTTCCCCCAGTCCGAGTCCGAGCCCGCCGCAGGATTCCGGAACCAGCACACCCAGCCAGCCCAGTTCCGCCAGTTGGCGCCACTGGCTGCGGTCGAACTCGGCGCGTGTCTGCGCCAGCGCTCTGACGCGCGGCAAATCCGACCCGCGTTGAACATAATCGCCGACGCTCTGCGCCAGCATTGCGGAATGGGTGTTGTCTTCGTCTATGGTCATCACAAACTCGCTTGAAATCGGATCAGGGAAACAGGCTGAGGCTGAGCCACCAGGTGATCGCAGCGATGGCCGCCGAGCAGGGAATCGTCAGCACCCACGCCAGAACAATGTTTCCGGCGACGCCCCAGCGCACCGCAGAAACCGATTGCGCCGAACCCACGCCGACGATCGAGCCGGTAATGGTGTGCGTCGTCGACACCGGGATGCCGAGGCCGGTGGCCAGAAAAAGCGTCAGCGCACCGCCGGTTTCGGCACAGAAACCGCCGACCGGTTTGAGCTTGGTAATTTTCTGGCCCATGGTCTTGACGATGCGCCAACCGCCCAGCAGCGTGCCAAGACTAATGGCCGCATAACAGCTGATGATCACCCACATCGGGATCGGATCCTTGGGCCCGCTGATACCTGCCGCAATCAGCAGCATCAGGATGATGCCCATCGTTTTCTGCGCGTCATTTCCGCCATGGCCCAGGCTGTACATGGCCGCCGACAACAGCTGCAAACGGCGGAACCACCGATCCACTCTGGCCGGCGTCGTGCGCCGGCATATCCACGACACCGCAACCATCAACAATCCGGCCAGAAGGAAACCGAGCGTCGGCGATATGACAATGAAGATCATCGTTTTGTAGATGCCGGCGCTTTGCAAAGCCCAGAATCCGCTTTTGGCCACCGCTGCACCAATCAGGCCGCCGATCAGTGCATGCGATGAACTCGACGGCAAACCGTAGTACCAGGTGATGATGTTCCAGGCGATGGCGCCCACCAGCGCACCGAAGATGATGTGATGATCGACCACTGAACCGTCAATGATGCCCTGGCCGACCGTAGTCGCAACTTTCAGCTGGAACACAAACAGCGCGGCGAAATTGAAAAAAGCCGCCCACATTACGGCTTGGTACGGCTTAAGTACGCGGGTCGATACCACCGTGGCAATCGAGTTCGCGGCGTCGTGGAAGCCGTTCATGAAGTCGAATATCAGCGCGACTGCAACCAGCAGCACGATGACGCCCAGGCTGATGCTTAAGTGATCCATGAGGGCGCGACCTAGGAGTGTTCGAGCACAATGCCTTCGATGATGTTCGCGACATCCTCGCAGCGGTCGGTGATTTCCTCGAGCAGCATGTAGACTGAACGCAGCTTGAACACCTGCTTCAGATCCGACTCGTCGCGGAACAGCCGCGACATCGCCGAACGCATCACGCGGTCGGCGTCGGATTCGAGACGGTCGATTTCCTCGCAGGTCTTGAGTATCGCTTCCGGCGCGCTCAACTTGGGCAGCAGGCTGACCGCGATTTTGACCCGCTCGCAGGACATGTGACAGATCTGCGCGAGCTGCTCGGCCTCGGGCGTGCCGCGGCGGATGTCATACAGCAGCAGCGACTCGGCGACGTCCTGGATCAGGTCGAGGATGTCGTCCATGCTGGTGATCAGTTGGTGAATCTGGTCGCGGTCGATCGGCGTAATGAATGTGCTGTGCAGAACCAGAATGGTGTCGTGGGTGATCTTGTCTGCTGCACGTTCCGCCTCATCGATGCGCCGCGTGTAGCTTTCGGCGTCCGCGAGATTGCTCATCAGCCCGACCAGTTCACTGCTGCCTTCGACAATGCGCAGGGCGTGGGCGTTAAAAAAATCGAAGAATCGGCCCTCGCGGGGCATCAATTTGGAAAACAAGGTCGCCATAGGAATCCATGTTTGACAGAGCGTGTATAAGTTATTGTTTTTGTTGTTATTTTTTTCAAGGTGTATGACCGCGGCATAACCGCGCTGGAACTTTACCGAAATACACGACTCCCGGCCACCGTTCCAACCAAAACGGTGCATGCCATTGCCGCGTTGATTTGCGCGGCACCGGGCATTGCCGTGTTGTAGCGACCGCTACAGCACGGGATTGCCCGGGCGCTGAAAACTCAGCCGTTAACGCAGCGCTACGTTGCTTTCAAGCCCCGTATTTTCTCGGGCTGAGGCCGGGCTCCAGGGCCTCGCGTTCATCAAACACGAAACAGTTGCCCTGCCAGTGCCGGCCGTCGGTTTGTTCGAAATATTTGAGGATGCCGCCGTCGAGTTGCACGACGTTGTTGATCCCGAGTTCCTGCATGTATAGCGCCGCTTTTTCGCAACGGATGCCACCGGTGCAATAACTGACGATTGTTTTGCCCTGCAGTTCGTCGCGGTGAGCCTGCACGGCCTGCGGAAATTCGGTGAACTTCTTGATTTGCCAGTCGATGGCGTTTTCAAACCGGCCGTAATCCACCTCGAAATCGTTGCGGGTGTCGAGCATGACCACGGCATTCCCCGCATCATCGCAGCCCCGGTCCAGCCAGCGCGCCAGAGTCTGCGCGTCCACCGCCGGCGCCCGCCCCTCGGCAGGACAAATCGCCGGATGATCCATGCGGATGATTTCTTTTTTGACTTTGACCTTGAAACGTTTGAACGGCACCTGTTCCGACCAGCTTTCCTTGGCGTGCAGGCCGGTAAACCCGGGCACGGCGCGCATCGTGTCCAGCATGCTGCGGCAGGACTTTTCCTCGCCGGCCAAGAAAGCATTCAATCCTTCCGGGGTAATCAACACCGTGCCCTTAACGCCCAGGGCAAGACCGGCCGCCCTGAGGGTTGCCCGTGTGGCTTGCGGATCGGGTATCGGCCAGAATCGGTAGGCGGCCAGATTCAGAACAGGCATGTCATCAACCGTTGTGCAGAGGCATGGGCGTTGTTCCTGAAAATGGGATGCAACTCCACGCGGGATGGTTACGGCCGCGCAAAACAAAAAACCGCACGGACGCGGCTTTTGAAACACTGGTGAATTGAAGGAGGCTCGTTCCCGCGACACCAAAAGCCAGTAACAGATTCTTTCTAAAACTTTTTCTACTGAAGCGGTTTTTTAAATCCGTTTTGTCCGGCTAAATTGTAGCACCCCTAAGAACCGTGGCCGTGCTGTTGCCCACTACCCAAAGAAGCGCGCCTGGATCAATTGGGGCTTTGGGGGTCGCAGCTCGTACCCAATGCAGTCCTTATCTGGAAAGTATAGGGTGATGGAACCCGCCAATGCACTCACTGATTGCGCCAGTCTGGTGGCTGCGGTGGCAGCTTCGGCAGATCGCATCGCAATCAATACCGAGATCATGGAGCCTTGTATCGTGGTGGCGTCTTCCTCATTTGCAGCCACTGTTCTTGCGGCCAGCAACACCTCATGGATCAATTCGGTCGCTTCCGCTGCAAACTGGGCGGCCGATTCGGCAGCGATCTCCGCATCTTCAGCAGAAACCAGGAGCTTATGGCTTGTCGGATCCATTGTGGCATTCACTACGTGCTTGGCCGCAAATAACGATTTTGCTGCGGCGTTGCCCGAGCGCTCTGCCGCCCTTGTTGCTTTTTTTGTGAGCAGTCTTAGCGATTCCAGCGAAACGCTACTGCTTGTGGTGGCGAGGATATCTGTCTTTCGCAAATCTGCGATTTCTTTATTCAGCTTAGCGACGTTCGCTGTCGCCTGTTCAATCCAAGTGTGCAAGGCAGACTCCCATTAGATGCCAACAGGTAATCAGTCCATATGTCGGATTCATGCAATTTCTATATGTACTCTATCGAACATACGGAGAATGTATGTACGCTATCGCACATTATGGGGCCGGTGCCGGACTGGATGCTGGACACTGAAGCCCGCAGCCCTGCTCAGAATTGCGCAACCGTCCCCCGGTTCGAGTCCTTAACCGCGATAACCACCGGGAGCCGCAGCTTCGCACCCCGGACAACCTTGCGCCAAATCAAACATTTGAATAATTCTCCTCATGGAAATGCCACATCTCCAATAGACTTGCCCAATATGCACACCCACTAAAAGGCATTCCATGAACAGCAATTTCACGCGAATTCTGGCAGTTATCC
Organism: Burkholderiales bacterium; assembly: GCA_022841375.1. Taxonomy (GTDB): domain Bacteria; phylum Pseudomonadota; class Gammaproteobacteria; order Burkholderiales; family SG8-41. Next base: position 182,762 of record JALHRQ010000007.1, read on the forward strand.
TTGGAATTGGAATACTTGCCGCATGTCAACAGTTCCCGCAAGACCGTGCCGATTACGTGACGAACGCTGCTGAAATCGTGAATAAGGCGGACTGGAGCAAGATGCAGACCATTACCGTTGAAATGGATGAACACAATTACCATCCACGTGACCTTAAGTTAAAGGTCGGGCAACCATACCGGATGGTCCTTAAAAACACCGGTGAGAAGGAGCACTATTACACCGCGCCCGAATTCTTCAAGGCGATTGCCACGCGCAAGGCTCAAGTCAACAAGGTCGCGGAGTTCAAGGCCCCCTATTTCACCGCCATCGAAGTCTACAAGAACGCCCAGGCCGAACTGTTTTTTGTGCCGGTCAAGCGCGGCACGTATCCGGTCATCTGCACCATCGATGATCACCGTGAGAAGGGCATGGAAGGCAAATTGATCGTCGAGTAATTGCAGATGATCTGGCGACGGGTTGCTGTTGCGCTGGTGTTGTCACTGCCGGTGCTCGTTCCGGCTGCCGGAACCCCGCAAGTCATCCCGGTCCAGGCACTCAATAATTCTCCGCAAATTGATGGTGACCTCAAAGACTGGGGTCAGGACGGCTGGATCAGCGTACTAGTCAAGCCCGCAGTTGAACCAGAAGAACGGGCAAAACTCGGGCTGGCGGCGGAGGACCGGAATCAGACGGATCGAATTACAGTTCAAGTGAAAGCCGGGGTTTCCCGCGACCGTTTTTACCTTGCGGTGCGCTGGCCCGACGCGACCGCGGACATCGAGCACGGCGGCTGGGAGTGGCGCGGCAACCGCTATTTCGACCAGCGGCGGCGCGAAGACATGTTTTCAGTACGCTTCCACATGAGCGGTGACTTTGACCGCAGCATGCTGAGTAACAAGAACTATTTGGTTGACACCTGGCTTTGGTCCGCCGCGCGCACCAACCCGGCGGGGCTCGCCGAGGACATGACGCAAACCGTGTCAACAAGGTTTATCGAGCAGGCGGCAGAATACGAAGTACGAGGCATCGGCACGGTCTATATCAAGAAGGTGCGGGACGCAGGCAATCCGATTTACCGCTATATTCGCCCGGCCGAGAATGCGGGGGTGCCGCGGGCGCCGTCCTTCGAATTGACCGGCAAGGCTTCGGGCAGCGTTGCCGACGTGGCCGCGAAAGGCATCTGGCAGACCCAGTACTGGCACCTGGAGTTCTCGCGCAAGCTCGACACCGGAAACGCCGATGATGTCGTGTTCAAGCCGGGACAGAAACTGCTGGGGCAGCTCGCCGTTTTTAACCGCGGCTACGACGAGCACAAAAGCGTTTCCGAGCCCCTCTACTTTGACTTCACCGCCATAAAATAGCACTCAAGCCGCCCCTGCCGGGACGGCGCCATCACGTTTCGGCAATCCGGACGCGGTTGCGCCCGGAATTCTTGGCTTCATAAAGGGCACCATCGGCGGCTTCCACGAGTTGTGCACTGGTGCTGGCCGGAATTTGCGGAAAGGTGGCGACCCCGATGCTCATCGTCACTTTCAGCCCCTCAATATCAAGCCTCTCTACATCCTGGCGAAACCGTTCAGCAACATTGTAGCCGCCAGCCTTGGCTGTGTTCGGCAGGATTGCGAGAAACTCCTCGCCGCCATAGCGGCAGGCGAAATCATTGTTTCGCAGGGCTCCCCTAAATGTGCCCGCAACGATCTTCAGCACCCGGTCACCCATGTCGTGCCCGTGCGTGTCGTTAAAGCGCTTGAAATGGTCGATGTCGCACATGAGTACTGAAAGCGGCAGCTGGTAGCGCACGGCACGACTGAGTTCACTTTCGAGCGTCTGGTCCAGAAAGCGGCGGTTATAGAGGCCGGTCAGTCCGTCGGTGGTCGACAGCTTGCGCAATTCCTCCTCCAGCCGCTTCTCCGCCGTCACGTCCCGCATCAGGGCGGCAGACCCCATGACGTTGCCGCTACCGTTGTGGATCGTAGCCGCGTAAACATTGAGCGCGCGTTCCTTGTAGAGAATCAGGTGGGGCGTGTGGTCGCTCTTGTTGAGCAAGCTTGACATCGTCCCGGGATCATCCAGCACGTTGGCAAAGCCTTCTGAGCGGATCTGATCCACGGTCTTGTCAAGAAGCCGCGTAGCCGCAGGGTTGACCAGCACTACCGCGCCGCCAGCGTCGGTCACGACCATGCCTTCAGCTGCACTGGAGATAATAGTATGGAGCTTGTCCTGTTCGCTACGCAGGTCCGTATACGTCCTTTCCAACTCGCCGGTCATGACGTTGAAGCTTTCCGCCATCTGGGAAATTTCGTCCTTCCCTTCCAGCGGCACGCGGTGCGAGAAGTCTCCCCCTGTAACCCGCGACATGGCAGCGGTTACATTTTTCAGGGGTGCGATCACCGCCCGGCCGATCATGTAGCCGGTAAACATCACGATGAAAATCAGCAATATCCCCACTACGATCAGCGCCTGCTGTCGCCCTGCCAGAATGTCGCGTTCCGCTGCTGTGAGCGAGGTAGTCAGCTTGATCAAACCGCGCAGCGGTTCGGCCTTGCCGTGGCACTTGTAGCACAGCTCGCCGTTGAAAATCGGCGCGACAAAAGTAAGCGTGCGCTTCCCGTCTTCACTCGTGCCGTAGTGCGCGATCGGCTTTTTCTTGGCAAGAACTTCGGCGAGCACGGTATCGCCTGCGGGAAAAATGACGGACCGACTTGACTTCTCCCTCAGCAGGAAATTTTCTTCGCCGCGTCGCTGGTTGACATCGATGATGGTCTTGTTGTCCAGGAACGCTTCGGTGCCGTCGATACGCGCGATTTGAAAGTCAGCGACCTCCGGCACTTTCTTGAGCCGATTGGCGAACTCGTGTGCGATGTCGGCATAGCCGGCGAGCATGACGGTCTGCAGGCCCATGCTCACGCTTTCGGTAAGCGTGAGCATGGTGCGCTCGTTTTGCGCGAGCACCGTACGCTCCTGTTCTATGGTGTAGTAAACTCCGACTAACACCAGACCAATCGATACGACCACGCTGATTACCGCCATTATTTTATGGCCGACGCGATCGAATATGGTCATACGTGTTGCCTCTCCGGAATGAAAATTGATTGTATCCGGTTTCAAAAAATTCAACGGGGAAAAGCACACCTTGCCTCCGTGTAGCATCCTGGTCGGTGTCGGCGTGCCCGGCAAAGTAAACAAAAAAAGCGCCCCTGAGCAATCAGGAGCGCTTTTGTATTTTGGTGGAGTGGAGGAGGATCGAACTCCCGACCTCCGCATTGCGAACGCGGCGCTCTCCCAGCTCTTACCAATCAAGCACTTACCGAAAACCTGACAAACCAGACTTGGGTGGCAATCGATCTGGTTTGGGCCACCAAATTGGGCCACCTTTGGATTATACGATGTTCAGAACCTCGCTTTCCCGGCGTTGTCTCTGCGATAGACCGCGAATACGCACGGATTTACGTGCTCGTATAGAAGACCTCTTGCTACTTCTCGCGGGGGATCACGTCGTGGAGAGCAGCACAGATCGTCTTGGCGTCTTCTGGCGCCACGAGGGCTGGGTTCCAAACCATCGCGCCGCGTAGCTCATAGCTGAGAGCGGCGCGCTCCTTTGGTTCCCGAAAGAGGAAAAGAGCGCCGTGTAGGTAGGTGCGCGGATGCGGCACACCCTCTGCAAGTTTCTGAACACTTCCGAGCCATGATCGCTGCGACTCGCGAAGCTCCTCAGGGACAATATTCTCGAAGGCTCCTACCACGGACTCGCGCAGGCAAGCCGGATCGCAATGCCGAGCCGCCAGAGTGTTTCCTCCCGCAGCGAGCAGGCAATCGCAAATATCGACTGTCCCAAGTTGTAATTCGGAGACGTCGATGGCAACGATGTTCACGATGCCTTTCGCCGGTTTCGGGTTGAATTTTCGGGTCGATGCCTTCTGCATGAGATCGGACTGCAACCTGGCAACGTCCTTGATGTCATTGTCCACAAAAGTTGCGCTCATGCCCTTGTCTTCGAGCTGCGCGTTGATTTGGTCTCGCGTTGCTCTGTCCTGGCCAAGCAGCTTCGACTCGATATTCAAGGAGTAATCTGCGACCTTCCAGCCGAAGTCGATGTCCCCCGGCATTCCTTGCTTGATGCCATAAGCCAGGGCGATGCCCTTGCGTGCGAAGCAGTCGGCGAAATTGACTTCGAGAACACGCCCGCGAAAATCACCTTCCTCATGCGAGGTGCGCAATTGTGCGAGAAGGGGGGCGCATTGTCCAAGTGCCTCAATGCGGTTTACCTTTTCGCAAAGAGCCTCGGCATAAGGGAGAGCATTGTCGCCACCGCCAGCGGCGCGGATCACGCTTTGTATTTCATCGACTTGCATTGGCAGACTAAGTGGACGGATCGCTACCGGCACTTGGCGCCGTCGCGGCAGGATCGGTTGGCCGAAGCACGCCGATAAGTAGCAGTGAATGCACGACCCAATTGGCGAGGCCCATGTTGAAGATGGATGGGTGCGCCAGACCGTGCGCTACGTGATTGCGCAGATTGATTCCGCGAGAATCGGAATATAAAACCCTGAAATGAAAGCGGATGTCGTTGGGCGCCCGAGCCTTGAACGTCTCATGGCTGAGGATCTCGCCCATGCCAACAACTCGGAATCCCCCGGTGTTGGGATCAGGGTGGTGCGTTATCGCGCCGAGACTGCCGAAAATGTCGCGGAGAGCGGCCTCCACCTGGGGAACGAGGATATGGATTGCCTCTACAGGCTGGTCATTGAGCCAGGCATTCAATCCAGCACGGAGAAGTGGTTCGCGCGAGGCGGCGAAATACGGACACTGTTGGAGCCATCGAATCAGGCTGTCGAGATCGACTCCATGCTTCTCTTTGGTTCTGTCTAGGGCGAAATACATCCACGGCGCATACCAGCCGAACAAGTCGCCTGCGTGCTGGACTGTTCGGCCGTCTAGATCGTCGTAGATGGTGTTGATTTCCACTGAATTCTGAGCCGGGTTTTTCATTGAATTTTGAGCCACCCCTTTTCAATGTTTATTATGCCTCAGGTTGTGGATATCTTTCGGGCTCGGGGTTCCTTTCGGGGTT
>JALHRQ010000008.1 GCA_022841375.1 Burkholderiales bacterium
AAGCTAAATGCAGTGGCGAGGAAATTAAATGACCGCCCAAGGAAAACACTACACTACGAAACACCCGCCGAACGATATCGACAATCTGTTGCGTCGATCGGTTGAATCCGCAGCCGATAACGGCCGGCTGTAGAGCTCACAAAACATCCTGCCGTGCCCTGCCAAGGCTAATCTCATTCTGACTTCCAGCAAGAAAAGTTTTGCCTGCGCTTACATACTGCTGAGTACCTTTCCCCACTTTGAATCCGGTCGGTGTAACAACGGTTTGGGCGCGGCATTGAGCGCTGCCCAGGTCGTCGACGTAATGTTGAGCAGCACCGGTTTGCCGAACTCCGTTTCGAGCAGCGGCACCGCATGAATCGCGTACCACAGCCCACCCGGCAGCAACAAGGCCTGGGCTTGCGGCGCATCGCGCAGCGCCTGCGCGCCGAGTTCCAGCGCAAGTTCATGGTCGGCTGCGGCGCTGGAAATTTTGTTCTGATCCAGCGTGCGGCCGCGCGAACGCAATGACACCACTTCAATGCCCGCTTCCTTCAGGTAATTCGACAGCGCGGTGTTGACGTTTTCCGGCCAGCGCGTCGCCAGTGCCAGTTGGGTGACGCCGAAGTGCTGCAGTGTGGCGATATGCGCCTCGAGATCGGTGTCGCAGGGAATGCCCGTGCGCTGTGCGCCTTCGTCGAGGATCTCGCGCATCTTTTTGCGGCCGAGCACGGAGGCGACCGGTACGCCGCTCAGCGAAATGCGATCGACGTTTTTCTTTTTCAGCAGGTCAAAGGCTTTCCACAACGCCGGCAGTTCGGTTTCAACAGCGGCGAGACTGTATTCCTTCAGGTTGAGTCCCGTGGTCACCAGCATCATGCCGTCGGGCGCCACCCGGTAGAACTGGTAGGCGTCCATATCGGTGTAGAGGTGGGGAATGACGTAGCCGAGGTGCAGCCAGGGGCTGACGATGCTCATGTTGGCGGATCCGTTGGGCCGAAAAGCCGCCATTATCCATGACTTGCAGTTCCGTCACCGGCAGTTCCCTGTTTTCGGCTATCCTCGCGCTTTGCTTTTTGTCCCTTTTTTACCTTCCCTCTATTTTTTCCCGGAACTCCGCACCATGGCTCAGTACGTATTCACGATGAACCGGGTGGGCAAGATCGTGCCCCCCAAACGCGTCATCCTCAAGGACATCTCGCTGTCGTTTTTCCCCGGCGCCAAGATCGGCGTGCTCGGCGTCAACGGTTCGGGCAAATCCAGCCTGCTCAAGATCATGGCCGGCGTCGATAAGGAATTCGAAGGTGATGCGACACCGATGCCCAACCTCAACATCGGTTTCCTCGAGCAGGAACCGCACCTGAATCCCGAGCAGACCGTGCGCGAGGCGGTGGAAGAGGGTCTGGGCGAGGTATTCAACGCGCAGAAAAAGCTCGAAGAAATCTACGCCGCCTATGGCGAGCCTGATGCCGATTTCGACAAGCTGGCAGCGGAGCAGGCGAAGTACGAAGCGCTTCTTTCCAATGCTGGTTCCGATACCGAGCATCAGCTCGAAATCGCCGCCGATGCGCTGCGTCTGCCGCCGTGGGATGCCAAGATCGACAAACTGTCGGGTGGCGAGAAGCGTCGCGTGGCCTTGTGTCGCCTGCTGCTGTCGAAGCCGGACATGTTATTGCTGGATGAGCCGACCAACCATCTGGATGCCGAAAGCGTCGACTGGTTGGAGCAATTCCTGTTTCGTTTCCCGGGCACCGTGGTGGCAGTGACCCATGATCGCTACTTCCTCGATAATGCGGCGGAGTGGATCCTCGAACTCGACCGCGGCTCCGGCATTCCGTGGAAAGGCAACTACAGTTCCTGGCTGGAACAAAAGCAGGACCGGCTGCAGAAGGAAGAAGCCACCGAGTCAGCGCGGCAGAAAGCGCTGAAAAAGGAACTGGAGTGGGTGCGCCAGAATCCGAAGGGCCGCCAGGCGAAATCGAAAGCGCGGATCGCTCGCTTCGAGGAACTGTCGTCGTTTGATTACCAGCAACGCAACGAAACCCAGGAAATCTTCATTCCGGTTGCCGACCGCCTCGGTGAAAGCGTCATCGAATTCAAGAACGTGTCCAAGGGATTCGGCGACCGGTTGCTGATCGACAAACTGTCGTTCTCGATTCCACCGGGCGCGATCGTCGGCATCATCGGCCCCAACGGCGCCGGTAAATCGACGACCTTCAAGATGATCACCGGCAAGGATCAGCCGGACTCCGGTGAAGTGGTGATCGGTTCCACGGTGAAGCTGGCGGTGGTCGACCAGTCACGCGAAGCGCTGCCCGACGACAAGACCGCGTGGGAGGCGATTTCCGGCGGGCTCGACATCATCAACGTCGGCAAATTCGAAATGCCGTCGCGCGCTTACCTCGGCCGCTTCAATTTCAAGGGCCAGGATCAGCAGAAAAAAGTCGGCACGCTGTCGGGTGGTGAGCGCGGCCGCCTGCATTTGGCGCAGACGCTGTTGACCGGCGCGAATGTGCTGCTGCTCGACGAACCGTCCAACGACCTCGACGTCGAAACGCTGCGCGCTCTGGAAGACGCGCTGCTCGAATTCGCCGGCTGCGTGCTGGTGATCTCGCATGACCGCTGGTTTCTGGACCGCATCGCCACGCACATCCTGTCGTTCGAGGGCGATTCGCAAGTGGTGTTCTTCGCCGGTAACTATCAGGAATACGAAGCCGACAAGCGCAAACGCCTCGGTGAAGAGGGTGCCAAGCCGAAACGGCTGCGCTACAAGCCGCTGAAGGCGTGATCTTGTAAGTATTTGTTTTAATTAATAAAAATGGCGCTCCCGGGCGCCATTTTTTATTGCCGCAGATTTATCGCGGTTTCAGCCGCGTCCCGCGTACGGCATGTCGGTGGCCATCACCATCAGGTGGTAGATGTTCACGTTGAGCGGCTGATTCGCCATGAACAGCACGGACTTCGCCACATCGGTGACGTCGATCATCGATTCCGCCTTGATCGAGCCGTCGGCTTGTTTGACGCCTTTGGCCATGCGCGAGGCGAGCCCGGTCATCGCGTTGCCGACATCCACCTGACAACAGGCGATATTGTATTTGCGGCCGTCGAGCGAGATTGTCCGCGTCAGACCGGTGATCGCGTGTTTGGTCGCGGTGTAAGGCGCGGAATCGGGCCGCGGCGCGTGCGCCGAGATCGAACCGTTGTTGATGATGCGGCCGCCCTGCGGGTCCTGCGCCTTCATCATCCGGAAGGCTGCCTGCGCGCAAAGGAAGGAGCCCGTGAGGTTGGCATCCACCACCGATTGCCATTTTTCATAAGGCAGATCTTCGAACGGCACGCCTGGGGCGTTTTGTCCGGCATTGTTGAACAGCGCGTCGATGCGACCAAAGCGCTTCTGCACTTGGGCGAACAGCGCAGTGACGGCTTGTGGATCGCCGACATCGGTGGCCACGGCAAGGCCGCGCGATGCATCACTGCCGGCTTCCGCGAGCGCAGCGTCCAGTGCGTCCTGGCGGCGGCCGGCGAAGGCGACGCTCCAGCCGTCTTTGAGGAATGCCAGTGCGGTGGCTTTACCAATGCCGCTGCCGGCACCGGTGATGACGGCAACTTTTTCGGTTTTGCTCATGGCGTGCCTCCGGGGGTGTCGTAAATTGCGCTGCGCAGGGTGGTGACTATTTGATCCAGGAATCGCGCAGCGTGACGGCGCGGTTGAATACCGGTGCGTTCGGGCGTGAATCCGCAGTGTCGGCAACAAAATAGCCGTGGCGTTCGAACTGGTAACGCGTGCCGGGTTCGGCTGTGCCAAGCGCCGGTTCGAGTTGTGCGGTGACGTTTTTCACCGAGTCCGGGTTCAGGTCCAGCAGGAAGTCGCGGCCGCCGGCGCCGGGGTGTGCGACCTTGAACAGCCGGTCGTAGAGCCGCACTTCAGTGGCGCTTGCGTGGTTGACGCTGAGCCAGTGGATATTGCCTTTGACCTTGACGGTTTCCGCGCCCGGCGTACCCGACTTGGTGTCGGGCAGGTACTCGCAGTGCACGGCAGTGACGTTGCCCGCTGAATCCTTGTCGCAGCCGGTGCATTTGACGACGTAACCGTAACGCAGGCGCACGCTGTTGCCGGGAAACAGCCTGAAAAAACCCTTCGGCGGCTGCTCGGCGAAATCCTCGCGTTCGATCCACAGTTCGCGCGACAGCGGCACCATGCGTTTGCCGAGATCGGGTTTTTGCGGATGGTTGGGCGCAAAGCAGTCTTCCTGCTGACCTGCCGGATAGTTGTCGATGATCAGTTTGACCGGATCAAGCACGGCGATGCGCCGCTCGGCGATTTCGTTGAGGTGCTCGCGCATGCAGTCTTCCAGCACCGAGTACTCGATCCACGAATCGGCCTTGGACACGCCGATGCGCTCGGCGAACAGGCGAAAGCCTTCCGGGGTGTAGCCACGGCGGCGCGCGCCGGCCAGCGTCGGCAGGCGCGGATCGTTCCAGCCATTGACATGTTTTTCTTCGACCAGCTGGATCAGTTTGCGCTTGGAAAGCACCACGTAGGTCAGGTTAAGCCGCGCGAACTCGATCTGCTGCGGCAGCGGGCGCGCGAGCAGGCCGCCATCAGCGAGTTTGCCGAGCAGCCAGTCGTAGAACGGCCGCTGGTCTTCGAACTCCAGCGTGCAGATCGAATGAGTGATCTGTTCCAGTGCATCCTCGATCGGATGCGCGTAGGTGTACAGCGGATAAATGCACCACGCGTCGCCGGTGCGGTGATGCGTGGCTTTGCGGATGCGGTAGATCACGGGATCGCGCAGGTTGATGTTGGGCGAAGCAATGTCGATTTTCGCGCGCAGTACCATTGCGCCGTCAGCATATTTGCCTTCGCGCATTTCGCGGAAGCGGGCGAGTGATTCGGCCGTCGGGCGTTCGCGCCACGGTCCGGGTTTGCCCGGCTCGGTCAGCGTGCCGCGGCTGGCACGCATTTCCTCGGCGCTTTGTTCATCAACATAGGCGTGGCCGGCGCTGATCAGGTATTGCGCGGCTTCGTACATGTCATCGAAATAATCGCTGGCGAAATAACCGTTCGGTCCCCAGTCGAAACCCAGCCATTGCACGGCGTCGCGGATTGAGTCGACGTATTCCTGCTCTTCCTTTTCCGGATTGGTATCGTCGAAACGCAGGTGGCAGGCGCCGGCGTAATGCAACGCGAGGCCGAAGTTCAGGCAGATCGATTTGGCGTGGCCGAGATGCAGGTAACCGTTGGGTTCCGGCGGAAAACGGGTGCGGATTTTTGCCGCATCGACCGGTGCGCCGGCATGCACGCGCGCCGGACCGGGTTTACCGCCCCAGGTGCGGGCAACGTATTTGCCGGCGGCCAGATCGGCTTCAATATGACTGCGGATGAAGTTGGATGTCGATGCAACAGCTTCCGTGCCGGGTTTCGCGTTTTTTGCCATGCTGAAGGAGGGAGGTATTGCCGGTTAAAACGGCGAATAAAGCGGCATTTTAACCCGCGCCGCTGCGCCAACCTTAGCGTTTTGCGGGATTTCGGGGCTGTAAAACGCGGGTCGGCAAGGCGCGTTCACTGAAGCTGCGGACCGTGCGGGTCAGCCGCCAGCCGCGCCCGGGTTTGTAGTTGGACACCACTTTGGCCAGTTTGCCGTCGATGAAATGCAGCGCGACGCCGTCATCCGCTGCATAGCCTTCGGCAATCGCGCCGCGGGCGACCATTTTTTGAAAGGTTGGCCGGCGCAAGGGCTCGCTGTTGTAATGCGGGCAATTGCTGCCCGGCAAAAAACCCAGGCAATCGAGCGCAGTCAGTGGTCCGGCGACGGAATCGGTGATGCCCTGCTCGAACCAGCAGATCGAACCCGCACTCCAGCCGCCGAGCACGACGCCTTTGTGCCAGGCGCTGCGCAGATGAATATCCAGTCCCCAGTCGCGCCATACCGCGAGCATGCTGCGAGTGTTGCCGCCGCCGACGAAGATGGCATCCTGTTCCAGCACGAACGATTCAAGGTCGCGCGGCGTGCGCGCAAACAGCGGCAGGTGCGTCGGTTTGCAGTTGAACTGGCCGAAGCCGGCATAAAAACGCAGCCGGCCGGCGTCGGCGTCGCCATGTGCGGTGCCGATGAAACAGACCTTGGGTTTGCGTTTGCCGGTCTGCCGGAGGAAGTAGTCGACGAGCAGCAGGTTGTCGAGTTCAAGCGGCAGCGCGGCGCCGCCAATGGCGATGATCTGGCGTTTCATGTTCGCCATATTAATGGTGTTGCGTATTCAGTGGTGCGGCGCCGATGCCCGCCTGCGCGGTCGCATCCCGCAAGCGGTGCCCTGCTCAGCGCTCCGGCGGGCGCCACCAATGGCAATGATCGGGCGTTTCATGCCGCCATGCTACCCGCAGCGCGCTTTATAACCACACCGCGTATCCAGCGGTGCGATTAAAGCCATTCGGCAGGGCGTTTATTTTTTTGCCGGACAGGTGTTGAAACCGAACGGCAAATAGACCGGACACCAACCGAGTGAGCCGGTCAGTAGCGGGATGATGCCAACCAATCCCCACCACCGTGCATTGCCTTCGAGGATGAATATCAGCGAGAGCAGGGCAAGCCCCGCGACGATGCGTAATGTTTTGTCGATGCCGCCGACGTTTGATTTCATGGCCCGATCCTTTTGAGTAAGCATGGCAATTGCCATGGGTGCATCCTAGGCGCATCGGCAACCGCGGTCTGTAACCCCAGTCACAAACATAAGCGATTGTTTTTATTGATTATTTATGTTCGCTCGCGATCCGGTGCAAGCCCCCGGTATCGGTGATGTCAATCTGCTCCCGACCCAGCTGCACCAATCCGCGATCGGCAAAACTGCCGAGCAGCCGGCTGATCATTTCGCGTACGCTGCCCAGTTCGTCGGCCAATGCCTGATGGGTGACATGCAGCGTCGGGCCGCGCGCGAGCAACAGCGCCGCGAGCCGCTGGTCCAGCTTGTGAAAGGCGACGGCCTCAACCAGCAGCATCAGATCGGACAACCGCGCGCCGAACAGTTCGAAGATGTGACGGCGGAACGGCGCGTGTCTTGCCAGCAGTTGTTCGAACAGCGGTAGCGGCACGGCAATCAGGGTGACCGCGGTTTCGGCGATGCCGGTCGCGGCGTAGTCGATATGGCCCAGCAGACAACCGCTGGTGAGCACACAGCTTTCGCCGGGCGTGACACGATAGAGCAGGATTTCCCGTCCCTGATCGCTGATTTTTGAGACACGGATCGCACCCTCCAGCACCAACGGGAAAGCGCTGCAGCGTGCTTTTTCATCGAACAGCCGGGTGCCGGCAGGCGCTTGCAGCAATTGTGATTCACCACCCAGGCGCTGCAGGCAGTCGGACGGCGCGTCGCGCAGCGGCGGAAACAGTTCCAGGGCGCGCTGGATATGGCGGGTTTGGTTTTGCATGGCAACGACGATTTTAGCGGACGGCCTGCACGGGCGTGCCCTCTCTCGCCTTTGGTGCGCAATCGGCTATGCTACGGGCCGCATGAATACCATGGCATTCCAGACCCTGCGCGCACTGGCTGACGGCGCTTTTCACTCCGGCGAGGATATCGCGCGCATGCTCGGCGTGACCCGCAGCGCGGTGTGGTATGGCATTCGCGACATCAGCGGCGCCGGTTTTATCATCGAAAAAGTGCGCGGCCGAGGTTACCGCCTGTCGCAGCCGGTGTCGCTGCTGGATGCGGCGCAGGTGCGGCTTGCGCTGGGTGCGGCGGCGCAGACGGTCGACGTCGAGATCTGCGACACCCTCGATTCAACCAATACCCGCTTGATGCAGCTCGCCGCGCAGGGTGCGCGCGGCGGTCTCGCGCTCGCCGCAGAGGTGCAGACGGCCGGGCGCGGCCGGCGTGGCCGGGTGTGGCATTCGGGGCTGGGCCATACGCTGACGTTTTCGCTGCTCTGGCATTTTGCCCAGGGCGCGCGTGAACTGGGCGGACTCAGTCTTGCTGTCGGCGTGGCACTGGCGCGTGCGCTGCGCGCGGCCGGTGCGCAGCACGCACAACTCAAATGGCCCAACGATGTGGTGCTCCCGGCAGGGAAACTGGCCGGCATCCTGATCGAGATGCAGGGCGACGTGCTGGGGCCGAGCACGGCGGTGATCGGCGTCGGCGTCAATGTCCGCGCAGATATGCGGGTGCGCGCGGCGGTGGACCAGCCGGTCGCCGATCTGGAATCGGCCGCCGGCGCCGCGATCGACCGCAATGCCTTGCTGGCCGGGCTGCTGCGCGAACTGGCTGCGGTGATCGGCGTATTCAGCGAGGACGGATTCCCCGCCCTGCGCGCGGAATGGCAGTCACTGCATGCCCAGCAGGATCAACCGGTGCAGTTGCTGTTGCCCGACGGCAAAACCATCGACGGCATCGCGCGCGGCGTGGCCGAGGACGGCGCTTTGCTGCTGGAATCGGCGAACGGCATTTCCCGTCATCACAGCGGCGAAGTCAGCCTGCGTGCGGCAGCGGTTGCGGCATGAACATACTCGCCGTCGACATCGGCAATACCCGCATCAAATGGGGCCTCGCCCAGGACAGTGGCTGGTTGCGCCAGGGCTGGGTGGCCACTGCCAGGCCCGCTGAACTGCAAAAAGAGTGGGCGGGTTTGCCGGCGCCGGATCGGGTGGTGATTTCAAATGTCGCCGGCGCTGCGGTGCAGGCGCAGGTGACCGCATGGTTGCCCGCAGCGTCGCGTCCGCCGCACTGGCTGGTCAGCGCGTCGGTGCAATGCGGGGTACGCAGCAGTTACGCCGACCCCGCGACGCTCGGAGCGGACCGCTGGGCGGCGCTGATCGGCGCCTGGCATCTGGCCGGTACCGCTTGCGTGGTGGTAAATGTCGGCACCACGATGACCGTGGATGCGCTGAGCGGTGAAGGCGTATTTCTCGGCGGTTGCATCGTGCCCGGTGCAGCGCTGATGCGCGCGGCGCTGGCGCGGGACACCGCCAATCTGCCACTGCGCGAGGGCGAATTCCGTTTTTTCCCCGACAATACCGGGGATGCCATTTTCAGCGGCGCAGTCAATGCGCTGTCCGGTGCCGTCGAACAGGTGATGCGCAATCTGCAGAAAAGCGCCGGGTCCACGCCCCGGGTGCTGCTTTCGGGCGGCGATGCCGGGCTGATCGAGCAACGGCTAAACGGCGCGGTGACCGTTGTGGATAATCTGGTGCTGGAAGGGCTGCTGCAAATCGCGCGGCAGACGGAGTGATGGAACGCCGATGAGATTATTGCTGATAATGCTGGTGCTGGTGAACCTCGGATTTTTTGGCTATCACCGTTTTCTCAATGAAACGACGGATACGTCCGCGCAGATCACCGCGCTGCAGATCAGCCCGGAGAAAATCAGCCCCATAGTTTTATCAGCGTCGTCTGCAGTCGCCGCGACCGCGCCGGCCGTTGCACCTGTAACACCGTTACAGACTGCGTGTGTGGAATGGGGGGCATTTGGCGGGGCCGATGTCGCGCGTGCGGATGGCGCGCTGGCTGCCCTGGCACTGCCGGCCGACGCAGTGCAGCGACGGGTCACCGACATCGACGGCTATTGGGTACACATGCCGGCGTTCAAAACCAAGGCCGAAGTCGATCGCAAGCTGGGTGAACTGAAAGCGCTGGGGGTGACCGATTTTTTTGTGGTGCAGGATGCCGGTCTGTGGCGCAACGCGGTATCGCTGGGCCTGTATAAAAGCGAGGATGCGGCCACTGCCGAGCTGGAGCGATTGCGCAAGATCGGCGTGCGTTCGGCATTGGTTACCCGGCGCGAGAAATTCCTCAAGCAGGTGAGCTATTTTGTGCGCGAGCCCAGTGCGGCGACGATTGCCCGCATCACCGAATTGCAGCGTGATTTTCCGATGGCCGAAATAAAAGCCCTCAGTTGTCCGACACCAGGGCTATAAATACTGTTTAAAAACAAACGCTTAACTAATTTTATTCACTTAGTGAGTGCTTGCTCAGCGTGGTTCGGTTGCCCGTACTTTTTCCAGCAGCGCGGTGGTTGAGCGCTGGTGGGCAAACGCAATCGAGTGCACACGCCCGCCCCAGCCCTGCACTTCACGGGCACCGACAATGGCCCCGGGTTTCCAGTCGCCGCCTTTCACCAGCACATCCGGTTTGACGGCGAGGATCAGCTCCAGCGGGGTGTCGGCCTCGAACCAGGTGACGCGGTCCACGCAGGCCAGCGCCGCAATCACTGCGGCGCGATCGGCCAGTGTGTTGACCGGGCGATCAGCGCCTTTGCCCAGGCGTTTTGCTGACGCATCACTGTTCAGCGCAACGATCAGGCTGGCGCCGAGAGCACGGGCCTGCGCCAGGTAAGTGACATGGCCGCGGTGCAGGATGTCGAAGACGCCGTTGGTGAACACCAGCGGGCGCAGCAGTTGCGCGGCATGGACGGCAATGTCGCCGGGGGCGACGATGTGCCGTTCAAAAGCGGGAGTGTCGTGCATGGGCTGGCAGTCTACGCGTGCGCGCTGCCGCCGACAAACGCCGGGCCGGACGGGCAGATTCAGTTTGCCGGAATTTCCTTGCGGAAGCGGTTGAGGTCTTTCACCGACTCAAACTCCCGACCGAACAGCAGCGACAGATTACGAAGAATCACCGCCACCACTTTGTGCTCCCAGTCACGGTCGAAGCGGATCTGTTGGTCGAGCCAGCGCTCCAGCCACTCGGGGTCGGGCAGGCGGCTCTGCACGGTGTCGTTGGGGAACAGGCTTTTGTTGACATGCAGATTGGTCGGATGCAGCGGCTTGCCGCTGCGTCCTGAACTGGCCATCAACACGCCGACCTTGGCAAAAGCGGTGCGCGCAGTGTCGCCGGCGCTGTTCAGTGCGCGTTTCATGTATTGCAGGTAAGCGCCGCCGTGGCGCGCCTCGTCGCGCGAAATCAGGTTGTAGATATGCCGGATGACCGGCTCGGTATGCCAATCCATCGCGCAGCGATACCAGTGATTGAGGCGGATTTCACCACAGAAATGCATCATCAGCGTTTCCAGTGGCGGGGCCGGGTCGAAGACAAAGCGCACCGCCTGCAGTTCCTCCTGCGTCGGCACCAGTTCCGGTCGGAAGCGGCGCAGGTATTCCATCAGCACCAGCGAATGTTTCTGCTCTTCATAAAACCACACCGACATGAAGGCCGAGAAGTCGCTGTCATGATGGTTGTCGCGCAGGAACATTTCGGTGGCCGGCAGCGCGGCCCACTCGGTGATCGCGTTCATCTTGATGGTCAGCGCCTGCTCGTCCGACAGTTTGCTGGCGTCGAAGGTATCCCACGGCACATCGCTGCCCAGGTTCCAGCGGATCTGTTCCAGGGATTTGAAGATTTCCGGATACAACATCGTTCCGGTGGTGATGAATTCCGGAGTGGCTTGCATGGCGGCTTCAGTGGCTTTCGGTGTGACAGGCATCTGCATTATGTTCATCCTAATGTTTCCAGAATATTGCGGGCGCTGGCGCGAATCGCGTCTCGTTCCGCAGTGCTCAGGCGCGATACATTGCGCGCCATCAGTACGGTGCGTGGATTGCGCGCCAGCTGCTGTTCATGACGATCCAGAAAATACCAGTACAGCGTGTTGAACGGGCAGGCTTTGGCGCCGGTTTTCAGCTTTACATCATAGCTGCAACTGCTGCAGTAATTACTCATCCGTTTGATGTAGGCCCCTGAGGCGATGTAGGGTTTGCTGGTGAACCGGCCACCGTTGGCATACAGCGCCATGCCCGCGGTGTTGGGCAGTTCGACCCATTCGACGGCATCGACGTAAACCGCGAGATACCACTCGTGCACCGCCTGCGGCTTGATGCCGGCGAGCAGCGCGAAATTGCCGGTCACCATCAGGCGCTGGATGTGGTGGGCGTAGCCGTGCTTCAGGGTCTGGCCGATGGCTTCGCGCATGCAGGTCATCTGGGTATCCCCGGTCCAGTACCAGGCCGGCAGCGCGCGGTCGTGGCCGAAATGATTGGCCTCCAGCAGGCCGGGCATGTCCAGCCAGTAGACGCCGCGGATGAATTCGCGCCAGCCGAGAATTTGCCTTATAAATCCTTCAGTTGCAGCCAGCGGCGCATGCCCTTTGCGCCAGGCGGCGACTGCTGCGGCGATGACTTCGCGCGGATTCAGCAGTTTCAGGTTCAGCGCCGCCGCCAGCAGCGAGTGCCAGCCGAAAGGCATGCCGGTCCACATCGCATCCTGATGCTGGCCGAAACGCGGCAGGCGATGTTCAACAAAATCGTCCAGCGCGCGCAGGGCGTCGGCGCGGGTGACCGGCCAGTGAAAATCGTCCAGTTCCCCCGGGTGTTGCGAAAACCGGCCACTTACCAGTGCGATAACGTCACGGGTGATGGCATCGGGCGCGAACTGCGGCGGCCGGGGGAGCGGACCGGGCCCGGTTTTCGTAAAACCAGCGCGATTGTCAGTATCGAAGTTCCAGCGACCACCCGCAGGCTGCCCGTCTTCCATCATTACATCCTGGCGGCGGCGCATTTCCCGGTAGAAAAACTCCATGCGCAGTTCGCGGCGGTCTTTGGCCCATGCCGCAAAGGCTTCGCGACTGCACAGGAAATGGCTGTCGCCGCGAACCTCCAGCGCAATGGCGGATTCCCGGCAGACCTGTTCAATGTCCTGCTGCAGCCGGTATTCGCCGGGCTCGCAGACGATCAACTTTTCCGGCCGGCATTGTGCAATGACGCCGCGCAGGCGCGCCGCAAGGGTGGTTTCTGCGGCGTCGTCGAGCGCAAGATAATGCAGTGGCAGATCGCGTGATCGCAGCGTTTCCGCGTAGTGGCGCATCGCCGACAGGAACAGCACAATGCGCGCCTGATGGTTCCAGACATGGGTGGATTCTCCAGCGGCCTCGATCATCACGATACCGTCACTGGTGCTGTCGCTGCCGGTCAGCGCCGGATTGTCGGAATCGAGCTGGTCGCCCAGAATCAGGATCAGGTTACGCATGGGTTCAACGGCTGCGCCGGCAGCGCTCGGAGCAATATTTGACCTCGTCCCAGACTTTTGCCCAGCGTTTACGCCAGGTCATTGGGCGGCCGCAGGCCGAGCAGGGTTTAACCGGCAGTTCCGATTTGCGCATGGTGCAGTGCTCTGTGCGGATCAGCGGCGCACGTGTTCGACGCGCCAGCGCTCCAGCGCGTAACGCATGTCTTCGAACGAACGCAGCAGCAGGATGCCTTCGGGCGCCTTGCGTGCACGAGCCAGGGCGCCGCCGCCGCCCCAGATTTCGACGCCTTCGGCCAGCAGGCCACGCAGTTCGGTCAAACCGGCCAGCGCCGCGCTCTGAGTCACCGCGCTGCTGAACGACAGCGCCACCACATCGACAGCGTAGGCCGGCACGGCATTCTTGATGTCGATGACCGGGGTTTCGGTGCCGAGCGCAACGCAGGCGGCGCCCTCGGCGGTCAGCACCGCTTCCACCATCAGCAGTCCGATGCGGTGTTTTTCTCCAGGCAGTGAAGTCAGCAGCACTCGCGGCACCGAACCGCGGCCAGGCTGGGCAATGATCGCGTTACGCAGGATGTTCTGAATGTGTTCGGAATACAGGTGCTCGTCGAAAATGGCAACCCGGCCGGTCAGCCAGGCTTCGCCGATCCAGTGATTGAGCGTGGTCACCGTTTCGGTGACGAAGCGGAGCAGTCCCTGTTTCATCAGCGCCTGCAACAGGGCGTTACGGAAATTCTCGACATCGTGGCGCAGCAGCAACTCGATGATCGCATCAATCTCCGGCGGCGGTGTTTGTGCCGGCGAACGCGAGGAAATCAGTTGTGTGAGTTCGGAGACGCTGCGGTTGATGATTTTGCCGGGGCGGTGGCCGTAGTCGATGAGCAGGCGCAACAGGCGCAGCTTTTCCAGTTGCGGCAGCGAATACAGGCGCTCGTCGTGACGATCGCGCAGTGGTTTAGGGAAGCCGTATCGGCGTTCCCAAACCCGCAAGGTGTCTTTTGACAAGCCGGTATCCCGCTCGACCGCAGCGATGTTGTAGCTGAGATCCTGCGTTGTCCCCACTATGCTAAGGGTATTGTTCATTTGTCGTGGACAAGATCGAGTTTTATCGTTAAAAAATGGGAATTAAGGCATTCGTTAGGTATCTTTGACCAAGACATTATTGGACAGACATTGGACAAAGTCAATCCATGCGAGGGTCCTTAAACGCATATTTTGATTTGTTCCCCGTGCCTGATGACAGCAACTGGTCTTGGATCCACCGCGATTTATCCCCTTACAGGAGTTCCCATGAACGCCCCCGAAAAATGGCTGTTGCCGGATGTCCAGGCCATCGCCGACCGTCGCAACATCTACATCAACCACGTCGGCGTGAAATCGCTGGTGCATCCGATCCGCATTGCCAGCGCCAAAGGCGGTGTGGTCGCCACTGTCGCCATCGTTGATATGACGGTCGGCCTGCCGCCCGAGGTCAAGGGCACGCACATGTCGCGTTTTGTCGAGGTGCTGCAACAGCATGAACAGGCGCTGGATGCCGCCGGATTTGCCGCGCTGCTGGAGAAAATGACCCAGCGCCTGGATGCCGACAGCGGCATGATCGAAATGCGTTTTCCCTATTTCATCAGCAAGCGCGCGCCAGTGTCCGGTGTGGCCAGCCTGCTCGATTACAAGGTGATGCTGCGCGGCGAACGCAAGGCGGGCAGCAGTGTTTTCACCACTCAGGTGTCGGCGCCGGCAACCAGCCTATGCCCGTGTTCGAAGGAAATTTCCGAATACGGTGCACACAACCAGCGCTCGCACATCACCATCACCGTGGAAGCCGCCGCGACCCTGACCATCGAGGAAATTGCCGGCATCGCCGAGCAGGAAGCTTCCTGTGAAGTCTACGGGCTGCTCAAGCGTCCGGATGAAAAATACGTGACCGAACGCGCCTACGACAACCCGAAATTTGTCGAAGACCTGGTCCGTGACATCGCGTTGCGTCTTGACGCAGACACCCGGGTGCGCAGCTACAAGGTCGAAGCGGAGAACTTCGAATCCATCCATAACCACTCGGCCTACGCGCTGGTTGAGCGCATCAAGTGACTTCGGGTATGTACACGCAAGCCCGCGGCAAACGCATTGCCGTCGTCGGTTCCGGGATTGCCGGGCTGTCTGCCGCCTGGCTGCTGTCGCGCGCGCATGCAGTGACCCTGTTCGAAGCCAACGATTACCTTGGCGGTCACACGCACACGGTCGATGTCACGCTGGACGGCATTACCGCGCCGGTCGATACCGGGTTCCTGGTGTTTAACGAACGCACCTATCCCAACCTGATTGCGTTGTTCGACCATCTCGGCGTGGCATCGACGGCCAGCGACATGTCGTTCTCGGTGCGGCTCGAGCGCGAAGGTCTCGAATGGGCGGGCAGCAGCCTGGCGACGGTGTTTGCGCAGCGGCGTAACCTGCTGCGTCCGGCGTTCTGGGGCATGCTCGGCGACATCGTCCGCTTTAACCGGGAAGCAACGGCGCTGGCGCAGTCGCAGAGCTCTTCAGCGCAGTCGTTGGGCGAGTTTCTCGCTACCGGCCGTTACGGCCGCGCATTCCGCGATTGGTATCTGCTGCCGATGGCCGGCGCGATCTGGTCTTGTCCGACGGCGACGATGCTGCAATACCCGGCGCGCACTTTTTTCATATTCTGCGCCAACCACGGTCTGCTTCAGGTCAGCGACCGTCCGCAATGGCGCAGCGTCAATGGCGGCTCGCGCAGCTATGTCGAGAAGCTCGCGCACGACTTGTCCGATATCCGCCTCAACATGCCGGTGCAGCGCATCCTGAGGCATCCGCGTGGTGCCGAACTGCAGTTCGCCGGCCATGCGGCAGAACATTTTGACGAGGTGGTGCTGGCCTGTCACAGCGATCAGGCGCTGCAACTGCTGGGAGATGCCGACGCCGCAGAACGCCGGGTGCTCGGTGCGATTCATTACCAGGACAACGACGTCGTGCTGCATACCGATGAAGAATTTCTCCCGCGGCGGCGTTCGGCCTGGTCGGCGTGGAATTACCATGCGCATCAAGGTGCCGACCGCGATCAACCCGTGGGCGTCAGCTACCTGATCAACAAGCTGCAGCCTTTGCCGTTCAGCCGGCCGGTGGTGGTCACGCTGAATCCTGCGCGAGAGCCGCGCGCCGAATGCATCATCGACCGCTATCGATATGCGCATCCCGTTTTCGATCTTGGCAGCATTGCGGCGCAGGTGCGATTGCCGCAGTTGCAGGGCCGGCATCACACCTGGTTTTGCGGCGCTTGGGCGGGTTACGGTTTTCATGAAGACGGTTTGAAGGCCGGCATGGCGGTTGCCGCAGCGCTGGGCGTCGAAGCGCCATGGCTGGCACAGTCCGGGGCGCTGAAGGCTGCGGCATGAGTATCGGCTATCAAAGTGCACGGCTGTATTGCGGCGAAGTTCTGCATCGCCGCCTGGCGCCGGCACGGCATGCCTTCCGTTACGGTGTATTTTTCCTGCGCCTGCGCATCGATGGCCCGCCACCCGGATTTCCGGCACTGTGCTCGCGCAATCGCTGGAACCTGTGCAGTTTTTATGACGCCGATCACGGTCCGCGCGACGGCAGCCCGCTTGAACCGTGGATTCGCAACATTCTGACCCGCCACGGGTTGGATTGCGCAGATGGCGCGATCTGGCTGCAGGCTTTTCCACGCGTGCTGGGTTACGTGTTCAACCCGATCAGCTTCTGGCTGTGCCATGACCGTGCCGGCGCCTTGCGTGCGGTACTGGCTGAAGTCAGCAATACCTTCGGTGAGCGTCACAATTATCTGGTATCACATGCCGATGCGCGGCCGATTGCCGCCGGTGACTGGCTGACGGCGCGCAAGGTATTCCATGTGTCGCCGTTTTTCCCGGTGACCGGTGAATACCGCTTTCGTTTTGCCGATCATTCTGAGCGCTGCGCTTTTCGCATCGATTACGACGATGGCCAGGGCCACAGTCTGCTGACCAGTGTCAGCGGGGCCGCGCGCCCGTTGAGCACCGCGACGATGGCGCGCGCGCTGATCCGTTATCCATGGATGACGCTGGGTGTGGTCCTGCGCATCCATTATCAGGCGCTGCGGCTGTGGCTGAAGCGCGTACCCTTTTTTCCGAAACCCGTCCCACCTGCAGAAGATACGACTCGATGAATCAGACACTGACCGAAAATGCGCCACAGCGCGCAGAACCCGCCGCCGCCCGCTGGATGTTCCGGCTGCTTTCGAAATTGCGCTGCGGCAAAATGACACTGCGTTGTCCGGATGGACGCGCGCTTGAGTTTTCGGGCGCGCAGCCCGGCCCCCATGCGACGCTGGCATTGGCTGACTGGCAGGTCTGCGGCGATATCCTAAGCCGCGGCGATATCGGCCTGGCAGAAGCGTATATTGCCGGCCGCGCCAGGACCGATGACCTGACGCAGCTGATGCTGCTGGCGGCGATGAACGAGCAGGCGATCGAAGATGCCATTCATGGCCGCTGGTGGGCGACCTTCGCGTACCGCATGCGCCACTGGCTGCGGCCGAACACGCGCGCCGGCAGCCGGAAAAACATCCACGCCCACTACGACCTGGGTAATGATTTCTACCGGCTGTGGCTGGATTCGACAATGACCTATTCATCGGCGTTGTTCGAGGGCGATCTCACGCGCAGCCTGGCTGATGCACAGTCGGCGAAATACGCACGCATTCTGCGAGCGCTCGATGCGCAGCCGGGTCAGCACATTCTTGAGGTCGGCTGCGGCTGGGGTGGTTTCGCCGAACATGCGGCGCGCGCCGGATGCCGCGTCACCGGCATCACCATCTCCGAGGCCCAGCTGGAATTTGCGCAGCGGCGCATTGTCGCTGCAGGACTTCAGAACCGTGTCGAATTGAAACTGCTCGACTATCGCGATCTTGCCGGCCAGTTTGATCATGTCGTGTCGATCGAGATGTTCGAGGCGGTGGGCGAACGCTATTGGCCCGGCTATTTCAGCCTGCTGCGCAACTGCCTGAAGCCCGGAGGCCGTGCGTTGGTGCAGAGCATCACCATCGCTGAGGCGAAGTTCGAGCGTTATCGCACCGGTACCGACTTTATCCAGCAATACATATTCCCCGGCGGCATGCTGCCTTCGCCGAGCCGGTTCGGCGAGGTGGCATCGGCTCACGGACTGGCCGTCACAGACATGCATCATTTCGGACTCGATTACGCCGAGACGCTGCGGCGCTGGCACCAGATGTTCGATTACGCCGCTCCGGAAGTGAAGTCGCAGGGCTTTGATGATCGATTCATGCGCACCTGGCGTTTTTACCTCGCTTATTGCGAGGCCGGCTTCCGCAGCCGCGCTACGGATGTGGTGCAGGCGGTGCTGGTCCATGCGTAACGCCGCCACATTTGCGTTGGCGCTGTTGCTCGCGCCGCCTGCCGCCGCTGTCAACGTCCCGGCCGAACTGCCGACGGCAGTGTGCAGCGCGCTGGAAACCTGCCGCATGGTCGGTAAGGGGCGTTTGCGCTGGTGGGGTTTCCATGTTTATGACGCCGCGCTTTGGACGCGCGACGGTCGCTGGCAGGCCGATGCGCCGTATGTGCTGGATATTGTTTATGCGCGCCAGGCGACGGCCGCCCAACTGGCGGAAACCAGCATCGACGAAATGCGCCGTCTCGGCGTAAGGGATGAGGCCAAGCTGGCGCGCTGGGACGCGGCAATGCGCAGCACTTTTCCCGATGTGCAGTCCGGCAGCCGCCTGATCGGCGTTTACCGGCCGCAGCGCGGCGCGCAGTTCTACTCAGCCACGAAGCTGCTGGGCACCATTGACGACCCGGAGTTTGCACGCCGCTTTTTCGAAATCTGGCTGGATCCGCGTACCCAGACCCCCGATCTGCGCGCCGCACTGTTGAGCGGCAATGGCCGCACTGACTAAGACTGCACTGACGGCTTATGCCGCAGTAGCGCTGCCGCTTGCAGCGGCAGCCTTGCCGGTGCATGTGCAGGTGCCGAAGTTCTACTCCGGGCTTGGTCTGGATCTCGCGGTTATCGGTGCGGTGCTGCTCGGCGTGCGCCTGCTGGATGCTGTCAGCGATCCGCTGCTCGGCGCGCTGGCCGATCGCATTCCACGTCGCTTCGGTGGGCACAAGGCGATGATTGCCGGCGCCGTGCCTGCGCTGGCCGCCGGACTCTGGCTGCTGTTTAATCCGCCGGCAACACTGACGCTGCTGGTGCCCTGGTTGATGGCTGCATTGGTGCTCGCTTACCTGGGACTGAGCGCGGCCAGCATCGGCCACCTCGCGCTGGGCAGCGCACTGTCGCGTGATTACGCCGAGCGCACCCGGATCACCGCGACACGCGGGGTTGCCGCGCTGGCCGGGGTGCTTTGTGCTGCCGCCATCCCGGAATTGCTGGTCCGCCAATACGGAACCAGCGAAGGACTTGCCTCGTTCGCCCTCGGTTATGCACCCTTGCTGGCGCTGGCTGCTGCGATTACGGTTTTTGCGGGTCCGGCACCCGCGGTAATCTCGACGGCACGCAACATGACCTGGCGCGGCCTGCTGCAGCCGCTGCGCAACCCGCGGTTCCGGCGTCTGGCCGCGGTGTTCCTGGTCAATGGCACGGCAGCCGCTGTGCCGGCGACGCTGCTGCTGTTTTTTGCTGCCGATGTATTGCAGCGTGCAGATCTGACGCCGTTGTTCCTGATCCTCTATTTCGCTGCCGGCGCGGCCGGGATGCCGCTGTGGGTGCGCCTCGCTGATCGGGCCGGCAAAGTCCGCGCCTGGCTGGTGTCGATGGTGCTGGCGGTTGCGGCGTTTGTCTGGGCATGGTTTCTGGGTGCCGGTGATGCAGCGGCATTTGCTGCAGTGTGCGTGCTATCCGGGATCGCCTTCGGCGCCGATCTTGCGCTGCCGGCGGCACTGCTCGCCGATTTGATCGATGACGATGAAGACGACCGCGG
This sequence comes from Burkholderiales bacterium, assembly GCA_022841375.1. Lineage (GTDB taxonomy): Bacteria > Pseudomonadota > Gammaproteobacteria > Burkholderiales > SG8-41. The sequence continues at coordinate 19,874 of JALHRQ010000008.1, forward strand.
TCGTCCCGACGGGGCTTATTTCGGGTTGTGGCATCTGCTGGAGAAGCTGGCGCTGGCGCTGGCGGCGGGCGTCGCGTTGCCGATGCTGCAATGGCTGGGTTATCAGCCGGGATCGGCGGCGGGTTCGGGTTCTGCCTTGTCGCTGGTTTACGCACTTCTGCCTTGCGCCATCAAACTGGTGGCGGCGGGGATGTTGGCGTTGACCCTGACCGACACGCGCCATGCAGCGCTATTTTTAAAGGAGCAGTGAAATGATTTTATTGCGAAGCGTGCTGTTGATGTTGTTGATGTCACTGGCGGGTTGCGGATCGGTCGCGGTCGACCAGTATCGCGCGGAACGGCCGGTGCTCGATCTGCAGCGTTATTTCAACGGCACCATCGATGCATGGGGAATTTTTCAGGATCGCAGCGGCAAAGTGGTTAAACGGTTTACCGTGCGCATCGATGCCCGCTGGTCCGGCAATACGGGGACTCTCGATGAACATTTCGAGTATTCTGACGGCAGCAAGAGCCGCCGGGTGTGGACGCTGGAGCGCATCGATGAACACCGGTATCGCGGCACCGCCGACGATGTGATCGGTGAGGCAATTGGCGAACTGCAGGGCAACGCGTTGCGTTGGCAATACGTGCTGAAGCTCGACGTTGACGGCCGCGTCTGGGAAGTGGATTTTGACGACTGGATGTATCTGATGGACGATCAGGTGATGCTCAACCGTTCGGTGATGAGCAAGTTCGGGGTGCGCCTCGGCGAAGTGACGTTGAGTTTCCGGCGGCGTCCATGAGCCTCAACCGTCGCATCCTTGAGTGGCGGGACCAGCGCGTGTGGGTCGTCGGCGCGTCGAGTGGCATTGGTGAGGGTCTGGCCGCTGCGCTGCTGGCACGGGGCGCCCGTGTCGCGTTGTCGGCAAGGCGTGTGGCGGAGCTGGAACGAATGGCAACGGCGCATGGCGCGCGTGCGCTGGCGTTGCCGCTGGACGTAACCGATGCGGCTGCCGTCGCGCCAGCGCTGCAACGCGTGATTTCCGCTTGGGGCGGCGTGGATCTGGTGGTGCTGTGTTCGGGCAGCCACCAGCCGGTGCGGGCCTGGGAACTCGATGCCGCTGAAGCGCGGCGCCTGGTCGACATCAACGTCAACGGTGTGTTCAACTGCCTGCAGCCGGTCATCGGGCAATTGCTGCAGCAGGGGGCTGGCGGCGTCGCTGTGGTGTCGAGCGTCGCCGGCTATGGCGGATTGCCGACGGCCCTGGTCTACGGCGCGACCAAGGCGGCGCTGATTAATCTTTCCGAGACTCTGTATCTGGATCTTGCGCCGCGCGGCATCGGCGTTTATGTGATCAACCCCGGGTTCGTCAAAACGCCGCTGACCGACCGCAATACGTTTGCGATGCCGGCGCTGATCAGTGTGGAAGCGGCTGCTGCTGCGATCATCGCCGGTTTTGCCAGAGGTGATTTCGAGATTCACTTTCCAAAGCGCTTCACGTTGTGGCTCAAGCTGCTGCGCCTGCTGCCGTATCGCTGGTATTTCGCGCTGATACACAAGGGGACGGGTTTATGACGCCGCAACGGGTGGATGCGCTGGTACATTACTTTGAAACACTGACTCGGCAGTCAGTTGCCGAACTGGCGAACTACTATGCTGCGGACTGCCGTTTCCGCGATCCCTTCAACGACGTACAGGGGATTCCCGCGATGACGGCCATTTTTCAGCACATGTTCGATCGTCTGGATGCGCCGCGATTTCTGGTGCGTGAGCGGGTGGCTGACGGAGCGCGAGTGCTGCTGACCTGGGATTTCGAATTTCGTTTTCGGAGTTGGCGGCCGCAAGTAACGCAGAACATCCATGGCGCCAGCCTGATCACGTTTAATGCGGCAGGCCTGGTGGCGGTACATCGCGATTACTGGGATGCGGCGGAAGAGCTGTATGAAAAACTGCCGCTGGTCGGCGCGGTGCTGCGCCTGCTGAAACAACAAGGGCGCCCCAAGGCGCCCTTGTAAGTCATTGTTTATTTATATTTTAATCAAGGTATTCGAATAACCGGACAACCTTGCTGACGCCGCCGGTGGTACGCGCGATCTCTGTGGCATCGGTGGCTTCCTGTTTCTTGACCATGCCCAACAGATAAACAACGCTGGCTTCGGTGACGACTTTGACATGCACCGCGCTGAACTTGTTGGCATCGACGAAGCGGCCTTTGACCTTTGAAGTGATCACCGAATCGTTGGTGCGGGCCTGCAGTGAAGTATTGCCGCCAACCTTGAGTTCATTGAATACGTTACGCACGTTTTCGACGGCGCGGGTGATGCGTTCGGCGTCGGATTTCGCGGCTTCGGTCGGGACCTCGCCGGTCAACAGCACTACGCGGTTGAAGCTGGTGACGTTGATGTGGGCATCTTTGACCTTTTCCTCGATCCGTGAAGACGCTTTGAGTTCAATTCCCTGATCCTCGGTGATGGTGCCGACGGTGCGGCGATCCTCCGCCATGATGATGCCGGTTGCTGCCGCGCCTCCGAGGGCAACCGCGGCACAGCCGGATACCACGGGCAACAGCGCGATGCAGGTTAACGTGAGCAAATTACGCATTTATTCGACTCCCAAAAGTAAACAATCAATGCCGTCGCAAAGGCAATGCAGCGTCAGCAGGTGCACTTCCTGGATGCGCGCGGTACTGCTCGCGGGCACGCAGATATGCACATCGTCAGGTCCGAGCATTTCACCCATCTTGCCGCCGTTGCGTCCGGTGAGTGCGACGACATGCATGTCGCATTCATGTGCGGCGGCAATGGCTGCAACAACGTTGGGTGAATTGCCGCTGGTTGAAATCGCCAGCAACACGTCGCCGGCGCGTCCGAGCGCCCGCACCTGTTTCGAAAACACCTGGTTGTAATCGTAATCGTTGGCGATCGAAGTCAGGGTCGAACTGTCGGTGGTCAGCGCCATTGCCGCAAGACCTGGCCGTTCGACCTCGAATCGGTTCAGCAGTTCCGCAGAAAAATGCTGGGCATCAGCAGCCGAGCCGCCGTTACCGCAGGCCAGGATTTTTCCATCGGCCTGAAGGCAGCGGACCATGGCTTGCACACCGGCGGCGATGGGTGCGGCGAGTGCATCCATGCTCTGCAGTTTGAGATGAGCGCTTTCGGAGAAGTTTTCGCTGATGCGGCTGATGAGGTCCATGGTGGCGGTATTGTACCTGTAATGAGTGTATCGACCTGTCAGGCTTCTATTGCGTTGCGCAGCCATTCGATGCGCGGTGGATCGCCCGTCAGCAACACGGCATCGAAGCGGCAGGGCGGGGCGGACTGAAGTGTCGCCAAATAGTGACGCGCTGCTTTCAGCAGTTTGGCCTGCTTGGCGGCCGTGATGCTGGCTGCGGCGCCGCCGTAAGCGTCGTTGGCCCGGCTGCGCACTTCCACGAACACCACCGTATCGCCGTCCCGGGCGATCAGATCGATTTCGCCAAAGCGGCAATGATAGTTACGCGCCGTGATGACGAGGCCCTGCCGCTGCAGGAAACCGGCAGCGAGCGCCTCGCCCTGTTCACCGCGCGGGTTCACGCGCGCCGGGTTCCGCGAGTCGTGCCTTGCCGTCGATGAAGCGGCCTGCTCGCAATGCGCGATCAATGATGCCGCCCGGCCCCAGAGTCAATTCGCCGCTGACCCCGTCGAGTTTCAGGCTGCGCGAGTCCAGCAGCAGTTGGGCGATGCGCCAGGCATCAATGCCGAGCGCATACAAACGTTCGAATTCGGCGGCGCCAGGTTCGGGACGCGGGTAGCTCATCACCGCCGGATGATCGGGTTCAAGCAGCCAGGGCATGTCGACGAAAGTTACGTTGGCGAGATCAAACGCCGCCAGCGGTCCGCGTTCTCCTGCATAGATGCTGGAGGTCGCATAGGCCGCAATTGCGCCGAGGTAGGCGCGGATGGTGCGGGCTTCATCATGATTCAGCGCCAGGAACACCATGTCCGCCTCGGGACGCATCGCGGATTTCAAACGGGCGGGGTCGGGCGGGATGGCTTCCGCAAGAATGGCGCCCCCCAGGCGCGAAAATTCAGCGGAAAAGGCGGATTGCATGCGCCGCTGTATTGCGTTGGCGCCGGCGATGATCAGCGCATTACGCCGGTTGTCACGGTAAGCCAGTTGCGCCGCCTGCCGCGCCTCGCTTTCAACCTGCAGACCCAGCATGTACAGGTTTTCAGGGGCACGTCCGGTCTGGTCCGGGATGTTGAGAGCCAGTGTCGGCACCGGCACCGGCTCGCCGAACGCCAGTGCAGTGACAGCGTCGCGGGTCAGCGGGCCGACGATGACTTTGGCTCCGGCACTGACCGCGGCTCGATAATTGACCAGCGCATCGCTGACATCCTCGTTTACCGGGTACTCGCGAACCGGCAGCATGGACTTGCCCTGGGCTTTGGCCGCAGCCAGAAAACCCTCGCGCAGCGCATGGGCATGGCGGGAAAAGACTTTGGAGCGAGTCGGCAGCAATAGTGCAATGTGCGGCGTCTGCGCAGCCGGAGCAGGCGCCGCCTCTGCTTCGCTGGCCAATGCAGCGGGTGCTCCGTATAGTACGGGCGCCAGCGCAGCTAAAACAAAGCTGCGGGCGGCAATACGGTGCAACAGGCGTGAATTGATCATCGGAATCCGGCAACAGGACACGGCGTGGGCACTGAAATCAGAGCTGGCACCGCGACATTATATGTAGTCGCAACCCCGATCGGGAATCTCTCCGATATCACGTTGCGCGCGCTGGAGGTGCTGCGCGCGGTGGATGTCATTGCCGCGGAAGATACGCGGATGACGGCGCGTTTGCTCGACCGCCACGGCATTGCCGGCAAGATGGTTGCGGTCCATGAGCACAATGAGCGCGCTTCCGCGGAACGCATTGCCGGCCTGCTGGCGGAAGGCAAATCGGTGGCGCTGGTCAGTGACGCGGGCACGCCTGCAATCTCGGATCCCGGTGCCTGTGTCGTTGCCGCCGTGCGCGCGGCGGGTTACCCGGTGGTTCCGGTGCCGGGACCCAGCGCAGTCGTCGCGGCGTTGTCGGCCAGCGGTTTTGAAAACAGCCGCTTTCTGTTTTGCGGATTCCTGCCCGCCCGCGCTGCCGAGCGTCGCGGCGTGTTGGCGGATCTTGTCGCCCAGACGGCAACCCTGGTGTTTTACGAGGCGCCGCATCGCGTGGTCGAATGCGTGGCCGATCTGTGCGTAATCCTCGGTGGCGAACGTGACATTGTATTCGCCAGGGAATTGACCAAAATCCACGAAACCATCCACCGCTGCCAGCTTGCTGAAGCGGTATCGTGGCTCGAAGCCGACGACAATCACAGGCGCGGCGAATTCGTGCTGTTGGTCGCCGGAGCGCCGGATGTCCCTAACACTGATGCGGTCGACTTCGACAACACGCTGAAAATCCTGCTCGCGGAGTTGCCGCTGAAACAGGCGGTCGCGCTGGCCGTAAAACTCACCGGCGGCAGCCGCAACGTGATTTATGAGCGTGCGTTGGCGCTCAAGGCTGAGGCGTGAGCGGTTGCGGGCGGGCATACGAGAATTTACGGCAGGCTGCGCAGCGTTTACCATCGGGTTGATATGAATACCAACGCATCGATTACCTCCAGCACTTCCATCACGATTACCCTGCCCGACGACTGGCATCTGCATCTGCGTGACGGCGCCGCGATGCGCGATGTGCTGCCTCACACCGCAGCACGGTTTGGCCGTGCCATCGTCATGCCCAACCTCAAGCCGCCGGTGACCACGACCGCGCTGGCGCTGGCCTATCGCGAGCGCATTCGCGCGGCACTGCCGTCCGGTAGCCGGTTTGATCCGCTGATGACGCTGTATCTGACCGACAACACGCAGCCCGGCGAAATCGTCAAGGCGACGCAGAGCGGTGCGGTGCATGCGGTCAAGTATTACCCGGCGGGTGCAACCACCAATTCGGATTCCGGTGTTACCGCGATCGAGAAATGTTTTCCGGTGCTGGAGGCGATGGCGCAGGCGGGATTGCCGCTGCTGGTGCATGGCGAAGTCACCGATGCGACAGTCGATGTGTTTGACCGCGAACGCGTGTTCATCGACCGCACGCTGGCACCGCTGGTTGAACGCTTCCCGGGATTGAAGGTGGTGATGGAGCACATCACTACGCGCGAGGCCGCGCAGTTCGTGATCGCGGCGCCGCCGCGGGTTGCGGCAACGATTACCGCACATCACCTGCTGATGAGCCGCAATGCGATGTTCGCCGGCGGTGTGCGTCCGCATCTCTATTGCCTGCCGATCCTCAAGCGCGAGATTCATCGCGAAGCGCTGATGGCGGCGGCGACCAGCGGCAATCCGAAGTTTTTTCTCGGCACCGACAGCGCGCCGCATGCACGGCACACCAAGGAAACCGACTGCGGCTGCGCCGGCATGTACACCGCGCACGCCGGGATCGAGTTGTATGCCGAGGCGTTTGCAGCGGCGAACGCACTGGACCGGCTGGAAGGTTTTGCCAGTTTTTTCGGTGCTGATTATTACGGTCTGCCGCGCAACAGCGAAAAAATGACGTTGATCAAAGAGTCATGGCCGGTTCCAGTCAGCGTGCCCTTCGGTCCCGACACGCTGGTGCCGCTGCGCGCCGGCGCGACCGTGGACTGGCAGATCGCCGGCACTTGAGGCCGCGCCAGCCGCAGCGCAGTCGTCGAGCCGCGGCAGCAGCGGCGGATTCCGATCCGGTTCATTACCGCAGCGTTGATTTTCCGCGCGGCGATCTGTGGGTATTTACCTATGGCTCACTGATGTGGGATCCCGGCTTCGCGCACATCGCCGCCGAACCGGGATTGCTGCGCGGGTATCACCGTACGTTTTGCATTTATTCCAGCCGGTATCGCGGCACCGTCGCTGAACCGGGTCTGGTGCTGGGCCTCGATCCCGGCGGTGCCTGCAAGGGTATCGTTTACCGGATTTCCGCAGCGGAAAAAGCCGCGGCCCTGGAGGCGCTGTGGCAGCGCGAGATGCGCCGCGGGGTGTATCTGCCGCGGCTTCTGCCGGTGGCCACGCCAAATGGACGGCGCATCGCACTGGCATTTGTCGCCAACCGCATTCACAAAGGTTATGCCGGACGCGTGGCGGTCGATGATGCTGCGCGCATCATCGCGATGTGTTGCGGCGAGCGCGGGCCGAATGTCGATTACCTGGTGCACACCTTGCGCCATCTCGATGCGCTGGGTGTCCATGATCATCACCTGCATCAGCTGTTGGCGCGTGTTCGCGCATGCGCGAAGGGTGCCGGGCACTGATCGTTTCAGCAGGGAAATTGAGGGGTGCGTGATACCATCAACGGTGAAGCTGGCCAGGCAGCCGCTGTGCGCGGAACAAACCGGACAAGGCAACTTGTCCGTGCCGCGCATAGAGGAAAGTCCGGGCTCCACAGGGTAGGGTGACGGGTAACGCCCGTCCGCCGTGAGGCGAGGAATAGGGCCACAGAGACGAGTCCGCTGATCAGGTCGAAGTGTGAGCGCGGCAACGCGCCCATTGCTCCGGTCCGTTCAACGGGGTGAAACGCGGTAACCTCCACCCGGAGCAACACCGAATAGGCAAGCGTTGACGCGTCCCGCCGAGCTTGCGGGTAGGTGGCTAGAGCCGCGCAGCAATGTGCGGCCCAGAGGAATGGCTGTCCACGACAGAACCCGGCTTAACGGCCAGCTTCACTTTTCCTGCGTATTTTTCGGCCATGTCGGGGTCTGGCGACGGCCGATTCGCGTAATTGCCTGATTTTTAAGCATAATTACTTAATGCGCTACTTTCAGTACGCGTAATATCCCGTTGTTTTAATTGAATTATTTCGGCATCAAAAAATGGTTAATCCAGACCTCAACAAATGCGCGTAAGTCGTTGTCGTAAAAAAGGAATTTGCTAAATCGATACTTGACCTTGCTGCCCTGCTTATTTATAGTGGGACGAAGTGGTAAAAAGTGGGAAAAAAGCCGCCGGAAGGGTCCGGCAGTGCTGTTTTTCCGCCGGCAAGGGGGCGCAAGTGTTCCGCGGGGTCGCACAACTCAATCTCGACAGTAAAAGCAGGCTTGCCGTACCGGCACGCCATCGCGATTCGCTGCTCGAACGTTGCGCCGGCCATCTGGTCATTACCGCGGATGCCGATCGTTGCCTGCTGATCTACCCGCTTCCCGACTGGGAACTGATCCAGCAAAAACTCGAAGGCCTGTCGAATCTGGATCCGCGCGTGCGCGAACTGCAGCGGCGGTTGATCGGATTTGCCGTTGACGTCGACATGGACGGCGCGGGCCGCGTGCTGATCACCCCGGAACTTCGCCGCTACGCGCAGCTCGAGAAAAACGTGGTGCTGGTCGGGCAAGGCAAAAAATTCGAACTGTGGAATGACGAGCGCTGGACGCAGCTCATCGACAACGCCGGCGGTTTCGGCGCCGGTGGCCTGCCGACGGAGCTGGAGGATTTCTCCTTGTGACCAGCAGCGCGCATGTCGCGGTGCTCGCGCAGGAAGCCATAGAGGCATTGAACATCAGGTCCGACGGCACTTATGTCGATTGCACCTACGGCCGTGGCGGTCACAGCCGTTTGATACTGGAAAAGTTGGGTGCGGGAGGGAGGCTGATTGCACTCGATCGCGATCCCGAGGCGGTTGAGGCGGGCAAGGCGCTGGGCGATCCGCGATTCATGATCGTGCGCAGTCCGTTCAGCCGGGTGCGTGAAGTGCTGAATGAAATGGGAGTGGCGGGCGTGGACGGCATGCTGCTCGATCTCGGTGTTTCGTCGCCGCAACTCGACGACGGCCGCCGCGGATTCAGTTTTCGCAGCGATGCGCCGCTCGACATGCGCATGGATCCGGACCACGGCCTCAGCGCGGCCGGGTGGCTGGCGATGGCGGAAGAATCAGAAATCAGGGAGGTCATCAGGGACCATGGCGAAGAACGGTTTGCTAAACAGATTGCAGCAGCGATTGTTGAGGCTCGGACGCGGGGACCTGTTGACACCACACGAAAACTTGCCGCGCTCGTGGCAGATGCCGTTCCCACGCGCGAGCCACGCCAGGATCCGGCGACGCGCACGTTTCAAGCTCTACGGATTCACGTCAATCAGGAGCTTGAGGAGCTTGCGGTAGTGCTGCCACAGTGCGTAGCCCTGCTCGGTGCGGGCGGGCGGCTGGTGGTGATCAGTTTTCATTCGCTCGAAGACCGCATCGTCAAAAGGTTCATGCGCACGCAATCTCGGGCTGATGCGCTGCCGGCACGCCTGCCGGTGCGCGCCCGCGACCTGCCGCAGCCGCGGATGCGGCTGATCGGCCGCGCGGTGCGCGCCAGCGATCGTGAAACGGCGGCAAATCCGCGTGCGCGCAGCGCCGTGATGCGGGTGGCCGAACGCACGGAGGCGCTCGCGGCATGACTGCACGCATCACCTTCCTGCTGCTCGCCGCCCTGGTGCTCTGCGCCATGGCGGTGGTCGCATCGCAGCACAAGGCGCGCAAGCTTTATGTCGAGTTGCAAAAGGAGCAGTCGATCGCCAAGCAGCTGGATGTCGAATGGGGTCAGCTGCAGCTCGAGCAGGGCACGTGGTCGACGCATGCGCGCGTCGAACGCATCGCGACGCGCGAATTGAACATGCGGTTGCCGGTGGCCGGACGTGTTGAAGTGGTGCAGCCGCCGCGCCCGGAGGGGTTGCAGTGAAGTCCGCACTGAAACGCGATCCGGCGCCCAGTCTGCCGACCTGGCGCGCCAACCTGCTGCTGATTGTCATCGGCGCATGGTTCATCGCCCTCACCGGACGGGCGCTGTGGCTGCAGGCGCTGAACAACGATTTCCTGCAGCGCAAGGGTGAATCGCGCTATTCACGGGTGATCGAAATCGGCGCCAGCCGCGGCATGATCGTCGATCGCAACAACGAGCCGCTGGCAATTTCCACGCCGGTCGAGTCCGTGGCCGCCAGCCCCGCCGATCTCGAAGCAGAGCCCGCCGACCTGCGTCGTCTGTCGCAATTGCTCGGCGTGACCGCCGAAGACCTGCGCGGAAAGTTGGCCGATACCAAACGCGAATTCGTCTACCTGAAGCGCCAGTTACCGCCCGAACAGGCGGAACGTGTGGTGCAGCTCGGCATTCCGGGCGTATTCCTGCAGCGCGAGCACCGCCGTTACTACCCGGCGGGCGACGTGATGGCGCACATCATCGGCTTTACCGGCGTCGATGAAAAAGGTCAGGAGGCGCTGGAGCTGGCATTCGAAGACCGGTTGGCCGGCAAGCCGGGCAGCCGTCGCGTGATCCGCGACCGGCTGGGGCGCATTGTCGAGGACGTTGAAAGCATCCGCGTGCCGCAGAACGGCGAACGCCTCAAGCTGTCAATCGATGCGCGTATCCAGTATCTGGCGTTCCGTGAATTAAAGGAAGCGGTGGCCGCGCATCGCGCGAAAGCCGGCGGCATCGTCGTGCTCGATGCGCAGAGCGGCGAAGTGCTGGCGATGGCCAACCTGCCGACTTATAACCCGAACAGCCGCGGCAAGGTGGATGCGCAGCGCACCCGCAACCGAGTGGTCACCGATCTGTTCGAACCGGGGTCCACGTTGAAGCCGTTCACTGCGGCGGCGGCGCTGGAGGCAGGCTTGTTCGAAGCCAGTACGGTGATTCAGACTGCCCCGGGCAGCATGACCATCGGCAAACGCACCATTCATGACGCGCATCCGCAAGGCGCATTGACGGTCGCGCAGGTCATCCAGAAATCCTCCAACGTCGGCACCGCAAAAATGGGTTTGACGATGCCGTCGGAAATGCTGTGGAACATGTTCAGCCGCGCCGGCTTCGGCGCGCCCCCGCGATCGGGATTTCCCGGCGAAGTGTCGGGCCGGTTGCGCGCACACGGCACCTGGAAGCCGATCGAACAGGCGACGATGTCTTACGGCTACGGCATCTCGGTGTCGCTGATGCAGTTGGCGCGTGCCTATACGATATTTGCGTCCGACGGCGTGTTGTATCCGGTGACGCTGCTCAAGCGCGACGGTCCCCCGGAAGGTACGCAGGTGGTGTCGGCAAAAACGGCACAGGCGGTGCGGCGCATGCTGGAGATGGCCGCGCAGCCCGGCGGTACCGCCCCCGGCGCTCAGGTCGCCGGATTCACGGTGGCGGGCAAGACCGGCACTGCGCACAAACTGGAGGGCAAGGGCTACGCCACCAATCGTTACGTGTCGTCATTTGTCGGCATGGCCCCGGCATCAAAGCCGCGCATCATCATCGCGGTGATGATCGACGAGCCGTCGGCCGGTCAGCATTACGGCGGCGCAGTGGCCGCGCCGGTGTTCAGCCTGGTGGCAGCCGGCACGCTGCGCCTGCTCTCGGTGCCGCCTGACGCACCGGGCAAAACCACGGTGCTGGCGCCGGAAGAAGCGCCGGTCGTGCGGGAGGATGTATGACAACCCGCGGACCCGACATGCTGGCGGTACGCGCACTCGGTGTGCGCCGGATGACGGTGGACAGCCGCGCGGTAAGGCCGGGCGATACCTTCATTGCTTATCCCGGTGAATCGCGCGACGGGCGGGATTACATTGCGCAGGCGGTGCATAACGGCGCCGGCTCGGTGCTGTGGGATACGGACGGTTATGCGTGGAACCGCCGCGTGAAAGTTCCAAACCTCGGTATCGCACAATTGCGCACCCATGCCGGTGCGATTGCCAGCGAGATTTACGGCAAGCCCAGCGCACGGCTGTGGACCATCGGCATCACCGGTACCAACGGCAAGACGTCCTGCAGTCAGTGGATTGCGCAGGCACTGGGCCGCGCACGACGCAAGTGCGCGGTGATCGGCACGCTGGGCAGCGGCTTCCCTGGCCGCCTTGACGCGCAAGCCAATACCACGCCCGATGCGGTGTCGCTGCATGCGCGCATGCGTTCGTTCGTGCGTGCGGGCGCGCAGGCCGTGTGCATGGAGGCTTCATCGCACGGTCTCGCACAGGGCCGTCTGTCCGGTGTTGAGTTTGACGTGGCGATGCTGACCAATCTGACACGTGATCATCTTGACTATCACGGCACGATGCGGCGGTACAAGGCGGCTAAAACGCGGTTGTTCCGCTGGCCGACGCTGAGCCATGCCGTGGTCAACATTGACGACGCATTCGGCCGTGAGCTGGCGCAATGCTGGAAACACCGTCGCAGCGCGCTGCTCGGCTACGGCTTTGCGCGGCGGAGCGCAAGGCTCCGCGGTCATTGCGTCCAAGGCAGCAACCTGCGTTTGGGACTGGACGGCATTTCATTCGATATCGCTTCGCCCTGGGGGCGTGCGACGCTGGAAAGCCCGCTGATCGGCGGCTTCAATGCAATGAACCTGCTGGGTTCGCTGGCGACGCTGCTGGTCAGTGATATCGGACTCGAGCAATCCGTTGCCGCGTTGCAGAAGGTCGCGCCGGTGCCGGGCCGTACCGAACGTTACGGTGGCGGCCGCGCGCCGCTGGTCATTGTCGATTACGCGCATACCCCAGACGCTTTGGAAAAAGTGCTCGACAGCCTGCGTGCGGCAGCGGGCGGCAAGGCCCGCCTGTTCTGCGTGTTCGGCTGCGGCGGCGACCGCGATCGCGGCAAGCGGCCGTTGATGGGCGAAGTGGCTTCGCGCCATGCCGACCACCTGATCATCACCAGCGACAATCCGCGCAGTGAAGATCCGGCGTCGATCATCGCGCAGATCGCCAAAGGCGTTCGCGGCAGACATGAACAGATCATCGACCGGCGGCTGGCCATACGCCGCGCGTTGGCCGAAGCGCGGCGCGGCGACATCGTGCTGGTGGCCGGCAAAGGACATGAGCAATATCAGGAAATCAGCGGTGTGCGCCGGCGTTACAGCGACGCTGCCGTGGTGCGCGCCGTGCTGGCGGGGAGGGTGCGGTGATGACGCTGGCCCAGGCCGCGACCGTGCTCGGCGGCGAATTACGCGGCAGCGACGTGCGGTTCTCGGATGTCTGCACCGACAGCCGCACGCTGAAAACCGGAGATTTGTTTGTCGCATTGCGCGGCGAACGTTACGACGGCCATGATTTTGTCGCCAAGGCTGCGGCTGCCGGTGCCGTCGCGGCGCTGATTGACCGTGGCCATATGCAGGAAGCGCCGCTGCCCGTCGCCGCTGTTGGAGACACCACCGTTGCGTTGGGTGCCCTTGCCGCGCACTGGCGCCGGCAGTTCGACATTCCGCTGGTTGCGGTGGCCGGTTCCAACGGCAAGACCACCGTCAAGGAAATGATCGCGGCCTGTCTGCGCGCGCACTACGGTGATGCGGCGGTGCTGGCGACGCGCGGCAATCTCAACAATCACATCGGTCTGCCGCTGACGTTGCTGACACTGCGTGCGGCGCATCGCGTGGGCGTGGTCGAGGTCGGCATGAATCATCCCGGCGAAACCGCGGAACTGGCGCAGATCGCCGCGCCGACCGTCGCTGTCATCAACAACGCGCAGCGCGAGCATCAGGAATTCATGCGCTCCGTCGCCGATGTGGCCGACGAACACGCCAGCCTGATCAAGGCGCTGCCCGCCGACGGCATCGCGGTCATCAATGCCGATGATGCGCATGCCGCGGTCTGGCGCGCGGCTGCCGGCCGTCGCGAGGTGCGCGATTTTGGTCTTGACCCGAAAGCAGCTGTCAGCGCGACTTGCGAGTTGCAGGCGGCTTCCGCCCGACTCACGGTCCGCACGCCGGAAGCTCTCGCAACGTTAAATTTGCCGGTTGCAGGTGAACACAACGCGCGCAACGCGCTGGCCGCCATTGCCGCAGCCACCGCGGCAGGCGCCACGCTGGAATCCTGCGTCCGCGCACTGTGCGTATTTGCCGCGGTAAAGGGGCGGTTGCAGATCAAGCGCAACCGGCAGGGCGTGATTGTGATCGACGATACCTACAACGCCAATCCCGATTCGGTGCGTGCCGCCATTGACGTGCTCGCACGCGCACCGGGACGCAAGCTGCTGGTGCTGGGCGACATGGGTGAAGTCGGCGACCAGGGCAGGGATTTTCACGCCGAGATCGGCAAGTATGCGCAGGAACGCGGCATTGATGCGCTGTTTGCGCTCGGTGAACTGGCTGCCCATGCCGTTCGCGCATTTGGTCAGGGCGCGCGGCATTACGCAGCCATTGAAACGCTGCTGGTCGATGTCGGGGCCGCACTCGGGCCGCAGACAACGGTGCTGGTGAAGGGTTCGCGTTTCATGCAGATGGAACGCGTAGTGCGCAGTTTCGAAGATTCAACGGCGGGAGCCTAGGCGATGCTGCTCGAACTGGCGCAATGGATGGAACAGTATGTCCGCGCGTTCAACGTCTTCAGTTACCTGACGTTGCGCGCGGTGCTGGCCTGCCTGACTTCGCTGCTGATCTCGTTCATGATCGGACCGACGCTGATCCGCAAGCTGACGGCTTACAAGATCGGCCAGGCGGTGCGTGATGACGGTCCGCAGACCCATCTGGTCAAAGCCGGAACGCCGACCATGGGCGGTGCGCTGATTCTGGTGTCGATCATTGTTACAACCCTGCTGTGGGCCGACCTGCAGAACCGCTTTGTCTGGGTGGTGCTCGTCGTCACCGTCGGTTTCGGCGCTATCGGCTGGGTGGATGATTACCGCAAGGTGGTGCACCGCAATCCGAAAGGTCTTTCCGCAAAAACCAAATTTTTCTGGCAGTCGGTGCTCGGTCTGGGCGCCGCCTTTTTCATCGCCTATTCGACCAACCTGCCGGCGCAGACGGCGTTTATCGTGCCCTTCGTCAAGCAGGTCGCTTACCCGCTGGGCATGGTCGGCTTCATCGTGATGACCTATTTCGTCATTGTCGGCACCAGCAATGCGGTGAATCTCACCGACGGCCTGGATGGGCTGGCGATCATGCCGACGGTGATGGTCGGCAGCGCGCTCGGCGTGTTTGCCTACGTTGCCGGCAATGCGGTGTTCGCCAAATACCTGGTGTTCCCTTACATCCCCGGCGCCGGCGAGCTGACGGTGATCTGCGGTGCGATCGCCGGCGCCGGACTCGCGTTTCTCTGGTTCAACGCCTATCCCGCCGAAGTGTTCATGGGCGATGTCGGTGCGCTGGCGCTGGGCGCCGCGCTGGGCACCATCGCGGTAATCGTGCGACAGGAAATCGTGCTGTTCATCATGGGCGGCGTGTTTGTCGTCGAAACGCTGTCGGTAATGCTGCAGGTGGCGTCGTTCAAGCTGACCGGAAAACGGATATTCCGAATGGCGCCGCTGCACCACCACTACGAACTGAAGGGCTGGAAAGAAAACCAGGTCGTCGTTCGCTTCTGGATTATCACGATGATGCTGGTGCTCGTAGGGCTTTCGACATTGAAGCTGCGATGAAATGCGTGAAACCACCGCAATATCTGCCCTGTCGTATGCCGCAGCCCTGCCGGGTATGGTGGCCGGTGCATCCGCATTGGAGGGCATGCTGATGCGCGCTCTCAAAAGCGCAAAGGTGGTGGTGGTCGGTATCGGCGACACCGGTCTGTCGCTCGCGCGCTGGTTGCAGCGTCACGGCGCTAGCGTTCGCGCCACTGACACCCGCCAGACCCCACCGCAGGCCGCCGCGCTGCGCCGCGAATTGCCCGACGTGCAACTGATGCTGGGTGCTGCGCCGGATCAGGCGATTGCCGGAGTCGACATCATTGCAGTGAGTCCGGGCGTGGATCGGCGCACCGGCGCAATCGCACAGGCGGCAAAACGCGGCGTGCCGGTGGTCGGCGACGTTGAGTTGTTTGCGCAAGCGCTGGCGCAGCGCAGTGATGCGCCGCCGGTGATTGCGATTACCGGTTCCAACGGCAAAAGCACAGTGACGGCGATGGCCGGGGAGATCTGTGCGGCGGGCGGCTTGCGTCCGGTGGTCGCCGGAAACATCGGCCTGCCGGTGCTGGACGCGCTGACCGAGATTGAGGATGGCGCAGCGATGCCCGGCGCCTTTGTGCTCGAACTGTCGAGTTTTCAGCTGGAGAGTACGATTTCGCTGCTGCCGCGGGCGGCAACGGTGCTGAATATTTCCGAAGACCATCTCGACCGTTACGATGGCCTGCAGGAATACGCCGCGGCCAAGGCGCGGATTTTTGCCGGGGACGGCGTGCAGGTGCTCAACCGCGAAGACCTGCGTAGCGCCGGAATGAAGCGTCAGGGCCGCTCCGTGGTCACCTTCGGTCTTGATGTGCCGCGTGCCGAAGAAGACTGGGGTTTGTCCGGCCGGGATACTGCAGCGGTTCTGCAGCGCGGATCGCAGATCGTGGCGCCGGTTTCGGCTTTGCGTATTGCCGGTTTGCACAACGCCGCGAATGCGCTGGCCGCAGGCGCGCTGTGCCGTGCGCTGGGGGTGTCCGACGCGGTGATTGCGCGAGCCTGGCAGGATTTTCAGGGACTGCCGCACCGTGTAAAAAATATCAATAAAATCAACAATATACGTTTTTACGATGATTCCAAAGGCACCAATGTTGGCGCCTCAGTTGCAGCGCTGACGGGGATGCGAGAGCCGGTGGTGCTGATTGCCGGCGGTGACGGCAAGGGTCAGGACTTTGCGCCGCTGGCCGCGGCCGCGCGCGGACGCGCCCGGGCCGTGGTATTGATCGGTCGCGATGCAGCGCTGATTGCCGCGGCGATCGGCGATGCCGTTCCGGTGCTCAACGCTGCGGACATGGCACAGGCGGTGGCAATGGCATTTGATGCCGCGCAGTCAGGCGATGCCGTGCTGCTGTCACCGGCCTGCGCCAGTTACGACATGTTCCGCAATTACGTACATCGTGCCGAAGTATTTGCTGCGGCAGTCGATGAACTCAGGCGGAGGCACGCGTGAGCCAGTATTTCGCCACGATCAACCAGCGCAGCGTCGGCGAGGAATACGATCACAGCGTGATATGGGTGACGGGATTGCTGCTCGCGCTGGGCCTGGTGATGGTGTATTCAGCGTCGATTGCCAGCGCTGAGGCCAGTCGCGCGGCCGGAAACAATACGATGTATTATCTGATTCGCCATGCGATCTTCGTGGTGATCAGCCTGATCGCGGCGGCCATGGTATTCCAGGTGCCCGTCCGCATCTGGCAGCAGGCTGCGCCGTTCCTGTTTCTCGGTGGTTTGGCCCTGCTGGCGCTGGTGCTGGTGCCGGGCATCGGTCGCGAGGTCAATGGCAGCCGGCGCTGGCTGTC
The DNA here is from genome assembly GCA_022841375.1 of Burkholderiales bacterium. Classification (GTDB taxonomy): domain Bacteria; phylum Pseudomonadota; class Gammaproteobacteria; order Burkholderiales; family SG8-41. The sequence continues at coordinate 37,003 of JALHRQ010000008.1, forward strand.
CCTGTATGTGTTCAACCTGCAGCCCTCGGAGTTGATGAAAATCGCTGCCGTGCTCTACGCGGCAGATTACACCGTGCGCAAAGCAGCGTTCATGCACAGTCTGCGCAAGGGATTCATGCCGATGTTCGGCGTGATGCTGCTCACCGGCGGGCTGTTGCTGCGCGAGCCCGACTTCGGCGCCTTTGCGGTAATTACCGTGATCGCCATGGGCATCCTGTTTCTCGGCGGCATGAACTGGCGGCTGTTCGCCGGACTGATCGTGATGTTGTTGATCGGCTTTCTGCTGCTGATCTGGACCAGCCCGTACCGCATGCAGCGCGTGATCGGTTTCATGGATCCGTGGGCTGATCCGTACGGCAAGGGTTACCAACTGTCGCATGCGCTGATCGCCTTTGGCCGCGGCGAATGGTTCGGCGTCGGCCTTGGGGCGAGCGTAGAAAAGCTGTTCTACCTGCCCGAAGCGCATACCGATTTTCTGCTCGCAGTGATTGCCGAAGAGCTTGGATTCGTCGGCGTGCTGACCATTGTGCTGTTGTTCTCATGGCTGGTGTGGCGGGCATTTGCCATCGGTCGGCGCGCAACTGAACTCGAGCGGCCGTTTGCGGCGCTGGTAGCCCAGGGCATCGGTCTGTGGATCGGCGTGCAGGCAATCATCAACATGGGCGTCAACATGGGTGTACTGCCGACCAAGGGACTGACCCTGCCGCTGCTGTCGTTCGGCGGCAGCGCGATCCTTGCCACCTGCTGTGCACTCGCGATACTGATGCGTATCGACTGGGAGAATCGTCAGTTGAGCCGGGGGTTCACTGTATGAGCCAGACCCTGCTGGTGATGGCCGGCGGCACCGGCGGCCATATTTTCCCCGGGCTCGATGTCGCCGACGTTATGCGTGCGCGCGGCTGGAACGTGGTCTGGCTGGGCGCCAAAGGTGGCATGGAACAACGTCTGGTGCCGCCGCGCGGATATGCGGCAACCTGGATCAGTTTTGGCGGTGTCCGCGGCAAAGGCCTGATGCGCAAGCTGGTGTTGCCCTTGGCTTTGCTGATTGCCTTCTGGCAGAGCGCCGCGGCGATTTTCCGTCACCGTCCCGATGTCGTGCTGGGCATGGGCGGCTATGCCGCGTTTCCCGGCGGCATGATGGCGGTGCTGTTCGGCAAGCCGCTGGTGATTCATGAGCAGAATGCCGTGCCGGGACTCGCCAATCGGGTGCTCGCCGGTGTCGCCGACCGCGTATTGTCGGCATTTCCCGATGCTTTTGAAGGACGGGTTGACGTGATCTGGTCGGGTAACCCGATACGCGCCGAGATCGTCAAACTCGCGCCGCCGGAAGCACGCTTTGCCAACCGCAGCGGGTCGCTGCGCTTGTTGATCCTTGGCGGCAGTCTGGGGGCGAGGGGTCTGAATGAAATCGTTCCGCAAGCGCTGGCATTGCTGTCCGCTGCCGAACGTCCGATCGTTGTGCATCAGGCCGGCGCTGCTCATGCCGATAAGGTGCGGCAGAGTTACCGGCAGTCCGGTGTTGATGCGGAAGTGCTGGCGTTTGTCGAAGACATGGCGTCGCGTTACGGCGAAGCGGATCTGATCATCTGCCGCGCCGGCGCGACAACGGTGACCGAGCTTGCTGTTGCCGGCGTCGGCAGCATTCTGGTGCCTTTCCCGCATGCGGTTGATGACCACCAGACCCGAAACGCCTGTTATCTGGCCGACCGCGGCGCCGCGCTGCTGTTGCCGCAGCCGACGCTGACGCCGCAAGCGCTGGCTGAAGAGTTGCGTGGCATGACGCGAGCAAAATTGCTGGAAATGGCACGCGCAGCACGCGCGGTGGGCAAACCGGATGCAGCGCAGAAGGTTGCTGACATTTGTATGGAGCTGGCGCCGGCATGAGGCCTAATCCATGAGAGTCAGTCGATGAGAGTGAATCGATGAGACATAAGGTCCGCAACGTGCATTTCGTGGGCATCGGCGGCGCCGGGATGAGCGGCATCGCCGAGGTGCTGCTGAATCTCGGTTATGCGGTGAGCGGTTCCGATCTGAGCGAGGGCAACGTCACGCGCCGGCTTGCCGGGCTGGGCGCAAGGGTAAGCATCGGCCATGCCGCTGAAAACGTCAGCGCTGCCGATGTCGTGGTGATTTCAAGCGCGGTCAAGGCGGACAACCCCGAAGTGCTCGCAGCCCGCGGCCGCCTGGTTCCGGTAGTGCCGAGGGCGATGATGCTCGCCGAATTGATGCGCCTCAAACAGGGCATTGCAGTTGCCGGTACGCATGGCAAGACCACGACCACCAGCCTCGTCGCCAGCGTGCTGGCCGAAGGCGGCATGGACCCGACGTTTGTGATCGGCGGCCGGCTGGAAAGCGCGGGCGCCAATGCCCGGCTCGGTGGCGGCGAATTCATCGTTGCCGAAGCGGATGAATCCGATGCTTCGTTTCTGCATCTGCAGCCGGTGATCTCGGTGGTGACCAATATCGACGCCGATCACATGGAAACCTACGACCACTCGCTCGACAAGCTGAAGCAGGCATTTGTCGATTTTGTCGAGCGCCTGCCGTTCTACGGTGTAGTCGTGCTGTGCAACGATGACGTGAATGTGCGTTCGATCATGCCGCGCCTGACCAAAACCGTGGTCACCTACGGGCTGGAGGAGGGCGCGCAGATTCGCGCGCATGCGGTGACCGCGGTCGCCGGACAGATGCGTTTCCGGGTACAGCGCAAAAACGGCCGGCGCCTGCCCGACCTCGACATCACGCTGAATCTGGCCGGCGTGCATAACGTTTTGAACGCGCTGGCGGCGATTGCGATCGGCATGGAAGTCGGAGTATCCGACGAAAAAATTGTCCGTGCGCTGGGCGAATTCAAGGGTGTCGGACGGCGTTTCCAGCGTTACGGCGCGGTGGATGCGGCAACGGGTGGTACTTTCGAATTGATCGACGACTACGGTCATCACCCGGTCGAGATGGCGGCAACCATTGCCGCCGCGCGCGGCGCCTTCCCGGGACGACGCTTGGTATTGGTATTCCAGCCGCATCGTTACACGCGTACGCGTGACTGTTTTGAGGACTTTGCGCGTGTGCTGTCGAGCGTTGATGCGCTGCTGCTGACCGAGGTTTATGCCGCCGGCGAGTCGCCGATCGTTGCCGCCGACGGCCGGGCGCTGGCGCGCGCGGTGCGGGTGCTGGGCAAAGTGGAGCCGGTATTCGTCGAGCAAGTGGCTGAGTTGCCGGTGGCGATCCGCAGTGCGGTTCGCGACGGCGATGTGGTGCTGGCGATGGGTGCGGGCTCAATCGGTACCGTGGCCGGCAGGCTGGTGCAGGGCTGACATGAATATGAGCGACCAACAACAGATATCAGCTCACGGATTGCGCGGGGAACTGCGCAACGACGAACCGATGTCCCGGCATGTCAGCTGGCGCGCCGGCGGACGGGTGCGCTGCGCCTACACCCCGGCTGATCTCGACGACATGGCGCTGTTTCTGCGCGGACTGTCTGACGGCGAGCCGGTGCATGTGGTGGGGTTGGGCAGCAATCTGCTGGTGCGCGACGGCGGTCTGGACGGCACGGTGATTTTTACGCACTGGGCTTTGCGCGGCCTGCGGGTTGTGCGTAGCGATGATAACGGCGGCGAAATCTGGGTTGAGGCGGGTGTGGCCTGCCCGAAAGTGGCACGCACAGCAGCCCTCAACAATCTGGCCGGTGCCGAGTTTCTCGCCGGCATCCCCGGTACCATCGGCGGCGCGCTGGCGATGAACGCCGGTTGTTATGGCGGTGAAACCTGGAATCTGGTGACCCAGGTGGAAACGCTGGACCGTACGGGGATGCGGCATGTGCGCACCCCGCAGCAATACACCATCGGCTATCGCAGCGTCGAAAGGCGTTCCCATCAGATGTCAAATCTGATGGCGGGCTCTGTTTACGACGGCGTCGAGGAATGGTTTGTGGCGGCAACTTTCCGCATGCTCCATGGCGATGGCGAACAGGCGCGCGCAACCATCAAGACCTTGCTGGCGCAGCGCATTGCCGCGCAGCCGCTGGGTATGCCCAATGCGGGCTCGGTGTTCCGCAACCCACCGGGGGATCATGCGGCACGGATGATCGAGGCCTGCGGATTGAAGGGGCGCCGCATCGGCGGCGCATCGATTTCGGCGAAACACGCCAACTTCATCGTCAACAACGGCGGTGCCAGTGCCGCAGACATCGAAGCCCTGATTGAACTGGCACAGCAGAGCGTGCAGCGGCAGTTCGGTGTGCATCTGGAACGCGAAGTGCGCGTGGTAGGGGAACGTGCATGAGCGCCCTCGGGAAAATCGCAGTGCTATTTGGCGGACGCAGCGCGGAGCGCGAGGTGTCGCTGATGAGCGGCAGCAACGTGCTCAAAGCGTTGCAGCAGGCCGGTCTGGATGCTCACGCTTTCGATCCCGCCGAACGCGAAATTTTCGAGCTTAAGCGCGACGGGTTTACCCGCGTGTTCATCGCGCTGCACGGCCGTTACGGTGAAGACGGCACGGTGCAGGGGGCGCTGGAACTGATGGGAATCCCGTATACCGGCAGCGGCGTGATGGGCTCGGCGCTGGCGATGGACAAGGTCCGCACGAAAATGGTGTGGACCGCCGCCGGTATCCCGACGCCGCAATGCGAAGTGGTTGATGCGGGAAGCGACTGGGACGGCGTTGCCCGGCGTCTCGGCCTGCCGCTGATCATCAAACCGGCGCGCGAAGGGTCAACCATCGGACTGACCAAGGTCACCGCTGCAGTGCAACTGCCGGACGCCTATGAATTGGCGGCGCGTCACGACCCGTTTGTGATGGCGGAAGCGTTCATCGCCGGCGAGGAGCTGACGGCCGGTTTCCTCGGCGACCAGGCCTTGCCGCTGATCCGCATCGAGGCGCCGCAGGGCAATTACGACTATCAGAACAAGTATTTCAGCGACGAGACCAAGTATCACTGCCCCTGCGGCCTGCCGGAGGCGGAAGAACTGCGTATCCGCGCGCTGGTGATGAAAAGCGCGCAGGCGCTGGGCTGCGCCGGCTGGGGCCGCGCCGACCTGATCCGGCGCGCGGACGGCAGCGTGCAGTTCCTGGAAATGAACACGTCGCCCGGCATGACCGGGCACAGCCTGGTGCCGATGGCGGCGCGTCAGGCCGGTTTGTCGTTCGACGATCTCGTGCTGCGCATCCTGGAACTGGCTCATGTGGGATAAGCCCGCCGTGCTCAATCGTTTGTCCGACCTGCTGGTCGTAGCGGCGCTGCTTGGCCTGTTGTATGGCGGCGTTGTGTGGATCGTGCGCTTGCCGGTGTTTCCGATTACCGAGGTCCGCGTGGTCTCGCCGTTGACGCATGTCACCCCGCAGCAGGTTGAGAACATCGTGCGCCGCGAAGTACGCGGCAACTTTTTTACGCTGCAACTGGCCTCGACACGCGCGTCCTTCCAGAAGTTGCCGTGGGTGCGCCGCGCCGATGTGCGCCGTCAGTGGCCTGGCGCGCTGGAAGTGGTGCTAACCGAGCATGTGCCGCTGGCGCGCTGGGGAAAAGCAGGGCTGGTGAATGTGCATGGCGAAGTTTTTGAAGCGGCATTCGACGGCGCGCTGCCGTTGTTCAACGGGCCTGAAGGCGCGGCGAAGGAAATGGCCATTCAGTTCGAGTTGTTCCGGCGCAGCCTTGCGGCGATTGGCAGGACGCCGAGTGAAGTCAATGTATCGCCGCGCCGCGCCTGGCAGGTCCGTCTCGACGACGGCATGACCGTGGATTTCGGTCGCGAACATGTCGAGGAGCGTCTGCGGCGTTTTGTGGTGACGTATCCGCGCACGATTGCGCGCATGACCAAACCGGTAGACCGGGTCGATCTGCGTTATGCCAACGGGTTTGCCGCACGGGTGCCGGGATTGCCGCCGGTGGCGGAAACCAAGCCGAAGCGCGGCGTTTAGGCGCCCGGGGAAACAGGTCAGGGAAAAACGGATGATGAGCAAAAACAGGGAAAGCAAAAAACTGGTGGTGGGCCTGGATATCGGCACATCGAAGATTGTCGCGATCGTCGCCGAGATCAAGCCGGAGGGCGGTTTCGAGATCATCGGCATGGGCAGCCATCCTTCGCGCGGACTTAAAAAGGGCGTAGTGGTCAATATAGAGACCACCGTCAATGCCATTCAGCGCGCGCTGGAAGAAGCGGAACTGATGGCCGACTGCAAGATCCGCGAGGTCTACACCGGCATCGCCGGCAATCACATCAAAAGTTTCAATTCGCAGGGCATGGTGGCGATCAAGGACAAGGAAGTCACGCAGATGGACATCGATCGCGTGATTGAGACCGCCAAGGCGGTGCAGATCCCCAACGACCAGCAGATCCTGCATGTGCTTAACCAGGAATTCATCATCGACGGCCAGGAGGATGTGCGCGAGCCTCTGGGCATGTCCGGCGTGAGGCTTGAGGTCAAGGTGCATATGGTTACCGGCGCGGTGTCGGCGGCGCAGAACATCATCAAATGCGTGCGCCGTTGTGGCCTCGAGGTCAACGACCTGATCCTGCAGCCGCTCGCCTCATCGGTTGCGGTGCTGTCGGAGGACGAGAAGGAACTCGGCGTGTGTCTGGTTGACATCGGCGGGGGTACCACCGACATGGCGGTGTTCACCAATGGCGCGATCCGCCACACCGCGGTGATCCCGATTGCAGGCGACCAGATCACCAACGACATTGCGATGGCGCTGCGCACGCCGACCAAGGACGCCGAAGACATCAAGCAGCGGTTCGGCTGCGCGCTGTCGCAGCTCGCCGACCCGCAGGAGATGGTCGATGTTCCGGGGGTCGGTGACCGCAGTTCACGCCAGTTGTCGCGGAAGACCCTGGCCGAGGTCATCGAGCCCCGCGTCGAAGAGCTTTATTCGCTGGTGCAGGCAGAACTGCGCCGCAGCGGCTATGAGGAACTGCTGTCATCGGGCGTGGTGCTGACCGGAGGCTCCAGTTCGATGCAGGGCATGGTCGAACTGGGCGAGGAGATTTTCCACATGCCGGTGCGCATCGGTATGCCCCAGTACGCCGGCGGCCTGGCCGAAGTCGTGCGCAGCACGCGGTATGCAACCGGGGTCGGACTGCTGATGGCCGGCGCAGACGAGTATCGCCAGCGCGATGTTGCGCGCATGCATGTCAGCAGCTTCCAGCAGGTGGTGGATCGGATGAAAACGTGGTTCACGGGAAATTTTTAGGAAAAGCGTTGACGACAGGAATTTGCGGTTTGAGGGATTGTAGAACTGAGGGATTTTGTTTTTTGATTGCGGGATTTTTCAACATTACTTTGCTTGCAGAAAAAGGAGATTCACATGATTGAACTGATTGATGCACAAGCGCAGGAAGCGGTAATCAAGGTGATCGGTGTCGGCGGTTGCGGCGGCAATGCGGTGGATCACATGATCGTTCAGGGCGTGGAAGGCGTGGAGTTCATCTGCGCCAACACCGACGCCCAGGCGCTCAAGCGCAATCAGGCCAAGACCCAGATCCAGCTCGGCACCGGTATTACCAAGGGGCTGGGCGCAGGCGCCAATCCCGAGATCGGTCGCCAGGCTGCGCTTGAGGATCGGGAGCGTATCGCCGAGATGATCTCCGGCGCTGACATGCTGTTCCTCACAGCCGGCATGGGCGGCGGCACCGGAACCGGTGCTGCGCCGGTGGTGGCGGAAATCGCCAAGGAGCTCGGCATCCTGACCGTGGCCGTGGTGACCAAGCCCTTTGCCTTCGAGGGCAAACGGCAGAAATTGGCGCAGGATGGTCTGGATGCCCTGGCGCAGCATGTCGATTCGCTGATCGTTATTCCCAACGACAAGTTGATGCAGGTGCTCGGCAACTCGATCACGCTCGACGAGGCTTTCCGCGCCGCCAACGACGTGCTGCACGGGGCAGTGGCCGGAATTGCGGAAATCATCAGTTGCCCCGGCATGATCAACGTCGACTTTGCCGACGTGCGCACGGTGATGGGCGAGATGGGCATGGCGATGATGGGTTCGGCGAAGGCGGCCGGCACCGGACGCGCTCGCGAGGCGGCCGAACAGGCGGTAGCCTGCCCGCTGCTCGAGGACATCAATATTTCCGATGCGCGCGGCGTGCTGGTCAATATTTCAGCGAGCAAGGCGACGTTCCAGTTGCAGGAAATGTACGACGTCATGGAAACCATCAAGGCGTTTGCCGCGGACTCGGCGACGGTGATTGTCGGTACGGTGTACGACGAGAGCCTGGAAGACGGTCTGCGCGTGACCATCGTGGCCACGGGCCTGGGCAAGCCGCTGGCGCGCCAGGTTTCCAAGCCGATGATCGTGGTGTCGCAGAAGACCGGCACCGACAACATGGCAATTTCCCCGGATGTTGACTACGGAGCGCTGGAGCAGCCGGCGGTGATCCGTCGCCGCAATCGGGATGCAACGATTGAAGCGATGCGCCAGTCCGGGGTCGAAATGCTCGACATTCCGGCATTTCTGCGCAAGCAGGCGGACTGACCGGGCGGTTGAACCATGGTGGTGCGAGCCGGTTGAAGCGGGCCGGGCGGGTGTTGCGGTGCGGCATCGTGGTAAAATCTGCGATCCCGCCGCAATCGGGTAGTCGGCAATCGCTCTGCCCTTCCGGGTAATTATCGCTAGCTAAATTGAACGTGATCAAGCAACGCACATTGAAGAACGTGATCCGCGCCACCGGCGTGGGTCTGCACACGGGCGAAAAGGTCCATCTGACCCTTCGCCCGGCGCAGCCGGATACCGGAATCGTGTTCCGGCGGACGGATCTTGCGGAGCCGGTCGATATCAAGGCTGATCCGTATGCGGTGCATGACACAAGACTGTCGTCGTGTCTGGAAAAGGACGGTGCGCGGGTGCAGACGGTCGAGCATTTGATGTCGGCGCTGGCCGGTCTGGGTATCGACAACGTCTGGATCGATGTCACCGCGCCGGAAGTTCCGATCATGGATGGCAGCGCCGGTCCGTTCGTGTTTTTGCTGCAGTCCGCCGGTATCGTGGAACAGGATGTTCCGAAAAAATTCATTCGCATCCTGAAACCGGTCGAGGTGCGTGACGGCGACAAGTGGGTGCGTTTCGAGCCCTACAACGGGTTCCGGCTGGAACTTGCCATCGACTACGCGCATCCTGTGTTTGATGCCAGTGCGCAGACGGTGGTGGTCGACTTCGCTTCCACGTCCTACGTCAAGGAGGTGGCGCGGGCGCGCACCTTCGGCTTCATGCAGGATGTTGAGAGTATGCGCTCGCAGGGTCTGGCCCTCGGCGGCAGCCTCGACAATGCCATTGTCATGGACGAGTACCGGGTGCTGAACAACGACGGCCTGCGTTATGACAACGAGTTCGTCAAACACAAGGTGCTGGATGCCATCGGCGACCTTTATCTCCTGGGTCATCCTCTGATTGGGGCTTTCAGTGGTCACAAGTCCGGCCATGCGATGAATAACCGGCTGCTGCGGCACCTGCTGGAACAGCCACAGGCCTGGGAATACGTAAGTTTCGACCGCATCGAGGACGCGCCTGCGTTCCTCGCCTGGCAGCCCCAGGCGGCCTGAGGACCAGGCGCGTCCGCCCCTCCCTGGTTTATGTTGCTGCTCCGCCTGTTCGGACTTCTCGCGCTGATCACCATCGGGGTTTCGCTGGGACTTTATGCCTGGTATCGGGATCCTCGCTACCTGCGGTTTGCGTGGCGGGTATTCCTGGCCATGCTGGCCTTTGCGCTGGTGCTGGTGGCGTTTTATGCCGTGGAGCGGCTGCTGATGGTGGTTTAGGGCTGATCTAACGCCGCGGCCTGTTCAGGCCCTGGCACGCCGCCTGGCGGCAAATCTGGATAGCGCAGACCGTAAACCCGGATCCTTGACGCGCTGCGACAATTCCTCAATATATTCAATAGAATCAATGCTTAACGGCGATTTTTTCGACGCCGGTACCGGCCGTCCGGCGGGTTGTAAAACTTGAACTTGGATGTGAATTCCAGTAACCTCCGCCCTCTGCTTTTGCAGATTCTTGAGCAGTCGGGGCGCCAGTTGGCGCAGCTTTGCCGCGATTGCGCCGTTGTCTGCCGCTATCATCAGTATGCCGCCGCGGTCTCCGACCACACGGCTTGCCGGGAGCAGTTCAGGGGGTGTGCAGGCTTCATACAACCTTTGCAGCGCCGTAATGCGCTGCATGGTCCGATTGAGAGCTGACAAGCCCGAATTACTGCCAATCAAGGCACTTAGTTTGCGGTTGGACATGGCGAAAAAGGGATGTTGACCATGAATATTATTCTGGTTTCCGAGATGCTGCCAAAGGCGCGGACCATTACTTTGGGCTGGCCGCATCTGATTGTTTCAGTCATAGCCATGTTCGGGCTGGTAATTTTGCTGGCCGGCGCGCTCAATTACGGCATCCTGCGGTTTGCCGCCGAATTGAATATTCCCTATGTGCGCGATGTGCTGGTATCCATCCAGCGCCAGCAGCATGAAAAAAACCAGACTTACCTGCAGGATAACCTGAACGCGATGGCCGTCCGGCTGGGGCAGATGCAGGCGCAATTGCTGCGTCTCGAAACCTTGGGCGAGCGCCTGGCCAAACTAGCCGGATTCAAACCCCAGGACTTGATGTTCAATGAGGTGCCCGGACGCGGCGGTGCCCCCTCGTCCATTCCCAGCCAGAACCTTTCGCTGAGTGACTTCACGCAGCAGATCGACCAGTTGACCCGCCAGTTGGAAGACCGCGGCGACAAGCTCGGCCTGCTGGAGTCAATGTATACGCAGGAAAGCGCTCGCAAAAAACTGATTCCGACCAAGTTGCCGGTTGAAGGCGGCTGGTATTCCTCGAACTTTGGCTGGCGCATTGATCCTTTCACCGGACAGCGCGCTTTTCACGAGGGAATCGACTTCATGGCGGAGGAGGGTACCCCGGTGTTTTCCGCCGCTGCAGGGGTGGTCGTCTACGCCGAGTTTCACCCTCAATATGGTAATATGATCGAGATTGATCACGGCAACGATCTGATCTCGCGTTACGCGCATGCATCGAAGAAATATGTGAAAGTCGGTGATGTGGTCTTGCGCGGATCCCGGATCGCCGATGTTGGCCGGACCGGTCGCGCGACAGGCTCACATCTGCACTTTGAAGTGCGCCAGCGCGGTACCGCTTTGAACCCCGCGCGGTTTCTGCAGTTGCCCGGCTGACCGGCTGTACCAAACGCAAGAATTGCAGGGGGGTGGGGTTATCCCACCCCCTTTTTATTCGGGAAGTCCATGATTACCGGTTTATTGAAGAAAGTGTTCGGCAGCCGCAATGAACGGCTGCTCAAGCAATATCGGCGAACAGTACGCACCATCAACGCGCTGGAGCCGCAGATCTCGGCCCTGTCCGACGATCAATTGCGCGCCAAGACAGAAGAATTCCGCGAGCGCATCCGCAAGTCGGTAGCAGCTCCTGAGTCGGCTGCCGAGGCGGCTGCGCAGTCAGCCGATATCGACCGTCGTCGACGTGCCGCTTTGGATGCGCTGCTGCCGGAAGCTTTTGCCGTGGTGCGTGAGGCCGGCAAACGCGTGATGGGCATGCGTCATTTCGATGTGCAACTGGTCGGCGGCCTTGCGCTGCATAACGGCAAGATTGCGGAAATGCGCACCGGTGAAGGCAAGACGCTGATGGCGACATTGCCGGCTTACCTCAATGCGCTCGGCGGGACCGGCGTGCACATCGTCACCGTCAACGACTATCTGGCGCAGCGCGATTCCGACTGGATGGGCCGCATTTACCGGTTCCTCGGTCTTACCGTGGGTGTCAACCTGTCGCAGATGGAGCATACGCTCAAGCAGGAGGCTTATCGCGCTGACATTACCTACGGCACCAATAACGAATTCGGCTTCGATTACCTGCGTGACAACATGGTCTACGAGTTGTCCGAAAAGGTGCAGCGCGGGCTGGCCTACGCCATCGTCGATGAGGTCGATTCGATCCTGATCGACGAGGCACGCACGCCGCTGATCATTTCCGGGCAGGCGGAGGACACCACCGATCTCTACGTGCGCATGAATGTAGTTGCGCCGAAGCTGGTGCGGCAGAAGGACGAAAAAGAGCCGGGAGATTACTGGGTCGACGAAAAGGGCCATCAGGTTGTGCTATCCGAGGAAGGACACGAGCACGCCGAAGCGCTTCTGGCGCAGGCGGGCATGCTGCCCGAGGGCGGCAGCCTTTACGACGCTGTCAACATCTCGCTGATGCATCACCTGAATGCGGCATTGCGGGCGCACAGCCTGTTTCATCGCGACCAGCAGTATGTCGTGCAGGACAACGAGATCATCATTGTCGACGAGTTTACCGGGCGGTTGATGCCGGGCCGGCGCTGGTCCGAAGGCCTGCACCAGGCGATCGAAGCCAAGGAAGGCGTGGAGATCCAGAAGGAAAACCAGACGCTCGCCACAATCACTTTCCAGAACTATTTCCGCATGTACGGCAAGCTCGCCGGGATGACCGGCACGGCGGATACAGAGGCTTACGAGTTCCAGCAGATCTACGGTCTGGAGACGGTGGTCATCCCGACGCACCACCCGATGATCCGCGATGACCGCATGGATCAGGTGTTCCGCACGTCGCGGGAGAAGTATCAGGCGATCGTCAACGACATCCGGGCCTGTCACGAACGCGGCCAGCCCGTACTGGTCGGCACCACCTCGATCGAGAATTCCGAATACATTTCCGGCATGCTGCAGAAAGAGAAGCTGCCGCACAACGTGCTCAATGCCAAGCAGCATGCGCGCGAAGCCGAGATCATCACCCAGGCCGGCCGGCCGCAGGTCATCACCATTGCCACCAACATGGCGGGCCGCGGCACGGACATCGTGCTCGGCGGCAACCCCGAACCGGAAATCAACCGCGTGCTGGCCGACGAAAGCCTGGATCCGGCGGCGCGCGAGCAACGTGCTGCCACATTGCGTGCAGAATGGCAGCTGCGTCACGATCAGGTAGTGAAATCCGGCGGCCTGCATATCGTCGGCACCGAGCGGCACGAATCACGGCGGATTGACAACCAGTTGCGCGGCCGCGCCGGCCGCCAGGGTGATCCGGGTTCGAGTCGTTTCTATCTGGCGCTCGACGATTCTCTGCTGCGCATTTTTGCTTCAGACCGCGTCTCTGCGATTATGGAGCGGCTGAAAATGCCGGACGGCGAGGCGATCGAACACCCCTGGGTGACGCGGTCGATTGAAAATGCGCAGCGCAAGGTCGAGGCGCGCAACTTCGACATGCGCAAGCACCTGCTCGAGTATGACGATGTGGCCAACGATCAGCGCAAGGTCATCTATCAGCAGCGCAATGAGTTGCTCGACAGTTCCGATATTTCAGCGACGATCGCCGCGATGCGCAGCGATGTGGTCAGCGCACATCTGGCGACGCATGTGCCGCCGGGCAGTCTTGAGGAGCAGTGGGACATTCCCGGACTGGAAGCCGTGTTGCGCGGTGAACTGGGTCTCGAACTGCCGGTCCAGCAATGGCTGCAGAACAGCCCGGATATGGAAGAGACCGTGCTGCGCGAGCGCGTGGTCGAGGCAGCGCACGCGCGTTACCTCGAAAAAACCGGTTCGGTCGACCAGCCGGCGATGCGCCAGTACGAACGCGCGATCATGCTGCAGAGTGTGGATTCGCACTGGCGCGAACATCTCTCGGCGCTTGATCATCTGCGGCAGGGCATCCACCTGCGCGGTTACGCGCAGAAGAATCCGACGCAGGAATACAAGCGCGAGGCGTTTGAGCTTTTCTCGCTGCTGCTCGACATGATCAAGACCGACGTCTCGCGCACGCTGATGACGGTGCAGATCCGCAGCGCCGAGGAATTGCGCGCCGCAGAGGAGCGCGAAGCGCTGCAGAATGTGCAGTACCAGCACGCCGATGCGCTGACCGGAACGACCGAGCCGGCCCTTGCCGAGCCCGAGGCCGCAGCGCAGGAAGAAAGCGAAACTGTGCAGCCCTATGTGCGCGACGGTCAGAAAGTCGGGCGCAACGAGCCCTGCCCCTGCGGTTCGGGCAAAAAATACAAGCAGTGCCACGGCAAGCTGAGCTGAGCTTGGGGGGACCGTCATGCCCGTCAATCTGAATCCGCCCGATCCGAAATCATTGCTGCCGGTCGCCGGTGTCAGGCTGGGCATCACGCAGGCCGGCGTGCGCAAGGCGGGGCGCAAGGATCTGCTGCTGATCAGTATTGATGAGGGCGCGCGTGTGGCCGGCGTGTTTACCCAGAACCGTTTTTGTGCGGCTCCAGTTATCGTTTCGCGCCAGCATCTGTCGATGATCGACCCCGGCAAGGGGGTGCGTGCGCTGGTGGTCAATACCGGCGTCGCTAATGCCGGGACCGGCGCTGAAGGCCTTGCCCGGGCGCGGCAGACCTGTACCGATGCGGCACAGCTGCTCGGCTGCAATGCTTCACAAGTGCTGCCCTTTTCAACCGGCGTGATCATGGAGCCGCTGCCGGTTGACCGCATCGTCGCCGGCCTGCCGCAATGCATTGCCGCGCTGAAGGCGGATGCCTGGGCCGATGCCGCCGCCGCGATCATGACCACGGATACGGTGCCGAAGGCCGTGTCCCGGCAGTTTGCGGTAGGCGCTGCGACCATCACCGTGACCGGGATTTCGAAGGGCGCCGGCATGATTCATCCGGGCATGGCGACGATGCTCGGTTTTGTCGCCACCGATGCGAACGTCAGTCAGCCGCTGGTCAAGGCCGCGGTGGCTTATGCGGCGCAGCACTCATTCAATGCGATTACCGTTGATGGCGACACCTCGACCAACGACAGTTTCATGCTGATTGCCACCGGCAAGGCGGCGATGGCTGAAATCATCGATGCGAAAAGTCCTGAATATCAGGCATTCCGCGATGCCGTGACGGTGGTGGCGACGACGCTGGCGCAGGCCATTGTGCGCGACGGTGAAGGTGCGACCAAGTTCATCACCATCAGGGTGGAAGCGGGGCGCGACGAAGACGAGTGCCGCAAGGTGGCATTTGCGATCGCCCATTCACCACTGATCAAGACCGCATTTTTTGCATCCGATCCCAATCTCGGCCGGATTCTTGCCGCCATCGGTTATGCAGGCATCAATGATCTTGAAGTCGAGGGCGTTGAACTGTATCTCGATGACGTGCTGGTCGCCGAGCGCGGCGGACGCAGCCCGTCGTATGACGAAGCGCAGGGCCAGCGCGTGATGAAGCAGGCGGAAATTACCGTGCGTGTCGTGCTCAACCGCGGCCGTGCCGCGACGACGGTCTGGACCTGTGACCTGTCGCATGACTACGTCAGCATCAACGCGGACTATCGAAGCTGACCGTCCCAAGTTGTGAATATAAAAACAACAGCCTAAATAAACTGTTTAAATACAAATAGTTATGAAGAATTCCAAGGCGACCGGCACTTCCTCCAACCCGACATCGCTGCTTGATCGCGCGGAATCGGTGCTGGCGCGGCTCGAGCAGATGCTGCCGCCGCCGACTGCATCCGTCGACTGGAAGGCGTCGATCGCGTTTCGCTGGCGGCGCAAGGGCGAGCGGGCTGCGCTGGAACCCATCCACCATGTGCATCAAATTGATCTGCACGACCTGCACGGCATCGACGAGCAGAAATCGCTGGTTGAGCAGAACACCCGTCAGTTTGTCGCAGGATTGCCCGCCAACAATGTGCTGCTGACCGGTGCCCGCGGCACCGGCAAGTCGTCGCTGGTCAAGGCCTTGCTTAACAAATACGCGATGCGCGGCTTGCGACTGATCGAAGTCGAAAAGCGCGACCTGACCGACCTGCCGGACATCGTTGAGCTGATTCATGCCCGGCCCGAGCGCTTTGTGCTGTATTGCGACGACCTGTCGTTCGAGGCGGACGAACACGGTTACAAGGCGCTGAAAGTGGTGCTCGACGGTTCGGTCGCCGCGGCCTCCGAAAACTGCCTGGTTTATGCGACCTCGAACCGTCGCCACCTGATGCCGGAATTCATGAATGAAAATCTTGAATACCAGCATGTCGGCGACGAGATCCATCCCGGCGAGACCAGCGAAGAAAAGGTGTCGTTGTCGGAACGCTTTGGTCTGTGGGTGTCGTTCCATTCCTTCGATCAGGACGAATACCTGAGTATCGTCCGCGTCTGGCTCGAACACTTCAAGGTGTCCGGTGTGAAAAGCGCCGATGTTGAACACGCTGCGCTGCAATGGGCGCTGACCCGCGGCTCGCGCAGCGGACGCGTGGCGTGGCAGTTCGCCCGCGACTGGGCCGGCCGCACGCGCCTCGCGCGGCGCAAATAAATCCGATGAGTTCGTCCGCGGGACGCCGCCGCATTGCGGTTGTTGCCGCCGTGCTGCAGCAGCCGGACGGCCGTTTCCTGCTGGCGCAGCGGCCGCAGGGCAAGGTCTACGCCGGTTACTGGGAGTTTCCCGGCGGCAAGGTAGAACCCGGCGAGACGCCGCTGCAGGCCCTGGTCCGCGAACTGCATGAGGAACTGGGCATTGACGTTACTGCTGCCTATCCCTGGCTGATCCGGGAATTTGACTATGAACACGCCGATGTGCGGCTGCATTTTTTCCGCGTGCGCGGCTGGCGCGGCGAGTTGCACGGACGCGAGGCGCAGGCCTTCTCGTGGCAGCGTATCGAAGCGATTGACGTATCACCACTGTTGCCGGCGAACGGCCCGATCCTCAATGCGTTGGCCATCCCTGAAACTTACGGCATTACCGGATTTGCCGCGTCGGAACAAACGCGTGCGCTGGCTGCTGTGGATGTCGCGCTTCGCCGCGGGTTGCGGCTGATCCAGGTGCGCGGCAGGGATTGGCCCGCTGATGCATTTGCAGACTATGCGCGAGAGATTGTGCGGCGGGCGAAAGCCGTTGGCGCGCGGGTGCTGATCAATGGCGATATTGAACTCGCGCAATGCTGCGGGGCCGACGGCGTGCATCTGACGTCAGCGCAACTGCACACGCTGGCAGCGCGACCGCAGTTGGCGCTGGTCGGCGCCTCCTGTCACAGCGCGGAAGAATTGCGTCGGGCGGAAGCCCTTGGGGTGGATTTCGTCGTGCTCGGCCCTGTGCTGCCGACACCGACGCATCCTGACGCGCCGTTGCTGGGCTGGGCGGGATTCAGTGAGTGTGTTTCTGCAAACCGAATCCCGGTTTTTGCGCTGGGCGGATTGCAGGAAACGGATCGTGCAGAGGCGTTGGTTAACGGCGCGCACGGCCTTGCCATGATCCGTGGGGTCTGGCTGCCCGGTTCGACATCCGGTTAATTCGGCTTGAAGTCCGGGTCTGCCGTCGGCAATTCTTCTGATTCGTCGCTTTCGGACACCGGGACGCGATAACGTTCGGTGGCCCAGGCGCCAAGATCAATCATCTTGCAACGCTCAGAGCAAAACGGACGAAAACGGTTCTCGGGGTTCCATTCGATGCTAGCGCCGCAGTGCGGGCAGATGACAATTTTTCCAGCCATCGTTCAGAGATTGCAGAAGGTCAGTTCAAATTCGACGTCAGTTTCCGACGCCTTCGGCCGTTGCATGCCTTCCTGTGTGGTGAAGCGGATGTTCAGCGCATATTTGTTGGCGCTGATTTCGGGAACGCAGACGTAGTCGCCCGACAATCCGATGCGCAGCATCTGTGCCATGCGCCCCGCCATCATTTGCTGATAGACGCCTTGATGTGCTATCTGCGAGGTAGTCTTGCCGCTTTCACGGAGCAGGCGCAGCACGATGCCGATCGCATCGCGAGTCGGCAGGAACGGTGCCAGCCATTGCTGCAGATCGTGGCGCCGCACTTCCGTTTCCTGCTGCAGCCAGTAGTGATAGGAAGGCAGGTCAAACTCGCAGACGCCGCCCGGTATCGCAGTGCGCTGCTTGATGCTCATCAGCCATTCATTTTCACGCAGTTCCTGGCCAACTTTTCCTGACGCCTGGAACAGCCGCGATGAACACTGGTCGATCTGCCAGAGTACGTTTTCGAGGGCTTCCTCGGAAATGTCCGGGTTGTCGCGCAGCGCCTCGAGCACCTGTTTCTGGCGTTCGAGTTCCTGCAGCAGGTCGGATTTGAGATCGGCGCGGCTGGCGACTTCGAGGATTTCGAAAATCAGCAGCAGCGCGACATGGTGTTCTTCGCCATCGAGTTTGCCGACGAAGTAGTCGATACGCTCGAACAGATCCTCGAGGCGCAGCAGGGTCCGCACGCGCTCGCTGAGGGGATGCTCGTAGACAATCACGTCCGGTGCGCCCGATAGATTAGGGTAAGAATGCAGTTGCCGGAGTATCGGCCAAAAACCGCAAAAGATAAAGGCTTAATGCGCTGATTCATTGCGGGTTTTGGGCTGCTACCGCCAGTTTCAGGTAGCGGTCATGCAACGGCGCAACCTGACTGCGTAACCGGGCAATATCCGCGTCGTTACGCAGCACGTCGTCTGCCCGATCCAGCCTTTGCTGTCGGGGCAGTTGCGCAACCATGATTGCCCGCACGGCTTCTTCGGTCAGTCCGCTGCGCTGCATGGTGCGTCTGATTTGATCGGATTCGTCGCAGTCAATGACCAGCACTCGCCGCACCAGATCTTGGTAGCCGCCGGTTTCCAGCAGCAGCGGCACCACCAGCATGACGTAAGGGGCGGTTGAACGGACCGCACGATCCCGCGCTTCGGCGCGGATCAAGGGATGGAGGATAGCTTCAAGCACTTTGCGCTGGGCGGGTTCGTTAAATACCCTTTTCCGCATCGCCGCCCGGTCGAGGCTGCCATCCGCGGCCACGATGCCGGTGCCGAAGGCCGCCGTGATCGCCGGCATCGCGAGTCCGCCAGGTCGGGTCAGTTCATGAGCAATGTCGTCAGTATCAATAATGCCGGCGCCCAGTTCGGCAAACAGTGCGGCAGCACTTGATTTACCGGAACCGATGCCACCGGTGACGCCGACGCAGTACGTCATCAGAGCGGGCCGAGATAGGCGCGGGTCAAGGCCGGTCCGTGCAGCAAAGCAATCATGCCGGCGATGGCGAGGTAGGGGCCAAATGGGATCGGTACGCTGCGTCCTCGGCCTGCGAAAACGATCAGGCCAATGCCGATGACAGCGCCGACGAGCGATGACAGCAGTATCGTCAGCGGCAGCATGGTCCAGCCCAGCCAGGCGCCGATGGCCGCGAGCAATTTGAAATCCCCGTATCCCATACCTTCCTTGCCGGTGGCCCACTTGAAGGCCCAGTATACGGACCACAGCGTGAGGTAGCCGGCGGCCGCGCCGATTACTGCCGCCGGCAGGCTGACGTAGGTGGCGTTGATGTTGAACAGCAGGCCCAGCCACAGCAAGGGCAGTGTGATGCTGTCCGGCAGGTAGAACGTATCCAGGTCGATGAAAGTCAGCGCGATCATTGCCCAGGTGAAGATGAGTGCACCCGCTGCGGCCATGCCGTAACCGAAATGCCAGGCAATGTAGCCGGATAACACGCCGGTTAGTAATTCGACCATGGGATAACGCCGGGAAATGGGCGCTTTGCAAGCAGCGCATTTGCCGCGCAATACCAGCCAGCTCAGCAAGGGAACGTTTTCCAGTGCGGTGATGCGGTGACCGCATGACGGGCAGGCGGAGCGCGGCACGACCAGGTTGTAGCGTTCAACGGGCGCTGGTTCCTGCCCGGCGAGTTCGGCGCATTCCGCTTTCCATTGCCGTTCCATCATCTTGGGCAGGCGGTGGATCACGACATTGAGAAAACTGCCGACGCACAAACCGAGCAGCGCGGCGCAGATAACGAAAATGGGTGGAGTCGACAATACGGTCATCATTGCTGGAGCCGGCCTCGGGTATCGGAAATGGACCGGTGCGATGATGCCGAGTGCGCGCCGGACGGGGGATGGCGTTGTTCGGCGCCGTCCGTCTTTTTTATACGGCGGAGCCGAGCTTGAAGATGGGCAGATACATCGCGATCACCATGCCGCCGATCAGCGTGCCCAGCACCACCATGATCATCGGTTCCATCAGGCTGGCCAGCGCCTCGACCGTGTCATCAACTTCCTGTTCGAAGAAGTCGGCGACTTTGCCGAGCATCGCGTCGAGCGAGCCGGCTTCCTCGCCGATCATCGCCATCTGGATCACCATATTGGGGAACACTTCGGTGCCCTGCATGGATGACGTCAGACTTGAACCTGTCGAAACCTCGGCCTGGATTTTTTTGGTCGCCACGTAATACACATAGTTGCCCGATGCGCCTGCGACTGACCCCAGCGCTTCCACCAGAGGCACACCGGCGGCAAACATCGTGGCCAGCGTACGCGTCCAGCGCGCAATTGACGATTTGCGGATGAGGTCACCGAAGACCGGGATTTTCAGAACTACGCGATCCATGAACATCTGCATTTTCACTGAACGTTTCCAGGTCCAGAAAAAAGCATAAATGCTGCCGCCGAGGGTGCTGAACAGGATGAACCAGTTGGCAACGACGAAGTCGGACATGGCCATCACGATCAGCGTCGGGGTCGGAAGATCCGCGCCGAAACTCTTGAACACTTCCTTGAACGCAGGAATCACGAAAATCATGATGATCGCGGTGATTACAACTGCAACCACGATAATTGCAATCGGGTAGAACAGCGCCGACTTGATCTTGGCCTTGATGCCGAGAATCTTTTCCTTGTAGGTCGCGAGGCGGTCGAGCAGGCTTTCCAGAATACCCGCCGCTTCACCGGCACCGACCAGATTGCAGAACAGGGCGTCAAAGTGCAGGGGGTGTTTTTCGAACGCCTGTTTCAGATTCATGCCGGTTTCGACATCGGCCTTGATGGTCATCAGCAGGCGTGCGACCGCAGGATTGGCGTGGCCCTTGCCGACAATGTCAAAGGCCTGCAGCAACGGTACGCCGGATTTCATCATCGTCGCCAATTGGCGCGTAAACAGCGTGATGTCCTTTTCGGAAACCGAACCGCCCCGGCCGAGACGCTGTTTTTTTACCTCGGTGACTTTGATGCCCTGGCGGCGCAAGATCGCGTTGACCTGCGCTTCACCGCTGGCCTGCATTTCACCGCGCACCGTTTTTCCGGCGCGATCCTGCCCGACCCAGCGGAACGTGACTTCTACGATCTCGGGTTTACGTGCGGCAGCGGCTGTGGCCATGGCGAGCCTCCAAAATCTCTCAAGGAACCAATAAGTTACGAGCAGTTATTAATCGGAATGATGCCTTTACTCGCCCCCTTTGTAAAGGCGATACGTCACACCCGCGTGCACGCACTCAAGGTTTGGCTGGCGGCAATACCCTCACACTTTTGATGACCCGATCCTGCGTTTGCACGATTTCCAGCGGATGACCGGCGATGCGCACGCTGGTATTGGGCTCCGGAATGTCCTGTAAATGTTCCAGAATCAGCCCGTTCAGCGTCTTCGGCCCGTCCAGCGGAAAGTGAAAGCCCAGTTTGCGGTTGAGTTCGCGCAACAGCGTTCCGCCTTCTATGACGTAGCTGCCGTCAGACTGCTGATGCAGGCCGCGCGCCATCAGCGGCGACTGCGTGGTGAACTCACCGATGATTTCTTCGAGGATGTCTTCCAGGGTCACCAGACCCATGATTTCGCCATATTCATCGACGACAAGGCTGACGCCGCTGGCGTGTTCCTGGAAATTCTGGATCTGCGCCAGCAACGGCGTCGCGGAAGGCACGAAATGCGCCTCGCGGATCATGTCGCGCAGGGTTTCCGCTGTGAGCTCCTCGCGCTGGATCAGAGTCAATGCATGACGCACGCGCAAGGTGCCCACAACGTTGTCAAAGTGGTCCTGGTAAGCCACGACACGGCGGTGGTGCGCCGTAGACAGTTGTGTGGTGATTTCCTCGATCGGCAGATCCAGATTGATGCTCTCGATCTGGTTGCGCGGGACCATTACGTCGTCGACAGTAATGGCGCCGAGTTCCAGCAGATTGAGCAGCACTGAAGCATGTTTTTTCGGCAGTACGTTGGATGATTCGAGGACGATGGTACGGATTTCATCAATGGACAAGGGCTGTGCCCCGGATTCCTGCGGTTGCAGGCGCAGCAGGCGCAAGATCGCGCGCAACAGCGTGTCGGTCGATGAAGTGAGCAGATGCACAAACGGCCCCGTGACCATAGCCAGAATGCGCATCGGCCAGGCGACGAACCGGGAAATATTTTCGGCGCTATGCTGGCCGAGCCGTTTCGGCACGATTTCGCCGACGACGATCGATACATACGTCACTACGATGACTACGATCGCGGTGGATGCGATGTCGGCGGTTTTGTGTTCGAGGCCCTGCGCCTGCAGCCACAGCGCAAATGGTTCGGCGAGGATGGCTTCACCGACAATGCCGTTGAGCAGGCCGATCGAGGTGATGCCGATCTGCACCGTTGACAGAAAACGCGTCGGATCCGAACTGAGTTTGATTGCAGCCGCGGCCAATTTATCGCCGCGTTGCGCCAGCGTCGACAGTTTCGACTGGCGCGCGGTGAGCAGCGCTACCTCCGACATGGCGAAGGCGCCGTTGAGCAGGATCAGGCTGGCAAGAATCAGGAATTCCATTTGTGCACCTCGATGTCGAGGCCGGCATTGACGCCGGCCCGGTCAGCTGCGGCCGAGCAGTATTTCCAGAACGAACTTGCTGCCGAGGTAGGCCAGTACCAGCAGCAGGAAACCGGCGAGTGTCCAGCGCACGGCGACGCGGCCGCGCCAGCCGCGGAAATGGCGACCCAGCAACAGCCAGGCAAATACGATCCACGACACGAATCCGAAAATGGTCTTGTGATTGAGCCGTGCAGCCTTGCCGAAAACTTCTTCCGAAAAGAACACGCCGCTGACGAGTGTCAGCGTCAGCATCACAAATCCCGCCCAGATAATGCGGAACAGCAGCGTTTCCATGGTCAGCAGCGGCGGCAGTCGGCGCAGTCCGGCGGGCAGCGAGCCCAGGTGCAGCCGGCGCTCCAGCATCGCCATCAGCAGCACGTGCAGGGAGGCGATGGTAAACAGGCTGTAGGCCGCCATCGACATCAGCAGATGCAGTTTGAACGCCAGCAATTCGGTGTTCGGCAACGGTTTTGCGGCGGGCAGCAGCGCCGGCAGGAAAGCTGCAACGGCGGCGACCGGCAGGATCAGTGCCTGCAGGCCTTCAAGCCGGTAGAACAGGCTGCCCAGCCAGTAAATCAGCACGGTAAGCCACAGAATCGCGGAAATGGCGTCGCCGACGCCGATGCGCAAGGTGTTGCCGGAGAACATCACACCAAACAACACCGCGCCATGTACGGTGAGTGTTGCCAGAACGGCGGCGCGTTCGGCAACGCCGCGCGCAGGCGTCATGGCCGGCGTCGCCGAGGACCAGTGCAACCGCCAGAAATAAGTGGCCATGGCTGTGTAAAGAAGCGCACTGGCGAGATACGGTAAAATTCCCTGCATGCAACCAGTTTACCTTAAGCCATGTTCGATAACCTGACCGGCCGTCTGGCGCGCGTCGTCAAGACGCTGCGCGGCGAAGCGCGGCTGACCGAGGCCAATACCCAGGAAGCGCTGCGCGAAGTGCGCATGGCGCTGCTTGAGGCTGACGTCGCACTGCCGGTGGTCAAGTTGTTCATCGATAGAGTCCGCGAAAAAGCCGTTGGCGAGGAGGTGGTCGGCAGCCTGACCCCGGGCCAGGCCCTGGTCGGCGTCGTGCATCGTGAACTGGTCGCGCTGATGGGCGAGCACAATGAATCGCTCAACCTCGCGGTGCAGCCGCCGGCGGTGATTCTGATGGCAGGGCTGCAGGGCGCCGGCAAAACGACAACGGCAGGCAAGCTGGCGCGCTGGCTGCGCATCGAACAGAAAAAGAAAGTGCTGCTGGCAAGTTGCGACGTTTACCGTCCTGCGGCGATCGAGCAACTGAAGGTGTTGGCCGCACAGGTCGAGGTTGATTTTCACCCCGTCGCCGAAGGTGAAAAGCCGGTCGACATCGCCAAACGCGCGCTGCAATACGCGCGCACCCATTATCACGATGTGCTGATCGTCGACACCGCAGGCCGGCTCGCCATCGACGAGGCGATGATGCAGGAAATCCGCGAACTGCATGCCGCGGTGCATCCGATTGAAACGCTGTTCGTGGTCGATGCCATGCAGGGCCAGGATGCGGTGAATGTCGCCAAGGCTTTCGGCGAGGCGCTGCCGCTGACCGGCGTTATCCTGACCAAGCTCGATGGCGATTCCCGTGGTGGTGCTGCATTGTCGGTGCGCCATGTCACCGGCAAACCGATCAAGTTTGCCGGCACCGGTGAAAAAGTCACCGGGCTGGAGGCTTTCCACCCGGATCGCCTGGCGTCGCGCATCCTCGGCATGGGCGACGTGCTGTCGCTGATCGAGGATGTGACCAAATCGGTTGATCGGGATGAAGCCGAGAAGCTGGCGCGCAAGGTCAAGAGCGGCAAGGGTTTTGATCTTGAGGACTTTAAACAACAGGTCGCGCAGATGCGCAAGATGGGCGGCGTCAGTGCGCTGATGGACAAGCTGCCCGCGCATCTGGCCCAGGCGGCGGCGCAGGGCGCGCCGCAGATGGATGACAAGGCGACGCGCCGCATCGAGGGCATTATCAACGCGATGACACGGCTTGAACGCACCAAGCCGGAACTGATCAAGGCTTCGCGCAAGCGGCGCATTGCCGCTGGCGCCGGAGTAACGGTTCAGGAAGTGAACCGGCTGCTCAGCCAGTTCGAACAGACGCAGAAAATGATGAAAATGGTCGCCAAGGGCGGCATGGCGAAAATGATGCGCTCGATGAAAGGCATGTTCCCGGGCATGCGCTGAGCATTCCCGGGGCTTTCGCTCTTTCTGTTTTGTTCCCCGCCGCCTATTTCAGACTGAAGCCCTGACGCCGGATATAGGCGCCGAAATCCGCGCGCTCCGGCTCGGCATATTGCCGGGCCTTGTCTTCCGACCAGCCGTAAAAATCCGCAGTGCCGAACTGCCGGGTGCGGCGCTGTTTGCCATACGGGTGATTGGCGTGGCGCCGCTGGTCGTAGCCATCGACGTGCTCGCGCAGACGGTTTTCGTCGTAGCGGTCGGTATGCACCGTGACGTCCAGGGGCAGCCGCGGGCTGATGTGGCCGGACGTCGCCGGGTAACCTACGCAAAGGCCGGCGACCGGAAACACACCTTCCGGCAGTTCCAGTTCTCGGCTGACGGTATCAACGGCGTTGCGGATGGCGCTGATCGGGCAGGTGCCGAGACCGGCGGCTTCGGCGGCGCTGATGAAATTCATCATCACGATGCCGGCATCCACTGCCGCATTCATGAAGTGATCGAGGTGTTCATTGGCGAAGGGTTTGCCGCGCCATTCCCCAATGTGGCGGATGCGCCGGTTGTTGCCGCAGAACACCAGGAACAGCGGGGCATCAAGGATCCACGGCATTTCCGGAAGATGCGCGACGATGCGCTGGCGTTTAGCGGCGTCGGCGACATGGATGATGTCGGCCTGCTGCAGATCGCTTTTGGTTGGTGCCGACAGCGCACAGGCGCAGAGCAGCTGCAGCAGGTCGGGACTGAGCGGATCCGGGCGGTAGCGGCGTAGCGACCGGTGTTCAGCGATGCGCGCCAGTTCGACTGCGCCGGGCTGCTCCGGCGGCACCGCGAAGTGGCTACCGAAGCGGGTGTTGAGGGCGCTGGTGATGCGGCTGGCCGGAGTTTTTTCAAGCTTATTCATAATTTTATTATTAAAAACAATCAGTTATGTTGATTTTCTACAATTTCAGCGGTGTTTCGGGTATTTGCGCTGGACGTCATTAAACATTGCTTCGAGGGGTGAAAGTAACGTAAAATCCGCCCCTTTCGACTTTTTCAGTCACCGGGAAATCCGTCATGGTGGTGGTCCGTTTAGCTCGTGGTGGCGCCAAGAAGCGCCCGTTTTTCAACCTCGTCGTTGCCGACTCGCGGTTTCCTCGCGACGGCCGCTTTATCGAGCGCCTGGGTTTTTACGATCCCAAAGCGCCGGAAGGCCGCGAACGTCTGCGTATCAACAGTGAGCGCCTTGCATTCTGGCAAGACAAGGGTGCGCAACTGTCAGACACAGTCACCCGTCTCGTCAAGCAGGCTGGTGCCCAAAAAGCTGCTGCCTGAGCAGTCGGTTGCTGAACGACTGGTAATCATGGGGCGCGTGGTTGCGCCCTACGGTGTCAACGGGTGGATCAAGATTCAACCGTTTACGCAGGAAAGCCGGGGGTTGCTCGATTATTCGTTGTGGCAGGTCGGTCGCGAAGGCGACTGGCAGCCACGATCCGTGGAGTCTGCAAAAGTGCATGGCGCCACGGTGGTTGCAAAGTTGGCCGGCATCACCGACCGCGATCAGGCGGCAGTGCTGCAGGGAATGCGGATCGGGATTTCGCGCGACGAATTTCCCGAGTCGGCGTCCGGAGAGTTTTACTGGGCTGACCTTGTCGGGCTGCGGGTGATGAATGTGGCCGGGGTTGATCTGGGAACAGTGTCCCGGGTGTTTGAAACCGGGGCCAATGATGTGCTGGTGGTGGAGGATAAGATGGCCGGTGGTGAGCGCGAACGGCTGCTTCCCTTCATCGAGACGGTGATCCTCAATGTTGATCCCGCAGGCGGCAAGATAACCGTCGACTGGGAAGCGGATTACTGATGTTGCAGTTTGATGTCGTCACGCTGTTTCCGGCGATGTTCGATGCGGTAACCGAGCTCGGGATTACCGGTCGCGCCCGGGAGCGTGGTCTGTATCAGTTTGTGGCGTGGAATCCACGGGATTTCACGACGAATGTGCACCGCACGGTGGACGACCGGCCTTACGGCGGCGGTCCCGGAATGGTGATGATGGCGGAACCGCTGGACCGTGCGTTGGCAGCAGCGCGGCAGCGGCAGGTGAGTGCAGGTGTGGAACGGCCACGGGTCGTGCATCTGACACCACAGGGAAGATTGCTGGATCATGCGCTGGTGGCGGAGTTGGCGCGTGAGCAGGGGTTGGTGCTTCTGGCAGGACGCTACGAAGGTGTGGACGAGCGCCTGATCGAGCACCAGGCCATCGAGGAAATCTCGATTGGTGATTATGTGTTGAGCGGCGGCGAACTGGCCGCGATGGTATTGATGGACAGTGTGGTGCGGCAGTTGCCCGGAGCGCTGGGTGATGCCGAATCAGCCAGCCAGGATTCGTTTGTCGACGGCCTGCTGGACCACCCGCACTACACGCGCCCGGAAGTGTACGGGGACGCGACGGTGCCGGCGGTACTGCTGTCAGGCAACCACGCGGTAATCACGCGCTGGCGTTTGAAGCAGTCGCTGGCACGAACATGGCAGCGACGGCCGGATTTGCTGGAACGGCGGGTATTGACCGCAGAAGAGCGGGAACTGCTCGACGAGTATCGCCGCGAACAGGACAGCGGCAGGGTTTAACCGCGAACGCCATGACGGCGGACGCAATAAAGTTTGAGGGAGTTACGAGATGAACGTCATACAGCAGCTGGAACAGGAAGAAATGAAACGTCTGGGTCGAAAGACCCCGGAATTTGTCGCCGGTGACACGGTCATCGTCAACGTCAACGTGGTCGAGGGCGAGCGCAAGCGCGTCCAGGCCTACGAAGGCGTGGTGATTGCCAAGCGCAACCGGGGCATCAACTCCTCGTTCATCGTACGCAAGATTTCCTCGGGTGAGGGCGTCGAGCGGACGTTCCAGACCTACTCGCCGTCAATCGCCAGCATCGAAGTGAAGCGTCGCGGCGATGTCGGCCGTTCTAAGCTTTACTACCTGCGCGGTCTGTCGGGCAAAGCTGCCCGCATCAAGGAAAAGCTTACCGTCAGCACCGCGGTGGTTGCCGAGGTCGAAGCCGAAGCCGCCGCACCGGCCGGAAAGTAAGCGTTTTTGTATCCTTGGGAAAGGCGGCTGCTGCCGCCTTTTTCTTTGTCCTTCTTCGGGTGACTGCCGCGACGAAGGGCTGCACGGGCGCACCGCTACAATAAGCGCATGATTGCGCAACGTCTGACCGCCCCCCTTTTTGCGTGCACGCTTGTGACATCGGCGATGATCACGACCGCAGTGCATGGCGCCGACGAACTCGCGGCCACCCGCGCCTTGGCGGAAGCCGGTGCGGTCCAGCTCGCACTGCTACGCGTGGACATGCTGCAGCCGGCTGCAGCGACTGCCCCGTCCCAGAAGGGGGCTTCCCCGGGGGTGTCCGCCAAAGGGACTTCCTTCGGAACGAGCTGGACGGAATGGGAGCGCCTGCGGCTGCAATTGCTGATGACCCGAGGCACACATGACACGCTGCTGCAACGGGTGGCCACCCTGCCTGCCGGCATCGATGCGGCGGCGGCCGCCGATTTTCATGCCGCTGCGGCGCGTTCAGCGCTGGTCATCGGGCGCGGTGCAGCGGCACGTGATCAGGCGGGGCGCGCGCTGTGGTCCCCAGGCACTGACGCGGCGCGTCTGCGCGAGTTGCGCCTGCTGGTGATCCGCAGTCTGGTTGATGATGGGAGGGCGGACGACGCTTATCGCAGCATGCTGCGTTTTCAGCAGGATTACCGGCCGCTGGATCCGACGACGGCAACGCAGTTTGTCGACGGTTTGCTGGATATGAAACGGGTCAGGGAATCGGTGATCTGGCTGGGTCTTCTCGATGAGCGCGGCGCGACCAAGCTGCGCTTGCGCCTGCATACCGGCGTGCTGTCCGCCGCGGATGTGGCCGCACAGGCGCGTGCCGGCATCGCGCGAAGCGAAGATCCGGCCTGGTGGCGGGTATTGCTGGAAGCCGGTGAACGGCAGACGGCGTCGGCGCTGACAATCGAGGCGTTGGAACAATTGCTCGACCGTGCGGATGCGTCTGCTGCCGATGCATCACGATTGTGGGAGGGTTACCTCACCTATGCGCGCAGTGCCGCGAATACCCACCAGCTGCTTGCGGGGGATGAATCAAGCTGGCTGGAGTTTGCGCTGAAACGCAAAGACACCGAGCCGATCGTCGCGCGCGCATACCTGGCCTACCTTGCGCGCGACGGGCGCGCTGAATCCTTGCGTCGCAGCGCACAGTCGCAGCTTGCATCGAGCCTGATCGCTGCGCGTCTGCCGCGTGCGGCGCTGCAGATTTTCAGTGTGTGGCACGGTGATCCGGCGATGTTGACGACGGAAACGCGTTATCAGCTGGGCAGCGCGGCCGAGGCGCTGCAGCAGCATGAGCGCGCGCTGCAATACCGGCAGGGTTTGCCGGCGCCGGAAGGTACTGCCGCTGCGATATGGGATTTGCGCATGGCGGGGCTGGCGCTTCGCACCGGGCGGGGCGATGCCGTTGCCGGCATCACCCGCCAACTGGCGGCGGCGAACACGCCGATTGCGGCGGTGCAGTTGCCCGAGTGGATCGCATTGGCGACGCAGCTGGCCGATCATGGCCTCGCCGACGAAACGCAGAGTGTGGCCGGGCGCGTCATGCCTTATGCCGATGTGGCGCAGCGACGTATGCTGCTTGCGGCAACAGCGCGCGCATTGGAGTCCGGCACTCAGCCCTTGCTGGCTGCCGAATATCACTTGCGTCACGTCATAAGCGCGCCGCAGGCCGATGCGGCGGCAGAGGCCAGGCTGCGTGCGGGACTCAATCTGGTACGCGGCGGTTTGCGTGATGACGCCCGCGTGCAGTTTGAATGGCTGCTCAAAAATGCGCGTGAACCGGCGCAGATTGCGGTGGCGCGGCGCGAGCTCGGGTTTTAATCACAACACGCCGTGTTAACGCGCAGCACTTTTCCACAGGTCGCTCAGGTATTCGTGGTCGCTGGTGTTGATCCAGCTGTAGCGGTATTCCACCGGTGTGTCGTTGTAGGTGTAGGCGACGCGGCGGATCTGCAGCACCGGCTGGTCGGTGCGCATGCCGAGGATGGCGGCGATGTCGTTAGACGGGTGCGCTGCCGACAAGCGTTCGCTGATGCGCACAACATTGACGCCATAACGCGCCTGATACAGGCCGTAGATGGTGCCTTCACGGTTGCGGAAGGTGGATTCATCAAGATGCGAAAACCGTTCGGTCGGCACCGTGATGTCGTCCAGCACCACCGGCTTGCCGGCGAGTTTCAGCAGATTACGCACCCGCGCCACGCGACTGCCGCGGATCAGCCCGAACTGGGTTTCATCATTGGCGTCAGCGCGTTCCTTGCGAAAATCCAGCAGTTCCGACACCGGAAACTCGCGGCTGCCGTTCTTGCCGACGACATGAAAAAAATAGAACAGTGTACGGTCTTCGGTGTGGGTGGCGACAAAAGTGCCGCGACCCTGCTGGCGCACCAGGATGCGGCCGGCGACCAGTTCGTCAATCGCGCGGCGGATGGTGCCGATCGACACGTTGAACTGGCGTGCCAGCCGCGATTCGCTGGGAATGGCTTCGCCCGGCTTCCATTCCCCGGCGGCCAAGGCGCGCGTAATCCGCCATTGCACTTCGCGGTACAGCGGTGCGGCGGCCAGGTTGTTGGCGATAGGGGCAGGGGTGTCCATGTCAGCGCGCGGCAGTCTATCACGCAGTTTCGCAATTCATATAGGTCATATAGTTGACCTGCGGAAAGCCGCGGGGGTAGCATCTTCAGCCCTGCACACCCGTTTTCATTCCGGCTGCATACACCCCGTATTTATCCAGGAGGCGCAATGATTCACTTGTTGGTACACGACAAAAAGGACACGGTCGGCGTGGCCGTCATCGAAGGCATCAAGGCTGGTCAGGAGATGGTCGGCTGGGTCATGGAAGACG
Organism: Burkholderiales bacterium; assembly: GCA_022841375.1. Taxonomy (GTDB): domain Bacteria; phylum Pseudomonadota; class Gammaproteobacteria; order Burkholderiales; family SG8-41. Next base: position 67,643 of record JALHRQ010000008.1, read on the forward strand.
ATTCGACGATCAAGGTCAAGGCGCTCAACGACATCCCGATCGGGCACAAAGCCGCGCTGCGCGAGATCAAGAAGGGCGACACCATCATCAAATACGGTTTTGACATCGGCAAGGCCGTGGCTGACATCAAGCTCGGCGAGCACGCACACGTGCACAACATCAAAACCAAGCGTTGGTAAGCCGCACCTGCCAACCCAGCACGAACCCGAACCCGATTCCGATCCAAAACGGAGAAACAAATGATCGACAGCAAAACCACATTCATGGGCTATCGCCGCGAGAACGGTCGCGTTGGTGTCCGCAACCACGTCCTGATCCTGCCGGTAGACGATCTGTCCAATGCCGCCGCTGAAGCCGTGGCCAACAACATCAAGGGCGCGATTGCGATTCCGCATCCCTACGGCCGCCTGCAGTTCGGCGCCGACCTGGACCTGCATTTCCGCACCATCATCGGCGCGGGCGCCAACCCCAACGTTGCCGCCGTGGTGGTGATCTGCATTGAGGAAGGCTGGGCCAAAAAAGTGGTCGATGGCATCGCCAAGACCGGCAAACCTGTCACCGGCTTCGGCATCGAACTGCACGGCGACCACGACACCATCATGCGTGCGTCCAAAGTGGCCAAGGAATATGTGCAATGGGCATCCGAGCTGCAGCGCGTCGAATGTCCGATCAGCGATCTTTGGGTATCGACCAAGTGCGGCGAGTCCGATACGACTTCGGGTTGTGGTTCCAACCCGACCGTCGGCAGCGCCTTCGACAAGCTCGAGCCGCTGGGTGTGACCATGTGCTTCGGTGAAACCACCGAAATCACCGGCGGCGAGAATATTGTTGCCGACCGTTGCGCAACCCCGGAAGTGCGCAAGGAATTCATGCGCATGTTTGATCGTTACCAGGAAATTGTCGAGAAAAACAAAACCAGCGACCTCTCCGATTCGCAGCCGACCAAGGGCAACATTGCCGGCGGCCTGACCACGATTGAGGAAAAAGCGCTGGGCAACATCCAGAAAATCGGCAAGAAGTGCAAAGTCATCGGCGTGCTCGACAAGGCTGAAGAGCCGACCAAGCCCGGCTTGTGGTTCATGGATTCTTCCTCCGCCGCAGCGGAAATGGTCACGCTGTGCGCCGCATCCGGTTATGTGGTGCACCTGTTCCCGACCGGCCAGGGCAATGTCATCGGCAATCCGATCGTGCCGGTGGTGAAACTAACGGCGAATCCGCGCACCGTGCGTACCATGAGCGAACACGTCGACTACGATTGCTCGGGCCTGCTGCAGCGCGAGAAAAACCTTGACCAGACCGGTGATGAACTGATCGAAGTGATGCTGCGCACCTGCAACGGCCGGTTGACCGCCGCTGAAGCGCTGGGCCATCGCGAGTTTGTGCTGACCCGCCTCTACGAAAGCGCTTAAACCGACAGGCCGCACGGATGCCGTAGTCCGGCTGCGACGTGATGTCCTGCGTAGCGACGGTCTGCGGATTCCGGGCGGCCGTTGTTTTTTCTGAACGGAAGAATCTGTCAATGACATCTATGCGCGGTGCCGACATCCTGGCGCGCTCGCTCGCCGCCGCCGGATTGACGCGTGTGTTTTCACTGTCCGGCAATCACATCATGCCGGTGTATGACGCGGCGATCGAGGCGAAGCTGGAGATCACTCACGTGCGTTACGAAGGTGCGGCCGTGCACATGGCCGATGCCTGGGGGCGCCTGACCGGCGAACCGGGCATTGCGATGCTGACCGGAGGTCCCGGTCATGCCAATGGCGTCGGCGCCTTGTACACCGCGCTCGCTTCAGAGTCGCCGATGGTGCTGTTGTCCGGGCATGCGCCCCTGAATGAACTGGGCCGTGGCTCATTCCAGGAGATGCGCCAGGCTGAAATTGCTGCGCCACTGGTGAAGGCGTCGTGGACTGCATCCAGTGCCGAATCGCTGGGGGCAGACATTGCCAAGGCCTGCCGTATTGCGCGTTCCGGCCGCCCGGGTCCGGTGCATCTGAGTTTGCCGTTTGATGCGCTGGAAGCAAAAGTTGCCGACGGCGAAAGCGCGATGGCGCGTGCGGCGGATTTTCTGCCGCCACAACAAGGTCTGCAGGACAAGATGCTGACAGCGCTAACGGCGCTGCTGCAGTCGGCATCGCGGCCGTTGATCGTGCTCGGACCGGCAATGTCGCATGCGCCGGTGGCCGCCCTGACAGGGGAACTGGCCAAGGCCGCGGGTGTGCCGGCGGTTTGCATGGAAAGCCCGCGCGGCGTCAATGATCCTGCAATGGGTGCGTTTGCCGGTGTACTGGCGAAAGCCGATCTGGTGGTGTTGCTCGGCAAGCAGCCCGATTTCACGCTGCGCTTCGGCAAGGCCCCCGCGCTGGCTGCCGAATGCCGGTTTGCGGTCATCGATCCCGAAGCCGAGGTGCTGCGGCGTGCGGTGAAGAATCTGGGGGAATCGCGCGTGGTCTTGTCCGCCCAGGCGGATAGCGCTGCGACCGTGCGTGCGCTGATCAAAGCTGGCCAGCACAAGGCGGCGCCGGCGTGGTTTGATGAAGTAACCGCCGCAGTTGCATTCCGTCCGGCAGCATGGCGTGACATCAACAGCGGCGACGCCGGTCCGGTACATCCGGTCGAACTCGGCCGTGCCGTGCAGGAAGTGCTCAATGCTTCCCCGGAGGCGGTTTTTGTCGCTGACGGCGGCGAAATCGGTCAGTGGGCGCAGGCCTGCGTCAATGCGCCGACCCGCATCATTAACGGCCCCGGCGGTTCGATCGGCAGTGGCGTGCCGTTTGCGTTTGCCGCGCGAATGGCGCGGCCCCGGGCGCCGGTGGTTGCGGTCATGGGCGACGGCGCCTTCGGTTTTCATCTGATGGAGTTCGACACGGCGGCACGTGCCGGTGTGCCGATGGTCGTCGTTGTCGGCAACGATTCGTGCTGGAACGCCGAACACCAGATCCAACTGCGCACTTACGGCAAGGAACGCGCGCATGGCTGCGAGCTCGCCGGCGGTACGCGTTATGATCTGGCGGTGGCGGCGCTGGGTGGCCACGGTGAACTGGTGACCAAGGTTGCGGATCTGCGGCCGGCATTGCAGCGGGCCATTGCCAGCGGCAAACCCGCCTGCGTCAATGTGATGATTCAGCGTCTTGCCGCGCCGACGGTCACCGCCGGCACACCGGGCGCGGCGCACTAGAGCGTCAGTCAAAGGAACAAGCGTATGGAAACCCTGCAGGTCAGAATCTGGCGCGGCAAGGAAAACGGCGGCTTTCAGGAATTCGATGTGCCGCGACAGGAAAGCCAGACCGTGCTCGATGTGGTCACCTACGTGCAGCGCAAATGCGACCCGACGCTGTCTTACCGTTTTGCCTGCCGCGTCGGCGTCTGCGGTTCGTGCGCGATGACGGTCAACGGCGTATCGCGCTGGACCTGCCGCACGCATGTTTCGAAAGTCGCCGAAGACAACAAGGTCGAAATCGCGCCGCTGCGCAATCTGCCGGTGGTCAAGGACCTGGTCACCGACATGAGCGAGTTCTTCGACAAATGGGCAAGGGCGCGCGGCAGTTTTCAGGGCAGCACCACACGCAAGGACGGTTTTGCGCAGGTGTCGCCGGAGTCCAAGGAACGCAAGCGCGTCGACGCCGGCATCGAATGCATCGGCTGCGGCGTGTGTTACAGCGCCTGCGACGTGGTGACCTGGAACAAGGATTATCTGGGACCGGCAGCGTTGAACCGCGCCTGGACGCTGGTCAACGATGTGCGTGATACCGGACGCGCAGAGCGTCTCGCGGCGGTGGCCGGTGACGCCGGATGTCTTGCCTGCCATACCCATCTGAACTGTACTGAACGTTGTCCCAAGGGCCTGTCGCCGACCGCCGGCATTGCCGGGCTGAAGCGCGCCGTATTGGCGGCAACCTTGTCCGGGGAAATATAAAAATGTTTAAAAACAATAAGTTATATGTAATTCCCAGGGGAGGCGGCTGTCTATGAGCCGGCGCAGCGAAGTTTTGCTGTGGGGCGCGCAACGCATCAGCGCGATGGTGCTGGCGGTGTGCGTGATCGTGCATCTGATGACGATGATCTATGCGGTGCGCAGCGGACTGAGCGGCTCTGAGATCCTCGGCCGCACGCAGGGCAACATCGGCTGGTTTGCGTTTTATGCGGTGTTTATCGCCGCTGTTTCGGTGCATGCACCGATTGGTCTGCGTACCATACTGGCCGAAACATTCAACTGGCGCGGTCGCGGCGCCGATGTATTTGCGGCGGTCGTCGGCCTGAGCCTGGCGATGTGGGGGCTGCGCGCGGTAATGGCCGTATTCGGCGGGTCGCCGGCATGAAGAACGATTACCGTGCCCGCAATCATCCGGCGTACTGGGCGTTTATTGTCCATCGCGTATCGGGCCTGCTGCTGACTTTTTTCCTGCCGCTGCATTTCTGGGCGCTGGGCCAGGCTTTTCATGGCGCCGCCGGACTCGACCGTTTTCTCGAGTGGACGCACAACCCGCTGGTGAAGTTTGCCGAAACCGGTCTGGTGCTGCTGCTGGCAGCGCACATGGCCGGCGGCGTGCGCCTGCTGCTGATCGAATTTCTCGATTGGCGTGAATGGCAGAAAACACTGCTCGCCGTTGCAGCAGGCGTCTCACTGGTGGTGGTTCTCGCCTTTCTATTGAATCTCGTCTAATGGCCCATACCGTGCGGAGTCGATGCGTATGAAAAAACAAAAGAAGCCGAATATTCTGCTGATCCTGGTCGATGATCTGCGTTTCGACGAATTCGGCGCCGGCGGCCATCCGTACATGAAAACGCCGCACATCGACCGCATCGCCCGCGAAGGGGTGAAGTTTGATCGTGCGTTTCACACTACGTCGATCTGCTCGCCGAACCGGGCATCGATACTGACCGGACAATATGCCAGCCGCCACGGCATCATCGACAACGTCGCCCGCGACCTGGCCAGCCATCGTCTGCCCAATTACCACCTTGAACTGCAGCGTCTCGGTTACGAAACCGCGCATATCGGCAAATGGCATATGGGCAACGACGGCAAGCCGCGCCCGGGTTACGACTTCTGGGTGGCTTATGACGGCCACGGCAACCTGTACGATCCGAAGCTCAACGAGAACGGCAAATACGTACAGCACAAGGGCTATGTCACCGACATCATGAACACCATGGCGGTGGACTGGATCAAGAGCAAAAGCCGGCGCAAGGGCAAAAATGCCAACAAGCCGTGGTCGCTGTGGTTTGCGCACAAGGCGGTGCATCCCGATGCCGAACAGGCCGCTGACGGCTCATTCAGAATGGACGGATATCGCCCGGCCAAGCGCCACGAGGATCTGTACAAGGGCTGCGTGTTCCCGAAAAAACCGAACATGCAAAAACCCACCGAGTTTCTCAAGCACAAGCCGGTGTGGGCTGAAGCCGTGGAACTGCGCAAGACCGAAGCCTCGAAAATCATGCACGACGCCATCCACTCCGGCAAGCAGGAGGAGATTCGCTTGCGCGCGGCAATGATGGCGGCGGTGGACGAAGGTATCGGCATGCTGTTCAAAACGCTGGAGGAAACCGGCGAACTCGACAACACGGTGATCCTGTTTCTCGGCGACAACGGCTATTTCTTCGGTGAGCACGGTCTTGGACCGGAGCGCCGTTTTCCGTACGAAGAGGGTATCCGCGCCCCCTTGCTGATCCGCTGGCCAAAATCGATCAAGCCGGGTTCCCAAGTGCGCGATCTGGTGATTCTGCAGGACATCGCGCCAACACTGCTTGAAATCGCTGGCGGTAAACCCGGCGCACATATCCAGGGGCGTTCGCTGTTGCCGGTGATCCGCGGCAAACGCGCCGGCTGGCGCAAGTCATTTCTGGTCGAATACTGGGCGGAGAATGCCTATCCGTGGCTGGTCGGCATGAGTTTCAGGGCGATTCGTACAAGCCGTTACAAATACATCCACTGGGTCAATCGCGCACGCAACGGCGAACTCGACGAGTTGTATGACCTTGAAAAAGATCCTTACGAACTGATCAATGTGGCGAAAAAACCGGCTTACGCGGCGGTGCGCAAACAAATGACCCGGGATCTGCGGGTTCTGGCCGCGGAGGCGCTGGGACTTTAACGGAAACAGTACATCGCTTGCCGCCCCCCTGGGGCGTCAGGTATCGTAAACCACAGGTTCCAGGTTCGTAGATCATCCAACAACAACACCAGACCGTGAGGAGAAAATGATGAGCAAAGCAGGATTGATCGCCGCGGCATGCATGCTCGCCGCATCCACCGCATTTGCTGCGGATATTTATCCCATCCGACCGGTGCGCATTATTGTGCCGTTCGCGCCCGGTGGGGCCACCGATATCGTCGCGCGACTGGTCGGACAGAAGCTCAATGAAGGCTGGGGACAGCCCGTAGTCATTGACAACCGTGCCGGCGCCGGCGGCAACATCGGCGGCGATATCGCGGCCAAATCGAACCCCGACGGTTACACGCTGTTCATGACCTCCGGTTCCATCGTCACCGCCAACCAGCACATGTACGCCAAGATGCCGTTCAGCCCTGAAAAGGATCTGGTCGCGGTGACCAACGTTGCCAGCGGACCACAGGCCATTGTCGTCAATCCGAGCAATCCGGCGAAAACCCTGAAGGACTTCATCGCGCTCGCCAAGGCCAAGCCGAAGTCGATGACTTTCGGTTCAGCCGGCGTCGGCACCCAGACGCATCTGGCGGCGGAGAATTTCATTTACGCGTCCGGCATTGATGTCACCCACGTGCCGTACAAGGGCGAAGGCCCGGCAGTCAGCGATCTCGTCGGCGGGCAGATACAGTTCGTCACGCCCAACCTGTCGGCAGCCATTTCATTCGTCAACACCGGCAAGCTGCGTGCCCTGGCGGTGACCAGCAAGGAGCGTTCGGCACAACTGCCGAATGTGCCGGCGGTCGCCGAAACGCTGCCCGGCTTTGAAAACCTCGGCTGGTTCGGATTCATGGTTCCGACCGGTACGCCGAAAGCGGTAATCGCCAAGGTGCACGCCGACACGGTGAAGGCGCTGGGCGGCGCAGACCTGCGCAAACGCATCACCGAAATCGGTATGAACACCGTCGGCAATACGCCGGAAGAGTTCAGCCGTGACATCAAGGCGGAGTCGGGGCGCTGGGCCAAGATCATCAAGGAACGCAATCTGCAGGTGAAATAAAGCTTCGCAACACCGGCGGCCGGTCTGCGCGGGCGCAACGCCCCGCAGCGGCTCCCGGGTTTTTCATTCAAGTGAAGGTGCATTCGTGAAGGTCGATCTCAAACAGGTGGAAGAGTCGTGCAAGGAGCTGTACATCCGTGCGCTCAAGATGCTGCCGCCGGACATCAAGCAGGGTTTTCAGCGGCTCGATCGCACTGAAACCAATGCCACCGGCAAAGCCATCCTCGGCACCATGATCCGCAACATCACTGTAGCGGAGGACAATACCAACCTGTTGTGCCAGGACACCGGTATTCCGATCTACAACGTGGTCATCGGCAGCGGTGTCGAAGTGGACGGCCACGCACTGAAGCAGGCAATCGTCAGCGGCTGCACCCGGGCGACCCAGGAGCATCCGCTGCGATCCTCGGTGGTGCATCCGACTACGCGCAAAAACCAGCACACCTCGGGCGGCCGCCATGTGCCGGTGATCAACATCGATTTTTCGTCGCTGGCCGAGACGCTGTCGATCGAGATGATTCCCAAGGGATCAGGCTCGGAAAACAATTCCTGGCTGAAAATGGCGATACCCGCCGACGGCATCGACGCGATCAAGACTTTTGTCATCGACTGTGTACTTGAGGCGGGCGGCAAGAGTTGCCCGCCGGTGATCGTCGGCGTCGGTGTCGGCGGTACGGCTGACCTTTGCGTGCATCTGTCGAAAGTTGCAGCGACGCGGCCGCTGGGCAGCCAGTGTGAGGATCCAGAAGGCGCGAAACTTGAAGCCGAACTCAGCGCCGTGGTCAACAAGCTCGGTGTCGGCGCGCAGGGTCTGGGCGGCGATTCCACCGCGTTTGCGGTGCATGTCGAAACCGCAGCCACGCACATCACGATGAATCCGGTAGCCGTGAACATGCAGTGCCATTCGGCGCGGCGTGCGCGCGCCACATTCACGCCGCAAGGCCTCAGCTACGGCTACTGAACGACGGATAAAGACATGGCGCATTACGAACTCAACATGCCGGTGACGGAAGAGCAGATCCGCAAACTGCGCATCAACGACACCGTGACGCTGCACCAGACGCTGTATGGCATCCGTGATGCCACGCAGATCCACATGTTTGACCACGGCCGCAAGACCCGTTTCGACCTGAACGGACATGCGGTGGTGCACACCGCTCCCAACGTCAAATGGGTCGGCGAAACCCAGGCGCATCCCTCGGGTTATGCGCCGATCTGCATCGGCACCACCACCAGCGCGCGCATGGAGCGTTTCACCCGCCCGCTGATGGAGCAGTATGGCGTGCGCATCATCATCGGCAAGGGCGGACTGTTCGCCGCCTCAGCCAAGGCCTTCGCTGACCTGGGCGGCATCTACCTGGCGATCATCGGCGGCACCGCAGCGCTGGAGACCACCTGGATCGAACAAATCGAGGAAGTTGACCTCGACGATCTCAATCCCGAATCGCTATGGAAATTCCGCATCAAGGGTTTCGGCCCGCTGTTGGTGGCAATGGATTCCCACGGCGGCAGCCTTTATACGGCGGTCAATGCCGCGGCCAAAGATCAGCGCGCCGGCGTGCTCGCCGCGCTGGGTGTTAAAACCTGAACTTCAAACCCGTTTGCCACAGAGGACACAGAGATCACAGAGGAAACCCGGGGTATGACCTGAAGTTCTCTGTGCCCTCTGGGAACTCTGTGGCTAAGTTTTTGACTTTATGAAAACCATTAAAACCGACATTCTCATTCTCGGCTCCGGCGGCGCCGGCCTGTTTGCGGCGCTGCATGCGCATCAGCACAACCCCGACCTGTCCATTACCGTCGCGGTCAAGGGCCTGCTCGGCAAAAGCGGTTGTACGCGCATGGTGCAGGGCGGCTACAACGTTGCGCTGGCCGAAGGCGATTCGGTCGAGCGCCATTTCATGGACACTATCGAAGGCGGCAAGTGGCTGCCCGACCAGGACTTGGCGTGGACGCTTGTGGAAAAAGCGATCGAGCGCATCCATGAACTGGAAAACGAACTCGGTTGTTTTTTCGACCGCAATCCCGACGGCACCATCCATCAGAAGGCTTTTGCCGGACAGACTTTCGACCGCACCGTGCACAAGGGTGACCTGACCGGTATTGAAATCATCAACCGCCTTGCCGAGCAGGTGTGGGCGCGCGGCATCAACCGCCTTGAGGAACACCGTGCCGTCGAGTTCATCCGCACCAAGGCCGGTGATGCCATTTCCGGCGTGCTGATGATCGACATGCGCAGCGGTGAGTTCACCTTCGTGCAGGCGCAGGCGGTGCTGTTGGCCACCGGCGGCGGGCCGACGATGTACAAGTATCACACGCCCTCCGGCGACAAGAGCTGCGATGGCATGGCGATGGCGTTGCGCGCCGGGCTGCAGCTGCGCGACATGGAAATGGTGCAGTTCCACCCGACCGGCCTGATTGCCGGCATGGACACGCGCATCACCGGCACCATCATCGAAGAAGGCCTGCGCGGCGCCGGCGGTTACCTGCTCAACGGCGACGGCGAGCGCTTCATGCACAAATACGATCCGCGCAACGAACGTGCCACCCGCGACATCGTCAGCCGTGGCATGTTCGAGGAAATGCGCGCCGGCCGTGTCGGCCCGCGCGGCGGGTTGTACATCACCATGCGCCATCTCGATCCGGTGATGGTGCGCAAGGAATTCAAGGGCATGGTCGAGCGCTGTGCCGACTGCGGCTTTGATCTGGTCGGCGGTCTCGCCGATGTGGTGCCGACCGCGCATTACATGATGGGCGGGGTGGTATTCAAGACCGATTGCAGCACCGACCTGCACGGCCTGTTTGTTGCCGGCGAAGACTCCGGCGGCGTGCATGGTGCCAACCGGCTCGGCGGCAACGGCGTGGCCAACTCCACGGTGTTCGGTGGCATCGCCGGGGACGTCATGCCCGGCTGGGTCAAGGCCAACGGCGAATTCCGCGCGCCGGACCAGGAAGCGATTGCTGCAGCGGTGGCCCTCTGTCAGGCGCCGTTGTCGCGCAAGGGCGGCGATATTAACGTCATTCGCGAGCAACTCTACAACGTGATGTGGGATGACGTCGGCATTGTGCGCGATGCCGTTTCGTTGACCCGCGCCGAAACTCAGCTTGATGAACTCGATGCGCAGCTGGATGCCCTTGGCATCAACGGCTCGACGCTCGCGTTCAACCTGACATGGCACGACTGGCTCAATCTGAAAAACCTGGTGATGGTGTCGAAATCGATCCGCTCTGCGGCGATGGCCCGCGAAGACTCGCGCGGCGCGCACTTCCGAGCCGATCATCCGGAGGTGCGAGACCTTGAAAATTCGCGGTATACCTGCGTCGGCTGGCAGGACGGCCGGTTCAGCATCGAAACGAGGCCGGTTAAGTTCACCCGCGTCAAGCCGGGCGAGTCTTTGTTGACGACAGCCTGATCGGTATCGGCTGTTTGATTTTTCCGGTCCGGCGGGCGAGACTGCGGGCCGGCATTACAACATCAGGCTTGAGGAGACACCATGGATCGTTCCGTTGCATTGAGCATTGCCCTTGTTGGAGCAACCATTGGCGGTGTGTTTGTTGCCGCCAACCCGGTTGCAGCCCAGGAATTCCCGACCCGCAGCATCCGCATGGTGCTGCCGTTCCCGGCCGGCGGCGGCAGCGATCTGGTCGCGCGCATCATCGCGCAGAAGTATTCGCAGCAATTGGGCCAGCAGGTGATTGTGGATAACCGTGCCGGCGCCAGCGGCAACATCGCCGCTGACATTGTGGCCAAGGCGCCGGGCGATGGTTACACGGTGTTTTTTGCCAATTCCTCGATCTCGATCAGCCCCGCGATCTACAAAAAACTGAGCTTCGACCCGGTCCGGGATTTCGCACCGATTTCGATGGCTTCATCGTACCCCTTCGTACTGGTTGCACATCCGGCGCTGCCGGTGAAGACGGTCAAGGATCTGGTCGCTCTCGCCAAGGGCAAGCCCAATACGCTGGACTATTCCTCGGCCGGCACCGGCACCATGTCGCATATGGCGATGGAAATGCTGCGTGTCAAAACCGGTACCCGCATTACCCATCTGCCGTACAAGGGCGCAGCCCCGGCAACGGTGGCTTTGCTGACCGGTGAAGCGCAGGTGGCTTTTGTGGTGATGCCGGTGGCTGCGCCGCACATCGCCAGCAATCGTCTGCGCGGACTGGGTGTGGCTGACAAGGTCCGTTCTGCTGTGGCGCCGAACGTGCCGACGATGATTGAATCCGGCGTGGCCGATCACGTGGCTGTGCAGTGGAACGGCCTGCTGGTGCCGGCGAAAACACCGCAGTCCATTCAGGACAAGCTCTACAAGGAATGGGTCGCCGCAGTCAAAGCACCGGAAGTCGTGCAGCGCATCCGTGCCGAGGGCGCGGAACCCAGCGGCAACACACCGGCGGAATTTACGGCGTTTTTCAGGGCTGAGGCTGCAAAGTGGGCGGATGTGGCCAAACAATCCGGCACCACGGTGGACTGATCCGATGCCGTTGCTGTCGATTGCGGAATTGACCGAACTCGCCGCGCGCGCGCTGAAGCGTGCGGGCGCGTCGAAGGCCATGGCTGATGCCACATCGCGGGCGCTGGTGGCGGCGGAAGCCGAGGGATTGTCCGGGCACGGCTTGTCCCGCGTTGCGCTGTATGCACAGCATTTGCGTGAGGGTCGTGCCAACGGCAAGGCCAAACCCAAAGCCATTCGCAAGAATGGCGCCACCTGCCTGATCGACGCCGGTGGTGGACTGGCATTTCCCGCAGCGGCACTGGCGGTCAATGAGGCGATCAAACGCGCCCAAAAATATGGCGTGGCGTTTGCCGGCATCACCAACAGCCATCATTTCGGTGCCGCCGCCTATCACCTCGCGGCGATTGCCGATGCCGGCATGACCGGCATCGCGCTGACCAATTCACCGTCGGCGATCAATGCCTGGGGTGGCAGCAAGGCGTTTTTCGGCACCAATCCGATTGCGGCGATTTTTCCGCGCAAGAATGCACAACCGATTGTGGTTGATCTGTCGCTGACCGAAGTCACGCGCGGCAAGATCATGCTCTACGCCAAGGAAAACAAACCGATTCCCCCGGGCTGGGCGGTGGATCGCGACGGCAATCCGACAACCAGCGCACAAGCGGCGCTGACCGGCAGTCTGACGGCTATTGGTGGTGTCAAAGGTACCGCGCTGGCGCTGATGGTGGAAGCCCTGTGTGTGGCGTTGACTGGCGCCGCACTGAGCTGCGAAAACGATTCGTATTTCGAGCCCGGCAACAAGCCGCGCATCGGCCACGCGCTGATCGTCATCAATCCCGATGCGCTGGCCGGTGCCGAAACCTATTACTCCCGCATCGAAGACATGGTCGGGCACATGCTGGGTGATGCCGGCGTGCGTCTACCGGGCGCGCGGCGTCATCAAGCCGTCGCTAAAGCGCAAGCCGAGGGCATCACCCTGGCGGATGCACTGCATCAGGAGTTGCTGAAACTCGCCGGACGCAGTCGCAAGAAGTGAAATAAGTATTTGTTTTTAAACAATATTTTTATGACCGCGACCGTCCCTTCGCGGCTGCGACAGCGTCAGCATTCCCGCCGCGTTGTTATTCATCACCATGAACACCGACGCTGATCCACGCCCGCTGCACCTGTTACGCACGGTTTTCGGTCACCCCGCATTCCGCGGTGCGCAGGAAGATATCGTCACCCATGTCGCCGGGGGCGGTGATGCACTGGTGCTGATGCCCACCGGCGGCGGCAAATCGCTGTGTTACCAATTGCCGGCGCTGCTGCGCGAAGGCACCGCGCTGGTGGTGTCGCCGCTGATCGCGCTGATGCAGGACCAGGTGGCTGCGCTGAAGCAGCTTGGCGTGCGCGCGGCGTTTCTGAATTCGACAATGGATGGCCGAGCAGTGAATGCCTGCGAAAGAGCCCTGCGCAACGGCGAACTCGACCTGCTGTATGTGGCGCCGGAACGGTTGATGATGCCGCGCATGCTGGATTGCCTGGCCGAATCAAATATTGCGTTGTTCGCGATTGATGAAGCGCACTGCGTATCGCAATGGGGCCACGATTTCCGTCCTGAATATCTGCAACTGTCGGTGTTGCATGAACAGTTCCCGGCGGTGCCTCGAATCGCACTGACCGCGACCGCTGATCCGCAGACCCGCGAAGAAATCATCCGGCGTCTGGCGCTGGATGACGCCCGCGTATTCATCTCCAGCTTCGACCGGCCGAACATCCGCTACACCATTGTCGACAAGCAGGATGCGCGCAATCAGTTGCTGCGCTTCATCCGCGAGGAGCATGCGGGAGAGGCGGGCATTGTCTATTGTCTGTCGCGCAAGAAAGTCGATGAAACTGCCGCTTGGTTGGTCAGCCATGGCGTGCGCGCGCTGCCGTACCACGCCGGCATGGATGCCGAATCGCGCGCGGACCACCAGAACCGGTTTCAGCGTGAAGAAGGAGTGGTTGTTGTCGCGACCATTGCCTTTGGCATGGGCATCGACAAACCGGACGTGAGATTTGTTGCCCATCTCGACTTACCGAAAAGCATCGAAGGTTATTATCAGGAAACCGGGCGCGCCGGGCGCGATGGCGTGCCGGCCGATGCGTGGATGACTTATGGCCTGGGTGACGTGGTGCAGCAGCGGCGGATGATCGACCACTCCGAGGGCAGCGAGGAATACCGGCGCGTGCTGGTGGTCAAGCTCGATGCGCTGCTCGGACTTTGCGAGACTGCGGGTTGCCGGCGGGTGCGACTGCTCGATTATTTCGGCGAACCCAGCACGCCCTGCGGCAACTGCGACACCTGCCTCGAGCCGCCGCAGACCTGGGATGCCACCGAAGCCGCACGCAAGGCGCTGTCGTGCATGTATCGCACCGGCCAGCGTTTCGGCGCGGTGCATCTGATTGATGTCTTGCGCGGACGTGCCACCGAGCGCACCGCGCAATGGGGACATGAGCAGCTCAATGTGTTCGGCATCGGCGCCGGTCTGGATGAACCGGCGTGGCGCAACGTGTTCCGCCAGCTGGTCGCGCTGGGTTATGCCGAGCCGGATCACGATGCTTTCGGTGCGCTGAAATTGACCGACGCCAGTCGTCCTGTGTTGAAGGGCGAGCAATCGGTTGAGATGCGCCATTTGCAGCCGCGCAAAGGCAAGGCGGCCAGGACCCGCAGCGCAGCCCTTTCGGGTTTATCGGCGGCCGAAGGCGGATTACTGGACCAGCTCAAGGCCTGGCGGCTGGAGCAGGCGCGCCAACAGGCGGTGCCGGCTTACGTGATCCTGCACGACCGCACGCTGGCTGAAATCGCTGCATTGCGTCCCGGGGATATGAATGCGCTGGGAATGGTCAGCGGCATCGGCGCCAAAAAACTCGAACGCTACGGCGCTGCGTTGCTGGAGCTGGTGCGGACCTAGCGCGCGGTCTGCAGTGGCCGGGTTGTTGCGACGCACCAGCCGTCAGTTGCACGAAATCCAGACGGGCAGTGGCGTTCCGCAGCGCGACGCGGTAACGTAGCCGCCGCTGTACCAAACCGTCTGCGCCATCCTCAGGAGGGGTCATGAGAATCACCGCCATTTGCTGCACACTAGTTGCTGTTTTTGGATTGCTCACCGCCGCACCCGTGCTGGCGCAGAACGTGAAAATAACGCCGATCGGCTCCCACCCCGGAGAGCTGTGCGCAAACGATCGAGCGATCATTTTCGAGGATCCGACCGGTGTGCGCTTTCTCTATGACCCTGCGCACAATGTGACCGGCGGCGACGATCCGCGTCTGGGGGCTATTCACATGGTGCTGCTCAGTCACATGCACGGCGATCACGTCGGCGACCTGAAGCTGACGGCGCCGGGTGCAGGGACCTGCGCAAACTCGGAACGCGTGCCTGCGCCGAATTCGACAACCGCCGAAGTGGTTGCCGCAAAGAATGCGGCGATGGTGATGACCCGTGCCATCGGCGGATTTGTCGGCAATAAAGTTGAAAAAATGACCGGCAGCAAACCGATCGGATTCTGCCCGCAAACCGGCGGTGCGACTACGGTGCCGGTTGCCACGGTGTGCGCATCGCAGACCGATCTCGGCGGTGTTTTTGTCGCCAAGACGGCCGGCGCCTCGCAGGGCGTGGAAATTTCCATTGTCTACGCCTCGCACGTCAACAACGCCCCGCCGGCGCTGCTGTCGGAGGCGCAACGTGCCTTGCTTAAATCGGATGGCGGAATCGTCGAATACGGCCCCGCCACCGGCTTTGTAGTCAGGTTCAGTAACGGGCTGGTCGCCTACCTCTCGGGTGACACCGGCATTCATTCGGAGATGAAAACCGTCGTCAACGAATTCCACAAGGCCAACCTCGCAGTGCTCAATCTCGGCCCGAACCCGGGGATCTTTTTCTCCGGCGGGCGCGTGATCAATGAACTGGTCCAGCCTGCATCGGTGATCCTCACCCATGCGAACGAGCCGGTGACCGAAGGCGGAAAGCTGCGCCCCGGTTCTCGCACAGCGGCGTTCATGAAACTGCTCAAGCCGGCCTCCCATCTGGCGCTCAGTGAACGCACGATGGAGTTCGACGGCAAGGGCAAGTGCGTGGCGGGTTGCTGATCCTGAAATTAAACCGCAGTCGCGGGCTCGCCGTCAGGCGATGCCCTCGACGATGCGCAGATCGCGCTCGACGGCGCCGCCCTCCAATTCTTTCAACGCGGCCTGATATGCCGGCGTGTCATGCGCTGCCAGAGCCTGCGCCAGGCTGTCGAATTCGATAACCACGACGCGCTGCTGGATGCCGGCTTCGTACACCTTGGCAGCCATGCCGCGAATCAGAAAACGTCCGCCGCTGCCCTGGACGGCCGCCGGGGCAACGGCGGCATAACGCGCAAAGGCGTCCGGTGAGTGGATCGCGCGGTAGGTGACTACCCAGTAGGCTTTGGCCATCGTGTTTCTCCCCCTGAATTAATGGATGGCGGTGATGATACGCCACCGGCTTTTTCCCGGACGCTGATTGTGCATGAATTACCAAAACGACCGCCATAATCCGGAATCAACCCCGCGAGGCCTGCGGAATAGCGTGTATGTTTGCTGTTGATGTGCGTGCGCAAACCCTTCAGCGAACATAACAATAAGTTGCCCTGAGTGGTTTCCTCGGAGGAGTATTGGCATGGCTATTACCATTGTTCCCGTGACGCCGGATTTTGTCGCCGAGGTTGGCGATGTCGATCTGGCCAAACCGTTGTCCGCAGAAGATTTTGAGGCAATTCGCCAGGCATTCTGGAAGTACGCCGTGCTGATTTTTCCGCAGCAGCAGTTGTCGACCGATCAGCAACTGGCATTTTCCGAGCGCTGGGGACCGGTGGAGAACGAGCGTACGCTGGATCCAAAGGCAACCCCTACCCGGTACAGCGGCGCGTTTTCAGACATTTCCAATCTCGCGATCGACGGCAAGATCTGGGGCGGGGACAGCCGGCAGCGCATGTACAAGGCGGGCAACAAGCTGTGGCATACCGACAGTTCGTTCAAGCGCCTGCCCAGCCTGTGTTCGCTGCTGTATTCAGAGACCGTGGTGCCGATCGGCGGCCATACCGAATTTGCCGACCAGCGCGCCGCTTATGATGCACTTCCGTTTGCGATGAAAAAGCAATTGGAAGGACTGGTCGCCGAGCACTGGATTGCGACCTCGCGCCGGCGCAGCGGATTTCACGATTTCAATGAAGACGAACAGAAACGTTTGCCGCCGGTCCCGCAGATGCTGGTGCGCACGATCCCGCAAAACAAACGAAAATCCCTGTTTGTGGCATCCCATGCCGGGCGTATCTGGGGCATGCCGAACGACGAGGGACGCGCACTGATTGACGAACTGCTTGCGCATGTCACGCAACGCCAGTTTGTTTACACCCACCGCTGGCGGCCGAACGAACTGGTGATGTGGGACAACCGCTGCACGATGCACCGCGGCACGGATTTCGATGACCTGCGCTGGGTGCGCGTGATGCGCCGGGTGACGATCAGCGATGTCGCCAACAGCTGCGAGCAGGCGGGAGTGCCTTTACCGGCGCCAATACCCGTCTGATCGTTATCGCGGGCATCCAGTCGCCTCGCGGCACTCTCGTTTGAGCAAAAAAATCCCCGCGGGGGCGGGGAAAACCTCCTCACTTCAGGCGCCGCTCTTAGTCGACGCAGAATTTTGTGACGGGTATCGGCTCGCGGGCGTCCTTGCCTTCCCAGAACATCAGCTTCGGATTCAGTCCTTTTGCCGTCAGATAGGACTGCACATTGCGGGCTCGCTCCTCATCTAGATCGGCCTTCCCGCTTTCAAGTTCGGTGCGATCGGCATGTCCGGTAATAATGATCGAATTAACTTCTGTCGGACGCGGATCCTTTTTGACGCCGTTGTTGAGCAGATCTACCAGTTTGTCGAATTCAGCCTTGCCGCCGGCTTTCAACATGGCGCTGCCATGATCAAAGGCGGAATCGCCTTGCGCCATGGTTTTAAGCAACACATTTTCTTTGGCTGCCTTGCCGCCAGGTGTTGCCGGAGGCTTGATCTTGGCGCCGGTGACTTCAATTGCGACACGGCGGTTGGGTTGCAGGCAGCTGACCAGCTCCGGACTGACGGCGCAGCCGGTGAGCAGCGCCGTCATAGCGATGGCGCCCAGGGTTGATGGCTTCATGAAGTTCTCCTCGTTTGATTTGTTGGTTGTGCCCGGTGCAGAGCAAGCTGCGCCGCGGGGAAATTCTAGACCGCCTGGGTTATCGTTGACAATTTAAATTGACAATATGGACAAGTTAATATAAATATTTGTTTTTAAACATATTTATTTAAAGGTCTGGTGGCGTAATCCCTGATTATTCAGGGATTACACGCGCCAACCGGCTATTGCCGGGGTGAGATGTTTATCGTGTCAGGCGTTGCCGAACCCGTCAAAACTGCGGGCTGGCATCAGATACTGGCTGGAGACTTCGGTGATCGCATTGGTACCTAACATCGCCATGTCGCGATCCACTTCATCGCGCAGCAGCCGGATCGCATGACTGACCCCGGTTTCGCCGGCGACAGCAGCCGCATAGAGCATGGGACGACCGACAAAGACAAACTTTGCGCCCAGCGCCAGCGCTTTCAGCACGTCGGTGCCACGGCGGAAGCCACTGTCGATCATCACCGGCATGTCGCCGGCCACGCCGACGATTCCGGGCAGCACACGCAGCGGCGAACTGGCTGAATCGAGTTGGCGGCCGCCATGGTTGGAAACGATGATGCCGTCGGCGCCGTGTTCGCGTGCGATCACTGCATCCTCCCTGGCGAGGATGCCCTTGATGATCAGTTTGCCTTTCCACAACCGGCGCATCAGCGCGACATGTTCCCAGTTCAGATGGTCGCGGTTGGCGCGTTCGCGCACCGCGGTGCTGGATACCAGCGGCGTGCGTTTGCCCATGTTTTCGAAATGCGGCATGCCGGTAGTGAAATACGTGCGCAGCGCAGTACCGATGAGCCAGCGCGGATGGGCCAGGCATTGCAGTGCAAGGCGCAGGCTGGGCCGCAGCGGTGCGTTGTAACCGTTGCGCACATTGTTCTCACGGTTGGAACCCACCGGAATGTCCACCGTCAGCACCAACGTGTCATAACCGGCTTTGGCAACACGCTCAACCAGTTCGGTGATGGCCTGTTCCTCGCCGGGCAGATAGGCCTGGAACCAGGTGTTGTGCGGACTTGCGGCGCGTACTTTTTCCAGCGGCGTCAGCGAGGCTCCGCTGAGGATCATCGGGATGTTGTTGGCTTTAGCGGCACGCGCCAGTGCGAGATCGCCCTCGTAACCGGCGAGCGATGTGCCGCCCATCGGCGCAATGCCGAACGGCGAATCGTAGCTGCGGCCGAACAGTTCGGTTTTCTGCGAGCGTTGCGAAACGCCGACCAGCATGCGCGGAACCAGCGCCAGATCGTCAAATACGGAGCGGTTCCAGGTGAGTGTTACGTTGCGTTCGACGCCGCCGCAAACATAACCGTAGATCGGGCGCGGGATGTAGCGGCTCGCCGGTGCTTCAAAATCCTCCAGCGCCAGCATCATGCGCAGCGCGGGAGGCGCATTGGCGCTGGTGATCTGTGGGGTTGCGCGGTCACCGGATGACACGGTGGGGGGGGCGTTCGAGGATGCAGTCGACATGGTGGTTTCATTTCCTGGCAGAGTAACGCGCGCAATGATAACTTGTTCGCAGACATGGCTCACCTGAGAGGTCGACATGAGTCCAACACCTGAATTCACCTCCAAACAGCGTGCAGCCATTGTGGATGAATGGCGGCGCATTGCCGCCGAACCGCCGCCGCGCAATCCGCGACCCTACGGTTGCCTGGTGGTGATAGCCGCTATCGCACTATTTCTGCTGATACCACAGCTTGGCATCAAATTGCCGCCGCCGTGGGGCACAGTGCTCGCCGGGGTGCTGGGCTTCGCGGTATTGGCGGGGGGATTTGTCGGGGTCTTCGCCGGCAGCGGCGTCCACGGCCGCGCTGCGCTACGTGCAGAACAAGCGCTGGCCGCGTTGACGGCGGTTCCGGCGGTTGAGGAGGACACGCGCTTGCGGCATGCCGTGGTGCTGATTGCGCATGCGGTGGTCAATGATGGGCCCACGATGTCCGGCACCATCGACATCGCTGCGGTGAAACAGCGCTTGGGTGCGAACCTGGGTTACGTCGTGGCGATAGAGCAGGTGCTGGCCGAAGAAGTCGGCACAGTGCATGTCTTCACTGAAACCGGCAGATAAGCACCCGCTGCAAGAGCGGTAGCGCTTAGCGTTTTTCCGCGGCGACCTTGCCCTGGGGGTTGAGGTAAATGCGGTAACGGTTTTTGTCGCTGCAGGTCGCGATGTAATCGCGGTTGCCCTGGGTCACGACATTCACGACCTGGCCGCAAGGTAAACCCATCAGGGTGATTGTTGAAGTCAGATCTTTGGCGAGAGCATCGTTTTCAGCCGCAAAGGCCGGGCCCGCGCTAACCATCATTGCCGCCAGGACTAACGTCCGGCTTCCTTTTTTGGAATTCATGTTGCAGGGTTCCTTTACCAGAATCAGAGTTTGGCAAACTTTACCGGATCGGCGAGTACGCCCCAGATCGCCTCGCGTGACCCCATGATCTCGCGAGCCAGGGACGGGTCACCTTCTTTCAGCACATCATTTACTTTCAGCAACAACTGATCATAACTCTGACGCAATTGCGCGAGTGCAGACTTGCCATCGCTATCGTGGTGCGCCTTGAAGCGTTTCAGCAAATCGTCAACCTGGTTTTTCAGGGCAATCTTGGTGAATACGCCGATGGCGTCGGTGTCCTTGAGCCGTTGTTCAAGCGCATTCAGATCCAGAGTCGACGGGGAGATCCGCGCTGCGGCGACGGGTTTCTGCGGCGGCGGCACCCGGACCGCAGGCGCGGTTACTTTGACCGGCGGTTTTGCCGCAGGTTTGTCTGCTGTGCCGTTACTTGCAGCGTTTTCGGGAATTACGGTTGCGGCCGTGGCTGGCGGCGGTGTTTTTTCAGGGGTCGCAACTGCGGGAGCCGTGGGCGGGATTACGGGTGAAATCGGCTGCGCTGCGGCAACCGGTACTTGCGGAACCTCTTCGGGCAGGGGAGGGAGCCGCTCAATAATCAACGTTCCGCCGGGCATCTCCATACGCTGCAATAATTCTGCCGGGCTGGACTGATCTTGCGTCGCAGCGGAAGGCAGTCGCTCCACGACGACAGTGCCGCCCTGCAAGGGTTCGCTGACCGGCTCAGAGCCCATGGCGGCGCAACCCGCCACCTGGAGCAGAACAAGGATTCCGATAATGTATGTTGCGGGCATAAATGACTTGATAACGGGGTGGTGCGCTGCGGGCGCGGGCAAATAATGTCTCTGTGGTACTGGTTACCTCATTTCGAACGCGGTGCCGGCATATGGTTCCCCGCATCCGGGTTCCAGTATCATGTTTCCGATTGTTTCCGAATTTTCAGTATTCGTATATTCCGTATTAATACCCAGGAATCCCGTGGAAACCCGCCATTTTCAATTGAAAGACGAACATGTCCGTCTGTGCGATCTGCTGAAGCTCGCCGGCCTTGCCGATAGCGGCGGCCGCGGCAAGCAGCTGGTTGCCGCGGGTGCGGTTACCGTCGATGGTCAGTCCGAGAGCCGCAAAACCGCGAAAATCCGTGCCGGACAGCAGATCGAATGCCAGGGTGTACGCATTCTTGTGCGCGCGCCGGAATAAGGCCCGCCATGGATGAATCCCGCTTCGCAGAAATCGAAATCAAGCTGAGCTTCAATGAGGATCTGCTGGAGGAACTGAATCGCACGGTGGCGCAACAGCAGCAGCGCCTCACCGAACTCGAGCAGCAGGTGCGCGACCTTCGTCTGCAGTTGCAGCGCAGTCTGCCCCCCGAGTCCGAAGCCCCGACCCATGAAATTCCGCCGCATTACTAGGACAGCGCATGAACAAACCTGAAATCACCGCTCCGTCACCACTGCCGCGTGCCGAACCACAGGCGCTGGGATTATCCGCCGACCGGTTGCCGCGCATCGCGGCTGCGCTGCAGGCAGAAGTGGTGCGCAATGCATTGCCGGGCGCGGTGCTGATGATTGCGCGCCGCGGCAAGCTGGCGTATTGCGAAACCTTCGGCCATCTTGATCCGGCTGCAGGGGTCGCGATGCCCGCCGATGCCCTGTTCAGCATTGCTTCGATGACCAAACCGCTGGTCACCGTCGGCGCGCTGATGTTGTGTGAAGAGGGCCGCATGGCGGTCAACCAGCCGGTGCGCCATTACCTGCCGCAACTTGCCGGCATGCGCGTCAATCCACCGCAGTGCGATGGCGCCCCGGGTGGTCCCACCGAAGCCGCGTTGCGTGAAATGACCATCGAAGACCTGATGCGCCACACCGCGGGACTCAGCTACGGCCGCGGCGACAAGGCCTTGTATGCGCGGTATCCGTTTTCATCCGATGTTGCATCGACGAAATGGACGGGCCCGGAATTTCTGGCCCAGCTCGCATCGCTGCCGCTGCATTACCAGCCGGGATCGAGCTGGGAATACAGCCTGGGTCTGGATGTTCTGGGACTGGCAATTGAGGCCGTCGCCGGCATGCCACTTTCACGCTTCCTCGATGAACGTCTGTTCAGGCCGCTGGGAATGCGCGATACCGCATTCACCGTACCCGCCGGTCAGGTGGCGCGTTATGCACGGGCGCTGGCGCGAGATCCTGTAACGGGCGAAGCGCAAACGTTGCGCGACGGCACCACGCCGCACAAGTTCGACTGCGGCGGTGGCTGTGCCGTATCCACCGCCGCTGACTATCTGCGCTTTGCACAGATGCTGCTCAATCGCGGGGAACTCGACGGCGTGCGCGTGTTGTCGCGCAAGACCGTTGAATTCATGACCAGCGACCATCTCGGGCCCGAGGTAGATCTCGGCAAACTCAATGATTACCCGAACATCCGCGGTTACGGGTTCGGACTCGGTGTTGCGGTTCGGCGCAGCAGCGGGCGCGGCGGCATGCCCAGCACTGCGGGTGAATTTCACTGGGCGGGTTCCACCGGAACCTATTTCTGGGTCGACCCTGCCGAGGAACTGGTGACGGTGTTTATGGCCCACGCCCCCGGCGCTATTCGCTATTACCACCGGCAGCTATTGCACACCCTGATACTGCAAGCGCTGGCCTAGGCCACACAAAATCAACGGCTTGGCGGCGATCAGTACGCTAACTTGTTGTTTTAATTGAAGGTTGCCGCGTACAGTGCGATAATGACAGCTTATGAACGATTCGCTACCCCCCCAACCCCCCGTTTCACCGCGCCAGCGCATGCAGGAACTGCTGGCCATCCCCGATCGCAATCGGACAGATGCCGAGTGGGATGAACTCAATGAGCTTGAGATCGCGCTCGCATCTGGCAATCGTCCCGGCGCGCCCGATCCTCAACAACAGCGCCGCAGCATGGGCGTGATGTCCAGCGGCAGCGGCCAGCCCAAAATGGGCGGCGGCCGCCCGCAGGGTCAGGGTAAAAACCCTGGCGGCGGTGGTGGAGGCGGCAAGAAATTCCATAAACGTCCCGGCAAACGTCGGGGCGGTGGTGGTGGAGGCGGCGGAGGCGGCGGCAACGGTAATGTGGGTGGCGGCGGGCCGCAGCAACCCCCGCAGTAAACGCCAATATTAGTTTCCAGGGCCGCGCAGTTCGCGCGGCCTTTTTATTTCTGATTCTGCACAGTACTGAACCGGGAGCCCGCAATCATGGCCATGAAACCGTCCGAACTGCAAAAGTACAACGCGCTGAAGATCGTCAACAAAATGAAAAAAGCCGCGACGCCGGATCGATTCGGCGGCACGGCGGCACCCGATCGCCGTGAGCAGCGCCGCCTCGATCAGGCGGCGGGGCTGATTCCGTTTGCCGTCAAACTGAACCGCGATCTGGTTGCGCAGGTGAATGCGTTGGCGCAGGAGCGCAAGATAGCGGTCAATGAAGTGGTCGCAGATCTGTTGCAGGCTGCGCTGAAAAAATAAACCAGGGCCTTTGCTCAGCGGCCTTCAGGCGTGATCGCCTAACGGCGCCCGGTTTTGTATTCATCATATCCGGGTTGGCGCTGCGCGGGCTGGCCGCTCGCTGGCGGATTTTTGATCGCTTGCAGCTGCTGCATCCCCTCTTAGACCCCGCGTGAAGTGCATCCCGCGAGCCCTGCTGCCGCGATGGTTAATAAAATGAGCCATGACTTTCGGCGCATGATGGGCTCAGTCGTGGTGCGCGCCGCCGGCTGGCAGTTCCGCCAGTTCGATCAGACAGTTTTCCGTCGCTGACGGGTCGAGGAACGCGATGCGGCATCCGGCATGACCGATGCGCGGTACCGGGTCGAGCAGCGGGATGCCCTTGGCTTTTAATTCCGCCAGGGCCTCATCGATGTTTTCGACTTCGAGGCAGACGTGATTGAGCCCGCCCTTGCCTTCGGCAATCATTTTGGACTGCTTGCTGTCGGGTGTCAGGCCAGCGATCAGTTCCACCATGGAATCGCCGACCGGGTACAGCGCCAGCCGCCGCGTGGCGTTGTCTTCGGTGCCGCCGAGCTTGATGCCGAAACAGCCTTCCCATAACTTGCGGCTGGCTTCGACGTCACGGACGACGATGCCGACATGTTCGATGCGTTTGATTTTCATGGGCCTCCCCCGATGCGTTGACGGCGCATCATGCGCCTGGCAAGTCGTGGACTCAAGCCCGCGGCGGCAGGCGGCGCCGGTGTAACATCGGCAGACCGCTCAAATTCTGATGATCATGACTGCAAAAACATCACCGGCGCCGCAATGGCGTTCTTCGGTTCCGCTCTACAAGCACCTCGGGTTCCACCTCGACGGTCTCGAAGATGGCCGCTCCCAAGTGCGTTTGTCGTTCCAGCCCCATCTCGGCAACAGCCGCGGCGAAGTGCACGGCGGAACCGTGGCTGCGATCATCGATGCGGCGATGTCGCAGGCCGTGCGTTCGCTGGTCGACATGGAAATGGGCGTGGCGACGATGACCATGACCCTCAATTACCTCGCGCCGGCGAAAGGCGAGATCACCTGCAAAGGCAGCGTGATCAAACGCGGCCGCAGTGTGATGTTCACCGAAGCCGAAGTCTATGGCGAGGATGGTGTGCTGGCCTGTCGCGCCAGTGCCAATTACCGTATTCTGCCCAAGACGGTTTATGACAAAAAATCACCAACCTGAACGGAGACGCAGCATGACCATTGCAACCCGATACAACGGCGGTCTGGTCGTTGTCCTGAGCGCTGTCGTCTGCGCAATGCCTGCACTGGCTGCGCAACCGAAGTCCGCGGATGGCGCATCCGGATTTCCCAGCAGACCGCTGCGCATGATCGTGCCTTTTGCGCCGCAGGGCCCCAATGATCAACTGGCGCGCATGGTTGGCGTCAAGCTGACTGAGTTGTGGGGCCAGCAGGTCGTCATCGACAACCGTCCCGGCGGCGGCACCGTGATCGGCACTGAACTGGCCGTGCGCGCGCCGGCTGACGGCCACACCATGCTGATGGTTTCATTGAGCACCGCGGTCAACCCCATGCTGCAGAAAAAACTGCCGTACAACACCGCGAAAGACCTGCAGCCGCTGGTCAACCTGGCGTTTTCACCGAACCTGCTGGTGACCCATCCCGCCGTTGCAGCCAACAATGTTGCGCAACTGCTGGCGCTGGCCAAGGCCAAGCCGGGCAGCATCATTTATGCCTCCGGCGGCAACGGATCGACAACGCATCTCGCCGCGGAACTGCTGGCCAATATGGGCGGCGTCAAAATGACGCATGTGCCGTACAAGGGTGCCAATCCGGCGACGCTGGATCTGCTCGGCGGCCGCGTGTCCTGCATGTTCGGTACCATCCTGCCGACGCTGCCGCACGTGAAAGCCGGCAAGCTGCGTGCGCTGGGCGTCAGCGCACTCAAGCGCACCGCGGCCCTGCCGGAAGTCCCGGCGATTGCCGAGACGCTGCCCGGATTCGAGGCGGTGTCATTTTATGGCGTGGCAGTACCGTCGGGCGTACCCAAGCCGGTGATGGCCAAACTCAATGCCGAGATCGCACGCATCATCACCGCGCCCGATGCCCGCGAACAACTGCGGCAGCAGGGCGCCGATGCGGTGGGCGATACGCAGGCGGAATTCACGGCGTTTTTCAACACCCAGATGAACAAGTGGGCGAAGCTGATCCGCGAGGCAGGCATACAGCCGGAATAAACCTGCCCGGGGCTCACCCCGCGCAGCCCTACAGATGCACCGCCACCAAACAAATGACCGCGACGTTATTTATTTAGCGGTGGCAGCGGCAGCGGGGTGCCCGGCGGCACCGGCGTGCGGTCGACGTTCAGGCACATCGACACCAGCACATAGAAGCCATTGACCGAAATCAGGTCGACCACGCCGCGTTCTCCGAAGCGGGCAGCCGCGCGCGCATACATCGCGTCGCTGACGCCTTGTGTTTGCTGCAGTTCCGATGAGAATTCGTAGACCAGTGTTTCGTCGGCATCCATGCCGGCGGGACGGCGGCCCTGAGCAATGGCCTCGGCAATCTTCGGATCAAGGCCGCCTTCCAACGCGAGCTTGTGATGGGCAACCCATTCGTATTGCGAGGTCCAGTTTCTCGCGGTGACGAGGATGGCGAGTTCATTGAGCTTGCCGGCGAGCGAACTGCGAAAGCGGATTTCTTCGCCGAGTTGTTGCACCAGATTGCCGATGCCCGGGCTGCGCAGCCAGACGTTGAACGGTCCGCCCAGAGGCCCGGGTTTCGATGCGCCGGAGCTGGCGAGTTTTGCGCGCGGACCGGATTTGATCGCATCGGTCAGCGCCTGCTGTTCCGGCGTCAGTTGGTCGACGGGAATCAGCTTGAAGCGGCGGGTGTCGGCGGACTGCGCATCGTTGCTCATGGAGGCCTTTAAAAATGTTAATAAAAACAAATGCTTATAACTATTCGGCTGAAGGGTGCCACATTCAGGTGAAGTCGAGGCGGGCGTCGCGCAATACGCCAAACAACTGCACCGGGTCGCGGCGCGGAATTTCCAGCGGCGGCAGCGGTTCAGCATCCAGCGCAGTGCGGTTGTCGCCGAGCGCATCCATCACCGGCGCGGAAATGACGAACTCTCCGGCACGTGCCCGATGCAGCAGGCGCGTCGCAATGCTGATGCTGTCGCCGATGATCATCATCGGCGCATTGCCGGGGATGCCGATGACCGCGTCGCCGGCATGCAGGCCCATCGCGACCGCGGCACGGATACCGAAATCGCGAGTCCATGACTCTTCAATGACGTCGAAACCGCGCTGGATTTCCTGAGCAGCCTGCACCGCTTGATGCGCACGGTCGGGGCCCACGAAAAAGGCCATCAGCGTGTCATTGAGCACGTTGTGCACGGTGCCGCCGTTGCGCTCACTGGCGGTGCTGACCATTTCAAAAAAAACCGCCGCCTGGCTCAGCACCACTTCCGCCTGCAACATGGACGAGGTGCGCGTGAAGCCACGGGTTTCCGCGAACAGGATGACTGCGGGCAGTCTTGCCGGTTTGGTCAGCGCCGTGATCTTTGCAGCCATGCGGTCATTGTCCTGTCTGGAGGTGGTGCCGTGTGCGAAGTTATTATAGCGGCCGCCGCCGTTGCGTTTTTCAGTCGAGCAGCGAGAAACCCAGGCCCGGAACGTCCGGAACGTGCAGCTTGCCGTCGTGGAAGTCCGGATGCGTCGCAAAACGGCTGCGCAGCGCGGCGTGTGCGCCGTGCACTTCGAGCATGCCGCCGTGCGCGTGGCCGGCCATCGCCGGAAGGTTTGCCGCCTCATAGCCGCCGGCACCGGTGACCGCGATGCCGTGCGCTTCGGCCATTGCGAGGATGCGCAGCATGGCGCTGAGACCACCGCAGAAGGCCGCGTTGGGCTGCAGAATATCGAGCGCGCCGGTGGTCAGAACGTCACGGAACCAGGTGATCGACTGAATCATCTGACCCGACGCCAGAGGAATGGATGTCGCACGCCGCAGTTCCGCCAGCGAGGCGATATCGTTGCCGCGCACCGGTTCCTCAAAAAATGCGATATCGCAATCCGCAACCAGCGTCGCCAAACGTTTGGCCTCGGCCACGGTGTAGGCGCAGTTGGCGTCGAGCATCAGCGGCGCCCGTCCAATGGCGTCGCGCACCGCGCGAATGCGCTGCGCATCCTCGGTGATGCTGCGGCCGGCGCCGACGAGAATTTTTGCGCCGTGAAATCCCGAGCTGAGCGCAGTAGTGCAGGCGTTGATCAGTTCGCTTTCTGTGAAGGCGGGCAGCCCGACGGTGGCATAGGCGGGCACGGCAGTCCGCGCGCCGCCGATCAGCCGCGCAACGGGTTGATTGAACTGCTTGCCCTTGATGTCCCACAGCGCAAGATCCAGAGCGGACATTGCCGATATGAATACGCCGGTGGACTGCCGCGGATTGAATTTTTTCGCCAGCGCCAGGGTCACGGCTTCGATGTCCAACGGATCAAGACCTTTTACCGTTTCTGCAATGCCGCCATTGAGCAGGTGCGCGACCTCGGCAGAAAGGAAGCGACCGGTGACGCCGATGCCGGTGACGCCGTCGCCGGTGGTGACCTTGCAGCGCACATAGCTAAGGCTTTCCTGACCTGCATACGCGTCGGCGGCGCGTACCGGTTTGATGTGTTCAACGGCGGCGTGGATGCTGGCAATCGTCATGAGTTCAACCTGTGGCGTGCGACGGAGGCTGGAGTTTACCCGCCCGCAGCCCCGTCTGTAATCCGCCCGGGCGCGCGTCGGCATTACCGGGGTAACTTGTGTTTATACTGCCGGCAGGGTTCAAGCAGAGGCCATACGCAGGTCGGAAGCTATATCTTCCCATGGCCCCAATAACAGCCTTATGCAGTAACAGGGTGAAGTGATTGTCTTTCAATAAAAACCAAGCTGTTGCCGGCGTAAGCAGCCTATCGGCCGGGAAAACGCTGCGCGTTTTGATGGGTGATCTTGCGGGCGGATTCACTGCCGCACTGATTGCCATTCCCCATGCGATGGGGCTGGGGCTGCTGGCCTTCGCCGCGCTCGGACCAGCCTGGGCGCCGGTGGGCGTGGTTGCCGGGCTGTTATCGGTTGTCGTCGGCAGCTTTGTATCGGGCGTGATTCCCGCCGGCACCTGCATGATGATGGGTACCCGGACTTCGGTGACGATGGTTTTTGCCGGCATTCTGTCGGCATTAGTCGCGCATCCACAATTGCAGACGCCCCAGGGTCCTGATGTGCCGCAAGTGCTTACGCTCGCGTTCATTGCGGTGTTCCTGTCCGGCCTTCTCCAGATGGGTTTTGGAGCGCTTCGGCTGGGGCGCGCCATCAAATTTGTACCGTACCCGGTCATTGCGGGGTTCATGAACGGCATTGCCATTTTGATGATCGTGTCGCAGATCGGACCGATGCTGGGCGTTGAAGCGAGCATGCCGCTGGGTGACCTGATTACGCATGCCGGGGTGATCCGGCCCGCCAGTCTGCTGGTCACGGTAGTGGTTATCGCGGTGATTTTTCTGGCGCCGCGGATGACCAAAGTCCCGGTCATGCTTTGCGGATTGCTCGCAGGCGTGCTTCTGCATTATCTGATTGCTGCCATGGCGCCCGATGCCGTCGGCGCGCTGGTCAGCGAGCTGCCGGCCACGTCATTTGCGCCGCGCGAACTGGTCTCGATGATGCATATTGCAGTGCGCGAGGATTTTTTAGACTGGCTGGCTTTTCTTCTACCGAGTGCGTTGTTGTTGGCGGCCGTGGCGGCACTGGATGGTTTGCTGGCAGCAGTGGTTATCGACCCGGTGACCCGAAGCCGTCATAACAGCGATCGCTTGCTCAAGGGACAGGGCGCCGCCGCCGCGCTCGCCGCCGCATTCGGCGCCATACCACCGGCTGCCAGCACGCACACCCGGGCTGCGGGGTATCTCAGCGGGGGGCGGACCTCGCGCTGCTCACTGTTTCACGCCCTGTTCATGCTGCTGTCGCTGTTTGCGCTCAGCCCATTGATTGCGCGCGTGCCGGTGGCTGCGCTGGCCGGCGTCATCATTTATACCGCGCTGACGCTGGTTGACCGCTGGACGCGGGATCTCGTCCGGCGACTGGGTATGGAAGGCGCGGACCGTCGTGAAATCCTTCTGAACCTGGCGGTGGTGCTGGCCGTTACCCTGTCGATGCTGGTGTTGAACCTGATGGCGGCGTTTGCCGTCGGTATTGCAGCCGCGGTGTTTCTGCTGCTGATTAAATTGAGCGGTTCTCCGGTTCGCAGGATGCTCGACGGCACGGTCCGCGCTTCGCTGAAGATACGCAGCGGGGAAGAACGGGCGATGCTGCGTCCGCTGGGCCGACTAATCCGCATTTTCGAGCTTGAGGGCACCATTTTTTTTGGTACCGCCGATCACCTGCAGATGGAGGTTGAAAATCTGCCCGATGAAGTCCGCTATGTCGTTCTCGATTTTCGCCGCGTAACCGAGGTCGATGCCAGCGGCGCGCGGGCGCTGGAAACCATCTGCCTTACGGCAGCCCGCCGCAACATCCGGGTGCTGATGAGCCACCTGCAAGTTGATGCGGGCCAAGGGCGATATTTGCGGGCCATGGGCGTTGCTGCGGTTGTCGCTACTGAATACTGGTTTGCTGATCTCGACCGCGCGCTGGAGTGGACCGAGGATCAGTTGCTGGAGCGCGACCGCTTCGAAGATAGCCCTGAGCTCAACCCCCGAGACATGGCGCTGCTTGCCGGACTTGATGAACATGAAATGATTACGCTGTGCTCGATGCTGCAGCGTCAGGAACTGGCGCATGGTGACGTGGTGTTCCGCGAAGGCGACGCCGGCGACAGGATTTATCTGATTGCGCGGGGATCGGTCAGTATCAAGTTGCAACTCACCGATCAGAACCGGGCGCGGCGGCTCGCAACTTTTGTGCCGGGCGTGTTTTTCGGAGAAATGGCAATGCTCGAGGGGGAACGTCGTTCAGCCGATGCTTTCGCCAAGGGCGAGAGCGTCGTGTTGTATACGCTGGGTGCGGAAGAAGTTGCACGGATTGTGCGCGAATATCCCCAGCTCGGTGTAAAGCTGTATCGGAATCTAGGCCGGGAGCTGGCGACACGGCTGCGCGTGACCAGCGGCGCGTTGCGCGCGCTGGAATAAACCACGAACCGGCATCGTCGGGGGTGCGTACTGATGATGACGGGCGTAAAATCGTGCGGGTTCAATCTTACCCAATCCGCTGAGGAAATTAATGATGACCGCCTTCCCCAACCGCTGCGCTGTGGTACTTGCGGCCTGTGTCGCTTCCCTGCTGCCGGCTATCGCGTCCGCAGCCGCGGCCACCGAAGATCCCGCCAGATATCCCAGCAAGGCCATCCGATTCGTCGTGCCGTTTCCCCCGGGAGGCGGCAACGACACCATTGCGCGGCTTGTCGGCCAGCAGATGGCGGCATCGCTCGGCCAGCAGGTGGCCATCGATAACCGCCCCGGCGCCGCGGGTGCGCTGGGAGCGCAGATTGCCGCTGCCGCACCTGCCGATGGTTACACGATTTTCCTCGCTGGCGTCGGCAGCCATGGTCTCAATCCCAACCTGACGAAAAAGCCACTGTACGATCCGATCAAGGATTTTGATGCGATCAGCCTGATCGCCTCGGCGCCGCTGCTGGTGGTGGTTCATCCGTCATTACCGGCAAAATCAGTGAAGGATCTGATCACGCTGGCCAAAGCCCGACCCGGTGCGATCAACTATGCCTCCAACGGCGCCGGCGGTTCTTCGCATATGGCCGTAGAATTATTTGACATGATGGCCGGTACCAAAATGACCCATATCCCGTACAAGGGACTGGCCCCCGCCTTGACCGAATTGATGGCGGGTGAGGTGCAGGTAATGTTCTCCAGCGCAGTGGCGATGCTGCCCCAGGTGAAAGCGGGTCGGCTGCGCGCGATCGCGATGACTGGTGGCAAACGTTCGGCGGCGATTCCTGATGTGCCGACCGTGGCGGAGTCCGGCCTGAAGGGTTATGAAACCGGTTCCTGGTACGGCGTGGTGGCGCCGGCGGGCACACCCAAATACGCGATCGAAAAACTGTCTTCCGAAATCATCCGCATCACCAAGTCTCCCGCGATCACCAACAAGCTTGTCGAGGAAGCGGTCATTCCGGTAGGTAGTACGCCGGCGGAATTTACCGCATACATCAAGTCCGAGATCGCGCGTTGGGGCAAGGTCATCAAGCAGGCCGGTCTCAAGGTCGAATAAACCGGTTAAAGGACGCGCTGCAACCTGCAACGAACGTAAAAAAGTGCACTGTGTATGAGCGCACTTTTTTATCAACGAGCGGGCTTCTGTCGAACGATTATTGCTTGCGCCGTCGCCCCACCCATCCCAGCAGTCCCAGACCGGCAACCAGCATGCCGTAGGTGCCAGGTTCGGGTGCGGGGCTGGCAAAATTGACACCAACCGCAAAGTCATCCCAGTCACCCAAGTTGGCCAGTCCGGCGCTGTCGTTATAACCGAGCACAAAAGAATAATTGTTGCCCAGAACATTCATGTTCTGCCCAATCAGGCCGATTGAAGTGTTGGGGCTCCAGGGGCCGCCATTGGCCGCGGACGCGAGTGCCGGGCTGACGATTTCCCTGAAGCTGAAGGGCACAACGCCGAGCGCCGTTACGAGCAAGCTGATCGATGTCCCGATGGCATTGCTTTCAAACAGATTGGACCCGTTGGGCAGATGCAGGGAGTTGATGTAACCCGATTCCTGGCCGAGATAAGTGAACGTCGCAGTTCCAAGTTCCGAGGTGACCAGTTGACCAACCGGCACCGCACTGCCGACGGCAAAAGCGGGGAACCCTGCGACATCAAAGACCTCGGTGCGGTTTTCCGTCGCAGACGGTACGAACGATAGGCCGGCATTGGCAAAACCAGATGCGACCATCAGGATGCTGGCAATCAGTGTGCGATTCATGAGTTATCCAAAATTAGTGGTTGCAAAGGTTTTTCGTCGGGTGTCTGACCAGAGCCGGATATTCCCTGCGCAGAGAATCTTTGTATGTGTGGCGCCGTACATAGCAATTTTTCCAGCCGGCTTATTATCGGACCGGGTTCAGCGTTGTAACGGTGCTGTAAACATGCAGGCGCTTGCCGCCACGCTATTCGAAAAACCGCCGTGGAATCCCCGGTTTCCATCGATCCTGCAACGGGAGAATGACCATGAGCCAACCACAGCAATTTTCCTATCTGCCTTTGTCGGGTACTTTGGCGACTGAGACTTGCAGCACCAATGCCAGTACCCATTTCCAGGACCCGGCGACTTCCGCTCGCAGTGGCAATGCATCCCCTACGCCGAGAATGCACTGCTACGAATTCAGCACACTGCTGCAAGCAAAACGCAGACAGTTGCTGGAAAAAGTGCGCGAGCAGATCGCTGATGTCGGTGGGAGGAAAGCCGCTACTTTAGCGTTGCAGGATCCGATGGGTGGCCCCTGCGTTGCAGATCATGAGATGGTGCTGGTGATACGACGCAGCCAGGAGCTGCGCGAGATCGAGGTGGCGCTCGACCGGATTGCTGATGGCAGTTATGGTCTGTGCGCTGACTGCGGCGGTGATATGGACCGTATGCTGCTCAAAGCTGAACCAACAGCTATCCGCTGCCCTTTGTGCCGGACGCGGGTGTTGCCCGGTTTGCTGATTAGCGAACAATGAACAACTGCAAACCTGGTGTTCGGGGGCACTGAGGAGTTCGATGGCAAGAAAATCCTTGCCGCGCCACGTCGGTTTTATACCCGACGGCAATCGTCGCTGGGCCAGCGATCATGGTCTGCCCAAAGGCGCGGGTTATGCCTACGGCATCAGTCCGGGGCTCCAGCTTTACGAGAAATGCCGGGATTGCGGGATCAGTGAAATCTCGATTTACGGATTTACCCAGGATAACACCCGCCGCCCTTCCATCCAGAAGCAGGCATTCAGTGACGCCTGTGTCGCATTCGGTCTTGATGTGGCAAGCCGGGGCGCCGCATTGCTGGTGGTCGGCGACGAGACCTCTGCCCAGTTTCCGTCTGCGCTGAAGCCGTTCCGGCAGCGCCAGGGCGAAGGCATGAAAGTGAATCTGCTTGTCAACTATGGCTGGGAATGGGATCTCGCCGGCCTGAAAAACGGTGGACTTCGTTCTGACGCCGTCTCGCGCCTCGATCTGATCGTGCGCTGGGGCGGCGGACGGCGCCTGAGTGGTTTTCTGCCGGTGCAGTCGGTATATGCGGATTTTTATGTTCGCGATGAATACTGGCCGGACTTTGACGCGCAGCATTTCGATCATGCGCTGGCATGGTTCAGCAAGCAGGATCAGTCGCTCGGCGGTTAAACCGGCCATGTCCGGCTATGAAGTCGAGGAATACCCGGGAACGTTGCCTACTGCAGTGACGGGTCCGGCTCGTCGTCCCGGATCGTGGCCAGCGCCATGGCCAGCACTTCAAGACCGTCGGCGACGCGGTCAGCCTGCATTTCAGTCAGGCCCTTGCTTTCCAGCAGATCAATATTTTCGTCCATCGGCAGCGCCCCGTGCAGCCGCTGGTAAGTGGATACCTGCAGTGCCAACAGCCGCGTTGCGGTTATCAGTGCGTCCTGCGACGCATCGTTTATCATTCTGTCCGTCAGCGTGGTCAGTTTGGCGAGGCGTCCATATCCGGTGAGGTCGAGCATGGTGAGGTTCCTGGTGGTATGCGCGGCTTTGATCGTACTGCCGCAGGCGATAATGGCCAAGACTGTAGCTCCCGGAGCGGTTGCCGTCCATGATGCGGCGCGCACATCACCTGTTATGGAATCATTTTTCAAAAACCTGCAAAGACCGGGCTCGCCGAATCACTGGCTGGCTGCGCCCGCAGACTATGCCGTCAAACCGGATGCCGTAGCGCCCCATTTTGCGGTGCCAGCCGCTGCATTGCATGCAGCCGTGAAGACGGTCGTGCAGCAGACCGGGGGTGCCGCCGTCAACTCTGAAACCGCGGATGGCCTGCACATCGTGTTTACTTCGGCAGTCTTCGGTTTCAAGGATGATGTCCGCGTTCACATCATTGCGCTGTCGCCGCAGCAATCGACACTGGCCCTGTATTCGGCGTCCCGTGTGGGTTATTGGGACCTCGGCGCCAACCGGCGGCGGGTCGAAGACTGGCTTGCCCGGCTGCAGATGGTAATCTCCGCAGCCAAACCTTAATTCAGGGTGCTGCCGCAGGCGCGGAGGGGCACCGGCAGGCACCACTACCGCGCCCTACATTACGACTGATTACCCCATGCATACCGAAAGCTTCATTCCCGGCAAAGACGCCTCGCTCGAATCCACAATTGCCACCATGCAGGCCAAACTGGCGGCCCGCGGTTTTCATCTCGATGAATCGTCCTGGCTCAATCCCGTGGAATCCATCTGGTCGGTCCATGTCCGCGACCGCGAATGCCCGATGCTGTTTGCCAACGGCAAGGGCGCGACCCGGCTCGCTGCCCGGGCCAGCGCGCTTGGTGAATTTTTTGAGCGACTCGGCACCCATTACTTCTGGACCCATTTTCACCTCGGCACCACCCGCGCCAACGCGCCGTTCGTACATTACCCGCAGGAGCGCTGGTTTGCGCCGACCGCTGACGGCCACTGGCCGAAAGAGTTGCTCAATCCCGAACTGCACGCGTTCTACAACCCGGACGGCGACATTGACAGCGAAGTGCTGGTCGATCTCAATTCCGGCAATGTCGATCGGGGGATCTGCGCGCTGCCCTATAAACGACTGCATGACGGCGCCGAGACCTGGATACCCGTCAACATCATCGGCAATCTTTATGTCAGCAATGGCATGGCCGCAGGCAACACGCCGCTGGAAGCGCGCGCCCAGGCGCTGTCGGAAATTTTCGAGCGCCATATCAAGTACCGCATCATTCGCGAAGGCCAGTGCCTGCCCGAAGTCCCGGAAGCCGTGATCGCGCGTTATCCCGGCATCGCCGCCGGCATCAAGGGGCTGCGCGAGGCCGGTTTCGGTATTCTGGTACGGGACGCATCGCTGGGCGGCCGTTACCCGGTGATGAACGTGACCATGCTGCACCCCGGGGACCAGGGCGTATTCGCCAGTTTCGGCGCACATCCTCGTTTCGAGATTGCGCTCGAGCGCGCGCTCACCGAACTGCTGCAGGGCCGTGCGCTGGATGCGCTGGCGGGGTTTCCAGAACCGGGTTTCGACATGGAGGAAATCACCCTCGCGTCCAACCTCGAAATCCACTTCGTCGATTCCAGCGGCGTTATCAGCTGGAATTTCCTCGGCGACCAGCCCGACCACCCGTTTGTTGATTGGAACTTCAGTAACACCACTGCCGAAGATTATGAATGGCTGTGCGATTGCATCAGGGCCGAAGGCCACGATATTTACATCGCTGATTTTGCCGAGCAGGGCGCCTACAGCTGTCGCATCCTGGTGCCGGGCATGTCCGAAATCTATCCGGTCGAAGACCTCGCCTGGGAAAACAACAGCATCGGCAACCGCATTCGCCCGGCGCTGGTGAAACTGCCGGATCTGAGCGATGACGAATCCCGGGCGCTGCTCGACGACCTGCAGACCATGAACCTCAATGATGAGCGGCCGTTGTGGGAAATTCTCGGCCTTGCGGTGCCGATGGATACGGTGTGGAAGGAGTTGCGCATCGGCGAACTGAAAACGCTGCTGGCGCTGGCGATCGGCGACGACGAAGCCACGCGCGAAGGCTGCGACTGGATCCGTCATTTTCAGGAAATGAATCCTGCCCGCCATCTGGTTTACCGCTGTATCGAAAGCCTGCTCAATCTCGACGAAGTGGATAACTACCGGCGTTCGCTGACATTGCTCTACGGCGCAGAGACCGTCCGCCAGGCACAGGCGCTGCTCGACCGAAGCGAACGGTTCTTCGGGCTCGACACCCTTGGCGCCGACATGCAGGGCAGTGCCATGCATCAGACGCTGCTCAAGGCCTATGACAAACTGTTTGCCGCGGCAACATAAAATTCGCGCGGGAGGGAGACATGGCTCAAAACAATGACCGGCTCGACAAGGTGGTTCTCGACGCGCGCCGCGCGGCTGATAAACGCGACGCCGGCTATCGTGCGCAGGCGCTGAAGCTTTATCC
Organism: Burkholderiales bacterium; assembly: GCA_022841375.1. Taxonomy (GTDB): domain Bacteria; phylum Pseudomonadota; class Gammaproteobacteria; order Burkholderiales; family SG8-41. Next base: position 104,390 of record JALHRQ010000008.1, read on the forward strand.
GTGGGTGTGCGGGCGCTGCGCCCGCACCTTTACCCACGCCAATCTGCAACTGCTTGAAGTTCATCATAAAAACAGCGATCACAACGACAATCCGCCGGACGGCAGCAACTGGGAGCTGCTGTGCACCTATTGCCACGAGCACGAGCATTCCAAGATCAAGGACGGTGCGGGGCGTACGGTAGGGGTGGATGATTTGCCTGTGGCCACCTTCAATCCGTTTGCCGACCTGAAGGCCAGGCTGGACGCCAAGCTGCCGCTCAAAGACACGCCTGACACCGAGCGCTGATGCGCGGCGCAGCCCCATCGCAGGAATTCGCGTGAGCGCTGCCCTGCTGGCGGACATCGGTATCGCCATCGCGGTGTACGCCTCGACCAACATCGACGATCTGCTGATCCTGGCAGTGTTTTTCGCCAATCCGCAGGTGCGCGCCGGCGCAGTTGTTGCCGGACATTTCCTCGGCCTTGCCGTGCTGGTGCTGGCGAGTGCGGGCGCCGCGATGCTGGCGCTGGCAGTGCCGGGGGAATGGATTGCCCTGCTCGGCCTGGTGCCTCTGGCGCTGGGCTTGCGTCTGCTGCCAGCGCTGTTCGTCAGAGGCGGCCACGCGGATGATCAAAGAGGAGAGGCGCTCGGCGCGCAGCCGGTCCGCAGTGGATTCTTTGCGCAGAGCCTGACCGTGGCCGGGGTGACCGTGGCCAACGGCGGCGACAATCTCGGTGCCTATATTCCGCTGTTCGCCAGTGCACCGCAGACCCTTGGCACCTACGTCGCGGTGTTCGCAGTGATGATTGCAGTCTGGTGCGCGCTGGGTTACCTGACGGTTAACAACCCGCTGATCGGAGAGCGCATCCGCCGCCACGGCCATGTGCTGATGCCATTGGTATTGATCGCGCTCGGGCTGTACATACTCGCGGATGCCGTCAGACTGATCCGCTGATGCCGGCCGACGCTGCACAGTCTATGCGTTCGTGGTGGGCTGTAAAAAAATAAAAAAGCCGGACCCCGGTCCGGCTGTTCGGCTTCTCTCAAACTCAAGGATATGCGTTCTCGGCGCGGCCCGTGGTCAAAAAATGGTAATAGCTGCTGATAAACAGGTTCATCCGGTAGTAGTTACGCACATCGCGGTACTGCTCGAATTTGACGTTTTTGACGATGTCGTCGCGGCTCATGCCTTTGGCCACGGCCTCACGCATGCCGCGGTCAAAGTCCTCGAGCATTTTCGCTTCGTGCAACACGTCGGTCTTGGCGCCGATGTCGCCATGGCCGCCGAGGTAGACGTCAACATCCATCACCGCTAGCTTGCGCAGGACATCGACCCAGTTGGTCATCGACGGTGTGAACGACGGGTTCGGCCAACTGTTCTTGGAGAACGGTCCGCCGGCAAAAATTACTTTTTCTTTCGGAAAGCGCACGAAAGTATCGCCGGGGTTCTGGCCAGCTCCCATATAGAGCAGTTCGACCGTGCGGCCGCCCAGATTCAGGGTCACTGTGGAATCGAAGGTGACATCGGGCAGCACCAGCTTCACTTCCTCGGGGTCAAACTTGCGCTGCCTGAAATAGCCCTGGCGACGTTTCATTTCCAGCCCATAAAGGTTCTGCATCATGCCGTAAGTGTCGCGATGGGCGATGATGGTTGCGCCTTCTCGTTTGAACACCGAGTTGCCGAAGTAATGGTCGCCGTGGGCGTGGGTGTTAACCACCCAGCGGATCGGCTTGTCCGTGGTTTTGCGGATCGCGGCCAGCAGTTCCTCGCCGCGCCGCGGGTGTTGGCGCGTGTCGATGACCAGCACGCCGGCGTCAGTCACCAGCCAGGCGTTGTTCGACTCTTCATGGTGATACTGGAAGTACAGGCCGGGTGCGACTTCGGTGACCTTGATCGGGATGTTTTTTTCTTCAACTTCGCCCGCGCCGCTGGCCTGGGCCCCGACGCCGCCCGAAATGGGCATCAGCATCGCCGCGCAGAGTGTAATCAATAATCGTTTCATCAGTAAAACCCCTTGAAGGTGGTGGTGCGGTGAGATCAGTGGCTGTCCGGCTTGTCGATGCTCATGCCGCCCGAACCCATGCCCATGAACACGAACAGCGTGCCAATGATTGCGAGGTTTTTGAAGAAATGATGAAACTGATTGACGAACTGCGCCTCCGGATAGGTCCAGAAACTGTGGAAGTACAGCGTCGACGGGATCATGAATATGATCAGCGCCAGGGCCGCCCAGCGCGCCTTCCAGCCGACCAGCAGCATCACGCCGCAAACAAGCAGGATCACAATCGCCGGCACCAGAAGAATCTCCGGGATCGGAATTGCCTTGGACGTCATCAGCTTGACCGTCTTGTCGAAGTTGAAGAGTTTGTCGATGCCGGACTGCAGAAAAATGGCGGCGATCAGAGCGCGGCCGAACAGTACGCCCCAGGTTTGCGACAGCGTGCACAAATTGTTCATGTTGTTTTCACCTTGATCTGGATAAGTGGGAAATTCAGCACTGCAGTCAGAATCTGTCCTGATACGCCACGCGGCCACCGACCATGGTCATCAGCGGTTTGATGTCCTTGATCTGATCGGCAGGCACCGTGAAGTAATCGCGGTCCAGTACCAGCAGGTCGGCGTATTTGCCCGGCGCCAGCGAGCCGATATTGTTTTCCTGGAACAGGATGTAGGCGTTGTTGCGGGTATGCGCGATCAACGCTTCCTCGCGGGTGATCGACTGCCGATTGACGTGATGGCCGCCGATCATTTTCCCGGTCACTGCAAATGACAGTGTGTAGAACGGATTCGACGTCGTCACTGCGGTGGCATCAGAACCCAGCCCCCACAGGATGCCGCTGTCCTGCACACGACGGAACGGCGGCATGTCCCATGCGGCCTCGCCATGCACACGATGCATCAGCACGCCCTGGATCAACGGCCGGCTGTGGATTTGCGCGTTCATTCCCAGGCGCTTCATTCGCGCCAGTTGCGCGTCGGTGATCTGGTCAAGGTGCGACAGCGACCAGCGCAAGCCGCGGATGGGCGCCTCCCTGTTCAACGCCTCGTACTGTTCAAGAAAGGCATCAATGACGTTGACCATCTCGACGTGCGAGTTCAGGTAGATGCCTTTCTCCGCCAGCGCGCGCACGATGCGCATCATCTGCGCCAGGTCTTCAGGCTTGGTGTTGCCGCCGCGCGCCAGCAGTTGCGTGGTCAGCGGCCGGTAAACCGTCTCGCCCCAGCCGATATGGTCGAAATAGTCATTCCCCTGGAACGGCTTCAGCGAGGGAATTTCCAGCAGCACCTTGTCCACTTCGGCCGGGTTAACCGGCTGGCGGATCGTGGTCCAGAACACGCGCACGTTCAGTTCGTCGCGGTCTGCAAGATTCTGATACGGCTCGTAATGTTTCGGCCCCATGCCGCGGCCGCCGGCGTCACCCCAGGCGGTGATGCCCAGGCTGTTGAGATAAGTGGCGAGCTTGCGCGTGTTATCGAGCCAGGCTTCACGGTCTTTGAGCGGCACCTTGCCGGCTACAAACGCAACACCGCCAGCGCCGCGGACCAGACCGGTGATTTTTCCGGCGGCGTCCTTCTCGATGGTTCCGCCCGGGGGATTGGGTGTGTTTTCATCGATTTTTGCCATCTTCAGCGCGCTGCTGTTCAGATAGCTGTGGCGGTAGATCGATTGCAGCGCCACCGGATTGTTGGGCGCGATGGCGTCAAGTTCTGCCAGCGGGAAGCCGCGAACCTCGTCGGTGAACTGCTCTTCCGACCAGCCGCCGAGCACCACCACCCATTCGCCCGGTTTTTTGGTGGCGAGGCGTTCGCCGAGCATTTTGATGGCCTGGGCCCGGGTGGTGACGCCGTCGAAACGCAGTTCGTCGTGTTCAGCCGCGCGGATCCAGTGCGAGTGGTTGTCGATCAGGCCCGGGATCACAGTGCGGCCTTTGAGGTCGATCACCCGGGTCGAACTCCCCGCATGCTTGCGCACGGCGTCGTTGCTGCCGCTGGCGATGACGCGTCGGTCTTTGATCGCCAACGCCTGCGCCATCGTGAACCGGTCATCGACTGTGGCGATCTTGCCGTTGACCATTATGATGTCGGCCGTTGCGGGCCCCTGTGCCGCTACGGACAGCGACAGCAATGCCAATACCAGCAGACCAGCTGCTTGAAGATGTTTCATGACCCCCCCCTTGTGAAACATTGAAATTGCGGATGCCGCGGTAATACCGGTCAATGCATGCCATACCGTTTTTTTTGTGAGGCTACATTAAATCAATGCATACGGGCTTGCAACGAGGCTTTGTAGTGGCTGCTGCGGCAACGCGCAATCCCGTTGCACGCCAGTGACACCCGCGGTTTTATTGCGTTGCAATGTCCGTGTGCACCGGCCGAAAGGCAAGTAAAGTAACGCCTGTCACGCAAGACGAACGCGAAACGGTGCCCGTTTCCCTCAGTTTCCCTATACCCACCTTCCGAACCATGCCCATGACCAAAACATTCGCCCAGCGTATCTCCGCCATGAACGCCATGTACAGCCTCCCTGCCAGTGAGCGTCCGGTGTTGCCGGAAGATGTCGTCGGCCGGTTGACCAAATTCAAGGCCACGCTGATGGATGAAGTGCATGAAATCGACGAAATTGTTGCGCTCGCGCAAAAAGGGGCGCCTTCCGCCGACATCCTCGTCGCCATGGCTGATCTGCTCGGCGACGTCATCGTCTACTGCCGTTCAGAAGCGCTGAAATACGGTCTTCCGCTGGAGGATGTGCTCGACATCATCATGGAAAGTAACGAAAGTAAACTGGGCGCCGACGGCAAGCCGATTTACGACGCCAATGGCAAATTCCTCAAAGGCCCGAATTACTGGAAGCCCGAACCGAAGATCAAGGCGCTGCTCGAAAAAGCGGCGTCACGCTGAAACCCCACGCGCATTTCAAACCTCAGGACACCACCATGCCCCTCACCATGTATGCCGCCAGCACGCCGCGATTTGTGCACATGCTCAACAATCTCTCCGCACTGCTCGACAAGGCGCAGGGACATATCGACGTACGCAAACTGGATCCGGCGGCGCTGACGACGGCGCGGCTTTTTCCCGATATGTTCCATCTCGCGCGTCAGGTGCAGGTGGCCTGTGACATTGCCAAAGGCGCCGTGGCGCGGCTGGGCGGTGTCGAGGTGCCCAAACACGAAGACACCGAGCAGACCATCGAAGAGCTGAAAGTGCGCATCGCCAAAACCGTGGCCTTCATCGAAAGCGTGCCGCAGTCGCCCATCGACTCCAGCGCCGATCGCGACATCACGCTGAAGCTCGGCAAGCAGGATTACACCTTCAAGGGCATGGATTACCTGCTCAAGTTCGCCCAGCCCAATTTTTATTTCCATGTCACCACCGCGTACAACATCCTGCGCCACAACGGCGTTGAACTGGTCAAGAAAGACTACGTCGGCAAATTCTGATGGCAACTCCCGAACCGACGCCGGTCTACGGCGAACTGACCCGCGTCTATACACGGCTTTACCGGTATTTCCATCTGTCATCCATCGTTGGCTGGGATCGCAATGCGATGATGCCGCCCAAGGGCAACGAGGCGCGCGCGGCGGCCGAGGGTGAACTCTCCGCGCTGATCCACCGCACACGCACCGACCCGCAGCTCAAGGGCTGGCTCGACGCGGCGGCACGGGAGCCGTTGGACGACGTCGCCCGTGCCAACCTGCGTGAAATCGGTCGCGACTGGCGCGACGCCAATGCGCTGCCTGAATCGCTGGTTGAAGCAAAAACTCTGGCCGGCGCGCGTTGCGAACATGCCTGGCGCAGCCAGCGGCATGCCAATGACTGGAAAGGTTTCCTCGGGAATTTCCGCGAAGTGGTCAAACTCGCGCGCCAGGAAGCGCAGCTGCTGGCCGATGACACGGGGCTGTCGCGCTACGACGCGTTGATGGACCGCTTTGAGCCCGGTGTGCGCGCGGCGGAGATCGACCGTATTTTCGGCGACGTCAAAACCTGGCTGCCCGATCTGATCAACCGCGCGCAGGCGAAACAGGCGGTGGAAAAAGTCATCGTCCCGTCTGGCCCGTTCCCGGTGGCGGCGCAGCGCGCGCTGAATGTCGAAGTGATGACACTGCTCGGCTTTGATTTCGCCGGCGGGCGGCTTGACGAAAGCACGCATCCGTTCAGCGGCGGCGTGCCCGAAGACGTGCGCCTGACCACGCGTTACAGCGAAGACGATTTTGCGCGCAGCCTGCTTGGCACCATCCACGAGACCGGGCACGCGCGTTACGAACAGAATCTGCCGCGCGCCTGGCTGGGTCAGCCGGTCGGCACCGCACGTTCCTACGGCGTGCATGAAAGCCAGAGCCTGTCGTTTGAAATGCAGCTTGCGCGCAGCCGGGCTTTTGCCGGCGTGCTTGCACCGCTGCTGGGCAGGCACTTTGGTGACCAGCCGGCGTTCGACCCGGACAATCTCTACCGCTTATGGACCCGGGTGAGGCGCGGCTTGATCCGCGTCGATGCCGATGAAGTGACTTATCCGGCGCACGTGATCCTGCGTTACGAAATCGAACGCGCGCTGGTTGAAGGGGCGATCGAGCCCGACGACATTCCGGCGTTATGGGATGAAAAGATGCAGTCCCTGCTCGGTCTGGATACGCAAGGCAACTACAAGGACGGCTGCCTGCAGGACGTGCACTGGCCGGAAGGCGCTTTCGGGTATTTTCCCAGCTACACGCTGGGCGCGATGTATGCTGCGCAGTGGTTTGCGACGATTGGGCGGGAGACCCCGGATCTGGATGCGCGCATTGCGCAGGGCGATCTCAAACCGGTGTTCGACTGGATGGGCAGCAACATCTGGTCTCAGGCCAGTCTGTGGCCGACGCCGGAACTGGTGCAGCGGGCCAGTGGCGAGGCCTTGAATCCCAATCATTTCCGCCGGCACCTCGAAAAACGGTATCTCACCCCGGCGGATTAAACACGCCGGACCTCCGGGGTTCCGGTTTCCATGCCCTGAGCATTTGACAGGCCGTCCGGTTCCGCGCGGAGTGATGGGGCCTGGGTATGTTTGCGAACGAACAGATGTTCCGGTGTGACATGGAAATACTGTCGGTGAAACAGGGCGCTGCAACAGTCGCTTGTGTCGCAACGCGCCTTGCCGACAGAGGAGCAGCAAAATGCATATCGGAATGGATTGGCTGGTGATCGTCGCAAATCGCCGGGAAGCCGCATTTCTGCAAAATCAGGCCGCAGGTTCCGCGATAAAGCTGAACAGTCTTCACGTCATGACAATCGACGATGAAGCCAGCCAGCAACTGGATATCAATGCGCCTGTCGCGCCGCCCGTCGGCATTGAGGCGCGTAAAACGTATTACGAGCAAACCAATTTGGAGCAGGCCAAAGAAAACCGGTTTCTTGAAAAGGCCGCAGTTAATGCGCAGGAATTGTTCAAAATCCATTCATTCAAGAATGTTGCACTGATTGCCGAACCCAAGGCGCTCGGCATTCTGCGTCAGGAAATGGGCGGCGTCATCCAGGCGGCGACCAATGTGGAAATTGCGAGCGACCACACAATGACATCGGTGGAAGACCTTGAATTACTTTTGGCGACATACCGAAGCGAACTTCGACTCGTCGGTTGAACCTCGTGCAGCGCATGCTGCACGGTGAGATCTGCAATCCGAGACGGTTGGCTGGTTCGTTAGGACTTGCGTCGCTCCGTCGCGCCAGGAGGCTGTTCCAGCGGCAGTCGTTTGTCTGCGGACTGTTTGGAAAAGCGCAGCGTGTGCGTTGCCAGCAGTGTTTCTGCAAGGAAGCAGATCAGCGCGCAGGCAAAACAAATAATGCCTCCGAGAAAACTCCAGCGCACGAAATTGTCAGTGACTGAGTTCGTTGTCACGTCGAGAAACAGCCCGGCGACGGTGACGCCGATAAACAGCGCACAGAACACCAGAAATCCGATCGACCAGTTGACTACGCTGCCGCGCAGGCCGAGCCGGCGCAATTCCCAGTAGGCGGCATCTTCATTCTCAATACGCTGGGTATCCAGCCGCTCTTCGATCCAGCGCGCCCGGTCGATGATTCGTGACAGCCGGGTGGCCAGCGCGCCGATCATCGCGGCGACGGCGGTCAGCATAAATACGGGGGCGACGGCAGCCTGTATGCCTTGAACGATGGTGTTATTCATGGTGGTGGCGTTCCGTGTGAGTGGGAGACCGGCTATCGCGACCGCGCGGCCTTCACATAATCCAGCGAAGTCTGGAACAGCTCCAGATCTTTCACGTAATCGGCGGCGTCGGCGCGGGTGATCTGTATCCATTCGCGCGTCGCCGCGATGCCGCCCGGCTGGAACGCGCTGACATGGTCGCGTGAAAAATGCAGCTCTGTCGCTGTAGCAGCCGGCAGGCGCAGGCCGACGCCGCTGCCGCTGATGCAAGCGAACATCTTGTCGCTGACAAAGTAGGCGTCGAGGCCGTTGATGGTACGCGCGCTGACCCCCGGGAGTTTCAGCAGCAGTGCATCGAGCTGCGCTTTGGGGCCGGACTTCGCAGGATCTTTAGTCGAATCAGTGCTCAAGAGGGCTCGCTGTGGAAGTGAAAGAGAAATGGGGGATTTTATACACGAAGTCAGCTACGACCGCCGCAATTGTTACGAAGGTTTATTGGCGGACATGCATGCCGGATTCGGACGGGTGGAATGGCTTGGCATTACAATGCCCGGAGCCTTTTGCCTTGCACATAAGGACAAAGGGGCAAGTGAGCTAAGGTGGTAAGGGACGCCGGCATCAAAGCCAATTGACTGAGGAGTTGCATGATGGCTGAAGACCCGAGAAACTGCGGCAGCGCCGCCTGCATTGTTAACCCTGAGGGCTATTGCTGGTGCGGACTGAAATGGGATGGCCGCAAAATGTCGCGTGCGTCGCCGCAGCCTTTGCCTGAGCCGCCAAGCGCAAAACCACCGGTCAGAAAAGCGGCCCGGAAAAAGGCCGGGAAAACCGTCAGTAGAACGAAGTAAAAGCAGTTATCGCACTGGCGCTGGATTTTCGGGCAAGGCAGCCACCTTGCCGGTGTATTTGAATATCAAATGATTGATCAACGCCACCACCCAGCAGATCAGGCCGGTCCATAACACATGGCTCGGGTAATGCGCGCCGCGCAACACCTGCGCCGCGCCGCAGATCAGGCCGAAAACCAGTACGGCATAAATAATGCGCCGGCCGCGTTGATGCGTCGCGGCTGATGACGCAAACAGAAACGGCAGCGCGACGGGAAAGAATGCATAACCCGCCGAAGCGTGGCCACTGGGAAAGCATCGTCCCGGTCCGCCGTCAGCCAGTCCCCAGGCCCAGTGCGACACATATCGCGCGATGCTGCCAAACTGCGCCAGATCCCAGGGGCAACTGGTCAGGCTGGAATTTTTAATCGAGTTGACCGCAAGCAGCGCAGCCGTAACGCCGACAAGCATTTCCACGAGTTGCAGCCGCGTGGCCGCACGCAGGAACCAGTAAGGCTTCCACACCGCAATGATCAGCGCGGCAAAAGCCAGCGTGGAAACCCAGCGCAGTCCGTCATGCAGCACCACACGCAGCCACCAGTTGTTTTGCAGCGCGAAGCCGCGGCTGTCGGCGAGTTGGTTCATGACCCAGCGATCGCTGCCCGAGTATTCCCAACACAGGATGAGACTGATCCCGATCCCGCTGAGGATTGCGGTCGTTAACGCGGGTCCGGCGGATGCGCCAGACTCGCTGAGGACTGCAGTGCGCGTGCTCATCAGGATGTCACGGCGTTTTCGGTGTTCTCGCCTGGCTCAGGATGTCCATTTCCCGGCGGTACGTCGCCGACTGGATTTCGAATAAACCGAGGACGGTGTGAAACACGTTGTCGTGGCTGAAGCGCATTTTGCTTTTGGCGAAAAGCGCCGGCGTGTTTGCCGCATGAAACCTCGAGCCGAACCACAGCACTGCGGGCACATGCAGCTGGGCCGCGGGCGCGATGGATTTGGGCAGGCCGTGCAGATAAATCCCGTTTTCGCCCAGCGATTCGCCGTGATCGCTGACATAAAACAGGCCGGTCTCGAATTTGCTGTCGTTTTTCTGCAGCAGTTCGATGGCCTTGGCGAGGAAATGATCGGTGTACAGAATGGCGTTGTCGTAGGCATTGACGATTTCGTCGCGGCTGCACCGGCTGAGATCGCTTTCCCTGCAGGCGGGTTTGAACTTCTCGAAGGCTGGCGGATAACGCTTGTGATAGGCGGGGCCGTGGTTGCCCATCTGGTGCAGCACGATCAGGATGTCGCCTCGGGGGTGCAGGTCGATATAGTTCTGCAGGCCCACGAGCATGCCTTCGTCGCGGCACTCGATGTCGCACACCGTATTGATTTTCGGCGAGCGGAAATCCTCGTATTGCACGCGGCTGGCGACGCCCTTGGAGTCCGAGTTGTTGTCGCGCCATAACACGTTGACGCTGCCATGCTGCAGCACATCGAGCAGGTTTTCCTGCTTGTTGATTTCCAGCGAGTTTTTGGTTTCTCCGTCGAGCATGAACATGCACGGCACCGACACTGCGGTGGAAGTGCCGCAGGCCTGGAAATCGGCAAAGCTGATGACATTTTTCTGGCGCAGCTGCGGGTTGGTGTCGCGGTCGTAACCGTTCAGCGAAAAGTGATCCGCGCGTGCGGTTTCGCCCACTACCAGGATGACCAGTTCGCGGCTGACATCGGTAACCGGGATCCTGGCGTCGGCGCCGACGGTGGCGATGGGACTGATGGATACAGACTGAAAAGACTGCGTGGCGAACTTGATCGTCGAATGCAGGAAATAGACCGGGTTCGCGCGCTGCCGCAGTTCCTTGTGCTCGCGCAAAAACGACGCATAGAAACTGCCGAACAGCAGCACCGTGCCGATGACCAGCAGCAGCGTGGCGACCGTCAGCTTCAGGCGCGCCGCGGTTTCAGTGCGCCAGCCGCGCCATCGCACCGGCACCCAGGCCACGGCGAGCGCAGGGGCGATGCCGAGCAGGCCGAGATAAACCAGCAGCTTGGGACTGAACAGATCCAGCGCTTCCGCCGGATTGGTGTTTGCGACATTGCGCAGCATGTCGTCGCTGATGATCACGCCGTAGCTGTCCATGAAATACGCGGCCAGCGAAGACAGCAGCAGGATAGTGACCAGAACCGGTTTTGTACTGCGCTTGAAGCACAACAGGCTCAGCACCAGCACCGTCACGCCACCGATCACCACGGCCAGCGACAGCACCGCAGGCACCTGCGCGCCGCTCAGCGGATAGGTTTGCAGCACATTGGCGACCAATGTGCGGTTGCAGAATGCGAGCAGGAACGCGGTGACTGCCAGAATCAGCATGTTGCCGGAGAGACTGTGCCTGACAGCGGTCGAACGTTCTTGCATGGGTTTATTCCTGTTGCCTGTTTCCATTGAACTGCTCTGGTGACCTGCCATCAGCGCCATCCAAAATCTTGCGCGGCCTGTTGCAGGCGCGATTTTCACAATGGCGAATGTCGGAACTACGGCGCACAGCATACAAAGCTGTTTGTGAAGAATGAGTTAACCGCGGTCAGCGCTGGGGGTTGCCGTTGCCAAACCTCAGCAGCCGGGTCGTTTTGCGAATCAACGTAATGACCTGTGAGTGCGATGGTGCGTTGCCGGTTGGCGACAGTCCTGCACCCAAGAATGAATATAAGTATTTGTTTTTATTGATAATTAGTAATGGCCTGATTCGTGCTGCACTAATGGATGTGCTATCAGGCCGCGGCGTTCGTCGCCAGTCCGCAATGGCGGGAAGGCCTGATCAAGCCAATACCGCAAGCGCCGTTTCCGAAGGGCCAAACCGTTGTTGCTATGGCCCGGCGCCGCCGCATTTATTTTTCAATTCATTTTCATTTCATCAGGGTCTTCACTACATGAACAATGCCTTTCCCATCCGGCAGGCCGGACGCCGCATGCACATCCTGCGTCAGGTGCTGATGCACGCACTGGTCACCGTGCTTGCCGTTGTGATCGCCTTCTCGCTGCCAAAAATTGCCGAGTACGTGCTGTTCCAGTGGTGGCCGAGGGTTGCCGAAGATTCCAATCTGCTGATTGCCACCGAGATCGGCCTGGCAGCTTCACTGGTGCTGCTGTTTAACACCGTGCATCTGGCGTGGCAGGATCGCTTCAAGGTGCGCGCCGCGGACATGGCCTCGCTGGTCTATGCCAGCCATCGCAAGAACTGGCTCGCGCGCTGGCGCGAACGCAAGTTGTCCAGCCAGTTTCACGCCACCCGTGATGCGTTCATCCTGACGCTGACCGGATATGACACCTTCACCGGGAAAACCAGCCTGCTGCGTGACCAACTCGCCACCGCGTATGAAATCCGCGTGCTGCTGATGAACCCCTACGCGAGCAACGCCGAGAAACATGTCAACACGCTCCCCGACGGCGTGACGCTGTGCGCGTTTTCCGACGAAGTGGAAGCCAGCCTCGGCTGCCTGCGCGCCCTGATCACGCAAGGCAAAAAAGTCACGGTGAAGTTTTACGAGCACAAACCATTCTGGAAAGTTGCGGTGCTTGGCGATCATGTCTGGGTGCAGTACTGCCACAGCGGCGTGGAAATCAAGCACGAACCGGAGTTTGTCTTCGCACTCAACCGCAGCAACCCGCGTCTTGGTCTGTTCGTGCCGTTTTATATGTATTTTCTTGACCGGTGGGAAGACTCGCGCCACCCCGAATATGACTTTGCAACACGGGAACTGGTTTATCGCGACGTGGCGGGTTTGGAAATCAGGCGGGAAGCTTTTGGCGGCGGAGTGAACGCTACCGAGGTATTGCCAGTGGCGATGGCCTGACCCATTTCAGGCCGGCAGCGCGGTGCTTCAGCGCTTGCGCCGGCTCTCGCTGATGATTTCCTGGCGCACATCGGTGATTTCGCGGGCACGCGAATTGCCGACGCCGTTGCAATGTTCGGTTCGCGGACAGTTGGTGCTGCGCGGGCAAATCACGCGGGCGGGGCGTAGCAGCGCATCCTCCACCCATGCGATGTTGAGCACCCGTGCAACCGCGCGTATCGCTTCGGCTGCAGCGTGGGGAATTTTGCCTTCGCCGCGATGGCGCACGCATTCGTCGGTGATTTCCGCGACCAGGCTGTCGGCGTCTGCAGTATGTGAACGCAGCGCCGGCACCAGGTCGATGCCCACCGACAGCACATGCGGATTGCCTGCCATGTCCGCGGTACGCCGTGAGTGGCAGCAATAGAGCATCGAGTGCTCGCCGTCGCGCAGCACCGAAATCTGCGAGCCGCGGTCCGGACCGCGCGATTCATCGAGCATGCGGAACACCGCCCAGTTCGGGCAGGGGTCGGTGACCTGTGCCATGTTGCCCCAGGGCAGCGGGATGCCGTTGCCGCGATATACCGCGCGCAGATAGCCCGGTGGATAGGCGTCGAAAAAATGCCAGTACGGATATGGCGATACCTTGGTCATGCGCCGCATCACCGCCGCCGGCGTGAGCTGAATTTTTTCCCCGGCCTCGATGCGGTACGACTCGCGAGTCAGGAAACGCCGGAACGGCACCTTGGGGCACAACAGCGCACCGGCGAAAAAGCTGCACTCGAAATCGCGCCAGGCATGCAGCACGTCCTGCGGGCTCATGCCGCCGCTGACGCCGCCGACGCCTTCCGGGCTCCCGCCCATCTCGCCGCCGGTGGCGTGGGCTGCCTTCAATCCGTCGCCGCCGTGCAGTATTTTGTGGCCAAGGTGTGAGGCGAGATCGAACTTCAGACGCGCCGGATCGGATTCCAGCGAGCGGTTGAGGTAAATCGTGTTCGGCGCTTCGTAGAACGAACGCACCATACTGCGCAGTTCGCGGTCGTTGTCGCGCGCGAGTACCGGCTTGCGCTCAAACCAGTGCAGCTTCAGACCGTGGTGTTTGCACAACGCCTTCAGGTCATCGACATCCAGCGGAAATTTGCGCTGACCGACGTTTTCAGCGGCGCGTTCGAGATCGGGAAAATCGTTCCGCGACATTTCCTGGTGCGAGCGGATCAGCAGATGCGCGAACTGTCGCCCGGTGGTGCCGGTCTGCGCCAGCAGTTCCGGTATTGCCGCCTGCAGCAGTTCCTTCGAAAACAGGAACGCCGGTTCCAGCGGCACGCTCGCCGCGCCGCCGCTGCGCTGCTGTGTCACGGCGGTATCGGTTTCCGGATTGTTGTCGAGAAACCATTTCGGCTCGCGCTGAAAGAGCGTCGACAGCAGATCCAGCACTTCCGCCGAAGGCACACGTTTGCCGCTCTCGATCATGCTCAAGTACGACACCGAGGGCGCCTTCTCAGCATCCTGCTGGCTGCAGCGCGCCGACAGTTCTTCGAGCGTCAGGCCGTTGCGTTTGCGCAGCGCGCGCAGTTTGGTGCCGAGAAAGTGGCTTTGGCGGGTGTGCTGGCTCATGGCGACAGTAAAACTCCGATAACCGGTGGGGCGGAATTGTGAATATTATTGTGAAATTAACATTGTGAAATTTCCATTGTCAAATTTTTCACAAGTTTCACCTATGATGCACTGCAAGACGGCAAAACAGAGGCCGTAACCAGGCTAGTAACAGACGGAGGTTCACATGCAATACAACATTCTGATACTCGGCGCGTCCTACGGCTCGCTGTTCGGCACCAAACTGCTGATGGGCGGACACCGGGTCTCGCTGGTGTGCACCGCACCCACCGCCCGCCTGATCAACCGCGAAGGCACCCGTGTGCGGTTTCCGATACGCGACCGGGCGGAGCCGGTCGAAATCGCCTCGCGCGATCTGCCGGGCCGGCTTCAGGCCGCCACGCCCGATGAGGTCGATCTTGGTGACTACGACCTGATCGTGCTCGGCATGCAGGAAGCGCAGTACGGCAGCGAGGGCGTGCGTGAGCTGATGCGCCGCATCGCACGTTCGCGCAAACCCTGCCTCGCGATCATGAATATGCCGCCGCTGACTTACCTGCGGCGTTTGCCCGGCATCGTCGCCGAGGCGCTGAAGGGTAGTTACACCGATCCCTCGGTGTGGGAAGGTTTTGATCCGGCGCTGATGACGCTGGCCAGCCCCGATCCGCAGGCCTTCCGGCCGCCGGACGCGCAGAAAAATGTGCTGCAGGTCGGCCTGCCGACCAATTTCAAGGCGGCGAGGTTTGAATCCGAAGAATCCACCGCCATCCTGCGTCGTCTAGAATTGGATATCGACGCCGCGCGTTATGTCGTCGACGGCGTGGAAATCGAAATCCCGGTCCGGCTGAAAGTGCACGAATCCATCTTCGTGCCGCTGGCGAAGTGGCCGATGCTGATCGCGGGCAACTACCGTTGCGTGCGCCAGAACGACATGATCCCCATCCGTGAAGCGGTACACGGCGATCTTGATGCTTCACGGCGGATTTATCAGTGGGTGGCCAACCTGTGCATCGGGCTCGGCGCCGACGCTGAGGATCTGGTGCCCTTTGAAAAATACGCCAACGCCGCCCGCAGCCTTGGCAAGCCGTCATCGGCCGCGCGCGCGTTGTTCGGCGGCGCGGAACACATCGAACGTGTCGATAGCCTGGTGCGGCGCATCGCCGGCCAATGCGGACTAGAAAGTGCTGCGCTGGACGGGGTCGTTGCACGGGTCGACGAACGTCTCGGCAAAAACCGGGCAAAGCACGAACAGCCGGCAGCGCCGGTGTTTGGCTTCGAAGCGGTGCCGAGTATGGCCTGACGGTTTCCCTGGAGGGGGTTTGAACGGGGCCTGCGGGCCCTGTTTTTATTGGGCATTCGACCCCGGCCCCTTTAACCCCTAAGATGCTTCACATTCCCGAACAGCTTGGCCGGGAGTTTTACAGGAGGCGGCAATGGAATTTCTGAACATGATGACCCATCCGGTCGTCCGGTTGTGGCTGGCGCAGGCGATGGTGGTGTTTTTTCTGGTCTGCGGCGTCACGTTGTTGGCCTTCGGCGTCAGCCTGATCGTCAACAGCGCAGGCGCATTGCGGCTCATTGCCGGAATGAACCGCTGGGTGTCAATGCGCGAAGCTACCAAACCGCTGGAAGTGCCCCGCGACACGCGGCACGTGGTGCAGAAATACCACTACGCCTTCGCTGCGGTGTTCGTGATCGGCGGCGCCTATGTGATATACGGCTTGCTTACCCATTTCAGCACCGACGCAATGATCCGGTTGCTGGGTCTCAATACCTTCAGCCGGGATGCCGCACTCTGGCTCGCCGACAGCCTGCGTTGGCTGTTGATCGTCGGCAACCTGTTCGCAATCATTGCCGGCGTCATGCTCGCGCTGTTTCCCGGTTACGTCGCGACGCTGGAAGAACGCGCCGGGCGCTGGGTTTCAATGCGGCGTATCACCAAGGGTGCCGACAATATGAACATCAAACTCGACAGCTGGGTGGCGGTTTACCCGCGCGCCATCGGTACGGTTATCGTTTTCGCTGCCCTGTTGCTGATCGGCACTTTCGGGATGATGGTGCCGCGGGTCTGGTAAGCAGACAGCATCGCAGGCGAAGCCGGCTTCAAAGCCGGCTTTTCTTTTTGTGGCGCCACTTCCTGCGCACCTGTAACCAGCTGTCGCCACACGGCAACACGCCGCAGCCGATGCAGGTGGTGTTAATACGCCATTAGTGACTGCGCGGGTATTTATTGAGCGTGCATGCGACCCCATTAACAAACTCTTACAAAATGCATGAGGAATCCGGCTGCCGCTTCGTGTCCAATATCACGAGGAGAAAGCCAACATGAAAAAACCAGTACGAGTGTTATTGATGGTGTCCGCATTCGCTGCCCTGGGCGGCTGTGTGGCGGTTCCGGTGCAGCCCGGCTACTACGAGCCGGCACCGGTGGTGTATGGACCCCCGGCGCCCGTGTATTACGGCCCGCCGGTTTATTACGGGCCGTCGATCAGTTTCGGATTCTTCGGCAGGAATGGGGGGCATGGCGGTCACGGTTATCGCGGTGGCGGGCGCGGTCATGGCCGCCGTTAAGCTTGCGCTGCGCCACGTTCTTCTGGCCGTGTCGGTGGCGCTGGGTACGGTGATGGTCGCCGCGCCGGCCGCGGCCCAGGTTAACGTCGAGATCGCAATACCCGGCGTAAACATCGGCATCTATCAACCGGTCTATCCCGAACTGGTGCTGGTGCCCGGTTACCCGGTGTATTACGCGCCTCAGGCGCGGGCGAACACCTTTTTTTACGACGGCTATTACTGGGTGTTCCATGAGGACCGTTGGTACATGAGCGACTGGTACGACGGTCCCTGGGATCTGGTTGATCCGTACTCCGTGCCGTTGTTCGTGCTGCGGGTGCCAGTGCGCTATTACGTCAATCCGCCGGTGTATTTCAACGGTTGGATACTGGCGGCGCCGCCGCGCTGGGACCTGCACTGGGGCCCGCGCTGGGTGCAGCACCGCCATGGCTGGAATCACTGGGACCACCGTTCTGTGCCGCGGGCTGCACCGCCGCCGGTGTATCAGCGGCACTATGCCGGCGAGCGTTATCCACGCCGCGAATACCAGCATGAACTGCGCGACCGGCATTACCGTTATCAGCCGCGCGACTCAGGGGTGCGCCAGCAGGCACAGGAACAACCATTGCCACGGACATCAATTCCGCCGCAATCTGGGGCGCAGGGCCATAGCGAGGCGCCGCGTTCGCAGTATCCGCAACACCAGCGCAATGAAGTACCGCGATACGTGCTGACCCCGGCCCCTCCGCAAGTCCGAGAACCGGTGGCGCAGGAACAGCGGCATTCGCCACGGCAGGAATCCGAACGTGAGCGGCGTATCCAACCGGCGCCGCAGACCCAACCGGCAGTTCCGTCCGTGCAGGCGCCGCAACTGCCGCATAATCAGCCGCGTGAGGCACGTGAAGAAAGACCACGGCCAGCACCTGTGCATGTTGCGCCTCAATCCCGAGCGCCAGTGATATTCGAGTCGCGGCAATCTGCGCGGTTGGACGCAGGCCCCCGCGAACCGCGTGAATCCCGGCCCCAGCAAAACCCGCGGCGCGAACCGCAGGGCCGGGGGGATGATCGGGGCCGGGGCCAGGTCGAGCGCGGCCGCGGACAGGAACGGGGGCATTAAAGCCACCCGCATTGCACCATAGCGGCGACTTCTGGTGTTTAGAAGGCGCTTGGCCTGAAAGAAATCGTTGCCTTGCCTTGCAGCTTGTATGATCAGCCGTAGAATCAACGCAGGCTTCCATGTCGGACGGATCATTGATCAACACGCGCAAGTTACGGCTGCTGCTGGAGGCGGTGGCGCTGGCCATCGCCTGCAGTGCTTATGCCCAGGTCAACGTCGGTCGTGTGCATCTGCCCTATCCCAACGGCAATATCGATCTTTACGCCACGACCGGTCAGTGCGTGCTGGTTATCGACGGATTGATGGACGATGGCGCGATCAAGGTCCTCAATGAGGCAATGCGGCAGGTGCAGCGCCTGCGCTGTGCCGAACGGATCATGGTCCTCAACTCGGCCGGCGGCGCACCGGTGTTTGCCTACAGCGTGGCGGATTTTCTCGGAAAGTATGAATTCGATACCGAGATTTTGGACGGCAGCATCTGCTTTTCCGCGTGCAGCTATGTTTTTCTCGGCGGCCGCAAACGGGTGATCGGTGAACGGGGGAAATTCGGCGTTCACCAGCATTCGCGCGACGGCGTCTGCGCACTGGCGTTCAGTGACGGTGAAGAAAAACGGATGCGCACCATCATTGGGAAAGCGCTGCCGGCACCGGCGACGAACCGGTTGATCGGCATCATTCTCGGCACCGACTGCAATACGATGAATCTGCTGTCACGTGAAGATCTCGGTGCGATGTCCATTGCCAACGCGCAGGATTCGCGCATCGACCCGGCCATCCGGCAGGCGATCGACGCGCGCGAGGCGCAGGTGTTCGAACAGTTCAGAAACGCGGCACGCGGATCATGGACCCGCGCTGCCGGCGACAGGGTGCTGACGGTGTTTACGCGCGAGCGTGCGGATCCCACACCCGGCGCTAACCCGACCCTCTGGGCGATGATCAATTATTCCGCGGACAAGGCTGAAATCATCTCCGGAGAAAACTACAGGTCGCATGAAATACTCAATGAAATCGACTGCGAACGGCAGACGATTTCGGTGATCCGCAGCGTGTATACACGCGAGCCGATGGGCGCAGGCCCGGTGGTCTGGAAAACCGGAAGGCTCTCGGCTGTGCCGGTACGGGCCAAAACGCCGACCGAAGCTTTTTACAAGGCGGCTTGCGGACGGCCCCTGCAATGAGCGGCATACAATGGCATCGGAGCCGCTGCTGCTGATCGATCAGAGTATCCGGACTCCATTGAATTCTCACCGGAGGTGGCGGTGCAGACACGTGATTGTCGGATAGCGGCTTGGAATTTGACTTCTGCGCTGGTGATCGCGGTCAGCGGCTTGGTTCTGGCAGCCGGACTGGCGCATGCGCAAGTCAAATCCGCCAAACCCCCGCGCAGCGTGGCGGCAAAGCCGCCCAGTCCCCAGCTGCAAAAAGAACTCAGCGAGCAGACCAAAATCTATCAAAGCCGCGGCGAACAGGTGCCTTCCGATTACGTGACGGACCGTTCGCTGCTGTCGTATTCGATGACGCTGCTGCCGGAGTTTGACCAGTCACTGGCGAAACTCGGTCCCGCAGACCGCTGGCTGGATGTCGGCGCAGGCCAGGGTCGGGCAATCCTCGATTATTATGGTGACCGGTTTGACGCGATGCACGCAGAAGGGCGCGAGCAGCGCGGCAGCAAGGCGCGGTCGGTTGCGTTGTCGATTGAAGATCGCCGCGATGCCCGCTGGCATCAAACCGCGGCGAACCTCGAGCCGGGAAAAATCGAATATCGTTTCGGCAAGCGCATCCGCGAGTACGCGCCGGATGAACTCGGCCGCTTCAAGCTGGCGACCGATGTTTACGGCGGGTTTTCATATACCGCGCAACTCTCGAACTTTATGGAAAAACTGCTGGCCATGCTTGAGGTCAACGGCAGTTTTTACACAGTGCTGATCGACGTCAGTCCGGAACACTGGACCAATCGCCCGGCGACGCCCCGGGTGAACTTCCAGACCGAAATCATCAATGCCGCGGGTGCAGAAGTCAAAGTCTGCGCCTGGTTGAAGCGCATCAGCTGTGTCGAAGTGAGCTGCGAAGCCGATGCGCGTTCGACAACCCCCATCGAGCGATACCGCGTCAAAAAAGTCTGCGACAACACGACGGTTCCGGCGCTGGAGTCCACTCACTTTGTCGCCGGCACACCGCCGGCGCGGCAATTTCAGCTGATTGAGCCCGCGCCTGTTGCGCCGGTTGCGAAATAACGCAGTTTGCAGGTCTTGTGCATGGCATCAACGAATTTCTCAAACACCGTTCGTCCCTGAGCCTTGTCGAAGGGCAATTGGCGTAACGGGGTTGGAAGGGCCAAATCCGAACGGTTTTTGATTTCAGCGAAAGCGGATTTTCGCCACCAGGATGGTCGCTGCCAGCACCAGCGTCACCGCATTGGCGACGATCAGCGGCATGTCGCTGATCAATATGCCGTAGGCCAGCCACAGCATGACGCCCGACACCATCATCAGAAACATCGCGAGCGACACATCGCGGGTTGAACGCGTCTGCCAGACCTTGAAGGCCTGAGGTGCGAATGCAGCAGTGGTCAGCAGGGCGGCAGCCATGCCGATCCAGGCGGGGGAGAAGGTGAGTTCAGTCATCATCACTCAAGTTTACCCAATTCCAATTAGAGCTTCAGTGCGCTGGTCAACGCTGAGCCGGAATGGCATCGGGGAAAAAGTCGCGCATCATGAAATCCTCCAGCCCGGAGTTGTCCCGGGCGCGCGCCGAGAGCGTGACTGTGCGCCCCATACGCTGTGAAACCCAATGGAAGTCCTCCTGGGTGTTTTCGCGAATAAGCGCAATCATCTTGCGCACCACCGCCAGCTGGATGTTGCTGTTGTTGCCGCGGCGGACCACGATCAGCTGTTTGGTGTTGCGGTTGATGTTGCTGTTCCAGCCGTAAAAAATGAATTCTGCGTAGTCGTAGCTCATTTGCTCGATCTGGAACATGCCGCCGCCCTGCCGCGGGTCGTAGCCGAAGGTGCGGTCCCGCTGCGAAGGCAGATTGCCGGCGATGATGCGTCGTGATCGGGATTCGTCATCTTCTACCGCGGGCGCCGGGACTGGCGTGGTCTCACTGCGGGCGCGGCGCCGTGCTTCGATATAAGAATCCATATCGCCTTCAGCCACTGGGCGCGGGGGTGACGTCACTACCGGCGCAGGTATGGCCTTGTCGGGTGCGGTTTTGTTCAGGGCGATGACCGGGGGCGCAGGCTGTGGCGGCGGGGTCGCTGGCGGGCGCTGCGCCCGCGGTGCCGGTGGCGCGGGTGCGGGGCTCAAGCGCCGCACCGCGGGTGCCGACGGTGCCAGTCGCAGCGTCAAAGCGGGGGACTGATCCGAGAGTTCACCGATTTTCGGCAACTGCACCTTGATTGGCGGCAGTTCCCATAGTGCGAGCAGGTGGAAGAGGACCGACAGCGCAATCATCACCCAGATTCTGGGGATGACCACGTTATTACAGCTGCGGTATGCGTCGATCCGGTTGTTCATCAATCTATCGTTACAATGCGACGTTTCGTTTGAACGCGAGGCGGGATTACGGGGTAGCGATAATCTCACAGCCCGCCGGATTGTCTGTTCGATTTGCCTTTAAACCACCGGTAATTTCCCGGTTTTTTCTGCAGCACGGAGGCTTGAGCTTGAAAACCATCGACATCCATGCCCACATTGTTCCTGATTCGATGTGGCGCGCTATCGAAACCAGACAGGACTGGCACGGCTTTCGTCACGAGCCTGGGGAAGGTTCCGGCACCATGGTGGGGAACGGCCAGCGCACCGAGTTTTCATCGGCCAAGCTGCGTTATACGGTGGAGGAGCGTCTCAAGGACATGGATGCGCAGAAAGTCGACGTGCAGGTGCTGTCCATCCACACGCCCTTTGTCGGTTACCACCTGGATCCGGCGCAGGGACTGGCGCTGGCGCGGGAATTCAACGACGAGCTGGCTTCGACAGTGCGCCGCGCCAACGGGCGGCTGGCCGGATTTGCAACGTTGCCGGTGCAGGATGTCGGCTTGGCGATCGCCGAACTCGAACGCGCTGTCACTGCGCTGGGCCTCAAGGGCGCTTCACTCGACACCAGCGTCAACGGTTTGCAGTGGGACGAACCCGCCTTCCTGCCGTTTTTCAAGGCTGCCGAGCAACTGGGTGCCGTGCTGTTCTATCACCCGCAGCCGCGCAACAATTTCCTGCAGGATCGCATCAAGCGCCATGGTCTTAACAACAGCCTTGGCGTTATCCTCGATGACGCCATTGTTACCGCGATCCTGCTCGCCGGTGGCGTGCTGGAGAAATGCCCCGACGTCAAAATCTGCATCGCCCACGGCGGCGGACCGGCTTGCCTCGCGATGGGTCGCATGGACAAGAACTGGCAGGAC
Source organism: Burkholderiales bacterium (assembly GCA_022841375.1). Lineage (GTDB taxonomy): Bacteria > Pseudomonadota > Gammaproteobacteria > Burkholderiales > SG8-41. The sequence goes on from JALHRQ010000008.1 coordinate 126,820, forward strand.
CGTCCGTCCACGCGCAGCACCTCGAAGCCGCCGGGCGCTTATATGAACAAGCTGTACTACGACACCGTCGTCGGCGACGAAATCACGCTGCGCTTCCTGATCGACCGCGTCGGCGCTGACCGTGTGGTGATGGGCAGCGACTGGCCGTTTGTGCCCTGGCATCCGTCGCCGGTGAAGTGGTTGCAGGACCGCGAGACGCTGAGCGCCGCCGAAAAGGAAAAAATCCTCTGGAAAAACCTTTCGGAACTGCTCGACATCCGCTGAATGGGCAATGCTGGGGCAAAATGAATGCATACAACTATTCCCGGGTAAAACGTGATCATATTTACGAATCATTCGAGGAGGTCGTGAATTGCGCTGTTCACCCTGCAATAAAATCGCGGGAATGATCGACAGCCTGATGCGGCTGCTGCGGCTGGGGCGGTTCCCGCAGATTCATTTCCCGGCGCAGAAACCGTGAACCGCAGGGAGTTTCTGGGGGCGCTGGCGGCTGCGGCCGCCTGCGGCGTGCCGCTGGATGGCGCACGCGCCCAGGTTGCCCAGGCGCTCTACAATCCACCGCGTTTCGGCAATGTCAGCCTGCTGCATTTCACCGACTGCCACGCGCAGCTGCTTCCAAGCTACTTCCGTGAGCCCAGCGCCAACATCGGCGTTGGCGAAGCGGCCGGACGCCTGCCGCACCTGGTCGGTGAACATCTGTTGAAAAGTGCGGGTATCGCTCCGGGCACTGCCGAAGCCCACGCGTTCACCCACCTCGACTTCGCCGCCGCCGCCAAGCGTTACGGCAAGGTCGGCGGCTTCGCCCATTTAGCGACACTGGTTAAACAGCTGCGCGAAAGCCGGCCCGGCGCGCTGCTCCTTGATGGCGGCGACACCTGGCAGGGTTCCGCCACGTCGCTATGGACCCAAGGTCGCGACATGATCGAAGCCTGCCGCCTACTCGACGTCGACATCATGACCGCGCACTGGGAATTCACTTATGGCGACAAGCGCGTACTCGAAGCCATAAAGTCGCTCGGACGCATTGAATTCCTCGCGCAAAACGTCAAGACCGCCGATTTCGGCGATCCGGTATTCAAACCCTATGTGATGCGCGAGATCAACGGCGTGCCCGTGGCCATTATCGGCCAGGCGTTTCCATACACCCCGATTGCCAATCCGCGCCATTTTGTGCCGGAGTGGACCTTCGGCATCCAGGAGGCGGAACTGCAGGCCGTCGTCAATGAAGCGCGCGGCAAAAGTGCGCGCGCCGTGGTGCTGCTCTCGCACAACGGCATGGACGTTGACGTCAAGCTGGCGGGCCGCGTGCGCGGCATTGACGCGATCATGGGCGGTCATACCCACGACGGCGTTCCGGTGCCCATCATCGTCAACAATGCCGGCGGCAAGACCATCGTCACCAACGCCGGCTGCAACGGCAAATTTCTCTCGGTGCTGGACCTCAACGTCAGCAGCAGCAGCGGCGTTGCTGATTACCGTTACCGGCTGCTGCCCGTGTTCTCCAACCTGCTGCCGGCGGATCCGCAGATGCAGTCGCTGATCGAGCGCGTGCGCGCCCCGTTTGCAGCCCGGCTCAACGAACCGCTGGCTGTCACCGAAGGGCTGCTCTACCGGCGCGGCAACTTCAACGGCACTTTCGATCAACTGATCCTTGACGCCCTGATGACCGTCAAAGGTGCCGAGATCGGATTCTCACCGGGTTTCCGCTGGGGTACGACCCTGCTGCCGGGTCAGACCATCCTGCGTGAACACCTGATGGACCAGACGGCGATTACTTATCCCGGCGTAACGCTCAACGAAATGACCGGCAACGACATCAAGGCAATCCTCGAAGATGTCTGCGACAACCTGTTCAACCCTGACCCCTACCTGCAGCAGGGCGGCGACATGGTGCGCATCGGCGGCATGACTTACGCCTGCAATCCGGCAGCGGTGATCGGCAAACGCATCGACGACATGCGCTTGAACGGCAAGCGGATTGAAGCAGGGCGGCGCTACAAGGTTGCGGGCTGGGCGCCCGTTGCCGAGGGTGCAACGGGTGAACCGGTGTGGGATGTTGTCGAGCGTTATCTCAAAGACATCAAGACCATCAAGCCGCGCGCACCCAATGTGCCACGAATCATCGGCATGAGCGGCAACCAGGGGTTGGCGTGAGCAGGGTTGGCGGCCACGGCGGCATGTCCATCAAATTTTATGCAGTCAGACCAACCGGTCTGCCGGGGTTGCGATTGCCTGCGGGATGATTTCCCGCCCGTTGTTCCCGTTAAGGCACCTTTCTTATCCGCCGAAGGTATAGCGGCTACCAACGTTGGAATAGACTACTTTGTCCGCCATGTTCTGGCGCAGCAGGTCGATGAAACGTTCGCCGGTGCAGTGCATTGGCACGATCACGTCCGGGTTGATCGCCTGCAGTTCCTTCAGCGTGTGCTGCAGGTATTCCGGATTTGCCGGGCCGAGATGGAAGCCGCCCATCACCGCATGCACCTTGTCGACGTTCGCCGCCTTCATCGCGCTGCGCACGGTGTTGATGATGCCGGTGTGGCCGCAGGATGAAATCACCACCAGGCCTTTGCCTTTGATGATGTAGCAGGTGGCGTGTTCGTCGGGGTGGCTGTCCTTGACCAGTTTGCCCGCGCGTTCGGCCTTGCTGAAATGGTCATCCACAACCAGCGAGCCGCCGGTGACTTCCTCGAACGAGGTGCGTTCGATGTACCCTGAGGTGAAAGCACCTTCCAGCGCCTGCGGTTTCGGGCAGCACATCGGCATCACCTTCTGCGCTTCGAGTGCCGCGCGGTCCAGCGTGCACCACTCCAGCGTCTCACCGCCTTCCTTGACCCACTTGGTGCGGAATACCGTTTCGCCGCCCACATACAGCGCAATGTCGTCGCGCATCTGCCCGCGGTGCTGTTTCACAAAACCCTGCAGCCCGCCGAAATGATCGAGGTGGCCGTGGCTCAGGATCAGGCCGTTGATCTTGCCCGGTTCGATGCCCAGCAGTTCGAAATTGCGGTTGATGATCTCCGGCGTGTAACCAAAGTCGAGAACGTATTGCGCCTTCGCGCCGTCCTTTTCCGAGGCCAGATGCAGCGACAGGCCCCACTCACAGGCGAAGGTGCTTTCCGGTCGGCCGGTGATGCGTCCGACATGTTCGATCTTCACATGCGGGTGCGCCATGCGTGGCAGGAAGCGCTCGTAACGCGAATCGACCAGCACACGAACGGTCAGCGCATCGACAACCGGCGGGATAAAGGAATGGGGTTGGGCGGCGTTCATGGTGGCGAGTCTCCTCCGGTTCAGTGCCGGTCAAACGCCGGCTGATAGCCGTGATCCTAGCACTCCCCACAGGGTCATTTATTGCGGAACAAATCTCCGGCTTGCCGGTCAATGGAGGGCGCCGAATAAACAGCGCATGTCATTGTTGTGCATCCGACGGAGCGGGATTCCTGTTCGGCATGCGGATCATGCCGCTTGTTAATGGGCAAACCGGAAGAGGAATACGACAGACCATGAAAATCGCAGTGTGGGTGGTATTTGGCCTGGTGACGCTGTTTTGGACGGCGGGCACCTTCATTGCAGTCAAGCTCACGCAATGGGGTACAGCGCTGCTGGCGAATGGCAGCATTGATCCGCTGAGCCGTGGCGTCGCCGAGTGGCCGCTGCTGCAAGGGCTGCCGCTGTGGCTGGATCCGTTGATGGTCCAAACCCTGCAGCAATATGCGCTGCTGTCGCTGGAAGCGTTGCGCGACGCCATGCCTTATATGAGCATGATGATGGGCTGGCTGGTGCCGCTGATCTGGGTGGTGTGGGCTTTTGGCCTGGTTTTTCTGCTGGCGCTCGCGGGCGGGGCGCATTGGCTGACTTCCCGGCACTCACTGATGCGCAATTGACGCGGCGATTTGCCGCACACAATCCTAGCGCGGTTTCTTGCGCGCCGTCGCCGCAACAGCAACCGGCGGGTTTTCCAGTGAATTGAGCAGTTTGGCGAGCAGCTGATCGAGCTGTTCGCGCTCGCGCGTGTTCAGCGTGCCGAGCACTTCCGCGGTATGGCTGAAATGGACCGCAATTGCCTTGTCGGCGAGTGCGCGGCCTGCCGGCGTCAGGCGCACGATGACGCCGCGGCGGTCGGCGGTGTCGGGGCGGCGTTCGACCAGGCCCAATGCTTCGACGCGATCAATGCGGTTGGTCATCGCACCCGAAGTCAGCAGCGACTGGCGCTGCAATTCCGTCGGATTCAGTTCGTAGGGTTTGCCCCTGCGGCGCAGCGCCGCGATCAGGCTGAAAGTTTCCCAGCTCAGCCCCAGCGGCGACAGCCAGGTGTCCGCACGTTTTAGGAAATGTGAATCAATCCGCGAGGTGCGCCCGAAAATGCCCAGCGGCCACGGGTCGAGGTCCGGCCGCTCGCGCTGCCAGTCGGCGATGAAGGTGGTGATGGAATCGATATTTGCAGGTTTTCTTGACATCAACTATCTTTACATTAAGATAAACAACATTGACCCAACTGGCGGGCGCATTGTAGCAACCCCGCCCGCCTCCCGCCGGCGCCCGCCGCGGGCCCGGGCCGCTTGCCGCACCCGAATGGAGGTTTGTCGCACATGTCTGCAAAAGTCGAACATCTCGAAGGCACCGAATTCCAGAAAAGCCGGGCATTTTCACCTGCGGTGATCACCGAAGGCGGACGCACCATCTGGCTGGCCGGCCAGACCGCCACCCAGGATGCCGCCGGCAAGGACATCTCCAGCGATTTCGCCGCGCAGACCAAGCGCTGCTTTGAACTGATGGACGCCACACTCAAACGCGCCGGCGCTTCACTGTCCAACCTGGTGACGATGACCGTGTTCATCAATGATCCGCGCCACGGTGACAGTTTCGTCAAGCTGCGTGCCGAAGTGTTCAAGGACGGCCGCTTTCCGGCCAGCGCGCTGATCACCGTTTCACATTTTGCACGGCCCGGGATTGTCATTGAAATTCAGGGTATTGCGGTCGTCTAAGGGAGAACACCATGAACAGCCTCAAAACGATGGTCAGTGTCGCGGTGGCTGCAGCACTCGGGATGACCGCGGTATCCGCAGTGGCGCAGCAGTTTCCGACCAAACCCTTGCGCATCGTCGTCACCCTCGGGCCGGGTTCGGCGGGGGATATGCTGTCGCGCCTGCTCGCTGATCCGGTGGGCAAAGGTCTCGGCCAGCAGGTGATCGTCGACAACCGGCCGGGCGCCGGTGGCAACGTCGCCGCGCAGATCGTCGCCAAATCGCCGCCCGACGGCTATAACCTGTTTCTGACCACCATCAGTACCCACGGCATCAACCCGACGCTGTATTCGACGTTGCCCTTTGATCCGGTCAAGGATTTCGCGCCGATCACGCTCTCGGCCTCCAGCCCCAATGTGCTGGTGGTGCACCCGTCGATGCCGGTGAAAACCATCAAGCAGTTGATTGCCATCGCCAAGTCGCGCCCCGGCGAGCTGACCTATTCTTCGGGTGGCGGCGGCACTTCGCAGCATATGTCCGGCGAACTCTTCGGCATGATGGCCGGCGTCAAAATGACCCACGTGCCGTACCGCGCCACGCCGCTGTCCGTGTCGTCGGTGATCAGCGGCGAAACCGTGATGTCGTTTGCCAGCGTGTCGGTAGCGCAGGAAACGGTCAAAAGCGGCCGTCTGCGCGGCCTCGGAGTGACCAGCAACAAACGCGTGCTGGCGTGGCCCGACATGCCGACTATCGACGAAGCCGGCCTGCCGGGCTTTGATGTGGCGGCGTGGTTCGGCTTCTCGGCCACAGGTGGCACCAATCCCGACATCATCCGCCGCCTCAACTCCGAATTCCGCAAGGCGCAGAAAGATCCTGCAGTGACCGATCGCCTGGTGAAGCAGGGCATGCAGGTGCTGGAGAGCACGCCAGAGGAATTCTCGCGCTACATCGTCGAGGAAATCGCCAAGTGGGCGAAAGTGGTCAAGGCCTCGGGTGCGAAAGTGAGCTGAGCTTTTCCGTCGTCAATAAAAACGGGCCAGCGGCCCGTTTTTGTTTGAAGCGCGAATTCATGCAGCAGCTACTGCACCGTGATATTCGCCTCGCGAATCACCCGCGACCACTTCTCCATGTCGGTGCGTACGAAGCTGCTGAACTCGGCCGGCGTGCTGGTCGCCGCAATAAGTCCGCTCGCCGCCAGCAGCTTGTTCACTTCCGGCGTATGCATGAACTTCACCACCTCGGTGTTGATGCGCTGGATGATTTCCGGCCGCACACCCGCAGGCGCGAACAGTCCATACCAGGTGTTGATCACCAGTTCCGGCATGCCGGCTTCCGCCGTGGTCGGCACCTTGGGGATCGTCGGCACGCGCTCCGGCACCAGCACCGCCAGCCCGCGCAGCCGCCCGCTGCTGATGAAGGGGATGGTCGCGGGCACGGTGACCATCACCATTTCCGCTTCCCCGCCCAAGATGTGCGTCAGCGCAATGCTCGCGCCTTTATACGGCACATGCAGGATGTCGACTTTGGCCAGCGACTTGAACAGTTCACCCGCAAGATGATTTGATGAACCAACGCCGCCCGAACCAAAGCTCATCTTGCCGGGGTGGGCCTTGGCGAGTTTGACCAGTTCATTGATGTTTTTTGCGGGCACCGACGGATGGATCACAAACACATTGGGTACTGTGGACAGCATCGACACCGGTGTGAAATCGCGCAGGGTGTCGTAGTTGAGCTTCTTGTAGAGACTGGGACTGATTACCAGCGACGGGCTGGTCAGCAGCAGCGTGTGGCCATCGGCAGGGGATTTCGCCGCAAGTTCGGCGGCGAGATTGCCGCCCGCACCCGGACGGAAATCCGCGGGCACCGGCTGGCCCAGTGCTGCGCCGAGTTTTTCGGAAACCAGGATGCCGAGGATTTGCGACGCGCCCGTGGGGAAAGCCACGATCAGTCGAACGTTTTTTTCGGGATATTTCTGCGCTGCGGCCGGCAGCGCACCCGCGAACACCATCATGGCCAGGCAAAGCGATGCTTTGACAACAGACATTTTGTTTCTCCTCCCTCAGTCAGTTGCGACGGACTTTTTACGGGACAGTGCTTGTCGTTGTTGATTGTTGCAGCCCGCCCAATATAACGCGTCGGCCACCGCAACGCCCTAACAAAAAATATCAATAAAAACATATACTTACTAACCATCCTCGCGCTGTAGTGTGGAGCCGCCTGCGGTGGCAATGCGGTCTGGAGAAATGATGCATTTGCCTCTATTGTTCCAGTCACCACCCCGCCACCGGCAAAAGGAGCCTTCATGTCACAGTTACCACCGTCGCCGCCACAGGCCGTCACCGGCAGCTGTTTATGCGGCGGCATTCGTTTTGAAATCACGCCGCCGTCCAGCGGATTCCGCTATTGCCACTGCAGCCGCTGCCAGAAGGTGACTGGCGCCGCGCACGCGGCGAATCTGTTTCTGCCGCAAAGCCAGTTCAAGTGGCTGGCCGGTGAAGAACTCGCGCGCCATTACGTGCTGCCGGGGGCAAAGCGTTTCGCGGTGAGTTTCTGCACGCAGTGCGGCACGCGTGTGCCGCACAAGATTGCCACCACCGAAAACATGCTGATCCCTGCCGGTGTGCTCGATGCGAAACCGGACCTCGCTCCGGAATTCAATATTTTCTGGAACTCGAAAGCGCCGTGGCTGGTCGAAACTGCGCAACTCGCCAAGTTCGAAGAATACGGCCGATGACGGCCTGAAGCCGTGCGCATCCTGCCGGCCTAGCAAACACCAGACGGAGACTGCAATGCCCACATCCGCTATTCGTTTTCCCGGCGCCCTTGGCGCCGAACTTGCTGCCCGCCTGGATGCCCCTTTACTGCCGCCGCGCGCCTATGCCCTGTTTGCGCATTGTTTCACCTGCTCCAAGGACAGCAAGGCCGCAAGTTTCATCAGCAGCGCGCTCATCGAACACGGCATCGCGGTGCTGCGCTTCGATTTCACGGGGCTGGGTTCCAGCGACGGTGATTTTGCCAACACCGGATTCAGCTCCAACGTCGCTGATCTGGTGGCGGCGGCTGACTGGTTGCGCGCCAACCACGGTGCGCCGTCGATATTCATCGGGCACAGCCTCGGCGGCGCGGCGGTATTGGCTGCAGCATCGCGCATCGCGGAAGTGCGTGCGGTGGCGACGCTGGCCGCGCCCTACGACCCGGCGCATGTGAAGGGCATGATCAAGTCCTCGGTCGCCGAGATCGAAGCGAAGGGCGAGGCCGAAGTGGCGCTCGCTGGTCGCAGCTTCCGCATCCGGCGCGAATTTCTCGATGACCTCGATGCTCAGAAGCAGCACGAAGTGATCACGAAACTGCGTCGCGCGCTGCTGGTGATGCATTCCCCCATCGATGACACGGTGCCGATCGACAACGCCACAGGTATTTTTGTCGCCGCCAAACACCCGAAGAGTTTTGTTTCGCTCGACACCGCTGACCATCTGCTGACGCGGCGCGATGACGCGCGTTACGCCGCAGCCGTTCTCGCGGCCTGGGCCGGACGATTTGTTCCGTTGGCTGACCCGCACCGCATCGAGGGCGAAGCCGGCGAGGTGGTGGTCGCGGAAACGCGTGAAGGCCAATTTACCCAGGCCATCGCCGCCGCCGGTCACGCGCTGCGCGCTGATGAGCCGCAATCCGTCGGCGGCCTCGGCTCCGCCCCCGGCCCCTATGACCTGCTGCTCGCTGCGCTGGGCGCCTGCACGGCGATGACCATCCGCATGTACGCCGACCTGAAAAAACTGCCGCTGGAACGCGTCAGCGTGCGCCTCACCCATCAAAAAATACACGCCACCGACTGCGCTGACTGCGAAACCAAAGAGGGCAAGATCGATCGCATTGACCGCGTTGTCACCCTCGAAGGCAGCCTGGACGACGCGCAGCGTGCGAAACTGATGGAAATCGCCGACAAATGTCCCGTGCACCGCACACTGCATAGCGAAGTGAAGGTGGTGACGCAGGCGGCCTGACCCGCAGCCGCCCCGCCGTAACCCATACAACTCCCGGAGCCCCGCCTTGAAACCGATCAAGTCGTACCGCAATCCCTCGTTCATGAACAGCGACGAAGCGCGGCCGCTGCGCATCCTCGCCGAATACCTCGAACCCGAACGCCGGCTGGCCAGACACGGCATCAAGGACACGCTGGTGTTCTTCGGCTCGGCGCGTTTGCAGGAGGGCTCGGTGTACTACGAGGCCGCCCGGCAGATCGCCTTCCGCATGACCCAGTGGTCGAAAAGTCTCAGTCCAGACGACCAGCGCCGTTTCGTCGTCTGCACCGGTGGTGGGCCGGGCATCATGGAAGCGGCCAACCGCGGCGCTTCGGAAGCGCGCGGGTTCAACATCGGCATGACCATCTCGTTGCCGCACGAGGAAGCAGCCAACCCGTACATCACGCGCGAGCTGTCCTTCCACTTCCATTACTTCTTCATGCGCAAGTTCTGGATGGCCTATATGGCCAAGGCGATCCTCGTGTTTCCCGGCGGTTTCGGCACACTGGATGAACTGTTCGAGATGCTGACGCTGAAGCAGACGCAGCGCATGCAGAAACCGATGCCGGTGGTGCTGTTCGGCAACGACTATTGGCGCGAAGTCATCAACTTCGACGCGCTGGTGCGCCACGGCACCATAGCCGCGAAGGATGTCGAGCTGGTTCATCGAACCGACTCGGTGGACGACGCCTGCCAATGGCTGATGCGCCACCTCACCGAAGAAGCGCTCGGCCATCCCGGGGCCATGCTCTGATGGCCGTCCTGCGGGTCCGCGAATCCTGCGATGCCGAAGCGGCGCTCACGCGCCGTTTGCGATGAGTGAAAAAACATTAATAAAAACAGATAATTGCAATATCTCTCGACCGAGTGCTGCAATCCTTTCCCACGGATCCGGCCCGTGGGGACCGGTGACCACCGCGGGCGGTCCTGTGCTACGCACGATGCGATGTGCCTGCGCTGCAAACCCTCGCATAACCATTAAAGTGGAATTACCCCGCTTTGAAGAGTTGCAGTATGCTCGGCAAAAGCCGTTTTACTGTGACCAGTTCAACAACTGCTAATACAAATCAAGAGCCACTTAGGATTGCGAAACGGCTAATACACAGATGTCATTCCACGTCGCGGATTTCACAAATAGAGGGGGTAATCATGTCTATCAGTCACACCGACGTTGGTCCGAACTTGCGCAGGATCGTCATTCCCGGCCGTCTCGACATTCAAGGGACGGATTCCGTTGCCGCGAAACTTGAGGAACTGGTCGCCGCGCCGAAAAAAGGCGTGGTCGTGGATCTGTCGATGCTTCAGTTTCTCGCGTCGATCGGCATCCGTGCGTTGATCACCAGCGCCAAGACCGTGCAGCAGCGCGGCGGCAAGATGGCGCTGGTCATCGACAGCAACTCGTCTGTCAGAATGAGTCTCGAAGCCACCGGAGTGGATGACCTGATTCCAATCTTCGACAGTGTCAATGATGCCGAAAGGGCTGTTCTGGCCTGAATGGCAGTGACTGCACTGTCTGTTTTCGCCAAGACTGACGAACTCGCCATCACGGCTGCGGTCGCGGAGGTCCGGCGCGCTTCGGAGTGGCTCGAAGCCACCTGCCGGCAGCACCAGTTGCCGCAGAAGGCGGCGGACCGGCTGGTGCTGGTTCTCAACGAGGTGCTGGAGAACGTCATCGTATACGGCGGTGCGGCCGTGCTGTCCGCGCCCGTCGGGCTACGCTTCGAGATCGGGTCCGATGCAGAGGGCGACAAGGCCAGCGTGACAGTGTCGGATGCCGGCATCGCTTTCAATCCGCTCAGTACCGCAGAAAAAATCCTTCCTGAAACACTCGAGGAAGCTACGCCGGGGGGGCTCGGGCTGGTGATGATCCGCCGCCTTTCCGACTGGCTCGACTATCGCCATGCTGATGGACGCAACCATTTGACCTTCGGCGTGCGCTGGTTGCTAGTCAAACCCGCCACCACGAATTTCCGCCGCGGTCCCGACCGCAGGGTCGCTAACACCGCTGTGAAGGATGAACGGCGGTACGGCGTCCGGCGCGACCATGGCATCCGCTGGATTGCCCTGTTTCGCGACGCCGCCCCGGCCGAACTGGAAGCGGCCCTCGTCGATTGCGAGGTGCTGCTGATGTCCGCCGACGATACGCTGCTGCGCCCCGGGATGCACAACCAAAGCGTGTTCATCCTGCTCTCGGGTAAGCTAATGGCCTACATCGGTGGCGAGGAAAACCCCGACAGCGCCATCGAAATCTTCCCCAGTGAATGCATCGGCGAACTCTCGGCTATCGATGGCAAGCCGAGCTCGGCGCTGGTAAAGGCGGCCGGCGATGCCCGCGTACTCCGGCTCGACAAGGATGTGTTCTGGAATCGCGTGATCAAGCTGCGCGGCGTTGCTGAAAACCTGATGATCACGCTCACCGAACGCATGCGCCGCAGCAACGAAAAGGCGCTGGCGCTGCAGCGAGAGCACCTTGAGCTGAAACACCTGAAGAAGGAACTGGAGCTCGCGCGCCAACTCCAGGCCAGCATGCTGCCCCTGCAGCGGCCGCTGTTCCCGGGTCGTACAGACGTCGAGGTCTGCGGTTTCATGGAGCCGGCCTCGAAAATCGGCGGTGATCTGTTCGATGCCTTCTTCGTCGACAATCGTACGCTGTTCATCTGCATAGGCGACGTCTCGGGCCACGGCATCGCCGCCTCGTTGTTCATGGTGCGGGTGATTGGCCTGCTGCGGATGCTGGCGATGGACACAATGCATCCCGACAAAATCCTCGAAACCCTTAATGATCGCCTTTGCATTGGCAACGACACCAACCTCTTCGTGACCCTGTTCTGCGGTTTCCTCGATGTGCAGAGTGGGGAACTGGTCTACTCGAACGGCGGACACTGCGCCCCTATGGTAAGCAACGGCCGCGAGGCGGCGCTGCTGGCGCTGCCCCGGGGCATCCTGGTCGGTGCGGCGAGCGGCCGGCGCTACGCCAGCCTGCAGCGCAAGCTGGAACCCGGTGAAACGCTGTTGTGCTACACCGATGGCGTTACCGAAGCGGAAAACGCGGGCGATGAACAGTTTTCCGAAGCCGGCTGCCTTGAACTGCTGCGCCGGCATGCGTCGAGCCCGCTACCGGAACTGCTGGACGAACTCTACGGCAAGGTGGTCAGCCACACCGGATCGAAGCTGCTGGCGGATGACTGCACGATGCTGGCGTTACGCCGGCTGCTGCCATAGGCAAATCTCATGAGGAATTTTAAAGCGACCGGTTTCCATGGCGCATTAAAAATCGGCTTTTCCCCACTAATTTCGCTTTCAATGCGCTGGGTATGTTTCTGCGAATAATCTGTTGACGGTGATTGCACGCCGGGCAACACCGCCGGCGGACTGTATAAATAAAAAAACTTTTCAGTCTTAAACGGGGGCACATGAAATCTTCTGAGCAGAGTTTGGGTCTGGGGCTTCCCGACCAGGCGCCGCACAAAGCGGAGCAACCGGTGGCCGGAGGGGGAGGCCGCCTGCGCCACTTGCGTGGCGATCTGGTTGGAGGTTTTACATCGGCCGTCGCTGGCATACCCATTGCAATGGGATACGGCATGCTCGCGCTGTCACCACTTGGTGCCGATTTCATTTCATACGGTGTGCTGGCCGGGTTGTATGCCGTCATTTGCGGCGGTATTGTCGCGGTCCTGCTGGGCGCCAATACGACGATGATTTACGGTCCGCGAAGCATCGTCACCTACATGACTGCTGCACTGGTGTTGCACACTTTTGTGCAGTCGAATGTTGTTTATATCCAGCAAGCCTCGCCTACAACCATCCTGACGTTATTGTTTTTCTTAACGTTTCTCGCAGGGATTTTTCAGGTTTTATTCGGTTTTATTGGGCTCGGCGGCATCGCGCGTTACATCCCCGCACCGGTCATGGCTGGTTTTCAAAATGCGGCTGCAGCCCTTATTTTTTCGTCGCAACTCGGTTATTTGTTTGGCGTTAACAATCCGCTCGCGCTTTCCCAAATTGACGCCTACATCGGCAGCATACAGCCAGTAACCCTGGCAATCGGTGTGTTTACTTGCATCGTGATCCTGAAGGGGGCGCGCATTACGCGCAGAATTCCTCCCACGCTATTGGGGCTGTTTGCCGGTATAGCGCTTTATTATTTATTTTATGTCGCTGATCTTGGCATGGAGATTGGCCCGACGATCGGGACTGTTCCTTTTGCTATACCCGGTCCGCATTATTTCCCCGCATTTTTTGAGTTACTGGGCGACATCGCGGCACGGGAGGTCATGCCGTCCCTCTTGTCCGGTGCACTGAGTCTGGCCATTATCGCCTCTCTGGACGGACTGCTTTGCGCCCGCTTGGTCGAGACGGATTCAGGCCACAAGGTTTCTGGAAAAGGCGAATTGATCCGTCTGGGAGCGGGAAATATGGTTTCCGCTGCTTTTGGAGGGATTGCAAATGGCATCAATCTCGCGGCCAGTTTTGCGAACCACCGCTCCGGAGGGCGCACGTCGAATTCCATCCTGATCAACGCAGCAACGGTGATTATGGGCGTGCTGGTATTGCCGCCGGTCATTGCATACATACCGCGGGTGATTATCGCGGCCATGCTGACGGTTGTTGCGATTCAATTGGTTGACCGATGGACGCTTCAGTTGCTGATCAAATTCGTCCGCGGCAAACTCTCAGCAGGGATGCTGATCGACCTGTTGGTGATCATGGTGGTGACCACGGTGGCAATTGCGGTAAACATCGTGATCGCTGTCCTGCTTGGCGTCATTGCGGCGATAACCTTTTTTATTTTCAGGATGAGCCGTTCCGTCATACGCCGCAGCTATTATTGCGACGCCGTTCATTCACGCAAGGCCCGCGAAGAGCGATGGATGACGCTGCTGACCACGCGCGGCAGGAACATTTTGGTCATTGAACTGGAGGGGGCCCTGTTTTTCGGGACAGCCGACAATCTCGCTCAATTCGTCGACCAGGTGATCGCGGACGGCACCGTCTACGTGATTTTGGATCTCAGGCGTGTCAATGAAATTGACAGCACCGGCGCCCGTATCCTGTTGCAGATGCATGACATGATGACTCGCAATGGTTGCCACCTTCTGCTTGCCGGACTGAAAGACCGGACCCGCATCGAGCATTTTCTGCACGAGATGGGCGTTACCGCAGCCGTTACCCGGAACAAGGTTTTCGAAGATGCTGATCATGCTCTGGAGTGGGCGGAGGATCATTTAATCCTCAGTGAAGAGGGGGGCAAGGTCAATCCCGGTGAATTTCCGTTTCAGCAACTTGAAGTTTTTGCCGGATTCAGTTCTTCCGAGGTCGGCGTTGTCACCGACATGCTGGAGAAATGTTCTTATGAAACCGAAGAGGCGGTGTTTCGGGAGGGCGATACCGGAAAAGAGCTGTTCATTATCGCCAGCGGCAGCGCCAGCGTTTACCTTCGCTTGCCCGGCGCCGAGCGGGCAACGCGCCTGATTACCTTTACCGCGGGTACCATATTCGGCGAGGTTGCCTTGCTCGACGATGAAGTCCGATCAGCGACGGTGGAGGCGGACAGCCCGCTGGTCTGTTATGTATTGCGCCAGCACGCTTTCGAAACGTTGTCCATGGAGCAACCAATGATCACGGTAAAGCTGCTTCGGAATCTCGGACGGGTGCTCTCTGGCCGGTTAAGGCGTGCCAATCGCACGATCTATCAGCTGGCCAGCTGAGCCGGTCCCTGGATTGTTCACCTGTTCGTTGATATGTTTTTAAGGGGCCGGGATTTTCAAAAACAAAGATGCCGGACTTTCAGCGGTGCAAAGCTTGTTATTCTTTGTTTTTGCAGTCTGACCAAATATCGCGCTTCAGCCATGTAAGGAACCGCATAAAATAATTGATAAATGCACATGCTTGTAATTAAATTCCGGCTGAACTGGGCAGCCTTGATGGATCAGATCAAAGAAGTCCGTATGAGACAGATCATGAACGCCCGACTCGGCATCCTGATTGCATTGTTAATGGCGGAGCTCAGCGCCACTGCGTACGCGCAGAATTTCCCGACGCGCCCGATGCGCGTGCTGGTGCCGCTGGCAGCCGGCGGCGGCATGGACAGCGTGTCGCGCAATCTTGCGCAGAGTTTTGCCGAGGTCTTCGGGCAGAGCGTTGTGGTCGACAATCGCCCCGGCGCCGGCAGCCTGGTCGCGCTGGGCACGCTGGCCGATGCCGCAGCCGACGGCCACACCCTGATGATGATCAGCGCCACCACGGTGATCTATCCGCTGCTCTATCAGGCCAAACTTGATCCGGTGCGCGACTTCGCACCCGTGTCGCAGGTCACGGCTCAAGGTTATGTGCTGGTGGTGCATCCGACGCTGCCGGTGAACACCGCACAGGAACTGGTGAAATACGCCAAGGCCAACCCCGACAAACTGACCTATGCCTCGTCCGGCATTGGCAGCCCCATCCACATGACCACCGAACTGTTCCAGATCGCCACCGGCACGAAAATGACCCATGTGCCGTACAAAGGCATGGGCGCCGCCTATGCCGATCTCGTGGGCGGTCGCATCAGCTTTTCATTCGCCACCATCATCTCGGCGCAGCAGCACATCAAGGCTGGCCGTCTGCGCGCACTGGGTGTATCGATGGGCAAACGCGCACCCGCGATGTCCGAAACGCCGACGATGGCGGAAGCCGGCGTGCCCGGCGTGGTGGTGGTTAACTGGTATGGCCTGATCGCACCGAAAGCTGTCGCTAAACCCGTCATCGCCAAAATCGCCACCGAAACCGCAAAAGCAGTCAAAGCCCCGGCGATGGATAAACATCTGATTGCCGATGGATCGGAAGGTGTCGGGTCAACGCCCGCGGAATTTACGGATCACATCCGGGCCGAGAGTGAACAATGGCGGCGGGTGATCAAGCAGGGCGGGATCAAGGCGCAGTAGCGCTGGATGCGGTTGTTGTGATCGCCCCGTCTTGCAGCACATGAAACTTAGGCCGGATTCGCCCGATAGCCTCAGGCCAGCGTTCGCTGAACAAAGCCGACGATCTTGTTCAGCGCATCGATTGAAGCGGGAACATCCGGCCGCTGCGGGATGAACAGCTGCTTTTCACCTTCGTAGAGGTGCAGCTCCAGCGACCCGCCCGCCTTGCGGTAGCCTGCAACAAATCGTTCCAGGTCCGCCCGCGGATGGTTGTAATCCTGGGTGCCCTGCAGATAAAGCACCGGTGGCATCCGGACGGCATCGCCGCGCTCCAGCGCAATGGTCGTGCTGCCTTCCGCCATCGCTGCTTCATTGCCCCAGAAATTCAGATGATCGTTGCCGACATGATCAATCAGACCCGAGTCGCCCTGTGTTTTCAGGCGCTGCGCGTGGTGATAACGGCCCAGCGGATCAATCACCGGCCAGGCCAGCACCACCGAACGCACCGTCGAATCGAGGCCTGGTGCGGCGCCGGGCAGCGGCAGCGCCGCATAGCGCGGATCCTGCGGTTTCATCGCCACCAGCATCGCCATATGCCCGCCGCTGGACGTGCCGAGCAGGCCGATGCGCTGCGCATCAACGTTCATCGAGGCCGCACGTTGCTTGAACCAGCGCACCGCGAAATTCACATCGGCAATGGTGTCGGGGTATCCGGCCTCCGGCGGCATGCGGAAATCCAGTGCCGCCACCATCACGCCGCTTTGCGCGAGCTTTTCGTGGATCACCTTATTATTGAGGCGAGTGCCGCGGCACCAGGCGCCGCCATGCACTTCGATCACCAGCGGAAACGGCCCCGGGCCGCGGGGCTTGAACAGCCGTGCGAGCAGCGGTTTGTCGCCATGCCGGAGGTATTCAATGTCTTCGGTGTCGAACGCATAAACGGTGGCGGTCATGAGGTCAGGTCTTTGGCGGTGAGGGTGACGGTTTGATGCCGGCATCATTCGGGCTTGACGTTGGCGATGCGCATCTGTTCAGCGGTATCACGGAAATACTCGCGCAGGAATTTCCTGAATTCAGGCGGCGCGCTCGCTACCGGCACATGACCGCCGAGGTTGTCGCGCATTTTCGGCGCGGAGACCACCTTGCCGTATTCGGTCTGCAACCGCGTCACAATCTGCGGTGAGAGGCCCGCGGGTGCGAACAGGCCGTGCCAAGAGGCTTCGAACACCATGCCCGGGATGCCGGACTCCGAAACCGTCGGCAGTTCCGGCATGCCTTCCCAGCGTTTTGCGCCGGTAAAAGCGATGGTGCGCAGCCTGCCGGACTTGATGTGCGGGATCACCGTCAGCGGCGCGCCGAAAGCGACCTGGATTTCATTGGCCATAACCGCGGTGATGATCAGCGCGAAACCTTTGTACGGCACATGCGACAGCTTCGCTCCCGAGCGGGCGTTGATCAGTTCACCCAGCAGATGCTGGTTGTTGCCGAGGCCGCTGGAACCGAAATGCACCGGTGTGCGCGGGTTTTTCGAGAGCTCGACCAGCTCCTTCATGTTCTTCGCTTGCAGTTGCGGGGTCACCAGCACCAGATAGCCGGGGAGTGTGGTCAGCTGCGAAACCGGTTCCAGGTCTTTCAATACATCGAACGGCAGCTTTTTGTGCACAAGCTGGTTGTTGACGATGGAGGCCGAGGTATAGAGCACCGTATAGCCGTCGGGCAGGGCCTTGGCCGTGAGCTCGCCGGCGATAATGCCGTTGGCCCCGCTGCGGTTGTCGATGACGATGGGTTGGCCCATCGCCGCCGAGACCTGCTGCGACAGCATGCGCCCCACGGTTTCCATGGTGCCGCCGGGCGGCTGCGGCAGCAGCAAACGGATCGGCCGCGTGGGGTAGGCCTGCGACCACACCGCATTGGCAAAGGTGAGGGCCAGCAACAGCAGGACATATTTCGCAGCGTGTTGCATGAAGAACCCTTTATCGATGGTGTGGTGGTCCGGCGCCGTCAACCGGTGCGGCGACCATGGAAAATAGCAGAAGGCGGGAGGTGACCCAAGCACCGCAAGCACATAGTGGAATGTCATTGCGGGGGTGTGGCCAACCGCGGTGCAGCATAAGAGCATCGCCCTTCGATCAACTAAACAATACAGCCCCCGCGCCTCTGGGCTATGATTTCGCCGCTGCACCCATAAAAAAATCATCAATAGGAGGACACCATGTCGAGGACTCTTTTGCGAGCGGCGTTTGTGAGTGTTGCCGCACTGGCTGTATTGAGCGCAGGCCCCGTTGCAGCCCAGCAGTTTCCCAACAAGATCCTGCGCGTCGTCAATCCCAACGCGCCCGGCGGCAACAGCGACGTGCTGTTCCGGCTGCTGGCACCGAAGATGGGTGAAGCGCTCGGCCAACAATTGGTGATTGACTACCGGCCCGGCGCCGGCGGCAATATCGGTACCGAACTGGTCGCGCGCGCAGCACCCGACGGTTACACCACGCTGATCGCGGCGGCGAGTTTCCTCTTTAACCCCGCTTTGCTGAAAAACATTCCCTTCGACGCGGAGAAGGACTTCACGCCGCTGGGCATCATCGCCGACATTCCGGCAGGGCTGGTGGTGCACCCCTCGCTACCGGTAAA
Source organism: Burkholderiales bacterium (assembly GCA_022841375.1). Taxonomy (GTDB): domain Bacteria; phylum Pseudomonadota; class Gammaproteobacteria; order Burkholderiales; family SG8-41. The sequence continues at coordinate 145,336 of JALHRQ010000008.1, forward strand.
GAACGTGCAGGACCTGATTGCGATCGCCAAAAGCCGGCCGGGTCAGCTCAATTTCTCCAGCTCCGGCCAGGGCGCACTGGGCCACCTCTCCGGCGCGCTGCTAAACGCCACGTCCGGCATCAATACGGTGCACATCCCCTACAAGGGTGCGGGCCCATCGATTGTTGACCTGGTTGCGGGCCATGTGGAGTTTTCATTCGTCAGCATTCCGGCGATCAGCGGCCATCTGCAGTCGAAGCGGCTGCGCATGATCGCGCAATGCGGGGACAAACGTTTTGTGTCTTTTCCTAACGTGCCGACCATGGTTGAATCGGGAGTGAAGGATTTTGTGGTGACCAGCCCCTTCAGCTATCTCGGACCCGCGGGCATGCCGCAGCCGATCGTCAAAAGGCTCAACGATGCATTGCGCGTTACGCTCAACGATCCGAAAAACAATCAATCACTGATCGACAGCGGCGCGCAACCCGTCGGTAACACGCCGGCGGAACATGCGGTGCTGATCAAGACCGAAATAGCGAAGTGGAAGCGGGTGGCGACGGCGGCGGGGTTGAAGCCGATGTAAGTTGTTGTGCGCGGGGGGTGGCCAGAGGGTGGTCACCCGTGAACTTGCAATGATAAAGTGTTGCGTTTTCTACACTACGGTGATGCCTTGCCGTTCGGTCCCAACTGATCCGAGGACAATGCACCATGAAAAAAAATGCAATCGCCCATTCCTGCACCGTGCTGTGTCTGATGGGCGCGGTTACGGCGCCCGCTATGGCGCAGACTGCCTACCCCGAGCGCGCGCTGCGCCTGATCGTGCCCTTTGCCGCCGGTAGCGCGACCGACTCCTCGGCGCGGATATTCAGCGTCCAGATCGCCAGCCAGTTGGGTCAGCAGATCATCGTCGACAACCGTGCGGGCGCGGGTGGCGCCATCGGCATGCAGACGCTGGCCAAGGCGGCGCCCGACGGTTACACGATCGCCTACGCCGGGGCCGGTCCGCTCGCCATCAACCGCAGCATGACGGCCAACCTGCCGTACGACGTCGAGAAAGAAGTCCAGGCCATTTCGCAGGCGATCACCTCGCCGCTGCTGCTGGCGGTGTCGCCGACCTTGCCGGTCAAAAACGTCAAGGACATGATCGCCCTTGCCAAAGCGCGCCCCGGCCAGTTGTCCTTCGGCTCGGCCGGCACCGGCACCGTCGGCCACCTCGCGGGTGAATATTTCAAGAGCCTGAGCAAGACCGACATCCTGCATGTGCCCTACAAAGGCGGGGCGCAGGCGACCGTCGACACCATGTCGGGGTTTGTGCAGTTTCTGTTTGACCCGACCAGCAGCCTGGCCCCGCATGTCACCAGCGGCCGGCTGCGCGGCCTTGCCGTGACCGGACCCAAGCGCATCAAGGCCTTTGCCAATCTGCCGACCGTGGCCGAATCCGGCCTGCCCGGCTACGAAGTCACGACCTGGGGCGGCATCATCGGCCCTGCCGGCATGCCGAGGAACATCGTCAACCGCCTCAGCGACGAAGTACAGAAAGCAGCCAAGTCGACCACCGTCATCGAACGTTTCGCAGTACTCGGATCGGACCCGCTCGGCTCGACTCCGGAACAGTTCACCGACTTCATCCGCAAGGAGTACCTGAAATGGGCTGAAGTCATCAAGCGCGCGGGGCTGAAGCAGCTATAGTCGTGCGCAGTCCGGCGGGGCGGCCGCCTGTTGCAGGCCGCGCCGTCAGCGCATGGCAACAAAACGGCCCATTCGCACTGCGGTCTGTCCGCGATAGAGCCGCTTCGAGGGCATCACCAGCACGCAGTCGTCATACGGTGTGCGCACTTCGCGTTCACCGTCCCAGCCGATCAGCGTGCCGGCCTCCTTGACGACTTCCAGCCCGGTGAAGACGCGCGCGAACCGGAAAGCCTCGGCGGTGATGGTGACCGGATGGGTGACCTCCACCGTTTTCTGCGCGAGCGGCGCCTCGGCAAAACGGAAAGGGCCGCGCTCGGGGTCAATGATGCCGAAGCGCGCCAGAAACCGCAGCGTGGTTTCGCGCGCCACCTTGACGGTGTGTTTGGCCCAGTGCTGGCCGCATTCGACCAGCAGCGCGTTCTTCGGGCTTGCCGCGTCGCCGAAGGCCGCGTAATCGCGCATGCGCCGGCCTGCCGCGTGCCCGGCATCACAGACCGCCAGCGCCGGATAACCGATTTCAGCGGCAAGGATGCGTCCCTTGGCCAGCGGCCCGGCGAGCAGCAGCGGGTCGGACGGATGCTGCATCGAATGGATGTCGAGCAGCAAATCGGCGGTATCCACCAGCGGGCGGATCACGCGCGCGCGGCGCAGGTCAACCGTGTCGCGCGGGCCGTCGAGCACCTCGGCGGTCCACACCCGGTTGAAGTCCTCCTCGACCCAGCGCGAGGCTTCGGGCTGCGTCAGATCAAACCGTTCAAACGCTTCGACATTGCAGAACACCAGTGTCAGCCTGCCGCACAGCGGGCGGATGTTGGCGCGGAACAACTCGTCGAGCACAATTGCGCCGCAGATCTCATTGCCGTGGGCCAGCGCGGTGAGCATGACATGCGGCCCCGGTTTGCCGCTGTCGATGGTGGTGGCGTACGCGATACCGGTGTTGCCCTTGCGATAGGGGCTGATATCCGGTGCGCTGATTTCGACGGTATAGGTGTTGGGGTCGGTCATTGCGGTTTTGGTCATGGTGTGGGCAGTTTCAAGTTGGGGGCAACAGCGAGGCGAGTGTAGCTCAGGCCGGTGCGCCAAACTCCCGCTTGCAAACCTCCGCCAGCGCCGCGACCCCCTGATTGATTTCCTCATGGCTCAGATTGGCGAAGCACAAGCGCAGGTGGCTGCGGGCCCGGGTCTTGTTCACCGACCATTCGGGCCCGGGGTTGATGGCCACACCCGCCGCCTGCGCCAGCGGGTAGAGTTTCAGCGCATCCACGTTGTCCGGCAATTTCACCCACAGAAAAATGCCGCCTTGCGGATCATCGAATTCCGCCGCTGCGCCGAAATGTTCACGCAGTGATTCCATCAGCGTCACCAGCTTGGCACGCAGGCTCTTGCGCAGCACCGGCAGATGTTTGGTGAAATGCGCGGTGCAGTATTCCGCCAGCACCATCTGTTCCAGCGCGCCGGAGCCGGCATCGGTTTTTATGGCCAGCATGCGCGACATGATTGACCACGGCGCCACGATGTAACCCACGCGCAACGCCGGTGCGATGGTCTTCGAGAACGAGCCGATGTAGATGACATTGCCGATATCGCTCATCGCGTACAACGCGGGCGGGCGCTCGCCCGACCAGCTCAAGTCGGCATAACAATCGTCCTCAAACACCGGCACGCCGTATTCGGTGGCGAGTTGCAGCAGTGCCGCGCGCCGTTCCAGCGGCAGGATGGTGGCGGTCGGGTTCTGCACCGTCGGGATGGTGTAGATGTACTTGGGGCGGATGCCCTTCGCCTTCAGGTCGGCAAGCGCGTTCGACAGCGCATCGATGCGCATGCCGTCGCGGTCGAGCGGGATGCCCACGGGTGTGACGCCCAGCTTGAGCAGGCGGTTGATCGAGCCTTGATAACAATCCTCCTCGATGAGTACGGTGTCGCCGCGTGCGAGCAGGGTGTTGTTGACCAGGTCCAGCGCCTGCAACGAGCCCGAGGTGATCAGGATGTCATCGGCGCTGCAGTTGATACCGGCATCACGCTGTAACTTGCCGGAGAGAAAGTCACGCAGCGCGCGATAACCCTGCGGACCGCTGTTGAGGCCGTAAGTCGACAGCGTGCGCCCCTCGCGCCGCAGCACGCCCTCGGCCGCCGCAATCAGCCCGTCCAGCGGCAACGCGTCCGGGTCATTGTTGCCGCCGGTGAAGTCGTATTTGACGCGACCGGTCCAGCGGGCGGCGGCGGGTGGCAGGCCTGCGGGTAACAGCGCGGTGAAATCGAATGGGGCGGTGGGCATGGACATTCCTGAATGCACTTTTTTATTGAAATGGACCGGAATCGCAGGCTTAGCAGTCCAACTATCCCGCAGGGGGAATGCTAGCGGCTTGACGGTGCCGATTCCAGCCCTTTGTAAGCTTTGGCGCCCCGCGCTTCGGGTAACAAACAGTTACAAAAAAACGGGGGGTTGCCTCCGCATGCTTCAAGTCGATGGCGCTAGTATCAATGCCATGTTCGACTGGTCACGCAGGATGGCGCAATGAAACTTCTGATCACGGTGTTGTTGATGTCGGTTTGGGTGACCGCAGCCGCGGTCGCCGCGCCGCTGGGGCCTGATGACGCCCGCCATCTGCTCAACCGCGCCGGACTCGGTGCGAGTATTGCCGAGGTCGACACTTATTCGCGGCTCACCCGCGCTCAGGCCACCGAGCGACTGCTGGTGGTGCGGGGCGGCGTCGCGCCCGAACCCGGCTGGGTGGAAGAGCCCCATGTATCGCCGGGCCGTTTGCGTACGCTGGATGCAGAAGCGCGCGCCCGTCTGCAGGCCGAGCGCGCCGAGCGCGGCTTTGAGTTGCGCGAATGGTGGCTGCGGCAGATGCTGGTCACGCCCGATCCGTTGCGCGAGCGCATGACGCTGTTCTGGCACAACCATTTTGTGTCCGGCATGCAGAAAGTGCAGTCGCCGCAAATGATGTATCGGCAGAACGTATTGCTGCGCGAACACGCGCTGGGCAATTTCCGCGAACTGCTGCATGCCGTGGCGCGCGATCCCGCAATGGTGAGATATCTCGACAGCGCTTTGAATCGCAAGGGTCAGCCCAACGAGAATTTTGCGCGCGAGTTGATGGAGCTGTTCACCCTGGGAGAGGGAAACTATACCGAGCAGGATGTGAAGGAGGTGGCGCGGGCCTTCACCGGCTGGAGCATCGACGCGCCTACCGGCGAGTTCGTGTTCCGGGCTGCCCAGCATGATGACGGCCCGAAGACCGTGCTGGGACGCCAGGGAAATTTTGGCGGCGATGACGTGCTGGATATCCTGCTCGACCGCCCCGAGACGGCGACCTTCATAGCAGAAAAGCTGTGGCGCGAATTTGTGTCACCCAAACCCGCGCCGGCCGAGGTCGCGCGCATCGCCGCTGCGCTGCGCGGCAGCGGCTACGATATCCGCGCCGCGCTGCGCGTACTGTTCAACTCGGATGCGTTTTATGCGCCGGCACACCGCGGCGTGCTGGTGAAGTCGCCCGTTGACCTGGTGGTGGGCACGCTGCGCCAGTTTGAATTCGTGGTGCCGGACGAGTTGCCTTTTGTATTGGCGATGGGCCAGTTCGGACAGGTGCTGTTTGCGCCACCCAACGTCAAAGGCTGGCCCGGCGGAGAACTGTGGATCAATGCCACCACGCTGCTGCGGCGCAAGCAACTGCTCGACACGCTGTTCCAGGAACGCATGGCAGCAGGACCCGTCCGCATGGGCATGGTTGCGGCGGCAACACCGGCAGCAACGCGGCAGGCCCGCGCGCGGCAAGCCATGGCCCAGGTGCGTTTTGATGGTGAGATCTGGCTTTCGCGCACCAACGGCGTACCGCTGGAGCGCGTGGTGCTGGCCGTGGCGCCGGTGCATACCGCGGGCAGCGGCAGCGGTGGCATGAATTATTTGCGGGAGTTGGTGCTGGACCCCGCGTATCAGCTGAAGTAGGCCACAGGAGGTCGATGATGGACAGACGCGGATTCATCAGGGCAATGGGTGCGGCTGCTGCGGTCACCTGGTTGCCGCTGCCGGCCGGCGCGGCGCCGCTGCGCGGTTACGAGCGCCTGCTGGTGCTGATCGAGCTGAAGGGCGGCAATGATGGTTTAAATACCGTCATTCCTTATACCGACGCCGAGTATTACCGGCTGCGGCCCGGCATTGCGATTCCCGCCAACCAGGTGCTGCAGCTCGACGGACAAACCGGACTCAATCCTGAACTGCTGCCGCTGATGGAACTATGGCGATCGGGCGAACTCGCGCTGGTGCAGAACGTGGGTTATCCGCGCCCCAATCTCTCGCATTTCCGTTCGATCGAAATCTGGGAAACGGCGGCCGGCAGCAGCGAATATCTGGATGCGGGCTGGCTTACCCGGACATTTGCAGCGTCGCCTCTGCAGCCCGGCACCGCGGCCGATGGCGTGGTGGTGGGCGGCGCTGAACTGGGCCCGCTGGCCGGTGTGACCAGCCGCGCGGTGACGCTGGTCGACCCCGAGCAGTTCCTGCGCCAGTCAAGGCTGGCCGTACCCGGCGGACCGGCGGCAACCAATGCTTCGTTGGCGCATGTGCTGCGGGTGGAGCAGACGGTGACGGATGCCGCGTCCCGGCTGCGCGCGGATCGCGTATTTGCCACGCCGTTTCCCGCCGGCGGTTTCGGCAACGCGGTGCGCACCGCGGCGCAGGTCGCCGCTTCCGGGGCCGGGGTGCCGGTAATCAAGCTGGTACTCAACGGCTTTGATACGCACGTCGGTCAGGTCGCGCGCCAGGCCCGTCTGCTCAAGGAGTTGGCAGATGGGCTCGTTGCATTAAAAAGCGCGTTCACCGAACTGGGCTTGTGGGATTCGACGCTGGTCATGACCTATGCCGAATTCGGCCGCCGGCCGCGGCAGAACCAGAGCGGCGGCACCGACCACGGCACCGCCAGTGTGCATATGGTGACGGGCGGCAGGGTGCGCGGCGGTCTCTACGGTGCGGCGCCCGACCTAACGCGTCTCGACAGCGCGGGCAACGTGCAGCATGCCGTTGATTTCAGAGCGCTGTATGCCACCGTACTCGAACGCTGGTGGGGCATGGATGCCGCCGGCATATTGCGCGGCCGCTACGCACCGCTGGATTTGATCCGGGCGTAAACGACCCCGGCGGCCACGGTATTTGAAGCGGCAACTCTAATTCCGGATTCGCGCCCCATTGATTCGCGAATCCTCCGGATTCGGGAGACCGTCATCCTGATAAATGCGCGCCAGCAGCCGGTTGAAAGCAGACAGCCGTTCCGGTGAAGTGGGGCGCATCACGCCCTGTTCCTGCAGGATGGAGATCAGTTTGGTTGGCGCCACCCGTTTGTCGCCCACGATCTCAACGTGCCCGGCCCGCACCTCGACCCGTTGCGCACGGCTATCGGATTCCACCAGCGCATTACGCTGTTCGGCCAGCGAAAAAATCTCATCATCCAACACGCAACGCCCGCCTTCTTCGCGCCGGCAAGTCCCGCGTTCGTCGGTGTCGATTTTCAAATAGTTGCTGACCTGGGGAAGCAGCGTACCCGGCTCGCGGATGAAGCGTGATGAGAAAGTAATATCGGCCCATTTGGCGCCGGTGATGGCATGGCAGCTGAGCGGCAACAAGCCCAGTGTCAGCGGATAGAGCCAGGTTTTGCCGCAGGTTCGCGCCGCTTCGATGCCATCAAAAGGGCCGGAGATGGTCACCAGGCGCAAATCGGCGACGCGGCCCGGCGCCGCAAGCGGCAGTTCGGTGAGTGACTTGCGGGCAACCAGCGCACCCTGACTGTGGCCGATGACGGTGATCTGCGGGGCACGGGTTTGCTCGGCGAGCTGATCGACGGCGCGGCGCAACTCGGTAGCGACCTGTGTGAGCTTGGCCCGGTCATCGTAGGTAAAGCAGACGGTCTGCTGGCCATGGAACGCCAATATCTGCGCCAGGCCGCGAAACTGGCCGGAAGAGCCGAAACAGCCATGCACCAGCACATATACCGGCTTTGTCGAGTCCAGATGCAGGCTGTGATCCGGGTTGTCGGTGCAAGGCGTGAGGCCGGGAATTTTGAGCGTGATGTTTGCGGGCGACAGGTTGCCCGGCTGGATCTGGAAATAGGCCGGGTCAATAGGTTCGCTGGTGGCGCAGCCACCGAGCAGCAACAAAAGCAAAACGACTGAGCCGATTTTCATGGGGAATGTGTGCCCGACCAATGGAAATTCAGTGTATCGGCATTATGTTGCCGGCGCGCAGGAATTTCAGGGTTGTTTATTCAGCGGGTTCACAGGCCGGTGTGGAAAACGTGGTCTATTCCTTTAGCGACGCTCAGGCAGTTGAGCGCGCAGGTCACACACCGCGGCTTCGAGCTCCTGTATGCGCGCGAGCAGCGTGACCATCAGCGCCACGCCGTGGGGTTCAAGGTCGAAGCCGACACGCAGCCGGCAGGCGGTGCGCACCGTCAACAGGCATTTGCCGCTGAACACCCACGGTGAAGCATCCGCATCGATGGGCGTGACGGCACCGTAGTCCACCAGTTCGCGCAGTTCGGATTCCGCGAGGCCGGAGATCTCCGCCAGTTCGGTTAACGAGAACACATGGTCCTCGGTCAGCCATACGGCTTCAGCATGTTCAAGGGGCATTGTTCATCTCCTGTTGCAGTTTCGCGCGCGGATTGAAGGTCGAGTCTTTCGCGAGCTGTTCATAGAATCCGCGTTCAGCATCGGTGGCAGTCGCGGGCACCACGATCTGCGTGATCGCGAAAAGATCCCCTTCCTTGCCATGCGGCCGCGGCAAGCCGCGTCCCGACAGCCGCAGCTTCTGCCCCGCAGGCGTATTCGGCGGCACCTTCAGGCGTACCGGCCCGGCCAGCGTGGGGACATCAATGCTCGCCCCCAGCACCGCCTCCCAGGGCGCCAGCGGCAGGTCGATGTACAGGTCATGTCCGCTCACCCGATACAGCGGATGCGGGTGCAGCGTGATGTTGAGGTAGAGGTCGCCGTCGCGTCCGCCGTTCAGACCCTTGCCGCCGCGGCCGGCCAGGCGCAGGCGTTGCCCGTCGGTGGCACCCTTGGGGATGCGCACTTTGAGTTTGCGCGGTACGCGATGCAGGCGTCCCTGCGCGTCGGGCTCGGGCACGCTCAGGTTCAATTCGATTTCGATGCCACGATACGCATCCAGCAGCGAGATCGGCGCTGCGACTTCGAAATCCTCACCCGGCATGCGGATATGCCCGCCGCCGGAATGCCGGCCCCCGGAGAGGCCGGCGAAGAGGTCTGCCAGGTCGGCGTCGTCAAACGAGAACTGCGTATCACCATGCTGCGCGCCCCAGTCCGGCGGCGGCTGGAAATCCTGCCCCGGCTGGTGACGGCCGAGCTGGTCATAGGCTGCGCGTTTTTCCGGATTCTTCAACGTCTCGTAGGCTTCCGCGACTTCCTTGAATTTTTCCTCGCCCTGCGGATCCTTGGAGACATCCGGATGGTACTTGTGGGCGAGCTTGCGATAGGCCTTCTTGATGGCATCAGCGTCGGCGCTGCGGTCGACACCGAGAATGCTGTAGTAGTCCTTGTATTTCATGGCCATTTCCCGGTGCGGCTGAGCATGACCGCAAAACCATGCGTTGCACCTGGCGGTGCGACTCAGTCACCTAAAGTATACGGCTGCCGCTACAGGAATAGACCACCTTACCGACGCGAGTCCCGGGAGAATGTTGCGGAGCCATGTTGACCACGCTCATCACCAGGCCAGTGATCCACCATTCGCTCAGCGGGGTGGAGACCTACCCGGGCATAACGTCTTGTTCAACCCGGCAATTAAATGTACGGCGCATTGATGACACCCGCTTTGACGCAGATCGGGGCGCCTTGCGCGCAGGATTTATTTCAATCCCGCCTGCTGCGCGATAAAACCGCCCAGCGCCGCCCACTCGCGCTCGCCATAACCTTCGGCGATGGCGGCGCGGTGCTGTTCCTGCAGCAGTGCCGCCAGCGGCATCGGCACGCCGCTGTCCTGCCCGGCCTTTAGCGCCAGGTCGATGTCCTTCAGGCCCAGATTCAACGTAAAGGTCGGCTGCGCCGGTTCATTGAGGATGAACTGACCGTAATTGCGGTAGGCGGGACAGTTCATCGAGGTGCTGGTGAGGATGTCGAGGAAAGCCGCGCGATCGACGCCGGATTTCCCGACCAGCGCGAAGGCCTCGCCGAGGCTTTCGATGATGCTGCCGAGCAGAAAATTGCGCGCAATCTTGACGATGTTGGCGCAAGCGGGATCGCTGCCGACATTGAACCAGCGCCGCCCCAGTGCTTCGAACAGCGGCACGCAGCGCGCAAGGTTTGAGGCAGTGCCCGCGGCGACGATGTCCAGTTGTCCGCCCGCCGCGGCCTCGGGGCGGCCGAATACCGGTGCTGCGACATAGGGTGTGCCGGCGGTCGCGTGCAGTGCGGCAAGGCGTCGGCCCATGGCAAGGCTGACCGAGGCCATATTGAGATGGAGGGTCGTTGCCGGCATCTGTTGCAGCAGGCCGGAGTCGATCCATACGGCATCGACCGCGGCGTCGTCGGCCAGCATGGTAATGACTGCGTCGCAGGTGGACAGCGCCGCGGGGCTGGCGGCGACGGTTGCACCGCGCCGGCGGCAGTCTTCCGCGGGTGCGGCACTGCGGTTCCACACCGTCAGCGCGTAACCGCGCTCGAGCAGGCGGCTGGCCATATTGTGGCCCATCTGTCCTAATCCGATGAATCCGATGTTCATGTCCGCATTCCTCATCGTGGTCCGGCGCAGCCATTGTTGCGCAAAGCCTGCGGTGCCGGAAGCCGCTTGCCAGACAAGGCCGAAACCTGCATTACAATGCATCGGCAGTCCCGGCAAATATCCAACCATAACAATGCCGCGGCGCAAGGCACACCCAACACTGAAACCGGAGGAAGAGCACATGGATCTGGGCATCAAGGGCAAAGCTGCTGTTGTGACTGGCGCGAGCCGTGGCATCGGAAGGGAAACCGCGCGGCAGTTTCTCGAAGAAGGCGTGCGGGTCATGATCTGCGGACGCAACGCGGAAACGCTGGAGCGCACGCGTGCGGAACTCGCGCAGCAGACCGGCGGCGAGGTCCATGCCGTGGTTGCGGACATGACCAAGCCCGCCGACATTGCGCGCCTGATCGATACGGCGACACAGAAGCTCGGCGGCGTCGACATCCTGATCAACAATGCCGGCCAGATGTACTCGGGCCGGTTTGCCGTGATGACCGACGAAGGTCTCAAGGAACAGCTGGAAACGAAGCTCTTCGGCTTCCTGCGCGCGATCCGGCTGGTGTATCCGCAGATGAAGGCCAGGCGCTGGGGTCGCATCGTCAACCTGATCGGCGGCGCCGGCAAGGAGCCCGATCCCTATATGTTCGGCAGTGGCATCACCAACAGCGGGCTGCTCAATATCACCAAGTCGCTGTCCACCGAGTTCGGTGAAGACAACGTGCTGGTCAACGCCGTCTGTCCCGGCTGGGTGGCCACCAACTTGTGGCAGCGCAACGCCCAGGGGCTGCAGGAAGAACTCGGCGTGAAATCCGAAGAAGAAGCACGCCGGCTCGCGGCGCGCAAGAATGCGCTGGGCCGTTTCGGCAAACCCGAAGAACTGGCGAACGCCATCGTCTTCCTGTGCTCAGAGCGCGCGAGCTATATCACCGGTGTCTCGCTCAACCTCGATGGCGGCCGGCTCAAGGGCCTGTGGTAATCAGGGCGCCGGCTGGGTATCGATTATTGACACTGCATGGGTTGAGGTTCTAAATACCACGGTCTCGAAAAAGGAATAAAACCAGATAATCGAGGAGGAGGCGTCATGGAGTCTGTCAAAGCCGCAAAAGCCGCAAGTCTGTTGCTCGCCGCGATGTTCATGCCCCTGTTCACCACGGTGAACGTCCAGGCCCAGGAGTACCCGACAAGACCGATACGCCTGGTGATTCCGTGGCCGCCCGGCGGCATTACCGATGTCATCTCCCGCAGTGTCGGAGTCGCCCTGTCCGAATCGCTCGGGCAGCAGGTGGTTCCGGACAATCGCCCCGGGGCTGCCGGCACGCTCGGCGTTTCGATCGGTGCGCACGCCAACCCCGACGGCTACACCCTGATCATGACCGATGTACCCAGTCATGCCATCAGCGCCAGTCTTTACAAGACACTGACCTTCAACCCGATGAAAGACGTGGAGCCGATTGCGCTGCCGTCGCGCTCGCCGCTGGTGCTCGTGGTCAACCCGAAGCTCGGCGTCAATTCGATAGCACAGCTGATTGCGCAGGCGAAATCGGCGCCGGGCAAACTTTCCTTTGCGTCATCGGGTCCGGGATCAATCACTCACCTGACCGCGGAGCGCTTCGTTGGCGAAACCGGCACCAAGATGCTGCACGTGCCCTACAAGGGCGGCGGTCCGGCTACGGCGGCGCTGGTTGCCGGCGAGGCCAATATCTATTTCGCCTGCATCTCCGCGGCCATTCCGCACATCAAGGCGAATCGCCTGCTGTTGCTCGGCATCACTTCTGCAGAACGCTCAACGCTGTTTCCCGATGCGCCCACGGTGGCCGAAGCCATTCCCGGATTCGTCATGGGCTGCAACACGGGGCTTTTCGGGACCGGTGGTACGCCGCAGAAAATCCTCTCCCGGGTGCATGCCGATGTGATGAAAGCGGTGGAACAGCCGAGGATGAAAAGCATCCTTACGGCCAATGCTGCAGAACCGGCGCCGTTCACGCGCGAGCAGTTCAAGGCGTATGTGGCTGACGAGATCAATTCCTGGGGCAAAGTCGTGCGCAATGCCGGGCTCACGGTCAATTAAGGCCGTTGCTGCTGAGGTCGCGTGGCCGGACATCAGTCGTGCAGTTGGTTAACAGGGGTTTCGGCGACGGGAGGCATGCAAGTGGCAAGTCTGAACGGAAAGGTAGCACTGGTAACCGGTGCCTCGCGCGGCATCGGGCAAGCGATTGCATTGCGCCTGGCCGCAGAGGGCGCGGCGATTTATCTCGCCGCCGACAGCACCGAAGCCGAACTGGAAGACACCGCCGGCGCCTGCCGCAGTGCCGGTGCCCCGCAGGCGCAGTGGGGCCTGCATGACCTGTCGCAGCCGGATGCGGCCGAGGCGATGATCGCCACGGCCCACCGGCGCATGGGCCGCATCGACATCCTCGTCAACAACGCCGGCATTCGCGCGCGCAAGGCCTTCGGCACTTTCACCCACGACGAATTCGACCGCCTCGTCGCGATCAACCTGCGTGCCCCGTTTTTCGCCAGCCAGGCCGTGCTGCCGATCATGCGCGCGCAGGGCGGCGGCCATATCGTGCACATCGCCAGCCAGCTCGGCATCGTCGCGTCGAAGTTCGGCGCGATCTACAGCCTGACCAAGGCGGGCCTGATCCAGCTGACGCGTTCGATGGCGCTGGAACTGTCGGCGGAGGGCATCTCGGTCAATGCGGTGTGCCCGGGCCCGATTTCCACCGAGGGTTTTATCACCGGCCGCAACCCCGGCGAACTGGAACAGCGCGCGCGCGATGTGCCGATCGGCCGCTTTGGTACGGTGGAGGAAGTGGCGGGCGCAGTGGCCTTTCTGGTGTCGAAGGATGCGGCCTATGTGCGCGGCCACGCACTGGTGATGGACGGTGGTTACATCGTCCACTAGAACCCCTCTCAAAAACGCCTGAGCTTGTCAGGACTGCGTTGCCCGCTACGTTTCTCCTCGCCTTACCATCCAAGTAATGTCTCGTCGAAGCCTCGCGGGCGCCTTGTCCCGCCTGCGCTCGGCAGGTTTTTGAGAGGGGTTCTAGACGAGGGGCCGGCGCCCCTCGGACCGGTGAAGCCTAGCGGTGCAGGTCGCGGCTGATGAATTCGCCGTTGAGCGGCGCCGACAGTTCGCTGGCGAGAAACACCACCACGTTCGAGAAATCATCCGGCTGATAAACATTGCCTGCGGCAAGCAGACGCTTGATGTCTTCCTCGCTCTTGTTGACTCGCCACAGCGGCGTGTCGGTGGCGCCGGGTCCGAAACAGTTGATCCGTACTCCGGAGTTCAGGATTTCGAGCGAGGCCGCGCGCGTGAAGCCGATGATGCCCGCCTTGGACGCCGAGTACGCGGAGCCCTTGGGCTGGCCGCGGATGCCGGTGCCCGAAGCGGTGCTGAGGATCACGCCCTTTTTGCGCGGCAGCATGCGGCGCATTGCGGCGCGCGCGCCGAGGAACACGCTTTTCAGGTTCAGCGTGATCACGTCGTCCCACAACTCCTCGGTCATATCCACCACGGGGCAGCGGGGAAACATGCCGGCGATGTTCAGCAGCACGTCGAAGGAGCCGAAGGCGGCCTCGGTGCGGTCGAACAGGTCCTCAAAGGTGGCAGCCTTGGTCACATCACCCTGCACCGCGATGGCTTTGCCGCCGGCTTTGGTGATGGCATCGACCGTGGCCTGCGCGGCGGCGAGGTTGATGTCCGACACCGCCACGGATGCGCCAGCCTTCGCCATCGCCACGCCGTAACAGAGTCCCAGTCCGCCGCCGCCGCCGGTCATGGCGACGGATTTGCCTTCGAGCATTCTCATGGTTTGGCCTTTGTACAGAGTAGAGGGTGCGGGAAAGGATAACGAGGCTATCGGGGCAATACAAGCCGGCGCCCCGGCTGCGTTGGTGATCAGGGCCCGAGGCCAATCAACGGTTGCGCGTGCCGCTCAGCCCGGCAGCGGCATGAACGGCGCATCAATGGCGCCGACCTTCACATAAATCAGCGCGCCTTCCGGCCCGGAGCGGGGCGTGTGGCGGCTCCAGCGCGGATTGCGCAGCCAGATGCCGGCCGGGTAATCGCCGGCTTCATCCTGGAACAAACCTTCGAGCACCAGGATCTCCTCGCCACCGGGGTGCACATGCATGTCAAACCGCGTATCCGGCGCCCAACGCACCAGCGCCGTGCTGACGCCGTCGTGTTCATGCAGCGGCATCACGCTCAATCCCGGCACCAGCCCGGGCCGCCACGCGGCGGTTGATGTCGCAATGCGCACCGGCTTCAGATCATTTGCCGCGAACTGCCAGAGTTTGACGAACAGCGTGCAGCCTTCCCGCGAGAACGGCGCATGGCGGGTGCCCGGCGGATTGCGCAGGTAAGTGCCCGCCGGATAATCGCCGTGTTCATCCGAGAACACGCCGTCGAGCACCAGGATCTCCTCGCCGCCGTGATGCACATGTTCATCAAAGCGTGAACCGGCGGCGTAGCGCACGATGCTGGTGGCGCGGGCGACCTCTTCCCCGACCCGGTCGAGCATGCGCCGGTCCACGCCGGGCAGGGGCGAGGGCGTCCAGGTGGCATCGGCGGCGTGCTGCACGACGCGCAGCTTGAAATCGCTGTTGAGGTTCATTGGCTTATACAGGCACTGCGCAGGTCACAGCAGAGCTGTATCCGGGTTGATCAACTTAAAACGATGACTGGAACTTCAATCCGCGGGACGTGATGATCCAGTTGCCGAGTTGCACGCCCAGCGCCGCGCCCAGCGCATCGGCCAACAAATCCTTGCCGCTGAAGTGATTGTCGCTCTTCTGGGAATCGCTGACTTCCTTGACCAGGCCGGGAATTATCGCCACGCCAAAGGCCGTCCACTTGTTTTCAAAATAAGCCCCGCTGGCCGTGCCGAGCACAAAACTCACCGCAAAATGCTTGAGCTTGTCGGAGTCGTTCCAATCGTCATCACCCGCAAAGGCGGGGGTGCTGATGAACAGGGACGCGGCAAGGGTCAGGGTCGTAATGGACGAGCGAAGGGTCATGAGGTTCTCAAGGTGATATTGAAAAAGGAATGATTGAAAAGAAAGCCGGCATCCCGGCAACTCAAGCTATTTGGCGGGAACGACGGCAATGACGTCCATCTCCACCAGCATGCCGGGTCGGGCCAGCTGACTGATCACCAGGAAGGTATGCACCGGCAGCTCCACCCCTTTGAAAGCCTCGGCCCGGCATTTGTTCATGGCATCACGATCCTTGATGTCGACGACATAAGTCACGAGCTTGACGACGTCAGACATTTTGCCGTTATGGGCGGCAAGCACTTTGCCGATTTTTTCGTAAGCGTATTTGCACTGAGCCGCAAAATCGCCGACATGGAGTATGGAACCATCTTTCTCGGCTTCAGCGCCGACACCTGCCAGAAATACCCATTTGCCGGGCCCTGAAACCGTCACCGCCTCGGAGAAGCGTCCCTTGGTCCATTCATTGTGATGGAAATGCTTTTTTTCCAGCTGTTGCGCGTAGGCCGGCAGGCAACAGGTCAATCCAAAAACCAGAAAAACGACAGACTTGATGATGTTGTTCATGGAAACCACCTCCGGATCCGGTTTAAAAAAACGAAGCACTGGAATGCACCCTGTTACAGAACGTTCCCGGGTGCCTGCTCTGCGGTCACGACGGAACAGGCGAAGTAATAACACAACATTTCGCAATAAAAGGGACCGGGCTCGAACTTTTTCAGAAAATCGGGCCCGGCCCCTTTTGTTTCAGTCGATCACTACCTGAATCGTGTTGCCCTGCGGTCAGTCCGCCTTTGCGCCCGAAGCCTTGACGACCTTCGCCCACTTCTCGACTTCGGATTTGACGTAGGCCGTCATGAATTCCGGCGTGCTCGGTGCGGGTTCGGCACCCAGCAGCGCGAGTTTGTCGATGATGTCGGGCATCGCCAGGATTTTTCCGACTTCACCGTTGATTTTGGCGATGACGTCTTTCGGTGTGCCCGCCGGTACCTGCATGCCGTACCACTGCGTCACCTCATAGCCCGGCAGGCCTGATTCGCCGATGGTCGGCAGCTCCGGCACCAGTTTGGAACGTTTGGCGGTGGTGACGCCGAGCGCACGCAGCTTGCCCGACTTGGTGTGCGGAATCGCAATGGTGACCGGGCTGAACAGCATCGAGGTCTCACCGGACAGCACGGAGGTCAGCGCCGGCGGGCTGCCCTTGTAGGGAATATGCAGGATGTTGATGCCGGCCATCGACTTGAACAGCTCGCCCGCCAGATGCGCCGGCGTGCCGCTGCCGCTGGAGGCGTAATTCAGGTCGCCCGCCCGCGCCTTTGCCAGCGCGATCAGTTCCTTCACGTTTTTGACGGGCAGTGTTGGGTGCGCGACCAGCATGTTCGGCACATAGGCGATGATGCTCACCGGGAGCAGATCCCGGAAGGTGTCGTAGGGCAGTTTGTACATCGCGGGCGCGATGGTGAACGCGGCCGTGTGCACCAGCAGCGTGTGGCCGTCGGGCGGGCTCTTGGTCACCGTGGTCACGGCGGTGATGCCGCCTGCGGTGGCGCGGTTCTCGACGATGACCGGCTGCTTCCAGGCCTCGGTCATCTTCTGCGCCATCGCGCGGATGATCGCATCAGGCGCTGAGCCCGCAGCGGTGGCGATGGAAATGGCGATGGTTTTATTCGGATAGGACTGGGCCGCTGCATCGTGCGCCGCGCCCAGCAGGCACAGCGCCGGCAGCGCCGCCAGAATCCTCAAATGCTGTTTCATGCTGTTCTCCCCTTTGTTGCCGTTCGGTGACGGCCGGTTATTTTGCTGTGAGTTCCTTCAGCACCGCCGCGTCCGGCGCAAAGCCGATACCCGGTGCGTTGCTCAGGGTGATGAAGCCGTCGGATACATGGATGTCATCGGGCATCAGCCGTTCGCGCAGTTGATTGGGATTCGCGTCGAACTCGCCCCAGCCTTTGCCGCCGGCCGCACCCAGCAGATTGAGTGAGGACATCAAGCCGATGGCGCTGCCCAGCCAGTGCGGACAGAACTGGATGCCTGCGGCGATGGCGCGGCGGCCCAGCGGCAGGCATTCCGTGAATCCGCCCCATTTGCCCATGTCGGGCTGCAGATACTGCAACACGCCGCTCTCGACAAAGCCGTCGAAGGTCGCGCGCCCGCGGCCGTTTTCTCCGGCGGCCAGCGGCAACACGCTGGTGGCGGCCAGTGTTTTCCAGGCGCTCAGCGGTTCATCTCCGGCAATCGGTTCTTCCATCCACTCGGGCTTGAACTCGGCGAAGCGGCGCATCTCCTGATCTGCCTGTTCAACGGTCCAGCGCTGGTTGGCGTCATACATCAGCTTGCCCGAGGGGCCGAGGATGGTGCGGAGGTCGGCGGAGTTTTTGAGATCGGTGGCGGTGTCCACACCGATCTTGAGTTTGACCGCGCGAAAGCCGTTCTTCACCGCCCGCTCGGCCAGCGGGCCGGGTTCATCGGGGCTCAAGCCGCTGGCATACACCTCGACCCGCGACACGCCGCCGAAATACTGCCAGAGCGGTTTGCCCGCGCGTTTGGCCACCAGATCCCACAGCGCGTTGTCGATGCCGGCGGTGATCTGCGCAAACGGACCGGGTTCGCCGGCGGTGACGGAGGGAATGCGCAGCGCTTTTTCCAGCGTGCTGAACACCTGTTGCGGGCTGTCGAAGTCGCGGCCGGTGATGATCGGCGCCGCCACATGGTTGATCAGATCGGCGCGGTGATGCGCGCCGCGGGGCGGGTAATTGCACCAGACCTCGCCCCAGCCCTGCGCGCCGCTGTCATCGGTGATACGGATCAGCAGGGCGCTGCGCGAAGTCAGTGTCCGCCAGGAATTGCGGACGGGTTTTGCAATGGGCGCATCGAGAACGAAGGTGCTGATCTCGCGGATACGGATTGGGGTTACAGCGTCAACGGAAGAAGGGCTCAAGGGAATGTCCTGCACGAAAAGATCGGGGCAGTGTAACGGCTTTGGGCTTGAGTCAGGTGTGGAGCCCACTGGTGTCAGAAGTGCGATTTCATGGCCGAAACGGCTGTTCCAAGCTTGGAAAGGCCCGGAATTTATGGCGCTTGTATTTGAAAAAACATTGGGTTGCAGTGGTCCGACCTGAAACGGAAAATCTACCCCGGTACCGATAACGTAATTGGGGCGAACCGTGTGCCTACTGCTTGACCGGCGGCGCCAGCGGTGTCGCGGGGGCCAGCGGCGCCGGCGCGAGCGGACTCTCCGCAACCGCAATAACTTTGGTCACGAAGTACCGGGTGTCGCCGAAGCAACTGGTCGGTATCCCCATCTTTTCTTCATAGTGGAGCGAGACGCGTTTGCCCATCAGCTTATTGATCTCTTCGGCGGTCGCGTCGTCCCAGACGGTAAAGAAGAACTTCTCCGACATCGAGCCGGGCATGGACACCATCGCCATTTCTCCCTCCCAAGTCTTGCACAACCATCCTTTGCTGGAGAATTTCTGAATCCACCCGGCGCGCTCGCCTTCCGAGTAGCTCCAATTGAACACGAACAGGAAGTATCCGGCGACGAGCAGGACGAGTGTGCTCAGAACTGCGGTGATTCTCATTGCTTATACCTTTCCTTCGATGCGCGTCATGGTGAAACTGCATCAAGGTCGAATGTCATTGCTGCAGGTTATACAACTTCAAACATAAAACGTACCTGATAGGAATTTTAAGGTAACGGCGTCGAATTGTTGGAAAAGAAATCGACCCCGGTAACTTTGTCTGCCTTATTGCCGGATCTGTTTTTCCAGGCGCGACTGCGCTGTGCGCAGTAGGTTGTGGATATCCTCAAGGGTCGTATCGGGGTGATTGTTGTAATCCATTAACCGATGCTTTTGCACGCGGTTCCCGCCGACCTCATTGAGTACCTGACGAACTGCTTGAGCAGCCGGCTGTCGGTAATGTATTCCCCCCGAAACTTCGATGGTGGCCTGATTAAGTGCGCAAAAAAGACTCAGCTGCAGCGCGTTCGCTTGGCATTTACGGTCGTCACGTCTGTTCCAGGTTGTGGTGTCTGCGAGCAACTCCAGCGCGCGCTTAATTATCCGAGTATCGTCTGCTGTGGGCGGTAACAGCTTGTCGATGGCTATCTCCATATACATTGCATTACCGCGCAACTCAAAGCTGCGCAGCGCGAACCAGCCGGACGGCGTCTTTGCGATGCCAGTGGCTGTGCTCGTTTTGTCAACGATCTCAAAACGTCGTGGGTCTTCCCGGTGAAGGCCTTCCATTTCACCAAGCCAACCATTGCCTTTCTCGGTCCTACCGAGAAATACAGCGCGGCTTCCTGGAGGGGCGGTGCAATTGCCTTCATACCCTAGAACAGTTACGGCATGGAATGCCTGGATCTGGCACGGCACTTCGCAGCTACCTTTGTAGTCCAGGCCGGAATTTTGCAACTTGCAGGTAATTACGGATTCCTTTGCGGGTTCTTGTGCCAATACCCCGGTGCCGAGCAGAACCGACATCCCAACCACACCAAAGAGTTTTTGCAGCATCCGAGGTTTCCCCTTTTTTTTGATCAGAGTTTGTTGAAGATACCTTGCTAAATAATAGCAAAGTCCATTTGACCTGCGTTGAATCCTGATCCAGTAGACGAGGACGTAACGAAGAAGGTCCTCGGCGAGATAGGTGCCAAGCCCAAGCGCAATTGCGGCAAGCCGGTCGCTTGTGGATGCCCGTCGACCCGAATAATTGGGGACAGAACACGATTTTGAGGTCAGAGAATCAATCCTCGGTAAGACGTAGTCCGTCCCAGATTATCCTGGCCCCTTGAATTCATCGGGCCTATCGGGATGCTGCTACGGGTTTGGTCGCGGTGGGGAAATCGTGAGGCTGGGACGGAGTGCACTCGTCTTAGAGGTACGATTTCATGGTCGAAACTGCTGTTCTAAGACCAGACAAGCCCTCGATTATTAGCGCTTGTATTTCAAAAACAAACGGTTGCGGTGGTCCGACCTGAAGCGAGACTCTTAGCCTTTTTAGGGGCTTTCAAAGCGATTTATGCTTTGAAAGAAATTTGATTTATTCTTTCAAAGATCGGGAAGCACTGCAATACCTGATTCAAAGCCCTGTGCCTTGGCCTTACGTTTCAACGGCCTCCGTATGCAGCTTCAAGCCCAACGCCTTGCACACCTTCATCACCGTCGCGAAACTCGGATTTCCTTCCGGCGACAGCGCCTTGTACAACCCCTCGCGGGTGAGGCCGGTGTCGCGCGCGAGTTGCATCATGCCGCGGGCGCGGGCGATATCGCCAAGCGCGCCGATCACCAGCGCCGGATCGCCATCTGATTCGTCAATCGCCGCCTGCAAGTACAGCGCGCATTCCTGCTCGGTTCTCAGATAAGTCGCTGCGTCATAAGGGCGTGTAGTCAGTTTTTTGGCCATGATGAGCTCCTAGAGCATGCGCGCCAGTTTCAGCGCGGTTTTGATGTCCTTGTCCTGCGTCGGTTTGGCGCCACCGGCCAGCAGGATGACCAGCAACGCGCCGCGCTTGACGAAATAAACCCGATAACCGGGGCCGTAATCGATACGCATCTCCGAAACCCCTTCGCCCACCGGTTTTACATCACCGGGGTTACCGTAGCGCAGACGGAGAATCCGCGCCTGCACCCGCGTTCGTGCGCGGGCATCGCGCAAGGACTCCAGCCATGTGGAGAATTCCTGTGTTTCGCGGATTTCGATCACCGGCGTAGTGTAATCCATGGTTTACACTGCGGCAAGCCGCGAAATGCGCTTGGCGCGTGGGCGGGGTAAAGCCCGCCCGGCTACGGTGGCTAAGCGCGCAGCGTCGCCAGAAACTGCCCGAAGTAAATAAGCCCCTCCGGCCACACGCCGAGCATCGACGCAGAACCGAGGTGGCCGTTCAGGCCGCCGTCGAAGAACGTCGAGCCCCAGGCCTGCGCGAATGCCTGTGCGCGCTCAAAGCTGACGCGATCATCGTTGCGGCCCGCGACCACCGCGCTGGGGTAGGGCAGGCGCTTCAGGATCATGCCGCCGAAACCCTGCAGCGGGCTGACGGTGCCCGGCGGCATCGGCCGGTCGCGATCAGTGGGCGCCACAAAAAACACGCCGGCCACTTTCTTTACCGTCTCAGGTTGCTCGAAGGACCACTTCATCACCAGCGTCGTGCCCGCGCTGTGCGGAACCAGCACCACCGGCTTCGGCGCCCGTAGTACGTAATCCGTCAGCGTCGCGGCCCACGCGTCATAGACCGGATGATCCCAGTCCGCCTGCTGCACCCGGACGAAATCGGGGAAGGCCTGTTCCCAGTGGGTGTGCCAGTGATCCGGGCCGGAGCCGTTGAGGCCGGGGTGGATCAGGATGGAGAAGTCTTTAAGGGTGGGCATGAGGTGAGGTGCAGGTGTGTTGCGAGGAGGGCAGTTCAATCCGTCCTCAAATCACCAAGCGGTTTCAGAAAAAAATCGACTCCGGTAACTTCAGGTTAATGCTTCCTCCGGGGTGTAAGACCAATTATTTTGGTTTTGATGTTGCTGCAGGATTGCACCGGCCCGCGTTTCCGGGGCCGGTGCGAGTGATCAGCGTTTGTGCTTGCCGACCGACCAGCCGTGTTGCGTGATGTGCTTTTCGGCTTTTTCGATGGGATGATCTTCCAGCGGGGTGGCCATGGTGTCGTTCCACCGGTTCATGAAACCGAAGTACGAAATCAGCGCGGTAATCTCGACGATCTGGCCTTCGTTCCAGTGTTTTTTCATATGCTCGAACAGTTCGTCGCTGACATCATTGGGCTGCGACGCCGCGGCAATGGAGAACTCCAGGGCGACACGTTCCGCCTCGCTGAACAGCGGGCTGGTGCGGAATTCCCATACTTTTTCGAGCTTTTCTGCCGGTATGCCTTGCTGGAGGGACCCCCCAGCGTTGTGCGCCATTCAGTAATGGCAGCCGTGCGTGCGCGCCACCACATAGGCGAGCAGCCGCTTCAGGCCCAGCGACACTTCACCTTCGGCATCGAACACGGCGGCGGACAGGCCGCGCAACGCCATCACCAGCTTGGGCTTGCGCTGCATGATGAGCTGGCTGTTGGCAACATAATGATTGGCAGCGAGCTGCTTTTCGAACATCTCTTTCAGTTCCGGTGCTGCGCCGATGGGCAGCGGTTCAAGTCTGGCCATTGCTTTCCTTTGATCAGAGGGGTTGGGACGGTGGAACGAGGGTCAGCTTACAGCATTAGGCCGTGACGATTCCCAAGGAGTCGTGAGCAAACAAGGTGAAGGTGCCGGAGTCGAATTGCTGGAAAAGAATTCGACTCTGAGCTGCCCCGGGTAGTGCGGACCCGGCAACCAAGTAACACCGTGCTGCCTTTCGAACTGCATCGGACTGACGTATCCCATGCGCCGTTTACGGAAAAATCTGCGACATCACGGCCTGACCGTAAGGGCCGTACGGATTCGCGAGCGTTTCCTTGAGTTCGAAATGGTCATATTCCTGTGCCACGACCAGCCGGGAGGATTTTCCGGAGTCCCGCAGAGCTTTGTCAAAGTCGATGGACTGCCGCTGGAACTCCGGTGTTTCCCGTGTGCCATACAGCAGCACGACCGGTGCGCCAATGCGTTCAAGGTGGCGCTGCGGGCTCAGCTTGAACTCAAGGTCGTCGTCGAATTTCACGTAAGAACTTCTGGAAGACAGCCTGACCGGGTGCAGGTCGTACATGCCGCTGCACAGTACGGCGCCGCGGATGAAGTTTTCGGGGAGGGTGGGGTCGTAGTCCTTCTGCCAGTCCGTGGTCAGCGCCACGGCGGCCAGGTGCGCGCCGGACGAATGGCCGACCAGGTAGATTCGGCTCTGATCCGCGTCCAGTTTTCCGGCATTCCGGTAGACCCAGATCAGCGACCGGCGAACCTGGTCCGCCAGCGTCCTCAGGCTGTCCGCGGCATCCTGCACCCAGGAAAAATCGGGGACGATGAAGTGGGCGCCGGCCTTGACGAACATTTCCGCCGCGAAGGCGTTCTGGCTGGCGAGCCCCCTTCTCCATGCGCCACCGTGGATGAATACGA
>JALHRQ010000009.1 GCA_022841375.1 Burkholderiales bacterium
CCACGTTGATCACTCCTGCAACCCCTGCTCATGTTTTGAGCAGGGTAGTGTCTATGCGTGGCTCAAATTTCTGTGAAAACTAACCCCAAAAGTGGCTCAGTTTTGGGTGGAAATCAACATTAACTACTGCTAGCGACTGAGACAACTGCTTTTTTGTCGCGCGTAGCGCTAGCACAATGTGTTCTGGAAATTCCAGTTTCTCGGCCGAGATTTCAAGGTTGAAAACTTGAGCGGCCTGTCTTATGACCTCCTCGGGATCACCAGCGGTAGGCCCGTTACTTAACCATACTTCCCACCAAACTACTTCATCGCCCTTGGGAAGTAGCGCTAGATCGTCGGTCCAGAGAGCATCAAGAGCAGCAACCCGCACATTTTCTATGCCCGCTATTAGGGCACGATTCTTTGGCTGCGGTTTTTCTCCGGAAGTTTTCTTGGTGAGATATTCTTCTACTCGCTTAATAAAATAAGCAAGCTGACCATCAGGGACATGGACAGTTGCAAATGTCCTATTCCCAATTCGCCGTACATTCCGAAGTTCAATTCCAGCGTCGCGTGACTCCAAGCTTTCTATTTTTAGATCGGAGTCTTCCTGACTTTCGAACTCGATTTGAATCCCTGACTTAATGCCAATTCCAAGTTTCTGACGTGCTGCTTCCAGCTCGGTAGAAGTTTTCGTTACTTCTTCGAACTGTTGAAGCAGGTGTTTGCCATGCCTGCCTACGTTGCGATCAGGGATTCTTAGCTTGGGAAACGCGGCGCGTGGCTTGTACTCCTCCGTAGTCGCGGGAGATGGCAGAACGAGATGCGGAAGCTGTTGGCGCTTTTCAGCCACGAATTAAAATTTTAATTGTCAGCTATCAGGATGTGCTGAGCGTCGCTCTTCAATGGCATTGAGGAGGTCGGCGCTATCTAGTGTCTTTTTATCAGAAATGATTACAGTTTTTATGGCGTTCTCGCAGGCGCGGACGAGTTCGGCGTGGCTCATGCCACCTGTCTTATGTGCGATGTCGTTCCAGTTGATTTCGATATTTGGAAAACGCGAAAGTTTGGTCTTTAAAAGGCGGGCCGTTAGGTCGACATCCGGTAAGGTGAATTCCAGTATGTCGTCGAAGCGGCGAAAAAGAGCGCGATCCAGAATTGCTGGATGGTTAGTGGCAGCAATAATCAGACTGTGTGATTCGTCACTTTCGATAAACTGCAGAAAGCTGTTAAGAACGCGACGAATTTCGCCAACGTCATTTTTTAAACCACGCTGTGATCCAATCGAATCAAATTCATCAAACAGATAAACGCCTCTTATATGGGCGATGCTATCGAAAACAAGACGAAGCTTAGAAGCCGTCTCTCCCATGAATCGGGTTATCAATCCCTCCAGCCGAACTACGAATAATGGGAGAGAAAGCTCTCCAGCTAGTACGCCTGCTGAAAGGGTTTTACCCGTTCCTGGCTCGCCAACGAATAACATCTTACGACTGGGCGACAGACCATATGACCGTATGTGAGATGCCTGGCGCTGTTCTTTGATTATGCGTTCCATCCTGCCCATCATCTCGGCCGGTAGAACCATGTCAGATAATCTGAGCTTTGGGTAAGAAACGGATAGCAAGCCGCTTAACTCACCCTTGGGCTGGGCGATCGGGATTGGTTTACTCGGAGTGGTCGTCTCTGAGCGGGTCTTGGCTTGATTAATTAAGTCGAGCAGATCGGAGGCCAGTCGAGTGTGGCCGAACTTAGCCTCACGGGCTGCAACTTGATTCGCAACAGTGAGGAATTGTGGATCATCCCCGGCGACATATGCTCGAAGTAGCGCCTTGATTTGATCAGCACTTGCCATTAATTATTCCTCATGGCCTGTAAGGCCTCCCGATCGGGGAAGATTATAAGTTGTTAAGGAGTTGCCGTACACCCTCCCGAACCTCGCCTAAGACATGCTCTCAACGCTTGCCCCCACCAATAATTCGGTCCGTTATGAAGCGATTATGGGACCCAAGCCAGCGTTTCCTCATGGTGGACTGCAGTTCGGTTTCAGGGATTCCTAAAAACTGGGCAACCAGCCGTCGATGCGCTGTCACCATGATCGTGCCACCGTTTTCCCAGTCTGACCATGTGCAGGGGTCAACGCCCAAGTTCAGGGCCGCTTCTTTCTGAGTCCAGCCCAGCGTGCGCCGTTTGGCCACAAGCTGCTCCGGGAGCTTGGTGCATAAAGGCGGTTCGGGGTCATAACCCAGGAACCGGACGACGGCCGGGATATACTGAATCCGTGGTTCCGTCTTTCCCAACTCCCAGTTCAGAAGCGTAGCGGCGGTGACATTGAGGCACCGAGCAGCGTCTCCCTGCGTCATTCCGAGCACGAGCCGGCGCTTCCGGATGTGCTCGCCCAGGGTCTGGGGTTCAAAGTCGGCTTCCTTTGGTTTCAAGCACTTAAGCGTGACTCTGACCCACGGCAAAAAGGCAACGCCTCTCTGTCCCTGCGGTTTTCTCGGTCATCAAAACAGCCGCTGCCGCTGCACGCCCGATCAGGTAGCGCGGTATCGCGGCCGTATTTCGGGGCCGCTGCTCGACCGCATTGATCTGCAGATCGAAGTGCCGGCGCTGCCCGAGACCGATTTGATCAAGCAGGCCGCAGGGGAATCTTCAGAGATTGTCCGCGGGCGGGTTACTGCGGCGCGTGAATGGGCGCAAAAGCGTCAGCACAAACCAAACGCGCAACTGGCGTCGCGCGAAATCGACAGTTATTGCGCGCCGGACGAAAAAGGCGCAACACTGCTCAAGCAGGCCATCGCCCGGCTTGGGCTTTCAGCGCGTGCCTACCATCGCATATTGCGGGTGGCGCGCACGATTGCTGATCTGGCGGGCGATGACCTCGTCGCGGGCAGTCATGTTGCCGAAGCCATTCAGTATCGACGGCTGGACCGCAATTCTCCTTAGCAACATGTGAGCGCTGCATTGCGAGGTGATATTGGCAATGGCAGTTGAGGCAACGACAACAGGCGGCGCCAGTTGAATCCCGATATCATGGAAGGAACCGTGTGCGGTGTTCGTCCCTGATCCATGCGGCTTACATAATTAAATACCGGGGACTGAGCCGCGTCTCGAACCCCGAAGCCGTATGACCACACCCCCACGGCACAAAATGCCGATCGCGCTGCCGATACTGGCCACGATACTGGCCGCACTGGCGATGATCGGCCCGTTCACGATCGATACCTACCTGCCGTCATTCCCCCATATCGGGGCCGAGTTCGCAGCGACTCCAGCCCAATTGCAGCAGACGCTCAGTCTGTACCTGTTCACGCTGGCGTTCATGACCCTGTTTCATGGAACTCTTTCCGATTCGTTCGGCCGTCGTCCGGTGATTCTGGTCAGTCTCACGCTTTACGCTGTTGCGTCCATCGGCTGCGCGATGGCAGCGAGCCTGCCGCAATTGCTGCTGTGGCGTGCGGTGCAGGGCCTTTCCGCGGGCGCCGGCATCATTGTCGGTCGGGCCATCATCCGTGACAGCCTGGAAGGTCCTGCCGCACAGCGACTGATGTCGCTGGTGACGATGATTTTCAGCATTGCACCGGCGATAGCGCCGGTGATTGGCGGCTGGCTGCAGGGGGCGATTGGCTGGCGTGCCATTTTCTGGTTCCTCACCCTTTACGCGCTGTTATTGATTGCCGGGACTGCGCGCTGGCTACCTGAAACACACCCGGTTGCGGACCGCCAGCCGTTTCATGCCGCTCCGCTACTGCGCAATTACCTGCGCCTCGGCGGTGATCCCCGGCTGGTACTGTTGTGTCTGATGATCGCCTTCAACTTCTCGGGATTTTTCCTGTACATCGTGTCAGCGCCCGCGGTCATTTACGATCTGCTGGGGATGACCGAAAAAGATTTTGCCTGGTTGTTTGTCCCGGGTATTGGCGGGGTGATGATTGGCGCTTTTTTCTCCGGCCGTCTTGCCAGCCGCATCACACCGCGCCGTTCTGTAAGTATCGGTTACATGATCATGTGCGCTGCAGCGACATTCAACATTGCCTATTGCACAATGCTGCCGCCGGCGTTGCCGTGGACGGTGCTTCCGGTGATGATTTATACCATCGGCATGGCGCTGGCAATGCCCAGCGCGACACTGCTGACGCTGGAACTGTTCCCCAAACTGCGCGGCATGACGTCCTCACTCCAGGGTTTTGCGCACAGCCTGTTTGCCGGCCTCACTGCAGGTCTGGTCTCGCCGCTGGTTTCGGGACGTGCGCTGACGCTGGCAGTGGCAATGGGCTTGTTGCTGCTTTCGGGGTGGCTGGCATGGATCAGTTATCTTAAAGTGACCAAACAGTGAACGACGGGTTGCAATGAGCGTTGAATATTCAAGTATTGCGGTAATGGTCGTTCTGGGCGTGATCGCCATTACCGGACTGCTTCTGCTTTATGCGCGGCAGCGGGCTTATGCTGCTGAGTTGCGGCAAAGCGAGGAGCGTCTGCGAACCATCGCCGCGCATATTGGCGAAGGCCTGGCCTTGTACGACCGGGATGACCGGTTGATATTTTTCAATGAACCCTATCGCCGGATGCAGGAAACCGCCTCTTCAAACCTGCGACCCGGCATGCTGTTCGAGTCGATCGCCATGGATCGGGCGCGCGTGCTCAAGGCGATGGGCGAAATTAACGACATCGATGCGTTTGTTGCGGATCGCCTGGCGCGTCATCGCAATCCCCAGGGTGGCGTGATCGTGCGGCACCGTCCCGACGGCGGTTATCACCTGATTCGCGAGGGTCGCACTGCAGACGGACAAATCGTCGTGACCTTCGTCGATATTACCGAGCTCAAGCGTCGTGAAGCGGCTTTGCAGGAAAGCGAGGGACGCTTCCGCGCCATATTCGAACAGGCCGGATTGGGCATCACGTTGCGCGATGCCCATGACCGGCATTCGCCTTGGCTGACGGTAAATGACCGGTTTTGCGCGATGACCGGCTACTCCCGCGAAGAGCTGAGCACCATGAGCACAGCCGACATCACGCTGCCTGAAGAAAACGGCGATGCGGATATGAACAATGCGGCGCTGGTCGAAGGCCAGGTCGGCAGTTATTCACGGGAAAAGCGCATCCGCTGCAAGGATGGAAACTGGCTGTGGGTGGATCTGACGGTGACGGTGGTGCCCGATCTGCAGGGCAACCCCGACCACATCATCGCGACCTATCAGGACATCAATGTGCGCAAGCTGACCGAGGAGCGGTTGCGCGAAAGCGAAGGACGGTTGCGCGCGATTATTGCAGCAGAACCCGAATGCGTGGCGATTGTCGGACCGGACGGCGAATTGCTGGATATGAATCCAGCGGGTTTGCGCATGCTGGAAGCGTCCAGCGTCGCGGAGATGCGGCGTTGGCCGTTCCTCAACCAGGTGGCGCCGCAGTACCGGCGTGCCTTTGTGCGTCTCCAGCATAGCATTCTGGAGGGGCAGACCGGCGTGCTTGAGTTCGAGGCCTTCGGCATTCACGGCAAGCGCTGCTGGCTGGAAATACATGCTGCGCCGCTGCATGACGCATCAGGAAAGATTACGGCACTGTTAGGTATCGCCCGTGATGTGACGGAACGCCGTCTGGCGCGCGAAGCATTGGCGGCGGAGCGCAATCTGTTGCGCACGGTGATCGATAATCTGCCGGATCGCATACGCGCCAAGGACAGGAACCTGCGCTACATGCTGGTAAATGCCGCCTGGTTGCACGACAGGGCCCCCGGGCGCCCGGATGTTACCGGGTTGAACAGCAGAGACCTGCTGCCGCCGGATCTTGCGGCAAGGAGTGAGGCTGAGGATCGCGCTGTGCTTGAAACCGGGAAACCCAGTCGGCTGCGCGAGGTGATGATCGGTTCCGATGATAATTCGCGCTGGTATGTCACCGCAAAAATGCCGCTGCGCGACAGCGCTGGTAATGTCACCGGACTGGTGGCGATCAGCAGGGACGTCACGGATTTCAAACGTCGCTCACTGGAAGTGGAGAGACTCAACACCGAACTTGAGGCTCGAGTTGCCGAACGCACAGCGCAGCTCACCATTGCCAACGAAGAACTGGAAGCCTTTGCATCTTCAGTATCGCACGACTTGCGAGCACCGCTGCGCCATATCGACGGCATGGCAGCAGCATTGCTGGAGGATTTTGGCGATGGTTTTGATGACGCGGGTCGCGATTATGTCGCGCGCATCCGCGGCGCCTCGCAACGCATGGCGGCGCTGATCGAGGATCTGCTCCGGCTGTCGCGGGTCACCCGCCTCGAACTTAAAATCGTTGAGGTCGATCTCAGTGAAATGGCGGCCGGCATCGCAGACGAACTGCGTCGCGAGTATTCTGGACGGGAAGTAATATTCGAAACAGAGCAGGGGTTGCGTGCGCGCGGGGATGCCGGGCTGATGCGCGCGGCGCTGATAAATCTGCTGCAGAATGCCTGGAAATTCACCGGCAGGCAGCGCCAGGCCCGCGTCGTATTTGGCGCCGAGCGGCATGACGGCGGTACCGTGTATTTTGTCAGGGATAACGGTGCCGGGTTCGACATGGCCCATGCCGACCGATTGTTCGGCACTTTCCAGCGGCTGCATACCGAGCGCGAGTTTCCCGGTACCGGCATCGGGCTTGCTACGGTACGCCGGATCATGCGCCGACACGGCGGTGATGTCTGGGCCGAATCCGTGCCGGATGCAGGAGCGACCTTTTATTTCACATTGAGCAGCCGCCTGACGGCGCCGGTATTTGCCGCGTTGCCGCCCCCGGCCCATTTGCTGGCAGCGGAGCCTGCGGCGCCTGCCGTTGTCGGGCAGGTCAGAGTGTTGCTGGTGGACGATGATCCCGACGTGCTGACGCTGTCGGTTCGCGCGCTGCGTCCCGCCGGCTACGAAATACTCACGGCAGGTACCGGCGAAGAGGCGCTGGGGATACTGCGCGCGCGGGTCGTCGGCATCATCGTTTCGGATTTTTCCATGCCCGGGATGAACGGCGCGCAATTGCTGGCGCAGGCGGCAGCACTGCATCCGGATACGTTACGCATCATCGTCAGCGGACAGACCATGAACCGGGCCATGCAGTCAGGGCTGCGCAGGGGCGAAATTCATCACTATTTCGAGAAACAGCACAGCTACGAACCAGTAAGCACCTGCATCCGCAACTGGGTGGCGGCGCAGCGCGGTAAAGATTGACCGGTTGAGCGGTTTTTACCTTTCCGGCAACCGCTGGATCAGCACTGCTCCCAGGGCAGACCATCGAAACGCCAGCCGGTGGTGGATCCCCGGTGGTGTTTGTCGTTGAGCTCACCCTCGAATCCGTGCAGTATGTTGAAGACTTGGGAAAAACCGGCTTCTTCCAGTGCGCGGCCGGCATCCAGCGATCGGTTGCCGCTGCGGCAGATGATCACCACCGGGCGGTCGACGCTGGTCGCTTTTTTGACGTGGGCGACAAAGTGCGGATTGATTTCCCAATTGGGGCCGTCATTCCACGCGACATGCATGGCGCCCACCGGATGGCCGACAAACAGGTATTCCATCTCGCTGCGACAGTCTACAAAAATGGCGTTCGGATTCTGTTTGAGGAACTCGAAAGCCTGTTTGGGTTCTAGGTGTTTCATCGCGGTGCCTGTCAGCCGGTGAATGCAGAACGCGCATTATAGGCGGCTGCCGGCGATGACGTAAGTCCATGATAAAATTCGCACTTTCCACGCAGCCTCTGCCTTTCCGGCGCCTTTCATCAGCCATGACCTCCCGCATCCAGCAACTGCCCGAACTGCTCAAGCGCCGTATCCTGATTCTTGATGGCGCGATGGGCACGATGATCCAGAACTACCAGCTGGACGAGGCGGCGTATCGCGGCAAGCGCTTCAAGGATTTTGGCCATGACGTCAAGGGCAACAACGACCTGCTGACGTTGACCCAGCCGCAGATCATCCGCGAGATCCATGAGCAGTATCTCGAAGCCGGCGCCGACATCATCGAGACCAACACCTTCAACTCGACTGCTGTCGCCATGGCGGATTACCACATGGAAGACCTGGTCTACGAGCTGAACGTTGAAGCGGCGAAACTCGCGCGTGCGGCAGCGGATAAATATGAGGGGATGGATCCGGCGCGGCCGCGGTTTGTCGCCGGTACGCTGGGCCCCACCAATCGCACCGCGTCTATTTCACCGGACGTCAACGACCCCGGCTTCCGCAACATCAGTTTTGATCAACTGGTGGAAACTTACACCGAAGCCGTGCGCGGACTGATCGATGGCGGCGCCGATCTGCTGATGGTCGAGACCATTTTCGATACGCTGAACGCCAAGGCTGCGCTGTTCGCGATCGACCAGTATTTCGAGACGCACGGCGCGAAGCTGCCGATCATGATCTCCGGCACCATCACCGATGCTTCGGGCCGCACTTTGTCGGGGCAGACACCGGAAGCGTTCTGGAATTCGGTGCGCCACGCAAAACCGCTGAGCATCGGCCTCAACTGCGCGCTGGGTGCACAACTGATGCGCCCCTTCATCGAAGAGATTTCGCAGATTGCCGATACCTGGGTCTGCGCCTATCCCAACGCGGGCCTGCCCAATCCGCTGGCGCCGACCGGCTACGATGAGTTGCCGGAAAACACCGCCGAGTACGTGCTCGATTTCGCAAAAAGCGGCTTCATCAATATCGCCGGCGGTTGCTGCGGCACCACACCGGCGCATATCCGCGCCATTGCCGAGGCGGTAAAAAATGTGCCGCCGCGAAAAATTCCGCAGATCGAACACAAGACGCGGCTGTCCGGGCTGGAGCCGCTGAACATTGGCGACGATTCGCTGTTCGTCAATGTCGGTGAGCGCACCAACGTCACCGGCTCGCGCGCCTTCGCCAAGCTGATCCTCGCCGGCAACTATGCCGAGGCCGTATCAGTGGCGCGCCAGCAGGTTGAAAGCGGTGCGCAGGTGATCGACGTCAACATGGACGAGGCGATGCTCGATTCGAAGGCGGCGATGACCACATTCCTCAGCCTGATCGCTTCCGAACCGGACATTTCGCGCGTGCCGGTGATGATCGACTCGTCGAAATGGGAAGTCATTGAGGCCGGCCTGAAGTGCGTGCAGGGCAAGGCCATCGTCAACTCGATCAGCATGAAGGAGGGCCTCGTGCCCTTCAAACACCAGGCGCGGCTGGCCAAGCGTTACGGCGCCGCCGTGGTGGTGATGGCCTTTGACGAAAAAGGCCAGGCCGATACCTACCAGCGCCGCATCGACATCGCCAAGCAGGCTTACGACATTCTGGTCGATGAAATCGGCTTCCCTGCCGAAGACATCATCATCGATCCGAATATCTTTGCGATCGCCACCGGTATCGAGGAGCACAACCGCTACGCCATCGATTTCATAGAGGCCACGCGCTGGATCCGGCAGAACCTGCGTTATGCGCGGGTCAGCGGCGGCCTGTCGAATGTGTCGTTTTCGTTCCGCGGCAACGATCCGGTGCGCGAGGCGATCCATACCGCGTTCCTGTATCACGCCGTCAAGGCCGGGTTGACCATGGCCATCGTCAACGCCGGTCAGATCGGCGTCTACGACGAAATCCCGAAAGAACTGCTGGAACACGTCGAAGACATCATTTTTGATCGCCGTCCGGATGCGGCGGAGCGCATGGTGTCTTTTGCCGAGACCGTCAAGGGCAAGGGCCGTGTAGTGGTCGAGGACCTGGCGTGGCGCGACGCGCCGGTGGGTGAGCGTCTGACGCATGCACTGGTGAGGGGCATCACCAACTGGATCGTCGAAGATACTGAAGAGATGCGGCTGCAGATCGAGCGCGACGGCGGGCGTCCGATCCAGGTGATCGAAGGCCCGTTGATGGACGGCATGAATGTCGTCGGCGACCTGTTCGCTGCCGGCAAGATGTTCCTGCCGCAGGTGGTCAAGTCGGCGCGGGTGATGAAGCAGGCAGTGGCCCACCTGATTCCTTATATCGAAGCCGAGAAGGCGCGGCTGGGTGACGTCCGCGCCAAGGGCAAGATCGTGCTCGCCACGGTGAAGGGTGATGTACACGACATCGGCAAAAACATCGTCGCCGTGGTGCTCCAGTGCAATAACTACGAAGTGGTCAACATGGGCGTGATGGTGCCGTGGACGCAGATTGCAGAAGTCGCCACGCGCGAAAAAGCCGACATCATCGGTCTGTCGGGTCTGATTACACCGTCGCTGGAGGAAATGGCGCACAACGCCCGCGAAATGCAGCGTGCCGGCATGACCATTCCGTTGCTGATCGGCGGCGCCACAACTTCGCGGGTGCACACCGCGGTAAAAATCGCGCCGCATTACCAGGGTCCGGTGGTGTGGGTGCCGGATGCGTCACGCAGCGTCAGTGTATGTTCGAGCCTGCTCTCGGACGACCTGCGCAAGGGCTACCTGAATGATCTCGCCGCCGATTACCAACGCGTATGTGAACAGCACGCGGGTAAAAAGGGTCCGGAGCTGATCCCGCTGGCGGCGGCGCGTGCGAATGCGCAGGCCATCGACTGGAAAACCTACACGCCGCCGAAACCGCTGATGACCGGCCTGAAGCCGCTGAAAAATTACGACCTTGCCGAACTCGCCAAGTACATCGATTGGGGCCCGTTCTTCCAGACCTGGGACCTGGCGGGACCCTATCCCGCGATTCTCGATGACGAGGTCGTCGGCGTTGAAGCGCGCAAGGTGTTCGCTGATGCGCAGGCGATGCTGAAAAAAATAATCGAAGGCCGCTGGCTGACCGCCAACGGCGTGTTCGGTCTGTTCCCGGCGGCACGTATCGATCACGAAGACATCGCGATTTATGCCGATGAGTCGCGTAACAAGCCGCTGATGGTGTGGCACAACCTGCGCCAGCAGAACCGGAAACCAACGGGTCGGCCCAACCAGAGTCTTGCCGATTACATTGCACCGGCAGAATCCGGCGTGCCCGATTACATCGGCGCGTTTGCAGTGACCGCGGGTCTGGGCATGGAGAAACAGCTCGAGCGCTTTGAAAAGCAGAACGATGACTACTCTTCGATCATGCTCAAGGCACTGGCGGATCGTCTGGCCGAGGCTTTTGCCGAACTGCTGCATCTGCGTATCCGTCGCGAGTTCTGGGGCTATGCCGCGGATGAATCTCTGGATACCGCAGCGCTGGTTGCCGAGAAGTACCGGGGCATCCGTCCTGCGCCCGGATATCCAGCCTGCCCTGATCACACCGAGAAGGGCGCGCTGTTCGATACGTTGCAGGCCACCCGCATCGACATGCGGCTCACCGAGTCGTTTGCGATGTGGCCGGCGTCATCGGTCAGCGGCTTTTATCTGTCGCATCCCGATGCGCATTATTTTGCCATCGGCAAAATTGATCGCGACCAGGTAGCCGATTACGCACGGCGCAAAGGCATCACACCCGCCGATGCGGAGCGCTGGTTGGCGCCCAACCTCGGTTACAACCCCGCTTGAGCACAACCGCCGCGCGTTTTCTCGCGGCAGCGGACACCGGCAGCAACGGCTGGTGGCGCTATTTGCTGGGCATTGCTTCGATTGCCGCCTGCTGGTTGATCGGTGGAGCTTACGTCTACGCGCTGGTGCTGCAACTGCCCTTGGGTGCCGTGACCGAATTCGTGGCGATCAATGCCAGCATCCTGATGCTGCTTGCGGGGGTCATCGCAGCGGTCGTTGTGCTGCACCGCCGTCCGTGGCGCACGCTGGTGACGCCACTGCCGCGCATCGAGTGGCGACGCATCGTTACCGGCGGCGCCGTATGGGGGCTGCTGTTGCTGCTCGGCGCCGCGGCCGAAAGTCTGCTTTTTCCCGGGCGCTATGCGTGGACGCCGGACTTGCAGCGCTGGCTGCCGTTTGTGGTAGTGGCGTTGCTGTTGACGCCTTTGCAGTGTCTGGCCGAGGAATTGGTATTTCGCGGTTATCTGATGCAGACGCTGGGTCGGCTGTGGCGGCAACCGGTATTCGTGGCGATGGCGAGCAGCGCGATATTCATGCTGCCGCATCTCTACAACCCGGAGGTGGCGGCGTACGGCCTGTGGATCATGGCGGCCAATTATTTTGCGATGGCACTGTTTCTGGCGACGATCACGCTGCGCGACGGACGACTGGAGTTGGCGATCGGTGCGCACACGGCAAACAATCTGTTGCTGGCACTGGGCGTCAATTATCGGGATTCGGTGTTCGATACCCCGTCGCTGTTCACCGCCGCTATTCTGGATCCCGTATATTCGCTGGTGACGCTGCTGCTGGGTGCGGCGATTTTTCATCTCTGGGTGTTCAGGCACCGTTCAACAATGAAGCACCAGTTTTCCGCCGCTGAGGTCGCTCAATTCGGGCGCGACGGCTACCAAATCGTCCGCGGTCTGGTGCCGGCGCCGGAATGCATGCGCATGCTGTGCGTTGCGGAGCGTGATCTGGCCGCGCTCGCGCTGCCGGTGGAGTATGAAGTCGAGACCCAGTATCCGGGTGCACCGGCATCGCTGGAAGCGCCCGGCGGCAGGACGGTGCGCCGCTTGCTGCAGGCTTATGGGCGAGATGGCGTTTATCGCGAGTGGGCCACCGCAGCGCCTGTAGTTACGCGGTTACGTCAGCTGCTTGGTCCGCGGGTCGCGCTGGCGCAAGCTCACCACAACTGTGTGATGACCAAGGATCCGCGCTACAGCAGTCTGACGAACTGGCATCGCGACATCCGTTACTGGTCGTTTGCACGACCTGAACTGATATCGGTGTGGTTTGCGCTGGGTCCGGAACGGCTGGACAACGGCTGCCTGCTGGTGATTCCGGGTTCACACCGCATGGAATTTGCAGCGGAGCGGCTGGATGCCGCGCAGTTTCTGCGCACTGATATTGCGGACAATGCGGAACTGCTGCGCAGCCAGGTGCCGGTGGAGCTGGAGCCCGGCGACGTATTGTTTTTTCATTGCCGGCTGTTTCATGCGGCGGGCAACAATCGCAGCGCACTGACCAAGTTTTCCGCGGTGTTCACCTATCATGCAGCGGACAATGCTGCATTGCCGGGTTCGCGTTCCGCCAGCCAGCCCGATATTCTGCTCTGACGGATTATTCGCGCGAGGCTTTGGCCATGGCAGCCAGCGCAAGCGCGATGGCTTCGGCAGTACTGATGACGTGCAGGTTTTTCCCGTCCAGTGTCGCGGCAGTGACGTCATCACCAGCGACGACATCGTCCGCAGCCCGCATCTGCTGCAGCCACAGGTCCCGCGCTGACTCATTGGCATTTTGCAAGGAGGCTGCGGCAATGCACTGGCTGCGGGCCAGGCGTAATGCCGGCGCCAACTGTTCCTGGCGCAGCGCCTGTGCCAGCGCTGCGGGTTCCGCCGATGCGGCAGCAACAATCACCAAGCGCTGCGGTTGTGACTCGCGCAGCAGGCGTACGATGCCTGACTGCAGTGAGATCTGGCCGGTGCAGCAGGCGCAGCCGCTGACGGTTGCGATGGCGAGGTCTTGTGCCATACCGTTTTCCGCAGCGGGATGGCTATCGTTGTCGAGTATGGCCCAGTGTTCGCGTGGTGGTCGTATCGCCAGCAACGCGCGCAGATACACATTTTTGGCGGTGCGGTCGGCGCCGGTAATCAATAAGGTGGGGATGGCAAGCACTGCACGATTATAACGGCGCGGAAATATTCGCTACAATAAAGACTATTAAAATATTAAGTTAAAACAAGGTGTTAGAGAATGATTACTTTGCCGCCACTGGTGACGACGGTGCTGCTGCTCAGCGCCTCGAACGTGTTCATGACCATCGCCTGGTACGGCCACCTGAAACATCTGAATACCGCGCCGTGGTGGATTGCCGCACTGGTGTCTTGGGGTATCGCGCTGTTCGAGTATCTGCTGCAGGTGCCGGCCAACCGCATCGGCTACACCGTACTGACGCTGCCGCAACTGAAAATCCTGCAGGAGGTCATTACGCTGGCGGTGTTTGTGCCGTTTGCGGTTTTTGTGATGGGGCAGCCGGTGAAGATGAACTTTGTCTATGCCGGACTTTGCCTGCTCGGCGCGGTCTATTTCATATTCAAGAGCTAGAGCAAGAGGTTAGGCGTAAGGCGTAAAGAGTAAAGAGTGAGGCGCAAGGAGTGAGGAATGGAGGGGGGCAGGTTTCCGGTCTTCTCACGCCAACCGCCTTACGCCTCACCCCTGACTTTTAACATCTCACTCATCTGCTATTCTCCGCCTCCATCATGCATATCCACATTCTCGGCATTTGCGGTACTTTCATGGGCGGTCTCGCGGTGCTCGCGCGTGAAGCCGGCCACAAGGTCACCGGCTGCGACGCCAACGTCTATCCGCCGATGAGCACGCAACTTGAGGCGCAGGGTATTGCGTTGATCGAGGGCTACGGCGTTGACCAGATCAAACTCGAACCCGACGTCTTTGTCATCGGCAACGTGGTGACGCGCGGTAATCCGCTGATGGAAGAGATTCTCAATCGCGGGCTGGCCTATGTGTCGGGGCCGCAATGGCTGCGCGAGCATGTGCTGCAAGGGCGCTGGGTTCTGGGTGTCGCCGGCACCCACGGCAAAACCACCACCAGCGCGATGCTGGCGTGGATCCTCGAACATGCCGGCATGAATCCCGGCTTCCTGATCGGCGGCGTGCCGCAGAATTTCGGGGTGTCGGCACGGATCACCGACACCCCGTTTTTTGTGATCGAAGCCGACGAGTACGACACCGCATTTTTCGACAAGCGTTCAAAGTTCGTGCATTACGCGCCGCGGACCGTGGTGCTTAACAACCTCGAATATGACCATGCAGACATCTTCCCGGACCTGGCCGCCATCGAAACCCAGTTCCATCACCTGGTGCGTACGGTGCCCGGCAACGGCCTGATCGTCGCCAACGGCCGCGAAGCGGCCCTTGATCGCGTGTTGGCGCGCGGCGCGTGGACGCCGGTCGAACGTTTTGGCGGCGATGGTGCGTGGCAGGCCGGACCGGCCGACGACAGTGGCGTTTTCGAAGTGCTGCACCAGAGGGCTTCGCGCGGTCGCGTGTTGTGGGACCTGCTCGGCGAGCACAACCGGATGAATGCGCTCGCGGCGATTGCCGCTGCACGCCATGCCGGCGTACCGGTGATCGGCGGCGTCGATGCGCTGGCCGGATTCAAGAGCGTCAAGCGGCGCATGGAACTGCGCGGTGTCTGCCGGGGCGTCACCGTATATGACGATTTTGCCCATCACCCCACCGCGATCGCCATGACCTTGGCGGGGCTGCGGCGCAAGGCGGGCAAGGCGCGCATTATTGCGGTGATTGAGCCGCGCTCGAACACGATGAAACTCGGCGTGATGAAACAGGCGCTGCCGGGCAGCCTGCAGGATGCTGACCGCGTTTACTGCTACAGCGGCGGCCTCAACTGGGATGCCGCCGCAGTGCTGGCGCCGCTGGGCGACCGGGCACAGGTCCATGCAGACCTCGATGCACTGGTGCAGGCGATCGCCGGCGCTGCGCAATCCGGTGACCAGGTGCTGGTGATGAGCAACGGCGGTTTCGGCGGCATTCATGAAAAATTGCTGAAGCAGTTGGAGGCACACTGATGACGACGATCCCGGATGACCTACTCGGCGCGTTCTGTCGCCATACGCATGTAGCAGTAAAAGGTTCGGGCACGGGAGCGCTCGCCGGGCTGACCTTCGGCGTAAAGGACATCTACGATATTGCCGGTCACAAGACCGGCTTCGGCAGTCCCGACTGGCTGAAAACGCATGACGCCGCCGCCAGTTCCGCGCCGGTGGTCGAGGCCTTGCTCGCCGCCGGTGCGGACATGGTCGGCAAAACACAAACCGATGAATTGACCTACAGCCTCAATGGCGAAAACGCGCATTACGGCACGCCGGTCAACGTCAATGCACCGGGACGCATTCCCGGCGGCTCATCCAGCGGTTCGGCGGCCGCGACCGCCGGCAAACTGGTGGACTTTGCGCTGGGCAGCGATACCGGCGGTTCGGTGCGCGCACCCGCGAGTTTCTGCGGCATTTACGGCATCCGGCCGACCCATGGACGCGTGTCGCTGCAGGGGGCGTGTGCGCTGGCAAAAAGTTTTGATACCGCGGGTTGGTTTGCCCGTGATGCAGTCCTGCTGGAGCGTATCGGCCGGGTATTGCTGGGTGATGTGATTGCAGAAAAACAGGGCGCTGCCCTGTTGGCCGAAGATGCTTTTGCGCTGCTCGACAGTGCCGCTGTGGCGGCTTTGCAGCCCGCCCTCGAAAAAATAAAAGCCGTGCTCGGACCACTGCAGAATGTCACGATCAGTGCTGAAGGTTTGCCGCAATGGTTCCAGGCCTTCCGCGTGCTGCAGGGCGCTGAGATTCATCAACAGCTCGGGGTCTGGGTGGCGCAGGTGCAGCCCAAACTCGGCCCCGGCGTGCGTGAACGCATGCAGTGGACGGCGACGATTACCGAAGCTGATGTCGCCGGTGCGCAGTCCGTGCGTGATGCTGCGCGCCGGCGCATGGATGAACTGCTGAAACATCATGCGGTGCTGGTATTGCCGACGGTGCCCGACGTGGCGCCACTACGCGGATTGCCGGGAGCGGCGCTGGATGATTTCCGTGCACGGGCGATGAGCCTGTTGTGCATCGCCGGTCATGCCGGACTGCCGCAGGTGACGATGCCGCTGGCGACGTTGCAAGGTTGCCCACTCGGCATTTCGCTGGTTGCCGCGCGCGGCAATGACGCGTTGTTGCTTGAGCTGGCTCGCCGTATCGCCGGTTGATTGCCGCTTGCTGATTTACATCCACGGTTTCAACAGTTCGGCGTTGTCGTTCAAGGCGGGTTTGCTGCGCGAATTCATGACGGACCTTGGTTATGCACAGCATTACGTCTGTCCGGAGTTGCCCCACCGGCCGGCCGCGGCGATGCAGTTGCTGCGCGAACTGGTACAGCAGCACGATCCGCGCGCGGTGACGCTGGTGGGTTCCTCGCTCGGCGGTTATTACGCGACCTGGCTGTCTGAACACCTCGGCAGCCGCACGGTGCTGGTCAATCCTGCCGTGCGACCGTATGAACTGCTTGCACCCTGGATCGGACCCCAAAAAAATCTGTACACCGGTGCGAACTATGATTTCACCGCTACGCATATCGACGAATTGCGTGCGCTGGAAGTGGATGCCGTCACGCCGTCGCGTTATCTGCTGATAACGGCGACCGGTGATGAAGTACTGGACTACCGCGCCGGGGTCAAACGTTATGCCGGCTGCGAGCAGATCATCGTGCGGGGCAGCGACCACGGACTGGGTGATTTTGCCGGCTACCTCGACCGCGTTGTCTCCTTCTGGCAGGCCGGGCGCGTATAATTCGCGACCGATCCGCGCTGCGCGGCAGTCCCGCGCCACCCCTGGTTTTTCCCTACCCGATGAACGTATTTTACGAAGAAGACGGCGAACTCAAGGTCGGTGCGGTGCTTGCCGACAACGACACGTCGCTGCAGGTCGAGGCACCGCACGGCAAACGTTCCAAGGTCAAGGCTTCGGCGGTGCTGCTGCGGTTTGAGTCGCCCGCGCATACCGCGTTCATGGCCGGCGTGCAGCAGCAGGCCGACGCCATCGACATTGATTTCCTGTGGCAGTGCTGCGGCGCTGATGAATTTGGCTACGATACGCTGGCCCGCGAATATTACGGCCAGACCCCGGATGCGCTGCAGTCCGCCGCCGTGCTGACGCGGCTGCACTGTGCGCCGATGTATTTTTACAAAAAGGGCCGCGGCCGCTACAAGGCGGCGCCGGAAGAATCGCTGAAAGCCGCGCTCGCCAGCGTCGAACGTAAACGGCTGCAGGCGCTGGCGAAAGCGGCTTACGTCGATGAACTGGCCGCCGGCTGCATGCCTGCAGTGTTTCAGCCCTTGCTTGACACGCTGTTGTACAAACCGGACAAAAACAGCATCGAATGGAAAGCTCTGGAAGAAGCCAGTGCGATGGCGAAACTGTCGCCGGCCCGACTGCTCGAGCGTTGCGGCGGATTGCCCGACCTGCACCTGTTCCATCTGCGGCGTTTCCTGTTCGAACATTTTCCCAAAGGGCCGGGTTTCCCCGAACTGCCGGCCGCCACGGTGCCCGTGGATCTGCCGCTGGCCGAGGTCGAGGCCTACAGCATTGATGATGCGGAAACCACCGAGATCGATGATGCGTTTTCGCTGCAGGAATTGCCGGGCGGCAACCGGCGGCTGGGGATTCATATTGCAGCGCCGGCGCTGGGCATCCTGCCCGACTCACCGCTCGATACGGTGGCGCGCGAGCGGCTGTCGACGGTGTATTTTCCCGGCGGCAAGATCACCATGCTGCCGGATGAGGTGGTCGCCGCATACACGCTGGCTGCGGGGCGGGAGTGTCCCGCGTTGTCGATCTATTTCGATATCGCGCCTGATTTTTCGCTGCTGTCGCATGACACCCGGGTCGAGCGCGTCCGCATTGCCGGCAATCTGCGCCATGACACACTGGAACCGGTGTTCAATGCCGCCGCGCTGTCGCGTGGCTCCATCGATCATCCTCAGGGCGCGGCACTGGCCTGGCTGTGGCAGTTCTCGGGTCATCTGCTGATTGCTCGCAAAGGCGACGGTCCCCGCGGTGAAGACCGTCCGGAATTCGTATTCCGTGTGGATGGCGGAAAGGTGTCGATTACCCGCCGCCAGCGCGGCACGCCGATCGATCAGGTGGTCGCCGAACTGATGATTCTCGCCAACAGCACCTGGGCGGGTGAATTGCACCGTGACGGCCACTGTGCATTGTTCCGTGTGCAAAGCGGCGGCAAGGTGCGCACCAGCACCGCCGCCGGCCCGCATGACGGCCTTGGTGTCGCGCAGTATATGTGGGCCAGTTCGCCGCTGCGGCGTTACACGGATCTGGTCAATCAACGCCAGCTGATTGCCCGGGCGCGCAAGCAACCCCCCGTGTATCAATCCAAAGACACGGCACTGCTGGCGGCCATGCGCGATTTCGAAGTGGCCTACGATGTCTACAATGAGTTTCAGCGCACGATGGAGCGTTACTGGAGCCTGCGCTGGTTGCTGCAGGAGCAGGCGCCGGCGGTCACCGGCGTCGTGTTGATGCGCGAAAATCAGGTCCGCCTGGATGCGGTGCCACTGCTGCAGAAGGTGTCATCGTTGCCGCCTATGGTTACGCCGGGGCAGCGGGTCGAACTCGCAGTGGGGGCGATCGATTTGCTCGACCTGAACTTCGAATTGGAGTTCAAAGCCGTGCTGGACGATGCCGTTAGTTAGCAGTTGCTAACGCGCTACTTTATCCCAGATTCAGCTTTAAGCAAAACCTATAATTTACTGATATTTAAAGTTTTTATTGATATTTTTACTGGCCCGTCTAGAATAAGGTGATGAGCGTCAAACCCTCAGCCAAAGTGGTCGTATTGCCGCGCCGGGCGCGGCATCCCCGTCGCGGAACGTGGGGCGGCGCGGTGGATCGTTTGGACGCACGGGTGGCTGAACTGGAACGCCGCATCGCCGACTTTGACCGGCGTTATGCCCGCCTGAATGTAGGTTCGCGTTTTGGTGCTGCCGGAGTGATTTCGCTGCTGGTGCATGCTGTTGTCATTTTCGGCCTGACCTTTACCGTACCCAA
The DNA here is from genome assembly GCA_022841375.1 of Burkholderiales bacterium. Classification (GTDB taxonomy): domain Bacteria; phylum Pseudomonadota; class Gammaproteobacteria; order Burkholderiales; family SG8-41. The sequence goes on from JALHRQ010000009.1 coordinate 19,542, forward strand.
GCTGCAGGAACTGCAGGAACAGGCACCTCCCCTGGCGGTGGTGCTGGTCAACGCCAAGTCCAAGGCGAGACCGCAGGCTGCGGATGCGCTGGCGCAGCACAATCTCGACGGCGGCGGCAATACCGATGCCAAACAGCGTGCGCAAAGCCCGTTGCCGGCCATCACCAAGGATACCGAAACCACGGAACTCAAGGTCGCGCAGAAACGCGTGGCGCAAATGGAGCAGGAAGCGCGACAGGTGCTGACCCGCGCCGGTGTGAAAAGCCAGATCGACAGCGCCCCGGTCAAACCGGCGCCGCAGCAGGTGCCAGAGCAGGCGCCGGCGGTGGATGGCACGGATCTGGTGCAGCGCAGTCTGGCCATTGCCCGGCTGGAGGCGCAGATCAACAAGGATTGGAACGCTTATCAGGAGCGCCCACGGCGCAAGTTCATCGGCGCACGCACCCAGGAATACCGGTTTGCACGTTATGTCGAAGACTGGCGGCAGAAAATCGAGCGCATCGGCGAATTGAATTATCCGCAAGCTGCACGTGATCAGCGGGTTTACGGTGCGCTGATCGCCACGGTATCCATCCGTTCCAATGGCACTCTGGAGCGCGTGCAGATTGATCGTTCATCGGGGCACAAACTGCTCGATGAGGCGACGATACGTATCGTCACCATGGCCGCGCCCTATGCGGTTTTCCCCGAAGATATAGCCAAGGACACCGACGTCCTCCACATCACGCGGACCTGGACGTTCACCCGGGCCGACCAGTTCGTCAGCCAGTGAAAGCCACGCAGTGAGTGATCGATACGCAGTTGTCGGCAATCCGGTCGGCCACAGCAAATCGCCGCAGATCCACGCGGCATTTGCGCGGCAGACGGGCCAGGACATCAGCTACGACCGTTTGCTGGCGCCCCTGGATTCGTTCGAGGCTACGGTGCGACGGTTTTTCCACGAGGGCGGTCACGGACTGAACGTCACGGTACCGTTCAAACGCGAGGCCTGGGATCTGGTTGATCATTGCGAGGGCGGCGCTTTATCCGCCGAAGCGGTCAACACCATCAAACGCTCCGGTAACCAGCTGATCGGCTACAACACCGATGGCGTGGGACTGCTCGCCGATCTTGAACACAACCTCGGCGCGGCTATTGCCGGCAAACGGGTGTTGCTGATGGGCGCCGGTGGCGCATCCTACGGCGTGCTGCAGCCGCTATTGGAGCGCAGGCCCGATCTGCTGGTGGTGGTCAACCGTACGCTGGACAAGGCCGAACGTCTGATCCGCCATTTTCACCAATACGAGTCACTGACGTTGCGGGGAATTGCGGCCCAGCCGTATGCCTTGCTTGCAGGCCAGTCCTTCGATCTGGTCATCAATGCGACATCCGCCGGTCTCGAGGGTGAGATGCCGCAGTTGCCCGACGGTCTTTTTGCGCAGGGCGCCATCGCCTACGACATGGTTTACGGACGGGAAACGCAGTTTCTCGGTTTTGCGCGCGCCCGCGGCGCGACCTGTGCCGATGGTCTGGGCATGCTGGTCGAGCAGGCGGCCGAATCGTTTTTCATCTGGCGCGGCGTGCGGCCGCGCACGGCCCCGGTCATCGCGCAATTACGCAGCGAACATTGAGCGGCACGGCACAACATTTTTCCACGGGTTAAAGTTTGACGATGTTGAAATTATTGTGGCGCTGGAGCTGGCGCGCGTTTTTGCTGGTGTTGATCGCGCTGACCGCAATCCAGTTCTGGTTCCTGGTCCATGTCTGGTACTGGGCCGGAAACAATCCCGAATCCACCGCGTTCATGCGCGCGCGGCTGGAGATCCTGCAGGAAGACCATCCGAAGGCCCGGCTGCGCCAGCAGTGGGTGCCTTATCAGCGCATCTCCGGCCATTTGAAGCGCGCAATTGTCGCCGCCGAGGATGCGAAGTTTGTGACCCACAACGGGTTTGACTGGGACGGCATCCAGAAGGCGTACGAAAAAAATTTGCGTGAAGGCGAAATCGTCGCCGGCGGGTCGACAATCACCCAGCAACTGGCGAAAAACCTGTTTTTTTCAGGCGAACGTGCCTGGTGGCGCAAGGGGCAGGAGGCGGTTGTTGCGGTGATGATCGAAACGATAATGAGCAAGCGCCGGATCCTTGAGATTTATCTCAACGTCATCGAGTGGGGGGACGGTGTATTCGGCGCCGAGGCGGCGGCCCGGCACCATTACGGGATGACTGCAGCAGGGCTGACGCAGGAACAGGCGGCAAGACTTGCCGCTGTCGTGCCCAGTCCCCGTCGTTACGGGCCGGCGAGCGACACGGCTTATTTGCAACGGCGCACGCAGACCATATTGGCCCGGATGAACAGTGCCCAAATCCCCTGAATTTGGCTTTGACGCGGTGCAGCGGCCATGGATTTTCAGTTGTATTCTGAACAGCCGGTGAATGCGCCAGTTTTCAGTTGACCGCAGCCGGATGCCAGCATAATCTGCCGTTCGGCGCGTGCAAACGTGATCCACCGCAGCCTCAAGACTTGCGGGGATGTTGCCGGCCACGAGGAGGTTTCCAGCAGCACCGCACGCCCAACGCATCACCAATCCAGAATCCAGTTGAGGAGAAGTCATGGCCCAGTTAAATATCAATGGTCGTACGCACAATGTCGAAGTCGAACCTGATACCCCGCTGCTGTGGGCGATTCGGGAGCAGGTCGGACTGACCGGTACAAAGTACGGCTGCGGTGTCGCGCAGTGCGGCGCCTGCTCGGTGCACCTGAACGGCGAAGTCGTGCGGTCGTGCTCGATCCCGGTCAGCAGTATCAAGGCCGGCGACAGGATCACCACCATTGAAGGCCTGTCGCGCGACAGTTCGCATCCGGTGCAGAAGGCCTGGGCGGCAATCGACGTGCCGCAGTGCGGCTACTGCCAGTCGGGCCAGATCATGGCGGCGGCAGCGTTGCTCGCGAAAAAGCCCAAGCCCACCGACAAGGATATCGACGAAGCGATGACCAACATCTGCCGGTGCGGCACTTACCATCGCATTCGCGCCGCGGTGCATATGGCTGCCGGCAACACCAAGGTGGGCAGCGCCGATGCGGCCGCCACCGACAACACTACCGTCTAGGATCGGAGACCATGAACATGAAAACCACGATCTCCAGCGAGCTGCCGAAAATTTCGCGCCGCAAATTCCTGGTGAGCACTGCCGCCGCCGGCGGTGGCCTTGCACTGGGTTTCAGCCTGCCGTTTGGCATCGGCGACGCTGCAGCACAGAGCGTCGCTGCCGCATCCGAAATCAATATCTGGGTGGTTGTCCAGCCGGACGAGACCTGCGTGATTCGTATTGCCCGTGCCGAGATGGGTCAGGGCACGCTCACCGGTCTGGCCCAACTGGTGGCCGAGGAACTGGAATGCGACTGGAAGAAAGTCAAAACCGAGCAGATTACCGCCGGGCAGAATCTCGCGCGGAAACGTGCCTGGGGCGACATGTCGACTTCGGGCAGCCGCGGTATCCGGCAGTCGCATGACTATGTGCGCCGGGGTGGCGCGGCAGCACGAATGATGCTGGTGCAGGCCGCTGCCAGTGAATGGAATGTGCCGGTGGGCGATCTGCAGGTGGCTAACGGCGTGATAACCCATGCCGGCTCCGGTCGTTCAACCACCTACGGCAAGGTGGCCAATGCCGCAGCCAAACTGACACCGCCGGATCTGAAGAGCATCAAGCTCAAGGAGACCAAGAACTGGAAAATCGCCGGCAAACCGCTGCGCCGTCTCGACACCATCGACAAGCTCAATGGCCAGAAGATCTATGCCATCGACCTGAAGATGCCCGGAATGCTGCACGCCACGGTTAAAGATTGCCCGGTGTTCGGCGGCAAACTCGCCAGCTTCGACGATTCGAAGGTGAAGGGCATGGCCGGCGTCAAGTCGGTGATGAAGGTCAATGACACCACGGTCGCGGTGGTCGCCGACACCTGGTGGCGGGCGAAAAAGGCTATGGATGCGTTGCCCATCGTCTGGGATGAAGGCCCCAATGCCAAGGTCAACAGCGCATCAATTGCCGAACACTTGAAGTCCGGGCTGACCGGCAGCGATGCATTTGCCCAGATCGACACCGGTGATGCGCCGAAAGCGATTGCCGCAGCGGCGAAAAAAATCGAGGCGGTATACAGCGTGCCGTTCACGTCGCATACGCCGATGGAGCCGATGAACTGCACGGTGAAACTGTCGCCGGACAAGGCTGAGATCTGGATTCCGACGCAAAGCCTGGAAGCCTCGCTCGCTGCATTGTCCAGCGCATCGGGCCAGCCGCTGGATAAATGCGAAGCCTATGTGATGGATCTGGGTGGCGGCTTCGGCCGTCGCATCGGCAACCAGGACGTGGTGCGGCAGGGCGTGGCGATCGCCAAGGCCTTCCCCGGCACACCGGTGAAAATGGTGTGGACCCGCGAAGAAGACCAGGCGCATGACTTTTACCGGCCGATCGCACAGTGCCGTTTGTTCGCCGGCGTTGACGAAAAAGGCAATCTGGCCGGTCTGCATCTGCGGGTATCGGGCCAGTCGATCAACGCCTTTGCCAATCCGGCAGCGATCAAGGACGGCAAGGACATTCGCCAGCTGCAGGGCTTGTGGCCCACGCTCGAAGGCGACGCGCAGATCGGTTACACCCATGCCAATTTGCGCACCGAGTACGCCATGCGCAATACCCATCTGCCGGTGGGGCCGTGGCGTGGCGTCAACACCAACCAGAACGGCATTTTCATGGAATGCTTCATGGACGAGGTGGCGAAGCTCGCGAATCGCGATCCGCTGGAATTCCGCCGTTCGCTGATGAGCGAGCGTCCCAAGCATCTCGGCGTGCTCAATGCCGCGGCCGAGAAAGCAGGATGGGGCAAACCGCTGCCGAAGGGTGTATACCGCGGCATCGCACAGTTCATGGGCTATGGCAGTTACTCGGCCGCAGTGGCCGAGGTGTCGGTCAGCCCGAAAGGCGAGGTCAAGGTGCACCGCTGCGTGTTCGCATTGGATTGCGGCAACGTCGTTAATCCCGACCAGACGGCGGCGCAGATCGAGGGCTCGGTGGCCTACGGCATGACCACGCTGCACAGCGAGATCTCGGTTGAAAAGGGCCGGGTGGTGGAAACCAACTTCGACAATTTCCGCGTGATGAAAATCGCGGAGATGCCCAAGGTCGAAGTCGTGCTGCCGCTGACCCATGATTTCTGGGGCGGTGTCGGCGAACCGACGATCTGCGTGGTGGTGCCTGCCATTCTCAATGCGATACACGCGGCGACCGGCAAGCCGGTGCGCAGCCTGCCGTTGTCCAAGCAGGGTCTGACGCTGGTCTGAGCAACGGGCGGTGCGCGGCACAGGCTGGGCCATGATGTTGGCCGCGATGGCAGGTTACGCCGTCGCGGCTGCTCCGCCGCTGGAGCTCTATCGCATCGAAGGCGACGCGATTCATGCGCCGCTGGTTTCAACCGCGGGCGATCCGCTGCGCGGACGCGCAGTGTTGAGCGGTCGCGATGCCAATTGCCTGCTCTGTCATGCCGTGGCGGAGACCGGCGTCCGTTTCATGGGTGATATCGCGCCGCCGCTCTCGGGTGTCGGTGCGCGGCTGTCCGAAGGCCAGTTGCGGTTGCGCATCGTCGATCAATCGCGATTGAACCCGGACACCGTGATGCCGTCTTATTACAGGATCAATGGTCTGATACGTGTCGCGCCCGCGTACCGCGGCAAACCGGTTTTGAATGCGCAGCAGATCGAAGACGTCATCGCCTATCTGAAAACCCTGAAATGACCACAGCATGTCTGCAGACCGCCGGCGTTTCCTGATTTCCTGCTCCGCGATGGCGGTTGCCCCGATATGGACGGTCGCCCATGCGCAGCACAATCCGCAGCGCGAAGCTTTGCTGCGCGAGATCACCGGCGGCGTAGAGGTGCGCATCGGTCGTGTAGTGGTCGATACACCGCCACTGGCCGACAACGGTCATTCGGTTCCGCTGCGGGTTGTTGTCGATAGTCCGATGACGGCAACCGATCATGTGCGACGCATCACCGTCCTCGCCGAGCGCAATCCGCGACCGGTGGTGGCGAGTTACAGGCTGGGGCCTCATTCCGGCCGCGCAGAAATCACGACACGTATCCGGCTTGCCGACATCCAGGACGTGGTGGCTGTTGCGGAATTGTCCGATGGCAACTGGTGGATGGGCAGCGCGCATGTCATTGTCACCGAACTGGCCTGTCTGGAGGGCTGATGAGCATGCTTGCCCGTATCCAGGTTCCGGCGCAGGCGCGCCGCGGCGACATCATTCCGATCCGGATCGCCATCCAGCATCCGATGGAAACCGGCTACCGTCCGGACAACTTCGGGCGGCGAATTACGAAAAACGTGATCAACACGCTGACCTGCCGTTATAACGGCGTCGAAGTGTTTCGGGCCGAGATGGGTTCGGGTGTGTCCGCCAACCCGCAGCTGCAGTTTTATGTCCGCGCCGACAGCAGTGGTGAATTTGTTTTTGATTGGGTCGATGATTCCGGCGAACGCGGCAGCGAACGCGCTGCGTTGGCCGTCAGCGGTTGATTGCGGCGTGCGCAAACTGCTCGTCAGTTTTTGCGGACTGTTGCTGGCGGTTAATGCGGTTGCCGCTGAACCGCCGCGCCCGCAGCCAAAATCCGGCTTGTCCTATGCCGGCGCCGATGTCCGGGCGTTGCAGGCCGATGATTTCGGCAACCCCGGCATGTTGTGGGTCGCGCGCGGCGAAAAGCTGTGGAATATCCCGACGGGTCGCAGCGGGAAATCCTGCGCCAGTTGCCACCGTGAAGCGCCGGCCAGCATGAAAGGCGTTGCCGCACGCTATCCGCGCATTGATGCCGGCGACAAGACGCTGCTCAATATCGAGGGTCGCATCAATCAATGCCGGGAGCGTCATCAGGAAGCGGGGGCACTGGCCTACGAATCCGAAGAGCTGCTGGCATTGACGGCCTATGCTGCGCATCAATCGCGCCATTTGCCGGTCCAGGCTGAAATCAATGAGGCGAACCGCGCGCATTTCGAGCGCGGCCGCGAAACCTACTATCGCCGCCAGGGCCAGATGAATCTGGCCTGTACCCATTGTCATGAGCGCAATGCCGGTCGCAAATTGCTTGCCGACACCATCAGTGAAGGGCATGGCAACGCCTATCCGGTTTACCGTCTGGAATGGCAGTCAGCGGGTTCGCTGCACCGCCGTCTGCGTGCCTGTTATTTTGGTGTGCGCGCCGAGCAGCCTGCGGCCGGTTCGGCGGAGCTGGTGGATCTGGAGTTGTATCTGGCGTCGCGGGCGCGGGGCCTGCCGGTGGAGACGCCGGGGGTCAGGCGCTAGAATTAATCAATAAAAACAAATGCTTGATTAAATTTCGCGCCTTATTCCCAGTACTTCAGCGCAGTGAAGCGTTGATTTTTTCCAGTGCCGGCGTGCCCGGGCACAGGTCCTTGGCGCCGAGCTGGTTCAGCGGCGTATCCACGGTGTTGATGTGCTCATGCAGGTCTTCCGAATCGGGATCGATGTAGAGCAGGCCGGTGATGACTTCGCCGCGCGCGCCGTGTTCCTGCAAGTAGTTCATCACCTTGACGCGGTCCGTCGCATCGTAGTCGGAAGCGATTTTCTTCAGCCGCAGCGCCGAGCCGTCGTGCTGGTGCACCGTCACCGTTTCACCCGGTGCGTAGTCGGCGGTGATTTCCTCGTGATCCTCGATGAAGTCGAGGCGGTTCACCGCTTCGTTATGCTGGCGCACGTATTCGTAGGACTTGGTCGAGCCGGCATGATTGTTGAACGCGATGCAGGGTGATACGACGTCGATGAATGCCGCGCCCTTGTGCTCGATCGCACCCTTGATCAGGGGCACCAGCTGCTTCTTGTCACCGGAAAAACTGCGTGCGACATAGGTGGCACCAAGCAGCAGCGCCATGCCGATCATGTCCAGCGGTTCATCGGAATTGACGACGCCGCGCTTCGATTTCGAACCTTTGTCGGCGGTGGCCGAGAACTGTCCCTTGGTCAGGCCGTAAACACCGTTGTTCTCGACGATGTAAACCATGTTGACGCCGCGGCGCATGCAGTGTGCAAACTGGCCGAGGCCGATGGAGGCGGAGTCGCCGTCTCCGGAAACACCCAGATACAGCAGGTCGCGGTTGGCAAGATTGGCACCGGTAAGCACCGACGGCATGCGGCCGTGCACGCTGTTGAAGCCGTGCGAATTGCCGAGGAAATAATCCGGGGTTTTTGACGAGCAGCCGATGCCTGACAGCTTGGCGACGCGGTGCGGCTGGATGTCGAGTTCCCAGCAGGCCTGGATGATCGACGCCGAGATCGAATCATGGCCGCAACCGGCGCACAGGGTTGAAATTTTGCCCTCATAGTCGCGGCGGGTATAACCGGCCTGGTTTTTCGACAGCGATGGATGGTGGAGTTTCGGTTTGGCGAGATAGGTCATTTATAACCTCGTTGAGGGGTGAGGAGTCAGGCGTGAGGAAAATCGGGGGTAACTCAATCCTCAATCCTCAATCCTTGAGCCTGATCAAGATGCTTTTTTCAATGGCACAACGCTGTGTGCGCTGATGTGTCTGGTGAGCTGGTCGACAATGAAACGTGCGGTGATCGGCGTGCCATCGAAGTGCAGCACCGAAATCAGCTGTGCGGGGTTGATCTTGGAATCGGTGACCAGCAGGGTTTTCAGCTGGGCGTCGCGGTTCTGCTCGATGACGAAGGTGCCCGAGTGCGCGGCGACAAAATCCTTGACCTGGTCGGCGAACGGGAAGCCGCGCACGCGCAACGCATTGATGTGAACGCCGTTTTCGGCGAGCACGTCCAGCGCTTCCTGCATCGCCGGGCTGGTTGAACCGTAATAGATCGCGCCGAAGCTCGCCGGTTTGGCGGCCTGGCGCAGCACCGGCTGGGGCAGCAGCGATTTCGCGGTTTCGAACTTGCGCATCAGCCGCTGCATATTATCGATGTAGTCAGGGCCGGCTTCGGAGTAGAGCGCGTAGCGGTTTTTTGTCGTGCCGCGGGTGAAATAGCCGCCCTTGGTCGGGTGGGTGCCGGGCAGCGTGCGGTACGGAATACCGTCGCCGTCGACGTCAAGGTAACGGCCGAAATCAGCGCCGGCCTCGAGCTTCTCGTAGGTCATCAGCTTGCCGCGGTCATATTCCTTGCCGTCGTCCCATTTGAAGGGGCGGCACAGCCGCGTGTTCATGCCGATGTCGAGGTCGGTCATTACAAACACCGGCGTCTGCAGGCGTTCGGCGATGTCGAAGGACTGCGCGGTCATTTCGAAACACTCAGTCGGATCTTCAGGGAACAGCAGCGGGTGTTTGGTGTCGCCGTGCGAAGCGTAGGCGCAGGCCAGCACATCGGACTGCTGGGTGCGGGTCGGCATGCCGGTGGACGGGCCGCCGCGCTGCACGTCGACCAGCACCACGGGGATTTCCGCGAAATAAGCGAGGCCGATGAACTCGGTCATCAGCGAAATGCCGGGACCTGAAGTTGCGGTGAAGGAACGCGCGCCGTTCCAGCCGGCACCGATGGCGATGCCGATCGAAGCGAGTTCGTCTTCGCCCTGGATGATCGCGTATTTGTTTTTACCGGTCTCCGCATCGCCGCGCAATTTTTTGCAGAAGCCCATGAACGCTTCGGCCACCGATGACGACGGCGTGATCGGATACCAGGCGCAGACCGAAGCGCCACCGTAAACTGCACCCAGAGCCACGGCACTGTTGCCGTCGCTGAAAATCCGGTCGCCGACATTGTTTGCGGGCTTCAGGCGCAGGCCCAGCGGGCACGGCAGGTTTTTCAGTGCGTAATCGCGGCCAAGGTGCAGCGCCTTGACGTTGGACTGAAGCAGCGCTTCCTTGCCCTTGTATTGCTCCGAGAACAACTGTTCCAGGACCTTGGGGTCGATTTCGAGCAGGGCGGACAGCGCGCCGACGTAAATGATGTTCTTGAACAACTGGCGCTGGCGCGGATCGGTGTAGGTCGCGTTGCAGATTTCGGTCAGCGGCATGCCGATCAGCGTGATGTCATTGCGGAACTTGCTCTCGGGCAGCGGTTTGGAATTGTCATAGAACAGATAGCCGCCGGGACCGATTTCCTTGACGTCGTTGTCCCAGGTCTGCGGATTCATCGCCACCATCAGGTCGACACCACCGCGCCGGCCGAGATAACCTTTTTCGGTGACGCGGACTTCATACCAGGTTGGCAGACCCTGGATGTTCGAGGGGAAGATGTTGCGCGGGCTCACCGGTACGCCCATGCGCAGGATGGAACGCGCGAACAGTTCATTGGCCGAAGCGGAGCCCGAGCCGTTGACGTTGGCGAACTTGACGACAAAATCGTTGATGGCGCTGATTTGATTCATGACGGGTCCGTGATCAGGCAGCTTTGCGTTGGGGTTTGCGGCATCCGGGGCCGGCGTGGGTCATTTGAACGAGGTATTTCTGCATGTCCCAGGCGCCAGTCGGGCAGCGCTCGGCGCACAGGCCGCAGTGCAGGCAGACGTCTTCGTCCTTGGCCATGATGCGGCCGGTCATGCGCAGCGGTTCCGACGCGTAGATATCCTGGTCTGCATGCAGTGACGGCGCAGTCAGCCGCTTGCGGACGTCTGCCTCTTCGCCGTTTGGCGTGAAGGTGATGCAGTCCATCGGGCAGATGTCGACACAGGCGTCGCATTCAATGCATAGCCGCGGCGCGAACACCGTCTGCACGTCGCAATTCAGGCAGCGCTGGGCTTCGGCGAGGCCGGCCTTGGCATCAAAACCGAGTTCAACCTCGACCTTGATGTTTTTCAGTGTCAGCTTCTGGTCCTGCCAGGGCACCTTGTGGCGCAGCGAAGCAGACACGTCGTTGTCGTAGCTCCACTCGTGGATGCCCATTTTCTGCGACACCACGGCGACTGCCGGCAGCGGGCGGTCCTGCAGATCTTCGTTGTTCATCATCTTGTCGATCGACACCGCGACTTCGTGGCCGTGAGCAACCGCCCAGATGATGTTCTTCGGGCCGAAAGCCGCATCGCCGCCGAAAAACACTTTCGGATGGGTTGACTGGAATGTGATCTTGTCGACCACCGGCATGTTCCATTTGTCGAATTCGAGACCGGCATCGCGCTCGATCCAGGGGAAGGCGTTTTCCTGGCCGATCGCCACCAGCACGTCGTCGCATTCAACAAACTGTTCCGGTTCGCCGGTGGGCACCAGGTTGCGGCGGCCCTTGGCGTCGTATTCGGCTTTGACCTTCTCGAAAGTCATGCCGGTGAGTTTGCCGTCCTTGACGGTGCACGACTTCGGCACCATGAAATTGAGAATGGGGATGCCTTCTTCGATGGCGTCCTCCTTTTCCCACGGGCTGGCTTTCATTTCCTCGTATCCGGAGCGGACGATAACCTTGACGTCTTCGCCGCCGAGGCGTTTCGCCGAACGGCAGCAGTCCATTGCGGTGTTGCCGCCGCCGAGCACGATGACCTTCTTGCCGATCTTGTCGATGTGACCGAAGGAGACGCTGGCCAGCCAGTCGATACCGAGGTGAACGTTTTTTACTGCTTCCGCACGGCCGGGTACATCAAGGTCGCGGCCGCGCGGCGCACCGGTGCCGACAAATACCGCGTCGTAACCTTCGGCGATGATTTTTTTCAGGCTGTCCACGCGCTGACCGGTGCGCATGGTGATGTTGCCGATGCCGGTGATGTAGCCGACTTCCTCATCGATGACCGCTTCCGGCAGACGGAAACGCGGCACCTGTGAGCGCATGAAGCCGCCGGCTTTCGGATCGGATTCGTAAATCGTGATGTCGTAGCCCAGCGGTGCGAGGTCGCGCGCGACGGTCAGTGAAGCGGGGCCGCCGCCAATGCAGGCAATGCGTTTGCCGTTTTTCTGCTTCGGCGCTTTCGGCATGCGTGCCGCGACATCATCCTTGTTGTCGGCGGCGACGCGTTTGAGCCGGCAGATCGCCACCGGTTCGGCCTTCGGTCCGTCTTCATGCGCGGTCGGTTTGCGCATCTCGACGTTGCCTTCTTCGACACGACCGCGGCGGCACGCGGGTTCGCAGGGACGGTCGCAGGTGCGGCCGAGAATGCCGGGGAACACATTAGATTTCCAGTTGACCATGTAGGCATCGTCGTAACGGCCTGCGGCGATCAAACGGATGTATTCAGGGACGGGGGTGTGGGCCGGACAAGCCCACTGACAATCGACAACTTTGTGGAAGTAATCGGGGTTCGAGATATCAGTCGGCTTCAAAAAAGGCTCCTGCTGCAGTAGCGCCACAATTCTTTGTTTTTATTCGCCTATTTGGACCTTTGGGGGGCGTACCCAAAAGTGCCGAAATACTACTCTGTTGGCGGAGGAAAAAAAAGCGAAAAACGCCTTGGTTTGTTGCAGATCAATACCCCTGCGCTTGTCCCGGGAAGCCGGCCTGTTCCGGGGCTGGAAACGGCCACCCTGAACGGGCGGCCGTGAGAGGCTCAGGATTCAGCCGTTTTGCCGTCAATCACGCGCAACGCAGGGCGTTGCGCCGGCGCCCGCAGCTCATGTTTGTCGGCGAACAGCAGGCACTGCGGCCCGATCTCTTCAATCGTATTGCAGCCCAGCAGTGCCATGTTGCGGTGAATTTCGTCGCGATAGATCTGCAGCGCCCGCGCCGCACCGGCTTCACCGCCAGCGGCCACGCCGTACAGTGTCGAGCGACCGACCATCACCGCGTTGGCGCCCAGCGCCAGCGCTTTGACCACATCGCTGCCGCGGCGAATGCCGCTATCCATGAAAATGGTCGCGCGTTTGCCCACGGCGTCGACGATTTCCGGCAGTACTTCGATCGGTGAGGCAATGCCGTCAAGGTTGCGGCCGCCGTGGTTGGAGACGTCGATGCCGTCTGCGCCGTGGTCGACTGCGGTGATCGCATCCTGCGGGTCGAGAATGCCTTTGACGATCAGTTTTCCCGGCCAGATCTTGCGCAAAGCATCGAGATCGGCCCAGCTGATCGAGTCGGTGCGCAGGCTCGAGCGGCCGACCGGACCCCTGGTCATCTTGGCCTTGGCTGCAGCGGGATAGTTGGCATACATCGGCATGCCGGTGGTGAGCAGGTAGCGTGCCATCACGCCCATCAGCCAGCGCGGGTGGGTGGCCATGTCCCACATGTTCTTCAGGCCGAAGCTGAACGGGATGGTGAAACCGTTGCGCTGGTTGTATTCGCGATTGCCCGACGACACGCCGTCGACAGTGACGATGAGTGTTTTGTAACCTGCTGCTTTGGCTCGGTTGACCAGTTCGTGCGACATCGAGCGGTCCGGCCACAGGTAAAGCTGGAACCACAGGTCGCCACCGGCTTCGTCGGCAACGCGTTCCATTGCGGTGATCGATCCGGTGGCCAGGGTGAACGGGATACCGGCGGCGCGCGCCGCACGCGCCAGCGCGATCTCGCCTTCATGCCACAGCAGCCCGGCGACCCCGGTGGGGGCGATCACCAGCGGCATTTTGTATTTGACGCCGAACAGCGTGGTGTCCTGGGTACGTTTGGACACGTCGACAAAGGTGCGGGTGCGGAAGCGGATGCGGTCGAACACTTCGCGGTTGTTGCGCAGGGATACTTCATCCTCGGTGCCGCGATCGACGAATTCGAAAAACCCTTTGGGCACGCGCTTGAGCGCGATATCGCGCAAGTCGAATATGTTGTAGGCCTTCAGGTCGTCGCTCATGGGTATTGCTCCTGGATGATCAGTTGCGTTTGAAGTCGTGGAGGGATTTTGCCAGAGTACCGTCCGCCCGTTTCAGCACGCGCGTCGCGGCCCGGGTATTGCCGAACGTCGGCACGTATTGCGAATGTTTGCCGGCGCCGCCAGTGACAATGATCAGCAGGTCTTCCGGTTTGGCGCACATGCGCACCGGCGTGTCCAGCGCTGCGTCGGCATACTGGGCGGCCAGTTTGCGGCGGAAGCGCCGTTCGATGGTCTCCCTGGAAAAACGCGACAGCGGCAGGGTGGCATGCTTGAACAGCCATTGGCGCACATCGGCCTTGCTCATGCCGTCGTTGGCCACCGTGGCGGCGTGTTCGGGACCGAAAGCGAGCAGCGGCTGGCCGGCGTAGTAGGGGTTGTTGGAACCGGTGATGGTCATGGTGCCGGCGACCATGGTCAGTATGCCTTCGGCGTTGAGGCTTTCATGATCGTTGACGTTGTGCGGACTTTCCGCCGCAATCACCGTGACTGCGCTGGATTCACGCGGAAAACCCAGCTCGACGTGCAGCGGATCCCAGGGGCTCTGCTCTTCGTTTTCGGCGACGCAGAAGGTGAACTTCGCCGGGGTGCCGGTGGTGGCCATGTCGCCGGTGCCGGGAATCGCTGCGCCGATGTTGACCAGCGCCAGGCGCACCGCGCGGCCGATCACGGCGTTGGCGCGGAAGTAGTTGCCCATTGCGTTCTGCCCGGCATTGATGCCCGCTTCTTTGGCCGCAGGGCCATTGAAGATCAGCATGGGCGTGCAGGGATGCGTCGTCGCCTGCGTGCCGTAAAGGTTGTACTGCTCGTCGGCCAGTGCTTCCAGCGCCAGCAACACCAGCGGGAAATATTCGGGTTTGCAGCCAGCCATCACCGCGTTGGCGGCAATACGGATCGGCGTCGCTGCGCCGAAACGCGGCGGGATGTTCAGCACCGGCTTGTCAAGGTCGCGGTCGCAGTACGCGAGCATGCGTTCGACGCGCTCGGCGGTGGGCGGGATCACCGGCAGGCCGTCGCTCCAGCCCTTGCTGCACATCAGTTCAAAGACGGCTTCGGGATCGTCGTCGCAGGCGATCAGCGCACCGGGTGTCTGCAGCATTGTAGTGAGCTTGCTCATGCCTGCTTTTCCTTGATCGCCTTGATTGCACGGATCAGTTGCGGCAGTGCCACGTCAGCGCGCTCGCGTACTTTGTCCATGCTTAACCCGCCCAGCGGGTGTTTGATTTCCAGCAGCGGCAGGTCGGGCACGCCAAACACCTTGGCCTGTGCGTTGCCCAGTTTCATGAAGGTATCGGAACAGATCACGGCAGTGATCAGCCCGCGTTTTCTCAGTTGCGCCATGTCGTGGACACTCCACGACGTGCATGACCCTCAATCGGCCATGGCACTGACAACGAGGTCGGCCTCCTTTGCCAGTTGATCGAGGATGGCGTCGGTTGCGGGGCGGCTGGAAGCGGCTTTGCGCGTCATCACCACCGAATCCACCTTGAACTCCTTTTTCACGCCTTCGATGATCATGTTCAGCAGGTGATCGGCATTGCCCTTGGTGTTATCGAGGATGCCGAGGCGGATGCCGGTCTCGCCAAGCTGGCGGTTGGCATCGAGTTGCGCGACGTTTTCGATCGGCGCATCGGGTACTACGAGAAATATCTGTCCCATCTGTTTCTCCTGGTCATCCTTGTTGTCGCGGGAGACATCCCGCATTCGGACTTAATTGACTTTGATGCCAGCAGCCTTGAACACCGGTGGCCATTTTTGCAGTTCTTTTTTGACGAATTCGGTGAATGGGTCAGGGCCCAGCGCAACCGGATCGAAGCCGCTGGCTTCCATCTGTGCGTTGACATCCGGCAGTTTGCTGATACGCGCCATTTCGGCGTGCAACCGATCAACGATGGGGCGCGGCGTTTTGCCGGGCGCCAGAACGCCGTAAAAACCTTCCACGGCATAACCGGGCAATCCGGCTTCGGCCACCGTCGGTACATCAGGCAAAGCTTTGACGCGGGCTTCCGAACCCACGGCAATCGCCCGCAGCCGCCCGGATTTCAGGAACGGGATCGCCGCACCCGGCGCAGTCATCAGCATGTGCACCTGACCGCTGACCACCGCTGCGGTCGAATCGCCCGCGCCCTTGTATGGCACATGAACCATCTGGATGCCCGCCATGTGTTTGAGCAGTTCAATCGACAGATGGCCGCCGGTGCCGGCGCCCGATGAAGCGTAATTCAGATCACCGGGGCGCGACTTGGCCAGCGTGATCAGCTGCTTCACGGTTTTCACCGGCAGCGAAGGATGCACGACCAGCACGTTGGGCGAGTAGGCGAGCAGCGTGATGCGCGCAAAATCATTCAGCGTGTCGTATGGCAGCGTTGCGTACAGGCTTGGATTAAGCGCGTAACCGGTGGCGACGATCAGCAGCGTGTATCCGTCGGGCGGCGCCTTGGCGACGATTTCCGAACCGACGATGCCGGCTGCGCCCGGACGCAGATCAACGATGACCTGCTGTCCCCAGTTCTGCGTCATCTTGGCGCCGAACAGGCGGGCGAGCTGATCATTGCCGCCGCCCGCGGAAGAGGGCACAACCCAGCGGATGGGTTTGGCCGGAAAGGTTTGCGCAAACGAGGTCGATGCGGCAAGAGCCAGCGCCACGGCGATGGTCAGAACTGACTTCAATGGATTTCCTTAATGTGGACGCACGACGCAGTGGAATACGCGATGCTAACGCCACAGCAGAGGGGCGGCAACAGCGAATCGACAGTGCTGCGCTTGCATCTGCCGCTGTCCACGATGTGTCAAATCTCAGGGGTTTAACCAGTCCGCAAACGCAGGGGCTAGCGAGGCATGAGGATATAGACCATCAGCCAGACGATGATGCCGGCGACCAGAAAAGGGAAGGTAACGATGTCGTCGGAATTGACGGCCATGTCCCGGTGCTGACCGGGCGTTTATTTCTTTGGCACGTAGAGATCGGTGATCGAACCTTCGGCCATTTCGGCGGCGAAGAACAGCGTCTCCGACAACGTCGGATGCGGGTGGATGGTGAGACTGATGTCGGTGGCGTCGGCGCCCATTTCCAGTGCGAGCACCGCTTCGGCAATCAGTTCACCGGCGTTGACGCCGACCATCGCGGCGCCGAGCAGACGGCGGGTGTTTTTGTCGAACAGCGCTTTGGTCAGGCCTTCGTCGCGCCCGGTGGCGAGTGCGCGGCCGCTGGCGGCCCACGGGAACACGGCCTTGTCGTATTCGATGCCCTGGGCCTGCGCCTGGGTTTCGGTCAGACCCATCCAGGCGATTTCGGGATCGGTGTAAGCGACGGAGGGAATGGTCTTGGCGTCGTAGAACGCCTTGTGTCCGGCAATCACTTCGGCGGCGATCTTGGCTTCGTGCGTCGCCTTGTGTGCAAGCATCGGTTCGCCGCAGACGTCACCGATGGCGTAGATGTGAGGCACGTTGGTACGCTGTTGCTTGTCGACCGGGATATATCCGCGTTCGTTGACGGTGACGCCTGCAGCCTCGGCCTTCAGTTCACGGCCGTTGGGCCGGCGGCCGACCGCCATCAGCGCAGCGTCAAAGGTGTCGGTGGTGGTTTTG
This sequence comes from Burkholderiales bacterium, assembly GCA_022841375.1. Classification (GTDB taxonomy): domain Bacteria; phylum Pseudomonadota; class Gammaproteobacteria; order Burkholderiales; family SG8-41. The sequence goes on from JALHRQ010000009.1 coordinate 36,832, forward strand.
CCGTCGGTGCTTTCGAAGGTAACCTTGAGGCCATCTTTCTGCGCTTCGATTTTGGCGACCTTGGTCTTTAGCAGGATTTTTTCGTAGCGCTTCTCGATGCGCTTGGCCAGCGGACGCACCACATCCTTGTCAGCGCCGGGGATCAGGCTGTCCATCAGTTCGACGACAGTGATTTTCGAACCCAGCGCGTCATACACCGTGGCCATTTCGAGGCCGATGATGCCGCCGCCGATGATCAGCATGCGTTTGGGTACGGTCGCCAGTTTCAGCGCGCCGGTAGAGTCGATGATGCGCGGATCTTCGTAGGGAAAACCCGGGATTTTTGCGACCGAGGAGCCGGCGGCGATGATACAGCTGTCGAAAGAAACGGTCTTCACACCGTCAGCGGTTTCAACGCGGATGGTGTTGGCCGAGGCAAATTCACCGCGGCCGGTGATGACCTGTACTTTGCGTTGTTTGGCGAGGCCGGACAGGCCTTTGGTCAGCTTGCCCAGCACACCGTCTTTCCACGCACGCAGCTTGTCGATTTCGATTTTGGGCTTGCCGAAAGTGACGCCGGCGTGCGTCGCTTCGTCTGCTTCAGTAATGACCTTGGCCATGTGCAGCAGCGCTTTTGACGGAATGCAGCCGACGTTCAGGCAGACGCCGCCCAGCGACGGGTAACGTTCAATCAGCACCACTTTTTTGCCGAGGTCGGCGGCGCGAAATGCGGCGGTGTAGCCACCGGGGCCGGCGCCGAGCACCACGACTTCAGCCTGAATATCGGCCTTGATGTCGTTTTTTGGCGCGGTTGCAGGCGCCTGCGCAGCAGGTGCGGGGGTTGCCGGGGTGGCGGCGGCAGGCGCGGGTGCGGCAGATGCGGCTGCTTTGACTGCACCGGATGCTTCCAGCGTCAGGATCAGCGTGCCCATCGACACCTTGTCACCGGGTTTAAGGCTGATGGTTTTGACGATGCCGGCCGACGGCGCGGGGATGTCCATCGTCGCCTTGTCTGATTCCAGCGTGACCAGCGCGTCCTCGGCGTTGACCGTATCGCCGGGTTTCACCAGCACTTCGATGACCGGGATGTTTTTGAAGTCGCCGATATCCGGGACTTTGACTTCGACCATTTGGCTCATATCTAAAACTCTTTTAAAAACAAATAGTTATGATTCGCCCTCAAGGGCAGTGTTGAATCAACCGCGAATATGGCCGTCGCCGAACACGACGTATTTCAGCGAGGTCAGACCCTCAAGCCCCACCGGTCCGCGTGCATGCAGTTTGTCGGTGGAGATGCCGATCTCCGCACCGAGGCCGTATTCATAACCGTCGGCGAAACGCGTCGAGGCATTGACCATCACCGAACTCGAATCGACTTCGCGCAGAAAACGCCGCGCACGGCTGATGTCCTCGGTGACGATGGCGTCAGTGTGCTGCGAACCGTAGCGCGCGATGTGATCAAGCGCCGCATCCAGTCCGTCGACGATGCGCACCGACAGGATGGCGTCGAGATATTCGGTATGCCAGTCTTCTTCGGTCGCCGCCTTCATGCCGGATACGATGGCGCGCGCGGCGTCATCACCCCGCAGCTCGATTTTTTTGTCAGCGTAGGTTTTGCACAGCGGCGGCAGGATTTTTGCCGCGATGTCGCGCGCCACCAGCAGCGTTTCCATGGTATTGCAGGTGCCAAGGCGCTGGGTCTTGGCGTTGTCGGCGATACGCAGCGCCTTGTCAAAATCGGCCTTGTCGTCGATATAGACATGGCAGACGCCGTGCAGGTGCTTGATCATCGGGATGCGCGATTCACGCATCAGCCGTTCGATCAGTCCCTTGCCGCCGCGCGGCACGATGACATCGACGTAATCCTGCATGGTGATCAGTTCGCCGACGGCGGCACGGTCAGCTGTTTCTATCACCTGCACTGCGGTTTCCGGCAGCCCCGCGGCTTTCAGTCCGGTCTGCACGCAGGCGGCGATCGCCTGATTCGAGTGCAGCGCTTCCGAACCGCCGCGCAGGATCGCGGCATTTCCGGATTTCAGGCACAGCCCCGCCGCATCCGCAGTCACATTCGGACGCGATTCGTAAATGATGCCGATGACGCCCAGCGGCACGCGCATCTGCCCGACCTGGATGCCGGAAGGACGGTATTTGAGTCCGCTGATTTCACCGATCGGATCCGGCAGTGCGGCGATCTGGCGCAGGCCGTCGGCCATGGCTTCAATGATCGCCGGCGTCAGCTTCAGCCTGTCGATGGCTGCGGCATCGAGTTTTTTTGCTTGCGCAGCTTCGACGTCGCGGGCGTTTTCGCGCAGCAATACCTTGGCGGCGTGTTCAATTGCCGTGGCCATGGCGGTCAGCGCCACGTTCTTGGCCTTGGTATCGGCGACCGCCATCGCGCGCGATGCAGCGCGGGCGGCTTTGCCGACGGAGATCATGTAGGTTTGTACATCCATAGGGTGGATTCTAGCAGGTGGGTGTGGGCATTTTGGCTGGTCCGTTTGTGCAGAAAACCAGACCAATTAGCCGGGCTACCCTCGGCAGAAGTTGCTTTTGATCGATGAGATCAGATCAGAAAAGAGCAGGATGCGCCGCAAACGCAGCATTGCTGATGCGCCGGGGCGCCTGCGCCTTCACCGTTCCCGGATTGTTGCGCGCAAACCGCAGCGCTAGCTGCAGCAATTCATCCCAAATATCGCCCCGCACCAGACCCTTGACCATGCGGTCGATGACGGCCGCATGACGCAGGGCCTCAGTGGCCTGGCCGAGCGTGAAACGGCGCAGGTTGTTCTGCATCGCGCTTTGGTGTGACGGCCCCCAGATACGCGCTTCGCGCATCATCATCGACGCCGGTTTGCCGCCGTTGACACCGGTGATGATCTTGCCGATGGCGCGAATTTCTTCCGACAGCGACCACAGCACCAGCGGCGCTGCGGTGCCTTCACCCTGCAGACCGTCGAGTACGCGGGCAACGCGCAACGGATCGCCTTCGAGCATGATTTCGCCGAGGTTGAACACGTCGTAACGCGCGACATCGAGCACGGCTTCGCGGACCTGGTCGAAGTTGATCGCGCCCGGCGGAAACAGCAAAGCGAGTTTCTGCACTTCCTGGTAGGCGGCGAGCAGATTGCCCTCGACACGGTCAGCAATGAAATCGAGCGTTTCGGTATCGGCTTCCTGCTGCTGCAAAGCGAGCCGGCCGGCAATCCATTGCGGCAGCGCTCGGCGTAGCACGGGTTTGGCTTCGACGGCGACGCCGGCGCGTTCCAGGGTTTCGAACCAGGCGGCTTTCTGGCCGCGCCAGTCAAGATCGGGCACATAGATCAGCGTCACGGTGTCCGGCGGCAGCGACTGGCAGTAGTTCTGCAGCGCCTCGCCGCCTTCCTTGCCGGGCTTGCCAGTGGGGATGCGCAGTTCCAGCAGCTTGCGCGAAGCGAACAGCGATTGCGAACTGCCGGCCAGAGCGAGCTGGTTCCATTTGAAACCGGAATCGGCGGTCAGGACTTCTCGTTCGGTATAACCCTCGGTGCGCGCCTTGGCGCGAATGCGGTCGCTGGCTTCAAGGGCGAGCAGCGGTTCGGTGCCGAAAACCGTGTAGAGGGGTTTTAATTCCCTGGTCAGGTTCTGATGCAGCTGCTCAGTAGAAATTTTCATTGCAGCGTTAGTCTACGATAAGGCCGCAATCGGGGTCACGCGAAATATCGCCAGCTGAGTGATGCGCCCGGGATGGCGGCCGGACGTTCTCCCATGGTTGCGGGGAGAGGCGGATCAGCAATGGTCTGATTACGGCCGCCAATCTCATTGAGTCTGACCCCGGGACAGAGTGTTCACGGACCGGTCAGGTTTTTTGGGGCGTGAGTTTCGTCAGCTGCAAACGGCGCAGCAACTGTTGCACAGCGTCGTTCTGCATATCGCGGAACAACAGCGCATCTTCAGCTTCCTTTGACAGGAGTTCGGCGTCGCTGTAGGAAAGATCGCGTCTTAGCGCGATTTCAGTCACCGGGATGATTTCCACGGCATTAACATCGATTACCCGGTATGACATGATGTAGCGTAACTGGTATTCGCTGACCCGACCGGTGCCTGACAACGAAAGAATGTTTTTTTCGCGTCTTTCGCTGACCAGTATCAGTGTGGCCTCGGCGCCTTTTGCATTGTCGATGATCCGGGTGCTGCTGCCTGAGGACACTACGCGCCGGAACTGGTTGGCGAACTGAGAGCCCGCCGGCGCCTGCACATACAGTGTATTGAACGGCAGGTTGGCTTCGCTGCGCAGCTGGAAACCGCAGGCAGCGAGCAGCATGATGAAGATCAGTAAGGGCAGCGTTTTTTTCACGGTTCAGATCACAATGTTGACCAGACGCCCCGGCACGATAACAACTTTTTTCACTGCCTGCCCGGCGACAAACTTCTGCACTTCGGCATGGGCGAGCACAGCCGCTTCAATGGCAGCCTTGTCGGCGTCGCGCGGAACCCGGACGTCGCCGCGTTTTTTACCGTTGACCTGCACCACCAGTTCCAGTTCTGATTCGACCAGCGCCAGCGCGTCGGGTTCCGGCCAGGGCGCGTCGAGGATGTCCTCGCCATAACCCAGATCGCGCCATAACTGGTGGGTGATGTGCGGGGTTATCGGTGACAGCACGCGCAGCAGGATCGACAGGCCTTCGCGCAGCATGGCATTGGCCGCGGCGTCGTTGCCGCTTTTCAGTACGCCTTCCAGCGCGTTGAGCATTTTCATCGTCGCCGAGGCAACGGTATTGAACTGGTGGCGGCCGAGGTCGTAGTTGCCCTGCTTCAACACGGCGTGGATTTCACGCCGGGCAGCGGCCAGCGGCGCCGGCAGGTCGGCCGGCATTTCGGCGGCGGGACGCTGGGCGATTGCGTAACCCAGCGACCACACGCGGCGCAGAAAACGCGAGGCGCCTTCGACGCTGGCGTCCGACCATTCCAGCGTCTGCTCGGGCGGTGCGGTAAACATCATGTAAAAGCGCGCGATGTCGGCGCCATAGCTTTCCATCAGCGCCTGCGGATCGACGCCGTTGTTTTTTGATTTCGACATGGTGCCGATGCCGCCGGATTCGACCGGCTGGCCGTCGGCGCGCAACGTGGCGCCGCTGCGGTTGCCCTTGTCGTCGACGATGAGGTCGACGTCGGCGGGGTTGTAATAGGTGATGCGGCCGGTGGCGGGCTTGCGGAAAAAAATCTCATTAAGCACCATGCCCTGGGTCAGCAGGTTCTTGAACGGCTCATCGAGCTTCACCAGGCCAAAGTCGCGCATCGCCTTGCTCCAGAAGCGCGAATACAGCAGATGCAGGATGGCGTGTTCGATGCCGCCGATGTACTGGTCAGCGGGCAGCCAGTAGTTGACGCGGTCATCAACCATGGTCTTGCCGTTGTCGGCGCAGGCATAACGCAGGTAATACCAGGACGAATCAACAAAGGTGTCCATGGTGTCGGTTTCGCGTTTCGCCGGCTGGCCGCATTTCGGGCATGGGCAATTGACGAAGTCAGCGCGTTTGTTCAGCGGGTTGCCGCTGCCGTCGGGCACGCAGTCTTCGGGCAATACTACCGGCAGGTCCTTGTCGGGCACCGGCACGTCGCCGCAGCCTGCGCAGTGAATGATCGGGATCGGACAACCCCAGTAACGCTGGCGCGAAACGCCCCAGTCGCGCAGGCGGTAAAGCACCTGCTTTTCGCCGAGGTTTTTGGTCTGCAGGTCGGCGGCAATGGTATCGACTGCAGCGGCGTAGTTCAGGCCGTCGTATTTGCCGGAATGCGTGCACACGCCGCGTTCCTTGTCGGCATACCACTCCTGCCATGCGTCAGTCGAAAAAGGCTGCCCCGCAACGTCGATGACCGGAGTGATGCGCAGGCCGTACTGCTTGGCGAAATGGAAATCGCGTTCGTCATGCGCCGGCACTGCCATCACCGCACCCTCGCCATAACCCATCAGCACATAGTTGCCGACCCAGACCTCGATTTTTTCGCCAGTCAGCGGATGCTCGACGAATATCCCCGTCGGCATGCCTTTCTTTTCCATGGTCGCGATGTCGGCTTCCATCACCGAGCCGTGTTTGCATTCATCGATGAAGGCGGCAAGTTTGGCGTTGCCCTGCGCGGCGCGGGCGGCCAGCGGATGCTCGGCGGCGACGGCGACAAAGGTGACGCCCATGATGGTGTCGGCGCGGGTGGTGAATACCCAGAGCTTTTCGGCTTTGCCGTCCAGCGTGTACGGGAACGCGAAACGCACGCCGTAGCTTTTGCCGATCCAGTTCGCCTGCATCGCCTTGACCCGCTCCGGCCATCCCGGCAGCGTATCGAGTGCTTCGAGCAGTTCATCGGCGTATTTGGTGATGGCGAGGTAATAGCCAGGGATTTCGCGCTTCTCGACGGTCGCGCCGGTGCGCCAGCCTTTGCCGTCGATGACCTGTTCGTTGGCGAGCACGGTCTGATCGATCGGATCCCAGTTCACCACCTGGGTTTTTTTGTAGGCGATGCCTTTTTCGAGCATGCGCAGGAACAGCCACTGGTTCCAGCGGTAGTAGTCTGGCTTGCAGGTGGCGAGTTCGCGACTCCAGTCGATAGCAAAGCCCAGCGACTTCAGCTGCTGCCGCATGTAGGCAATGTTGTCGTAAGTCCACTTCGCCGGCGGCACGCCGTTAGCCATCGCGGCGTTTTCCGCAGGCAGTCCGAAGGCGTCCCAGCCCATCGGCTGCAACACGTTGTAGCCCTTCATCCGGTGGTAACGCGTCAGCACGTCGCCGATGGTGTAGTTGCGCACATGGCCCATGTGCAGCTTGCCGGACGGGTACGGAAACATCGACAGGCAATAGTATTTGGGCTTGCCGTTGTTCTCGACGGCGCGGAAGGCCTGTCCGTCATCCCAGAATTTTTGCGCGTCGCGCTCGATGACCTGCGGGTTGTATTTTTGCTGCATGATGCGGGCGGGGAGGGGGTAATCAGGAAAGTTGCGATTATATCCGCTCTGCCTGATCCACAGCGGGTCACAAGGGCCGGTCACGTATAATCCGGCGTGCCCAATCCGCATCAAACGATGACCCCCGCTTTCCTCTCAGGCCTCAACGAGCACCAGCTCGAAGCCGTCACGCTGCCGCATCAGTCCGCACTGATTCTGGCCGGCGCGGGCAGCGGCAAGACGCGCGTGCTGACCACGCGCATGGCGTGGCTGATTCAGACCGGGCAGGTCAGTCCGATGAGTGTGCTCGCGGTGACCTTCACCAACAAGGCGGCGAAGGAAATGCTGACCCGCCTGACCGCGATGCTGCCGATCAACACCCGCGGCATGTGGGTGGGCACCTTTCACGGCCTGTGCAACCGCATGCTGCGCGCGCATTACCGCGAGGCCGGCTTGCCGCAGCTGTTCCAGATCCTCGATACCCAGGATCAGTTGGCAGTGGTCAAGCGCCTGTTGAAGGGCATGAACCTTGACGAAGAGCGTTATCCCCCGCGCCAGGCGCAATGGTTCATTGCCGCGCAGAAGGAAGAGGGTAAACGCGCCGACAAGGTCGAGCCGTACGACGATTTTTCACGGCGCATGGTCGAGGTGTATGCCGAATACGACCGCCAGTGCCAGCGCGAGGGTGTTGTCGATTTTGCCGAGCTGCTGCTGCGCTCATACGAACTGCTGGCACGCAACCAATCGCTGCGCGATCACTATGCCGGGCGCTTCCGGCACATCCTGGTCGATGAATTCCAGGACACCAACCGCCTGCAGTACCGCTGGCTGCAATTGCTTGCGGGACAGAACAACGCCATATTTGCAGTCGGCGATGATGACCAGTCGATTTACGGCTGGCGCGGGGCCACCACGGCCAATATGCAGGACCTGCAGCGCGATTTTCACATCGAGCGGGTGATCAAACTCGAGCAGAATTACCGCTCCCACGGCAACATTCTCGATGCCGCCAACGCGCTGATCGGGCATAACCGCAAGCGCCTCGGCAAAAACCTGTGGACCGAAGATGCCAAGGGCGAGCCGCTGCGGGTGTTCGAGGCCGCCACCGATTACGAAGAGTCGGCCTATATCGTCGAGGAAGTGCGCAACCTGCGCGCGTCCGGCGAGCGGCTGGCTGATATTGCCGTGCTTTACCGCTCGAACGCGCAGTCGCGCGTCATTGAACACGCCTTGTTCACGGCGAGCATGCCGTACCGTGTTTATGGCGGCCTGCGCTTTTTCGAGCGTCAGGAAATCAAACACGCGCTGGCTTATCTGCGGCTGGTGGCCAACCAGGACGACGACGGGGCGCTGCTGCGGGTAATCAATTTCCCGACGCGCGGCATCGGCGCGCGCAGCCTGGAGCAGTTGCAGGGCATGGCGCGTGAGAGTGGCACGACGTTGTGGGCGGCAGCCTGCGCCAACACCCTGTCGGGCAAGGCGGCGGCAAGTATCGCCGCATTCGTGAAACTGATCGAGGCCATGCGCGGCGCAACCGCCGGGCTGCCGCTGCCGGAGGCAATTGCCCATGTCGTCGAACACGGCGGCCTCATCGCGCATTACCGCAACGAGAAGGAAGGTGCCGACCGGCTGGAGAATCTCGACGAACTGGTCAATGCCGCGGCGATGTTCGTCGAGGAGCGCGCGACGCAGATGCCCGCCGAAGGCGCGCCGCCTGAAGAGGAAATGGATGAACTGACAGCCTTCCTCGCCCATGCAGCGCTGGAGGCCGGCGAACACCAGGCCGAAGCTGGCGCCGACGCGTTGCAGTTGATGACCGTGCATTCAGCCAAGGGCCTTGAGTTTCATGCGGTGTTCATCACCGGGCTTGAAGAAGGGCTGTTCCCGCACGAAAACAGCATGGCCGAGGCGGAAGGCGTGGAGGAGGAGCGGCGGTTGATGTATGTCGCGCTGACCCGCGCGCGGCGGCGGCTTTACCTGTTATTGGCGCAAAGTCGCATGCTGCACGGGCAGACACGCTACAACGTGCCGTCGCGGTTTTTCCGCGAACTGCCGGAAGCGCTGTTGCAGCGGGTCAATCATACCCGGCCTGCATCGTCCTATGCGCGTCAGGGTTCCCCCTCATACGGTGCGCCTGCGCGCAGCCTGTCAGGTCAGTCCACGGCGCCGTCTTTGCAGTCGAGGGATTTCCCGTGGCGTATCGGCCAGGCGGTGACCCATGCCAAATTCGGCGCCGGTGTTATCGTCAATGCTGAAGGCGGCGGTGACGACGCGCGGGTGCAGGTGAATTTCAGGGATTCGGGACTGAAATGGCTGGCGCTGACATATGCCAAGCTCGAGGCCGCCTGAGTGGGGCAGACGGCGTCAGCCGGTTGTTTCCGCAGGATTTTCCGGTGCGTCCGTGAATACATCGGTGTAAGCCGCATGAATGCTCGGGATGACCACCGGCGCGAGCAGCAACAGTCCCAGATCCAGCAGACGTAAGGACATGGCGACCGGCATGACCAGGATCAGGGCGCAAAAAATAACGCCGCCGTAGACCGCAAATGCCCCGAGATTTTTCCTGCATGCGGTAAAGCTGTACCACATCGCTTGATGCGGCTTCAGGTTGCGGTAATAAACCAGCAATGGCGCAAACCACAGCGCCATCATCACCACAATCGACAACAGCCATCCGACCAGCAGCGCCGCAAAAATTCCCGATGCGGCATTGCTCAATTCGCGGGCGTTATCCGGTGTCAGTTTGGCTTGCGTCGACAGTTTGATGACTTCCTCGAAAGAGTTTCCGCCGATGGCTGACATGGCGATCATCACCAGCAGGTTGGATGCGATCGACAGCGAGCCGAGCACCAGCAGTGCGCCGGTATTCCGGGTAAAGCCGGCGAGCAGATAACCGAATGCCAGCGGTTTGCCGAACTCGATGGCACGGCAGCCTTCCATCAAGCCGACCAGCGCGATGGGGGCCGCCAGCAAGACGAGCGGGCCGACGTAGGGAATCAACAGCAGGAGTTTGAACAAGGCGAAAAGCGCCACGAGCATCATGATCCATTGCGCGGGATTTTTTCCGAGCAGCGTGGCGCCGGCCCGAATCCATTGCCAGCCCCGGTTGGCCTTGAACTGACGAATTTCAGGCTCGTTCATGGTGACAGTCCCGGTATTGTGGATGGGTGGTGAATGCGTGACTCAAGGATGCGGCGGAAGTGGCCGGGATCCTTGGCATGCGTCAGTTCGCCGGCGCGCGGCAGATGGAAATCATACAGCCGCGAAACCCAGAATCGCAGCGCACCCGCGCGCAGCATCATTGGCCAGGCACCGTGTTCGGCCGGCGTATAGGGCCGCACTACGGCATAGGCGTCGAGAAAGGCGCGGGTCCTGACAGCGTCGAGTTGGCCTCCGGCGTCAACGCACCAGTCGTTGACGGCAACCGCGATGTCGTAGAGCAGCGCGTCGGTGCAGGCGAAATAAAAATCGATGACGCCAGCGACGGTATCGCCGGTAAACAGCACGTTGTCGCGGAACAGGTCGGCGTGGATGGCCCCGCGCGGCAATTCGGGCGGCCGCGCACCGTTTTGCTGCGCTACTTCTTGCTGCAGCAGCGCGGCTTCAGGTGCCGGAAGGAAGGGCAGGATTTCCGGCAGCACGGCGGTCCACCATTGCGGTCCGCGCGGATTGGCCATGGTTGCAGGGTAGGATTGCCCGGCAAGGTGCATCTGCGCCATCACCGCGCCGACGGCGGCGCATTGCGCAGTGGTCGGTTCAGTGACGTCGCGGCCTTCAAGCCGTGCGACCAGTGCCGCCGGTTTGCCGTTCAGCGTGCCGAGGTATTGATTGGCGTGATTGGCCACCGGACAGGCGCTGGGCACGCCGCGCCCGGCCAGATGGGCCATCAGATTCAGGTAAAAAGGCAGCTCCGATGGCGTCAGTTTTTCGAACAGCGTCAGCACATAGCGGCCGCCGGCGGTGGTGACGAAATAATTGGTGTTCTCGATGCCGGCGCTGATGCCCTGCAGGTCATGCAGCTCGCCGACGGCATAATCCCGCAGCCAGTGGCGCAGTTCGTCAGCGGTTACCGTGGTGAAGACGGACATGGAAGGGGCGCGGATCGATCAACACTTCGGTTTGCAGGTGCCTCTGCCGCCGGCAAGCCAGCGGCGCATTTCATTGCTACCAGGAATGAATCACCCACATCGGCGGCCTGAGGCCGGTGTCGTGGGATTCCTGGCGCGAGAACTTGCCGTCGCCGCGCTCGTCGATCAGGTAATAGGGCCGTCCGCCGGGCGGAGTCACTTTGACCATGTAGAGTTTGCCGCTGATGCGATATTCTTCGACGGTGTCTTCGCCGCGTTTGAGAATGGTGACCTGCGGTTCCAGAGCCGGATCCAGCTCGAAGCCGGGCGGCGGCGGTGGCGGTTCCGGGATCGGCTGCGCTTTCAGGCGATCCTGCGCGAGAACGGGCGGCACGACAGGCAGCACAGCCGCGAAAGCGGCGAGAAGAATGGTCAGTTGCAGAATGCGTCGCATGGATAACTCCGGTATGGCGACATTATCCGGCTTTCGCAGGGCTTTTGAAAGGCGGCGTGCTTTACGAACTCTGCGATAATCGGCGCGTTGCCGGACGGCAGGCGCCGCCGCACATTCCAGTGGCTACGATTCCGCATGAAAACCCTGCTCCTCGTCGACGGTTCTTCCTACCTCTACCGCGCATTTCACGCCATCCGTGACTTGAGCAACAGCCGTGGCGAGCCGACCAATGCCATTTACGGCGTGCTCAACATGCTGCGCCGCCTGCACAAGGATTACCCCGCGGAATACAGTGCCTGCGTGTTTGATGCCAAGGGCAAAACTTTTCGCGACGACCTGTATCCGCAATACAAGGCCAACCGCCCGTCGATGCCGGATGAACTGGCATCGCAGATTGTTCCTCTGAAGGAGGCGATCGTGGCAATGGGCTGGCCGCTGATTGAAGTGTCGGGGGTCGAGGCCGACGACGTCATCGGCACGCTGGCGCGCCACGCCGAGCAGGCGGGCATGCGCGTGGTGATTTCGACCGGCGACAAGGACATCACTCAGCTGGTGACGGCGCAGATCACGCTGGTCAACACCATGTCCAACGAAAATCTGGATGTCGCCGGCGTCGAGCAGAAATTCGGCGTGCCGCCGGAACGCATGATCGATTACCTGACGCTGATCGGCGATGCCGTCGACAACGTGCCCGGCGTGCCCAAGGTTGGTCCGAAAACCGCGGTGAAATGGCTGACCCAGTACGGCACGCTCGACAACATCGTCAAAAATGCGCCGGACATCGGCGGCGCCGTCGGTGAAAATCTGCGCCAGTCGCTGGACTGGCTGCCCCAGGCGAAACAGCTGCTGACGATCAAATGCGATGTCGATCTGCCCTTGCGCATGGAAGAGCTCGCGCCGCAGCCACAGGATGTCGCGACTCTGGCGACGTTGTTCGACCGTTTTGAATTCAAGACCTGGCGCCGCGAGCTGGATGGCGGCGGCAGCGGTGCCGCGGCTGAAACGGCGCCTGCAGCAGCCCTTCCTCCGGTTGTTGAAGTGCCGCGCCATTACCAAACCGTGCTGACCGAAGCCGAACTCGACGTCTGGATCCAGCGCATCGAAGCGGCCGAACTGACCGCGGTGGATACCGAAACCACCAGCCTCGATCCGCTGACCGCGCAACTGGTGGGCATTTCACTGGCGGTGGAGCCCGGTCACGCGGCGTACATTCCCGTCGGCCATGTTTATGCCGGCGCGCCGGATCAACTCCCGCGGCAGCACGTGCTCGAGAAACTGCGGCCGTGGCTTGAGAGCGCGAAACACGCCAAACTCGGCCAGCACATCAAGTACGACATGCATATCTTTGCCAATTGCGGCATCACGCTGCGCGGCATCGTCCACGACACCTTGCTCGAATCCTATGTGCTGGAGAGCCATCAGCGGCATGACATGGATACCATGGCGCAAAGAATTTTATCAATAAAAACAATAAGTTATGATGATGTAACGGGTAAAGGCGCAAAACGCATCGGTTTTGAGCAGGTGGCGGTCGAAGGCGCCAGTGAATACGCCGCGGAAGACGCCGACATCACGCTGCAACTGCATCAGGCCTTGTTTCCAAAGATCGCCGGCGACGAAAAACTGAAACATATCTACGCCGACATCGAAATGCCGGTGATGGCCGTGCTCTACACGATGGAACGCAACGGTGTGCTGCTTGATCAGAAACTGCTCGCCGAGTTGTCGGCCGAGTTCGGCGCGAAGATGATCGACATCGAGGCGCGCGCACACGCCGAGGCCGGACAGCCGTTCAACCTCAGTTCACCGAAACAGATCCAGGAAGTGCTGTTCGACAAAAAGGGCCTGAAGCCGGTCAAAAAAACGCCGACCGGCGCACCGTCTACCGATGAGGAATCGCTGGCCGAACTGGCGCTGGATCATCCGCTGCCGCAACTGATCCTCGATTACCGCGGCCTGGCGAAACTGAAATCAACCTATACCGACAAGCTGCCGGGCATGGTCAACCGCGACACCGGCCGCGTGCACACCTGTTATGGCCAGACCACCGCGGTGACCGGGCGGCTGGCGAGCAGCGATCCGAACCTGCAGAACATCCCCATCCGCACCGCAGAGGGCCGGCGCATTCGTGAAGCGTTCATCGCCCCGCCGGGTTCGCAAATCGTGTCGGCCGACTATTCGCAGATAGAGCTGCGCATCATGGCGCATATTTCGCGCGATGAAAGCCTGTTGCGCGCGTTTGCCGCAGGCGAGGACATTCATCGCGCGACCGCCGCAGAAATTTTCGGCGTGGATGTAAAGGCGGTGGACAACGAGCAGCGGCGTTACGCCAAGGTCATCAACTTCGGACTGATTTACGGCATGTCGGCGTTCGGCCTGGCGCGCCAGCTCAACCTCGAGCGCGCCGCCGCGCAGCAGTATATGGACCGTTATTTCCAGCGTTATCCCGGCGTCGCCGAATACATGCGGGTGACGCGCGAGCAGGCGCATCAGCAGGGTTATGTCGAAACCGTATTCGGCCGCCGTCTGTGGCTGCCGGAAATTCGCAGCAGCAACGGCAACCGCCGTCAGGGCGCCGAACGCGCGGCAATCAACGCGCCGATGCAGGGCACCGCCGCCGACCTGATCAAGATGGCGACCATCGCCGTGCAGCAGTGGCTGACGGCGCAGAACATGAAGTCGCTGCTGATCATGCAGGTGCATGACGAGCTGGTGCTTGAAGTGCCGGACGCCGAACTGGAGCGGGTCAGGACCGGGTTGACCCGGTTGATGACCGATGTGGCGCAGCTGGCAGTTCCGCTGCTGGTCGAGGTTGGCGTCGGACCGAATTGGGACAAAGCCCACTGAGAGGGCTTACCTGTTTCCTGTTCAGCGCAACGCGCCGAACACTTTTTTGACGATGGCGCTGGTGGCACCGACCGGGTTCTGACGGAACGATTTTTCCTGCTCGGCAATCATCAGATACAGCCCGTCGAGCGCCTTGCGGGTAACGTAGGTTTCGATCGATGCATCATCTTTTTTAATCAAACCCAATGACGCGCCCTGACCCGCCAGATTGTTGTATTGCTGGGCAAGGCCGACACGGTCGGTGGATTTTTTGACGATGGGCAGGAAACGCTGGGTCAGCTGGTCCTGGGTGGTGCGGCGGAAATAGTCGGTCGCCGCGGTGTCGCCGCCGGTGAGTATGGCTTTGGCGTCCTGCACCGACATTTTTTTCACCGCATCGACCAGCAGCTGTTTGGCTTCCGGCGCGGCGGCTTCGGCGGCACGGTTCATGGAAAGTACCAGTTCGTCGGCCTGTTTTTTCATGCCCATCATGCGCAATCCGCTTTCGATTTTCTGCAGGCTTGGCGGCAGCGGAATCTTCACCTTGGCATTGCCGAAATAACCGTTATCCTGCCCGAGCATTTTTACCGCAGCCGCGGAACCATCGGTCAATGCCTGTTTCAAACCACTGGCTGCGTCGGCGTTGGTGATGTCGGCAATTCCTGCATGGGCCGGGTTTGCAGCGATGATCATGACAAAAGACAGCAGAACTCCGAGAATACGCGGCATCATGGGCTCCCCCGCAGGGTGATGGACAACAGTGACATGACAAGAACCGGAAATCTCATTTTAGCCGCGATTTTCGCCGCCGCAATAGTTTTCGCCGTATTTGCGCTGTGGAAGACGAACCCGCCGCCGCCGCAGGTGACCTTCGTCTCGCTGCAGGGCGAAAAAATCAGCACAGCCAGCCTGCGTGGCAAGGTGGTGCTGGTCAATTTCTGGGCAACGGATTGCGCCGTCTGTGTCAAGGAAATGCCGGAGATCACGGCCACTTACAATAAATACCGCGCGCAGGGTTTCGAAACTATTGCGGTGGCGATGCGCCATGACCCGCCGAACCATGTGCTGGCCTATGTCGAGAACAACAAGCTGCCGTTCACCGTGGCGCTGGATCCCATGGGCGAACTGGCGAGAGCCTTTGGCGACGTCAAACTCACGCCGACCTCCTTTGTCATCGACAGGCAGGGCCAGGTAGTGATGCGCATCCTCGGCGAACTGGAATTTGCGAAGTTACACGCCCTGCTGGAGGAAAAACTGCAAGAGCTTTAGCCACAGAGGGCACAGAGTTCACAGAGAAAACTTTTAAGCCAAATCATGAAAGTTTTCGGTAATTGCCAGTCTGTTAATGAACAACTCCTCGACACCGGATTGGTTTGGTTCTCCTCTGTGTACTCATCAAGGGGGTATCGAGATCCTCGTGGCTGATTTTGACTTCAGACCACACCTGCATCATGCGCCTGCTGATCGGCGTGGTACGACGAGCGCACCAGCGGTCCGCTGGCGGCGTGGCTGAAACCCATGCGCTCTGCTTCCGCAGCGTACATTTCAAATATTGCGGGCTCGACATAACGCAGCACCGGCAGGTGGTGGGCGGACGGCTGCAGGTACTGGCCGATTGTGAGCATGTCGACGTCGTGAGCACGCAGGTCGCGCATGGTGTTGAGGATTTCCTCGTCGGTCTCGCCCAGCCCGACCATCAGCCCCGACTTGGTCGGCACATGGGGAAAACGCGCCTTGAAATCCTTCAGCAGTTTCAGCGAGTGCGCGTAATCCGAACCCGGGCGCGCCTGTTTGTACAGCCGCGGCACGGTTTCGAGGTTGTGATTCATCACGTCTGGCGGGCCCGCGGACAGGATGTCGAGTGCGATGTCGAGACGGCCACGGAAGTCCGGCACCAGGATCTCGATGCGGGTCTGCGGCGACAATTCCCGCACCGCGCGGATGCAGTCCTTGAAATGCCGGGCGCCGCCGTCGCGCAGGTCATCGCGGTCGACGCTGGTGATGACCACGTATTTGAGTTTCAGCGCGGCGATGGTTTCGGCGAGATGGCGTGGTTCGTCGGTGTCCGGCGGTTTCGGCCGGCCATGGCCGACGTCGCAGAACGGGCAGCGTCGCGTGCACAGGTCGCCGAGGACCATGAAGGTCGCGGTGCCCTTGCCGAAACATTCGCCGATGTTGGGGCAGGTGGCTTCCTCGCACACCGTGTGCAGCTTCTGCGCCCGCAGGATGTCCTTGATTTCCTGGAAGCGCGCGCTGTTGCCCAGACGTACACGGATCCAGTCGGGTTTTTTCAGCGGCGTCGACGGCACGATCTTGATCGGGATGCGCTCGGTTTTTGCCTGCCCCTTCTGTTTTTCGCCGGGAGTGGTCATTGCAGTTTTTCCATTAGGCCGCGGATCAGCCGTTCGCCGATTTGTTTCTTGCTGTCGCAGATGCCGAGATCAAGGGTGCGCGTGACTTCAAGTCCGGGATACCCGCAGGGGTTGATGGCATGAAACGGCGCAAGGTCGACATCAACGTTCAGCGCGAGACCGTGATAGCAGCAGCCGTTGCGCACCCGCAGCCCCAGCGCGGCGATCTTGGCGTCGCCGACGTACACGCCGGGCGCTTCGGGCTTGCCGTGCGCGGTGATGCCGTAGTCCGCCAGAACATCGATAACCGTTCGTTCCATCAGTCGCACCAGCGGCCGCACCGAGAGGTTGCGCCGGCGCAGATCGAGCAGCAGGTAGGCGATGAGTTGACCCGGGCCGTGATAGCTGATCTGTCCGCCGCGGTCGATGCGCAGCACCGGAATGCCGTTATCGAATCGCGGCCAGTGTTCGGTTTTGGCGGCGATGCCCGCGGTGTAGACCGGCGGGTGTTCGAGCAGCCACAGTTCGTCGCGGGTGTTGCTGTCGCGCGTCATGGTGAATTCGCGCATGCGTTCCAGCGTCGGGGCGTACGGCACTTCGCCCAGCCGGTGGACGGCCGGCGGTTCTGCGACAACGGCGACCGGGATGGTGGAGAGATCGGACATGGTGCGACCGGCAGAGCTGCACCGGTAATGATGGGATAATGACGCATCATTATAAGACGTTCGGGAGATCGCAGTGCGTGCCGATGTGATGGGTGTATCGATGCTGATCCTTGTCAGCGGAACCGTTTTGCCGGCAGTGGCGGCGGAAAGCAATGCCGTCGGCCAGGGTTCCCGCTACGGCGCCAGCTTGAGCCGGGTGTACCTGGCGCACCAGCGCCTGCTCGCCGTGCGTGATGCCTGTGCCCAGGCGTTTCCGGGGCAGGCCAAGGCCGGTGAAATGGCTTATGGCGCATGGCAGCGACGCCACAAAGCATTGCTCAACGAACTCGATAACCGGGTGACCCTGATGATTCACGGTTCGTCGAAAGATGAAAAAGACTACATGCGCAATGTGGGCAAATACGAAGGATCTGTTCTGGAATACCGCAATGGCGAACGCGACGACTTGCTGGCCCAGCCGCGCGACGGCATGGAACAGGGTTGCGCTGATTTCCGCGCCTATCTGACCGGATCGGGTTCAGATTTCAACCGCGAATATGCGGAAGAACTGCGCGTTTTGCGTCAGCGCAAAATGCCGAAATAGAGCGCGCGGGAATCGCAGTTACAACACCATGACCACCATCGGGTGGTCGCACAGCTCCTGATACAACGCATCCAGTTGTTCGCGCGAGGTGGCGCGGATCACGCAGGTGATGCTGAGGTATTTGCCTTTTTTGCTGGTTCTCATCGCCAGCGTGGCCTCATCAAAGTCCGGCGCATGTTTTTTGACCACGCCGAGGACCGCCTGAGCAAAGCCGGGTTGGGTATTGCCGAGGATTTTCAGCGGAAAATCGCTGGGATATTCGATCAGTGACGGCTGTTCGTCGCCGGCAGTGCCGGTGTTCATGCGGTTTTTCTCATGTGCTCCTGCTTGAACTGCTGATACAGCGCGTGCATGCGCCGGAACAGCGGGCCGGGGCGTCCGTCACCGACCGGTTTGCCATCCAGCGTGGTCACGGCGAGCACTTCCTTGGTCGAAGAGGTCAGCCAGATTTCCTCGGCGCTGCGCACGTCGGCTTCAGTGACGCCGCACACTTCCAATTCAAATTCCCGGGCGCGGGCGATTTCCAGCACCACGTCATAGGTGATGCCCGGCAGCACCAGGTTGTCCTTCGGCGGCGTCAGGACCACGCCGTTCCTGACAATAAACACGTTGCTCGATGAGGCTTCGGTCAGCTGGCCGTCGCGGAACAGGATGGTTTCAGTGGCACCGACGTCGGCGGACAACTGGCGCAGCAGGCAGTTGCCGAGCAGCGACACCGACTTGATATCGCAGTTGAGCCAGCGGTAATCCTCGGCGCTGACGCAGGCGACGCCGGAATCAACCAGCGCAGGGGACGGGGTCACCAGCGGATTGCTCATCATGAACACCGTCGGTGTCACGTCTTTCGGAAAAGCGTGGTCGCGTTTGGCCACGCCGCGGGTGACCTGGAAATAAACGGACTGATCATCGCCGGTGTTGCGCTTGATGATTTCGGCGATCAGTTGCGTCCATTCGGCATCGCTGTGCGGATTGGTGATGCGTATCTTGTCCAGGCTGTATTGCAACCGGCGCAGGTGTTCGGCGAGCCGGAACGGGTGCCTGGAATACACCGGAACCACTTCGTAGACGCCGTCGCCGAAAATGAAACCGCGGTCGAGCACCGGGACGTAGGCTTGCTCGATGGGCATGAACTTTCCGTTCAGGTAAACGATGTCGGGCATGGAGAGGTCCGTTCAGGTTTTTGTGATGACGGGATTAAAGTGTAAGTCAAAGCGGCTACTTGAACAGCAGCCGCAGCGAGTCCCAGGTGCGGCCAAAAATGCCGGCAACCGGCACTGCTTCAAGCGCCACCACCGGCAGTTCGCGGTACGGTTTGCCGTCGATTTCCAGTTTCAATGTCGCCACGCGCTGGCCGGGCGTGACCGGCGCGAGCAGTGGCTGCAGGCTTTCGACGGTGGCTTTGACCTTGTCGCCCTGGCCTTTGGGCAGCGTGAGATAGAGGTCGCTGGTGAAACCGGCTTTGAGCATGTCCGATGCCCCTTTCCAGACGCGTAACTGCGTCACCGGCTGGTTGCGCGAGTAGAGTTTTACGCTGTCAAAAAACTGGAAGCCCCAGTTCAGCAGTTTCTGGCTTTCGGTGGCGCGTGCGCTTTCCGAGGCGGTGCCCAGAACCACCGACACCAACCGGCGCTCGCCGCGGCGCGCCGAAGTGATCAGGCAGTAGCCGGCGTTGTCGGTGAATCCGGTTTTGACGCCGTCGACCGTCGGGTCGAGCCACAGCAGGCGGTTGCGGTTGGCCTGGGTGATGTTGTTGTAGCGGAATTCCTTCTGTGAATACAGTGCATAGTGTTCGGGAAAATCGCGGATCAGCGCCACCACCAGCTGCGACAGGTCCTGCGCCGATGAATACAGCTGCGGGTTGGGCAGGCCGGTAGCGTTGGTGAAATTGGTGTTGGCGAGGCCGAGGCGCTTGGCTTCGCGATTCATCATCTGCGCGAACACTTCTTCGCTGCCGCCGATCGCTTCTGCGAGCGCGACACTGGCGTCATTGCCGGACTGGATGATCATGCCGCGCAGCAGATCTTCGACGATCACCGGTTTGTTCGGTTCGATGAACATGCGCGAGCCTTCGGATTTCCACGCGCGTGTCGATACCGGGATCACCTGGTCGGGTTTCAGCGATTTCTGTTTCAGTGCACTGAATGTCAGGTACGCCGTCATCAGCTTGGTCAGCGATGCCGGTTCAAAGCGTTCGCCGGCGTTATTGCTGGCAAGGACCTGCCCGCTGTTGAAGTCGAGCAGCAGCCAGGCACGGGCTTCGACGCCGGGTGCCGTAGGCGGCTGCAGCTGGGCCGGTGCGGAGAAAGCGATGCAGACGCCGGTCAATGCAACGAGCAGGCGGGGGAGCAAGCGTGAAAATAAGCGCGGGGATAAGCGGGAAAATAAGCGAGACACGGAGTGTTCCATTCGCGGAAAAGGTCGGATTATAGCCAAGGGGCCGCACATTCCGGCTTCAGGAAAGACCCGTCGCCGCCCGCGGAGTTCCCGCGCACCCCTTCAACCACCGTCGCGATAGCGTTGTACTGCCGTGCGCAGAAAAGCAAAATGCGTGCTGACCCGCCGGCAGCGTTCGCAGATGACCAGATGCACACGCAAGCGCAGGCGGTCGGCGAAGCCGAGTGGCCGGTCCTGTGCCTGCGACAGCAGTAATGAAGTCTGTTTACACGATGAAATCATGAGGGTTGTCCGTCAAACCAGGTCAGTTGCAGGCATTCGCGCAACGTCAACCGCGCACGATGCAGCATCACCCAGCAATTGGTCGTGGTGATGTCGAGTTCCTGACAGATGTCGTCGGTGCTCATTTCCATCACCTCGCGCATTGTGAATACCCGTGCGGTGCGCTCCGGCAGGCGCTGCAGGCACAGTTCGAAGGCTTTCCAGAACCGGCTGTTTTCCAGCGCCGTTGCCGGGCTGCCCCAGTCGGCGGGGAATTCGCGCCAATGGCCGTCATCGGCGAACAGCGCGTCGACAATATCGGCTTCGGCACGATCATCGTCGGCGCTGACCAGTGGCCGTTCGCGCCCGCTGCGCCGGTGATGGTCGATGATTTTGTGTTTGAGAATGCCGGTGAGCCAGGTGCGCAGCGACGAACGACCGGAAAAACGCTCGCGACCTTCAAGGGCGGCGAGCAGCGTTTCCTGCACTGCATCCTCGGCCTGCGCCGGATTGCGCAGTTGCAGCAGTGCGTAACGCAGCAGATAGCCGCGTTCGTCTTCGATGGCGCCAGGCGTTATGCTCGATTCGATATCCGGTGGCAAATAATAACCTTTAAAAACAATTACTTACAATTAAAACGGGTGCGGGCGCCGGTTTCGTGCCGGCTGCTCTTGAAATGCCGCTTGCGCCACCCATATTCCTTGCACGGCGCCAGACGCCCGACTAATTCAAGGAGACCATCATGGTGAATGTAACCCGCTTCAATCCGTTTGACGATTCGATCGATGACCTGCTGCGCGGCTTTTTTGTGCGGCCGGTGGCTTTCGAAGGCTCGCCACAGGCTGCACAGCCGATCCGCATCGATGTGCGCGAAGACGAAAATGCGTACACGATTCACGCCGAAATCCCCGGCGTCAAGAAAGACGAGATCCATGTCAACATCGACAACGAACAGGTCGCCATCAGTGCGGAAACCCGCAACGAACGCGAAGTCAAAGAAGGCGAAAGGGTGCTGCGTGCGGAACGCCACTACGGCAAGGTTTACCGGGCATTTGTGTTGGGCCAGGCGGTTGATCAGGAAAAAGCCGTTGCCCGATACGCGGACGGCGTGCTCGAACTGACGCTGCCGAAAAAAACGGCGGCGAGCAGCAAGCGTCTGACCATTAACTAAACGCACTGACTGATCAAGAACTCAGGCAGCGGTAGCCGGCGCCACCCCGTGGCGCCCACCGCAGGACGGCAGGTCGAAAGACCTGCCGTCCTTTTTTTGGCTCAGGTAGAATGAGTGAACCCTCACATTTCATTCACCAGACCTGTTCGATTCCGCGCCATGCCACTTACCGCTTCCTCCGCCGCCAGCAAAGCCAACACCCTCGCTGAAGCGCTGCCTTATATCCAGCGTTTTCACGGCAAGACCATCGTTGTCAAATACGGCGGCAATGCGATGACCGATCCCGCGCTGAAGAAAGGTTTCGCGCGCGACGTGGTGCTGCTGAAAGTGGTGGGCATGAATCCGGTGATCGTGCACGGCGGCGGGCCGCAGATCGATGATCTGTTGAAACGCGTCGGCAAAAAAGGCGAGTTCATCCAGGGCATGCGCGTCACCGACGCCGAAACCATGGACGTGGTGGAGATGGTGCTCGGCGGCCAGGTCAACAAGGACATCGTCAACCTGATCAACCGTTGTGGCGGCAAGGCGGTCGGGCTGACCGGCAAGGACGGTGGCCTCATCCGTGCGCGCAAGATGATGGTGCGCGGCGGCGCGGGCAACGACGAGATGGTCGACATCGGCCAGGTCGGCGAAGTCGAAAGCATCGATCCGGCGATCGTCAACCTGCTGCATACCCAGGATTTCATCCCGGTGATCGCGCCGGTCGGCGTCGGCGCCAACGGCGAGTCTTACAACATCAACGCCGATCTGGTTGCCGGCAAGGTTGCGGAAATCCTCAAGGCCGAAAAACTGATCGTGCTGACCAACACCGCCGGCGTGCTCGACAAGAACGGCAATTTGCTGACCGGACTGACCGCGCGCAAGGTCGACGAACTGTTCGCCGACGGCACCATCCACGGCGGCATGCTGCCGAAGATCGGTTCGGCGTTGGAGGCGGTCAAAAACGGCGTCAACACCTGCCACATTATCGACGGCCGCGTCGAACACGCGTTGCTGCTCGAGATCCTCACCGACGAAGGTGTGGGTACGCTGATCAAGCGTCGTTGACTTGATCAAGCGCCGCTGAAGCTTCGAAAACGTGTCATGACCGGCAATGTTGCGTGGATCTTTGACCTCGACAACACGCTGCATAACGCCACGCCGCACATATTTCCGCATATCAACCGCGCGATGACGGCCTACCTGCAGCAGCATCTGCATCTCGACGAAGTGGCGGCCGGCGCGCTGCGCCGCCGCTACTGGCAGCGTTATGGCGCGACGCTGCTCGGTCTGATCAAGCACCATGACACCGATCCGGCGCACTTTCTGTGGCACACCCACCAGTTTCCGGACCTGACGAAGATGGTGGTACCTGAACCGCGGCTGCGCCATGTGCTGCAGCGTCTGCGCGGACGCAAATACGTGTTTTCCAACGCGCCGGTGCATTATGCCCGTGCGGTGCTGGGCATCCTCGGCATCAGCGACCTGTTCAAGTCGGTATTTTCGATTGAAACCGTGCGCTTCCGGCCCAAACCCGATGCTTACGGTTTCCTGCGTTTGTGCCGCGCGCATCATCTGTCGCCGCGGCGCTGTATCATGGTCGAAGACTCGCTGGAAAACCTGCGTACCGCGAAACGGCTGGGGATGAAGACCGTGTGGGTGTCGCAGGCGGAGCGGGCACCCGGCTATGTCGACAGACGCATTGCCGGAATTACCGATCTTTCCATCCACGCAGCATCACTGTATTGAGGACGGCATGGCACGCAGCGGAGAACGCAAGACCCAGATCCTGCAAACCCTCGCCCAGATGCTTGAAGGCCCTTCGGCTGAACGCATCACCACCGCGGCCCTGGCTGCGCGCATCGGCGTATCGGAGGCCGCGTTGTACCGGCACTTCAAGGGCAAAGCCGACATGTTTGCCGGGCTGATCGACTTTGTTGAAGACACCCTGTTCACGCTGATCAACAAGATCACCACCGACGAGCAAAGCGGGCTGCGCCAGGCAGAGGCCATCATCGGCATGCTGCTCGGCTTCGCACAAAAGAACCGAGGCATGACACGGGTGCTGATCGGCGATGCGCTGGTCACCGAAGACGACGCGCTGCAGGCGCGCATCAACCAGATTCATGACCGTCTTGAGGCCGCGCTGAAACAGGCACTGCGATTTGCGGCGACCCGCGGTGAAATCGCAGCCGATGTCGAGCCGGCGGCGGAAGCCAATGCATTGATGAGTTTTGTCGCCGGACGCTGGCTTCAGTACGCCAAAAGCGGATTCCGCCGCGACCCCGCGGAATACTGGCAGCAGCAGTGGAAGCAGCTGACCGCCGGCATTATTGCCTAGACTTTCATAGCCTTGATTGCCACTGGAGATGCAGCCATGACACAGATTACGACACAACACCTGGCACAACTGATGATCGGCGTGGCCCGGTCACAGCTCGCCGTGGTCGATTCCGTCGAGAACATGAAGGCCGGATTCAAGTTCACCCATGTGCGGCCGACACTGGAAACCGCATCGCGCATTCGTTCCAATCACGCGGAGACGCTGGCCGACTTTCCGTCGCGGCTGCTGCTGCAGATGCTCGGCCGCAATCCGCCCGACATGGAGCGCGTCGCGCACGAACTCGATGCGCTGATCAGCGGTTTGAGCACGATTCCGCCGCGTGACACACCGCCGCCGCCGAGCAATACGCTGGTTGCCGATCCGGGGCCGGCTGCAACCGACTCGCTGGATATGACCTGATCGGCCGTGCGTCCGGCGCTCAGCGCCCGCCGCACACCGCGCAGCCCGGATCGCGCTGCAGCTTCACGGTGCGCACATCCATGTTCAGCGCATCGAGCAGCAGCAGCCGGCCGCTCATCGTTTCGCCGGTGCCGATCAGGATTTTCAGCGCTTCAGCGGCCTGCATCGCGCCAATAATGCCCACCAGCGGCGCGAACACCCCCATCACTGCGCAGCGCATTTCCTCGGTTTCAGCGGATTCCGGAAACAGGCAGGCGTAGCAGGGCGACTGCGCGCTGCGCAGATCGAACACCGCGAGCTGGCCGTCGAAACGGATGCCGGCGCCCGACACCAGCGGCTTGCGCGCGGCGACGCAGGCGCGGTTGACTGCATGCCGCGTCGCGAAGTTGTCGCTGCCGTCGAGCACGACATCGGCTGCAGCCACCAATTGCGCGAGTCTGTCACCGGCTACGCGTTCCTGGACAGCGTTGATGTTGACGAGAGGATTGATGGCGAGCAGCGTTTCGCGTGCGGATGCAGCCTTGGGCTGGCCTACGGCGGCTTCGCGATGAACGATCTGGCGCTGCAGATTGGTCAGGTCGACGACGTCGCCGTCACAGATCGTCAGCGTACCGACGCCAGCCGAGGCAAGATACAACGCCGCCGGTGAACCGAGTCCGCCGGCGCCGATCATCAGCACGTGGGCGTCGAGCAGACGCTGCTGCCCTTCGATGCCGATCTCCGGCAGCAGGATGTGCCGGCTGTAACGCAACAGTTGTTTGTCATCCATGGCGCCCGTTCCGGTGATTTGCGCGGGGCGGAAACAACAACGCCCGGCAGAGCCGGGCGTTGCGCCGCGCAAGCGTTAATCAGTTGGGTTTTGCGATGCCGCGGCTTTTCAGGAAAGCAATCGCCTGATTGAGTTCATAATCATTCGGCGACACGATTTCACCGGCTTCGCGCAAAGCCCGTTCCTTTTCCCGCAGTTTCTCCATATCCTTTTCTTCCGGCTCTTTGGGACGCACGGCCGGCGTGAATTTGTATTTTTGCACGGCGCGCGCGGCAGCTTCGGCTTTGTCCTCGGGCTTTTCCGTGGTGGCGACTTCGCCAAGGTGTTTGGTCAGGTCAGCCTCGCGCAGCTTCAGCGTGGTGCGGTCGTTGGCGCCGTCGTCGAGGGGGATGTCCGGTGTGATGCCCTTGGCCTGGATCGAGCGGCCCTTTGGCGTGTAGTAACGCGCCGTGGTCAGCTTGATCGCGGTGTTGTTGCCCAGCGGCAGGATGGTCTGCACCGATCCTTTGCCAAAGGTCTGCTGGCCCATGACTACCGCACGGTCATGGTCCTGCAACGCGCCGGCGACGATTTCGGACGCCGACGCCGACCCGCCGTTAACCAGCACCACCATCGGCACGGTCTTGGCTTCAGCCGGCAGGCGCTTGAGATAATCTTCCTTGCTGCGGCCGCGCAGATAATGTTCGGGGGCCGCATTCAGTTTCATTTTTGCATCTTCGGTGCGACCGTCGGTGTAGACCACCAGCGCGTCTTTCGGAAGAAAAGCCGCCGACACGGCGACGGCACCGTTGAGCAGGCCGCCCGGATCGTTGCGCAGGTCGAGGATCAGCCCTTTCATCGGACCCTGGTTTTCCTTGAACATGCGTTCGATCGCGCGTGCCATCGTCTCGCCGGTGTGTTCCTGGAATTGCGACACACGGACATAGGCGTAACCCGGCTCCATCAGTTTCGACTTGACGCTCTGGATCTTGATCACCGCGCGCGTTAGCGTGACCACGATGGGCTTGGTTTCACCCTTGCGCACGATGGTCAGCACGATCGGCGTGTTGGGTTTGCCGCGCATGCGTTTGACAGCATCGTTGAGTGTCATGCCTTTGACCGAGGTGTCGTCGAGTTTGACGATCAGGTCACCGGCTTTGAGTCCGGCGCGGGAGGCCGGGGAATCGTCGATTGGCGAAACCACGCGCACGAAACCGTCTTCCATGCCGACTTCAATGCCGAGTCCGCCGAACTCCCCCTGGGTGCCGACCTGCATTTCCTTGAACGCTTCCTGGTCGAGGTAGGCCGAATGCGGATCGAGGCCGGTGAGCATGCCGTTGATGGCCTCGGTGATCAGTTTTTTGTCCTCGACAGGCTCGACATAATCGCTTTTCACCCGGCCGAAGACCTCGGTAAACGCGCGCAGTTCTTCAATGGGCAACGGCCCGGCAGCACTGCGCTGGGCGATGGCGGAATAATTGAGGCTGATCGCGACACCGATCACAACGCCACCGATGACCAAACCTAACTGCTTGATTTTACTGCGCATTTCAACTCCTGCCGCAGGTGCGGCTGACGGTTCCACTAACGTAATTTGACCCAGGTAAGGGGGTCGAAAGGTTTGCCTGCGTGACGCATCTCAAAGTATAGCCCTGATTCCGCATTGCCGCCGCTGTTACCCACGGTAGCGATGGTGTCGCCACCGCGAATGATTTCGCCAACTTGTTTCAGCAGTGCTTCCGCATTGGCATATAGCGTCATGTAACTGTCACCGTGGTCCACGATCAGCAGATTGCCGAAACCGCGCAGCCAATCGGCATAAACCACGCGACCGCTGGCCACCGCTTTGACGTCATCCCCGGACTTCGCGGCAATAAAAACGCCTTTCCAGGTAATGCCGCCGTCTGAACGTGGACTGCCAAACCGGCCTCCAAGTTCCCCGCGCACCGGCAAAGCCAGTGTTCCGCGCAAGGCGGCGAAGGCGCCGCCGCCGGTGTCGGCGGGCACGGTGTCGTTGCGAGGCCGGGGTTTGCCGCCGGCTGCAGGTTTTTGCGGCCGTTGCGGCGGCTGCACCAGTTTGGCCAGTTGGTCGATCAGCCGGGTCAGGCGGTTTTCATTATTCTGCATCACCCGGATCTGCTGTTGCTGGGCGCGCACGTCGCGTGACACCTTGGTCAGCACCTCGGCGCGCGCGCGTTTTTCCCGTTCCAGCCGCTTTTTCTGGGTTGCCTGTTCCTGGGCGATGCGGGTGATGGCCTCGGCTTCCTCGGCGATCTCACGGGTCAGCCGGTCGAGTTCGGTCAGATTGTTGCGCAGTCCATCGACCAGCCTTGCGCGGGCACGGGCGACGTAGGCGAGGTAATGCAGCTGGCGTGCCATGTCGTTGGGATTTTCGCGCGCCAGCACCAGACGCAGCGCGTCGGGTTCGCCCTGCAGATATTGACGGCGCAACATGCGCCCGAGCATTTCCTGCTGCGACTGCATGCGCGTTTTGGTGTCCTGCGAGGTTTTGCGCAGCGAACCGAGTTTGGCGCCGGAATCGCGCGCCTGCCGGTTCAGTTCGCGCAGTTCCCGGTTGGCTTCCGAAATCGCCTGTTCGGATTCGCGCAGGGCATCGGAGGCTTCGCTTTTGCTTTCTTCGGCGGCGGCGAGTTTTTTTTGCAGCGTGGAGATGCGGCCGCGCAGTTCCTTGAGTTCATCCTGCGCCTGGTTTGCCGTGGTCGCCGCCGCGCCGGCGAGGGCCGGCGCCAGTGCCAGGGCGAGAATCAGCAGCGGCGCGTGGCGGGTCACACAAACTCGAGCAGTGAGCGTCCGGTCATCGCCGGCGGTTTGGGCAGGCCCATCATGGCGAGCAGCGTCGGCGCAACATCCTGCAATGCACCGCCATCGGCAATTTTTGCCTTACGGCCGATATAAAGCAGCGGCACCAGATTCAAGGTATGCGCGGTGTGCGGCTGCTGCGAGGCTTCGTCGCGCATGGTTTCGGCATTGCCGTGATCGGCGGTGATCAGCACTTCGCCGCCGGTTTCACGCATCGCTTCGACCGCGCGGCCGATGCATTCGTCGAGCACTTCGATCGCCCGCGTCGCTGCTGCAAGATTGCCGGTATGACCGACCATGTCGCCGTTGGCAAAGTTGCAGACCACCGCATCGTATTGGCGCGAACGAATCGCCGCCACCAGCTTGTCGGTGACTTCGCGCGCACTCATTTCCGGCTGCAGGTCGTAGGTGGCGACCTTGGGCGAGGGCACCATGATGCGGTCTTCGCCGGCATAGGGCGTTTCGACGCCGCCGTTGAAAAAATAGGTGACGTGCGCGTACTTTTCAGTCTCGGCGATGCGCAGCTGCTTCAGTCCCTGCTTGGCGAGGTATTCGCCGAAACCGTCGCGGATCTGCTGCGGGCCGAAGGCGGCCGGTAGGTGCGCGAAATCCTCGCCGTAACTGGTCAGCGTGCAGTAAAACCCCAGCTTCGGCGTGCGTTTGCGCGCAAATCCGGTAAAGCCCGCGTCGGTCAGCGCGGTGGTCATCTGGCGGGCGCGGTCGGAGCGGAAATTCATGAAGATCACCGCATCGCCGTCATTCATCTGCACCGGCCGCTGGCCTGCGGGAACGATGGCGGTGGCTTTGACGAATTCGTCGGTTTCATTGCGCGCGTACGCCGCGCGCAGGCCGGCCACGGCATCCGGCGCAGTGTATGTGCTCCCGCCACCGGTGATCAGATCATAGGCGGTCTGCACGCGTTCCCAGCGCTGGTCGCGGTCCATCGCGAAATAACGGCCGCAGATCGATGCGATCCGCGCATTGCCCAACCCCCGGCATTTTTCTTCGAGGGCTATTAGCGAGGCCTCGGCGCTTTGCGGCGGGGTGTCGCGGCCGTCGAGGAAAGCGTGCACGCAGATTTTTTTTGCACCGCCCTTGGCGGCGAGGTCGAGCAGCGCGTGGATCTGCGATTCGTGGCTGTGCACGCCGCCGGGCGAAAGCAGGCCCAGCACATGCAGTGCGCCGTTGCCCGCGGTCTTGATCAAGGTGTTCAGTACCGGGTTGCTCGCGAACTCGCCGGTCTCGATCGCGTGTTCGATCTTGGTGTAGTCCTGATAAACGACGCGGCCGGCGCCGATGTTCATGTGACCGACTTCGGAGTTGCCCATCTGCAGCGCCGGCAGGCCCACCCATTTTTCGGAGGCGTCGATGATGGTGTGCGGGCAGGTATTCCACAGCACATTCCAGTGCGGTTTGCGCGCCTGGCAGATGGCGTTGTCATCGCAGGCCTCGCGGTGTCCGAAACCGTCAAGCACGATCAGTAATGTGGGTGTTATCTTCATGATTTTAATGAATTATTTGGCATGTTCTGATAAAGTATAATTCTAATCCATTTCAACCGGGCTGAGTGCGTCAGGGGCCGTCATGAACAATGCTGTCGCGTTGCGCGAACAATTGCTGAACAAGCAGGAGCATATCGACATGTCGTCGCGCGCGCTGAAAGCCATCGCGCATCCGCTGCGGTTGAAAATCCTGTGCATCCTCGGCAACGAGGAATTAAGTGTTCAGGAAATCGTTGATTGCGTCGGTACTTCCCAGAGCAATATTTCCCAGCATCTGGCGATCCTTCGCGAAAAAGACGTTTTGCGCACACGCAAAGACGCCAACCGGGTGTTCTACCGCATCGGCGATGAACGCATGCTGGCGCTGATCGGCATGATGCGCGAAGTGTTTTGCGGCGCGGAAGACTGAGCGCGCAGCTTTGTCCTTGAACGCCGCGGTAAATCACTCCCGGCGTCACCATTCATGAGCTCCCGCTTTTCCCTGCTGCCCACGCGCTGCAGCCTGGTGTGCGTAGTGCTGCTCTGCGTTATCCCGTTTCTGCAGCCGTATCACCACAATCCGTTGACTTCTTTTCATTCAGAGTGGATCGCCATCCTGTTTGGACTGGGCGTCATGACGGTATTGCTGGGTCGAAGGACGTGGACACCCCTGGAAGTGCCATGGGCTGCGTTATCGCCACTGGCACTTGCGTTGCTGGTGCTGGTGCATGGGTTGCTGGGCTGGTCACCGTATTTCGGTTCGGCACTGACGGCGACGTTGTATCTGATCTGGGCGTCGTTGCTGGTCGTCGCAGCCCGGGCACTGGTGCGCGAATGCGGCAGTACGCTGGTCTTTGAAACCATCGCGGCCGGCATTGCTGCAGGTGCCCTGCTGAGCGCATTGATCGGGGTGATCCAGCATCTGCGCATGCCGACGCTGCTTGATTTTCTGGTTGCACGGACTACGAGTTCGGCGATTTTCGGCAATCTGGCGCAAGCCAATCATTTTGCTTCCTATACGACCCTGGGCTTGCTGTCCCTGGCCTACCTGCACGTTCGCAGGAGGGTTGGATGGATGATTGTTGCGCTCGGCGCCGCACCAATGCTGTTTGTACTCGGGGTGTCGGGTTCGCGGGCCGCAGCGCTTTATCTGCTGGCGGCATTCAGCACCGCCGCCTGGCTGCAGTGGCGTGTTGCCGAACCCGCCGTAAGACGTCTTTTACTAATCGCGGGGCTTTATCTCGGGATTTATTTTCTGCTGCAAATCGCGGTTGATGCCGGCCTGTTTCGTTCCGCTTCAGGTAATACGGTAACGGCTTTCGAGAGACTGTCGACTGGAACAGCGAGCCTTTATGAGCGGGTGCGTCTGTGGCAGACCGCTTGGGCGATGATGCTGGCCCAACCCTGGTTCGGTACGGGTTGGGGCACTTTTGCGACCGGACATTTTGGAATGGCGGCCGAGCTTTACCCCGGTGGGGGCTACCAGCTTTATCACCACGCCCACAATATTGTGTCCCACCTGGTCGCGGAAACCGGGCTGGCGGGGCTGGCCTGTTTCGTTCTGCCGCTGCTGATGAGCTTACGGCGGGGTGGTGTGTCTGCCGTTCCGCGCATCGAGCTTTGGCTGCTGCTCGCGCTGGGGGCGGTGATTGGCTTGCACAGCCTGCTCGAATATCCGCTTTGGTACGCGTATTTCCTGGGAATTGCCGCGCTGCTGCTTGGGGTTGCGCCGCTGCGGGTTCATGCAATCCCGTTTTCACCGTACTGGCGATGGATTGTTCTCGCCGTGCTGTGCTTCGGGCTATTCAATCTGTACACTTTATTGACCGACTATCGCCGCTTTGAGGACTTGTTCCGGGCACGATCCCCACAAGCGGATCGTCACCAACTGCCCGGGTTGATGATGCGGCTGCACCAGAATCCGCTGCTGCGACCTTATGTCGAGGTGGCCACGGCAATTCCGATGACACTGGATGAGGCGAGTCTCGACCGTCAGTTGTATGTCAACACCCGGGCCTTGCGTTACGTGCCCGAAGCTACGTTGGTTTATCGACAGGTGTTGTTGCTGACGCTGGCAGACCGCCTGCCCGAGGCGAAACGGCTGCTGGTGCAGGCCCGACAGGGCTACCCTGCAGCACCGGCGGAGTTCGAGCGCGATCTTCAGCGTCTCGCGCGGGAGCAGCCGGCACGCTTCCGGCCTCTGCTAGAATCCGGGATTCGTTAGTTCCTGCCGCACCCGGCACTCCCCTTGAATCGAGTTTTGATGGAATCTTTTTTCGTTTATCTGCAAAAAAGCCCCTACAACATGATGTTGTTCGGCGGCGCTCTGGCCAGCGGTGCTTTGCTGCTGTGGCCACTGGTGATGCGGCCGTTCCGCGCCGGCAGCGAAGTGACCGCCTTTGCAGCGGTGCAACTGATCAACCGCAAGGATGCGGTGGTGATCGATGTGCGCGACATCGGCGAGTACGAGGCCGGGCATATTGCCGGCGCGAAGCATGTGCCGGAAGCGCAACTCGCCGAGCGCATCAAGGAACTGGATAAGTTCAAGGATAAACCCGTCATTCTGGCCTGCCGCACCGGCACCCGTTCGGGTTCCGCGGTCAAAATCCTCCGCAGCAACGGATTTACCGAAGCTGTGCATCTGGGTGGCGGTATTGTTGCCTGGGAACAGGCCGGCATGCCTTTGCAGAAAAAATAACCTTCAGGATGCGATAGCCATGGCCAAGGTCCGCATGTATTCCACTCAGGTATGCCCGTATTGCCAGATGGCAGAACGACTGCTGCGCAGCAAGGGTGTCACCGAACTGGAAAAAATATTGATCGACAAGGATCCGGTGCAGCGCGCGGAGATGATGGAAAAAACCGGCCGCCGCACTGTTCCGCAAATCTACATCGGCGAGACTCATGTCGGCGGTTACGACGACCTGACCGCCCTTGATCGCGCCGGCGGGCTTGATCCGCTGCTCGCCGCCTGACCCCCCGACTGGAACAAAAATGAGTGAATCGCCGCAACCGCAGCAAGCCCCGCAGCCCCAGTTCAGCATTGAAAAGATTTACCTCAAGGATCTGTCGCTGGAGATTCCCAATGCGCCGCAGATTTTTCTGCAGGTCGAAAACCCGCAGATCGAGATCAGCGTACACAACGGTGCCGCCCTGCTCGATCAGGCGGGACTGTATGAGGCCGTGCTGACGGTGACGGTGACCGCCAAAGCAGCGGAAAAAACCGTGTTCCTGGTGGAAGTCGCGCAGGCCGGCATTTTCCGTATCCTCAATCTGCCGCCGGCGGAAATTGACGCCGTGCTCGGCGTGTTGTGCCCGAGCACGCTGCTGCCTTATGCCCGCGAGACCGTGGCGAGCCTGCTGGTGCGCGCGGGATTCCCGCCAGTGGTGCTGCAGCACATGAGCTTTGATGCTGCGTATCAGGAACGCCTGCGCCAGTTGCAGCAGGCGCAGGCGGCGCCTGCCGGAACCATCAACTGAAGAACGCGCCATGCGCCTTCTGCTGATTGCAGTTGCGCTGGCGTCTGCGCTGGGCGCCGGCGGCGCCGGTGCAGCCGAGTTTCGTTCGGCGGGTGAATCCGCGGTCATCCTGTATGACGCGCCGTCGGTCAAGGCACGCAAACTTTTTATCGTCAGTCACGGCTACCCGCTCGAAGTCATGGTGCAGGTCGAGGGTTGGATCAAGGTGCGTGATGCCACCGGCACGCTGGCCTGGGCGGAATCCAAAATGTTGAATTCGGCGCGCACCGTGCTGGTTCGCGCAGCTGCGGTGAATATCCGCCAGAAACCCGCCGACGATGCGCCGTTGGTCGTCGAGGTTCGGCGCGACGTGTTGCTCAATGTGGTCGAATCAGCTGCCGGCGGCTGGATCCAGGTCAGACATCGTGACGGTGCAACGGGATACGTGCGCGTCGCCGACGTCTGGGGCGACTGAAGTGCGCGCCGCCGCACCGTCATGAACATTGTCATACTCGGTGCCGGCGCCTGGGGCACCGCGCTGGGCATCAATCTGAGCGCAGCCCATGCGGTGACGTTGTGGGCGCGTGACCGGCAGCAGATCGCGGCGATGCGCAGCCATCGCAGCAACCAACGGTATCTTCCCGGTCATGCGCTGCCGCCCGCGTTGTCACTGGAACCCGACCTCAGCGCCGCGCTTCACGGTCGCGATGCCGTGATTGTTGCTGCCACCGTTGCCGGTTTGCGTCCTCTACTGCAAATGATTGACGCGACCGGCTGTAAGACCCCGGTGATCTGGCTGTGCAAGGGCTTCGAACGACCGGATGCTCGCTTGCCGCACGAGGTCTACGCCGAAACGATGGGTAGCGGGTATTGCGCCGTGTTGTCCGGCCCGAGTTTTGCGCAGGAAGTCGCCGCCGGCCTGCCGACGGCGCTGACGCTGGCCTCGAGCGATCCGGGTTTTGCCACGGCAACCGCGCAGGCCCTGCACAGCCCGACGCTGCGCGTGTATTCGCATGACGATATCGTGGGCGTCGAGGTCGGCGGTGCGGTCAAAAACGTCATTGCCATTGCCGCCGGCGTCTGCGACGGTCTTGGCCTGGGACTCAATGCGCGCGCCGCGTTGATCACCCGCGGTCTTGCTGAAATGACGCGGTTCGGCGTCGCGCTCGGCGCGCGTGCTGAAACGTTCATGGGGCTCGCCGGCATGGGCGATCTGATTCTGACCTGCACCGGCGATCTGTCGCGCAACCGCCGTGTCGGCCTTGCGCTGGCGAAAGGGACTGCGGTTGCGCAGACCCAGGCCAGTCTCGGCCATGTTGCCGAAGGCGTGTTTACCGCGACCGAGGTGCAGCGCCGGGCGCGCGCCTGCGGCGTTGAAATGCCGATCACCGATGCGGTTTGTCGCGTGATCGAGCAGCAGGAAAGTGCGGAATCGGTCGCGCGTGAATTGCTCGCGCGCAACGCCAAACCCGAACAGCGTCGTTAGGCGCGCCGATCCAAATTCAGGTACCGCCGCTAAAATCGATCTGGCGCCAAGCCTCGTAAACCACGATGGCCACCGCATTGGCCAGATTCAGGCTGCGGCTGTGTTCGCGCATCGGCAGGCGCAGCCGTTGTCCTGCCGGAAAAGTTTCGAGTACAGCTTGCGGCAGGCCGCGTGTTTCAGGGCCGAACACCAGCACGTCATTTTCACTGTACAGCACGCTGTCATAACGGGCCGTGCCGCGGGTGGTCACCGCATACATCCGCCGCGCGTCGCCGAGTGCGCGCACGCACGAAGTCCAGTCGTCATGCACCTGCACGCTGGCATGCTCGTGATAATCCAGCCCGGCGCGGGCCAGTGTGCGATCGTTCAGCGTGTACCCAAGCGGACGCACCAGATGCAGCCGCGCACCGCTGTTGGCGGCGAGGCGGATCACGTTGCCGGTGTTCGGCGCGATCTCGGGTTCATACAACACAATATCGAACATGGTTCAGCAGTGTTGAGCCTGGCCTTTGGTTGTAACCGGAGCGGGAAGAGGATATCCTTAAATATCAATAACATGCGCAATGCGCGCAGATGCGGGGAGGTAGCGTGCGCCTTTGTTGCTTTGTTTGGTACGATCGGGCTCCAATGGCTCACCCTGCATTATTTTGAGCGAAAAACATATGGGCCGTCCTGAAAAAATCCGCCTCGGCGAAATTCTCGTGCAGCAGAAACTGCTCACCGAGGAACAACTGAAGGCTGCTCTCGACGAGCAGAAAAAAACCGGGCGCCGTCTCGGCCGCGTGTTCATCGAACGCGGCTTCATCACTGAAGAGCAGATCTCCAAGGCGCTGGCCCGCCAGCTGGGCGCCGATTACATCGACCTGAAGCATTACAACATCAAGCGCGATGTGGTGGCGCGGCTGCCCGAAACCCAGGCGCGCCGCTTCCGCGCGATGGTGCTCGAGGATCGCGGCGAAGCTTACCTCGTCGGCATGGCCGATCCCACGGATCTGGCGGCGTACGATGACGTTGCGCGCATTCTCAAACGCGATATCGAACTGGCGGTGGTCACCGAGACTGAACTGCTGCGCACCATCGACCGCAGCTACCGCCGCACCGAGGAGATCACCGGACTCGCGCAGGAGCTGCAGGCCGAGATGGGCGATTCCGGCGCTGTTGATTTCGGCTCCCTGGCGATGACCCCTGGGCTGGAAGAGGCGCCGGTCGTCAAGCTTCTGCAGACCGTGTTCGAGGACGCCACCCAGGCACGCGCCTCCGACATCCATATCGAGCCGCAGGAGCGGCGCCTGCAGATCCGTTTCCGCATCGACGGCGTGCTCCATCTGCAGACCGAAGCCGACAGCAAAATTGCTTCCGCCGTGGTGCTGCGCCTGAAACTGATGTCGGGACTGGATATCGCCGAGAAACGCATGCCGCAGGACGGTCGTTTCAACGTCAAGATCCGCAATGCTGCGGTGGACGTGCGGATTTCGACGATGCCGACCCAGTACGGCGAATCCATCGTCATGCGCCTGCTCAACCAGGGCAGCGGAATTCTCGGGCTGGAGAACATCGGCATGCCCGAAGTGATGCTTAAAAAGGTGCGCGAGATCATCCATCGCCCCAGCGGCATGGTGCTGGTGACCGGGCCGACCGGTAGCGGCAAAACCACCACCTTGTATGCCGCGCTCAACGAACTCAATACCGCGGAACGCAAGATCATTACCGTCGAGGACCCGGTTGAATACCGGCTGCCCGGCATCAATCAGGTCCAGGTCAACGAAAAAATTGAACTGACCTTTGATCGCGTGCTGCGCTCGGCGCTGCGTCAGGATCCTGACGTGGTGCTGGTTGGCGAAATGCGCGATGAACAAACTGTCGAAACCGGTCTGCGCGCATCGATGACCGGCCACATGGTGTTTTCGACTCTGCATACCAATGATGCCGTCAGCACCCCGGTGCGCCTGCTCGACATGGGGGCACCGCGCTATATGGTTGCGCTGTCGCTGCAGCTGGTGGTGGCGCAACGTTTGCTGCGGGTGATCTGCGACAGCTGCAGCGAGGATTACCAGCCGCTGCCGTCCGAACACGAATGGCTGCGCAGCGAATTGGGCGACCAGGTCGATCAGCATGTTTATAAACACGGCCGCGGTTGCTCGTATTGCAACGGCACTGGTTTTGTCGGGCGCACCGGCGTCTACGAGATGCTGGAAATGACCAAGCCGGTGGTAGAGGCCGCCAACCAGGATGACGTGCGCGCATTCATGAAAATCGCCCGCGAGCAGATCGGCCGCGCCACCCTGCGACATCACGCTGCTCAGCTTGCTGCGGCGGGGCGCACTACGCCCAACGAGGCGATGCGCATCAGCAGTCAACTCGACGAGTAATCAGGCATGCCATTTTTTGCCTACAAGGGACGTGACGGCCGGGGCGAATCGGTAAAGGGCATCCTGGAAGGCGCAGACAGCGGAGCGGTGGCGGGGCAGCTGTCCGGTCTGGGCATCGTGCCACTGGATATCCAGCCCTCAGCGCCACCACGCGAAAAAAACGAACTGTTCGAGCGTTTTTTCGGCAAGGAAAAGGTTTCCCACACCGAAGTGCTGCTCTACAGCCGGCAGATGTTCACGCTGCTCAAGGCCGGCGTGCCGATCATGGGTGCGCTGAAGGGGCTGGAGGATTCGACGCAGAGCAAGCGTTTTTCCGGCGTGGTGCGTGATGTGCGCGAAAGTCTCGACACCGGGCGCGAATTGTCGGCTTCTCTGGCGCGGCATCCGGATGTGTTTTCACAGTTCTATACCTCGATGGTCGGCGTCGGTGAACAGACCGGACGCCTGGAGGAAGTTTTTTTGCGGCTGTTCGAGCATCTTGAATTCGAAAAATTCATGCGCGAACAGATCAAGGCGGCGCTGCGCTACCCGTCGTTCGTACTGGCGACGATGGGTGTTGCGATCGTGGTCATCAACATCTTCGTCATTCCGGCGTTCGCCAAAGTCTACAAGGGGTTCAAGACCGAACTGCCCTTGATGACCAAGGTGCTGATCGGATTCTCCAATTTCATGGCCGAGAACTGGTATTTTCTGCTCGCCGTGGCTATTGGTCTGGTGGTTGCATTTCGCTGGTGGACCGGCACTTCGCTGGGCCGCATGAAATGGGACCGCATGAAACTGCGCATCCCTATTGCCGGGCCGATCGTGCTTAAGGCCACGCTGGCGCGGTTTGCACGCAGTTTTTCGATGGCGTTTCGCAGCGGCGTGCCGGTTACCCATGCGCTGGCGATGGTCGCCGGCACGGTTGACAACGTTTTTGTTGCCGACCGCATCAGCAGGATGCGCGAGGGTGTGGAGCGCGGCGAATCGATCCTGCGCACGGCGCGCGAAGCGCAGGTGTTCACCCCGGTGGTTCTGCAGATGATTGCGGTCGGCGAGGAATCCGGCGCGCTGGACGACATGACTTCGGAAATCGCCGATCTCTACCAGCGCGAAGTCGAATACGAGATCAAGAATCTCAGCGCGCAGATCGAACCCGTACTGATCATTACGCTTGGCGTGATGGTACTGATCCTGGCGCTGGGCGTGTTCCTGCCGATCTGGGATCTCGGCAACGCGGCCCTCGGCAAGAAATAAGGGATGAAGCTCCGGCAGCGCGGTTTTTCACTGATCGAGCTGTCCGTGGTGGCGGTGGTGTTGATGGTGCTGCTGGGAATTTTTCTCGAGCGCCTGACTTTTTACCAGGAAGCGGCCGAACACGCCCGTTTCGAATCGGAACTGCAACAGTTCAAGACGGGGCTGCAATTGCGCATGGCAGAGCTGATTGCGACCAACCGGGAACGCGGCGTCCGGGAGTTGGAGACGGATAACCCGGTGCGCTGGCTGGACAAGCCGCCGGCCACTTACGCCGGGGAATATCCGGTTCGCCCCGAAGCCGGGAACTGGTATTTCGATTCGCCCGCCCGGGAACTGGTTTACGTGGTCAATCAGAGCCGGTTTCTGACGGTTCAGGATCCGCGCCAGCCCAAACAGCTTCGTTTTCGGGTCCGCATCAGCTACCAGCCGGTGGATGCGCCGGGCGGACCGACCAATGGTTTGGCGGGCATCGCGCTTTATCCGCTCAGTCAGTTTCGCTGGTTATAACGAAAATTTCACTACACTTTCTGAATATTTCCTGTATTATCAGGGACATGTGCTTCGAATTTCGTGACAAAGATCACATCAGCGCAAGAGGCCGGGTTTCAGGGTTTACGCTGATTGAACTAATCGTCGTCATCATTATTCTGTCAATACTCGCGGCAACCGCGCTGCCGCGATTCGCCAATCTGCAGGTGCAGGCGCGTGTCGCCAAACTGAATGGCGCCTTGGGCGCCGTCAAGGGCGCATCGGCGCTGTCCCATGCTGGATGCCTGGCATCAACACCGCAGTGTTCGGCGACATTGTTGATGGAAGGCGTCAACGTGACCATGGTGCATGCCTATCCCACGGCGGACGCCGCGGGCATCATTACCGCGGCCGGTTTGAACGTGGGCCCGACTTCGCCGGATGGTTACAACATCCAGGGCGGCGGCGCGGCAGCCGGTACGCCGGTGACTGTCATGGTGCTGGGCAACGATCCACCCAACTGCAGCTTTACCTACACTTCACCGATTGCGATCAACCAATCGCCGGTGTTCGGAATTCTGGTGACTTCAGGCTGTTAGCCTCATCCTGAATGGAATTCAAGGTATTTTCACAACGGCAAATTCTGGTTTGCTTACGGAGGTTCAAATGAAACAGCAACAAGGTTTTACGATTATCGAGCTGATCGTCGTCATCGTCGTGCTGGGCATACTGGCCGCGACTGCGATTCCGCGTTTTGCCAACATCGGCACGGAAGCGCGCATTGCGTCGATGCGTGGCGTTGAGGGCAGCATGCTGGCTGCCAAGGAAATCGTCCGTGCCAAATGGTATGCGGCCGGATCGACATCGCTGTCGACCGTGACGACCGCTGATGGCACCTCTGTTGTGGTGACTACCGGGACTGGTGCTACCGCTGGACTGCCGACGGCTGCCGGAATGGTCAGTGCGCTGAGCGTAAGCGGCAACATTACCTGTGCCGTCTCCGGCGGAAACGCCGTCTGTAATCCCACAGGTTTCGCTGCCTGTACGATGACCTATGACCCAACTAACGGAGTTGTGACGGCAGCTGTAGCTACGGCAGACTGCGGCGGCTAAGCGTAACCGCGCGATCGGCCCGCATCCGCGGGTGACTGCGCAGCGGGTGAGGGTAGCCAACGGCAACCTTCACCCGTTTTCATTTGTGGAGCCATGATCAAACGCATCGGCAAACGCGCCCGGGGATTCACCGCCATCGAACTGGTCGTGACCATCGTCGTCATCGGCGTGCTGGCGGCGTTTGCGATTCCGCGCTTCCTCGGCCGGGATACATTCGATTCCCGCGGTTTTTACGACAAGGCGGTCGCCGTGGTTCGGCTGGCGCAGAAGACCGCCGTGGGCTGGCGGCGCGATGTCCATGTCTGCGTGACGGCGACGCAGGTGACTGCCGGTGCTGCGGCCGGATGCGCTACGCCGCTGACCAATCCGGTGAACGGTGGCCCGGTCACTGAAACCGCCCCTCCGGGAGTAACGCTGAATACTGTTACCTTCAGCTTTGACCGTCTCGGCCGGCCGAGTGTGGCGAGCACCATTAACTTTTCGACGACGATTCCGGGCGACATCACGCGCCAGATCGGCATTGCGGCTGAGACCGGTTATGTCACTGCGAACTGAGCCTCGAACCCTGCTGCGGCGATATGTCCAGCGCGGCGCCTCGCTGATCGAACTGGTCATGTTCATCGTGGTGATCGGTGCGGGCCTGGCCGGCATCATCGGCATCTGGCAAACCACAGCTCAGGGCAGTGCCGATCCGCTGATCCAGAAGCAGGCGCTGGCGATTGCCGAGGCTTATCTGGAAGAAGCGCTGGCGGCGCCTTTCACCTACTGCGACCCCGACGATGCCCATGCCGCGACCGCAGAGTCCACCGGCGCGGTGAATCCGGCG
Organism: Burkholderiales bacterium; assembly: GCA_022841375.1. GTDB lineage: Bacteria > Pseudomonadota > Gammaproteobacteria > Burkholderiales > SG8-41. Next base: position 77,224 of record JALHRQ010000009.1, read on the forward strand.
GATACGACCCGCTGCGCGACAACCCTCGAAGCCATTGGCGCCGAAGTCGGCGAAACGCGCGGCAGCGGCACCACGCCTTACGACAACGTCAATGACTACAGCAGTCTGGCGACGGCTGCGCCGGCGTCCATCGACGGCACGGCGATCGGCGGGCTGTCGTCTTATCAGGTATCCATCGCGGTGGTCGGGGAAGCCCTGACCGCCAGCGCGGTGACGGTGCCTTCAGCGGCCAGCCTGCGGGCAACGATAACCGTCACCGGCCCCGGCAGCACCACGGTCGTGCTCGACGGCTATCGCACCCGTTACGCGCCGAACGCCCTGCCATGAATCCGTCCATCAAATCCCAGTGCGGTGTCACGCTGATCGAACTGGTCATGGTCATCGTGGTCACCGGCATTATTGCCGCCGGTGTCGCGGTATTCATCCAGCGGCCGGTCGAGGGGTATATCGATGCCGGGCGGCGTGCGACGCTGACCGACGAAGCCGATACCGCCCTGCGCCGCATCACCCGCGACCTGCGGCTGGCGTTGCCGAACAGCGTGCGCGTCGATGCCAGCGGCAAGTTCATTGAATACATCGAAACCACCAGCGGTGGACGTTATCGCGGGGAACTGACGAGTGCTGGAGCGGGTGACATTCTTGATTTCACCGCAGCAGATACCTCCTTCGACGTGCTGGGTCCGGTTCCCGCTACCGGTAATCACATCGTGGTGTACAACCTGTATGGCTCGGGCTCAACTTCCAACGCCTATTTCGGCGACAACCGCCAGACACTGACCAGCGCGGGATCGACCGTGGTATTTCCATCCAAACTGTTTCCGGAGAGTTCGCCCGCACGGCGGTTCCATATCGTCAGCGGGCCGGTGACCTACGGATGTACAGGCGGGCAACTGGTGCGCTACTCCGGTTATGCGTACAACGAACCGCAGGTGGCGCCGCCGGTGGGCGGCAGCAGCGCGGTACTGGCCAGCGATGTCGATGTCAGCGCGTGCAGCTTCAGTTATACCGCGGGATCAATCGGCGAGCGCACCGGCACGGTTACGATCGTTTTGCAGATCAACAGTGTTGCGGCTGGCGGAAACGTCGAGAAAGTGCGCATGTTCCAGCAGGTGCAGATCGGAAACGCGCCATGAAGATCACCCGCAATCCGCAGCGCATTCGTGTACGCGGCTTCAGCCTGATTACCGCAATTTTTCTGCTGGTGGTGCTCGCGGCGCTGGGGGCTTTCATGGTGATTTTCACCGGTCTGCAGCAAAGCACGGTTCAGGCCGACGTGCTGGGCGTCCGTGCGTATTACGCGGCGCGGGCCGGCACCGAATGGGCGCTTTATCGCGCGCTGGACCCCGATAACACCATCGCACCGGGCCCGGCCGCGTTCGTTGCCTGTGCGTCAGCGTCGGGCACGCTCAATGCCATGGGTGGTTCACTGTCGCCGTTTACCGTGGTGGTCGCATGTTCTGCACCGACGGATTACAACGAGGCCGGCAAAACCATCCGCGTTTTCCAGATTACGGCCACGGCATGTAACAACGCCACCTGCCCTGCGGTATCGCCGTCGGCAGGTTATGTGGAGCGCCAGATCGTTGTTACCGTCGCGAAATGCAAGGATCCGACTGCGGCGGCCCCGCGCTACGAGTGCGGTTCATAAAATATCAATAAAAACAATATGTTATATACCTTGATCCAAGCCTGTTTCAAACACCGCAAAGTCTTGCGCAAGGTAGATGTCGCTTGCGCTTTGACCCCGTTCATCAGTCGGACCCGGTCTGCAACCGCTGCCATGATCATCGCGGTCTGTCTGCTGGTCTCACCCGGCATGGCGCATGCAGCGATCACCTATGTCGGCTCGGCGTCCAATCCCGCGGACAACGGCACCCTGGATCTGACCGTGGTGGCTGTTACACCGCCGGGCGGCATGCAGACGGGTGACCTTGTGGTGCTCGTCGCCAACGCACGCGAAGCCGCTCTGGCGCTCGCCATTTCAGCCACCGGGGGGCAGACATGGACCACAGAAACGGCCAACACGACCAACACGACGCAAAGAATTTTCTGGGCGCGCTATAACGGTACCTGGGCGACCAATCCCAGCGTTTCCTTCCCGGCAGGTGGCAATGGCACGACTTTGGTGATGCATGTGTTCAGGCCGACTTCGGGCGTCAATACCTGGGCTCTGGACGTAGCGCTGACCAACAGCAGTTTTGCCGCGCCTCCGGCTCCTCGCGACGTGACGATTACAGGAATCAATACCATTACCAACGGCGCCTTGGTACTCGCGAACTGGGCGAGCCCGGACGATAATCAATGGGCATTGCAAACCGCTGGCTGGGCAAACGCAGGGAATGCACAGTATCGCAACCTTGACGGAAACGACTCATCACAGTCTACGGCTTACAAGATCATGCCAACGGCAGGAGCATCGGGTAACGTGGTTAACCGGCAAACAGCCAATGGCGGCGATGCCGGCAGCGGTGCCATCATCGCCTTCAGGGAGGTGCCCCCTGTTTCTGTTGTTTCGATCAACTGCTCAGTCTCCTGTGCTGCGACCAGTGCTGCAACGGTTTCATGGACGGTTGTTTTCAACCAGAGCGTAACCGGGGTAGATGCCACCGCTTTTTCGCTCGTGGCAAGCGGCTTGAGTGGCGCCTTCATTGCTTCGGTGACGGGCAGCGGCACGACATGGACGGTGACTGCCAACACCGGCATAGGCGCCGGCACGCTTGGCCTGGACCAGACCGGCCCCGGGTCGGTGAGTCCGACCTTGACCGGCACTTTCACCGGGCAGGTTTACACCATCAGCGCCACACCCGCTTTGGCCGAATACCGCATGGATGAAGCAGGCTGGAACGGAACCGCCGGCGAAGTGGTGGATACGTCGGGCAGCTATCCGGGCACCGCCATTAACAGTGCCAACACGACGGACGGTTCACGTGCGATTCCCGGCAACCCGGGAACCTGTCGCTACGGCGTATTCGACAACGGGGGCTCCATCACCCAAGGCTATGTGGCGCTGCCGGGTTTCCCCAACCTGAACACCGATTTCACCATCACTGGCTGGATCCGGTCGACTGACATCACGGTGGGCGCACAGCGAATTCTGATTGACGATGAAAGCAACACCGGCGGCTACGGCTTGAGCCTGGGGGAAGGCGGTACGGGCATCTTGCGCTTCTATGCGCGTGGTTCCTCCGTGATCGTTCTCGATACGCCGAACGTTATTAACAACAACACCTGGTATTTTGTTGCGGGTGTAGCCGATATAAGCAATGGCGTACGCAGAATTTATGTGTATGACGCGGCAGGCACTCTGTTGACGAGCGTAAATGTGGCCTCGACGGGCTGGGGAATCGATGCCGGGATGGCCTCGATCGGCGGCGAAACCAACGCCTCGGGCGAACCGCCTGCAACGAACCACTTCAAAGGCAATATCGACGAGCTACGCGTCTATCCAAAGGTTTTGAGCCAATCCGCGCTGACGGCGCTTGCGACGCAAACCCACGCCTGCGCTGTCATTGTCCCTACTCCCGGTGGCTTCAATGCTTATGAGACTTCCACGGCTGCCGGAGCGACCACGGGTGTTATCCAGACCAAAATTGCCGGCAGCACCGTTAGTCTCGACATGATTGCGCTGAATACGACGAAAACCGCAATCCTGACGGGCTTCGCCGATACGGTGCGTGTAGAGGTGCTCGACAGCAGCAACAATTCCGGCGTACTTGACGCCAACAGCTGTCGCTCAACCTGGACGACGATTCAGACGCTATCGCCTGATCCTGTATTTATTGTCAGCGACAATGGCCGCAAGACCATCAGCTTTACCGTGCCTGAAGCCTATAGCGATGTGCGATTGCGCATCACCTATCCGGCAGGCGCGCCGACGACGACCGGTTGTTCGACCGACAATTTCGCGATTCGCCCGAATGCGTTAACCGCGCTCAGCGTGAGTGACGCCGACTGGATGACGGCGGGGATCACGCGAACGCTCAATGACGTGACGTTCGGCAGCGTAACCCACAAGGCGGGAAGGCCGTTCAGAGTGAGCGCCAATGCCGTGAATGCGGCCGGAGCGCCGGCAATCACCGCCAATTACACCGGGGCGCCGACAGCCACGCTCAGTGCGTGTGCGGGTGCCGCCTGCACGGCAACCTTCGGCGCGCTCTCGCTCGGCACGACGTTTGTTGCCGGGCAGCTCGCGTCCAATGTTGCCACCTATGACAATGTGGGCGCGTTCCAGCTGCAGCTCGTCGACTCGAGTTTCGCCGGCGTGGATGCGAGCGATACCGCAGGCGATTGCACGGCCGCCGGGCGCTACGTGTGCAGCGCAAGCATCGCCGTCGGGCGTTTCGTGCCCGATCATTTCGCGGTGTCGTATAACACGCCCGAATTCGGCACTGCGTGCAGCGCCGGCAACTTTACCTACCTGGGGCAGACGTTCAACTACCGCGTTACGGCCGCGCCGGTGATCACGGTGCTGGCAGAAAATGCGGCGAACAACCCGACCACGCTCTACTCCGGGAGTTGGTGGCGTATCACCAGCGGCAGCCTTACCGGCAAAAGCTACACTGCAGCGAGCGGCGCACTTGATACCAGTGGCATCACCGGCACCGACCCGGTGATCAACGACGCGGGCTCGGGCAGCGGTTCCCTGAGCTTCAGTTCCGGCACCGGACTGTTTTTTACGCGTGCCACGCCGGTGGCGCCGTTCGATGCTGAAATCAGCCTGGCGATCGATGTGATCGATGCCGATGGCGTCGCGTATGCCAGTAATCCCGCGCGTTTCGGCGCGGCGAGCGCGGGTAATGGCATCGCATTCAGCGACGGCAACGCATTGACTACGAACGACAAACAGATGCGTTTCGGCCGGTTGCGCGTGGGTGGCGCCAGCGGTTCGCAACTATTGCCGCTACAGGTGCCGTTCGAGGCGCAGTACTGGAGTGGCACGGTTTTTGTGACTAATGCTGAGGACACCTGTACCACGCTGGCTGCCGCCAACATCGGCCTTGGCAATTACTTAGGCAATCTGAATGCGCCAGAGACCACAGTGACTGCGGTAACCAGCCCGCTGCAAGCAGGGCGCGGCAGGATCACACTGAGCGCTCCGGGCGCGGGCAATCAGGGCAGTGTCGACGTCACGCTGAATTTGGGCGGCGGCGCAAACGCCGATGCCTGTAATGCTTTTGCACCGGTGGCAACGGCGGGCAACAAAGCGTATTTGCGTGGCGCCTGGTGCACGCCCCCGGGCACCTATTCCAAGGACCCGTCCGTGCGCGCGCGTTTCGGCATTAATCGTGGTAGCGACCAGACCATATATCGTAGGGAGCAGTAATCGTGACACTAGCAATTGTGGCTGTTGAGTAAGCCACTTTTATAAATTTTCAATAAAAACAATGACTTGCAAAAAAGTATAGGTTTGTACGCATGCAAACACATGAGGAAAATGACATAAGTGTTTGACAACATTGGAAAATATGATATTTTTGGCGCAATTTGGCGCAACTCTGCTCAGGAATTCATGAATCTGTTCGGTAAAAGCCTGCGGCCCGGTTGGTTGTGCTTGAACCTGTATCCCGATCGCGTGGATCTTTCGCACGTCCTCGTCGAGGGCAAGCCGCGGCCGGAAGTGTTGCTCTGCGAGTCGTTTCGCAAGGAAGGCGACGACGTGGTGACGTTGAAGCGCTTGCGCCGTGAACTGAACCTCGACCGGTATCACTGCATGACGCTGCTGAAGCCCCGCGACTATCAGCTGTTCCCGGTGGATGCACCGAAAGTGCCGGCTGCCGAAGCGCGCAGTGCCGTGCGCTGGTCGATCAAGGACATGCTCGACTACCCGGTCGATGCCGCGATGATTGATGCGCTGCACGTGCCGGCCAGCAATGGCAGCGGGCAATCCTCGCAAATGCTCGCGGTGGCCGCGCGCAACGAGCTGATTGCAGCGACGGTGAAACCCTTCAACGACGCCGACATCGAACTCGATGTGATCGATATTCCCGAACTCGCGCAACGCAACATCGCAAAATATCTCGAACAGGAAGGCCGTGGGCTGGCGCTGCTTTGTTTTGACGAAGCTGCGGCAACGCTCACCTTCACCAGCGGTGGAGAGCTCTACCAGTCGCGCCGCATCGATGTGGCGCTGAAGGATTTTGCAGACGATGCAGCAGCGGATAGCCTGCACGATCAGATCGCGTTGGAGCTGCAGCGCTCGCTCGACCATTTCGACCGCCAGTTCCGCAACGTCGCCGTGTCGCGCTTGGTGATTTCGCAGGTGCCCGGCGGCGAGCGTCTCGCGGAATATCTGAATACCAACCTGACGCTGCCGGTCGAGATGTTCGATCTCGAAAAAATCATGGATTTCCCGGGCGTGCCGGAACTGCGTGATCCGCTGCGGCAGACACAGTGCCTGCAGCTGATCGGCGCGGCGATGCGCGAGGGAGTGCCGGCGCGATGAGCCAGTACATCAATCTCCTCGGCCCGGCATTCCGCAAACAGCGGCTGATGCTCACGCTGGGCCGTACTGCAGCACTGGCCTGCGTTACCGCCTTGGCGATGCTGGGTGTGCTGGTGTATGACCAGCATCGTGTTGAAGGCTTGCGCGAGGAACTGGCGTCGGCGCAGGGCTTGATGAAGGCGCAAGGCGTCTACACCAGCCGGCTCAAGGGCGATGGTGCGCAAAAAGGCAATGCCGTGCTGGATGGTGAAATCCAGCGCTTGGAGATGGATTTGAAATCGGCGCGCGACAGCATGGGGGTGCTGGAGGGCGGTGCGCTCGGCAATCGCGATGGGTTCGCGCGTTACATGCAGGCGTTTTCGCGGCAATCGCTGGATGGCCTCTGGCTGACCGGTTTTTCCGTCGGCGGCAGCGGTGACGTGATGATCCAGGGGCGTGTCGTCAGGGCCGAGCTGGTGCCGGCCTACATCCAGCGCTTGAACAGTGAGCCTGCGCTGAAAGGCCGTTCATTTTCGGCGCTGGAGATGCATCGACCGGCGCCGGCAGTCCCTGCCGACCCGGGCAAGCAGGCAGCTCCTGACAAGCCGGAAGCGCCGCGTTATCTGGAGTTTTCGCTGGCTACATTCGAAGCGCCTGGTGCGGGTGCGGCGCCGACTGCTGCGACGCCGGGGGACAAGCGCTGATGCCCGTGCTCAAGGAACAGTGGCGGCAATGGGGCGACAAGTTCGCCGCAAGGTCGCTGCGCGAACGCGCGCTGATGGCTGCGGGCGGTGTGGCCGTGGTGGTGATGCTGTTTGACACGCTGGCGCTGAGTCCGCTGGCTGTCCAGCACAAGCGTCTGGCCGGGCAGGTGGCCGAAGCGCGCGCCGCGATCAAGGCGAGCGAACAGGTGCTCGCGTCCGGTCGGGAAGTTATAGACCCGGATGAAGTCAAACGCCGTTACCGCGATGGTTTGCGCAAACAGATTGCCGAGATTGATACCAAGCTGCAGGGTTTGCAAAAACAGCTGGTGCCGCCCGATCAGGTGGCCAATCTGCTGGAGGGGGTATTGGCCCGTGAGCGCGGACTGGCGCTGGTCAGCTTGCGCAAGCTGCCGGTGCAGCAGTTCCAGACTGGCGGTGGCAGTGCGCCGAAGGGCGATGGCAAGGGAGTGCCCAATGGCGAGCGCAGCATTTACCAGCACAGTTTCGAAATCGAAATTGAAGGTTCCTATACCGAACTGCATGGCTATCTGGCGCATCTGGAAAAATTGCCCTGGCAGTTGTTCTGGGGCAGGGCCGCGCTGGACGCCACCAAACATCCGCGGCTGAAAATGACGCTCACAGTGCATACTTTGAGCATGAACAAAGTCTGGCTGGTGGTATGACGCACTGGACCCTACTGTGTTTGGGCTTGATGACCGCAGGTGTGGCGGCTGCCCAGGTTTTGACCGATCCGACGCGCCCTCCCGGTGGTCAGGCGGAGTCGGCGGAGTCTGTTGGTTCCGGCGGACCGGTGCTACAGTCAGTCATGTTGTCGCCGTCGCGCAAAATTGCGGTGATCAGCGGTGAAATGGTGGCGCTGGGCGGACGTTACGGGTCATCGAAGCTGGTACGATTAAGTGAAACCGAAGCGGTGCTGAGGAACGGTGCGGATGTGACGGTGCTGCGTCTTTATCCGCTGGTGGAAAAACGTGCCGTGGTCCCCGTGGCGGCTAAAAGCGTCAATAAAACAACAAAGTGAATATGATCAGGCGGAACAACATACAACGCGGAGTGGTTGTCGCAATCATTGTGCTGATTGCCGGTTGCGCAGAACCGCCCCGGCAGGGCAGCACGCCGACGATGGATTCGATCCATCGCGAATTGGATAAAGCCGCGCAGACTCGCAAAGCGCCGGCGACCACATCCGATGCGGTGAGCCGCGCGCTGATGCCGCCGCTGATGGTCGAAATGCCGCGCGCAGACGGGCAGAAACCCGATTCGCGATTCGATCTGTCGGTGAACAATGCACCGGCCAGCCAGGTGTTCCTTGCCATCGTCTCCGGCACCCGTTTCAGCATGGTGCTGCACCCCGATGTGAAGGGCGAACTGTCGGTCAATCTGAAGGATGTCACGGTAACCGAAGCGCTCGACACCTTGCGCGATCTCTACGGATTTGACTACTCCGTTCAGGGCAACCGCATTACGGTGCTGCCGGCGTCGTTGCAGACCCGCATTTTCAAGGTGAATTACCTGCAGGCGCTGCGTCGCGGGCAGACAGAGACCCGCGTCAGTTCGGGCTCCATCACCGACGGCTCAAGCAGTCCCGGCACGCCGGCCCCCGGTGCGACCCCGGTGCCGACCACCGGGCCGACGGGGGCGAGCAACACGCGGGCGACGGAAAGTTCCCGCGTCACCACGACGTCCAACTCCAATTTCTGGGGAGATATCCAGAATTCACTGACTGCCATCCTGGGCGGTGCCACGGGCCGCAGCGTCGTCGTCAATCCGCAATCCGGCGTGATCGTGGTTCGTGCGATGCCCAACGAATTGCGCGGCGTAGAGCAGTTTCTCACCGCGATGCAGTTGATCGTGGAGCGGCAGGTCATGCTCGAAGCCAAGATCATCGAGGTCCGTTTGCGCGATGGTTATCAGGCGGGCATCAACTGGGCGGGTTTCCGTGACGGCAACACGCGATTCGGCACCGGTGTTGTTTCGCCCGGCACCACACTGCAGCGTGACGGTGCCATCGGCACGGCGACAGCCCGCGGCCCTGACGGTTCATTGCGTTCGGACTCGGTGTTCTCGGGGGGGAGCGCGGCCGGTGTCGCCAGCGCTCTGGCGCTGGGCACCGGCGCTGCCGGGGGGCTGTTCGGACTGGCACTGCAGACGCAGGATTTTGCCGCGCTGCTGACTTTCCTCGAGACCCAGGGCGGGGTCAATGTACTGTCGAGCCCGAGGGTTGCCACCATCAACAACCAGAAAGCGGTGCTGAAGGTCGGTACTGATGACTTTTTTGTCACCAACGTCAGCACCACGTCGAGCACCAGCGGTACCAGCACCACGGTGACGCCGACGATCACCGTCGCACCGTTTTTCTCGGGCATCGCGCTGGATGTGACGCCGCAGATCGACGACAACAGCAGCATCATCCTGCATGTCCACCCTTCGGTGAGCAATGTTGTCGAGCGCCGCAAGGTCATTGACCTTGGTTCGCTGGGTTCATTCACGCTGCCGCTGGCATCGAGCGACGTTAACGAAACCGATACCATCGTGCGTGTGACCGACGGCAATATCGTCGCCATCGGCGGTCTGATGCGACAGCAGTCCACCAGCGAACGCAGCCAGGTGCCCGGCGTTGGTGATGCTCCGGGTGTAGGCAACCTGTTCCGCCAGCGCGACTCCAGTAATTCGAAGAGCGAGCTGGTGATTCTGCTCAAGCCGACCATCATCCACAGCGATCGCAACTGGCAAGAAGACCTCGAGCAGACGCGCGCACGCATACGGGCCATGACCACCGCGCCTGAGCCGCAACGGTGATACGCTTGGGCCATGTACGAATCGCACTTCGGCCTGCGTGAACCTCCGTTCGGCATCACGCCGGACACCAGTTTTGCCTACGCCTGCAACTCCCACCAGGAAGCGTTGAACACGCTGCTGGTAGCGGCGCGCAACGGCGAAGGGTTCATGAAGGTGACCGGCGAAGTCGGCACCGGCAAAACGCTGCTGTGCCGGCGATTTCTGGCCACGTTAGATGCCCGCTTTGTCTCGGCCTACATCCCCAATCCCTATCTTGAGCCGCGCACGCTGATGTTTGCGCTGGCTGATGAGTTGGGGATTGCGTTGCCGCGCGAAGCCGATCAGCATTTCCTGCTCAAGGAACTCTCTCGTGCCTTGCTGAATTTCGCCCGCCAGGGCAAAACCGTGGTGGTCTGTCTGGATGAGGCGCAGGCAATGCCGCAGGAAACGCTGGAAGCCCTGCGCCTTCTGACCAACCTGGAAACCGAGAAACGCAAACTGCTGCAGGTGGTGCTGTTCGGCCAGCCCGAACTCGACCAGCGCCTCGCCCAGGCCTCGATTCGCCAGTTGCGCCAGCGCATCACTTTCCAGTACCGGCTATCGATGCTGAAGGAAAAAGAAGTGGAACATTATCTCTCGCATCGGCTGCGCGTCGCTGGTTACCGCGGCGGTCAGCTGTTTGCGCCGGCCGCCGTGCGGCGGCTGCATCGCGCCAGCGGCGGTGTGCCGCGCCTGATCAACATCATGGCGCATAAATCGCTGTTGCTGGCATTTGGCGAAGGTGTGCAGCAGGTTCTTCCGCGACATGTGCGCAGCGCCGAGGCGGATACCCCCGTCGCGGGTTCATCCTACCGGCGGCGGATGGTGGTTCTGCTGGCGATGCTGGTGGCAGTTGCCGCTGTTGCCACCGTGTTTTGGATGGGTTCTCTGCAATGAGCGTGATCAACCAGATGCTGCTTGATTTGGAGCGCCGTCGCGCTTCGGGTGAAGAACGCAACCGCATCCCCGATCATGTGCGGGCGTTGCCCGGCCGTGCCGCGGAATCAGGCCCGCATTCGCCGCTGCTGATGGGTGGCGCGGCATTGGGATTGCTCGTCATGCTGAGCGGTGGATGGTGGTGGTACAAAGGGCTTCCCGGGCTGGAAAAACCGGCAATGATTCCGACCGGCTCCGAAATCGAACGTCGCAACGCTGACAGCGCAACGCGACAGATGAGTCTCGATTTGGCGCAGGCGCCGCAGGCCCGCGAGACCCCGGGTGATGCGACCGCACCGCCAGATCTGGCAACGCAATCGATTATCGTCAACGAACCGCCGTCATGGGCAAGTCCGCGTGGCGAGTCGCCATTGCCGGCGCGTACGGCGTCTGAACCCTCCCCCACCCGCGAGGCTCCCGCGCAGCCTGCTGCGAGCACCACGGCAGCAGTCGTCACTCCGCCCGCGGCTGCGCCGCAGGTGGTTACAAAAACGGTTGCGAAATCTGCCACCGCCGCGACCATATCCTCACCCGGGATCGACAAACGCGTGCGCGAGCAGACGCCGCGGCAGCGCGCGGAGGCGGAATATTCGCGCGCGGCTTCGGCTCTGCAGCAGGGACGAATGTCCGAAGCGCGTAGCGGATTTGAGGCGGCATTGCAGATTGATCCGACCTATCACGCGGCGCGTCAGGCGCTGGCCGGCGTGCTGATTGATGCGCGGTTGCCGGCGGATGCGATGCTGGTGCTGCACGAGGGTTTGCAGATTGCGCCAGCGCAGTTCGGATTGGCGATGATGGCGGCGCGTCTGCATGTTGAGCGCGGTGAACTCGATGCCGCCGTGCAGACGCTGGCGCGAAGCGCGGAATACGCCGGCAACAGCGCTGATTTCACCGGGTTCTACGCCGGACTGCTGCAGCGGCAGAAAAAACATGCCGAAGCGGTGGAGTTGTTTGATCGCGCATTGCGCCTGCGGCCCAACCACGGGATCTGGCTGCTCGGCATGGGCATGTCGCTGGAGGCGCTCGGCCGTAACGCCGAGGCGCAGGAAGCCTTCCGCCGCGCCAAGTCCAGCGGCAACTTGACACCGGAATTGCAGAACTACGCCGACCAGCGCCTGCGCTGAACACTTTTCATGCCGCGGATCCTCCCGCGGCCACGGTTCGTGCGACAACCCAGCCGGTGACCGAGGCCGCGCCCGCGTGTTTGAGATTGCGCGCAAGTTCATTCAGTGTCGCGCCGGTGGTCAGTACATCATCAATTACCGCCACGTGACGACCCGTGACATCGCCGAGTACAACAAATGCGCCGCGGATATTTTTGCGGCGTTCCTTCCAGGGCAGTCGGGTTTGCGGCAGGGTTTCGCGGGTTTTGACGCACAGCGCTGCATCAACCGGCGCGTGTATGGATGACGCCACTGCGCGGGCCAATTCCAGGGCCTGGTTGAAGCCGCGTTCCCGGAGACGCTGTGGCGACAGCGGCATCGGCACAATCAACTCGGTTTGCGGCGGTTTGCACCGGATGAGCATCGCTGTCAGCGCGCGAATGGTGGACAGACGGCCGCCGTATTTGCACGACTGGATCACACCGTCGACGGGAAAACGGTAACGCGTGGCGGCAAACACATGATCGAAATGCGGCGGCTCGGCGAGACAGCGGCCGCAGATCCCCGGAGTGGGCAGCGGGTGGGCGCAGCGCTGGCATCCGGGGCCGGTTAGCCAGGGCAACTCGATCCAGCACGCGTCACACACGCCGCGCGCCGGCGCGGGATTCTCGCAAAGCAGGCAGTGCGCGGTAAGGACCGCCCCGGACGCGGACCGCCATTTGTTAAGTAAATTCTTTCCAAAATTTGACAAAGGACCGGGCATCTGCGACGATAATTATATTAAGTATTTGATTTTATTGAATTATTTTTATTAAGTTGTATATAACACCCTGGAAACTCATGGATACCTTACCCGTCAATAATCCTGTAAACGAACGCAAGGCGTCTGCCGCCGACATCGCTGCTGGCGCATCTCCCTGGACCGTTGCGGCCATTGAAGCCCTGTTCGCAATGCCGTTCAACGATCTGCTGTTCCGCGCGCAGCAGGTGCACCGAGAAAATTTCGACGCCAACGCCGTCCAGCTGTCGACGCTGTTGTCGATCAAGACCGGTGGCTGTTCCGAGGACTGCGGTTATTGCCCGCAGTCGGCGCGTCATCAGACCGGGGTCGAGAATCAGGACATGCTGTCGGTGGACGAGGTGGTGGCGGCAGCGCGTGCTGCTCGCGAACACGGTGCCACACGTTTCTGCATGGGCGCGGCGTGGCGCGGTCCGAAGCAGCGCGATCTCGACAAGGTGGTGTCGATGGTCAAGGCGGTGCGCGGGCTGGGCATGGAAACCTGCGCGACACTGGGCATGCTCAAGCCCGGCCAGGCCGATCAGCTGCGCGATGCCGGCCTCGACTATTACAACCACAATATCGACACTGCTGAAGACAATTACAAAAACGTCATCACCACCCGCGACTATGACGACCGCATCGACACGCTGACCCAGGTCCGCGACGCCGGTCTGCATGTGTGCTGCGGCGGCATCGTCGGCATGGGAGAAACGCGCACTGCGCGCGCGACGCTGATCGCGCAGTTGGCGAACATGAATCCATATCCGGAATCGGTACCGATCAACAATCTGGTGCAGGTGCCGGGTACGCCGCTGCATGGCGCGGATAAACTGGATCCGCTGGAATTCGTGCGCACCATTGCCTGCGCGCGCATCACCATGCCCAAGGCGTTTGTGCGGCTGTCTGCGGGGCGCCAGGAACTCGGCGACGGCGTGCAGGCGCTGTGTTTCCTTGCCGGCGCGAATTCGATTTTTTATGGTGAAAAACTGCTGACCACCGGTAACCCCGACGTTGAAAACGACCGCGCGCTGTTTTCACGTCTCGGCCTGAAACCGCTGAATCCCGCCTGACGCCGTCAGGCGCGGCAACACCCTACCGTGTCACTGCACACCGAGCTGGCTGCCGAACTGGCAGATCGCGAAGTGCGCGGCCTGCGCCGCACGCGGCGTGTGCTCGCCTCGCCGCAGCGCGCGCGGGTGTCGGTAGACGGCCGTGATTACATCGCATTCTGTTCCAATGATTATCTTGGCCTCGCCGCCGATCCGCGCCTGGCCGCGGCCGCGCGCGAGGGCATTGATCGTTACGGCGTCGGCGGCGGCGCATCGCATCTGATTCTCGGCCACAGCACGGCACACCACGAACTGGAAGAGGCGCTGGCGCAGTTTGTACGCCAGCCGCGCGCGCTGCTGTTTTCCAGCGGCTACATGGCCAACATGGGGGTGGTCAGCGCCCTGGCCGGTCGCGGCGATGCGGTGTTTGCCGACAAACTCAATCACGCTTCACTGAATGACGCCGCGCTGGTGTCGCGCGCCGCGTTCAAGCGTTACGCGCACAACGATCTCGATGCGCTCGAACGTCTGCTGAAGACTGTGCCAGCGCGCCGGCGGTTGATCGTCACCGATGCCGTATTCAGCATGGATGGCGACATTGCGCCGGTGGCGGCGCTGCTCCAGTTGTGCGAACGCCATGATGCGTATCTGTTCATCGACGACGCCCATGGTTTCGGCGTGCTCGGCGAGGCGGGGCGCGGTACGCTGGCGCATTGCAATGTTGCATCGGATCGCATCATCTACATGGCGACGCTGGGTAAGGCCGCCGGTGTCGCCGGTGCTTTTGTCGCCGGTGACGAAACGCTGATCGAAACGCTGATCCAGAACGCGAGAACCTACATTTATACGACAGCAACACCGCCGCTGCTGGCGCATGCCTTGCTGATGAGCCTGCACATCATCGCGCAGGAAGAATGGCGTCGCGAACGGCTGCGCGCATTGATTGCACAACTGCGTGAGGGACTGGCTGCATCGCCTTGGCAACTGATGCCTTCGGATACGCCGATCCAGCCGTTGCTGATCGGCGGCAATGGTGACGCGCTCGCATTGTCCGCGCGGATGGCGGAGGCAGGGCTGCTGGTGCCGGCGATACGCCCGCCGACGGTACCCGAGGGGACGGCGCGGCTGCGCATCTCGCTGTCGGCTGACCACGAAGCCGCGAATGTGGCGCAGCTGGTCGCTGCACTGGTGCAGCCGGCATGAATCGGTGGCCGCTGGTGTTGCTGCATGGCTGGGGCGCGCATGCCGGGGTATGGGGCGAGGTGATTGCGCGAATGAATCTGGATCACCAAGTGATCGCGCCGGATATTCCGGGAGGCGATGATTCGATCTCTTCGGTGGATGAAGTCATAGACCGGCTCTCCGCAACCGCGCCCGAGCGTTGCGTGGTGGCCGGCTGGTCACTGGGCGGACAGTTGGCGCTAACCTGGGCACACCGCCATCCGCAGCAGGTGGCAAAATTGATACTGGTCTCCACCACGCCGCGCTTCGTCGCAGCACCCGATTGGTCGCAAGGGATGGATGGCGCTGCGTTCAGCGGATTCGCCGCAGCCGTATCCGCAAATCCGGTTGAAGCCCTGCGCCGTTTTCTAATGCTCGCAACGCAGGGCGATGTTAAGGCGCGCGAAGTCGCCCGCAAACTGGAGGCTGCACTGACCACGCGACCGGTGGCCGACCGTTCGGTGCTGATGCATACCCTGGACTGGTTGCGTGACACCGATCTGCGCGCGACGCTGTCCGCGATTCGCCAGCCGGCGCTGGTGGTTCATGGTGATCGTGATCGCATCACGCCGCCGGCGGCGGGCGAGTATCTGGCCCGGCAGCTGCCCGATGCGCATCTCGAGTGGATGCCGGGCGCCGCGCATGCGCCGTTTGTTTCAGATCCGGATGGATTCAGCCGCCGGGTCGCGGCGTTCTGTCATGCGTGAAGACATCGTGCTCGACAAGCGCGCGGTACGACGGTCGTTTGACCGGGCGGCGACAACGTACGATGCGACCGCAGTGCTGCAGCACGAGGTGTGCCGGCGCAGCCTGCAGCGCCTTGATTTCATTCGCCATGCGCCTGCGCGCATCCTTGATGCCGGCTGCGGCACCGGCAATGCATGGCCGGGACTGGCGAAACGGTATCCGTCGGCGCGCATGGTGGCGCTGGATCTGGCGCCCGGCATGTTGCGGCAGGCCGGGGCTTCGATACCCTGGCACCAGAGATTGTTGCGCAAGGCGCCGCTGGCGGTATGTGGAGATCTGGAGCGTTTGCCTCTGGCCGGTGGCAGCATTGATCTGGTGTGGAGCAATCTCGCCTTGCAGTGGGTCAACGCGCTGCCGCAGGCGTTTGCCGAGATGCATCGCGTTCTTGCGTCCGGCGGATTGCTGCTGTTCACGACCTTCGGCCCGGATACGCTGAAAGAGTTGCGCGCTGCACAGGCGGATACCGATGATCATCCGCATGTCAGCCGCTTTATCGACATGCACGACATCGGCGACATGCTGGTCGAGTGCGGCTTTGCCGATCCGGTGATCGATATGGAAACCTTCACGCTGACCTACGACGATGTGCGGGCGGTGATGCGCGATCTGAAAGCGATCGGTGCGCACAATGCCGCCGCGAACCGGCCTTCGGCGCTCTCCGGCAAGCAGTGGCTGGCCGCGGTGGAGCAAAAGTACGAGGGCTTTCGCCGCGACGGCAAGCTGCCCGCGACCTTCGAAGTCATTTACGGCCATGCCTGGTGTCCGCTGCCCCGGCTGGGTCCGGGTGGGCGGCCGGTGATCGAAATCAAACCGGTCGGTGGAACCTGAGATGACGGGCCGCGGCGTGTTTATTGCCGGCACCGATACCGGCGTCGGCAAAACGCTGGTGGCCTGCGCACTGCTGCGCGGCCTCGCGTCCCGGGGTTTGCGGGTTGCGGGCATGAAACCGGTGGCCGCCGGAGCGCGGCACCGCCAGGGCATCTGGCTCAACGAAGATGTCGAGCAGTTGCGCGTGGCGGCCAATGTCGATGTGCCGCAGACCGTGATGAATCCGTATTGTTTTGCGCCGCCGATCGCGCCCCATCTCGCCGCCAGTGAGGCCGGCAAGGCCATCAGCATGGCGGTGATTGCGCGTCATTACGCGCGGATTGCAGCCCGATCCGATGTGGTGGTGGTCGAAGGCGTCGGCGGTCTGCTGGTGCCGCTGGGGCCCCGGCTGAGCGCTGCGGCGATCCCGGAACGGCTCGATTTGCCGGTGGTGCTGGTGGTCGGATTGCGTCTCGGCTGCCTCAATCATGCGTTATTGACGGTGGAAGCGATGCAAGGGCGCGGCTTGCGGCTCGCCGGCTGGATTGCCAATGCCATGGATCCGGCGATGGCGCGGCGTGAGCAGAATCTGGACGCCCTGCGCCAGCGGATAGCGGAACCGCTGTTGGGGATCGTGAAATACGCGGCAAAACCGGTTGCCGACCGCGTGGCAAAGGCGCTGGACATCAACCGCATTAATGCGGTCATTTAAGAGGGAAAACAGACTGTTTTTAGAGGGCATTTCGGTTGCGACCGTCCCTTCCGGTGTGCTAAAGTCCGCGCGGTTGAAAAGGATGATCGGCGCGAGTGACGACAGACCCCCATTGCGATGCGGATTTGGCGGAAGTCGGCGCCGAATTTACGTATTTCAGGCGCCATTGCAGTTCTCTGGACTGGCGTTTGCTGCATCTGGTTTTCGGTTCGTTGGCCCTGTTTTTGGTGCTGGTGGCGGTGGGGTTTGCGGTTGCAGGCGCCTGGTTGATCATCCCGTTTGCCGGTATCGAGATCGCTGGTCTGGGCATTGCGGCGTGGTGGACGTTGAGGCGCTCGGGAGATTTCGAGCGGCTGGCGTTTGACGGCGACCGCATAGTCGTCGAAATCAGGGAGCAGGGGTTGCTGCGGCAGTTTGAATTCAATCGCTGCTGGGCGCGGCTGGTGACCGGGGATGCAGGTACGGTGGCGTTGCGTTCGCACGGCCGGGAAATCGCCATCGGGCGGTTTTGCGGCGAGGAAAGCCGGCAGGCGCTGGCGCGCGAGTTGCGCAACCGCCTGGACGGTCATCGGCTTTATCGGATCAATCAGGTTACATCAGCGGGGGAAGCATGAGCATCAAGGGGATCAAGCGTTGGGCCGCAGCGGGCGCGCTGTTTTTCTGGTCATTCGCAGCGTGGGCGGAATACAAGCTCAATCTGCAGACGCCGCATACGCTGCTGGGCGAGAAAATCTACGATCTGCACTCGATCATCACGGCGATCTGCTTTGTGGTTTTCGTTGGCGTGTTCGGATTCATGTTCTATGCCGTGTTCAAGCACCGCAAGTCGGTCGGACACAAGGCGGCGCAGTTCCACGAAAACACCGCAGTCGAAGTGGCCTGGACCCTGATTCCGTTCGTGATTTTGATCGCGATGGCGGTACCGGCGACCGGAACGCTGATCACCATGCGTGACACCTCCGAACCCGATCTGACAATCAAGGCGACGGGCTATCAGTGGAAGTGGGGCTACGACTACCTGAAAGGTGAAGGCGAAGGCATCAGCTTCTACAGCACGCTGTCCACCCCGCGCGCCCAGATTGAGGGCAGCGATGTTGCGGGTCGCAACGCCAACCCGAATTACCTGCTGGAGACCGACAACCACGTGGTTGTCCCGGTCGGCAAAAAAATCCGCATTCTGACCACCGCAGCTGACGTAATCCACGCCTGGTATGTACCGGCGCTGGCGGTCAAGCAGGATGCCATCCCCGGGTTCATTCGCGATACCTGGTTCAAAGCTGAAAAAGCCGGAATTTACCGCGGCCAGTGCGCCGAGCTTTGCGGCAAGGATCACGGCTTCATGCCGATCGTTGTTGAGGTGATGGAGCCGGCGCAGTACACCGCCTGGGTAGCGACTCAGCAGGTCAAAGTGGCCGCCGCGAAAGTGGATCCGAACAAGACCTGGGCGCTGGATGAGTTGAAAGCCCACGGCGAGAAGGTTTACGCTCAAAACTGTGTGGCCTGCCATCAGGCGACCGGCATGGGCGTACCCGGCGCGTTCCCGGCTTTGGCCGGTTCAAAAGTTGTCAACGGTCCCAAGGCCGACCAGATCAAGCTGTTGCTGAACGGCAAGCAGGCCACCGCGATGGCGGCGTTCAAACACCTGTCCGACGCAGATCTGGCCGGTGTAATCACCTTTACCCGCAACAATTGGTCGAACAAGACCGGTGACGCGGTGGCCCCGGCCGAAATCAAAGCCGCACGGAACTAATTCAGGCTCCAGGAGAACGCAATGGACGCAGCACACGCACACACTCATGACCACGGCCACGACGACCACGGGCACAAGCCCAGCGGGATCATGCGCTGGGTCAAGTCGACCAACCACAAGGACATCGGCACGATGTACCTGTGGTTCAGCTTTACCATGTTCATGGTCGGCGGCGTCATGGCCATGATCATTCGCGCAGAACTATTCCAGCCGGGACTGCAGATCGTTCGCCCCGATTTCTTCAACTCGATGACCACCTATCATGGCCTGATCATGGTGTTCGGCGCGATCATGCCGGCGTTTGTGGGTTTCGCAAACTGGTTGATCCCGATGCAGATCGGCGCGCCCGACATGGCGTTCCCGCGGATGAACAACCTGTCGTTCTGGCTGTTGCCTCCCGCGGCAATGCTGCTGATCGCTGCCCAGTTCATGCCGGGCGGCGGCGCGGGCGTGGGTTGGACGATGTATGCCCCTCTGTCGACTCAGGCTGGTCCGGCTATGGATCTGACGATTTTTGCGGTGCACATCCTCGGCATTTCGTCGATCATGGGTTCAATCAACATCATCACCACCATCCTCAACATGCGCGCCCCCGGGATGTCGCTGATGAAGATGCCGCTGTTCTGCTGGACCTGGCTGATCACCGCTTACCTGCTGGTCGCAGTGATGCCGGTGCTCGCCGGCGCGGTCACGATGACGCTGACCGACCGCCACTTCGGCACCCACTTTTTTAACGCGGCCGGCGGCGGCGATCCGGTGCTTTACCAGCATATTTTCTGGTTCTTCGGTCATCCCGAGGTGTACATCATCGCCATTCCCGCGTTCGGCGTGGTGTCGCAAGTGATTCCTGCATTCTCCCGCAAGCCGCTGTTCGGCTACGCGTCGATGGTTTACGCCACGGCGTCTATCGCCATCCTCTCGTTCATGGTCTGGGCACATCACATGTACACCGCGGGCATGCCGGTTGAGGCGCAACTCTACTTCATGTACGCAACGGCGCTGATTGCAGTGCCTACCGGCGTCAAGGTGTTTAACTGGGTGGCGACGATGTGGAAGGGTTCGCTGACATTCGAAACCCCGATGCTGTTTTCCCTTGGTTTCCTGTTCCTGTTCACTCTGGGCGGTTTCACCGGGCTGGTGCTGTCGATCACCCCGGTTGACGTGCAACTGCATGACACCTATTACGTGGTGGCGCACTTCCATTACGTGATGGTTGCCGGCGCGCTGTTCTCCGCTTTTGCCGGAATTTACTTCTGGC
Source organism: Burkholderiales bacterium (assembly GCA_022841375.1). GTDB lineage: Bacteria > Pseudomonadota > Gammaproteobacteria > Burkholderiales > SG8-41. The sequence continues at coordinate 97,548 of JALHRQ010000009.1, forward strand.
TGCCGAAGTGGACTGGCAGGATGTACAACGAGACGCTGGGCAAGTGGCACTTCTGGCTGTCGCTGATTTTCTTCAATGTCACTTTCTTTGTGCAGCATTTTCTGGGCTTGGCCGGCATGCCGCGGCGGATCCCTGACTACGCGTTGCAGTTCGCTGAATTCAATGCCATTTCTTCGATCGGCGCCTTCGGTTTCGGTCTGTCGCAGTTGCTGTTCCTCTACATCGTGATCAAGTGCATCACCAGCGGCGATAAGGCCCCGGACAAGCCCTGGGAAGGCGCCGACAGCCTGGAGTGGACGCATCTGCCCACTCCGGCACCATGGCACAGTTTCGAAACGCCGCCGGTCATCAAGTAATCCGCGATGACGCAGCTTGAAGTCAAACGCAACAACCGTCGCACAGCCACCGTGCTGTGGCTGATTGTTGCTGCGTTTTTCTTTGGCGTGATGATCAAGTATTACCTGCTGGCAAGATGAAATGAAAAGCGTGAAAAACGAACGTGCCAATCGCCGTTTGCTGACCCGGCTGTCAATTTTTGCCGTGGCGATGTTTGGCTTCGGATTCCTGCTGGTGCCGTTTTACGAAAAAATATGTGAAGTCACCGGAATCAACAATCTGATCAAGCCCGCGGCTGCCATCGAGAACACGCAGGTCGACAAGACGCGCTGGGTGACGCTGGAATTTGATTCCAATGCCCACGGACTTGAGTGGGATTTCAAGCCGGTTCAGCGCAGCGTTCGGGTGCATCCGGGCGAGATGGTCCAGATTGAATACCAAGTCCGCAACAACGGTGAAAAAGCCATAGTCGGGCAGGCAATCCCGAGCTATGGTCCGAAACATGCAGCGCCGTATGTGAAAAAACTTGAATGTTTCTGCTTCAAGCAGCAGCCGCTGCAGGCGGGCGAAGGCAAAATAATGCCGGTTCAGTTTGTCATTGATTCGACGCTGCCGGCCGACCTGAATACGATTACGTTGTCCTACACTTTCTTTGAGGTCAAGGGCGCCGCACTGCCAAAGGCGGGTGGCCAGGGATGATGGATGCCGTGGTAAACGAAAAACCGCCCAAGGCCACGCTGTTGCAGGTGGTACGCATGCTGTTTTGGGCTTTCTTCGGTGTCCGTAAGCGAGTGGAACACGACAAGATCGAAGTGACGCCAGTGCAGGTAGTCATCTTCGGCATTGTTGCCGGAGCGGTTTTTGTGGGAACCCTCGTGACCGTGGTGATTTTGGTCACCCGATGATGGTTGCCGGTCAAATCAGTATCAAACGCAAGGATTCAGGGGAGAAGTGAATATGTCGAATCAAGCATCAGGCAACTATTACCTGCCGCAGCCCTCGCACTGGCCGATCGTGGCCTCGGTCGCGCTCGGCTTTATCGGCTTCGGCGCATCGTTTACGGTCAATCACATGCCGCTGGGCTACGGCCTGCTCGGCATCGGTTTTCTGATCCTGTTTTTCATGTTTGCCGGCTGGTTCACCACCGTTGCCCATGAGTCCGAGGGCGGAAACTACAACAAGCAGGTCGATATTTCGTTCCGCTGGGGCATGAGCTGGTTCATCTTTTCCGAAGTCATGTTTTTTGCGGCCTTCTTCGGCGCGTTGTTCTACATGCGCAGCATTTCAGTGCCCGATCTGGGTTCGCTGGAACACCAGCAACTGCTGTGGCCCGGCTTCAAGCCCGACTGGCCTGCCACCGGACCTGGTATCAAGGAGACGTTTTCGCCGATGGGCGCCTGGGGCATTCCCGCCCTGAACACAGCCCTGTTGCTGACTTCCGGCGTCACGCTGACCTGGGCGCATTGGGGACTGCTGAAGAACAACCGCACGCACCTGATCTGGGGCCTCGTCCTGACCATCGCGCTGGGCATGGTCTTTCTTGGTTTTCAGATTTATGAGTATGCCCATGCCTACAACGATCTGAATCTCAAGCTGACGATGGGCGCCTATGGCGCGACCTTTTTCATGCTGACGGGTTTCCACGGATTCCATGTCACTGTCGGCACCATCATGCTGTGGGTGATCCTGTTCCGCAGCGTCGCCGGTCACTTCAAGCCCGACAACCATTTCGGTTTCGAGGGCGTGGCCTGGTACTGGCACTTTGTGGACGTGGTCTGGCTGTTCTTGTTCGTGGTTGTTTACTGGCTGTAAGGATTTAAGGCGGCGAGCCGCGCAGTCCGGCAGATTCAGGCCGGCAAAGTACGGTTCGCACGGGGAGGAGGTACCCCCGATACGGGGATTTGGACGCCGCGGGAATCGCGGCGTTTTTTTTGATGCAGTCCGGGGGATGACTGCTGGAACGACTGTATGCCGGCCGTGTCTATAACCGCGTGGTGATCAGACCGAAATGAAAGCCCAGCATCAGCAGCAGGAACAGAACCACGGACAACGCAACCCGTAGCGTCAGGGCCTTTGCGGTACGCTCGGTCGTTCCATGGTCGCGGACCATATAAAACAGCGCCGAGCCCAGGCTGGCGATGATGACGATGATGAACAGTATGACAATGATGCGCATGATGTTATGCGCCGCAGTGTAACCCAACCGGATATTCGATGGCTGTAATCACCGTGGGCGAGTTTTCGTTCGAGCCCCGTCTGCTGACGACGGTGGCAGCAGTCGCCGGTATTGTGCTGACTTTTTTTCTGGGCGAATGGCAGGTCGGCCGTGCCGATTACAAACGGGGCTTGCAGGACCGGCAGGATTCGATGGCACGAGAACCGGCGTTCCGTATCAGCGCCACGCCGCTGAAAGTGGATGATATTTTGCTGCGCAAGGTCGAAGTGCGCGGGGAGTTTGCGCCGAAATTCACGGTGTTCGTTGATAATCGGTTATACCAACATCAGCCGGGCTATCACGTGGCCACGCCGCTGCGCATCGCCGGCTCACAACGTTATGTGCTGGTCAACCGCGGCTGGGTGCCGGCCAGCCGTGACCGCAGCATGCCGGTGATCGATACGCCTGCCGGTGAGCAGGTCGTCCGGGGAACGGCAGTAGGTTACAGCGAAAAATTCATGGAGCTGTCGACCAAGGTCGCCGAGGGCAATGTCTGGCAGAACCTGGTGTATGAGCGTTATCACCAGGCCACGGGCCTGGAGTTGCAGCCGTTTGTGATCCAGCAGGACAGCGCCGTCGACGACGGCATCAGGCGCGAATGGAAGCGCCCCGATCTCGGCCGTAATACGCATCTTGCCTACGCGTTCCAGTGGTACGCGATGAGCCTTGCAATACTCATTTATTATCTGGTGACCCATGTCAAACGACGTCCCGCCGCGCAGCCGTAAGACATTGTGGCTTGTTGCCGCAGTCTGCATCGCGCCTTTCATCGCTTCGTTTACCACCTATTATTTTTATCAGCCCGAGGGGCGGGTCAATTACGGGCAGTTGATGGACGCCAAGCAGTTGCCGCGCACGCCAATGACACTCACTGACGGCACGGCGTTTTCATTGCAGCAACTGGAAGGTAAGTGGCTGTTTGTCGTTGTCGACGATGCGGCGTGTGACGCCTATTGCGAGAAAAAACTCTGGCAGATCCGCCAGATCCGCAAGACCCAGGGCAAATATCCCGAACGCATCGAACGCGTGTGGCTGGTCACCGGGCAGGGCGAGCCGGCGCAGCGCCTGCGCAGCGAGTTTGACGGCACCTGGCTGGTCAGGGCTGGTGGCAGCAAGGTTCTCGCCGCACTGCCGTTCGAGTCAGCAGTCACCGATCATATTTTCCTGGTCGATCCGCTGGGCAATCTGGTGCTGCGGTATCCGCGCGAAGCGGATCCGAGCCGCATCCGCAAGGATATAGAGCGGTTGCTCAAGGTGTCGCGGATCGGATAAAAACATCAGATGAAACGTAACCCGTTGTTATTGCTGAGTATTTAAATGTTCCGGAAGCTGGTCTGGTTTGCGGTGATTTACACCTTTGTGGTCGTGCTGGTGGGCGCCTATGTGCGGCTGTCGGATGCCGGACTGGGTTGTCCTGACTGGCCCGGCTGTTACGGCGAACTGACGCCGCACCACGCCCAGGATGACATCGCCAAGGCGGTCCAAGATCAGGGTGGCACCCATGGGCCGGTGTCACTGGGCAAGGCGTGGAAGGAAATGTTCCATCGTTATATCGCGGGCGGACTGGGTGTGGTGATCCTCGCCATTGCCGTCACCGCCTGGTTGCGTCGCCGTGAACTGCAGCAGTCCCCGCTGTTGGCCGCCAGCCTGCTGGCACTGGTGGTGTTTCAGGCGGCGCTGGGCATGTGGACGGTGACTTTGCTGCTGAAGCCGGTGATTGTCACACTGCATTTGCTCGGCGGACTGGCGCTGCTGGCGTTACTGGTCTGGTTGGGCCTGCGCCAGGAAAAATTCCAGCCCGTCCCGGCTGCGTCGATGCGGTTGCGGCCGTGGGCCTTGCTGACCCTGCTGATTGTGATCGCGCAAATCATGCTTGGCGGGTGGGTATCCACCAATTACGCCGCGCTGGCCTGCGTCGACTTCCCGACCTGCCATGGCCAGTGGCTGCCGGAGATGGATTTCCGCCACGGTTTTCAACTGGTGCGCGAATTGGGCATGACGGCGGCCGGGACCCATTTGAGTTATGACGCGATTACCGCGATCCATTGGACACATCGGGTCGGCGCGGCGGTGACCTTTCTGTACGTGGGCGGGTTTGCCCTGGCTTTATTACGGACGGCCGGGCTGGCGCGTTACGGTGCCGTGCTGCTGGCGGTTTTGCTGCTGCAGGTCGCGCTGGGCATCGCCAACGTGATTGCCGGGTTGCCGCTGGCGGTGGCAGCAGCGCATAACGCCGGTGCCGCAATTTTATTGGTGACCGCGGTGGTGATAAACTTCGCCCTTCGCCGGAAGCCTGTCACCTGATGTCCTCCACTGTCGCACCAACCTCGCTGTCATCCCGCATCCAGCAGTTCTACGCGCTGACCAAGCCGCGCGTGGTGTCGCTGATCGTCTTTACAGCGGTGATTGGCATGTTTCTGGCGACTCCGGGCATGGTGCCGCCGGTGATTCTGATCGCCGCCACGCTCGGCATCGCGCTGGTGGCTGGCGCGGCCGCCGCGGTCAACTGTCTGGTCGAGCAGAAAATCGACGCTCTGATGACGCGCACCAAATTCCGCCCGCTGCCGCGCGGCCAGATCACGCCGCTGGAAACGCTGATTTTTTCCGGCATCGTCGGCGGCATCGGCCTGGCGCTGCTGTATCACTGGGTCAATGTGCTGACGATGTGGCTGACACTGGCAACCTTTGTCGGTTACGCCGTCATCTACACGGTAATTCTGAAGCCGATGACTCCGCAGAACATTGTCATTGGCGGTGCATCGGGTGCGATGCCGCCGGTGCTGGGCTGGGCCGCCGTGACCGGAGACGTTACGCCGCAGGCGCTGACGCTGTTCCTGATCATTTTTGCATGGACCCCGCCGCACTTCTGGGCGCTTGCGCTGTACCGCAAGCACGAATACGCAAAGGCCGGCGTGCCGATGCTGCCGGTCACTCATGGCGACAAGTTCACCCGCCTGCACGTGCTGCTCTACACCATCGTGTTGCTGGCCTGCTCGGCGCTGCCGTTTGTCACCCGCCTTAGCGGGATGACGTACCTTATCGCGGCGATGGTGCTCGGCGCGGTATTCCTGTTTTATGCGGTGAAGATCTATACCGAATACAGCGATGCGCTGGCCCGGCGCACCTTCCGCTATTCAATTCTTTACCTGACGCTTATTTTTGTCGCGCTGCTGGTCGATCATTACCTGCAGCTGCTTTTCTGATTGCAATGAGACCCTTTTTTGCGGCACTGCTCACCGGGCTGGCCATCACGCTCGCCGGCTGCGGCGGGCAGGGTGAAAAGCCGGTGTTCAAGCTGACCGACGTCACCGGCGCATCGTTCGGTAAAACCCTAGAACTGACCGATCACAACGGCCAGCGGCGCACGCTGGCCGATTTTAAGGGCAAGGTCGTCACGCTGTTTTTCGGATTTACCCATTGTCCTGACGTTTGTCCGACAACGCTGGTGGAAATGGCCAACGTGATGAAGGAATTGGGCGGTGATGCCGGGCGCGTGCAGGTGCTGTTCGTGTCGGTTGACCCGGAGCGCGATACCGTGGAAGTGCTCAAACGTTATGTGCCGGCTTTTCACCCTTCGTTCCTGGGGTTGACGGGCAATGCTGACGAGATCGCCCGTGCGGCCAGGGAATTCAAGATTTTTTACCAGAAGCAGAAACTGCCGGGCGGCGGCTACACCATGGATCATTCCGCCGGCACGTATATTCTCGACAGTGAAGGCCGGCTGCGATTGTTCGCCCAGTACGGTGCCGGCGCGCCGACCCTGCTGCATGACATCCGGCAGTTGCTGAAACCATAAAAAAAGCCCCGGTTCCCCGGGGCTTCTTGTTTCGGCATCAACCGTGTTCAGGCGGCAATCAGCGTTTTCATTTTTCCCAGCGCCTTGGCTTCGATCTGGCGGATGCGTTCGGCAGATACGCCGAACTCGGCGGCCAGATCATGCAGCGTGGCGGCGGCGTTTTCGGTCAGCCAGCGCGCTTCGATGATGCGACGGCTGCGCGGATCCAGGCTGGCCAGCGCTTTTTCCAGCCCTTCGCCGCGCAGGCGCGCGTTCTGTTCGGTTTCCAGCACGACATCGGGTGTGGCATGGTCCGCAGCGAGATACGAGATCGGTGCGAATTGCTCGCGTTCGTCGTCCCCCGCGGGTTCAAGCGCGAGGTCCTGCCCGCCAAGCCGGGTTTCCATTTCAACCACTTCTTCCGGTTTGACGCCGAGTTCGCGAGCGACTCTTTTCACGTCTTCGGCGCCCAGCGTGCCCAGGTTCTGCTTCATGCTGCGCAGATTGAAGAACAGCTTGCGCTGCGCCTTGGTGGTGGCGATTTTCACCAGCCGCCAGTTGCGCAGCACGAATTCATGGATTTCAGCGCGGATCCAGTGCATCGCGAACGACACCAGCCGAACGCCGCGCTCCGGATCAAAGCGTTTGACCGCCTTCATCAGGCCGATGTTGCCTTCCTGGATCAGGTCGGCCTGGGGCAGGCCGTAGCCGACGTAGTTGCGGGCAATCGAGACCACCAGCCGCAAATGGGAGAGCACCAGGTGGCGCGCCGCCTCAAGGTCGCCGGTATCACGCAGACGGCGTGCATACTCGGTCTCCTGCTCCAAGGTAAGCAGCGGGAAACGGTTCACCGCCTGGATATACGTCTCCAGACTGCCGGTTGCCGAGGGGATGGGCAAAGACATGGTGTTCATCGTCAGCTCCTTCATGCGTTCAAGTTTAGCACTCTCTGCATATGAGTGCCAACGCGTGGCAGAGTTCACTCGAGGGTCTGCAGAGCCATTTATAGTGTTGAAAACAACAAATTTATTGAAGTGAAAGGATTAGTAAGTTATTGAAAATAAGAGGATTATTATAATAATGAATTAACCACAATCATATAATGGTTGACTGTCGTTTTCGTAAAACGTTGGCATTAGGGTTTGCAAGAACCCCTAAACCGCGTTTCTTCATTACGCCCACCCCCCCCCACGTAAGCAATGAAGCAATCGATCTTGCTCCCAAGCGACTCCCAATCGGCCTAGTCAACCACAGGCATCAAAAGCAATGGAAAGAAGGGGTTAGCGCGAGTCGAAAAATCAACGCAGTTTCATTGCTGAGCGGGCATTTTTAATAAAAGAAAGTAGTAATGGAGAAGGATTTTTGTGTCTCCATGCAATGGCAATTTCAGTCATAGGTAATGGGCCGGTAATTTTCTTGAACAAAACTCCACCACCGCTACCCCTCATTTGAACTGAGGAGGCAACAAGCGCAATGCCGGCGCCTGAACGGACTAAACCCAACAATGTTTCAGGGTGTCTCGCTTCCTGAACAATCCGAGGCCTGAAACCCGCCTTATAGCAGGCACTCATAATCTGGCTATACAGCACTGATGGTCCTGGCGAGAACATCACGAAAGGTTCTTCTGCAAGTTCTTTAAGCTGCAATTGCTTCTTTGAACTGAACTTCCCATTTTCTGGAACCGCGGCAACAAAGGGTTCGCGCAACAACACTTCAGTTTCAATTGTTGAATAAGAAACCGGTGGCCGCAAGATCCCGACATCAATCTCGCCGCTTACTAATGCCTGTGGAACTTGCGTGAGTTCCATTTCCTGAAGAATGAGACGAACACCGGGACTTTGGGTCTGAAAGCGGTGAAGGATTTTGGGTAGTAAGGAATAAGTCGCGCCGATAAAGAAACCAACCGTGAGACGACCAATCTCGCCCCTTCCTGCGCGACGTGCGGCATTTGCAGCCTCATTGACCGAGGCCAGAATCCCTCTGACTTCATCCAGAAATACCTGCCCTGCAGGGGTCAAAGAAACTTGACGCTTGGTGCGAAAAAGAAGTTTTACACCAAGCTCATGCTCCAGCTTTCCAAGCTGTCTGCTCAAAGGGGGTTGGGAGATATGCAGTCTTTTTGCCGCATGACCAAAATGCAATTCTTCGGCAAGTACCGAGAAGTATCGAAGCGCTTTGATATCCATGATTAATACAATAAAAGTATTATTGATAGTTAAATTATATATTGGACAGTAATTTGGTCCTCCCATAATTTGCAAAAAGGAGGAGCTTGAGGTGCGCAGATTATTGGCGATGATGATGTTTTGCGCCTGTTCTTATGCTGTGGCGCAGCAAACAACTGCAAACTACCCTTCGCGGCCCATAAGGATGGTCTCCCCCTTCGCGCCTGGTGGGGCTACGGAGCCACTTGCTCGCATGATCAATCAAGGGCTTACGGAGAAATGGGGGCAACCGGTCATACTGGATTTTCGTCCTGGTGCGGGAACAATGATCGGAACGAATATTGTTCGTGCAGCGGCACCTGACGGTTACACCATACTTATCGTCGCCGCATCATTCTCTATAAATCCGAGTCTATACAAAGATGTGAAGTACGAGCCTGTAAGAGATTTCGTACCATTAACGATGCAGGTCGAATTTCCATTTTTGTTGACTGTGCATCCCAACAGTCCAGCTGTTAATGTTCAGCAACTCATATCCCAAGCAAAAGCACAACCGGGACGCCTTACCTTCTCATCCAGCGGGATTGGAAACACAAACCACCTTGCTGGGGAACTTCTCAAGAATATGGCTGGAATAAGCCTCACCCATGTCCCCTACAAAGGTGGTGGGCCAGCACTGACGGCTGTATTGGGCGGGGAAGTATCGATGCTGTTTACAACGGTTCTTTCATCTTTGCCATTTGTGCAATCCGGGAGATTGAGGGCGCTCGCAATCAGCAGTTCTGAGCGATCCAGACACCTGCCTAACGTTCCTACAATCACTGAGGCTGCAGCGTTGCCCGGATTTTATGTCAAAGGTTGGTACGCACTTGTTGTGCACTCTGAAACCGCGCCTCAGATAGTTACAAAGCTCAATCAGGAGATTGTTGCCATCCTGAATAAAGAATCGGTAAAGCAAAAGATTATAGATTCGGGTGTCGAGCCATGGCCAACTTCCCCCGAGGTTGCGCGCAAATTCATCGGTGCTGAGTCGATTCGATGGAGAAAAGTTATTGCTCAGTTGGGTATCAAGCCCGAATAAGTGAGTTCGTTCAGGAGAGGAATTTAGAATGACTAATGAAAAATCAGGAAACCCGATATGGGATAGCGTAAAAATCGGCGACCGTTTTGAAACTTACGAATATGTCATCACTCAAGAAATGCTTGATGAATACAGAGACATTGTCGACAACCCGAACGCAGCATACCCAACAGTAGCGGGGCGCCACTCCCTTCGGGCGTGGACTAACTTTTATGGGCCCGCAAAGTTGATGAATGTCGGCGCTGAAAGCGAATATTTCAATCCAGTTATTCCTGGAAAGCGAATACGTGTAGAAGCACAAGTAACGGATAAATACATAAGAAGAGAAAAGCCATACATCATCGTTGATTCGATTGCGATGGACGAGGACGGGCGCCTAATTGAAAAAAGTAGATTAATTGGCATGGCCGCTAAACAAGAAAAACCTCTTTTTGCCGAAGTATCTGGTAAGTGGGAGAACAAATGAAAATCGGTGATGAACTAATTGGCAAAACTTTCAAAGTAACAGAGGAAAAGTTGGTTGCATTTGAGCGCGTAATTTGGCACCGCGTTGCCAATGTGCATAGCGACAAAGAGGTCGCCAAGAAAGTCGGGATGTCGAAGACAATCGCCTCCGGGCAAAACCAACTGGCGTTTTTGCATCATTTGATGGAAAGCAATTTTGGTGATGGCTGGGTTCGTGGCGGGAAAATCGCCGCGCGGTGGGTCTGTCCTGTTTACATTGGCGATGAAATTACTCCATGCGCCAAGGTTAAAAATTTATCTGAACTTGACGGCAAGAGGGTCGCAGAGATGGAAATATGGTGCACCAATCAAGGGGGCGTCAAAACTGCTCTTGGTATGGCACAGGCGTACATTCAATGAAGACAAACGAAAATTCTGATTCGATGTCTGCGGGCCGCCTTCCGCTGTCGGGGATGCGTGTTATTGAGTTGACCCACGCGTGGGCGGGTCCTCTTTGCGGGATGATGCTTGCGGACATGGGAGCTGAAGTGATCAAGGTTGAGTCTCCGGCTCAGAAAACGGAAGCCCGGGGGGGGTCCCCCTATACCGGCGGGGAAAGCGTCATTTTCATGATGACGCATCGAAATAAAAAAAGCGTCACGCTTGACGTCAAATCACCACGGGGTAAGGAAATATTCTTTGATTTGGTGCGAACCGCCGATGCCCTTATTCAGAATATGCGTCCGGGCGCATTAAAAAAAATGGGGCTTTCGTACGAAGATCTAAAAAAGATTAATCCCCGACTAATTTATACCTCTGTTTCTGGATATGGCCGAACAGGCCCTGATGCAAACCGTGCTGGTGTTGATCAGGTGGCAATTGCTGCAACCGGACTCGCCGCAACCACTATGGGTGATTCAGTTGATACGCCCGTAGCACTTGGCACGCCGGTATGCGATTACATGGCAGCTATGTGGGCGTGTCAGGGAACACTATGTGCCTACATCGCTCGGGGTGCTACTGGTGAAGGGCAAAAAGTTGATGCTTCCTTACTGGAAGCCGGTTTGTCGCTGATGATTGGACCGATAGCAATGCACTTTCATAACCCGTCATATACGGGTTATCAAACCTGGATCAATGGCCCGTCTGAATTTATCTTGGCAGGTGATAACCGATATGTATCGGTTTTCGCCAGTTATCCAGCGTTGTGGGACAGATTTATTGAGGCCATCCAGGTTCCCGAATTGACGGACGAACCAAAATTCAAATCAAGGGATGGGCGCACAAAGAATGTCAAAGAGCTGCGAGCTGTTCTTCGGAAGATATTTTCCGAGAAGCCGGCCACTCACTGGGTGAAGTTACTCAGCGAAGCTGGGGTGCCAGTCTCACTCGTAAATACGATCGGGGAGGCCATCGATAATCCTCAGGTTAATGCCCTTGGTATGCTCAAAGAACAAAATCATCCCACTGCTGGCCCAATTCATGTCCTGGGAGTTCCGGTGACCCTATCTGAAACGCCGGGAACTATCAGAACTCCGGCACCTTTGCTTGGTGAGCATACATTTGAAGTTTTGTCGTCAGTAGGGTTAAAGGATTCTGAGTTGCAGGATCTGATAAAGCAGCGAGTGATCAGCACCGCTCAGATGCCCGAAGCGATGACAAACGCAGATCAATTAAAAGGAAAGGTGGCTTAGAGATGGGCCTTGATCGAATCAACATCGGATTGACTGGTGAGGTCAGTTGGAATGTGGACCGTAAATGGTGCACTCAGCGAGGGGATTACCATATCTTTTCAACTCCAAGCATGGTTCAACTTGCAGAAAAGGCTGCTATTGAAGCATTGCTCCCAGTCTTAGATGAAGGGCAAATTAGCGTTGGAACACGCGTGGATATACGCCATCTCGCGCCCACCCTTGAAGGGATGAAAGTAAGGGCGGTGGCAAATTTAATTGAGAAAGAGGACGCCCGCCTAAATTTTAAAGTGGAGATCTTCGACGATTTAGTAAAAGTTGGCGAAGCACATCATGAGAGATTTGTTTTGGATCTTGACCGTTATGTTCGCCGTCTTGAAAAGAAACGCGCTGAAGTGAAGGCGCTGGAGCAGAAGTAAGTGCTATTAAAGAATTTGCTTTACTGGAGGAGTGCATGAGTAACCCTGGGCAAGATAATTCGGTTTGGGAATCAATCAAAGTCGGGGAAGACCTCGGTTCCCTGACCTATTTGTTTACCGAGGAGATGGTTGCGGACTATAGGCGAGTTGTTAATAACCCGAGAGCAGCATATCCCACCGTTGCAGGGAGACATCCTGCGCGACTTTTCTACAGAAAGTATGCAAGCGTAATGCGGGTGCCCAATATGGGCCAAGAGTCTCAGTACCATAACCCTCCATTACCTGGTAAGTCGATTACCATTTCGGCGCATATCGCAGATAAATATATCCGCCGTGAAAAAACATATTTGGTTATTGAGGCAAAAGCGACGGATGAAGATGGTCGCTTGATAGAGGTGAGCCGATTGATCGGTCTTGCAAGGCCTGTTGGCCAACCTGCCCTGGCGGAGGTTACAAAAAAATGGAGCAATTGAATTCAGGGGGGAAGAAGGAAAAGCGCCTCTTGAAGCTCGGTGATCAGCTCCATCCGATTACCCAGCCTGTTCTTCTTGAAAACATGATCGAATTCGAGAAGATTGTTTGGGATCGAGGAGTTAACTCTCATACCGACACTGACGCCGCGAAGAAGGATGGGTTATCTAAACCGCTCGCTTCTGGTCAGAATCAAATGGCATTTGTTCACGAGCTCCTTGAAAAAAACTTTGGGGATGCTTGGGTTTATGGCGGACGAATTTCAATTCGTTACATTCATCCGGTATATGCGGGTGACAAAATCACAGCCCGAGGGGCTGTTACGGAAATCTCGGATATAAACGGCAAGACGACACTCACTTTGATGATTTGGTGTGAGAACCAAGATGAGATTAAAACGGCCGCTGGTACTGCATTTGTTGGCCAGCCAGAAGTTTCATGCAGCTGGTAGTACTGGAACAGGACACAGATCATGAAAAATGCAGGGCCTCTGGAGGGTGTTCGTGTCATTGAGTTGACTCACGCATGGGCTGGGCCATTCTGCGGGATGATGCTGGGTGACATGGGCGCTGAAGTTATTAAGATTGAAAGCCCGAGACAAAAGACCGAAGCCCGTGGTGGTTATCCCTATGTCGCGGGTGAAAGCGTCATTTTCATGATGATTCACCGTAACAAGAAAAGTCTTACCTTGGACTTAAAGCAACCACAAGGAAAGAAGGTGTTTCTCGATCTTGTTCGTTCGGCTGATGTGTTGATCCAGAACTTCAGACCGGGATTAATGGAGAAACTGGGCTTGGGCTATGCTGAACTAAAGGAAATAAATCCCGCACTCGTGTATGCGAGTCTGTCGGGATATGGGAAATCAGGGCCTAAGGCTAACCACCCAGGCGTAAACATGATTGCCTTGGCGGAAAGTGGACTGGCATCCACGACAATTCATGATGATCAACCGCCAGTTCCTCTTGGATACGCGCTTTGTGACATCGTGGCTGGAATGTGGGCCAGTCATGGAATACTTTCCGCTTATATCCGTCGTCTTAAAACCGGTATGGGGCAAGAGGTGGATACCTCCTTGCTGGAGGCTGGAATTTCACTAATGGTTAGCCCGGTGGCCCAGCACTACCACGTACCAGGAAACTGGGTTGCGCAAACCGGACGAAATGACAACAACGCCCCGTCCGGATTTTTCCTCTGTTCGGACAATACTTATTTGACTGTGTTCGCCAGCTACCCAGCACTCTGGGATCGTTTCATTGAAACGATGGATCTGCAACATTTGAATACGGATCCGCGTTTTTCGACACGCGATCAGCGTACGGTCAATGCCGGCGCTTTACATGAACTGTTAGCGAATATATATCGAACAAATACCACTGATCACTGGGTCAAAGTATTAGTCGATGCGGGTATCCCTGCTGCACCCGTAAATACTGTTGGACGGATGATTGATGACGCCCAGGTAATCGCACGTCAGATGATTGTGGAGCAAGCGCATCCAAAAGCAGGCCCCGTTCATGTCGTTGGCGTTCCTGTAAAGCTTTCCGACACGCCCGGTGGGGTCCACACCCCGGCACCCCTGCTCGGGGAGCACAATGAAGAAATATTAAAAGGTTTAGGTTACGGCTCTGAAATTGAGGATTTGAAAAAAAATGGCGTTATTAATTAAGGCTGAGGGAGTAAAGATACTTTTTAACTTTAAAACTGATTGAGTCTTAACGGAGATGGAGGAGATTATGAAAACGATAAATAAAGCAGTTGCAACATCCCAGTTTAGTTTCTGCAAAATGTTTTTTAGTGCGGCAGCAAGCATCCTGCTGATCGCCGGATTTAACCAAACTTGGGCACAGGACGCCTACCCTACAAAAGATATCCAGTTGATCATCCCGTTTGCCCCGGGGGGTGGCGTTGACCAGTTCGGACGAACAGTGGCCCGAGTTCTTAATGATGAAAAGATCGTCAATAAGCCGATTCAAGTTGCGAACAAACCCGGGGCTGGTGGTGCCAATGGAATGGCTGAAATGGTCAAGAGGAAAGGCGACCCCAACCTGTTGTTGGGTATCGCGACCCATGCTGTGGTGACCCCTTTGATGTTGGGTACTCCACATTCATACAAGAACATGACTCCTATTGCCAAGATATTCTCTGAATATGTTTTACTTGTTGTCAGAACAGAATCCCCGATCAAGACACTTAAGGATCTCGAAGCGCTCATCCGCAAGGATGTTTCCAAAGTAAAGATTGGCGGTGCTTCAATTGGCAGTTCTGATCACATAACAATTGCGAAATTCGTTCGTGCGGTTGGAGCTGACGCATCAAAAATGACCTTCCTTGCCTATTCTGGTGGCGAGTCCAATGCCGCCATTCTTGGTGGGCATGTAGATGCTGGAATGGGTGGTCTTGATCTAATCGACCTTGTAACAGCTGGAAAAATGCGGGTTCTGGCGATCAGTTCCGCACAAAGGCTTGGGGGTGATTTCAAAGCAATACCTACCTTTGTTGAGCAAGGTTACGATGTGACTCATTCAACGTGGCGCGGTATCTTTGGCCCTCCTGAGATGCCCGCACCCGTGGTTCAGTTTTGGCGCGATTCATTGGCAAAAATGGTAAAAACCAATGCATGGAAAGCCGAGCTCACTAAAAATCAATGGGTAGATACTTTTGAGTCCTCGGATGCATTTCTTGCCTCACTTAACAAAGACCAAGAGTCCTACAGCGTCTTGCTACAGCAACTGGGTCTTGTGAAAAAATGAGCCAACCTCGCCGTTCAGTGCTTAATGTGCTGAAGGGCACGTGGGGGGAGGCAGCATTTACAGTAATGCTGCCTCTTTTCGCTGGGCTTTATATTTGGCAGGCGATGCAGGTGACTGAACCTCCCAGCAATATTTCTATTGGTCCCAGAACATTCCCGCTCTTGGTGGGCTGGGCGATGCTTGCAACATCCCTTCTTCTTTGCTGGAAACTCTTGGTAAAGATGCTTGGGGGGCAAGCGTCTCAGGATGCTTTTGTGCCTGCGGAGGATGAAGAAACCGCGATCCGAGATTGGCTGGCGGTAGCTGTTGTGGTCGGCGTGATTGCCTTTCTTTGTGCGGCCTTGGAGCCGATTGGCTTCGTCGTTTCGATATTTATATTTCTATCTGTACTTTCAAACTTTTTTTCACCAAGGCGGTGGATTACAAATACAGCAATTTCGATGTTATTCAGCGTGTTCTTTTATTGGCTATTTACTCGCGTCCTTGAGATTCCACTGCCCAACGGTATCCTAACCGGTTTATTTTAAGGGGCTTATTTGGAAAGTTTTTCTGGGGTACTCACTGGATTTGCAATAGCGCTGCAGCCTATGAATCTCCTTTATGCACTGTTTGGTACAGTGCTGGGGACGGCAATTGGTGTTTTGCCAGGAATCGGCCCGTCTTTGGCTATATCCCTTCTTCTGCCATTTACCTACAAGCTCGTTGATCCCGTTGGCGCATTTATCTTATTTGGTGGAATCTTCTATGGCGCGATGTATGGGGGCTCAACCACCACGATCCTGCTCAACACGCCTGGGGAAAGTTCCTCGGTAGTGACAGCAATTGATGGTTACCGGATGGCTCGGCGAGGACGCGCAGGAGCTGCTCTGGCCACTGCGGCTATTGGTTCATTTATCGCTGGGACCATCGCTACATTTCTTTTGATGATTCTTGCGCAACCCTTGGTGGAGTTTGCGCTTAAGTTTGGTCCATCCGAATATTTTGCATTAATGGTCCTTTCGTTATGTACCGTCACAGCAATCGGTGGAGGCGTGCCCGTCAAGGCCGCATTCTCGACCCTATTAGGATTGGCCATAGGCACGGTGGGAATCGAAAACACCAGTGGGCAACTGCGATTTACATTTGGGCAGGCTGCATTATTCGACGGCATCGGTGTTGTCGTCGCTGCAATCGGCTTATTCGCCGTAAGCGAAGTTCTATTCGGATTGGGAAATTTACGAAAGCAAACCAGTGCTCGGCTTATAGAAGCCGGTTCACTTTGGATGACCAAGGAAGAGTGGCGCAGATCCGTTTTTCCATGGTTACGAGGCTCAATGATCGGGTTCATTGTCGGCGTCCTTCCCGGAGCAGGAGCCACGATTGCGACGTTTATGTCATACGGTATAGAGCGCCGTGTATCCAGTCATAAAGATGAATTCGGCCATGGCGCCATTGAAGGTGTTGCTGGCCCTGAGGCTGCAAATAATGCTTCAGCTGGAGGGGCGCTTGTTCCTTTATTAACTTTGGGGATACCCGGGTCTGCGACCGCGGCAGTGATGCTTGCAGCATTTCAAGGTTACGGTATTAACACTGGGCCTTTGCTGCTGCAAAAACACCCGGACTTGGTGTGGGGACTGATTGCCAGCCTCTACATTGGGAACGTAATGCTCTTAATTCTGAATCTTCCTTTAGTAGGATTGTGGGTAAAACTACTGAAAATTCCAGAGTCATTGTTGTATCCGATGATTCTTGCGTTCAGTACGTTGGGGGTATACAGCCTGGGCAGGGAGATCGCAGATCTTTATTTGATGTTCGGGATCGGGATTCTGGGTTTTTTGCTGCGCAGATACTGCTTCCCCCTCGCGCCAGTCATATTGGGGTTGGTTCTTGGTCCGATGCTCGAAACCGAGTTCAGACGTGCGCTTCTCGGTAGCCAGGGAAATTGGATGGTGTTGTTTGACCGGCCGATGGCAGCAAGCATACTGGTGCTTGCACTAATAATGGTTTTGTTTCCCTTTATTAGCAGGCTACTTGCAACAAAAAGCAGGTCATAACGGAAGGTCGAAAATAACCTTAAGCACCAGTACTAACTGGGGGGCTTTGAAGACTCGACTTGCTCCATGACGGCGAGCACATCTGGATAAAGTCATATACGTATTTCTGTAAATGACGTTTGCGATTAATAAGCAGGCTGGTAATTGAAGGCGCGAAAAGATGTTTTGCGGGAATTGCACGAAGGCCCGCATCTTTATTGGAGTTGAACGTGACTTCAGACAGCACAGCGATCCCGAGTGATTGCTCAACGCAAGTTTTAATCACATCCGCATCAATCGCACTCACCGAAAGCGTGGGATTCAATCCCTCCTTTTCAAAGGCGCGGATTAATTCCCTGCGACCGGTGAATTGCGGTTCATAGGTAATCAAGGGATATTGCGCGATGCTTTTAAGGGTAAGCCGGGTTTGCTGCAACAGCTTGTGTCTTCGGGGAACGATGACAACCCGGTCAAATTGACGCCAGGGCACAACGATGACACTCCCTTTGTCGGGCGGGGCATCGGTTGTCACACCAATGTCAGCCTCTCCCGAAGCCACCATATTGGTAATTTGTTCCGGATTTCCATGACGGAGAATCAACTTTACTTTTGGGTGGTAATTCGCAAACAACTTCATGACCTCGGGTAGTACATACCGGGCCTGGGTATGAGTTGTTGCTATTACCAGCGTTCCTATATTGGGTTGCCGCCGCTCCCTGGCCACAGATTCAATATTCTGGATTTCTTCCAGGACGCGACGTGCATAAGCAACTATTCTTTCCCCGTCGGCTGTAACCCCGGAAAGTCTGTTTCCGGCCCTTACAAAAATGTCGAGACCCAGTTCAATTTCCAGTATCCGAACCTGCTTGCTGATGCCCGGCTGCGAGGTATGAAGGGCTGCAGCAACTTTCGAAATGTTGAGATCGTTTTGCGCGATCTCGACGATGTAGCGGCATTGACGAAGATTCACGATAGACTATTCCATAAGGTTATGGCTTGTTCCATTTTATTCTTATTAAGAATAGTTGGTGAATGCTATTCTTTTTAAATATTTCAAGGAGGAATCTGTGGATTATTCAAGCTATAAGCATCTCGACATTCAACGCAACGGCCGGATTCTGACTTTAAAAATAAATCGGCCTCCGATGAATCCGATCCACTTTGATCTCCATAACGAATTTTCGCGGATTTTCTACGATGTGCAGGTCGATCACGAATCCGATGTGATTGTTTTGACCGGCGCAGGAAATGTGTTTTCCGCGGGCGGTGACATTCCGATGATGCAGAGGCGCATTGATGATCCGGAGCTCTTTAATCGCAAGAATCTGGAGATGAAAAAAATGATCTTCGGCTTGCTGGATCTTGAGAAGCCGATCATTGCCCGCGTCAACGGTGACTGCATTGGACTTGGGGCGACCCTGGCTTTGCTGTGCGACATCATCATTTCAGTCGATGACGCCCGCTTTGGTGATCCACACGTGAAAATGGGATATGTGGCCGGCGATGGCGGAGCGGTGATTTGGCCGCAACTCGTGGGCTTCGCACGGGCAAAAGAGTATTTGCTGACTGGCGACATGCTTTCCGCGGTGGAGGCTGAGCGTATCGGGCTCATCAACCATGCAGTGCCGCGCGACAAATTTGATGAGAAGGTAAACGCACTTACCGCCAAACTGGCTGCCGGATCCACCAAGGCCATCAAGTGGACCAAGACTTGCACAAACATCCCGCTTCGACAACTGGCCCACTCGATCATGGATGCTTCTCTTGCCTATGAGGCCATCACCAATATGGGTGCTGACCACCAGGAGGCCGTGACGGCTTTCCAGGAAAAGCGGAAACCTAAATTTACGGGCGGTTATTGAGCCGGGAATTGCCGTCTAAAAAACCCGAATAAAACCGATTTCAAGAAAAAAATTCATGTCAAAAGCTCTCGAACACCTTCGCGTTCTCGATATGAGTCGCGTGCTTGCTGGCCCCTTTCTGGCGCAGAACCTCGCCGACTTTGGTGCTGACGTCATCAAGGTTGAGCGTCCTCATCACGGAGATGAGACGCGAACATTTCCTCCTTACCTCAAACGGGCCGACGGCACGCAAACGGAGGACTCGGCTTACTATATGTCGATTAATCGGGGAAAACGGTCGGTCACGATCGATATATCCAAACCCCTGGGGCAGGATTTGATCAAACAGCTGGCGGCCCAGTCGGATGTGCTGATCGAGAACTACAAGGTTGGAGATTTGAAACGCTATGGCCTTGATTACGAAAGCATCAAGGCCGTTAAACCCGACATCGTTTACTGCTCGATTACCGGCTTCGGGCAAACCGGCCCGTACCGCAACCGGCCGGGGTATGACTATATTTTCCAGGCCATGAGCGGGCTTATGAGCATTACCGGCGAGCGTGATGATTTGCCGGGTGGCGGCCCGGCCAAGGTCGGGCTCGCGATCTGTGATGTGATCACGGGAATATATTCAAGTTTCGCAGTGATGGCGGCCTTGGCGTATCGTGACAAGAGTGGCGAAGGTCAGCACATTGACATGTCTCTTCTTGATGTCGCCATCGCAACGATTTCCCACATCAACATGAACTATCTGGTTGGGGGCATCGTTCCAAAGCGTATGGGTACCGCGCATCCGAGCATTGTTCCCTATCAGGTTTTTAATGCTGCTGACGGACAAATGGTTGTTGCGGTTGGAAACGATACCCAGTTTTCAAAGTTATGCCAGACCCTCGGATTGGTTGCGCTTCCTGCGGATGAGCGCTTCCGCACCAATGTGAGTCGCGTCAAGAATCGGGATGAACTGGTGCCGATTATTCAAGCGAAATTCCGGGAAAAACCTGTCGCTTACTGGATCGAAACGCTCACTGGAATTGGTGTTCCTTGCGGACCAATCAACAACATCAAGCAGGTCTTTGATGATCCGCACATAAAATACCGGGGCATGCGGGTTGAGGTTGACCATCCGCGAGGTGGAAAGGTTTCGATGCTTGCCAATCCAGCACGCTTGTCAGTGACCCCGGCTTCATACGATAGAGTCCCTCCGCAGCTTGGCGAGCACACGCATGAAGTGCTGCGTAGCGTATTGAATCTCGATGATCAGACGATCGAAGCGTTAACCTGCGCGGGAGTGATTTAGAGCGGTGAGGAGACTTGATTGAACACTTTTTACGGTTTCCATGCGGATATCGAAAAATATCCCCTTGTTTACTGAATAGCTTCCCTGGCTTTCCGAAGAGGATCCGGAGCCAGTGGTCGTGTTTTAAAAGAATATTTAGGTTGGCACTAACAGAAAAGGACATTCAAATGAGCGATGAATTGTTACTGCTTGTTCCGGAGGCACCTGCTGCAGAGCCGGAGGCCGTAAGTGCCGGACAGCGCAAGCCTGACGTAAATGCTTTGCGAATCGGCTTGCTGGATAACAGCAAGGCAAATGCCGATCATCTGCTGCGGATGCTGTCCGAACATGTCGCTGATGAGATGAGAGTCAAGTCAGTCACTTCGCTCCGTAAGGGCAGTGTCGCCATCCCTGCAACGGCTCAAGTGCTTGACCAATTGGCGCACGAGTCGGATCTCGTCCTCAGCGCCATGGCCGATTGAGGGTCATGCACGTCGTGGAGTGTCCACGACATGTGTGAAATGCGTAAGCGCGGAGTTTCCGCAGCGGTTATTTGCTCGGAACCCTTCGTGAAGCTCGCAAAAACGCAGGCGAAAGTGTTTGGGGTGCCTGACCTCGCTTTAATTGTCATACCGCATCCTCTGGGTGGATTGGACATTGAAGGGGTCAAGGCCCGCGTTGAAGTGGCTAATCCACAATTGCTGTCTTTGATCAGGCAGATTTCCAGATGAATTCACTTGAGGCTTGGATCGAGCAACCCGATACGACCGTTCGTTCCGGGAATGACATCAAGAAGGTCAACAGGTTGTTTCAGCAGCGCGGTTGGAGTGACGGTCTGCCCATTATTCCGCCAACCCCCGAACGGGTTCGGGAAATGCTGTCTTATTGCGATCGCCCCTGGGATCTTCCCGTCGGGAAAGTGGCGCCACGGTACGGTGAAGCCACGCCGATCCGGCTTGCAATCAATGCGGTGATGGCAGGATGTGAGCCCGAGTATTTTCCGGTGGTGATGGCTGCCGTCGATGCCATGTGCGATCCCGCCTTCAATCTCTATGCGCTACAGGCCACAACACATCCTTGCGCCCCTTTGCTGATTGTGAACGGTCCCATCGCGCGCGAATTGAATATCAACGCCGGCATTAACGCATTTGGTCAGGGCAGGCAGGCAAATTCCACCATTGGACGTGCAATCCGGCTAACGCTAATGAATATCGGCGGGGGTTATCCCGGAGCCGGAGATATGGCAACCCAGGGCGCCCCATCAAAGTTCAGCTATTGCGTTGCCGAGAACGAGGCCGAGAACCCGTGGACTTCCTTAAGCCTGGAACGCGGCTTTGACCAAAACACCAGCACGGTCACGGTTGTTGGTGCTGAACCCCCGCACAATGTTAATGATCACGCCAGCAGCACCGGCACAGGCATTCTGAAAATGGTTGCCGGAACAATGAGAACCACCGGCAACAATGACATTTATAACTATCAGGAAGGAACCTATCCGCAGCCACTGGTTATCTTTGGCCCGGAGCACGCGAAAACTGTTTATGCAGACGGATACGGCAAGGAAAAGATACGCGAATACCTGTTTGAGCACGCACGGGTGCCGATGGGGGAATTCTCACAGGAGAACATAGACAGCAGATTTCGCCGCAAGTATGGCGATGCGCCTCTGGAATTGCTTATTCCGATCTTCAAGCGGCCGGAGGATTTATTGATCGCTGTCGTAGGTGGCCCCGGGAAACATTCGGTTGTCATCCCGACATTTGGGGCGACAAAAGCGATAACTCGAGCAATATCCCACGCGGACGGTCGCCCCGCACACTTGATCAGTGATTTGAAAGTTAATTAAAAGATCCAAAAAACCAGCAAGGAGGAGCATATGAAACGGTTCAAAAAATCCCTGGTATTTGCATTTATTGGCTTAATTGCATTGCCTGTATTTGCACAGAACGCGGCCAAGGATTACCCAACAAAATCTGTGCGCTGGATAGTTACGTTCACACCCGGTGCATCCAACGATTTCGTGGCCCGATTAATGGCAGGCAAGCTGTCTGAACTGCTGGGGCAGCAATTCATTGTTGATAATCGGGGTGGTGCGGGCGGTCTGATCGGGGCCGAAACCGTTGCTATCGCGCAACCCGATGGATATACGCTGCTGTTTACCAACCCGGCCCCGAACATCAATGCGCCTTTGATGGCAGCCAAGGCGCCCTACAGCCTTGATGATTTTTCTCCCATTATTTACTTCGGGTTCACACCACTAATTATTGCTGCACATCCCTCCTTTCCAGCCAAAAATCCCAAGGAATTAATCGCTTCGTTAAAAGCGAATCCGGGCAAATACACCTGGGGTTCATCCGGGAACGGAAGCAGCCTTCACATCGGTCTGGCCCTGTTTCAGGGTGCAACCGGCGTAAACGTGATTCACGTCCCCTACAAGGGCACAGCCCCTGCGCTTTTGGATTTGGTTAGCGGCCAGATTCAGCTCATGCACACCACCAAGGTGTCTTCAGATGGCCAGGTTAAGTCCGGGCGCGTAAAAATTCTTGCGGTTGCAAGCGCAAAACGCAGTCAAGGGCTCCCGGATGTTCCGACTCTCTCTGAATATGGCATTAAGGACGCTGAAGCCGTAACTTGGTTTGGTATGGCCGCCCCTGCCAAAACGCCACGCGCTATTATCGACAAGCTCAATGCCGCTTCGAATAAGGTGCTTGCAATGCCTGATATAAAGAAGCGCCTTGAAGAAAATGACGTCGATATTCAAGGTGGAACACCCGAGGAATTCGGCCGTTTTATGAAAAAAGAAGCCGAGCGGCTTAATCAGCTCATTAAAGCGGGTGTCATCAAAAAGGGCTAAATTCATCCGTAATAATTGCCTCTTTTTTTGTTGGAGGTGATTTCAATGATGAGGGTGATATGAAATTCCAAAATGCCCGGGATGGACTGGCTTATTTTGTAAGCAGGACGACCTATAAAAAAGTCAGCCCGGAAGCCATACATGCCTCAAAGCGCTTTTTGCTGGATTCTCTGGCATGCATTGCGGGTGGATGGAACGAACCTTCCGCGAGGATCGCTCGAGAGGTTTCGGAGGATCTGGGCGGATCAAAAGATGCCCATGTGTTGCTGACCACCAGGAAAACCTCCGTCGTAAATGCAACTCTCGCCAATGGCATTGCTTTGCGGGCATTGGACTTGATCGATATGTACCATTCTCTTGATCACGCCCATCCCTGCGAAATGACCATCCCGCCGGCCCTGGCCGTCGGACAAAAAATGCATTCCAGCGGCAAAGACGTATTGACCGCCATCGTGCTTGGTTATGAGATCTGCATGAAATTTGCGGAAATCACCGGGAATACCAGGAAAGGGTGGGCTGGCACAGCAACATTAGGGCAATTCGCCACACCCCTTGTGGCTGGATATCTATTGCGGCTCAAGCAATCCCAGTTGGCCGAAGCGGTGTCAATTTCCGGCTCTCACAACGTTTCCCTTGCCATTGCTTACAACCTTCCCATAAGCATGACAAAGGATGCCTTGAATACCTTTGCGGCTCAAAGTGGCGTCATGGCCGCATTGTTGGCCAAAAGAGGATTTACCGGGCCTGCAGGAATTCTGGAGGCGCCCGGTGGCCTGTGGCCACAACTGGAATCGAATGCTACGGTCGAGACCCTGCTTGAGGGTCTTGGTAAACCGTTTCGAATCACCAAGTGCGGCCTAAAAGATCACAAGTTTGCTGCCATTGCCTGGTCACACCCAGCCATTGAGGCTTTACTTAAACTTCGCGCGGAGCATGGCTTAACGCCCAAGAACGTGAAGGAGATCAAGGTACGAGCAACGCGTAAGGTGGCCACCCGCATTGGAGATAAGGCTGGGGCAAAGCTTAGCCCTCTGGATACTCAATTCAGTGGGCAGAATATTCTTGCAACAGCGTTGAAATACGGCGACCTTTTGCCGAAACGGCAGAAAATGTCCGCTGATGCCGATGTAAGGGCAATTTCGAAGATCGTCAGGATAGAGCACGACCCCGGTCTTGATCATCTTTATCCCGAGAAAATGCCTTCCATTGTCGAGGTGCTTACGGTGGATGGCAAACGACTCTCATGTCGCGTTGATTATCGCCGTGGCGATCCCAACAACCCGTTGTCAGATAAAGATATTGAAGAGAAGTTTATGGCATTGACCGCCAAGCATTTGTCGAAAAGCACAGCCAAGAAAATATGCGGTTTGGTATGGGGGCTGGAGAACATGCGCGACATTAATGAGTTAACTACAAAATTTTCTAAGAATTAAATCTTGCAAGTCAATCTTTCTCCGTGGAGGGAAGTGTGAAATTTCTTTTATTCGTAATTTCGTTTTTTGCATCGTACTCAGCGCTTGCGCAAAATTATCCAACACGCCCCGTCACTTTGGTCGTGCCGGCGCCAGCTGGTGGGCCAACGGATATTATTGGGCGACAGGCAGCCCATGTATTGACCGGCCAAATTTCTTACAACGTGATTGTTGAGAATCGCGGAGGTGCCGGTAACACACTGGGCACAGACTTTGTGGCTCGTGCCAAACCCGATGGATATACGCTGGTTGTAGGCAGTCCCAGTTCACATGCGATCGCCCCCAGCATTTATCCAAAGTTGCCCTATGATCCGGTCAAGGATTTCACGCCAATTATCATGTTAGTCACGGCGCCATTGGCACTGGTCACGCATCCATCAGTGCCGGCGAAAAACCTTAAGGAATTTATCGCTTTAGCCAAATCCAAACCCGGGCAATTGAATTTTGGTTCCGGTGGCAGTGGAACTACGTCCCATTTGACAGGTGAATACTTCAATCTGGCGGCTGGAACAAAGATAGTGCACGTTCCGTACAAGGGCAGTGGCCCCGCGACGACAGATCTGATGACGGGGCAGATTCAGATGATGTTTATTGGCGTTCATTCCTCTATCCCCTTGATGCAAGCTAAAAAGCTACGGGGATTGGGGGTAACCAGCACCAATCGCTCACCCCTGATTAAAGATCTGCCCACCATGGACGAAGCGGGCCTTAAAGGTTTTGTTGTCAACACCTGGTACGGAATCCTGGGGCCTGCCGGTCTCCCAAAAAATATTGTTACGACATTAAACGACGCCTTCACAAAAGGCATGCGTGATCCGGCGATGCGCCAGCGATTTGCGGATCAGGGTTTTGATATTACGACTGGGACCCCGGAACAATTCGGTAAAGACCTGGCTCGCGAAGTCGAAACCTGGGGTAAGGTTGTTAAACAGGCTGGCGCAAAAGCGGACTAACAAGACAACCCGTCGATTATTGGTAAGCATATGAAAATTACTGAAGTCAAAGGCATCGCTCTTTCTTTCAAGCTGGAAAATGCTCCGCGTCGGGGCAGTGGACAACCGGTGAAGAAAGATATGGTTATTGTTCGGGTAAAGACGGAGGACGGAATAGTCGGATATGGGGAGGCGCATCATGCGCTTGCACCCACAGTTGTCGCGGACATCGTTAATTACAACCTGGCGCCGATAGTGGTCGGCCAGGACGCAATGGCGGTTGAGGAGATTTGGCAGAAGATTTACGTAAAGCAGGGCCAAACCCATGGACCCGGGTGGTCATTTTTCAAGGCCCTCTCCGGCGTTGATATCGCGCTTTGGGATGCGCGCGGCAAGGCTTTGAACCAGCCTGTATACAGCCTGCTCGGCGGGGTTCGTAAAAAAATCCGCGCCTATGCCGGCGGTGTCTGCCTTGGGTATCAACCGCCACCCCAACTTTTGGAAGAAGCCCAGAAGTTTGTTGCTGCGGGCTGGACCGCTTTAAAGCTGCGGTTGGGGGATTCTGTCGAGCGGGATATCGAGAGAGTTAAATATATTCGCAAACATCTACCGGCCGCGATCGACATCATGGTTGATGTGAACACCCGCTACACGTATCTGGATGCGCAGCGCGTAATACCTACGCTGGAAGAGTGCGGAATTTTTTGGCTGGAGGAGCCATTTACACCGGATAATCTTGCCGATTATGCGCGCATCAATGCCTCGACCCGGATTCCATTAGCCGGCGGTGAGAATCACTTTACCCGCTACCAGGCTCGGGAGTTACTGGAACGATCTGCAGTAGATATTGTGCAACCGGACCCCTGCAAATCCGGGGGCATCACGGAGTGCAAGAGAATCGCGGACCTTGCTTCGGCCTTCCGTCGCTCGTTTGCTCCGCATACCGGAATGAGTGGGATTGATGGCGCGGCTTGTTTGCACCTGCTTTGCTCCACATCCAACGCACTCGTCTATGAGAGCGACTGCGCCGCCTTAAATCCATTCCGGGACGAATTAGTACATGGAGGCCCGACTCTGGTGGATGGCTTTGTCGAACCCAACGAAAAACCGGGGTTGGGTGTAGAAGTTGACGAGTCACTGTTTTCTAAACTGCCGGGTGTTCCAGGTCCTTGCTACATTTGACCGTATTGCTGTGCGATCCCGGGCAATCAACCGGTTAAATCCGAATGCATGCATCCATCTAAAAATGATTTAAAAGCAATAGGTTATACAAGATTGTGGGCGCTAAGATGGCGGCGCACGGAAAGCCAGGCACCGAACCAGCCCAGGCCGGCAGCGAACAGCAGGGCAAACAGGCTGTCGGCCCAGGCGAGGTGGGCCAGTTCCAGTGGAACGCCGTAGAGGCTGCTCAGCGGCCCTAACTGATTGTTGAAGACCAGCAGGGCGAGCGCGGTGAGCAGCCACGCGGCAATCCCGCCGGCCATGCCGATGAGTCCGCCGAAATAAAGAAATGGGCGCTGGATCCAGCCGTCGGTGGCGCCGATGAGTTTGGCGACTTCGATTTCGTCACGCTGGGTAAGGATCTGCAGGCGGATGGTGTTGAAGGTAATGGCCGCCAGCGCGAGTGCGAGTGCCGCCGCGAGCATCAGCACCGCATAACGGCCGACCGCCAGCAGCCCGTCCAGCCGCCGTGCCCAGTCCGAATCGACATGCGCCTCCGCCACTTTGGGCCATGCGGCGAATTCCGCCCGCAGGGTTTCTAAAGCGGCGGCATCGCTGGCGCCGGCGATGACGACAAAAGCGTCGGGCAGCGGATTACCGGCAAGCCCGGCGGCGACATCGGCAAGGCCGGCGCGTGACTTCAGCTGTTCCAGTGCCTGTGCGCGCGGCACAAAACGGAAGCCCGCCAGGCCGGAACGCGACTTGAGCCGGAGTTCGATGATCCGTACCTCCGCAGCCGTCGCTTCGGGGGCGAGGAATATGCTGATTTCCGGCTGTGGCTTCAAATTGCGTGCCAGACCCTGCAAATTGGAGAGCACTACAAAAAACCCCAACGGCAGCGCGAGTGCAATGCCGATAACGGAGATGTTCAGCAGGTTAGCCAATGGTGACGCGGCCAGTCGCGCAAAAGCGCTGATAAAAGCCCGGCGGTGTGCGGAAGCCCAGGCTCTCATGCGACGAGTCTTCCGCCGCGGATATTGATGATCCGGGGATTGAGTCTGGCGGCGAGCTGGGCATCATGGGTGGCCAGCACGACGGTGACGCCGACCAGATTGAAATCGCTGAACAGCGTGGCGATTTCGGCGGCGTACTCCGCATCAAGATTACCGGTCGGTTCATCGGCCAGCAATACTGCAGGGCGATGCACGATGGCCCGCGCGATGCACAGGCGTTGCTGCTCGCCGCCGGACAGCGTAATCGGACGCGCTTTCTCCTTGTGCAGCAACCCGACTTTGTCGAGTGCGGCGCGCGCGCGACGCGCGCCCTCGCGACGGTCAAAACCGGTGATGTCCAACGGCAGCATCACGTTCTCGAAGGCATTGCGATCGAAGAGCAGTTTGTGGTCCTGGAACACCAGCCCGAAATTGCGCCTGAGGAACGGGATGCCGCGGGCGCGCAGCGTGCCGATATTCTGGCCGTTGACGATGACCGACCCCGTAGTCGGACGTTCGATGGCCGCCATCAGCTTCAGCAATGTGCTTTTGCCCGCGCCGGAGTGCCCGGTAATAAACACCAGTTCGCCGGTTTCAACGGTTAGCGTGATATTGGCCAGCGCATCATGCCCGCCGGGGTAACGCTTGCTGACGCTGCTAAGAACAATCTGGGTCATTTGTCGAGCAGTGCCGCGACAAAATCGTCGGCGACGAAGGGACGCAGATCATCCATGCCTTCGCCAATGCCGATGAAGCGCACCGGTACCGGTTTACCCCCGGCACGGCTGTGTGCGATACCGGCGATCACACCGCCCTTGGCGGTGCCATCAAGCTTGGTCAGCACCAGACCGGTGACGCCGACCGCGGCATCGAATGCCGCAAGCTGCGCCAGTGCGTTTTGCCCGGTGTTGGCGTCGAGCACCAGTAGCACTTCATGTGGCGCACCCGGCATCGCCTTGTCAATGACCCGCTTCACCTTGCGGATTTCTTCCATCAGGTTGAGCTGGGTGGGCAGGCGGCCGGCGGTGTCGGCGAGCACGATGTCGATGCCGCGGGCACGCGCCGCGTTGACGGCGTCGAAAATCACCGCGGCGGCGTCGCCCGATGCCTGGGCAATGACGGTTACGTTGTTGCGTTCACCCCACGCCGCGAGTTGCTCTCGCGCGGCCGCACGAAAGGTGTCGCCGGCCGCGAGCAACACGGATTTGCCCTGGGCCTGAAAATAATGTGCAAGTTTGCCGATGGAAGTGGTCTTGCCGGCACCATTCACGCCGGCGAGCATGATCACAAAGGGTTTTGCCGAGCGGGTTTCCAGGGGCTGCGCCACGGCGTTCAGCATGCTGACCATTTCTTCGCGCAGGCCGTCGCGCAGCTGCGCCGCCTCGGTGTAACGCCCCTGCCGCGTCCGGACGCGCAATGCTTCCAGCAGGTGCGTGGTCGCGGCGACGCCGACATCAGCGGTCAGCAGTATGGTTTCCAGTTCCTCATAGAAGGCTTCGTCGAGTTTGCGCCCCGCACCGAACAGGGAACCCAGGCTTGCACCCAGTTGAGCGCGTGTTTTGCCCAAGCCTTGCTGCAGGCGGGCCAGCCAGCCGGCCGCAGGCGTTTCTTCGGGATCGTTTTTTTTGCCGAAACCAAACATGAATGTCGTGGTCAGATGGGGGCGGCGCGGATATGCGCCGATCCAGCAGGTTAATTGGCTACAATTCTAACAGGGCCTTGCCGCCGGCAAGGTTTCATAAGACGGGACAACATGACTGCATTGCCGAAATTTTTCGTCGTTTTGATACTGGCATTCGCCGGTTTGACAGTGACATCCGCTGCAAGTGCGGCGATCGATGATGTGGCGGTGAAAGAACTGGCCAACGGTTTGCGCGTCATCGTCAAGCCGGATCGGCGTGCGCCGGTGGTGGTCAGCATGGTCTGGTACCGCATCGGCAGTGTCGACGAGCAGGGCGGCGTGACCGGCGTGGCGCATGTGCTTGAGCATATGATGTTCAAGGGCACGAAGGCGGTGCCCGCGGGCGAGTTTTCAAGGCTGATTGCCGGCGCAGGCGGACGCGACAATGCCTTCACCAGCCGGGACTACACCGGCTATTTCCAGACGCTGCACAAGTCCGCATTGCCGCTGTCGTTCCGGCTCGAAGCCGACCGCATGGCCAATCTGGTGTTGTCGCCGGAGGAATTTGCCAAGGAATTGAAAGTGGTCATGGAGGAGCGCCGTTGGCGCACTGATGACCGGCCGCAGTCGGTGATGTATGAGCGATTGATGGCGACTGCCCTGACCGCGCATCCCTATCGTAATCCGGTGATCGGCTGGATGAATGATCTGGAAAACCTGAGTATTGACGATACGCGCCGTTTTTATGAGCAATGGTACTCACCGAACAATGCCACCGTCGTGGTTGTCGGCGATGTGGTACCGGCCGAGGTCTTTACGTTGGCTGAGCAATACTTCGGCGCAATACCGCGCAAGGCATTGCCGCCACGTAAACCGCAGGATGAACCGCAGCAGATTGGACTGAAGCGACTGACCGTGAAAGTGCCCGCCGAGCAGGCGCAGGTGCTGATGGCGTACCGTGCACCACGCCTGTCCAGGCCGGCGGAGGAATGGGAGCCTTATGCGCTGGACATGCTGGAGAGCGTATTGAGCGGTAATCCGGCGGCCCGCTTGCCGCAGCGTCTGGTTAAAACCGATCGGCTGGCGGCAGCGGCCGGCGCCAGTTATGAAGGGGTGGGCCGCGGCCCGGGATTTTTCTATCTGAGCGGCACTCCGGCGAATGGCCGCACGGCAGCGGAAATGGAACAGGGGCTGCGGCGCGAAGTGCTGCGGGTGATCGAAGATGGCGTGACCCAGGAAGAACTGGAACGTGTCAAGGCGCAGATGATTGCAGCGCAGGTCTATCAGCGCGATTCGATGTTTTTCCAGGCACGCCAAATCGGCTGGCTGGAGACCATCGGGTTGTCCTATCGCGATGAAAGTTTGTTTATCGAGAAGCTGCAGCAGGTAACCGCCGACCAGGTGCGCGAGGTGGCGCGCAAGTATTTGATCGATGACACGCTGACAGTGGCCTATCTGGATCCGCAGCCGCTCAACGCCGCACCGGCGCGTACAGCGCCGCCGGCGGGAGTTCGCCATGGCAACTAATATGAACATGCAATGGATGTTCCGCGCGGCTTTCGCGCTGATGTTGTTGGCCGTGACACATTCGGCGCACGCGATTCTGCCGATTGAACACTGGCGCACTTCCGCCGGTGCAAAAGTCTATTTTGTCGCCAACCGCGGCTTGCCGATGCTTGATGTGTCCATCGAAATGCCCGCCGGCTCGGCATTCGATACCAGCGAGAAATCAGGCCTGGCGGCAATGACCAATGGTCTGATGCGACTGGGCGCTGCGGGAATGAGCGAGGATGAAATCGCCCGCCGGCTGGCTGACGTCGGCGCCATATTGAGCAACCGGTTTGACAGTGACCGTGCCGGGCTGATGCTGCGCACGCTGTCCGACACCAAGCGGCGCAACCAGGCGCTGGAAGTCATGGCTGGTGTGCTGAGCGCGCCGGTGTTTTCCTCCGCGATCGTCGAGCGGGAGCGGTCGCGTTATGCAAGCGCCCTGAAAGAGGCGGATCTGACACCCGACACCCAAGTCAATCGCGAGTTTTACCGGCTGGTTTACGGCAAGCATCCGTATGCGCTGCGTTCCTCAGGTGAGGTTGATACCGTGAGTAGGCTGCAAAGCGATGATCTGAAGGCGTTCTACCGCAAGCACTATGTTGCCGAGCAAGCCGTCGTTGCGATCATGGGAGATATTACGCGTCAGGAGGCCGAAGCGATGGCCGAGCAATTGACGCGCGCGTTGCCGCGAACCATCGGTCCTGCGCTGTCATTGCCCGAAGTGCAGTCATTGCCTGCAGCGGTGAACCGGATGATCGATCATCCGGCGAGCCAGAGTCATATCATGATCGGTGCGCCGGGTATCCGCCGCGATGATCCGGATTACTTCACCCTGTTTGTCGGCAACTACGTGCTTGGCGGCGGCGGCTTTGTATCGAGGATCACCGAGGAAGTCCGGCAGAAACGCGGACTGGCGTATTCAGCCTACAGTTATTTTTCTCCTTTGCAGGTTCGCGGCCCGTTCATCATCGGCATGCAGACGAGGCGGGATCAGGCGGAGCTGGCGCTCAGCGTGGTCAGGAACACATTGCGTGAATTCATCGATAAAGGACCCACTGAACAGGAAGTAATTGCTGCCAAGCAGAACATCGTTGGCGGTTTTCCGATGCGCATCGACAGCAACCGCAAGATTCATGATTATCTGGCGCTGATCGGCTACTACAATCTGCCGATCGATTATCTGGAGACTTTTGTCGCCAATATCGAACGCGTCACTGCCGCTGATATCAAAGCCGCGTTCGCCCGCCGCGTCGACCCTGACCGGCTGGTCACCGTGGTGGTTGGTGCCGATCAGAAGCAGACGGCAACTGCGGCGCCGGCGCGCTGATGCCCGCTGCGGTTTCAAAAAATTGCAAAGTGCGCATCATTGGCGGCGTCTGGCGCAGCCGGCGCCTGCGTTTTGCCGACCGTCCGGGTTTGCGACCGACGCCCGATCGCGTGCGTGAAACGCTGTTCAACTGGCTGGGTCAGGATCTTGCAGGCCTGGACTGCCTCGACCTGTTTGCCGGCAGTGGTGCGCTGGGTTTTGAAGCGGCGTCCCGCGGCGCGCGCCGTGTGGTGCTGGTGGAGCGCGATGCAGCAGCAGTAAGCTCACTGCAGTCTAATCGCGATCTGCTGGCAGCCGATACGGTGGAAGTGGTGCGCGCTGATGCGCTAGAATTCATCAAGCATCATCGCAGCCGTTACGACGTGGTCTTTGTTGATCCGCCGTTTGCCGATGACTGCTGGCCGCAGCTGCTGGCGCTGTTGCCGCAATGCCTGAAGCCCGGCGCGCTGGTGTATTGTGAACGCGCCGAGGCACTTGAAGCCGTTCCGGGTTGGGACATCATCAAGTCCGGACGCGCCGGTCAGGTCAGCCATCAACTCCTGAAAAGGGCGGAACATGAACAATAAAGCCGTCTATCCCGGCACCTTCGATCCGATGACTCTGGGCCACGAGGATCTGGTACGCCGTGCTGCGCGACTGTTCGATCACGTAGTGCTGGCGGTCGCTGACAGCCGGACCAAACGCCCGCTGTTTTCGCTGGCCGAACGCATCGACATGGCCCGGGATGCGCTTGCCGATGTCAGGAATGTCTCGGTGGAGGGGTTTTCAGGCCTGCTGATGAATTTTGTGCAGGAGCACGATGCGCGGGTGGTAATGCGCGGCGTGCGCGCCGTTTCGGACTTTGACTACGAATTCCAGCTGGCCGGCATGAACCGCAAACTGTATCCCGATGTCGAGACCGTGTTCATGACGCCGGGCGAGGAACACATGTTCCTGTCTGCGACACTGGTGCGCGAGATTTCGGTCATGGGCGGTGACGTATCCAAGTTTGTGTCGCCGACGATCGCGGGGCGGCTCAAGACCAAGATCAAGGATCTCGGCGGCAAATGATAAAGGTTAAGCCATGGCGCTGATGATCACCGACGAATGCATCAACTGCGACGTCTGTGAACCGGAGTGCCCGAACCAGGCTATTTCTGCGGGAGAGGAGATCTACGTCATTGATCCCGGCAAGTGCACCGAGTGCGTCGGTCATTTTGACGAGCCGCAGTGCCAGAAGGTGTGCCCGGTGGACTGCATACCGCTGGATCCCGGGCACAATGAATCCCAGGAAGAGCTGCAGCAGAAATACCTCCAACTGACTGCGCAGAAGGTAGCCTGAAGCACGGCGGCTGCGGATTCAGCGGCGCTGACAGGACGGGCAGTAACAGGTCGCGCGTTGCGCCTGCTTTATCTCACGAATGATGGTTCCGCACTGCGTGCAAGGTTCCCCGGCGCGCCCGTATACCAGAAAATGGTTCTGGAAATTGCCCGCCATGCCGTCGCTGCCGACGTAATCACGCAGGGAACTTCCTCCCGCATCAATCGCCGCCGCCAATGTTTTCTTGATTTCGAGAGCGAGCCGTTCGCAGCGTACGCGGCTGATGCGCCGGGCCGGTGTGCGCGGATCAATCCCGGCGTGGAACAGCGCTTCGTTGGCGTAAATGTTGCCGACGCCGGCGACCACATGGCTGTCCATGATCACCAGTTTGATCGCCGCGATGCGGGTGCGAGTTTCCCGGTGCAGCAACGCGCCGTCGAAATCTGCGGTCAGCGGTTCCGGTCCGATACCCGCGAGCAGGGGATGCGCCAGCGGGTCACCGGTTTGCCACAGCACGAGGCCGAAACGCCGCGGGTCGCGCAGCCTGACCACGCGGCCATTGTTGATGACCAGGTCGAAGTGATCGTGTTTTTGCGGGGGCGTTACCTTGTCGACCAGCCACAACCGTCCCGACATGCCGAGGTGCACAATCAGCGTGCCCGCTTTTGCTTCCACAGGCACGCAATTAAATAGCAGATATTTGCCGCGCCGGGAAAGCGATTCGATGCGCGCGCCAGCCAGCCGTTGTTCAAGACCGCGGGGCACCGGCTGTCGCATGCCGCGATGGCGCACGATGGCTTGTTCGATCTGCTGCCGTTCAACTGCATCCGCGAGCCCGCGCCGGGTGGTTTCGACTTCCGGGAGCTCAGGCATTTTAAGTATTTGTTTTATTTAACTTTTTCTGCGCCGGGGGCCGAGGCTCCCGGATTAGCCAGCAACGCCCGGGCTGCCCCCGCGAGAAAGGTGTATTGCAAACCGTTGTCGCGCCGCCATAACACCAGTTGCGGTTCCCGTTGCAGCACGCCGAGCGACAACGTCGCGCCGTCGGCCAGTGTGATGCGGATATCGCCGCGCGGCGCGCGATTGTCGTAGGATTCTGCGGCAGCTGCGGATGCCATGCGCCACTGATCGACGTAGCGCTGCAGTTCGTCGGCACCGGCTTCGCTTGTTGGCGGGGACAGCACCCACCGGCCGTTTTTTTTGCTGACCGAGAATTCCGGCAGTGTCACCGCAACGGGTTGTTCGTTTTCCGCCAACAGCGCGCGGCGGATCAGCGCTTCGACATTCAGCGGCAGCGCCGCGCCATGGCGCAGTTCGACGGCGTGTACGGTGTCGCCGCGAAGCACGTATTGCTCTCGGGTTACGCTGTTGATGCCGCCAAAGGCATATTGCACGCCGTCGATGTCGAGGACTGCAGAGGGCAGGTCCAGCTCAAAACGCGCGAGTTCGGTGGCGGGCAGGGGTGCGGTCGTTTGCGCTTCGAGAATGGTCAGCATGCGCAGGATCTGGAATTCGTCGGCTCGCGCCTTGAGCGGCGCTGTAATCCACCATTGTTCACCGCGTCGTTCGATGGCTATCGGCGGGCGTTTGGGTCGGCTCAAAGTAATGCGTGAGACCACTGCAGCCTTGACGTCGGACAGCGGTGCGCGCGCAGCCTCTTCGCGTGACGGTGTGCGCCAGGCCAGCCAGACCAGCAGTGCAATCGCGGCCATCAGTGCGACGTTGAGCATCCATCCGCGTTTCATGATTGGTGTCCGTGCTTGATCAGCGCGCGTTGCGCCGGCGCCACCAAACGGCAAAGCCGATGACGGCGAACAGCAGCGGCAGTGCGAACAGCACCAGGAAAGCGATCAGGTAGAGCTGGGTGCTGTCGATTTCAATCTGCGTATCGGCAGCGGGACGCGCGTCGATGGTGACCATCCCGTCTTCGCCGGCCAGCCAGTTGAGCATACTCACGCCCAAAGCCAGATTGCCGCCGTTGCCGAGGAAACTATTGGACAGGAAATGTCCGGTGCCAACGACGAGGGCGCGTTGTTCGCGGTCGCCGACCGTGCGCTCAAAGGCGCTGGCGACGTTGACGGGGCCTGGAAAATCGCGCGCCTTGTCGAACACGGGTTTGGCATCCAGCTTGCCGATTTCCACCCAGCCGCGTTGTGCGACGTCTATTAGCGGCGTCACCCTCCAGCCGGCACCGTCATCAGCGCCAATCTGGCGCGCATGCGGAAAAAGTGTGTTGTATTGCAGCGCGCCGACCACAGGATGGCGCGCGTAATTGGTGGCGACGGCAAACACCGGCGGTCCGCTGCGCGGTGCCAGCGCGGGGTCGACCACGGTGCCCGGCGTCAGCACCAGTCCGAGTTTTTCGGCGAGCGGTTGCAGGCCGCGCAGCGGCTCGGTGTCGATCAGCCACAGCAGGTTGCCGCCGCGGTCAACGTAGCGCAGCAGCTTGTCGATTTCAGTCGGCTGCAGTTCGACCTGCGGCTGGGTGATCACCAGCAACGCGGCATTTTCCGGAACATCCTGGGCGATGGCCAGATTCAGATTGGAAATGTTGAAGCCTTTTTCGCGCAACCGGTGGCCGAAGGCGCCCAAATCGTGGTTGGCGAGTCCGTCAAGCTTGCGTTCGCCGTGGCCGTCAATCCACAGCACCAGGTCGTTGGCGCCGCGCGCGAGCCGCAGCAGTGCGTTGGCAAACGACTGTTCGCTGAATTCCGCCAGAGGGATCTGTTCGCTGCGCCGCTGGTATTCAAGGATCAATGCGTTGGGGGTGCGCAGGCTGGCTTCGGCAGCGAGCTTGGGCTGCTCGCGCGGGTCGATCAGCTGCAATTGCAGGTCGGGCTTGACGCGCTGATAGGCGCGCACGCGCTCCTCGATCGCCTTGTGCACGTTGCTGCCGCTGCTGTCCTGGCGGAGGGCATAGGCTTTTACGCTGACCGGTCCCTGCAACTGCTTCAGCGCGCCGATGGTGGTGGCGGACAGCGTGTTGCGGGCGCCGCGCGTGAAGTCGTGTTCGACCCGATACTCGCGCGCAAAATAGGCCAGCAGCGCGACCAGCAGCGCCAGCAGCAATACAAAGACGCCGCTTTGGGCGACAAGCTGCCAGCGCAGGCGGCGGGTGATCTGCATGGTTCAGCCGCGCAGCCGCCGCCCGTCGAGGCGGCGGATGGCGAGAATCAGGAAGGCCGCGGTGAGCAGCAGCGGGCAGATGATGGCGTATGAGTCGAGCATGCCCTTGCCCAGTGGTTCGAAATTGCGCAGCGGCGAAAACACCTGGGCGAATGCAGCCGGGATCGGCCAGCCGCGGGCGCGCAGGCTGTCGCCGGCGGTTTCACCCATGAACAGCATCGCCAGCAGCAGACCAAAGGAGAGCAGCGCGGCGGCCATCGGCTGCGCGGTCAGGCTGGAAGCATAAAGGCTGACCGCGGCAAAACTGGCGGCGAGCAGCAGCAATGCCAGAGTCAGCGTTGCCAGCAGTCCGGTGTCGAGGCGGGTGCCGGCGGCCAGCGTCAGCGGCATCGCCA
This sequence comes from Burkholderiales bacterium, assembly GCA_022841375.1. GTDB lineage: Bacteria > Pseudomonadota > Gammaproteobacteria > Burkholderiales > SG8-41. Next base: position 134,755 of record JALHRQ010000009.1, read on the forward strand.
GCACCACCAGGATGATCAGCAGCAGAAAAATCATCAATCCGATGAATTTGCCGATAATGATTTCGGTCATCGAGATTGGCGCCGACAGCAGCAGGGTCATGGTCTGGTTGCGACGCTCTTCCGCGATCATGCGCATGGCCAGCAGCGGCACGGCGAACAGCAATACTGCGGCTGCCGTGGCAAAGGTGGGCGCGGCAACAAGTTCGGTGACGCCGGGCGGGCTGGCGAGTTGCGCCAGCTGCGACTGGATTTGCAGGAAATCATCGAGGCGCTTGAGGAAACCGTAACCGAGGATGATCTGCACCACGGTCAGCACCAGCCATGCCAGCGGCGAAGTGAACAGCGCGCGCAGTTCCTTGGCGGCGATGGTGAATATCATGATCGGGGTTCCCCTGCAGGTGCGGTCGCGCCTTCACTCGAACTTTCGCCCGCACTTACGCCCGCATTTTCACCCCGGGTCAGATGCACAAACACGTCTTCCAGGCTGGTTTGCGCCGGGGTCAGCTGGTGCAGTCCCCAGTTTTCGGCACCGGCGCGGGCCACCAGCGCGGCAGTGGGATCGACATCGGGTGCGAAGCGGATGAGGAAGCGGCCATCGCCCTCGTCTTCAACGGTCGAGACGCCGTCAATGGCGCGCAGCGTTTCGATGGCAGGTGGGCGGTGCAGACTGATGGTGACGGTGCGGCCGCGCTGAAACTCGCGCAGACCGGCGATGGTGTTGCTGAACACGACTTCGCCGTGATGCAGGATCTGCACACGGTCGCAGACCGCTTCGACCTCGGTGAGGATGTGCGTCGACAGGATCACGCTGTGCGCGCGGCCAAGTTCGCGGATCAGTGCGCGAATGTCGAGGATCTGGTTGGGATCGAGGCCGACGGTAGGCTCATCCAGAATGATCAGATCGGGCTCGTGCACAATGGCCTGGGCAATGCCGACACGCTGCTGATAGCCCTTGGACAGTGCACCAATCAGTTTTCGCGCCACCTCTGCGAGGCCGCAGCGTTGCATGGCGCGCGCAACGGCATCTTCACAGCGTGCACGCGGCACACGGTGCAGCCGGGCGGCCAGCCGCAGATATTCGGCAACATTCAGTTCCCGGTACAACGGAGGGGTTTCCGGGAGATAGCCGATCCTGGCTTTGGCCGCTACCGGTTGATCCATCAGGTCGATGCCGCAGACGCGGATTTCACCGGCGGTTGGGGCGAGATTGCCGGTGAGCATCTGCATGGTGGTGGTTTTGCCGGCGCCGTTGGGCCCGAGCAGGCCCAGTACCTCCCCGTGGCGCACTTCCAGGTCAAGACCGCGGACGGCGGCGTGCTTGCCGTAGAGGCGTGAAATACCCTTGGCGCTTACAGTCAATTCAGAGGAGTGGGGAGTCATCAACGGCGGGATTGCTGCGTGGTGTTGCCTTGTGGTCAAGCTGAAATATACCTAATATGTTGCGCATTATGAATGGCGCCGCAATACCGCGCTATAGACGTTTTTCCACGCGCTCATTCTGGCGCAAATCCACGCGAGTCAACGCGCTCAACCCGGCCCTCCAATGAAACTGTTTCGAATCATCGTGCTGATCGCCAGCGTCGTTCTGGTCGCGTGTGCCCAGGTGCCCGTACAAACCGTGCCCGTCGCAGCGGAAGCCAAGCCCCTGCCCAAGGTGGTGGCGCAGAAACCGGCGCCGGTGCCGCGCGTTGCACCGCTGCCCAATGTCGATTTGAGCGAAGACATCCTGTTCAAGCTGACACTTGCTGAAATCGCCTTGCAGCGCGGGCAGCCGCATGTCGCCGTTCCGGCATTTCTTGAAGTGGCGCGCGAGACTCGCGATCCGCGCCTCGCGCGGCGCGCCACCGAAGTCGCCTGGAGTGCTCGGTTCCTGCCGGCAGCGCTGGAGGCGGCGACGTTGTGGCTGCAACTCGACCCGGATTCGGCGCGGGCGCGGCAGACGGTGATTGCGCTGCTGGTTAACCAGTCGCGTCTGGACGACGCATTGCCCCATCTGCAGAAATGGCTGGCCGCGGAACCGGAACGTGTGGGCGAGAATTTTCTGCAATTGTCTACGCTGGTGGCCAGCCATCAGGACAAGCCGGCGATTCTGCGTTTGCTGCGTACGCTGGCGGCAGCTTACCCGGCGGTGCCGGAAGCCAGCCTCGCCGTGGCCCAGGCGGCATCAAACGCTGACGATCAGGCAACCGCGCTGGCGTCTGCCCGCAAGGCGCTCGAGATGCGGCCCGGCTGGGAACTCGCTGCTTTGTTCCAGGCGCGCGCATTACAGCGCGATTCGGTGGATCAGGCGATCGTATTCCTCGAGGGATTCCTCAAGGCCAATCCCGGTGCCCGCGATGCGCGATTGAATCTGGCCCGGTTGCTGGTCTCCGCGCGACGTTATCCCGAGGCCCGCAAGCAGTTCGAAATTCTTGTCGGCGAAGCGCCGAACAATCCGGAAATTGCCATGGCGGTGGCCACACTGTCGCTGCAGGCCAAGGATTATGTGGCGGCGGAAGTTCAACTGCGACGGGCACTGGAGATCAATCCCAAGGATCCCGATCTGGTGCGGTTGTATCTCGGCCAGGTCAGTGAAGAATTGAAGCGCGATGATCAGGCGTTGAAATGGTATTCCAGCATTAACCAGGGCGAACAGTTCGTTCCTGCTCAGGCCCGTTATGCCGGCGTATTGGCGCGACAGGGCAAGATGGCGGAAGCACGCAAGTATTTGCAGGAGGTTGCCGCGGTTGACCCGCAACAGCGCCTGTTGCTGACGCTGGCCGAGGCCGGTCTGTTGCGCGAGGCGAATGCGTATCAGGAAGCTTTTGAGTTCCTCGGCGCAGCCTTGGCGAAAACTCCGGATGTTCCCGACCTGATGTATGACTATGCGATGGCCGCCGAGAAGGTCAACCGCATGGATGTACTCGAGGCAAATCTGCGACGGGTGATTGCGTTGCGGCCGACGCATGCGCATGCCTACAACGCCCTCGGTTACTCGCTGGCCGACCGCAATGAACGCCTGGCCGAAGCGCGTACTCTGATTGAAACGGCGCACAAACTGGCGCCCGAGGATTTCTACATTCTCGACAGCCTTGGCTGGGTGCTGTTCCGCCAGGGTCAGTATCAGGAAGCGCTTGGACATCTGCAGCGCGCTCATCAAGCGCGGCCGGATGCGGAAATTTCAGCCCATCTTGGCGAAGTGCTGTGGGCGCTGGGCCGTCAGGCCGAAGCGCAGAAGGTGTGGGCGGAAGCGCTGCGCGGCCAGTCGAAAAATGAGGTGCTCCAGAGCACCATCAAGCGACTCGCGCCGGTGATCCTGCAATCGGCGCAATGAGCGTTGTCCGCGTCTTCGCAGGGGCGTTTTCGACCGCGCTGCTGACGGCTTGCGTTACGGTTGCACCCGATCCGCAGTCTGTGCCTGCTGCTTTCGATGTGGTCGGCCGTGTGCTGATCAGCGGCGAAGGGCGGGCATTTTCATCCAATCTGCGCTGGCGTCATGAGGCGATTGAAGACGAGTTGTGGCTGATGTCGCCGGTGGGGCAAACCCTGGCGCATATCGTTGCTGATGCTGCAGGCGCAACGCTGACCACCCCGGATATGCAGGAATACCGGGCGCTATCGGTCGACAGCCTTACCCGGCGTGCGTTGGGCTGGGCCTTGCCTTTAAGCGGCTTGCGTTACTGGATACGCTCGAGGCCGGCGCCCGGTGAAAATGTCACAGCATCGAATCGCGACAGCGCGGGCCGCTTGTCCCTGATTGAGCAGGACGGCTGGAGCATCCGCTACAGCTATCCCGATACGCCATCGGCAGTTTTGCCGCGGCGTCTCGACCTGACCCGCAGCGGGCAGCAGATCCGGCTGGTGATAGATTCCTGGCGCGGCGAGGACCCGCCTTGAACGGCATGATTGCGTTTCCGGCGCCGGCCAAACTCAATCTGATGCTGCGTGTGCTAGGTCGGCGCGCCGATGGTTATCACCTGCTGCAGACGGTATTCCGCTTTATCGGGCACGGGGATGAAGTCCGGCTGCGGGTGCGCCATGACGGCGTGATTGCCCGCCTCCGATCGTTGCCGGAAGTGATCGAAGCCGATGATTTAACCGTACGCGCCGCAAGGGCGCTGCAGGCCGCAACCGGTACTCGTTTGGGGGCTGATATCGACCTTGAAAAGCGGTTGCCTATGGGCGGCGGGCTGGGCGGCGGCAGTTCCGATGCGGCAACGGTATTGCTGGCGTTGAATCACTTGTGGCAGACCGGCCTGTCACGCAAGCGCTTGCAGGTGCTGGCCTTGCCGCTGGGGGCTGACGTGCCGGTGTTTGTCTTTGGGCAGAGCGCGTTGGCCGAGGGGATCGGCGAAGAACTGACCCCGCTGGTATTGCCGCCGGCCTGGTATCTGGTGCTGTCCCCCCCCGTTTCCGTGCCTACGGCTGCAGTTTTCCGACACCCTGAATTGAAAAGGGACTCGGAAAAGGTTAAAATCCAAGGCTTTTCCGAGCCTCGGGGCAATGATCTGGAACCCGTGGTTTGCCGGGAGTATCCCGAGGTAGCGCGGCATCTGGCGTGGCTCAACCAATATGGCGAGGCGCGGATGACGGGTTCAGGTGCCTGTGTATTTGCGGCGTTTGCGGATGAAACGTCAGCGCGGCGCGCGCTGGCGGCATGTCCGGCAGCAATGCGCGGATTTGTGGCCCGCGGGCTGGATGTACATCCGCTGCACGGACTTGCGGAAGATTTTGACGGCTGACGCGACAGCGGCGCCGGCGGTGTTGCAGCATCGGTTGGGGAGTCGCCAAGCTGGTTAAGGCACCGGATTTTGATTCCGGCATGCGAAGGTTCGAATCCTTCCTCCCCAGCCACTTATATTCGGCAGTTCACCGGCTGTTTTCATCGGCCTTTCTCGACGCGATTCATCAGGGGGTGTGTGGTGGCACTGGACAGGATGATGGTATTCACCGGCAACGCCAATCCGCGCCTCGCGGAGGCGGTAGTCGGCCATCTTGACATCCACATCGGTCGCGCCAAAGTCGGTCGTTTCAGCGACGGCGAAGTGGCCATCGAGATCCTCGAAAACGTTCGCGGCAAGGACGTGTTCATCCTGCAGTCGATCTGTGCGCCCACCAACGACAACCTGATGGAACTGCTGGTGATGGTCGATGCGCTGAAGCGCGCTTCGGCCGGACGGGTTACTGCGGCGATTCCGTATATGGGTTACGCCAGGCAGGATCGGCGTCCGAACTCGGCGCGGGTGCCGATCACGGCGAAAGTCGTGGCGAACATGATGAGCAGTGTCGGCGTTGACCGCGTGCTGACAATGGATCTCCACTCCGAACAGATTCAGGGTTTTTTCGACATCCCGGTGGACAACATCTACTCCGGGCCGATCATGCTCGGTGACGTCTGGAAGCAGAATTTCAGCGAACTGGTGGTGGTATCACCGGACGTTGGCGGCGTGGTGCGCGCAAGAGCGCTGGCCAAACGGCTCGAAGCCGACCTCGCCATCATCGACAAGCGCCGCCCGAGACCCAATGTCGCGACGGTGATGAACATCATTGGCGAAGTCGCGGGGCGTACCTGCGTCATCGTCGACGATATGGTCGATACGGCCAACACGCTGTGCGAGGCCGCCGCCGCATTGAAAAAACAGGGAGCGCAAAAGGTCATTGCCTACTGCACGCACGCGGTGCTGTCCGGCCCGGCCCTTGAGCGCATCACCAATTCCGCGCTGGACTCGATCGTGGTGACCGACACCATTCCGCTGACCGAGGCCGGACGCAACTGCAGCAAGATTCGCGTATTGACCGTGGCCGGTCTGCTGGCGGAAACGATGCGCCGGATCAGTGCAGAGGACTCGGTCAGTTCGCTGTTTGTCGAATAGATTTTTAGCGGAAGCCGGCTTTTCGCCGGTTTCCTTTTTAACGCGGGACAGTCTGGTCGCGGACCCCCGCATCACAGGAGAGCAACATGAAAATTGAAGTTACCGCGTTTCCGCGTACGAGCCAGGGCAAGGGTGCGAGCCGCCGCCTGCGTACGACGGGGCGTGTTCCGGGTGTCATTTATGGCGCCGGCGTGGACGCGCAAAGTGTCGAGTTCGACCACAAGGCCCTGTTGCGCCATCTCAAGCTCGAGGCCTTTCATTCCTCGATCCTTGACTTGACGGTCGAAGGCAAGAGGGATCGCGTATTGCTGCGCGATTTCCAGATGCATCCCTTCAAGGAACAGGTGCAGCACGTCGATTTTCAGCGCATCGATCCGAAGAAGAAGATTCACATGGCGGTGCCGCTGCACTTCATGAACGCCGAGATCGCGCCGGGCGTGAAGCTCGGCAAGGGTGTGGTTCAGCACATCATCAACGAGCTGGAAATCCAGTGTCTTCCGGATCATCTGCCCGAGTTCATCGAGGTCGATCTGAAGGATCTCGAACTGGGCCACTCGATCCATGTGTCCGAACTGAAGCTGCCCGAAGGTGTGGAGCCGCTGCCCAAGGTGAAGGCGGATAACCCCTCCGTTGTCACGGTGCAAGTGCCGAGAGAAATTGCGGTGGAAGAAGAAGTTGCCGCGCCGGTTACCGAAATCACCGGCCAGACGCCGGAAGCTGCAGCCGCTGCTGCTGCTGCCGCGGCTGGTGGCGACAAGAAGGATGCCGAGAAAAAACCGGCCGAGAAGAAGTAAGGTGGCGCGCCAGCCTTGCGGCTGGCGACCTCCCGAAGCGCCCGCCAGAACATGTCCGACTGGCGGGCGTTTTCTTTTCAGAAATTCAAATAAAAACAATCACTTATAATACGCGGCATTCTTCCACTTGCAATCAACGCCATGAAACTCGTTGTTGGTCTGGGTAATCCGGGCAGGAAATACGAAGCCACGCGCCATAACGCAGGCTTCTGGTGGATAGACGGCCTCGCGCGGTCGGCGGGGGCGGTTTGTCGCCATGAAGCGCGTTTTCATGGCGAGGTCGCCCGCGTTGCGACGCCTGCTGGTGATGTCTGGTTGCTGAAACCGGCGACGTACATGAACGAGTCGGGCCGCGCGGTCGGTGCGTTGGCGGATTTTTACAAGATTGCGCCGAAGGACATCCTGATCGTGCACGATGAACTCGATCTGCCGCCCGGCGGCATCAAGCTCAAATTCGGCGGCAGCGGCTCGGGCAACGGCGTGCGCAGCGTGATTTCGCGGCTAGGCACCCAGGAGTTCTGGCGCTTGCGCATCGGCATTGGTCACCCCCGCGAACTGGCGGCGAGCGAGCAGGAAGTAGTGGATTATGTGCTGCATGCGCCGCGTGCTGAAGAACAGCGGGCGATCGATGAAGCAATCGAACGTGGTTATGACGCGTGGCCGCTGATGGCTGTCAACGACATGCAGGCAGCGATGTTGCGCCTGCACACCAAATCCGGCGACAAGCCCTCCGGCGCGGCGCCCAAACCCTAACGGTTTTTACTCAAGGTTATTCATCATGTCATTGAAATGCGGCATCGTCGGCCTGCCCAACGTCGGCAAATCCACCCTGTTCAACGCGCTGACCAAGGCCGGCATCGCGGCGGAGAACTACCCCTTCTGCACCATCGAGCCCAATGTCGGCATTGTCGAAGTGCCGGATCCGCGTCTGAATACGCTGGCCGACTTGCAAAAGCCCGAGAAGGTGTTGCCGGCAACGGTGGAGTTCGTGGACATCGCCGGGTTGGTGGCGGGCGCGTCCAAGGGCGAAGGGTTGGGCAACCAGTTCCTTGCCAACATCCGTGAAACCGATGCTATCGCGCATGTGGTGCGCTGCTTTGAAGATGAAAACGTGGTGCATGTTGCCGGCCGCATCAATCCGCTGGATGACATCGAAATCATCAACACCGAACTGGCCCTGGCCGACCTGACAGCGGTCGAGCGTCAACTCGCAAAATCGGTGAAGCTGGCCAAATCCGGCACGGACAAGGACGCCACCCGCATGGTGGCCGTGTTGGAAAAATGCCAGGCCACGCTCAACGAAGCGCGCCCAGTGCGGGCGCTGGACCTGTCGACGGAAGAGTGGGTGATCTTGAAGCCGCTCTGCCTGATCACCGCCAAACCCACCATGTATGTGGCGAACGTGCGCGAAGGCGGTTTCGAGGGCAATCCGCACCTGGATGCTGTGGTGGCGCTGGCGACAAAGGAAAAAGCGCCGGTGGTGGCAGTGTGCGCGGCGATCGAGGCCGAAATCGGTGACATGAGCGATGAAGACAAGGCGATTTTCCTCGCCGACATGGGCATGAAAGAACCTGGCCTCAACCGCGTCATCAGCGCAGGTTATACCCTGCTCGGGCTGCAGACCTATTTCACCGTTGGCCCGAAAGAAGTGCGGGCCTGGACCATCCACCGCGGCGACACCGCGCCGCAGGCGGCGGGGGCAATCCATACCGATTTTGAAAAAGGCTTTATCCGCGCCGAAGTGATCGCTTACGATGATTACGTTGTCGCCAAAACCGAGCAGGCAGCCAAGGAGGCCGGCAAGATGCGCCTCGAGGGCAAGGATTACATCGTCAAGGATGGCGATGTGATGCATTTCCGCTTCAACGTCTAAACCGGCGCCGCTACCGGTTTTGCAATCGAAAGTTAAGGTCTATACTCCCGTCATCGCGTGGTGGCCTACAAGGAGTCGGACTATGAATAAACGATCTCTGTTACGTACCGCTTGCGGCTTTGTCGCCGTTCTTTTGGTTGCCGGTTGCGCCGGTATCGGGGGGAATCAGCGCGGCATCGATGTCGATGCCATGCTCCATGCCATAACCCAGGACGATGTCGCCTATATTCAGGCCGCCGTTGGTCGCGGACTCAACGTCAACCAGAGCATCGAGGCCCCGGGCTATTCAGCCGGCGCGCCGATGATCACGCTGGCCGCACGCGCCGCTTCCATCCGCACTTTGCGTTATCTGATCTCCGCGGGGGCCGACGTCAATGCCCGCACGCCGGTTAACGAAACCCCGTTGATGCTCGCAGCCTATTTCCGTGAGGAAGGTGAATCGTCGGCGGATCGCCATGACGAGGCGGTGCGGATTCTGCTCTCCGCAGGGGCCCATTTGGAGAACCCCTATAACTACACGCCGCTGGCTTATGCGGCATACAACGACCGTCAGCTTGCGATGCGTTATCTGATCGAGCGGGGCGCACGCGTGGATGCGGACGCGGTCAACCGGCTGATCTATGTCAATACGCCGTTGATGATGGCAACCATCCAGGGCCATCGCGATGCGGTACGCACACTGTTGCGTGCGGGTGCCGATCCGCTGGTGCGGGTACATGGCGGCAGCACGGCGCGAGAATTCGCAGTGAAATACCGGCATACCCACATTGAGCCGTTGCTGGCTTGCGCGGAAGCGCTTCCGGTCGGCGGCTCTTACATCGAACGCTGCGAAAACGCCCGCGTCGCCATTCCCGGCCGGTTCTGACCGGCGGGCGGATCAGCTGTCCCCGGACCGGGGCCGCATGCTGATGAACACTATGCCGGTCAGTACCAGCGCGGCACCGCCGATCTGAACGGCGGTCATGTTCTCGCCGAGAAACATCCAGGCGAAAACCATTGTTGCCACCGGCCCGATGCAGCCGGTCAGTGCAACCTGACTGGCGCCGATGCGTTTGAGACCTTCGGCCATCAGCCAGAGCGGCAGCACCGTGGAAAATACCGCGAGTATGGTCACCAGCACGTAGACCCGGTCGTCGATCACCAGGGCCTGCAGCGGCCGGGTGGCGGAGAAGTGGGCAATCACGAAACCAGTGGCAATCAGCGAGGCATAAGCGGAGAAGCGCATCGAACCGAACTTGTGCACCAGCCGGCTGCCCGCCACGAGGTACACCGCGTAGGCCACCGCACTGCCGAACACCAGCAGTGTGCCCAGTGCGGTGAGCGTCAGATCATCGCCGAGACGCGCTTCGGCGCTGAATACCAGCGCGATACCGGCGTAGGACAGCGCCAGCGAGATCAACTGCCGCTCCCGCAGCGGTTGCCGCAAAAAAACCGCGGATAACAACAGCACCAGCGTCGGGTACAGATAGAGGATCAGTCGGCCGAAGCCAGCGGAAATATATTGCAGGCCCGCCAGATCAAGAAAACTGCCGAGGTAATAACCGAGGAATCCAAGCGCGGCCAGTGCGCCGATTTCGCGGCGCGTGACCGGCTCGGTCATGCGTCCCGCCCACCATGCCATCAGCAGGAACAGCGGCGCCGCGAACAGCATGCGCAACGTCAGCAGCGTGGTGGTGTCGACACCGTACTGATAAGCCGCTTTGACCAGTACCGGTTTGCCGGAAAAAGCGATCGAGCCGGCAAGCGCGCAGGCAATGCCCAGCCAGGCATTGCGGCGGGCCGCTGGCGACACCGACACTAGCGGCGACGTCCGCCGCCGAGGATTGATCCGAGCACACCGCGGATGATTTCGCGGCCGACCTGCGAGCCGATGGCGCGTGCCGCGCTTTTGGCGGCCATCTCGACCACGCCATCACGCCGTCCGCCGCGGGGTCCGGTGCTGCCGCCGAGCAGATCGCCCAGTGCGCCGAACATGCCGCCGCTTGCGGCAGCCGGTGCCGCCGCCGGTTGCTGCGCAGCGGTTTGTTCCTTCACGCGCTCGGTGAGTTTTTCGTAGGCCGACTCGCGGTCTTCCATTTTTTCGTAGACCCCGGCAACCACGGAATTTTTGATCACTGCCGCGCGTTCTTCCGGCGTGACCGGGCCGAGGCGGCTGCCCGGCGGCAGCACAAAGGCGCGTTCGACGATACACGGCCGGCCTTTTTCGTCGAGCAGCGACACCAGCGCTTCGCCGACGCCCAGCTCGGTGATGGCGGCCTCGACATCGAGCTTGGGATTGGCGCGCAACGTCGTTGCCGCGCTTTTGACCGCTTTTTGATCGCGCGGCGTGAACGCGCGCAAGGCATGCTGCACACGGTTGCCGAGCTGGCCGAGCACGCTCTCCGGTATATCCAGGGGGTTCTGGGTGACGAAATAGACGCCGACCCCTTTGGAGCGGATCAGTCGCACCACCTGCTCGATTTTTTCCAGCAGCGCCTGCGGCGCGTCGTTGAACAGCAGATGGGCTTCGTCAAAGAAAAACACCAGCTTGGGTTTTTCCGGATCGCCGACTTCGGGCAGCTGTTCGAACAACTCGGACAGCAGCCATAGTAAAAACGTGGCGTAGAGCTTGGGTGCATGCATCAGCTTGTCGGCGGCGAGAATGTTGATCACGCCGCGCCCTGCGCATCGGTCTGGATCAGGTCCTGGATGTTCAGCGCCGGCTCGGCAAAAAAATTATCACCGCCCTGCTGTTCGATCTCGAGCAGACCGCGCTGGATGGCGCCGATCGAGGCGGCGGAGATGTTGCCGTACTGGGTGGTGAAATTTTTTGCGTTGTCACCGACGTACTGCAGCATTGCACGCAGATCCTTCAGGTCGAGCAGCAGCAATCCGTTGTCATCGGCGATCTTGAACACCAGCGTCAGTACGCCCTGCTGGGTATCGTTCAGGTTGAGCAGGCGTGCCAGCAGCAGCGGACCCATTTCGGATATGGTCGCCCGCACCGGATGGCCTTGTGTGCCGAAGGCGTCCCAGAACACTACCGGGTTGCCGGCATAGGTGAATCCGTCGATGCCGAGTTGCTTGATGCGTTCCTCGATTTTCGGCTTGGGCTCGCCCTTTTGCGAAATGCCGGCGAGATCGCCTTTGACGTCAGCCATGAATACCGGCACGCCGATTTTTGACAGGCTTTCAGCCAGACGCTGCAGCGTGACGGTTTTGCCGGTGCCGGTGGCGCCGGCGATCAGTCCGTGACGGTTGGCGAAACCCGGGAGCAGGTGCAGGTCGTGGTCGGATTTGGCAATCAACATCGGTTCGGCCATGGTGGATTCCTGAGGGTCTGTAGTGAGGGGGCTATGCTAAAATTTCAAACATTCTAACGGGTAAATCAAGCAATCATGGCCGGACATTCGAAGTGGGCGAACATTCAGCACCGCAAAGGGCGGCAGGACGCCAAGCGGGGCAAAATCTTCACGCGACTGATCAAGGAGATCACGGTTGCCGCGCGCCTGGGCGGCGGCGATGCCGACAGCAATCCGCGCCTGCGCCTGGCGATGGACAAAGCTTACGACAACAACATGCCCAAGGACAACGTCGAGCGCGCGATCAAACGCGGCACCGGCGATCTTGAAGGCGTCAATTACGAGGAAATCCGCTACGAGGGTTACGGCATCGGCGGCGCCGCGGTAATGGTCGACTGCATGACCGACAATCGCACGCGTACCGTGGCCGACGTGCGCCATGCCTTCACCAAATATGGGGGCAATCTCGGCACCGACGGTTCCGTGGCCTTCCTGTTCAAGCATTGCGGGCTCCTGCTGTTCGCGCCGGGCACTGACGAGGCCAAGTTGATGGACGCCGCCATTGAGGCGGGTGCGGAAGATGTGGTGACCCACGACGACGGCAGCATCGAGGTCATTACCGGCCCCGCGGAATTTTCGGCGGTGCGTTCCGCGCTGGAAAAAAACGGCTTCAAATCCGAGCATGCCGAAGTCACAATGAAACCGGGCACCGAAAATGCGCTGACCGGTGATGACGCCGTGCGCATGCATAAACTCCTGGACGCGCTCGAGGCTGTTGACGACGTGCAGGAGGTTTACACCACCGCGGTCATCGACGAGCCGGCTTGAGCGCGGTTACGACGCTCCGCATACTCGGCATCGACCCCGGCCTGCGGGTCACCGGCTTCGGTGTCATCGAGCAGACCGGTCAGCAGCTCAATTACGTCGCCAGCGGCTGCGTACGCAGCGGCGAAGGCGAGTTGCCGGTTCGCCTGAAAGTGCTGCTGGACGGTCTGCAGGAGGTCATCACCACCTATCATCCCGACTGTGCCGCGGTCGAGCAGGTCTTTGTCAACGTCAATCCGAAATCCACGCTGTTGCTCGGTCAGGCCCGCGGTGCCGCCATCTGCGCGGCGGTATTGCATGCGCTGCCGGTGGCCGAATACACGGCTCTTCAGGTGAAACAGGCGGTGGTAGGCGCCGGCAAGGCGCACAAGACCCAGGTGCAGATGATGGTGCGCAAACTCCTGCGGCTGCCCGGCGATCCGAGTCCGGATGCGGCTGACGCGCTGGCCTGTGCGATCTGTCATGCCCACGGCGGCCTGGGCTACGGCGGCGTCGGCAAGGGTCAGCGTCGCCGGCGTGGTCGCCTGGGATGAGCCGGATTCTTCTGGCGTGGGAGCTTGGCGCCGGCTTCGGCCATCTCGGCCCTTTCCTCACGCTAGCGACAGACCTGCTTAAACGCGGTCATGAATTGCACATCGCCGCGCGGGAAGTGGCGGGAGCCGTTGCCGCCGTGGGCGACTTGCCCATTACCGTGCATCAGGCGCCCTTATGTCTCAATACCTATGGCGGGTTGCAGGATCCCCCCTTGAATTACGCCGAAATCCTGATGCGTTACGGTTATCTGGAGCCAGTGATGTTGCACGGTTTGCTCAGCGCGTAGCGAAGCTTGATGCGTGCCGTACGTGCCGATATCGTTTTGGCCGATCATGCACCAACTGCATTGCTCGCGGCGAGAGACCTTGGCCTGCCGCGCGCAGTCATCGGCAGTCCGTTTAACGTGCCGCCGGCGGTGGCGCCGACGCAAAACATGCGGGACTGGCAGGCCGTGCCGGCCGAGCGGCTTGCCGACAGCGATGCGCGGGTGCTGAAGGTGATTAATGCCGTCAGATCCGATACGAAACCCCTGGCTGCGCTGCATTGCATTTTCGAAGGCGCCGCCCGTTTTCTGTCAGGTATTCCCGAACTCGATCCTTACGGCGCGCGTCCGGCGGATGATTATCTCGGTATGCGGGCGGTGTCTGCCGGCAGTGCCGAGCCGCTCTGGCCGGAGGGTGAGGGCCGGCGGGTTTTCGCCTATTTGCATGCGCCATACCCGCATCTGGAGCGGGCGTTGCTGGCCCTGGCTTTAAGCGGTGCAATGGTATTAATACCTCTGCTGGGCGGCAATCCCGCGCTGATGCGGAAATATGAAAGCGGGCGCATGCGCTTCGCGCCGCAACTGCTCGATTTCAACAAAGTTGTTTCCGCTTGTGAACTGTGCGTTTGCCATGGCAATGTCGGAACCACGCTGGGCATGTTGCAGGCTGGACGGCCGCTTCTGATACTGCCGGTGCATCTTGAACATTTTTTGCTCGGCCGTTCCGTGGCACAGACCGGTGCCGGAGAGTTTGTGCATCCGGATGCGGCCGAGCCTGATATCGCGGGGGCTCTGACCCGAATGCTTGCCGATCCGCAATACCGGAAAGCGGCCGAAGGGCTCGCCGCGCGCGAATCCGCTACTTCTGTTGGTACAATCGCCAATCGGGCGATTGCCCGCATTGAGGCGCTTGCCGCGCAAGCCAAGGACCACACATGATCGGGCGTATCGCAGGACGTCTGCTGGTCAAGCAGCCGCCGCAAATCATCGTCGATGTCAACGGCGTCGGTTATGAAATCGACGTACCGATGAGCACGCTGTACCAGTTGCCCGCCACCGGTGAGCCGGTGACACTGTTTACCCACCTTGCCGTGCGCGAAGATGCGCACCAGCTGTTCGGATTCGCCACCGAAGCCGAGCGCGCCCTGTTCCGGCAGTTGATCAGGATCTCCGGCATTGGCGCGCGTACCGCGCTGTCTGTGCTTTCGGGCATGTCGGTCGCGGAACTGCATGAGGCCGTCAGCGCCAGGGACGGCGGACGCCTGACCAGGATTCCGGGGATCGGCAAAAAAACCGCAGAGCGCCTGCTGCTCGAGTTGCGCGACCGCTTGCCCAAGGGCGTGGTGCAGGCCGGCAGCGCGGCAGCATCCACGGAAGGCAGCGACATCGCGAATGCGCTCAGCGCGCTTGGCTACAATGACAAGGAAGTGACGTGGGTGGTCAGCCAGTTGCCGGCCGGATTGACGGTGACCGACGGCATCCGCCAGGCGCTGAAACTGCTGTCCAAATCCTGATCAAGCTTACGAATAAGTGTAAAACAGACTCATGATTGAAACCGACCGCCTGATTTCCGCAGCACCCGCCTCCGTGCAGGAGGAGGTGATCGAGCGCGCGCTGCGACCGAAGGCGCTGGATGAATACGTCGGGCAGGAAAAGGTGCGCGGCCAGCTGTCGATCTTTATCGAGGCGGCGCGCAAGCGCAAGGAAGCGCTGGATCACGTGCTGCTGTTCGGTCCGCCTGGCCTCGGCAAGACCACATTGGCACACATCATCGCCCGCGAAATGGGCGTCAATCTGCGCCATACCTCGGGCCCGGTGATCGAGCGTCCCGGCGACCTCGCGGCGATGCTGACCAATCTCGAACCGAACGACGTGCTGTTCATCGACGAAATCCACCGCCTGTCGCCGGTGGTGGAGGAGATTCTTTATCCTGCGCTGGAAGATTTCCAGATCGACATCATGATCGGCGAGGGTCCCGCTGCACGCTCGGTCAAACTTGATCTGCCGCCATTCACGCTGGTCGGCGCGACCACGCGCGCCGGCATGCTCACCAATCCGCTGCGCGATCGTTTCGGCATTGTCGCGCGGCTGGAGTTTTATAACACTGATGAACTGACGCGTATTGTTGAACGCTCGGCACGGCTGCTCGAAGTGAGTGTCGATGCGGCGGGCGCGCGTGAGGTGGCGGCGCGGTCGCGCGGCACACCGCGCATCTCCAACCGTCTGCTGCGCCGCGTGCGCGATTTCGCCGAAGTGCGCGCCGACGGCAAGGTCTCAAAAGCTGTTGCTGATGAGGCGCTGAAGATGCTTGATGTCGATCCGGTCGGGTTCGATGTGATGGATCGAAAGCTGCTGCACGCGGTGATCAACAAGTTTGGCGGCGGTCCGGTCGGCGTCGACAACCTTGCTGCAGCTATCGGCGAAGAGCGCGACACCATTGAAGACGTGCTGGAGCCGTACCTGATCCAGCAGGGTTATCTGCAGCGCACGCTGCGCGGACGCATCGCCACCGCGCTGGCCTACCGGCATTTTGGTTTGCCCGAGCCCAAGGGTGACGGACCACGTGATCTTTGGGATGGTGGTTAGTCTACGCAATAGCATATAAATATTTGTTTTAATTGAATAATTTAAATAAATCTCCAGCCAGCGCTGCTGCAACCGCCCATGCAGCCACGCAACCCTTTTCCTGGCCGGTGCGCGTTTATTACGAAGACACCGACGCCGGGGGCGTGGTGTTTTACGCGAACTACCTGAGTTTCATGGAGCGTGCCCGTACAGAATGGCTGCGTGCGTTGGGTTTCGAACAACCGGCTTTGGCTTCACAACATGGCGTGCTGTTTGTGGTGCGCGCGGTGAACATTGATTACCTCAAACCGTCGCGGTTTAACGACATCTTGCAGGTCACAGTGGAAGCCGTTAACGTCGGCGGCAGCCGCATCCGGTTTTTGCAGCGCGTGCTGCGCGGGGACGAGGAGATCGTGCGGGCTGATGTCGATGTCGTGTGCGTCAATACCGACACCTTCAGGCCGGCGCGCATTCCCCTGGAAATGCGCACAACAATAGGAACGCAAGAGTGAATGCAACATTGACCCATGACATGTCGGTGCTCAGTCTGATCACCGGTGCGAGCATTCCGGTACAGCTGGTGATGGCCCTGCTGCTGCTGGCTTCGATGTTTTCCTGGTATTACATTTTTCTGAAGGCATTCACGTTGCGCCGCACTGCGCAGCAGACGGCGGAGTTCGAGCGCCAGTTCTGGAGCGGCGCCGACTTGAACGAGCTTTATCAACGCGCGGTCAATGCACGTGAATCCGCCGGCAGCCTTGAACGCATTTTCGAAGCAGGCTTCCGCGAATTCACCAAACACCGGCGCGAACCCGGCGCCGATGTCGGCGCGCTGATGGACAGCACGCGGCGCGCGATGCGCGCGACCTATCAGCGCGAGATGGACAAGCTCGAATCCTCGCTGTCGTTCCTCGCCTCGGTGGGTTCCGTCAGCCCTTATGTCGGCCTGCTGGGTACGGTGTGGGGCATCATGAATTCCTTTCGCGGTCTCGCCAACGTCGGACAGGCGACGCTGAGCCACGTCGCGCCGGGCATCGCGGAGGCGCTGATCGCCACTGCCATCGGCCTGTTCGCGGCGATTCCGGCGGTGGTGGCGTACAACCGCTTTGCCGGCGACGTCAACCAGCTGGCGATCCGTTTCGAATCGTTTACCGAAGAATTTTCCAACATTCTGCAGCGACAGCTGCATTGAAGCTTCCGAGATGCTGATCGAAAAGCGCAGCGGCCGCCGTTTGATGAACCAAATCAACGTCGTGCCGTACATCGACGTGATGCTGGTGCTGCTGGTGATTTTCATGGTTACCGCCCCGATGATGAATCCGAGCAAGGTTGATCTGCCGTCGGTGGGCAAGTCATCCGAGATCAAAACTCCGCCGCTGCAGATTGTTGTCGATAAAAAAGGCGATCTGACTTTTCGCGACCAGGACGGCAAGGCGGAACGCAAAGTGAAATGGGACGAAGTGATTGCCATCATCAAGGAGCGGCAGTCGAAAAATCCTGAACAGGCGGTGGTGATCGCGGCGGACAAGGATGTGCTTTACGAAAAAGTGGTCGAAGTGATGAATACGCTGCAACGGAACAATGTGCAGCGGGTGGGATTGCTGGTGCGCTCCGGAAACTAGATGACGGCCGCCTGAATGACAGCCACCGCGTTCCACTCCCGCGATGAGGCCCTGGCCGGCGGGCTGGCTTTCGCGATGCATGTGCTGTTCCTGATCCTGCTGGTGTTCGGCGTCAGCTGGCAGCACAAGCCGATAGAAACCGCGGCCGTGGTGGACCTGTGGCGCGATCTGCCAACGGTTGCGCCGCCCAAAACCGAAGTAGAGCCCCCCGCGCCGGTCAAACCCGAACCGCCGCCGCCCCAGCCCAGAGTCGAGGCCAAACCACCGCCCAAACCGGAGCCCGCACCCGCAGTGAAACCTGACATCGCGCTCAAGGAAAAGCTGGATAAGGAGCGCAAGCTCAAGGAACAGGCCGTTGCCGAAAACAAAAAACGCGTGGAGGAAAAAACGCGCGAAGCCGAGATCGACAAGAAAAAACGCGCTGAAGCGGAAGCGCTGAAAAAAAAGCAGGCGGCTGAGGCCGACGCCAAACGCGTTGCCAGTGAAGAGGCGAAGGCACGTGATGCGCTGGCCAACCAGCAGGCGGCGGCAAGTGCCAAGGTGGTCGATGAATACAAGCGGCGCATCATCGAAAAAGTGAGGCGTTTTATCGTTCTGCCGCCCAACGTCAGTGACAGCGCGCAAGTCGAATTCGATGTAGTTGTGCTGCCCGGCGGCGAAGTGCTGGGCGCAAAACTGAAAAAGTCCAGCAACAGCATTCCTGCTTATGACGCCGCGGTGGAGCGCGCGATCCTCAAGGCGCAGCCGTTGCCGCTGCCCTCCGATCCTGCATTGATGCGCCAGTTCAGGGAACTTAATCTGGTATTCCGGCCCAAAGAGTAATCCTGCGAAGTGATCACACCAATGCAATATAAAACCGAGAACCTGCACGCGACCATGCTGAATCTGCTGCGCGCCCTGATAGTGTCGCTGCTGTTCGCTGCCGGCAGTGCCGGCGCGGCGATGACCATCGAGATCGTCGGCGCCGGCGCCAACCAGATTCCGGTGGCCATTGTGCCCTTCCGCGCCGAGGACGGACTGGCGCAGAAACTGACGCCGGTAGTCTCTGCAGATCTGGCACGCAGCGGATTGTTCCGCATGGTTGATCCCGGCGGCATGAATCCGGTGCCGTACGAACCCGAGCAGCTTAATTACGCACAATGGAAAGCACGCGGCGCCGAAGCGGTGGTGATCGGATCCGTGTCCAAGGCGGCGGACGGCCGTTACGAAATCCGCTTCCGCGTGATGGATGCGGTCAAGCAGACGCAGATCGCCGGGTTTGTTTATTTCGCCACTGAAAGCCAGCTGCGCCTGACCGCGCACAAGATCGCCGACGTCATTTACGAAAAACTCACCGGCGACACCGGCGTGTTTGCAACGCGTATCACTTATGTGGTCAAACGGGGCCGGAACTACGAACTGCACGTCGCCGACGCCGACGGTTTCGGCGCGCAAAGCGTGCTCTCTTCCAACGAGCCGATCATTTCACCGGCGTGGTCGCCGGACGGCACGCGGCTGGCCTATGTTTCCTTCGAGCAGAAAAAACCCGTGGTTTACGTGCAGTCACTGGTCACCGGCGCGCGTCAGCCTGTTGCCCAGTTCCGTGGCAGCAACAGCGCGCCGGCATGGTCTCCCGACGGCAAACGTCTGGTGGTGACGCTGACCCGCGACGGCGGTTCGCAGTTGTTCACGATCAATGCCGACGGCAGCGGCGCGCCGGTGCGATTGACGCAGAGTTCGGCAATCGACACCGAAGCCAATTTTTCACCGGACGGCCAGTCCATCCTGTTTACTTCCGACCGCGGTGGCGGTCCGCAGATCTATCGTATTTCCGCTGCTGGCGGCGCTGCGCAGCGGGTGACCTTCGAAGGCACGTATAACGTGTCGCCGCGGCACAGTCCCGACGGCAAGAGCTTCACTTTCATCCAGCGTAATGGCGGCCGCTTCAATGTCGCCGTACAGGATTTTGCGTCGCGCCAGGTACAGGTGCTGACCGACGGCGGCATCGATGAATCACCGAGTTTTGCACCCAACGGCAAGATCATCCTCTACGCAACCGAGATAGGGGGGCGTGGTATATTGGCCGCAGTGTCCAGCGACGGCCGCATCAAGCAGCGTTTCACTGCCGATGTCGGGGATGCGCGTGAACCTGCGTGGAGTCCCGTGGTCAATAAATAATAGAAAAACAGAAATAGTATCCAGAATACTACTCAGCAAACCACTTCAGTCGACAAGGAGTCCTAACATGAAACGATTAATTCTCGCATTTGCGGCCGCGGCGATACTCGCCGCCTGCAGCAGCACGCCGACCATGGAACAGGAGGGCGCCGCAGTTGAAGACCGCAATGCCGCTGCGGCCGCGGCCGCGCAGCAGAAGCCGCCGACCCAGACCCAGACCACCGGCCCGACCTCCAAACCACTGGAATCTTCGAGCATGTCGGGCAATGCTCTGAAAGACCCGTCCAATATTCTGTCCAAACGCACCATCTATTTCGAACTCGACAGCAATGTTGTCAAGGAAGAATTCAAACCGGTAGTGGCGGCGCACGCGCGTTATCTGCAGCAGAACCGTGGCGTGAAAATGACGGTGCAGGGCAACGCCGATGAGCGCGGCAGCCGCGAATACAACCTGGCTCTCGGCCAGCGTCGTGCCGATGCGGTGAAACAGGCGATGCAGCTGCTCGGCGCGCAGCCCGACCAGATTGAATCCGTCAGTTTCGGCGAGGAAAAGCCCAAAGCCACCGGACATGACGAGAAGAGCTGGGCGGAAAACCGCCGTGCCGATCTCGCTTATCCGAACGACTGATTCCCGACCATGAAGTATTGCAGCATGCGCACTGCGGCCGCGGCGCTTGCCTTATGCGCCGGTCTTTTTGCCCCCAGTCCGGCCACCGCCGGACTGTTTGACGACGAAATCGCACGCAAGCAGATCGCCGAACAGCAGAAGCGCGTCGACGAACTGCGCCAGCAAGGTGATGGCATGGCCGGCCGGCTGGCCAAACTCGAAGAAGATGCCAAAGCGCAGCCGGTGCTGGCGCTGGTCGCGGAAATCGAGAAGCTGCGCGAGGAAATCCGCAACCTGCGCGGCCAGGTCGAAACGCTGGGCAACAATATAGAAGGTGTCGCCAAGCGGCAGCGCGATATGTATGTCGATCTTGACCAGCGTCTGCGGCGTTTTGAGCAATCCGGAGCAGCGGTTGCACCGGCGGCGGGAGCTGCAGCGCCTGCTGCGGGCGCTGTAGTGGCCGAAGCGCCAAAACCGGCGCCGACCGGCAACATCAGCGTTGAAGAAAACGAAACCTATGAACGCGCGCAGGGGCAGCGCCGTATCGGCAATTACCAGGGCGCGATCACCGCGTTTCAGGCCTTTATTACCAAATACCCGAAAAGCACTTTGGCGCCGCGCGCCCAGTACTGGATCGGTGATTCGTATTTCAATCTGCGCGATTACAAGAATGCGATCGCCAGCCAGCAGAAACTGGTGGCGGCTTATCCCGACAGCCCGTCGGTGCCGGACTCACTGCTTAACATGGCCAGCGCGCAGCTCGAGGCGGGTGACAATCCCGCCGCGCGCAAGACCATGGACGGCCTGATCGCGCGTTATCCGTCCTCCGAAGCCGCGGAAAAAGCGCGCCGGCGCGTCGCCAATTTGCGCTGAGTTGCTGCGGCTTTGCGCCGCATCCCGGTAGAATCACTGCCGTGAATACCACCGTGACCGAAAAATCCGCCGCCGTTTCCGCCGCGACCACGCTGCGCGTGACGGAAATTTTTCATTCGCTGCAGGGTGAAACCAGCCGCACCGGACTGCCCACGGTGTTTGTGCGGCTGACTGGATGTCCGCTGCGCTGCGGCTATTGCGACACTGCGTATGCCTTCCACGGTGGTGAGTCGCTGACGCTCGATCAAATCCTCGGTCGCGTCGCCGCACATGGCGCGCACTACGTGACGCTCACCGGCGGCGAGCCGCTGGCGCAGAAACAGGCGCCGCTGTTGCTGCAGCGCCTGGCTGATGCCGGTTATTCGGTCTCGCTGGAAACCAGCGGTGCGCTGGACGTGTCGGCTGTTGATCCGCGTATTTCAAAAATTATTGATCTGAAAACGCCCGGCTCCGGGGAGTGCGAACGCAATTTATGGTCCAACCTTGCGCATCTGACGCGGAATGACGAAATCAAGTTCGTGTTGTGCGACGAGGCCGATTACCGGTGGGCATGCGAACAAATCAGCCAGCACCGCCTGGATGCGTCATGCCCGGTGCTGATGTCGCCGGTGCACGGCAAACTTGAACCGCGTCAGCTTGCCGAATGGATATTGCGCGACCGTCTGCCGGTGCGCATGCAGGTGCAGCTGCACAAGCTGTTGTGGGGCGAAAAGCCTGGACACTGAGTGGGTCACTGAGCCGGACACTGAACTGGATACTGAGTAATGAACTCTCCCGCAGTCGTGCTGCTCTCCGGCGGGCTGGATTCCGCCACCACGCTGGCGATGGCCCGTGCAGTCGGCCATGACTGTCATTGCCTGTCAATCGACTATGGCCAGCGCCACCGCTCCGAGCTGGATGCTGCGGCACGGGTCGCGCAGGCTTTGGGCGCGGTCGCGCACAAGGTCGTGCGCATCGACCTCGGCGCAGTTGGCGGCTCCGCACTGACTGATCTGGCAATCCCGGTGCCGGTGGATGGCGTGCAGCCGGGCATACCCGTGACCTATGTACCGGCACGCAACACCATCATGCTCGCGCTGGCACTGGCGGAAGCCGAAGTCACCGGCGCCGCCGATATCTGGTTTGGCGCCAACGCGGTCGATTATTCGGGTTATCCGGATTGCCGGCCCGAATACATGCGTGCGTTCGAAACGTTGGCGAATCTGGCGACCAAGGCTGCGGTCGAAGGGCGCCGGCTGCATTTGCATACGCCCATCATCACACTGAGCAAGGCCGACATCATTCGCCGAGGCATCGCGCTGGGTGTGGATTACGCGCTGACGGTGTCGTGTTATCAGGCGGATGCCGCGGGGCGTGCCTGCGGTGTTTGTGACTCCTGCCGCTTGCGCCGTGCCGGTTTTGAAGGCGCCGGCGTTGCCGATCCAACCCGTTATAAATAAATCATTAAAAACAAATACTTACAGTAATTTATCGGGTGCGCAGTAAACTGCCGCCGATTAAGCACGCGCAACGTTGCCCTCCGGCAGCGACGCGCATCGGGAGTCGCTGATGGAATTCAATGTGCATTACCAGGTGCTGGGCGCGGTGTTTGTGATTGCCGCGGTGTTTGGCGCCATCGTCAACAAGACCAGCTTCTGTACCATGGGTGCGGTATCCGACTGGGTCAACATGGGCGACCATGGCCGCATGCGTGCGTGGCTGCTGGCAATGGCCGTGGCGATGGGCGGTGTTGCAGTGCTGGAGTCCGCGGGCGTTATCAGCCTCGGTACGGAAACGTTTCCGCCTTACCGCACCGCCAACTTCAGTTGGCTGCGCTATCTCGTCGGTGGTGCCCTGTTCGGCATCGGCATGACGCTGGCCAGCGGTTGTGGCAACAAGACACTGGTGCGTGTCGGCACCGGCAATCTTAAATCCCTGGTTGTGCTGGTGATTGCCGCAGTGATGTCTTATTTGATGCTGTGGACGCCGTTTTACGAACAGCTGTTCCATCCCTGGGTGTCGGCGACGACCATCGATCTCGCTCAGCGAGGTGTCCCGTCGCAGGAACTCGGTGCGCTGATCGCCGGACTGTCGGGTCTGCGGCCCTCTCGCGGTTTTAACGCAGCCGTCGGCGGCGTCATTGCCGTCGTCCTGCTGATTCATGTGTTCCGTTCAGCGGAGTTTCGTCACAGCGTTGACAATCTGCTGGGCGGTATATCGGTCGGTGTTGCAGTCCTTGCCGGCTGGTACATTACCGGCAGTTCGTTCGGGCAGTCATGGAAGGAATACGCCGAATTTGCAACCGTCGTACCCAGCCGCGTGCAGGTGCAGTCTTACAACTTCATCAGTCCGATGGGCGACGCTACGCGTTATCTGCTGAGTCCGGGTGATTTTTCGCTGGTCAATTTTGGCGTTGCAGCACTGGCCGGCGTGATTGCCGGTTCATTCCTTTACGCGCTGGCCTCGCGCAGTTTTCGTATTGAGTGGTTTGTTTCAATCCGGGATTTCGTCAATCACGCCATCGGCGGCGTGCTGATGGGTGTGGGCGGCGTGCTGGCGATGGGTTGCACCGTGGGGCAAGCCATTACCGGCATGTCCACAGTCGCGCTGGGGGCCATATTGACCTTCATCGCCATCGTCGCCGGCGCGGCAGGTACCATGAAATATCAGTATTGGCGGATGCTGCAGGAGGATTGAGCGTGTCCGGCGGGTCCGGTGCCACTGCATGATGTCTGCCATGACCCGCAGGTAAAACAGTCCACTTTTAATCTGACAATTCCTACGCTCTATCAATAGCTTATGTCGGGAGTGTAGAAAATTCGCCTAATCGAAATTTTGCCAACGTCCGCAGTCGGCTGCGGATTCAACCGATCGACGCAACAGATTGTCGATATCGTTCGGCGGGTGTTTCGTAGTGTAGTGTTTTCCTTGGGCGGTCATTTAATTTCCTCGCCACTGCATTTAGCTTGG